>NZ_JAFCJM010000121.1 GCF_018130955.1 Bradyrhizobium liaoningense
TCGCACCGGAGCCATGTCCTCGCCGCACCGGCTCCGATCAAAAAGAAGAGGCTCCGCGGCCTTGGGCGGATGCTTACATTGAAGCGGTTGCTCGAGCACGTCCAGAGCGGCGATACCGACTTCGGCAATATCCTGGTCTACGACGTAAGCCGCTGGGGCCGCTTCCAGGATATCGACGAAAGCGCACACCACGAGTTCGTTTGCAAGCAAGCCGGCATCAAGGTCGCCTACTGCGCCGAGCAGTTTGAGAATGATGGCAGCATGCTGTCGAGCATCGTCAAGAACCTTAAGAGAGTAATGGCAGCCGAGTTTAGTCGCGAGCTATCGGCCAAAGTCCATGCCGGCGTTTGCAGGTTGGTTCGCAACGGCTATGCGCCCGGTGGCCGAAAAGGCTTCGGAATCGAACGCGAATTGGTTGACTAGAAGTCTCAGTCTCGGGGCGTTTTAAAACCAGGCGAGCGCAAATTCATCGCCACCGATCATATAAGGCTAAGACCTGGCGACAGGGATGAAGTGGCAATAGTAAGGTGGATGTTTACTCGGTTCTTGGAAGTGAAGTCAGAAACTGTCATTGCCGACGAGCTAAACCGCAAGGCCATTCTAACCTCAGCGAGGAGACGCTGGACTCGATACTCTGTCACTCGGGTTCTCAAGAATGAGAACAACATTGAGAATCTAGTTTACAATCGTCACTCAAAGAAGCTGAATAGCCGCTTAGTACCCAACCCACCAGAACTGTGGGTTCGAACCAAAGGCTGCATCGAACCTATCATTGAACGCCAAACTTTCGTTGAGGCAAACAAGATCATCAGCGAGCGTCGAGTAGACCTCTTGACCGAGGACGAAATGTTGTCTCGGTTGCGTAAGACGCTGATGGAGGAAGGACGTCTAAGTCCAAGGATCATTGATCGAGCCGTAGGTCTTCCCTCTTACCCCACATACAGGGCACATTTCGGCAATTTGCGAAATGCCTACAGGTTGATTGGCTACACCTCAAATCGGAACACTGAATATCTTGATCACCGGCAAATGTAGGCTGAGGAAAAAGCCAAGCTCGCGGCGCAAGTCGCCGAGAAGCTCAAGGCGGCTGGGGTGCGCTTCCGATGCTCGACTGACTGCAAGTTGAAGAGAGGCTTGAGCATTTCTTTTCGAACTGCCCGATGGCGGGCCGGGGCAAAGGCGAACCATGCTTGCTATTGGATCATCCAACGCGGAGGGATGCCTGACGGATGGATCGCTGCCATCCGTTTGACCGAGCAGAGCAGATCCGTGTTTGATTACCTATTGTTGTCAACAGACGGGACGAGCGGTCGAACGGTCAAATTCTCGGAGAGAGCCCGCATACGGCGCCGGATGAGCCGCTACGAAACGCCTCAGGCGCTGGCTCGTGCAGTTATCCGACGTGTAACCATGCCACGCCGTACTTCCCTACCCAAGCCAGCGCGGCCGAACAAGCCATCGAAATCAAACCAGCCCAAAACCAAGAGCGCCCGCACGCGGCGCTGATCGAGCGCAGATAGAGAAAGGCGCCGAGGAGTGCTCCATAGTTTCTTCTGAAATCGCCGTTGAGCTTGGCGATCTTGGCGAGATCACAGGACTGTTCGACTTGTTCGGACATGAGGGCTGGTTCCCCTTCGGTGAGTTAAACCAGCACCCCATCTACATCCGATTTGCCCGACGGCACAAGCGTAATTTCCGATTTTCAGCATAATGTGAAGGCCCCGCCCGTGAACCGGGGGGCCCAGGTCTTCACCGCATCGTCGCGAACGATTCCCAGCGAACGAGAGGAAATATACCCAGTTACTCGCACGCTCGAATACCGGGAACGTCAACGTCCTGTGGCCTACGACAGTTTCCCTATCGGGAAAAATTGGCATCGAACACTTGGAAGTCTAAAATCTCTTTCAAATCCCTTGTCCCAATGAGTCGGGGTACTCAGCCGTGGGTATTTACCTACTGTCTCTGGTGGCGTGCGTTGTTGGGATTTTGCTCTTCGTGGCATTCTGCCGATAGGTCCGACAACGAGCGCAACAGTTGCATTGAATCCTCAGCCGATGGCCGAAATTACGCGTTTCGGCTGCTTGTTTTTGACTGTGCACGGACCGGCGCGTTGAACTCCCAGACGGGAGGCGAAAACGTGACGTGGCTGCTTGTCGTGCTCATCGCTGCCAGCGCAGCGGTCTTGATCGCCCACGCGATCGACGCAATGCGCTCACGCTAGTTCGGCTCTTCTGCGCGAGCTAGGACTACCGTTGTGGCCATTCCATAGCCGTCGGCGCAGATCGCTGGCCCGCCGAATTAAGGCTTAGCCACAGTTCGTTTGACACCGTCTGCGGCAAGCACTGCGTCGACGTGCGGCCGACTTCAACTGGAATAAGCCAGTGGTCCCGGCTATGGGATATCGATGAAGCTCAGCGCCGAACGTTCCTACGCCAACCCTGAAGCCGCCGCCCGCAAGCTGGTCGAACTCGCCTCCGGAATCGAGCCGGTGCAGGATGGGCGCATCCATATCGAAAAGATCAACGCGCCGTTCCTCTACACGCTCAAGGCTAGCGGGGCCGAGTTTGGCGCCGGGATCAAGCATGCGATCGAGAAGGGCTGGCTCGAGATGCACGAGAGCGGCCCCTATGTGCGGCTATTGAAGACAGCGGACGCCAATTGAGGCGGTCTTACCGAGGCTGTTTTGGAAACAGCTTGTCACGGATATAGCGCGACGTTGGCGTTAGCCTGAGGCCCCTGGGTTTGCACCAAGCAGCCTTGTCGATCGCCTGCTTGTCGCCGATCTTCAAGCGGCCGGAGACCTTCGTAGCCACGAAGATCGCATCACTCATCTTGCGCCCAGACTGACGGTTCTTGGCCTTCACTTCCTTCCAGAGCTTCACGGGTCCGAGCTTGATCTTCGGCAATTCCTCCCCGATTTCGCGGCGAAGGCACTTCCGCTCGCTTTCGCCAACGCGCCTGCGGCCACCCGGAAACATCCAGAGCCGATCGCTCCGACTTCTCACGAGGAGCACCCTCCCCTTTCTTGCTGTCGAGGACTTCGCCATTTCCGAACCAGGCTAGGTCAGTGTAGCTTTCAGCTGCGTTGTCGTTGTCCTGACCGCCGGGGCATGCCTCGGTAGTTTTCCGGATAAGATCCGGCATGGAACTCGGGCAAACTCAGAGCGATGCCAACGGGTTCCAACGACGGTCCCCAACTCCCGATCTGCGAGGCGTGCGGGCGGCAAATGACGCTCTTGGGCGTGCTGCCGGCGGTCGGCAACAGGCCCGTCATCCGCGTGTACAGGTGCTTGCCCTGCGGAAAGATAAAGGCCCTCCAGGAGGAGTAAGCGAGCATCGCGTGCCTGGCAGGGCCCGATCCTGATTCGCAAAATGCCGCACCTGCCCCTATTTTCCGGCAATGCGTATGGCCTATGAGCTCTGCCTGGCGAGCGCCGGCAAGCAGGTCCCGCCAGGACCGGACTGGATTCACGAAGTGAAGCACGACGGCTACCGATATTGGCCTGCCGTGCACTCACCAGGGTCCTTCCGCCGTGAACATAGTTTCGCCTTCTCAACTGCGTTAAAATTGCCTGCTCATCCATGCGAAAGGCTTGACTTCGTCCGTTGAAAGTTACCCGCCGTAGCGGGTGCGCTGATGGCTTTCCGGGGGCACCATTGCATCTATATGGAGCGCCAGATGACTTCCACGCTGGACGACAAGTTCGCGGAAGAGCAGATCAGGAAATGCTTAGCGGAGCAGTTCTCTAGCTTGGTGACCTTGGCGCGCGACGAGAAAGTCGGTCCTTTGGCCCCGCCGACCAAGGTCCGGACGTCGCGCGCCCCGCGGCCAACGGGTCATCGAATGTTCGGTTGGCGCTATGTGGCTTTCATCGCTCCTCTATTGGCGGCATCTATTGGTGCCGCTGCGTGGCGATCGTCACCTTCCGTTGATTCGGCAGTGATGGCCCACTCGGGCCCGGCAGCTCTGATGCAGGCCGCGCCGAACGACGTCGCGCTGTCTGCTGTTTCCCTATCCTCAAATTTTGCGCAACAGCTCCGACCGATAGCGCGCGATTTCGCTGCGTTGAGGCAAACGGTGGAACTGCTCAAGGTGAGTCATGAACACTTGGTCCGCGACAACGAAAATCTCGCGAGCCAACTCAAGGCGAGCCGGGAGGAATTTGCACGGAACCAGGGTACACTCGACGAGATCAAAGCGACGCAGATCCAGATGGCGCGCGAAAACCAGACACTAACCGAGCAGCTCAACGCGAAGCAGGAACAACTCGCCCACATTATTGCCAATGCCTCAGCACCACAGGTAATGCCTGAAGAGCCACAGGTAATGCCTGAAGAGCTAAAGGTGAGCCCCGGAGAGCCAAAGGCGATACCCGAGATACCTTTGCCGCGTCCGCGGCCGTCGGCCCATGTCGCCCAGATGCCAAAGGCGCCGCAAAACCTGGCGCGGTCGCAGGCCATAAAACCGCAATCGTCATTGGCATGGCCTTGGTCAATGCGCTAGTGCAGCACAAATCCCGCACCGCAAATGAGCGTGATGGCTGTAGTACACATGGGCTGTTGCTTCGAGAACGTAAGGCGAAAGAAGCCTTCGCGCTCACTTGCGACAACTTCGGCATTTCCTGCCGAGACAGCTAGCTGAAAAGGAGCCCGTCCACCTAGGAGCCGGCGAGCTACGAATGCACACTTTCGCGGGCGGCTGCCGGAGCACCACCACGGTCCGCGGCTACTTTTAGGTGGCTTGGCCGTTCCCCCGTTGAGGGAAACTGTTTGCATTTCAAAAAGTGCATTTTGGGAGTGCAGGGATCATGGTCAAATTATTGGAAGATCTGTTGTGGTGCGCGGCGCTCGCAACCTGGTTAATGCTTTTTTGCGGCTTCGCAGTCGCGGCCCTTCGCCCACTTGCAAAGCGCATTCGTCTCTTTATCGAACTTGGGCTGAAGGCTCCAACCAAATGAGGACCGTGTTGGACACGCTCTCCGGGCTGCAGCTGGCTAACTGGCTGATTATCGGCGGAGGCATTTTAGTTGTGGTGGGCGCGGCCGGTCTTTTAGTCGCTCGTCGCAACCCGTAAATTTCCCAATATCACCTCCCCGCCAGTTCATTCAATCATCCCGAAATGAGGTCGTCGAAGCCAGGACAGAGGCCGAACGGAAGCGGCTTGCGTGGTTGGCGCGTCGTCGTGTCGTGTCGGAGATAGCGGCGGCACTCGGGAGGCACGCCGGATCCGCGAGGAGAATGGCGCGCGCAATGGGACTTGTCCTGAAGAAGTGATTGCCACTTCCAGATGGCAGCCGCACCGACGATCAACGCACCGAGAGTGCGCTGGCACGCTCTAGTTTACCCCTCCAGTCAGGTGTAGACTGCACTCCAGTAGAGAAGGAGGGCATGATGAAAACCGTCTTTCTTTCAACGCTGATCGTTGTACTTTCGACGAGCGCCGGCTTCGCCCAACAACCCGTGCAGTGCCGAAGCTTTGAGGCGACAATTGCGCTTCAGCCGACCAACGACGGTTGCTCAAGTCAGATCGACCTTTGCACTGTCGGAACAGTCATGAGCAATGAGCCCGCTCTAAGCGGCGCAACGTGGCTTTTCACGGCGCACGGAATGGCCGAAACGGCAGGGCTGCCTTCGTTGTCCAAGACACTGCAATCTTACGCGGGAACGGTGCTAGTCACGGCAAAAGGGGGAACATTCACGACCACCACTGCTGGCATGTACGACACCGAGCCGCCGGCCTTCAGCCAACTGGATAAGATCGTCAAGGGGACCGATCGATTCAGCAACTCCACCGGCCGGCTCATTTTTCTCACCGGCGTCGGTCGGCAAGGTGGCGGATTTGATTCGCACGCTCGCGGTGAGGTATGCGTGAACGATTAACGAGTTGGGACCGGCTACAGAGGGGGCTTCCACGTTAAAGTCGCGCGGTCGTGATCCTCGAGGGGCCCCGAGCCGACCTTCCAAAAGCATCCTCGCGGGGACTAACACGACTCAACGCGCCCTGCGCCACGCGCCGCATTTGGCCGGGGCGAGCGGTGACCATCGAGACGTGATACGCTGCACCCGTCTCTTCAAGCTCCGAAGGATCGAATGAAGTGGCGAGAGTTCTTAGCGGCTACTGCGGCCTTGCTCGTTTCGCCAAAACGTTCGTGGGTGCAGGGGTCCGCCGTCGGCTCGGCTTTCTTGCAATCGGTGATGAGAGCGCGCAGGCCCTGAATCAAGCCCCTTGGGTCGTTTGATGGGCTGCTAAGCCACGGGTGGATCGACGGAGAAAACTTGATTATCGACCACCGTTTTTCTCACCTCCGGACCGACTTCCAGGTTCAGTCGCGACGACATCAGAATCGTGTTGATAGAACTTGCTCGCGCGCAACGTACGCAAAAGTCCTGGAGCCTCTCCAGCGCACTGCCTTTTCAGGCACCTAGTAACCACACTCGGCGAACTCGCGGCCTGGCATGTTTGCCGCTTACCCCATCGCCTCATCTTTTTCCTCCCGCTCCCTCAAATCCTGTGCAATCTGGTCGACTTCGGTCTCATCCGCGAGTTGCTCGCTCTGTGCGTCTTTCTCCACTGGACATTTCAGGTGAGCCGCGATCCGCTGTAGCAGCGCAAGTGACATCGTTGACTCCCGCTCAGCCGGTAAATTGATCTGCAGTTCGAGGTGATTGCGTCTTTCGAAGGCCTGGTCCGAGATATTCTGCCGGATAAGGACGCAGGAGGTCAGAAGCACGGCCTCTAGCGCCAGCACGACTGACAGTAGGGGAAACGGATATTCGTCAAACCGCCAGCTCAGGGCCGCGCAGGTATTGATCCACAGCCATAGACCAACACCGAGAGATTGGAGGGCAAAGAAAAAGGGGATGCCTACGAAGCGGCCCACAGCATGGAGCGCGCGGTGGTGGATCTGGAGCTCTCGCTCGTCCTGTTTCTCGATGCGAAGTATCGCCTCGATGTTACGGGCGGCGGCGCCCGAGCGCTGACCGGATGGCGTGCTCTCGGCCACTTAATCTGCCGCCCGTTCGGCGGCGCGCCGAGCCCTTCGCCCGGTAGCTTTGACGCTCTCATTCCCGGCTTTTTCCGCCCTCGCGCGAGACTCGCATTTCGTGCGCAATTCCTCGAGCTCATTGACCTTGCCCCCAAGTTTTATCCAATCCTGAGTTCGCTCCGGCTGTTGGATTTGCCCGGTTGGGCGGTGGTAGCGA
>NZ_JAFCJM010000122.1 GCF_018130955.1 Bradyrhizobium liaoningense
CCGACCCGAACACTGATCACCACCCTTCATCGCAACCTCCTTTGGCAGAGTGTCGCGACGACCGGTTGAATCCGCCCAGGAGCGCCCGGTCGAGCCGGGCGATGACAGCGGAGAGCGTGATACGCGTGCGCATCGCAATGACGGAGCACAGAGATCAGCGCCACTCGCACAAAAAGCCCCGGAGACATCTCCGGGGCTTTCGTCGTTTCAGGGCCTTGCGCGAACCGCGCGACGCCTCAGGTGCGCGTGCGCATCCGCATCATGAAGCTGTCGTAGCTGAGCTCGGCGACCTGCATCCAGGCCAGCGATTCGTTCCGGAACGCCGACAGGCTGGAGTACATCTTGCCGAAGTGCGGATTGCTCTTGGAGAGATCGGCGTAGATCTCGTTGGCCGCGTTGTAGCAGGCCTCCAGCACTTCCTGCGGGAACGGTTTCAGGATCGCACCGGCAACCAGCAGGCGCTTCAAGGCCGGCGGGTTGACGTAGTCGTACTTGCCCGTGACCCAGGTGAAGGTGTCGCGCGATGCGGTCTCGATCGCGGCCTGGTAGTGCTTCGGCAGCGCGTTCCACTTGTCGAGATTCATCACGTTGTGGCCCTGGCCGGTGCCCTCCCACCAGCCGGGATAGTAGTAGTATTTTGCGACCTTCACGAAGCCGAGCTTTTCGTCGTCATAGGGGCCGACCCATTCCGCGGCGTCGATCGTGCCCTTTTCCAGCGCCGGATAAATGTCGCCGCCCGCGATCTGTTGCGGCACGCCGCCGACTTTTGCGATGATGGTGCCGGCAAAGCCGCCGACGCGGAATTTCAGACCCTTGAAATCCTCCATCGACTTGATCTCTTTCCGGAACCAGCCGCCCATCTGGGCGCCGGTCGAGCCGGTCGGAAGACCGATCGTGTTGTACTCCTTGAGCAGGTCGTTGAGCATCTCGGTGCCGCCGCCGAACAGCAGCCAGGATATGTGCGCGCGCGTGTTCAATCCGAACGGCAGCGACGTCCCGAAGGTGAAGGCGGGGTTCTTGCCCCAGTAGTAGTACAGCGCCGTGTTGCCCATCTCGACCGTGCCGTTCGAGACGGCGTCGAGCACCTGAAGGCCGGGCACGATTTCGCCGGCTGCGAACGGCTGGATCTGGAACTTGTTGTCGGTGACTTCGGCGACGCGCTTGCAAAAATATTCGCAGCCGCCATAGAGCGTATCCAATGCCTTCGGCCAACTTGCGGCCAGCCGCCACCGCACCTCCGGGTTGGTCTGTGCGATCGCCGGTGCGGCCACGGCCGTGCTTGCTGCCAGGCCTGCGCCCGTCACCTTCAGGAAATCACGACGCTTCATGCGTACTCCTCCATTATTGCCGACGTCTCGACAATGGGGACGATCTTGGTGTCGTCTTGTCTTCGCCGAGTGATCGACGTTGTTTGTTGAGCGTTCCCGTGGGCCCTTGTGGGCCCTTGTTGTTGGAATTCCGAGCTTTGCGGTTCCGCGGGGGAGGATGGCCCGGCGTCCCCCGATAATCAAGCGCCTAGCTCCCGCCGCAGTTGCGAAGGGCCCGCCGTTTTCGCTGGACGAAAGTCTAACCCGACGCTGCCGTCCCTGCCGGTCCGATGGGCAGCGGTCGCACGCGCCATTTTCCGGCACTTTTGCACATGTCAGGATTTTGCGAACGCTGCTTCCATCGCCTTGCGCGTCCTGATGGTGTCGTTGTTCGGATCGAATTCGACGTCGCTCCAGCGCACGATCTCGCCATGGCCGACGTCGTGCCTCAGGCTGAGACGGTGCGCAAGCCCGATCGGCAGCGCGCCGGCCTTGAGGCTGTCCGCCGCCGGCACCAGCTTGCCCCACACCGTGTAGCCGCCTTCGCCGTCGAGCATCTCGCCGGCGCGCAAGTCTCGCTTCGCAACCGATACCACGTCGCCGCGAAAGCCCCGGGCCTGACCGGTGGCCTCGTCGCGCAAGGCGGCCGAGAGCACCGAGATGTTCAGCTCGAGCCCGATCAGATGATAGGGCTTGTACATCGCGGCAAACCGTCCGCTCGAATCGGTCTTCAGCCCGTACTGCTTGAAACAGTCCGCCGCGTAGTCGTTCGGCGCCTCCAGCACAACATAGACGCCCCAGCGCAGGTCGCGGAACACCGGCCGGCCGTCGCGCTCCAGCGAAGACACCACCTCGACCACGCCGGACCGCTCCAGCATCCCGCCCTTGTCGTGCGGGCGCATGATGTGCGGGAGGTCGTCGACGCCGCACGGCGGAAACAGCAAGCCCTGCGACGGGACGTCGAGCGTGCAGGCGTTGGCAATCGCAGCCATCTCGATCGCCGATTTGGTGCCGTCGAGGAAGGAGTTGAACATCTGCGGATTCATGCCGGCCGACTGCGCTTCGGCTGCGGTCAGCCCATAGTGCTGCCAGACGCCGTCGGGCGTCACGTCGTGATAAGCGGGCAGGTATTTCGTGCCCTTGCCGGCGGCCACCACGCGAAAGCCGGTGGCACGGGCCCAGTCGACCATCTCGGCCGTCAGCGCCGGCTGGTCGCCATAGGCGAGCGAATAGACTACGCCGGCCTTGCGCGCTTCCTCCGCAAGCAGGGGGCCTGCGAGCACGTCGGCCTCGACATTCACCATCACGATGTGCTTGCCGGCCGCGATCGCCGCGCGGGCATGGCGGATGCCGACGGCGGGATTGCCCGTCGCCTCCACCACAACATCCATCGCGCCGCCCGCAATGGCGCGCACGCCGTCGTCGGTGAAGACGGTGGCGGCGATGCGGTCGGCGTCCCAGCCGACGGTACGGCAGGCCTCGCGCGCGCGGTCGCGGTCGATGTCGATGATGATCGACACCTCCAGCCCCGGCACATGCGGCACCTGCGACAGGAACATCGAGCCGAATTTCCCGGCGCCGATCAGCGCCACGCGCACGGGTTTTCCGGCGCTGCGGCGGGCTTGGAGGAGGGAGAAGAGGTTCATGAGAAGGATCCAAGGATTCTTGATTTCGAAGAGACGTGTGCGAACTCTCCGGTCGTCATGGCCGGGCTTGACCCGGCCATCCACGTCTTGCCGCCGTGATCGTGTCAAGGCGTGGATGCCCGGGACAAGCCCGGGCATGACGCCCGTGGACGCAGGGTCGTCCTACTCCGCCGCCTGCCGCGGCGCACGTGCGAGGCGCAGTAGCGCGTCGTCGTCGACCGTCTTGATCGGCGCGAAATCGCGGTGGGCAATGTAGTCCGCCCGCGTCGGTGTGCGGATGTAGTTGGAGACCGCGTTCAGCGTCAGGTACACGATCTTGCGCGGGTAGGGGGTGATGTTGCCGCTCGAGCCATGCACGAGATTGCCGTGGAACATCAGCATGCCGCCGGGTTTTCCGGTCGGCGCCACGATGCCGCCCTGCTTGACCAGCCGCGTCACGGTCTCCTCGTCGAGCGTCCACAGCGGATACGATGTCGTCGAGAGGTCGTGCGAGGCCTGAAGGTCGCCGGCATTCTGGCTGCGCGGTACCAGCATCAGCGGGCCGTTGATCGGCATCACCTCGTCGAGGAAGATCGCGATGTTCATCGCGCGCGGCTCCGGCATGCCATCGTCGCGCTTCCAGGTGCCGTAGTCCTGGTGCCACTGCCAGACGTCGCCAGTGAAGGCCGATTTCGCGTTGATCTTGAACTGGTGCATGTAGACCGGCTCGCCAAAGACCTGCTCGACCGGCTCGATCATGCGCGGATGCGCGCCGAGCACGCCAAAAGCCTCGTTGTAGAGATGCGCGGCAAAGGCTGTGCGCGGTGCGCCGCTCTTCTCGCGCCAGACCTCGGGGCGGTTCGCGTCGTAGATGGCGACCGCTTCGCGCGCGAGGAAATCGACCTCCTCTTGGGCAAACAGCTCGGGCAGGAACAGCCAGCCCTCGCGTTGGAAGAACTCCAATTGCTCCTGGGTCAGTTTCATGTCGCATCCTCCTTGTTTTGTTATTTTCTCTGTCGTCATGGCCGGGCTTGACCCGGCCATCCACGTCTTGCCCACGTTCAGGAAAGAACGTGGATGCCCGGGACAAGCCCGGGCATGACGGAGCGTAGTTGCTACGCCGCCGCTTCCTCCGTCGCCCTCAATCGCTCCTCGGTCATTCGTCCGGCGTTCTGCGCATGCGCAAGCGCAGCGCGTTCGGCAGCGCTCGTCTCGCCCGCGAGAATGTGTCCCGCGATCGTTGCGTGCTCCGCCCACGCGCTCTCGCGATAGTCGAGCTCGGACAGCACCGTCGCCATCGAGCGGCGCATATGCGGCCATTGCGGCGCGATAGTCGCTTCGATGACGGGGTTGCCGGCGAGCTGATAGATCGCGCGGTGAAAGTCGACGTCGAGCGCGATCAGCTCGTTGAGCGGCGTCTTGCGGGTGATGCGGTGGCCGGCGCGCAGCGCCGCTTCCAGCCGCGCGCGGCCCGCGGCATCGCTCTTGGCGCGTTCGGCGGCGAGCCGCGCCGCCAGCGCGTCGATCGCACCGCGCACATCGTAGAGCTGGCGGATGCGCGCGGGATCGAGCTGGGTGACTTCAAAGCCGCGCTTGCCGCTCTCGGCGACGAGCCCCTGCCGGTGCAACAGATGCAATGCGTGCGACACCGGCTGGCGCGACACGCCGAGCCTGTCGGCGAGCTCGTTCTGCCGGATGCGCTGTCCAGGCTGCAGCGTGCGGTCGGTGATCGCCTCCAGGATCCGCGCATAGACCTGGTCGATCAGATTGGGGAGCGGGTCGAGAGGGATCACGCCGGCGGCCCTTTCGGAATACGGAATTCCGTATTCGAAGCTACTCTCGAGTGCGAGAGGCGTCAAGCGCGATGAGCTTGCTCTATAAGCCAATGAAATTGCTTTAATTTCTCGCCGCCGATCTCCTTCCGCTTGCGGGGCGAGGCGAAGGACACCCTACTTCCCCTTCTCCTGTTCGAGCACGTCCACGTCGAGCGTGCCGAGCCGCTCCGCGTCGGCCACCGCTTCGACCTCGGCGATCCGGTCGCCCTTGAAGGTGAGGCGCAGCGCGATGCGCAGGCGTCCGCCGAAGATGACGGCGACGCCGAGCTCGCCGTCGACCAGCGCCGGCCGTGCGGCCTGCGCACGTCCCTTGAAGGCGTTTGCGACCGCGTCGGCACCTCTGATTTCGGCGAGCGTGCCGAGCCGCACCGCGGCCTGATCGGCCCGCATGATGACATCAGGGTCGAGCACCGCGAGCAGGCCCTCGAAATCGCCCTCGCGCGAGGCGGCGAGAAATGCGTCGACGATTCTTCGCTCGCGGCTGAAGTCCGCTTGCGGCTGAGGTGCGCCCTGCACGCGGCGCCGGGCCCGGCTGGCAAGCTGCCGGGAGGCCTCCACCGAGCGGCCGACGATCGGCGCGATCTCCTCGTAGGGGACGGCGAACATGTCGTGCAGCACGAAGGCGAGGCGTTCGGCTGGTTGTAGCGTCTCCAGCACCACCAGCAGTGCTGTGCCGACGGAATCGGCCATCTCGGCTTCGCGCTCGCGCGCGTCATCGACCGGCTCCGGCACGTGCGGACCAAGCCGATCCTCGCGGCGCGATTTGCGCGCGCGCAACATGTCGAGGCAGATGCGCGCGACCACGGTGGTCAGCCAGCCTCGCAAGTTCGCGATGTCGCTGGTGTCGTAGCGGCTGACCCTGAGCCAGGTCTCCTGCACGGCATCGTCGACCTCGCCGCGGGAGCCCAGCATCCGGTAGGCGACACCGCGCAGATGATCCCGGTTGGCCTCGAATTGCCGGGCCAGAAAATCGCCGTCGAAATTATTTTGGGTCATCGGTCACGTTCCCTGTCTGTCGTCCGTCATGCCTATGACGAAGCGAATCCGGCCGATGTGACAGCAATGGCGCCGGAACCGTCGAAAATCAGCCGGCAGGCCTGCCGGCGCCACAGATGGAGACACGACATGATGCACGCTCGCATGAATCACCCGGTCATGGTTTTGCCGGACGCCATGAATGTCCTGCAATCCCTGGGCAATTTGACCAAGCAGGGGTTGCCGGAGAAGCTTCTGGAACTCGTGCATCTGCGCGCAAGCCAGATCAACGGCTGCAGCGTCTGTGTCGATATGCATCCAAAGATCGCCCGCAAGCTAGGGGAGACCGACGAGCGCATTTTTGCTGTCTCGGCCTGGCGCGACACGCCTTATTTCACCGAAGCCGAGCGCGCCGCGCTGGCGCTCACGGAAGCGCTGACAAGGCTCTCCGATCGCGCCGACCCCGTGCCCGACGATATCTGGAACCAGGCCGACAAGCATTTTGACGAAGCCGAGCTCGCAACCCTGCTGCTGGCGATCGCCGCGATCAACGTCTGGAACCGGCTGAACGTTGCAATCAAGATGCCGGTGGGTGTGTGGAAGGTGTAGGGCGCCTTCTTACCCTCCCCTGGAGGGGGAGGGTCGGCTCACATTGAGCGCAGCGAAAATGTGAGACGGGGTGGGGTGACGGTCTCTCCATCTCGAACACTGCCCGAGTTGAGAGATCACCCCACCCCGCTCGCGCTGCGCGCGATCGACCCTCCCCCTCCAGGCAGGGGAATCGCATATGGGTTTTCGCTAGCTATTGCATTGTAAGGCAAGACGGATTCTGAAGACGACTCCCGGGT
>NZ_JAFCJM010000123.1 GCF_018130955.1 Bradyrhizobium liaoningense
ACTGGTCCTCCCAGCCGACAGAGAACTGTTACCAATCCATCAGGTCTACTTTGTTACCAATCTATCCGGGCTGAACATGCAAATCGACCTCTCCCCGTCGGGGAGAGGTGTCCGAGCCCGCGGAGAACCGCTTTCAACCAAGCACCATCACGTCCTATTGCTCGTCCTTGGGCGGCATGCGGGGCGGCGGTAGCGGCGTGAACACGGCCCCTAGCTGGGTGTCAGTGGGCATCTTGAACTCGCCGGTCGAGGAATCCCCGCCCGTGGTCTCCAGAATGATCTTTGGCGTCACATATTCGCGGACCATGTCGATGATGCTGCCGTCGCCGCCGCCGAAATCCGCGGCGCGGCCGCCCTGCGGGTGGCCGGCCTTGATCTCGTTCTCGGCGGCATGGGTCTTCTCGGCGAGCGCGTCGCTGTAGGGCACGCGGTAGGCCCTGGGAACCGCGCTCGGCCGGTTATCCTCGTCGAGCTCCTCGACCCACAGATAGATCGCGCCGGGCTCGCCTTCCAGCGTATGCGGCTCGACGATGCGCGCATGCAGGAGCTTGAAGGACGTCGGCAGCCGCGCGGTCGTCGCCCAGCCCAACAGCCCGCGCATCTCGGTGAAGCTGATGACGTAGAATGCGCTGGTCACGACGACGGCGACGGCCTTCAGCGACCAATGCAGGCGCGCATAGACCAGCACCAGCAGCAGCAGCGCGCCGATGATCGCATAGGCGACGGAAATCCCGAGGATGACATATTGCAGCTCACTCACGGCGCACCCTCACCCCCGTTTTCGGGTCGAGATCGCCGCCGTTGCGCCAGCTGCTGCGAAACGTCTCCAGCAGCGATTTCGGCCGCTGGTCGACATTGACGACCTTGCCTTCGGCATCGAGCCGGAACCGCACCGCGGTCTTCTCGTCACCGGTGTGGTCCAGCGTGAACTTGTTGTCGAAGATCACCTGCGCGACCGGGTTGAGCTTCTGCACCTTCACATTGGCGGTGACCGGCTCGCCGGTCGTCGCCGCGAAATGCGAGACGTTGACGGTGTATTCGCCGGCGAGAATGCCGCGCACCGTGACGATCTCCTCGCGGATGGGCGAGGCGATCTTCTTGCCATTGACAACGATGAAGTCGTTGGCGCCGCCGCGGTCGTCGCGGTCGAGCGTCAGGAAGCCGGCCTCGCGGTGCCGATACCAGGCGATGTTGCCGGCGGGATCCTGCACGAACAGGTCGAGATCGTCAGGATGATTGTCCGGCCAGTCCATGGTGATCATGAACTCGGCCTTGGAGTCGATCTTGCCGTCCTTGGCGTCCGGCGAGACCGCAAGCAGCGCGAGAAAGAACAGGAAGGCGATCACCTGGAGCGCCTTGAACAGCATGACACCGAGGGGATCGAAAGCTTCCTCGCGCGGATAGAGACCGAAATCGTCCATCATGACCGCGTTTCCAGACCCTTGCCAAGACCCTTGCCCAGATCCTTGCCCGCACCCTTGCGTTCGAGCGCCGGCGTCACATAGGTCTCGGTCATCATGACGGCGTCGGAGAACACCCGCTGGGTCGACGCATCCAGCATGTAGTACTGGATGCGGACCAGGATCGAGCCGACGAGACCCGCAAGCGTCGTGTACATCGCGACCGCCATGCCGTCGCTCATCAGCCCCATCGAGGTCTTCATCGCGGCCTTGTCGGCGGCGTCCAGCGTTGCGATCGGCGCCAGCATGATGATGAATCCGATGATGGTGCCGAGCAGGCCGAGCTTCATCAGCGTGTCGGAGACGAATGCGCCAAAGCCGTTGGAGCCGCGCAGGCGGTCCGCCAGCGTCCTGAGCAGAAGCGTCTGGTCCACCGGGCGATAGTCTTGCGCGGCCGCCTTCGTCGCCAGGCTCGCGATATGATCCCTGACCAGCCCTGCCGGCAATGACGTTGCGCCCGCGTCCAACGCCTTCGCGCCGTCGGCCGAGGCCAGCACCGCGCGGCAGCGCCGGGCCGCCGCCCCTTCGCGGGCGATCGCGCGGGTGCGCCAGAAGCAGTGGCCGCAGGTGACGATGTAGAGGACCGCGATCAGGCTCGATATGTAGGTCCTGTCGGAGGCCACCATCAGACGGATCAGTCCGTAGCGCCAGAGCAGCACGACCGCGAAAATCGACAGCCCTGTAAAGATCATCCAGAGCAGCAGCGCGCTTCGCTCGGACGCATCGTCTCCGGGCGTTGCCATCCGTCCAATGGTCATGGTGCTCATGCTGCGTCGGCTCCCGGTCCCTAGAGTTTCCGTTCCGATGGAATCGGAACGGAAGCTCTAGATTCTTGTGTTGACGCGTTTTCTTACGCGAACCGGTACCCACTTCGCGGGAAAACGCTCTTGGCCTGTCCCAATTAGAGCAAAGCTGCACGCTTCGGTCCAAAGAGTCATGCCCAAAGTGCTTCGGGAAATTTGCCCGAATATGCGCCCGGTGTTCCCTTGTGATTGGCAACGCATGGTGCCGTTGTTACTCTGAGCTGCCACTTCTCGGGGGTGATCGCATGCGCCTCGTGCTTCAGCTTGTCGGCCGTCTGCTCGTCATCGTCGCGCTTTGCCTGGGAGCCGCCACGGTGTGGGCCAGCGTGGACGCCCATCGCAGCGTCGATCGCGCCACCGCTGCCTCCGCCCAGCGGGTGGCAAAGGCCCTCGAAGCCCTCTATTGGCGCGAGCTTTTGCTGCGCAGCAACAGAGCGCGCGAACATCTGCTGCCGGTTCCCGATTGGCGCACGCTCGAGACCATGAAGCTGATCTCGCCGGGCGTCTGCGTGCAGTTCGCGCCCGCGACCGCCTTCGAGAAGCCGCTTTGCGGCCAGAGCCAGGGGATCGGCCAGGCCGCGCCGCGCTGGTTCGCGGCCATCGTGCCGTCGTTCCTCGGCAGCCACGCCGAGGTGGTCCGTCCCGTCAGCGACCGGGCAGCCGCCGCCGGCACCGTGATCGCGACGCCCGATCCGGCGGCCGCGATCTCGCTCGCCTGGGAATACACCCTCAATGTGCTCGACGTCGCACTCTTGATGTCGCTGGCGATCGCGCTGCTCGCCTCGCTGGCGATCGCGCATACGCTTGCGCCGGCGCGTTCGATCGTGACAGCCCTGCAACGCATGGCGCGCGGCCAGTACCGCACGCCACTGCCGCGCTTCCGCTCCATGGAGCTCGCGATGATCGGCCAGGCCGTCGGCGAGCTCGGCGACCGGCTCGAGGAAGCAACCGCCCAGCGCGCGGCGCTGACGCGGCGCCTGCTCGAGATCCGCGAGGACGAGCGGCGCGCGCTCGCCCGCGAGCTGCACGACGAGTTCGGCCAAAACCTCTCGGCCATCCTCGCCTTCGCCAACACCATCGAGACGGCGAGCGCGAAGGACAAGAGCGGGCATGCGATCACGCAGGACGCAAAGATGATCTCGCAGGCGACCCATCACATCATGGCCTGCCTGCGTGGGACGTTGAACCGTTTGCGCCATCCGCTTCCCGAGGAACTCGGGCTGGAGGCGAGCCTCGTCAATCTCGTCGATAGCTGGCGGTCGCAGAGCGCGACGCAGCCGGTGATCCAGCTCGACCTCAGGGGCGACATTGCCGGCGTGCGCGGCACTGCCGCCACCACCGCCTATCGGGTCGCGCAGGAATGCCTGACCAACGCGCTGCGCCACGGCGCGGCACGCGAGATCAACCTGCGCATCGAGCGCCGTACGGGCGAGGAGAACGCGCTCTTGATCCGCGTCGAGGACGACGGCGGCGGCGATGCGGAGCGCGTCGTGCAGTCGGCGGGCCATGGCCTGACCGGCATCCGCGAACGGGTCTCTGCGGCTGGCGGCTCGCTGTCGATCGCGCCCGCCCGCCGTGGCCTTAGCGTCGCCGCCACGATCCCGCTCGCCGCATGAGGCCGCGCCGGACATGACCGAGCTCGACGCAAAGGGCATCTCGGTGCTGCTGGTCGACGATCACCCGATCGTGCGGCAGGGCTACCGCCGCGTGCTGGAGAGCCAGGGCGATTTGCACGTGGTGGCGGAAGCCGACAACGCGGCCGACGCCTACGCCGCCTTCAAGGCGCACGATCCTGATGTGGTCGTGATGGACATTTCAATGCCCGGCGCCAGCGGGCTGGAGGCGATCCGCAACATCCGCGCACGCAATCCCCGCGCCCGCGTCCTCGTCTTCACCATGCACAACGAGGCCGTGCTGGTGAAATCCGCGTTCAATGCGGGCGCCAACGGCTTTGTCACCAAGAGCAGCGAACCCTCCGCCGTCGTCAGGGCAATCCGCAGCGTCGCGCGCGGCGAACGCGCGATGAGCGACGACATCGCCCATGTGCTCGCCGAGGAAAGCCTGTCGCCGACGGGATCAGTGCTCGATCAACTCGGCGAGCGCGAGATCGAGATCCTGCGCCAGTTCGCATCAGGCGCGACGACGGAACAGATCGCCTCACACCTCAATCTGAGTGTGAAGACGGTGCAGAACTATCACTATCTGATCAAGACCAAAACCGGCGCGCGCACGGACGCGCAGCTCGTGCGGCTCGCGGCGACGTGTGGGCTGACGAAGATTTAGCGCCAGACGAAAAGTTTCTCTCCGCGCACAGCCCTGTTCCCGTTACAGCTTCGACGGCGAATGAATCATCGCCGCGCTGTTCCCTCGTCGCAATCAAACCAAGTCCGCAGCAAACCTCCGCCATCAACCCCGAGTAGATTCAAGGTCAAGCGCGGCCAACAGCGCGTCTTGCAAAGACTCCGCTGCATTTCAGGCCCCGCGACTGAAATGAAATCGGAGTGAAGTGACATGCACAAGCTGCCAAACGACACGATCACGGTCACCCTGCCGGACTTCGGCCAATCCAAGACGGTGCTCGGCGATCCGGGTTTCGCAACCGATGACTGGGGCGGAAACGATGCGCTCACGGCAACCATCTCGGACCTCAACTCGCATGTAACGCTCGCCGGCGAAGATTTGGTGGCCATGCATGGCGATTCTCACGGAGGGAACGATACGCTCGTGGTGAACATAGATGGCGGCTGGGATGGCGCCGTTCTCGTCGGAGATGCCCAATCCATGTCCGACAATGCCGAGGGCGGCAATGACACGCTCTCTGCCGATGGTCACAACACGCTGTTCACCGATATTTCGCTCTACGGCGACGTCGTGGGCGACATGTCCGGTTATGCCAAAGGCGGCAACGACAGCCTTACGGCGTCGACCGGGTGGAGATCATTTGGCTCCCTCAGCGGCGATGCTGGCGGTTCCATGACCGACCACGCACATGGCGGGAACGACACGCTCAGCGCCACAGACAACGGACTGGAGGGCGGAGACAGCCTCAGCGGTGACGCCCATGATTCCATGACCGGCAACGCCGTTGGCGGCAATGACACTCTCACCTTTACCGCAACCTCCGACGTTCAAGTCGGAGGCGGAAGCCTGTCGGGAGACGCTGGAATTTCCATGACCGACAATGCCAAAGGCGGCGACGATATCCTCACGGCCATCATCAATGGCGAGCCGGCGGCCGCACACGTCAGCTTGACGGGGGACGCCCCAACCATGTCGGGCAATGCTCACGGCGGGAACGATATTCTCATGGGAGCATCGACCCCCGATCTCCTGTGGGGCGATGCGCGGAGCTACGCTCCGTCAACCCCGGGCTCGATCACCGGAGGCACCGATACCCTCAACGGTGGCGGCGGCAACGATCTCCTGTGGGGCGGTCCGAACAACGACACCTTTGTCTTCAGCACCGGCTCGGGCCAGGACATCATCAACGACTTCAATCAAGGCAACACGGCCGTCGGCAGCACAGCGCCGGAACACGACCTGATCAACCTGCATGGCTACGGCTTTACCGATTGGGCTGCCCTCTCCAACCTCATCAGCGACAATAGCGCCGGCGATGCCGTGATCCACCTGACCGCCAACGATACGATCACCTTGGACGGAGTGCACACGGCTGCCCTTCAGGCAACGGACTTCATCATCTGACGGCGTCGCACCGCACAGGGTGATGGGGCTGCGGCGACGATCGCCAAATCCTCGTCATCCTGCGCGAGGCTGCGTCAGCAGCCGCTTGGCGTAAGCCGCTTGATCCAAGCCGCTTGATCCAAGCCCTGGCGCTTGCTGCAAGCTAAAACATGATGAGTTTAGGTTGAGTTGGCGCGGCATCGGGAATTCACCTCTCCCTTGGGAGAGGTCGGCGCGGAGCGCCGGGTGAGGGGTTACGGTCTCACGCGGCCCCTCACCCGATTTGCTTGCGCATGTCCAGCGGATTGATTGGTAACAAAACGGACCGGATGGATTGGTAACAATCGTTCACGGTTCCTTCCTCTGCGTTG
>NZ_JAFCJM010000124.1 GCF_018130955.1 Bradyrhizobium liaoningense
CTCGCCCTTCTCAACCGCCACCATAAAGCGCATCCGCTCGTCCACGGCACAGGTCTCCTTCCAACCCATCGGCAAAGTCCTCCTTGCCGACAGTTGACCTGTTACCCATGTCGTCGGTCTATTCTGTTACCCATGTAGCCGGTTAGGACCCTTCTTCCCCTCTCCCCTTGTGGGAGAGGGTGGCTCGCCGCGTAGCGGCGAGACGGGTGAGGGGTCTCTGTCAGCGAGTCATCCTGCGCATTTGAGATCGCGGAGACGGACCCCTCATCCGGCGCTTCGCGCCACCTTCTCCCGCAAGGGGAGAAGGGAAGGGCGTGCGCGGATTAGCTCGCCGCTTCCAGCCGCACTTCGGTGAGCAGCCGCATTGCGGCGTCCGCGTCCATCGGTTCGCCGAAGGCAAACCCTTGCGCGTATTCGGCGCCAAGCTGGTAGAGCTCGACCGCGTCGGAATCGGTCTCGGCGCCTTCCGCGACCACGTCCATGCCGAGGTCGTGCGCCAGCGCGATGATCGATTTCAGGATCACCGGGCGCGTGCCGCGGCTGGTGGTGCGCACGAAGGACTGGTCGATCTTGATAGTGTCGAACGGGAAGCGCTGGAGATAGGCGAGCGAGGAATGGCCGGTGCCGAAATCGTCCAGCGACAGGCCGGTGCCGAGCTCGCGGATCCGCGTCAGCATCTGCGCCGCGTGCTCCGGGTTCTCCATGACCAGCGATTCCGTCAGTTCCAGCTTCAGCGTGCCGCGCGCCACCGAGGAGCGCGACAGCACGGTGCGAATGTCGTGGATGAGGTCGTGGCGCAGCAATTGGCGCGACGAGACGTTGACGGAGGCGAAGATCGGCTCGCGCGAGCGCATCGCGCGCTGCCAGATCGAGAGCTGTTTTGCGGTCTGGTCGAGCACGAACATGCCGAGGTCGACGATGAGGCCAGTTTCTTCGGCAATCGTAATGAATTCCGACGGCGCCATGCGCCCGAGCTTCGGATGATCCCAGCGCGCCAGCGCCTCGAAGCCGGCGATCGAGCGATCTTCCAGGCGAACGATCGGCTGGTAGAGGATCGTGAGCTCCTGCCGCTCGATGGCCCGGCGCAGCTCGCTCTCGAGCGTCAGGCGATCGGTCTTGCGGGCGCGCATCGCGGGCTTGTAAACGTCGATGCGGTCGCCGCCGATGCGCTTGGAATGATACATCGCAAGCTCGGCGTCCTTGATGATCTCGTCCGTGAGCTGCGTCTGCGGATCGGACAGCGCAAGGCCGATCGACGCGGTGAGGAAGATCTCGCGGTCGTTGAAGGCGATCGGCGCGCGGATGGTTTTGCGGATGGTCTCGGCGAAATTGGTGATGCGCGCCGGATCCTGCTCCGACAACAGGATCAGGCCGAACTGGTCGCCGGCGAGCCGGGCGAGCGTGTCCTGCGGCTTGAGGATGCGGGTGAGGCGGCGAGCTAGCGTCAGCAAGATGGAATCGCCGACCGCGATGCCGACGGAATCGTTCACCTGCTTGAAGCGGTCGAGGTCGATCACCATCAGCGTCGGCCGCAGCGTCGGCATGGTTTTTGCGAAATTCGCGACCGCGTTGAGGCGGTCCATGAACAGCTTGCGGTTGGGCAGGCCTGTCAGGTTGTCATGCACGGAATCGTGCAGCAGGCGCTCTTCCGCGTTGCGCAGCTCCGTGACGTCGGTGAGCGTGCCGACCACGCGCGAGACTTCGCCGTCGGAACCGACCACGGGCCGCGCCTTCAACGCGAACCACATGAAATGGCCGTCCGGCGTGCGCAGGCGGAAATCCTGCACGAGGCGGCCGCGGCGCTGGTCGAGCACGCTGTCGAGGGCTGCGCGGAAGCGGTCCTGGTCGAGCGGGTGCAGCACTTCGAGCCAGGTCGCGGCCGGGCCTTCCAGCGTGCCGCGCTTCAGACCGAGCAGCGCCTCGGTTTCCGGGCTGGTAAAAACCTTGTCGGCGGAAACGTCCCAGTCCCAGATCAGATCGCCGGAGCCGGCGAGCGCCAGCGCGCGGCGCTCGATATCGGAAACGACGCCTGTCGTGGCACCGCCGCCGGCAAACGCATGCTGCATCACCGTGAAGCCGATCAGCATCACGATCAGCACGAGGCCGCCGAGGAGCGCTGGGCCGACGATGTCGTTGGTGACGGAGCCCGCGACTGTCATGCCGGCCGCGACCACCCAGACCACGAGAAGGAACCAGGTCGGGATCAGCAGCACCGCGCGGTCAAACCCGTGGGTGGAGAGATAGACGATCAGCGCAAAGCCGGCGAAGGCGATCAGCACCAGCGACATGCGCGCGATACCGGAGGCGACCGCGGGATCGAACAGCGCGAGCGCGACCAGCGAGCCCAGGAAGGCGAGCCAGCCGACCGTGATGTGCGAATAGCGCACATGCCAGCGGCTGAGATTGAGATAGGCGAACAGGAACACGAGCAGCGTCGCCGCCAAAATCGCTTCACCCGCCGCGCGCCAGATGCGCTCGGCGTTGTTCGACATGTCCAGCACCTTGCCCCAGAAGCCGAAGTCGACGCCGATATAGACCAGCACCGCCCAGGCCAGCGCCGCGGCGGCGGGGAACATGATGCTGCCCTTCACCACGAAAAGGATCGTGAGCACCAGAGCCAGGAGCCCGGAAATGCCGATCACGATGCCCTGGTAGAGCGTGAAAGAGTTGACCTTGTCCTTGTAGGCCTCGGGCTCCCACAGATAGAGCTGCGGCAGCTTGTCGGTGCGCAGTTCCGCGACGAAGGTGATGACGGCGCCGGGGTCGAGCGTGATGCGGAAGACGTCGGCGGTCGGGCTCTCCTGCCGCTCGGGGCGATCGCCGGTCGACGGCGTGATGGTCGCGATGCGCGACAGGCCGAGGTCGGGCCACAGCAGGCCTGAGGAGACGATGCGGTAATGCGGTGCGACGATCAGGCGGTCGAGCTGGTCGTCGGTGTTGTTGGCGAGCGCGAACACCACCCAGTTCTGGCCGCCTTCGCGGGCGCGCACCTCGATGCGGCGGACGATGCCGTCGGTGCCGGGCGCGGTGGATACCTGGATGCGGTCGGTGTCGCTGCGCTGGTGCTCGAGGACGGCGGTGAGGTCGATCGCGGGCGCATCGCTACGCACGCTGACAGCGTCAAGCGCGCGTACAGGCGACGCGGCGACAAGAATCATGAAGCCCAGCGCTATGGGCGCGAGGCACCTGATCAGACGCAAGGTCAGTTCTCCGCGTTCGACGCAAACTCGAGATGCAAGCGCTTAAATTTAAGCCCTTAAGGTCAGCCGTTTCCCGATCAGGCGGGGTGCTTCGGCTGTCAGGGATAGATGCCACGAAAGCGAGGAAAATCAAAGGGTTTCCGGTCGCCTTGGGAAGCTGCGCGCTACACGGCCAACACAATTTTGCCAATATGTGCTGACGTTTCCATGCGCCGGTGGGCATCCGCCGCCTTTTCCAGCGGGAAAGTGCTGTCCATCAGCGGCTTGACGCGGCCCTCGCGCAAAAGCGGCATCACCTTGGCCTCGATCGCGGCCACCATCGCCGCCTTATCCGCATTACTACGGGGACGCAGGGTCGAGCCGGTATGGGTCAGGCGCTTCACCATCACCTTGGCGATGTTGACGTTAACTTTCGGGCCGTTGAGGGTCGCGATCTGGACGATGCGGCCGTCGACCGCGGCGGCATCATAATTGCGGTCGACATAATCGCCGGCGACCATGTCGAGGATCAAATTGGCGCCGGCATTGTTGGTCTCCGCCTTGACCACGGCGACGAAGTCTTCCGTCTTGTAGTTGATGGCACGGTCGGCCCCTAACTTGAGGCAGGCTTCCGCCTTGTCGGCGCCGCCGACTGTGACGATCACCTTCGCACCGAACGCTTTTGCAAGCTGGATCGCCATCGTGCCGATGCCGGAGGAGCCGCCATGGATCAGCAGCGTCTCACCCGCCTTCAATCCGCCGCGCTCGAACACGTTGTGCCAGACCGTCATCAGCGTTTCCGGCAGCGCGCCTGCTTCCTGCATCGACAAAGCTGATGGCACCGACATCGCCTGTGCGTCCTGGGCGATGCAATATTGCGCATAGCCGCCGCCGGCGACGAGCGACATCACCTTGTCGCCGACCTTGTGCCGCTTGGCATTGTGGCCCACCGCAACCACTTCGCCGGCAATCTCGAGCCCCGGCAGATCGCTGGCGCCGGGCGGCGGCGGGTAGGCGCCGGAGCGCTGCGCCACGTCGGGCCGGTTCACGCCGGCGGCGAGCACCTTGACCAAAATCTCGTCCGGACCGGGCTGCGGCACTGCACGCGTATCCGGGATCAGCACCTCCGGACCGCCGGGTTTTGAGATGGCGACCACGGTCATTTGCGCAGGCAGCTTTTCCATGATTTGTCCTTAAGCAAAGGGTGCGAGAGCGAGGCACTTGATTAGCCAGCGCCGTCAAAGCTGGCAACCGCCCCTCGCATCGTTTTGAAGGCAGGAGGAACGAGATGGCCAGCGAAGACGACGACCGTCCGCGCAAGAAGATCAGTCACGAGATCGGACAGGACCTCTCACTGTTGTCGGTTGAGGAATTGACCGAGCGTGTCGCGCTGTTGAAGTCCGAGATCACCAGACTCGAGGAAGCCGCCACCAAGAAGCGCGCCTCGCGTGATGCAGCGGATCATTTTTTCAAGAAGTGATATTGGAACGCGGAGCGACGAACCTCCTTCGTCATTCCGGGGCGGCGCGTCAGCGCCGAGCCCGGAATCCATAACCCCAGGCTCCTGAAAGAGGCAGGCTGACGGAGCCGGACCATTCTTATCTGCCTGGGGTTATGGATTCCGGGCTCGCGACTGCGTCGCGCCCCGGAATGACGAGCGGATGGTTTTGGAGCGGAGGCGACGTGTGGAGAGTTTTGTTCCGCGCCCCACTCGGCCAATGGCCGACGTGGCTAACGAAACCTGAAAAATTTAGCTCGTTTACGGTCGATTAAGCTTTCGGCTTTATGACTGGAACCGTCCTCGTTTGGACACCGAGTGGCTCCTGTCCACTCTGTTTGACGCCTCCCTGTTATCAACTTTCAAAGCCGCCGGTCTCCGGCGGCTCTTTTTTTGCATGCGCGTTGCTCGCGCTAAGGCTTGTGACGTTTTCCCCGCTCATCGTGGGCCCAGAGAGCGTGGTAACCGTAAACGCGGTTGCCGCTGGACTCCGACCTGCGCCCGCGCAATGATTTGTTCATCATAAGCCGGCGCGTTAACCGGCCGAAGTGAAGTCCAAGTCAAACAGTAAACTGTGGCGTAAGAGGCGTTAACCATGTCGGACCGTTCGCAAGCCGAGGGCGCTCTGGTTCAGCTCAGTGAGCGGTTCACCAATTCCGCCGCGTTCAGCACCTTGTTCCGCGAAGGCATGGATCTGGTTGAGGAGACCGCCGCCTATCTCGACGGCGCCGGCCGCACCGAGGCCAAGGCGCTCGATCGCGCCGTCAGCCTGACCTACGCGACCGAAAGCATGCGGCTCACCACGCGCCTGATGCAGCTCGCCTCCTGGCTGCTGCTGCACCGCGCGGTGAAGGAAGGCGAGATGACGCTGGTCCAGGCCAATCGCGAGAAGACCAAGGTCAAGCTCACCGCTGCCGATCCCGGCCCCACTGATACGATCGAGAAATTGCCGGAACAATTGCAGACGCTGATCGCACGCTCGATGAGCCTGCAGTCGCGCGTGCGCCGCCTCGACACCAGCATTCACACACCGGCCCCGGAACGCGTGCCGATCGGCAATCCGCTGGTGCCGCAACTCAACGCGCTCAAGGCCGCGTTCGAGCGGTAAGGTCTCGTCTCCGTCATTCCGGGGCGCGTAAGCGAACCCCAATGCGCAATTGCGCATTGCGGAATCTCGAGATTCCGGGTTCGGCTCTTCGAGCCGCCCCGGAATGACGATCAAAACTCCCCAAAATCGGGATAGGGGGGAGCCTCGCAGCTCCTCCCCTCCCACACCACCGTACGTACGGGTCCGTATACGGCGGTTCGCT
>NZ_JAFCJM010000125.1 GCF_018130955.1 Bradyrhizobium liaoningense
ATTTGCTGGCAAATTAATCAGCAAAGCATCTCACGTTCGAACATGATCTAGGAAGGCGGCCCTCACCGGGTGCTTACGTTAGCTGCGATGGTCTGGATATTGTTCAGGATGTAGTCCGGAATCAGGAGGGCTGACGATTGCGGGCCGCGCCTCCGACGCGAATGACCCCAAGCAGACCGGGCTCGCCGCCGCCCCGCAAATGCGGCTTTGCCGCTCACACAATCTAATGACAACGTGCTAGATTGTTCGCGCCCGGCGTGATCCTTGGAGGGCACATGCGACGGCGGGAGTTGGTAGCGGGTGACGGCCCTGTGCGACCAACGCGGCGGTTGGCGTCGCGTCAGGTAGACCAGGCTTGGTCGTTATGCGGCCAATTCAACGCGAATGGCCCGTCGCGGACTTATTGCAATGGCGCAAAACTCGGGATTTGGTAAGATTGAGCAACCCCGTGGGGGAGCGGCATGCAGCGACGCGGTGCACGCGAGCGGCCCGCAAAGGGTCAAAGCGCCAAGAGTCCCAACGCGCCTCGTAAGGCGTCACGAGCGCACTTGTCAATCGAACGACGACAAGAGCAGCTCATCGAGCGCCTTAGGCGCGAAAGAGACGGGGCGATCGCGCTTCAAGCTGCGAGCGCCGATGTACTGAGGATTGTTGGCTCATCGCCGGGTGATATGAAGCCTGTATTCGAGGCCATTCTGGTCAACGCCCTGCGCATTTGCGCCGCCAAATTCGGCCACATCCTGCTCTACGATGGTGAGCGTTTTCACGCGATGCATTTGCATGATGTTCCCCCATCCTATCGCGCGTTCTGGGATCAGCATGGGCCGATACGACCAAATCCAAAGACTGGTCTTGGCCGGCTGGCGGCCACGAAACAGGTTGTACATATCCCGGATCTCAGAGCCGATTCCGCTTATAGAGAACGTGAGCCGCTGCGTGTCGTTACCGTCGAGCAGGCAGGAGCGCGATCCTTTGTTGCAGTTCCGATGCTCAAGGAGAACGAACTAATCGGCGCGATCGTTATCTATACTCAGGAAGTACAACCATTCGGTGAGAGGCAGATTGATCTACTGAAGAACTTTGCCGCTCAGGCCGTCATCGCCATCGAGGACACGCGGCTGATCAGAGAGCTGCGCGAATCTCTTCAGCAGCAGACCGCAACGGCCGAAGTACTGAAGACGATAAGCCGTTCGCCGTTCGATCTGAAATCTGTGCTCGATACGCTAGTTGAATCCGCCGCTCGGCTGTGCGGCGCGGATCTGGCAAATATCTGGCGACCGAAAGGAGCGGCCTACCATCTCGCCGCAAGCTTTGGTGCTCCTGGTAAAGGCAAGGCGGTGATCGAGAATAACGAGTATCTGCAAACTATCGAACTTCGACCGGGCCGTGGATCCATGGTGGGCCGGGTTCTTCTTGAAAAGAGAACGGCGCAGATTCTCGACGTCCAGGTCGATCCTGAGTACGAACTGACCAAGATAGTCAGCATTGGCGATTACAGAACGATGCTTGGAGTTCCGCTCCTGCGTGAGGGTGATCCAGTTGGAGTTATTGTGTTGACGCGCTGTACCGTTCAGCCTTTCACCCAGAGGCAGGTCGACCTCGTCACCACTTTCGCCGACCAGGCGTTGATCGCGATTGAGAATGCTCGCCTGTTTGATGAGGTCCAGGCGCGGACACGGGAATTGACGGAGTCGCTGCGGCAACAGACGGCAACGTCCGAGGTGCTCGAAATCATCAGTTCCTCTCCCAGCGATCTCACTCCGGTGTTCCAGAAGATGCTGGAGAATGCGACGCGGGTTTGCGGCGCAAACTTTGGCCAGATGAATCTTTACGAGAGGGGATACTTCCGCCCCGTTGCACTCTATAATACGCCAGCGGCCTACGCGTCCGGGCTATCACGCGCGCCGTTCCAGCCGCACCCGCAAAGCGGCCTCGGCACCGTCGCCCACACCCACCAGGTGGTTCACATCGAAGATATTCGAATCCTGCCGCCCTACCGGGAAGGCAATGATTCCGTTGTTGCGTTAGCCGATCTTGCCGGGGCCCGGACTTATTTCGTCGTGCCGATGCTCAAGGAAAACGAGTTGATCGGCGCGATCACCATCTATCGCCAGGAAGTCCGCCCGTTCGAGGACAAGCAGATTGAATTGGTCAGGAACTTCGCGAAACAGGCTGTCATCGCGATCGAGAACGCACGACTCCTGAAGGAACTGCGCCAGCGCACGGACGATCTGAGCGAGGCATTGCAGCAGCAGACCGCGACCGCGGACGTACTTAAGATCATTAGTCGCTCATCGGTCGATCTGGAGAGGGTTCTCAACACGTTGGTTGAGACCGCGGCGCGCCTGTGCCGCGCCGACCAGGCGAACATGTTCCGCCGGCGCGACGACACGCTGCATCTGGTCGCGTCGTCCGGTCTTTCGGAGGAGGCAAAGGCGTTCATCGACACTCACCCCTTAGCGCTCGACCGCGGCACCGTTTCCGGCCGCGTGGGGTTAGAACGTCGTGCCATTCAGATCCCCGATGTGATGAAGGACCCGGAATTCACCTATCGGGAAGGACAGAAGATCATCGGCAATCGCACGCTCCTCGGCGTTCCGTTGCTGCGCGGAGATGAGCTGATTGGCATATTCAGCATTAACCGTACGCGCGTTGACCCCTTCACTGACAAAGAAACCGAGCTCGCCAGCACTTTTGCCGATCAGGCGGTGATCGCGATCGAAAATGCGCGGCTGATCGAGGAATTGCGCGAGCGCCAAGCCGAGCTGCGCGTTACTTTCGACAATATGGGCGACGGGGTGATCATGTTCGACGTCGCGGCACGACTGACGGCTTGGAACCGGAATTTTCAGGAAATGCTTGAGTTGCCTGAGGCTTTCCTTGCGCGTCGGCCGAGCTTCGAGGAATTCTTCCGTTATCTGGCCGACCGCGGCGAGTACTCTGCCGATCTCGAAGCTCAATTGAGCCGCGCCAACAAAGACCCCCGGCAGGAGCTGCGCCTTGAGCGCACGCGCCCCGATGGTCGGGTCATCGAGGTGCGCCGCAATCCAATCCCCGGTGGCGGCTTTGTACTCATCTACGCCGACATCACAAAGAGGAAGCAGGCCGAAGAAGCTATTCGTGCTGCGCGAGACACCGCCGAGACGGCGTTGCGCGACTTGCAGATGGCGCAGACCAGTCTGGTCCATGCGCAGAAGATGGCGGCGCTCGGGCAACTCACCGCCGGTATCGCGCACGAAATCAAGAACCCGCTCAATTTCGTCAACAATTTCTCAGAACTTTCCGTTGAGCTCGCCGACGAACTCAATGAAGTGCTGAGACAGGTCTCGCTCGCCGATAAACTCCGTAAAGAGGTCGATGAACTGACGTCGCTCTTGAAGGACAATCTCGGCAAAGTAGTGCAGCACGGCAAGCGCGCCGATTCCATCGTCAAAAACATGCTGTTGCATTCCCGGGAAGGTTCCGGCGCATGCATCGCCGTTGACATCAACGCACTGGTGGACGAGAGCCTCAACCTCGCCTACCACGGCGCCCGCGCCGAAAAGCAAGGCTTTAACATCAGCCTGGAGCGCGAATTCGATCCGACGGTCGGTACGGCCCAGGTCTACCCGCAGGAGATTACCAGGGTATTCCTGAACCTGATATCGAACGGATTCTACGCGGCGAGCAAGCGTGCGACGGAATCCGGAAGTGAGCCAAGCTTGAAGGCAGTTACACGAAATCTCGGCGAAACGGTCGAAATCCGATTTCGTGACAATGGCATTGGGATCCCGCCAGACATCCGCGAAAAAATATTCAACCCGTTCTTCACGACCAAGCCGGCTGGTGAGGGCACCGGGCTCGGACTATCATTGAGCCACGACATCGTGGTGAAACAGCACGGTGGTATGATTGAAGTTGCGACCGAACCCGGCTCATTTACGGAATTCATAGTCCGACTACCGCGCACGATGGCCGCACAAGCTAAATAGGGGCGAACAATGAGCACCTATATCCTTGTGGTAGACGACGAACCCGACGTCGAAAACCTGTTCCGGCAGCAATTTCGCCGCGACATCCGTTCCGGACGTTTCATCATGGAGTTCGCGACGTCGGCGCCCGAGGCGCTGGAGCGCGCGCGAAAGATTTCTGACCCCATGCTGAGCTTAATTCTGTCGGACATCAATATGCCCGGCATGAGCGGGTTCGAGATGCTGCCGAAGGTGAAGGCAGCGCGGCCGAATGTTCCTGTTATTATGATCACCGCGTACGGTGACGAAGCGACGAAGAGGAAGGCGACGGAGCTCGGGGCTGCCGGATTGCTGACCAAGCCGATCGACTTTGGCCTGTTGCGCGGAGAAATCGATCAGCGCCTGGAACAGGCGGCTTAGTCCGGTCTTGGCCATCAGCGAAGTGGCGACACCCCTCATCGAGGACCGCTTAGTGGGGCATAGCCGACTGGATTTGCTCAGGCTGAGTTCTTCGCATTTTGACCCAAGGCGGACATGGACAGTGAGAGCCGGCACCGTCTCCCGTTGAACAGTCGGAATGCCGCCTGTGACCTTCTCCTCCACCCGGCGGGTAGTATTGTTCGGCGAAGAACGCACGGCGCGCAGCGGAAGCTGCGAAGGTGGTCCGAATGAGGCGTCGCGATTTCATCGTGGTGCTCAGCGCAGTGACCTTCCGATGCGCTGCTCGTGCGCAGCAACCGGGCGCGCAAATTGTCGGAGTTCTCGAGAGTGGATCACATGAACCATTTTCGGGCGCGTGGGCAGCTTTCCTGCAGGGCATGAGAGAAGTCGGGTACATCGAGGGGCAGAATTGTTCTTTCGAGATACGAACTGCCGCGGACCAGTACGATCGACTGCCGGGGCTCGCCAAAGTTCTCGTCGATCGCCATGTGTCCGTCATCGTTGCGGTTGACGTGGTTTCCGCCCATGCCGCAAAGGCAGCGACGTCGACGATCCCAATCGTCTTCGAAAGCGGCATCGATCCAGTCAAGGACGGCCTCGTCGCGTCTCTCAACCACCCCGGCGCAAACCTCACGGGCGTGTCCATGTTCGCCGCCGGACTCGGCGCAAAGCGGCTTGAGCTTCTGCGCGCGGTCGTGCCCAAGCCCAAACTCATCGGCGTATTGCTTAATCCGAATAATCCGAATTTCGAGGTCCAATTGAGCGAGGTAAGGGCTGCTGCCCGCGAGATCGGACAGGATCTTCTCATCGTGAGCGCGAGCGCCGAAGCCGACTTTGATGCAGCCTTCGCCACTTTTGTCCAGCGTCGGATCGATGGGCTTATCGTCGGTTCCGACCCTATGTTCTCTCGTCGCGCAGATAGCCTCGCGGCGCTCGCTGTGCGCAGTGCGATACCTGCGATTTACGACTGGCGATGGATGGTTTCCGCCGGCGGCTTGATGAGCTACGGAACCAACATCAACGATTCTCTTCGCCAAATGGGCATCTACACCGGCAAGATACTAAAGGGCACCAAGCCCGCCGACTTGCCTGTCGTCCAGGCGACGAAGTTCGAGCTGGTCGTCAATCTCAAGACCGCGAAAGCACTCGGCCTGACGATCCCACCGTCTGTCCTGGTGCAAGCTCACGAGGTTATCGAGTGAAGCGCTTCACTTCCGGTTTTGGCCGATTTTGTTGCAGAACTGTCTTGAGGAGCCGAGCGAACCGTGATTCCGTCGAGGTGAAGCGGCCATCGACGG
>NZ_JAFCJM010000126.1 GCF_018130955.1 Bradyrhizobium liaoningense
CCGCGGGTTGCTGCCGCGGCAGGCCATTCCTCACGGAACACGCCGACAATATCTGATTGCGCTATTACAAGGGTGGGTTAGCCCCGCGGATTGCGCGAAGCGCAAACCGCTCGGCGTAACCCACCTCTTCCGTTTCCGCGGTGGCAGAAGCGGTGGGTTACGCCTTCGGCTAACCCACCCTACAAAAGAGGGGCTGCAATGCGCAGCCCGATCGGCGGTTGAAATTCCCGCCGCCCTGTTCCATGAAGCCATTTAACCAACCGGTCCATCCCAGGGAGAGACGAGAATGAAGCTTGTTCGTTACGGCGAAAAGGGTGCGGAAAAGCCCGGCCTGATCGACAAATCCGGCCAGTTGCGCGACCTCTCGGCGCATCTGAAGGACCTCACCGGCGAGGCCTATTCGCCGGAATCCCTGAAGAAGCTCGCATCCATCGACCCGGCCTCCCTGCCGGCGGTATCAGGCAAGCCGCGGTTCGGCGCCCCCGTGACCGGCATCTCGAAATTCGTGGCGATCGGCCTCAACTACAGCGATCACGCCAAGGAGACGGGAGCTGCCATTCCGACCGAGCCGATCATCTTCCTCAAGGCCAGCACGTCGCTGTCCGGCCCGAACGACGCGGTCGAAAAACCGCGCGGCTCGACCAAGCTCGACTGGGAAGTCGAGATCGCCGCGATCATCGGCACCCGCGCGAAATATGTCTCGGAAGCCGACGCGCTGAATTACGTGGCCGGCTACTGCGTCTGCAACGACGTCTCCGAGCGCAATTTCCAGACCGAGCGTCTGGGACAATGGACCAAGGGAAAGTCGCACGACACGTTTGGCCCGGTCGGCCCGTGGCTCGCCACCAAGGACGAGATCAAGGACGTACAGAACCTGTCGATGTGGCTCGACGTCAACGGCCAGCGCCGCCAGACCGGCTCGACCAAGACCATGATCTTCTCGATGGCGAAGTGCGTCTCCTACGTCTCGCAGTTCATGACGCTGCTGCCCGGTGACATCATCACCACGGGCACGCCTCCGGGTGTCGGCCTCGGCATGAAGCCGCCGACCTTCCTCAATGTCGGCGACGTCGTGACGCTGGGCATCGAGGGTCTCGGCGAGCAGCGCCAGGAGATCATCGGGGCGTGAGTTTGGATTTGCGCTGACACACCACGGTTGTCATGGCCGGGCTTGACCCGGCCATCCATGTAGCTCCGCAAGGCACGACCGCAAGACGTGGATGCCCGGGTCAAGCCCGGGCATGACGGATGAGAGAGCTGTCGCGAAGTCATTGTAGGATCCGTTCCATGAAACTCACCTTCTCCCCTGCCTCGCCGTTCGCCCGCAAGGTGCGCATTGCCGCGATCGAGCTTGGGCTGATCGACAAGATCGAGCTGGTCCCCGCCACCGTCGCGCCGGGCCAGGCCAACGAGGACTACTCGCGCATCACGCCGCTGAAGAAGCTGCCGGTGCTGATCACCAATGACGGCGACGTGATCTTGGACTCTTACGTGATCGTCGAGTATCTCAACGAGATGGCCGGCGGCAGCCTGATCCCGGAATACGGCCCGAAGCGGTGGAAGGCCAAGAGCGATCATTCGCTGATCAACGGTATGCTCGATTCCATGCTGCTGTGCCGCTACGAGAAGATGGTGCGGCCGCAGGGATCGCAGTGGCAGGCCTGGTCCGACGACCACTGGAACCGCGCCTGGAGCGGCATGGCGCGGTTCGAGAACCAGCCCGAAGTGCTCAACGGCCCGTTCGGTATCGCCCAGATTGGACTTACTTGCGTGCTCGGCTATGCCGATTTCCGCTTCGCCGATTGCGGCTGGCGCAAGGCCTATCCCAAACTCGATGCCTTCCATGAGCGTATGCTGGAGCGGCCGTCGGTGAAGGTCTCGGTGCCGCCGGCGGCGTAACGCGTTGGAGTTCTCATGAGCCTCAAATTCTCGGTCGGCGATCTCACCATCCAGCGCGTCATCGAGCAGGAAACGACCTTCCTGCCGGCGCTGGAGCTGTTGCCCGGTCTCTCGCCCGAGGTTTTGGCGGAGAACCGCGCGTGGATGCAGGCGGCCAAGGCACTGGACGACCAGGACACGCTGATCCTCTGCTTCCAGTCCTACGTGGTCAGGACGCCGCATCACACCATTCTGGTCGATAGCTGCATCGGCAACGACAAGCCGCGGCCGCTGCGTCCGAAATGGAACATGAAGACCGACGACACCTATCTGAGCGGCCTTGCCGCCGCCGGCGTCTCGGTCGACGACATCGACTTCGTGATGTGCACGCATCTGCATGTCGATCATGTCGGCTGGAACACGCGGCTTCAGAACGGCCGCTGGGTCCCGACCTTCCCCAAGGCGCGCTACGTGTTCGCCAAGACCGAGTTCGACTATTGGACCGAGCAGAACGCCAAGGCGCCCGTACCGCCCTTCGTCGACAGCGTGCTGCCGGTAGTCGAGGCCAGGCGGCATGAGGTCGTGACCAACGACCATCAGATCGGCGACCACGTCCGCATCCTGCCGACACCGGGCCACACGCCCGGCCACGTCGCCTTCACCTTCGGCCGCGGCAAGGACGATGCGGTGTTCTCCGGCGATCTCATGCATTCGCCGATCCAGACGCTCTATCCGGAAATGTCGGTGAAGTTCGACGTCGACCAGGCGCAAGCCGCGAAGACGCGGCGCAGCTTTCTCGAGCGCTATTGCGACACCGACACGCTGTGCTGCACCGCGCATTTCCCCTCGCCCTCGGTCGGCAAGATCAGGCGCAAGGGGAACGGATTTGTTTGCGTGGGGGTGTGAGCTGCAGCCTCTTCGCCTCTCCCCGCTTGCGGGGAGAGGCCGGAATTTGCGTAGCAAATTCCGGGTGAGGGGGAGCCTCCGCGAATACGGCTCTCATCGCGAGCGGGGATGCAGCCCCTCACCCCAACCCTCTCCCCGTAAGAACGGGGAGAGGGAGAAGAGGGGTCAATCAAACAAACTCGGCGTGTGATTGACGAGCGCGCCTTCGATCTCGAGCATCTTCAGTTTCGTGACCACGCCGCCATTGGCGGAGAATCCGCCGGGCTTGTTGCCGGCTGCGAGCACGCGATGGCAGGGCACCACGATCGGGCACGGGTTGCGGCCGAGCGCCTGGCCGACGTCGCGCGACAGCTCGACACCACCGAGGCGCTTTGCGATGTCGCCATAGGTCAGCGTCTTGCCCGGCGGAATGGTGCGCGCGATCGCGTAGACGCCGCGGTTGAACTCGGGCACGTCGTCGAGGTCGAGCGGAATGTCGGCGAGGTCATCCGTCCCGCCCGCAAGCAGTTTGACGATGCGGTCGATGGCCTGCTGCACCTCGACTGTAGGTGCGGCCTCGCTGGCCTCTGGATGGCGTTGATGGATGCGGGTGCGGATCTTCTGTTCGCCGCCCATCGGCAGTTGCGTGCCGTTGATGCCGCGCGGACCCCAGGCAATGCCGCAAAGGCCGATTTTGGTCTCGAACAGGGCAAAGTGCTGGTCGGTCATGGGTACGTCCTCGCCTCAGGCCCCCATTGTGATCTGCCCCGAAATCTAGGCTTGGAAATAGTTGCGATCCACCCGGATTCCGGGAATCTTGCACAGCTGGTTCCAACCGAAATTCCCTGCCCACGAGCCCAGAAATGCAAAGCCTCCGCGTCAACGGATACGACATGGCCTATCTCGACGTGGGCGAGGCCAATACCAGGCCGCCGCTGGTCTGCGTCCACGGCTCGCTCAGCGACTTCCGCATCTGGGGCTGCGTGCTCGGGCCGCTCTCGAAGCAGCATCGGCTGATCTGCGTCAGCCTGCGGCACTTCTTCCCGGAGCAGTGGGACGGCGAGGGTGACACCTATTCGATCAGCCAGCACGTCGACGACGTCATCGCCTTCATCGAAAAACTCGACACCGGCCCAATCGACCTGATGGGTCATTCGCGCGGCGGGCACATCTGCTTCCGCGTCGCGCAGAAGCGGCCGGACTTGCTGCGCCGGCTGATCCTTGCCGAGCCCGGCGGCGAGCTCGATGCGAGCCTTGATCCGGATTACACGGGCGGCCCCTCGCCGCTACTGGCGCGCTTCACGGCTTCGGCAGAGAAGATCGCGGCGGGTGACGTCGATGGCGGGCTCGCCGTGTTCGTCGACACGCTGGAAGGGCCGGGCACATGGCCGCGGCTGCCGGCAATCGTGAAGCAGACCCTGCGCGACAACGCCTACACCCTGATCGGCCAGGTCCGCGACAATCGCCCGCCGTTCTCCAGGGCGGATGCCGAGTCCATCAAGATGCCGACGCTGTTCATCCTGGGCAGCCGCACCAAGGGCTTGCTGCCGAAGGTGCTGCATGCGCTCGCCGCGCATGTCCCCTACTCCAAGACGGCCATCATCGAGAAGACGACACATCCGATGTTCGAGCAGGCGCCGCAAAAATACTCTGAAATCGTGCTCGACTTTCTGGCAGGCTGATCATGCAGACACTTCGCGTCAACGGATACGACATGGCCTATCTCGAGGTAGGACAAGGCCCGCCGCTGGTCTGCGTGCATGGCACGCTCGGCGATTTCCGTACCTGGTATTCGGTGCTCGGGCCGCTGTCGAAAAAGCATCGCGTGATCTCGGTCAGCCTGCGGCATTTCTTTCCCGAGCATTGGAACGGGAGCGGCGACGACTACAAGATGGCGCAGCACGTCGCCGACGTCACCGCCTTCATCGAGCAGGTCAAGCCCGCGCCAGTCGATCTGATGGGCCATTCCCGCGGTGGACACATCGCGTTCCGCGTCGCGCAGGCGCGGCCCGATCTCTTGCGCAAGCTGGTGCTGGCCGAGCCCGGTGGCGATCTCGATGCAACCCTGCCATTGCCTGAAGGCACACCTGCGCATCCGCCGCTTGGTGCGCGCACAGTGCGCTCGGTCGAGATGCTCCGCGCCGGCGATATCGAGGGCGCGCTGCAAAACTTCTTCGAGGGCATCGAGGGCGACGGCTCATGGCGGCGCGTGCCGGCGGCCGCCAAACAGCAGTTGCGCGACAACGTCGTCACCTTCCTCGGCCAGATCAACGAGCAGCGAAAACCCTACACGCGCGCGGACGCGCTGGCGATCAGGACGCCCACGCTCTTGATCGGCGGCGGTGCCACCACCGGTAGCCTTTCCGCGATCTGGCGCGTACTCGCCGAGCACATCGCCGGCGCAAAGACGGCTGTCATCCCGAACGCCGGCCACTGGATGTTCGAGCAGGCACCGCAGGCCTATGGCGATGCGGTGACGGAGTTTTTGAAGGGGTGAGGTTTCACCCTCCCCTGGAGGGGCAGGGCTATCGCATATGGCTGAGGGCTGCCATGAGGAAGGCATTGTCCCAGCCGGCGCGCTTGATTTTGCGCCGC
>NZ_JAFCJM010000127.1 GCF_018130955.1 Bradyrhizobium liaoningense
CCGCCAAGCGCATTGACGAACTCATGCCCTGGAATTGGCGATCTCAGAACGTCGCCCACGCCGCATAGCGCGATCGCCTTCCGCCAGAAACAGCCCTAGCCGGGGCCTTCGCCGGAAGCGTACGATCGGCGCCGCCGAGTGTGCCCTCATTCGCGATCTAGCGACTGATCCTAAGAAGCGAGAATTATTTGCCAGATTGGCCGAGCACTTGAGTGCGCTCGCATCTGAAGTGGAGCGTGCCGTCGGCGAGGAGACAGGCGGCGATATCGCTCCTGATCTGCCGCCCCGAGCATGAAAAGGCCCCGGCGGGTGGCTTCGCGCCTCTACATACTGACTCATCATCGTCGCCTGCAAATGCAAATGATTCAACATTCACAGTGACCGAAATTGTTCCCTAGGCCGCTAGTCATGTCCTGTAGCTGCCACAGCAGAAAAGATCGTCGACCGGAGCGATCTTTGCTTTCCGCGCTCGCGTTTCCCTCCAATTCTCTCTATCTTGTGCTCGGCCACAAACACTCGCACTCGCAAGTCTTCCAGCTCGGCAAGTTGAGAAGTGAGCGCTTCAAGGCGTTCGTGAAGAACAACGACATTATGCGCGCGGGGGTCGGGACGCATGGGCAGCCCCCTCCTTTTTTATTTAAAGGTTTGGCCGGCGCTGGCCGGCGGGGAAATCTGGCAAATGCGGCGGTGGCACGCACTTACATAGAGCAAGTCGCACCACACTAATGGGCAGTCGAACCCATGTTAGCTGCTCGGGAATAGTAGCGCAGCGCCTTGCTGGGGCTCTCGGCGGGTACACGTATTTGCATCCGCTCGTGCATAGCGCTCCGGGGCGCGAGCGAGAGAATTACGACAAGCGACCTCAGCGAGAGGGGTGCCGAGGCCGCCAACCTTGTGTGAAGGTTTTCTCACGGCGTGGCTGGGTTTGAGGCTTCTTCCGCCGAGAGCACGGAATCGACTGGCTCAGTCGAGAGTCGTTCCGCGGCTAGAAAATTAAATCGTTCTAGCCTCGCAGTGGACGCGACGCGAGCTTCAAGGAACCTTGTTTGTTCGCGGAACGTAGATCGGGCATGAGATTTTGCGCGCGTTGCGATGGTGTCCGCTGGGTCTGTGAAAATCATCCTGATCGCCCTTGGCTGGGCAAGCGGGCGTGTAATTGCGCCGGCGCCGGCGCACCATGTCCGGTCTGCAACAGGACTGATCCAGCCGACCCTAACGCAGTGCCCGCAATGCCGCGAGGCCTCGTGCCGGACTATCCGCCGGAGGACGATTGATCGCGGGTTCCCAGTTTACGTTGTTTTCACCGGCAGCCATGTGCGCCTATCGAGGTGCATCGTGGACTCACACCTCAGTCCCGGCCTGGTCCGGCTTTCAACTTTACGATCTTCTCCGTATCAAACGAACCTGAGCACCCACTCCTCCGGTTGACCACTTGCTCAAGCTCAAGCGCCTCTATTGCGAGCTCATCCGCCAGGCGTCCGAACAGTGCCCGCGTTTCTGCGTCTGCAGCCTGCCCACTCATGAGAGCCAAATCTGAAGCATCGGCTCGCAGCTTGTCCAATTTTGTCCTGAGGTCCTTCATGCTGTTCAGGTCCTTCGTCCCTTACCGACTGGACAGTCAAAAACGGGAACATGCTAATCGTCCGCTCCTTAACCACTCGTTAGGACGTGCCGGAGCAAGGGGAGATTCGTACTCGGGACGTTTGTAGCGATTGGTGAAAATTATAGATCCAGCTGCCTTACTTTGGCGGCTGTAGACCGGCGATCTGCCCCAATCGTCCAGACGGGACGCGACCTCGGCCTGTCTTGCCTTCTTGATCAGCACCTCACGTTCCGGACCGGGGGGAGCGCAGCGGCTTGTGCTTGGACCTGTTTGACCCAAGCCGACAATCGATCTTGAAGAGTGAGGTGCTGCTTTAAACGACGCCGTTTGAACATGCCGCGCTCCTTTCCATGCCTGGGGAGGCGAGAGCGCAAGTAGGCGTTTCTCATCACCGGTGGATGCCGCGGGCCGGGCGGTGGTCAGGTACTAAGGCATACCTAGCAGGCGGAGTTCTGTTCACTATTGAACAGAGCGATTGATCGCGCGACACCCTATTTCTGTGGCATGCGCAGCCCCTTCGAGTTCCTGCTTCCCACCGCCGCCAAGACTGTCCCCGACGGGCCGAGTGGATTCACGAGGTGAAGTACGACGGCTATCGCCTTCGCGTCGAGCGCAACAGCGACCGCGTCCGGCTGATCACCCGGAATGGTCATGACTGGACGGAGCGCTATCCCCGGATTGTCGAGGCCGCGCTGAAGAACCGGCAGAAGCAGTTCGTGATCGACGGCGAAGCCGTGATCCTCGGCGTCGATGGCGTCTCCGATTTCAACGTCCTGCACTCGCGCAAGCTCGACCAGGACGTGCAGCTCTACGCCTTCGATTGCCTTGCACTCGACGGCGAGGATCTGCGGCCGCTGCCGCTCTCGATGCGCAAAGCCAACCTCGATCGCCTGCTACGCGGTCGGACGGACGGCATCTTCGAGGCACCGTTCGAAACCGGCGACATCGGACCGGACTTATTCCGTGCCGCCTGCAACATGGGCCTCGAGGGCATCGTTTCGAAGTGGCGCGACCGCGCCTATCGCGGCGGCCGGCAGCCGCACTGGGTCAAGGTGAAGAACAGAAAGCACCCGGCGATGAGTCGGGTGATGGACGCGTTCGACTGACTCCCAATTAGCAACGCCCCTCACATCGGGAACAAGTGGCAAACTGTAAGGTTAGGCTATGGCAGATCGTTGGTGAAGGAGAGTTCTCGATGAATGGTCTCATTTACTTGGTTGGATTGATTGTTGTGATTGTCGCCGTTCTTTCGCTCTTCGGTCTACGTTAAGCAGGCACATCTTGCCTCGTCACTAACGAGCGGAGAAATGCAAGGGGACGCGCTTTTCGATGAATTGAGGCGAATCGAACGCGCAGTCGTCGACGGAGAACGGCAACTGGCGGAGCTTGAGGCGCAAATTGTCGAACTCAAGCGGCAGCAGCTTGATCTGAATAAAGCCCAAGCCGAGCTTGAGAGGCTTCGGGCCAACCAGCGTCAGCTTGAGCAGGACCGGCAATGTCTCCTCTCAATGCTCCAGCCATAGGCTGGCATGCCCCAACCTCGATCAACTCTGGCGAGTGGCCCAGACAACCCAAGAGTTCGAGCCACAGTGCTAGCGCGCCATTACACTTCATGTGGGCTGGCTTTCGTAACACAAACAAATTCCAGCCATACAAGCTTTCGAACAACAGCTTGGTGTGTCTATCCAGGAAGTCCATTGCTCGAGCCTGCGGCCCCCCGCGACGATACGCTCAGCCAACCCAAGCGCATCGTTCTTGATGCCGAGCTTTCGGGCCACCCGTCCGCCGATTACTAAGGGAAGTTGCACGAGCGCCGCAACCGTGTTGGCAAAAAAGCCGATCTGCATGTCGTGGTCGACAATCGAAAGCCCTGATCGTTCGATCAATCGTCTCCATTGCCCGGGAGAGTGCCATTGCAAATGCGGCTCGCCGAGCCGCCATAATGGAAGGGATCGCTGGCGAGCACCATCACCGCCCTGCGCTCGAGCCGCGCCAGTCCCACGATGATCGGCTTGCCAAAATTGCTGGCGACCTCGAAGAACGAGCCCTTGTCGACGACGGCATCGACGATCGGCCGCATCGGCGGCAATTCTCGACCGGTAGCACGCGCGATCATCAGGTCAGTCCTGAAAGCGAGTTCGAACAGCGACCACCCGTTGGGAACGGTTACGAGCATCAGACCATCGTCCTGCAGGTGCTTTGCCAGTTCCTGTAGCGCAGCAACAGGATCTGCGAGATGCTCGAGCACGTCGAAAGCTGTAATCAGAGCGTATTGGCTTCCGAGTCCGTTGAGAACGGCGAAGAGATCGAGGTTTGCGATCAAGCGATGTCTGCCATCGGCCGGCCAATCGTATTTGCGCTTGTATTCGTTCAGCGTCTCGGCGCTCACGTCGACTGACGTTACGCTGAACCCTCTTTGGACAAGGTCAAAGCTTTCCCTAAGTGAGCCGGCTCCAAAGTCCAGCACTTCAGCACCGGCCAGCACGATGGCAAGGTATGTCGCGAAGATGTCCCAGCGATAGGCGATCCCACGCGTGTTGCAGCCTTCCAGCTTGGATATGTCATCGGAACGATCGAAGGTGAGAGCGAGACTAGACATCGATTCCGCCTAATGCCTTGTAAAGCGGAATTGCTGTGTCCCGCGCTCGCCCGGATCGGCCGCACGCTCGGCGACACGATAGCTCTCATGAGCTGCGACGAACGCGTCTCCCGAGATATAGTGTCGCGCATACCTGACAAGCTATCTCTACCGGTGGCCTCCAGGCCTGGCCCGTTATCACTGAGAAAGGACCTTTGGATTTCCGGTTCGACGATGCCGTCCGTGATGGGCACTCTGTGCCATATCATCGTCGCGGGTCGCGCTGCGCACAGCGCCCTGATCGTCTTTATCGCGTCCGGAACGTATTGAATCGCTCCGTTCGAGTGCATCAACTCGATCTCACCCAACCAATCCACCGCCTTCGCGATCTCATCGAAGAACATCAGCCGGTTGGTCGCCAATTCCCGCGCTCGCCGCATCATGGCGGACGTTTCCACCACAGCCCAGCGAATGTCCGGTGATTGCTTGCGGGCAATCTTGTAGTGGATGCCAGCGCCGCCTCCGAAGTCGAGCACCGTCTTGACGCCTGCGACGAGTGGCCACTCGCCTACGGGCACGCAACTCGCGGTCTTCCGAAAGATCGTCTCAACGAGTTCGGGGTTTTCGTAACCTTCAATTACCTCGGTAGGCGGAAACAGCTTACGCCTCACCTTCTGTATGAAATTCACTGACGGCTCCGCCGCTACTCTTTTTGCTTGTGTAACTCCCCTATCACAATCAGAAACATTTGGAAACAATTCCTCAAGCTTACGGCATTTCGTCTTGCCCATCGACCGGCCGGGGCGTTTGATCCCCTCCGGTGACAACCCGGGCTTGATCGATGGTCAACGCGCTCGTGGTTCATAAGGCTCAGTTGCCAAGAACGCAGCTCGCGTCACGCGCGGCCCAATACGTCCGCATGTCGACCGAGCGGCAGCAGTATTCGATTGAAAATCAGGCCACTGTCATTGCGGCCTTTGCCCACGCCCACAACCTGACGATTGTCCGGACCTACCGCGACGAGGGCGAGAGCGGTCTTCATCTCAAGAACCGCGACGGATTGAAGCGTAAGCACCCGGTGAGGGCCGCCTTCCTAGATCATGTTCGAACGTGAGATGCTTTGCTGATTAATTTGCCAGCAAAT
>NZ_JAFCJM010000128.1 GCF_018130955.1 Bradyrhizobium liaoningense
TGACCTTGCCCCCAAGTTTTATCCAATCCTGAGTTCGCTCCGGCTGTTGGATTTGCCCGGTTGGGCGGTGGTAGCGACGGGAGCTGGCGCGGAGCCCTCGGCATAGCGCAGCGTCAGGTCCCGGCGCGGGTTGCAGGTGATGGCGAACTCGGACGGCGTCTTCCATCCGAGCCTCGAGTGTGGTCGTGCATCGTTGTAATCGGCCCGCCAGCATCCGAGCGCGACGCGGGCCTGGGCCAGCGAGGTGAACAGCGTCTCGTTCAAGAGTTCGTCCCGGAGCCGGCCGTTGAAGCTCTCGATGAAGGCATTCTGCGTGGGCTTGCCCGGCGCGATGTAGTGCCATGCGACGCGGCTCTGATCGGCCCACGTCAGGATAGCGTTGCTGGTGAGTTCGGTGCCGTTGTCACTGACCACCATCTTGGGTCTGCCGCGCTCGGTCATCAGCCGGTCCAGTTCCCGCGCCACCCGGGTGCCCGAGAGCGAGGTATCGGCCACCAGCGCCAGACACTCGCGGGTGCAATCGTCGACCACGGTCAGGATACGGAAGCGGCGGCCCAAATATTCGAAGTCCTCGAGCCGTACGGTGACGCAGTGCTCGACGCCCTCCCATTCCCGGATCAACTTGGTTCCCGCGACGGGGCGCAGAAACGGTCGTGCTTTGCGATCGGCTTGCTTCTGGTCGGCGTATTGCTTGGCCATAGCCTTCAGCCGCTCGGTGGTCTGGCGGCTCAATCCGCCATACGCCAATTCCTGGATCCGGTAAGCCAACCGGCTTTCCAGGAAACGGCGGTTGTAGGCCGGTGGGTCGGTGTCAAAAAGCTCCCGCCAGCGGGCCTTCAGGATGTGGGCGGGGGCGCCTTTCAGGGCAGCCAACTGCGAGAGGATGTTGCTTTTCACAGGGCCAATTCCTTGCGGTTTTCCCGGACATGACCCTCGAAGACCCGTTCACAGTCGAGCGGATTTTCCTCATTTGACGCAGATATTTGACTGGACTTTCGCGCAAGGAGACGCTGGAGGCCGGCGGCCAGAATGGTGGCCACTTCGGCGGCTTCCTCTCGAAATTCGTGACCAGACTCGACCATGGCGCGAAGCTGCATCTGTCAGAAGCGGGGTGCTAGCCCCATTGAACATGGGCAGCACTCGAAGGGCGTCAAACGTAGAGCAGAGCAACCGCGAAATGGATAACCTAGCGAGCAAGGTTGCGGTGTTCAGTCAAATTGCGCTGAATCGGACAGAGAAACCCTGGACTGCTGAAGCGGTGATCCTGCGGCCTACGCCGAATGGATACGGCATTTATCACCAGATAACTTGACGACTCGCCACCGACCGGTGGCTAATTCTCGCTATTTATTTCCTGTGAGCTGACTTCGTGCGTTTGGCCTTCGTAACTGTCGAATTAGGTGGTGGCATGTCGGTCCAGCCTGACTGGGAAAATAACAGCTACCGTAGTGCTCACAATCTGCTGGAGAAGCGGTTCATCGCGGTCATGATCTGCATGCGAGGCTCAACGTCTTTAAGATAGATGGCAGTCTGAAGAAACTCGACCTCTGCAGCCTGGCTAGCTTCGTCCACGTCGACGTACCAGGATCGCGGCCGTCCATCGGAGCCGTCGCTCCAGCGATAGCCTCGCTTCTTCAACGTGTCCTTCAATTCAAATGGCGAGTGCTCCGCCCAGATCCGGACTGTCTTGCGGCGAGCCCGTTCGAGCAGGATCGCGAAGGCGGAACGGTTCAGCTTTGGGATGTCAGACGCGAGGATCTCGATCAATGCCCTGCAATCGTCGATAGCGCGATGCGCCTGGTGGAACAGACCCACGCCGGCCAAGAGATATCCGAGACGAGAGCCATCGAAGCCATGTTTACGCCACTCGACTTCCGTCGCTGAGCATGCCCAAGGCTTTCGTTCGAAAGCCCGCCAGTAGCGCTCTGCGAACTTCCGATCGAAGTTTGCGTTGTGGGCAACGATCAGCACTGCATCCGAGACGAACGACGCAACCGCATCCGGATCGATGCGATGCCCGGACACCATTTCGTCAGTGATGCCGGTGAGTTCGGTGATCTGCTCCGGGATCGGAATCGAGGGTTCGTTGAAGGAAGAAAAGACGTCGGTTACGGCCGCTATTCTGTCGTCCGGCAAATAGGTGAACTTGACCATGGCAAGTTCAATGACTTCGTCCTGTGCAGTGTTCAGGCCGGTCGTCTCGACGTCGATGAGGATGCCTGTCCTGGTGATCTGACCGTTGCAGGCGGCGAATTCTTCCCGCGGGAGAAGCTTGCGAAGAACGCGGTAATCGGGAGACCGAGCGAGCATCTCGGCCATTTTTGCCAGATCAACGTTTTCCGACTGCATGATTTCATCCGTCAGTTGCAAGAAGGCGCAACCTCGAGATTTCAATACCGCAATTGCGCGCCCCCATGGTCCAAGGCATACCAGAGAGCGACGGATCGTTCACCTGGGTTTCGCCGCCCGTGCCCGTAACCGGTCGCTACGTCGGCCGTTGGCCGAGTTCTTCCATAACGTCTCATATCCGAATGACGTCCGGTTGTCTGACGCAAGCAGACCTGTCCGCACCATCGCTCGGGGTCCGTCCTTGACCCCCAGCGGACATTGACGCACCGCGAAGGACGCCAGTCGCTGGGTGCTCGGGATCCAGGAGCCCGGGGGCGCGGTCAGACTGGATTGGCTTCAAAAGCAAAGCCGACCGTGGTAGCTCTAAGTACAATGCATAACGGGTGTCCGCACGCACCCGACCATGCCCAGGGGGGAGTCGTGATGAAATGCAGTTCTCATCCGCTGCTGTCAACGGCCGACGGCTTCGCAACGAACAGCGCCGACGTTCTGATCTTGCTCGCACGCGTCCTGCTCGCATGGGTTTTCGTGGGAGTAGCGTATGGAAGTGCCATCAATTTCGCCGGCTCATTAGGCTACTTCACGTCTCTGAAAGTCCCGGCGCCTCTCCTGTTCACGTCCGCGGCTCTCTTTTTCGAGATCCTGCTTTCAGCGGGTTTGATCCTGGGCCTAGGCACACGCTATTGCGCAATACTGACCATCGTGTTCGTCGTCGTCGCGACGGCGATCGCGCACAGGTACTGGGAATATCCGGCTGGCGCCCAACAGATCGCACAGTACACCAATTTCTTGAAGAACATTTCCATCATCGGGGGCGCGCTGGCGATCTTCGTGACTGGAGGCGGCCGCTACTCGCTGGATTGCGCGCTGGCGCGATCATAGCTGCTCGTCCTCGGCCGAGGCGATGACGGACGAATTTAGCTTGTCCTGTTTCGGATGAGCAAGTCGAACGAGCGGTAGACGTCAGTCCGCGAGCGGCCCTTCGCGACAAATTCCGGTCCACGCCTAGATGTCGGCCGTGAGGGGCAAACCGGACGCCACGTTGCTCCGACCGAACCGACACCATTGACCCAAAGCGGCCAAAAGCCCTGAGCGGCCGGTGAGGCTTTGCGTTTCGAGCAAAAGTGTGTGAGTTTCTGGCGCATTTCGAACCGCTAGCTAGGCCGGACGCAGAGATGGCCACGCGCAGGGCATTGATCATCGGGGGCTCTGTCGGCGGGTTGTTCGCCGCGCATATGCTCGGCCGGATCGGCTGGGAAGTCGATGTCTTCGAGCGCGCTGGCGAGGACCTCGCCAGTCGCGGCGCCGGCATAGGCACACACCCGGCACTACACGAGGTCATGCGCCTGCTTTGGCTTGCCTTCGACGACACCCTTAGCGTGGCGACCCGCACGTACGTCTGCTGGGATAACTCCGATCGGCTGATCCACGAGGTGCACCTTCAACGTAAGATGAGCGCTTGGGCACCCGTTTATCGGACGCTGCGCGATAATCTGCGCGGGCCCAGATATCACCGCGGTATGGAGTGCATCGACGTGCGCTCCGAAGCGGGCAGCGCAACGGCCCGCTTCGCCGATGGCAGCCAGGCGCGCGGAGACCTCCTGATCGCCGCGGACGGTTTGCGCTCCGCAGTGCGCGCGCGCCTGCTGCCCGAGCTGCAACCGGCCTACGCCGGCTACGTCGCCTGGCGCGCCCTCATGCGAGAAAGCAAGGCGGTGCGCGCCGCCCGCGACATCCTGGAGAGGGACTTTCTGTTCTGCGTGCCGGAAGGCTCGCTAGCACTATGCTATGCTGTGCCGGCGCGCGATGGCGACTTGCGCGTCGGCCACCGCGACTACAATTGTGCCTGGTACCGGTCCGCCGACGAGGCCCAGCTGGCGGAGCTGTGCACCGACACTAGTGGAAAATGCCACGGCACCTCGATCCCGCCGCCCCTGATCCGGCCCGAGGTCGTCGCCGACTTTCGCCGATCGGCCCGAGCCGAGTTGGCCTCGCCCATGGCCGTCGTCGTCACCCGTGGCGACCAACCGTTCTTCCAGGCCATCTACGATCTGGCCTCTCCGCGCCTGGTGTTCGGCCGGGTGGCGCTCTTGGGCGATGCCGCCTTCGTTGCGCGCCCGCACGTCGGTGCCGGTGTCACCAAGGCGGCGCTCGATGCGACCTGCCTGGCCACGGCCATCGTCGGACACGGGGGCGACCTAGACGCGGCGCTGGCCCGCTACGGCAGCGAGCGGCAGCGGTTCGGTGACTGGATCGTCGGACGCGGACGCGACCTCGGCGCTTCGATCGGCATGCGCCCTGGCGGGCGCGCCCGACTTGATCGCGAGGAGCTCGACCGTCGCGCCGCCGCCGCAGTGAGCGCCTACGCCGCCAATGCCGACGAGCTGTCGCGACTTGCCGTCGATGGCAACATCCCGGGCAGTGTCTAAGCGCTGCCGGAGGCGAGCCCGACGATCCCTCGCCAGACCCTCATTTTTGTGGCGGATGCTCACGGCTGCTTGTGGCCGATTTTGTTGCAGAAGTCGGTAGGATCGACGCTCTCAGCCGGGGCAGAGATCTGAAAATTTGGGCTCGCGATCTCTCGGCCGCCTGCCCGGCATGGGC
>NZ_JAFCJM010000129.1 GCF_018130955.1 Bradyrhizobium liaoningense
GCAGGGGGCGGCGGATACCTGGCGGTGTTCTCTCCGCCGGAGGGAGCGGGTCGAAAGTCGCCCCGGGATATCGTTGCTTGTAGGGATCCTGCCGGCACTCGTTGACACCACCCCAGCCGCCCGCCTCGGACGCTGAACATGTCCGAAGACGAGGTCAGACCGGAAATCGCCGGCTGAGGCTCAAACCGGCGCTTTTGACCCTCAACGGACATACGAGGGATTGTCCCAAGTTTTTGCGGTAAGCTGCCTCATGGATCGAGATATGCTCTTGAGGCATCTTGAGGAGTCCGAGCGCCATGTTGCGCAGGCAAGCGACACATTGCGGGTCAGGAGCAGCTAGTTGCGGACTTGGCCCGCTCGGGGCACGACACGACGGAAGCTCGGAAGCTATTCAAGTGTGAACGTTGGCAGCGAACTCTCTTCGCGCCTGGCGAGTTCTGGCTAGCCCGTGACCGCTAAGCCTTCGTTTCAACAGATGGAACCATCGCCATCTGCAAAAGAACGCGAAACAATTTCCAACGCTGTAACTTAAGTTAATCGTGGGGCCTAATCGAGATATCGCGAAATGGAACCCCCCAGCCGAATATCCGAGCACATCGACCGCAAGACTGCCCGGTCGATCTGTGACGAGGTGGGTGACCGATTGCAGCAGGACTTAGCTCACGAAGTCTCGCCTCTGCCGCCCTACCTCGAACGTCTAGTTGATGAAATGCGCAAACAGGAGCGTCATCTAACTGATGGCGTCGAAAGCTGGCGCTACCGCTGACTGTTTCACCATGCGGCGAGAGTTGCGGCCATGTGAGCGCGTAAAGAAAAGCCGTCGCCGCTCTCAACCCGGCGGCGGCTTGTTGCTGCTAATCTGTGGGTTCTTGATGTTGCGCCGGCAAACCAACTGAAGGCTGTTGATGTTCGCCAAAACATGGCGCGCCTCAGAGAGCTAAGGCTGGCCAAGGAAGCGCAAGAACTTCGGACGGAAATTTCCAAAACAAACCAGCAGCAAGGCCGAAACCGAAAAAGCGATTTAGATAAAGGGCTGCTTGAGCTGGCGGCCTCTTTTTCGGATGTCGCCGGTTGGCCCTTGGCGACCGTTTGCGCGGCGCAGGGACATGTCCGAAGACGGCATAGACCGGAAGTCGCTGGCTGAGGCTCAAATCGGCGTTTTTTGATCCTGAGCGGACTCGCCCCAACAACGAGTCTGAAAGCCCACCCGCATCCCTCTCAGAGTGCTATAGTCTCGCCGTTACCAATGCCTGGGTTCTGGCATATGAGGCGTCGCGAGCCTCTGCTGACCGCGCCCGCTGCGATCGTCCACTGCGTGGGGTGAAAGCGGCGCCACGAAATTTGAGCTCGTCATCAACCTCAAGAAGGCCAAAGCTATCGGTCTCACCGTCCCACCTTCGTTACTCGCCCGCGCTGACGAGGTGATCGAATGAACAAGTCGATTAGTTTTCAGGGGTGGCGGCTTGGCCATACTTTGCTGGCCATAATCCTGTCGCTCGGGGTAATTCATACTGTCGAAGCGCAACAAAGTTCGAAGGTCCGCCGCGTGGGCTATGTTGCCACTGGAAGCGAAGAGAACACACGCGAACTTAGGGAAATCGCGCGCCGTACTTATGCCGACCTTGGATACCGCGACGGTAAGAACCTGAGAATAGATATGCGGTATGCAGAGGGACGGTTCGAGCAAGGGCCGCGCCTCTTCACGGAATTGCTGGAAGCGGATGCCGAAGTGCTGGGGACGAGCGGCTATCAACTAGCCGCAGCGGCCATACAAGTGACTCGGAATGTCCCCGTTGTCGGAGTCGGCTGCGGGATCGAGCTGTTGGCCACCAGCCTGGCGAAGCCGGGTGGCAACTTGACGGGAGTGACCTGCCAGACCCCCGATCTGGCGACGAAACATCTCGAGCTGTTTCTGGAACTCTTCCCTGGAGAACGACGCGTCGGTGTCCTGTACAATCCCGATGCGATCTACACTCTCAAATCAGAAGAGGAGTTGACACGCGCGGCTGGGGGGCTGGGAATTGAAGTGTCGTCGATGCGAGTACGGCGGCCCGAAGAGATCGAGTTCGCCTTTGCCGACATTGAAAAACAGGGAGCACGCGCAATAATCCTCGCGACCGATGCACTGTTGTTTGCAAAAAGGGAAAGGTTGGTCGCCCTCGCGTCTATACATCGAATTGCCGTGATAGCAACATTCCGCGAGTTCGCTGAGCATGGCGCAATCGTGTCCTACGGCAGTAAGCTCAAGAACCTCGTTCGCAGACAAACTGAAATGATCGTCAGGATCTTAGAGGGCGCAAAGCCCGCTGACATTCCAATCGAGCAACCGACGAGTTTCGAGCTGATCATCAACCTCAAGACCGCCAAAGCGCTTGGCCTCGACGTGCCGCCATCTTTGCTCGCCCGCGCCGACGAGGTGATCGAATAGAGACTCCTGATTGCTGCAATGCATGAGTCTGGAAGTGGCCCTTGCGAGACCTGCTCGTTGGGGCCTCAGATGTCCGATCACCCGGGCGAAGCAGAAGCCGCGCCCCCAAGGCGCGAACCGACGCGATTGACCCGGAGCGGACCTTGCGCCGACGTCGAGGACGCGCATAACAACGGATGCGCAGCAGCACCTTGGCTATGAGGAGACTCGCAATGGTGATGTTCCTTGGTGAAGCCGAAGTGCGCAAGCTTCTGAACTGGAAACCGCTCATCGCTGCCATGGAAACGGCGTTGGTCGCATTCTCTGCCGGTCGCGTCATCCAGCCAGTTCGCAATATGCTCACCATCGAGGAAGGCAAGCGCTATCTCGGCATCATGCCGGCCGTCGCCGAGGACGCGATGGGATTGAAGTTGGTTTGCTTCTATCCCGGCAATGCTGGGACTTCCGTTCCTACCCACACGGCAATGATCTTGCTGTTTCGCCCCGAAACGGGTGAACCGCTTGCGGTCTTGGATGGTCGCCTCATTACTGAGATGCGCACCGCGGCAGTATCCGCGGCCGTGACAAATCGACTAGCCGCGCCGGACAGCCGGGTGCTGGCGCTGCTAGGCAGCGGGGTACAGGCAAAGGCTCACCTTGAAGCCATTCGCGAGGTCCGGCCGATACGAGAGGTCAGGGTCTGGAGCAAAACCCCTGAGCACGCCAAAAGCTTCGCGGCCGCTAACGGCGCGACCGCAACAGATGCCGAAAGCGCTGTACGGGGCGCTGACATTGTCGTGACTGCCACGAATGCGCGCGAGCCAGTTCTTAGGGGTGCGTGGCTGAAACGCGGTGCTCACGTCAATACGGTCGGGTAGCCGCGGCCGACATGGCGAGAAGTTGACGATGAGACAATGGCAAACATCCTAATCGTCGATTCTCGAGAGGCGGTCCTGAAGGAGTCAGGGGATGTGATCCTTTCCAAGGCCGAAATCTTCGCCGAAGCAGGCGAGATTCTTGGAGGAACCAAATCGCCTCCGATTGGCCAGACCACGATTTTCAAGTCTGTCGGAATCGCAATCGAAGACCTTGCTGCCGCGCAGCTTGTTTTCAACGGCGCGCCCAAGAAGGGGTGATTTGTGCGGCTTCGTTGCTAGTGTCGGCTGATGGCCCATCAGCGAAGTGGCGACACCCCCCATGGAGGTCAGCTTAGTGGCGTTTAGCGGACGAGATATGTCGAACAGGCTGCGTTGTTCTATGAGTTCTCGCTCGAAAGGAATATCCCCGCCGACCACTTGCTCCGGTCGATCGATGGATTTGTCGATCTTGAACAGGTCAGGCAGGGCGCCTCGCACCGTTCTACAGTGGTATCGGTCGACCTTCGAGCTATCCCGAGCTGACGATCCAGATGCTGCTGTCCGGTCTATTGCCGACAACCAACGTGACGAAGGTTTGAGCGATATTCCGCTAGGGGCCAATCTTGCAAGACCTTGGGACGCCGTCTCGCGGATGGACTATCCCCGATAGCTGGTGCGCTGCGGCGGCTGTGGACTGTTTGCAGGATTCGTATCGTACTTGGATATTCGCGCAATTAGCCCGCTAGTAGCGAGCGGTTGCAAGCCTGCTTCCAATGCGTCAGCAATCTCTTTCGTATAGATCTCCCGTTCGTCCACGTAGAGCGTGAAGGATTTCAAATATTTTTCCTTTTTCGCCGGATCCGTGATCGTCGCCTTCGTCCACTTGTAGAGCGGATAGTTTTCGACGCCGTTCTCTTCTGCTGCGGCGACATACTCAGCAAAAGCGTCGAACTGGCATTTCGGTACAGCCCGATGTTCGGCGAGGACATCGAATAGCGGCGCCAGTACCGGAACACGGAGTTTTCGGCGTACCGATTCCGCTGCGATAGAATCGCTTACGTCGAATCTGACCTGATACTTCCACTGAGAAGTAACGCCGTTCTCGCCTTCTGGTCGCATCGGGTTTGCGCCGTTTTCCGATCGCAGATGCTAGAGCTCCCTCACCAGCAGGTCCAGCACGCCGCGGCGGTTTTGAGCGTCACCTCAAAGCGCGGCGAAGGTGAGGCCGGCGCGCTCCTTCAGACGCTCGCGCAACGCCGGACCCATCAGCGCGCCCGGCGTCCAGATGCCGCCCTCGCCCTGCACGTCGCGCACGAGGCAGAGAGCGCTTTCGGCGATCATCTTGCTGGTCGAGCCGTAGCCCGGATCGCGGTCGCCTGTGACGACCGCCTCGACCCGTCGGCCATCCGGCAGCTCGCCCAGAAGAGAATGTCGTAGAAGCCCTTCTCGCGCTCTTCCCGAGTCGGGCCTGCACCGGCTTTGAGGCCGCCGATCCCGAACAAGGAAACCATCGTGGCGAACGTCTCCGTCGTCACGCGACCGATTTCCCCCAATCCCGGCGCGACCATCATCTCGTCGTAAACGAAGTCCGTGCCGTAGGGATGCCCCAACAGGAAATTCGTGCGGTGCACGTT
>NZ_JAFCJM010000013.1 GCF_018130955.1 Bradyrhizobium liaoningense
TAGCAGGCTGCTGAAGAAGTCTCGATTTTGTGTGATTTAGGTCTTTTTGCAGGGGCGCGTCGAGATCGGATGTCGGACAAACGAGCTGGGGCGCTGTCGCTTTGTCTCAGGCGACGGCTGGAGCCGGTAGTTTTGGAATGCGGATCAGATTGTAGGCAGCGACCGCAAACGTGAACACCGCACTGGCCTTGGCAAGTCCTCGCACCTTGACCTGACCGAGCCCGGCCTGCGCCTTGATCCAGCCGAACACTTCCTCGATCCGCTTGCGCGAGATTTGGCTGATCCCGTAGCCCGCATGCCGCGTGGTGCGGCCATCGATCGCCGTCTTGCGGACCACGCCATGCTTGCTGATCGTGCCGTTGATCGCAACGTGCGGCGTCACCTCGCGCTTACGCAAGTGTTGGACAAAAGAGGTCGCGTCGTAGGCCTTGTCCGCACCCAGCGTAATGCGACGCTTTTGCTTCCTCCTCCGGCCTTTCCGGCGATCGACCATGGTCAGCGCCGCTTCCCGTTCCGCCGTCCCCGTCGCGTGTGTCAGCGTCGCATCGACCGCAAGCCCGTTGCGGTTCTCCATCAGAACATGCCCCATGAAGCACAGCCGGCTCTCACGGCCAGCCGCCTTGCGATAGAGCCGCGCGTCGGAATCAGTGGTTGAGCTATGGGTCTCATTCGAGCGCTTTTCCTGATGGAAGTTTCGCTCGCCGTTGCGTCCCGACGCCGGAGGCTCGCCAGAGCCATCCTTCGGTCGGAAGCTCTTCATCGACGCCCAGGCATCGATCAGTGTCCCGTCGACCGAGAAGTGCTCGCTCGACAGTAGCTTCTTCACCTGTGGCAAGGCCAGCAGCGCTGCCAGGAACTCGCGCGCCACCTCCGCCTCCAAAAGCCGATCGCGATTGTGGGTGAACACCGTCGCATGCCAAACCTCCGCGTCCATCGACAGCCCCACGAACCAGCGGAACAACAGGTTGTAGCTGATCTGCTCCACCAGCATTCGCTCAGAGCGTACCGAGAAGAAGGCCTGCAACAGCGTCGCTCGCAGCAGCATCTCTGGCGCAATCGAGGGGCGCCCCGTCGAGGAATAAAGCCTGTCAAAACGCTTGTTCAGCGAACCCAGCGCCTCATCCACCAATTCCCGGATCGCCCGCAACGGGTGATCCGCCGGAATCCGCCCCTCAAGCCGGACATATGCGAACAAACCTTCCGACTGGTCGTCCCGTCCTCGCATGCAAATCACCCCGTGCCTTCACTTCCACGGAATCACAGGTCATTATTGCCGTCGAGAACAGTTTTTCAGCAGCCTGTTAGTGTGAATTGGCGAAAGCTGGATCGGGGTGGCGAGTAACGATTTGCGCGAATCCGTCCGACGAAATAGTTCTACTGCGCCGAACCCACTCAGCAGCGCGGAGGCCACCTGCCTGCAGTCTCACGATCGGCTCAGGGCCAATCTCCGACAGGAGAATGCCCATGTGCCCCGATGCCGGAGGCGCTGTTGGCCAAACGCCCAACCCATTCGCTGACAATGCAGTCCGATCCATATCGCCCCAAAACTGCACGATAACGACACCAGCGGGCGCGCAAGCAGCGAGGTGCATTGCTTCCTGCGAACCGATACGAGGCTCAGCCGCCGGTCGCAGCGCGACGATGATTGCGTCCCACTCGTCGCGATACACGGCTTGGACGTTGTCGAAGGTGTCCACGCTCGCTCCAGAGCTCGCGAGACCGGCGCGGAGCGAGCCAATAAAGTCGTTGTCGCACAGCACAGCAATGCGATTCCTGTAAACGGATAGACCGCAGTCGTGGAGTTGCTTCACGCACAGCGGACCGAGAAACGAGAAGACGTCGACTGACGGGTGGCGCTCGTTCACGCCGACAATCGGAATTCCGCGCCGTAAGCATGCTTCCATGTCGAGGTCCTCAGGGCGAAATTCCCAGGCCTCAAACATCAAGGCGATGACGGCCTCCCTGGGTAACTCTTCAATGAGCGCAGCGGTAAGGGGCCGAAGATGGCCGCTGTTCGTCACAATATCCGTTCGATGGAGGATATCCGGGGTAATCTGCTCCAGGACGTCGATGCGATCGGCGACACCGACCGAACCTGCAAGCTCCAGAGTCTGTCGCCGGGCGTCAGCTGATGTGCCGTGCCGCGTTGGTCTCGTGAAGGCATAGACGCGCCTGGCTCCGGCCATCGCTGCGAGGACGGCCGTCACGGCATACGCGCCCGTGGCAGCCTCGGTGAGAACTGTTAGTTCCGAAAGGTCCAAGAGAGTTTCCGCAAGGGCTCGGCTCATCAGGGCTCCGAGACGCGGCAGTGAGAATCCTGGTCGCAAGGACGTATCGAAGCCAGACTGCAATTGCCTGAATGCTGCTCCGGCCTCGGTTCCGGTCATAAACTGCCTTTCGCGCTCGCCACTCGGGATAGCGGTGCTTTTGTGCGCGGCATTTGTAGTCGAACTGCCCTGAGCCCGCGCTGAATTGGATTTTGAGCGAAGATAATTCGAAATCAATCGATCTGGTTTAAAATTATAATGGTGCTGATTTAAAAATGTCAAATGGACGGGCCAGGATCGCGCGCCCCGCGAGCTGCCGGTTAGGCGCCTCGCTGGGCTGCACACAATAAGGGATCTTGGCTACGGCGCCACATGCGGGCTGGTAATTAAATTGTTATATTAACACATTTAACTTGCGGCACGTCCATGCTGAACCTATTTTTGGTCGGCCGATGATCGCAGGATGACGCCGATGCCCCGCCTCGATACCGACAGTGAAGACCGTCGCGAGTTCTTGAAGAACTGCGGAAGGTTTGCCGCCGTCACTCCTCCCGCTATGACCCTGTTGCTCTCCACTTCTCTGACCTCGACCGCCATCGCGGGTTCGGGGGGCAAAATTGTGCAAGGCAACAATGGCGGAGGCAACGGCGGCGGCGACGGCAGTCCAAACGGCAAAGAGGATATCACTCGCTGAAGTCCCGCGGCCCGATGGGACGGCGCTGACGGTCGAGGCTCGACGGTCCACGTGAGGACGCTGTCGCGCTCAGCCGGTGCGACGACGCTTCTGGCCCGATGGTCGGTCGATCAGCAGATCGTTCAGCTTCTTGCCGGCGCGAAGCTGGGCCTTGAGCCACCGAGGTTGCTTCCCCCGACCTGACCAGGTCTCCGACGGATTCTTGGGGTTTTGGTACTTCGGCAGCACCGGCGGGTAGGGGCGGCGTGCGCGCTCTTGAGGCTGAGCGCCGGCGGTTCCCTCAATCCTGCGCAGCCGGTCCTCAAGCTTGGCCTTTTCCGCCGCCATTCTGCGGCTAAGAACGGTCGTTACCTCATCATAGAGCTCCCATAGCGCGGCCGTGCTCATTGACGCCCAGTCGTCTTTCTCCATGGAAGCCCGTCCCCAACTACTTCCCGTCCCCAAACAGCAGGGGATTATCAGGTCGAACCGGGGTCGGGCAAGCATGATCCGCTGGGTTGGCTGCTTCCGCGCGTGGTGCGATGCACGCGCCGTTCAGCGGGTCTGCCCGCGCCTCCGACCGGGCAAGTGCCTTCCGTGCGACCCGCGCCGGTTGGCCCTTCTCCCCTTGCTGACCAGCCGGTGCTCGGCCTCCAGCACTCGGTTACGCAAGTTCTGCAATTCGGTGAATTGTACGACGAGGGCTTGATGTGCTTGACGCAGAACAATTGAAGAATACATCGGAACACCTACTCGAAACTACTCGGTGAAATCTTGGAACCGTACCCGGCGGAATGAAAGATTTCGATCGAACCTGGCTGATGGGGCCTCACCATGCAAAATGGGTGATTTAGGTTCTGATTTCGTCAAGAGCTTCTCGGTTGCAACCGATGTGGCATAAGGCGTGTAAAAATTTCTGCTGTTCCATGGAACCCTCCCTGCAGGGCATTGGACCGGAATTGAAGAGAAATTGGAGCTATATTCTTGTTGGCGTGAATAGCCTTGGTTTGTGGATAGTCTTACTTTTGACCGCCTCCCTATGGCTCTGGCGTCGCCAGGCAGCGTTGCTGCGGCTAGAATTATCCGAATGTTAGATTCGAATTCGGAATGCCCATATATGCCGTTGGTAATAGATGGCGGCCAACCCGAAGAGCAGAATGCCTTTCATCTTCAAGGGTCCGCAAACAGGGCGCCGGTTGCAATTTCATGCGAATATCCCATTTGATGATTTGCCTCTGCTCTGAAGAGAATCCGACGTTTTCCTCGATGAATGCGCGCTTTTTGCAGTTTGTTGCGTAGCCGCATTCCTACGGGGGTGGTCGTTGTCCCGTAAGCGAGCTATTATTCGGTTTGCTATCGGACGTTGTGGCCGCCGGAGAGGAACGGACGCGGTGCGACATTTTTGCTGCCAAGACGGAAACCAATGGAGTGGTTAATGCCCGCCTGCGCGACGCCCGAAAATTTCTTCCACTCGGATTAAGTCGTTGCGCGTGGGGTTTTAACTGAAAATAGGCTGGGAGTATGCGCGGAACCAGAATAGTCATCGCAGACCGACATCCGATCGTGCTGCAAGGGCTCACGAGTGTCCTCGCGGCGCGACCTGATTTTGCGATCGTTGCGTCTTGCAGCGACGGCGCAAGCTGTATCGAGGCAATCCGGGTCCTGGAACCGGATATCGCCCTGCTCGACGTCGCGATGCCCGATATCAGCGCCCCGGAAATGCTCGCCCTTGCAAGCTCGGGCCGGTTCGGTACCCGCGTTGTATTTTTCACCGCTTTGGCGGAAAACCGCAACCTGACCGACCTGGCTGCGCAGGGGGTCTGCACCGTCGTCACGAAAGATGCGACACCGGAGGTGCTGATTGACGTCCTGCGCCGGGTTGCGCAGGGGCAGGCTCAGCCGTCCCTCTCGCCGGACGTCCCCGAGCCTCCGGTAAGCGAGGAGAAGTCCCTCCTGACCCAGTTGACGGATCGGGAGCGGCAGATCATGCGGCTGGTGTCGGAGGGGCTGTCGAACAAGGAGGTTGGGCGCCTTCTGAATATCACCGATGGCACCATCAAAGTGCATCTTCATCACATTTTCCAGAAGCTCGATATCAGCAATCGTACCGTGCTCGCGGCATTGGCGATCTCCCAGAACGAGTTGTCGCTCGCGCCGCGCGAGAGCCAGCCTTCTGGTCCATGGCCGAAAGACTCCGCCAACACGAAATAGCGTGCAGCTTGCGGTTCTCGGTTTCCGACCCGGGATATCTCTCTTTACCGAGAGGGATCGACTGATCCGGCGAGGTGCTCAACCAGGTTGCCGCAGGCCTCTTCGGCTTCCGCCAAGGTCGGGAAGGGCGAGCCGGTGATCTTGATTGCCCCCTTATTTTGGTAGAGCGGCCGCCAGCTGGCCATGTAGCCAGAGCGCCCGTGAAAGCCGGGACCGGTACGGCTCCCAAAACTGATCACAAAGGAGAAGCCGTCCCTGCTCGCGCTCCATAACTCCATGCCCTCCAGCGGTCGGTGAAATTGCAGGATCATGGCCAGTCGTCCATTCCGCCCGGTCTGACGATTGAAATTTGAAACACCTAATTCAAGTTCACGTCTTGCTCGATTTAAGTCGATAATATCTTCATTGCTTTCTAATTTAAAGTGATATAATAATTAAATGCTAAATTATTAATTACGAGGACGCTATGGGCCTGCAAGACAGCGAGGAGGACGACAGGAGGCAATTCTTGCAGGCTTGCGGAAGGTTCGCGGTCGTTACGTCGCCGGCGGTGACCCTGCTCTTGTCGACGTCGCTGACGTCAACAGCCATCGCGAGTTCCGGCGGGCGCAATGTGCGAAGTGATCCTGGCGATGGGGGATCATCATTCTTTGACAATGATCGTCCGTCTTCCGGGGGATCATCGCAATTTTCAGGCGCATCCAGTGGAGGGTCATCTGTGCCTCGCGGCGCACCCGGCGGCCGTTCTAGCACCGCCGCGTCTGCAGGCGGGTCCTCTGGCGGTTCGGCGTCTGGTGGAGCCTCTTCCGCGACCATCGGAAAGACCGTTGCATCAGGAGGCGGCGGCGGTTGTCGGGACGAGGACGACAAGTCACGGGACGAAGACGAAAGAGACTGCAAGGAAGTCAATGTGCGAGTTTCGTCGACCGGATCGGAGCAATAAGCCGGTTGGTCTTGATGCGCTGCAGCCTCGTTGCTGCCACGCATCCTGCCAAAGGCTGGTGCGTCTCTCCAGTGCGTTTGCCAATTTTTCCGATCGCTCGGTGTTGAGCGGAGTCTCCTGGCCAGTTCAGTTACTGGGAGCATTGCAATGAGAACCCGCGGTGGAGCGGATAGTGCTGCTGTCGTTCTTCGCGAGCGTCTCCAATCGCTCGCTTCCGAGCTTGCCGAGCTTGAAAGTCTCAGAGGCCGAGTAGCGAAGGCCGAGCAGATAGCCGCCAGACCAACCGGCGCAGCTCTCATCGACCAATCGGTACGTCTTCTGCGGCAGATGCACTGAACCGGCTTTGGTTTCCGGTCCGGAGGATGGGCCGGATCACCTGTTGAGTTGAAATGTCGCCCGCATCCTGTGATGCGCAACCGTGGATTAGTTGCCTCTTCCCATCCCAATGGGGCTACGTAGCAAGCGACCATGATTCGGGGGGGATCATGCACCAACAGCAATTCGTGCAACAGCAATTCGAGCAGATGTCGATTGATGAACTATGGGTTCTTCATAGGCAGGTGGAGTCAGTTCTCGAAGAAAGGCTGATCGCCAAGAAGCACCAGCTCGAAAAGCAACTCGAGCAATTGCGTCAGCGGGGCGTCAACGACAGCAGATCTGGAAATTAGTTCTGCCATGCCGGATTCCATTGCGTGGTGTCGCGTTGGCAATTGCGACGTCAGCGGCTCAAGGCCGGGATCGCACCTTGCCGCAATCCGTAACAATCAACCTGCGTTCTGAAGCGAACATCCCCGCACGCGGCAGATGCCGCGCGTGAGTGACAGCGGACGGGGGCAGGCATCGGCGCCGATCGCGCGATTATGGCTGCTTCCCGAACGCGGCGAGGATCTGCAGCAATTGCTTGTGGCCGCCAGCGCCGACCTTCTTCATCAGCCGCTTCTCGTGCTCCTGGACGAGGGCCTCGGCGCGCTCGAGCAGGGCCTTTCCGTCCGACGTCAGATAGAGCGCATGGGATCGGCGGTCGGTCTTCGACGGCGTGCGATCGAGCAGGCCTCTGGATTCCAGTCCGTCCAGCATCGGAACGAGCGCCGACCGAACGACGCCCAGGACCTGCGATAACGCCATCTGCGACAGGCCGGGGTTTTCCGCCACGATCGTCAGGATCGAAAAGTGAACCGGCCGCAATTGGAGCGGGCCGAGCGTCGCATTGAAGTCCTCGAACACCCAGAGCTGGGCCTGCCGGATCAAATAGCCCGCAAGGCCATTCAGCTTCTTCAGGCTGACAGGCGACTCGCTGGCGCGATCAACCTGTTGCGGCCGCGTGTCCGCCCGCGCTCCCTGTCTGCGGGCCGCTATCGGCGCTGCCGAACGAAGCTTCTGGTCGGACACGCTTTTCCTTTGATCCGTTTGCGCGAGGCCCGTTCTTCGCTTGGTTCGCATTGCGGCGCAAATGGACAAGCGCGGGGGCAAAAGGGGAGGAGCGCCATGGTTGAGCGGCGCAATAGGCGTTTTAGGATTCATCGCAGGCGCGGTTACGGGGCGCGTCGGGGGCGTCATCTGGGCGTTGCCGCAGCAACGGCAGCCCTTATGGCGGTTGCCGCGCCTGCGCCGGTGGCGGCGCAATCCAAATTCACGGGCATCACGGGATTCGGCGACAGCTACGCCGATACGGGCAGTGCGCCGGGCGGCGCATTCCGTCTGCTTGGCTTCCCCTGTCCCGCGGGACCGCCGACCTATCCGACCTGCCGGTTCAGCGGCGGCACCAATTTCGCGGACTCGCTGCAGTCGACCTACAATTTGCCGCCGCTCACGAACTACGCGATCGGCGGCGCGCAGACCGGCAACACCAACGTGATTCCGGGACTGCCCGGCTTTGCCGATGAAGTCGCGGCCTTCGTCGCGACTGGCAAGCGCTTCTCGTCCAGCGACCTGATCGCGCTGTCGATCGGCGGCAATGATCAGGCGCAGTTCAACAGCGCCAACACGCTTGCGCAGATCAATGCGCTGGCCGTGACATCGGCCGGCAACGCCGCAACCGGCGTCCGCCAGTTGATCGCGCTCGGGGCCCACAACATCGCCTGGGTGAGCCCCGGAAATCCGTTCTATTTCCCGGCGCCGTTTGGCGATCCCGCCCTCACCTTCGCGCAGCGCGAGGAATGGGCGCGGACCTATTTCCAGCAGCTTCAGCTGCAGCTCGCGCCATCAGCCAATGCGGGGACCCGAATCTTCCTGTTCGATCTCGAGACGCTGCAGGCGCGTGTCGTCGCCAATCCCGGCCAGTACGGCTTCCTCAGCGCCAGCTCTTGTCAGCTCGTGCTCGGCATTCCCGGCTGCCTTGCCGCATCGAGCGCCGTGCAGAACAGCTACTTCTACTGGGACACGATCCATCCGACCAGCGCCGGCTTTGCCCTGATCGCGCGCTATATGGCCAATCAGATCGACGCGCCGCTGACGGTCGCGCCGCAAGGCGACGTCGCGATGTCGATTGCCACGGGTTTTACCAACTCGATCTTCGGCCGGCTCGACGCCTACCGCACCTTCGCGTCCTATGGTGCGGGTAGTGTCATGAACGCGATGGCGGCGGACATGCCGGCGAAGGCGATGCGGCCGCCCGCTGCGCAGAGCCCGTGGAACGTCTACGGCGACGTCGCCTATGCCGGCGGCAACCGCGACGCCCAGGCGCTGCTGTCGTCCTACAACTACAACTCCGTCGGTGGCTGGATCGGCGTCGACTACAAGGTCAGGCCCGATCTGCTGGTCGGCGGCATCTTCAGCTACGCCCAGCCCAACGTGAACCTGGCCGTGCAGAACGCCCGCTCCAAGATCGATGCGTACCAGCTCGGGGGCTACGCGTCCTACACGCGGTCGAACTGGTTTGCCGACGCGCTGATCGCCTATGGCCGTCAGGCCATCGCCACCAGCCGGCAGGGCGTCATCGACACCATCAACGGCTCGACCAACGCCGACACCTTCACGGTGGCGGCCAAGGGCGGCTATCTCTGGGATGTCGGCCGCTTCCGCGTCGGACCGATCGCGGGCCTTGCCTACACCAACGCAGAGATCGCGGGTTACACCGAGACCGGCGACATCCTGCTGACCAACACCGTCAACCGGCAGACCCTGGAGAGCCTCATCGGCAGCGCCGGCGTGCAGATCCGCGCGCCCTTCGTGATGGCAGGCGGCTTCTACAGCCCGTTCGTCAACGTCACCGCCGAGCACGATTTCATCGGATCGGCGCGGACGCTGATCACCACCCAGGTCACTACGCCGCTCCTGCCGGTGCTGACGCCGATCGACGGCCGCACCAGCACCTACGGCCGGGTCAATGCCGGCGTTGCCGCGGCCATCACCGACAGGGTGAGCGCCAATCTGACGGTCGTCAGCACCTTCGCGCGCAGCGACGGCAACGATTACGGCGTCAGCGGCGGCGTCAAGGTCAGGTTCTGAGTTAGTTCAGGGAGTTTTGACGTGATGAAGCGACTGTTTTGCGCCTTCCTGGTCGTGTGGGGGGCGGGCGCGCCGGCGCTCGCCCAGGTTTCCGACGACGCGGTCAGGATCGGCGTCATGACCGATCTGTCGAGCTGGGGCCGCGACAACACCGGCCCCGGATCGGTCGAGGCCGCCAAGATGGCGATCGAGGACTTTGGCCCGACCGTGCTCGGCAGGCCGATCGAGCTGATCAGTGCCGACCACCAGATGAAGGTGGATGTCGGCACGCAGCTCGCCCGCGGCTGGTTCGACAATGGCAAGATCGACGCGATCGTCGACGTTCCCAATTCGGCCATCGCGATCGCGCTTCACAACATGGTGCGCGAGCGCAACAAGGTTTTGCTGCTCTCGGGAGCCGGCGCAAGCTCCCTGACGGATGAACTCTGCAGTCCGAACACCGTGCAGTTCACCTACGACACCTATGCGCTCGCAAAAGTGACGGCATCGGCGATGGTCGCGGAAGGCGGAAAATCCTGGTTCTTCGTCACCGCGGACTACACGTTTGGACACCAGCTCGAGCAGGATGCGACCCGCTTCATCAAGCAGGCGGGCGGCGAGGTGCTCGGCAGCGTGCGTCATCCCTCCAACACGTCGGACTTTTCGTCCTTCGCCCTCCAGGCGCAGAACTCCAAGGCTGACGTCGTCGCCTTCGCCAATGCCGGCCAGGACACGCAGAACGCGATCAAGCAGGCCAACGAGTTCGGTCTTGTTCGCAGCGGTCAGAAGCTGGTCGGGCTGTTGCTGTTCGACGCGGACATCCACGCGATCGGTCTGCGTGAAGCGCAGGGAACCTATATGACGACGGCGTCGTATTGGAACATGGATGAGAAGACCCGCGCCTGGTCCAAAAAATTCTTCGCGCGGACCGGTGTCATGCCGTCCATGATCCATACCGGCGTCTACGGCGCCGTGCTGCACTACCTCAAGGCCATCGCTTCCGCGGGAAGCGACGATGCCGCCAAGGTGATGCCGAAGATGCGCGAATTGCCGATCGAGGATGCTTTCGTGCATCAGGGCAAGTTGCGCGAGGACGGCCGCGTGATCCGCGACATGTATCTGGCGCGGGTCAAGAAGCCGGAGCAGTCGAAGGAGCCGTGGGATTATCTCGAGATCATCAGGACGGTGAAGGGCGACGACGCTTTCAGGCCGGTCTCGGAATCGAAGTGTCCGCTGCTGAAGCGTTGAGTGCTGATGGTCAGTCTGTTTGATCCGATCCGGCTCGGCGCCGTCGAAGCGCCGAACCGTATTTTCATGGCGCCGATGACGAGGGGGCGGGCCACGCTCGATCACGTGCCGACGCCTGTCATGGCGCGGTACTACGGTCAGCGCGCATCCGCAGGCCTGATCCTCACGGAGGCGACCGGCATAAGCCTCGAAGGGCACGCCTGGCCCTATGCGCCGGGGATCTGGAACAGCGAACAGGTCGACGGGTGGAAGGCCGTCACCGACGCCGTGCACGAATCCGGTGGACGGATCTTTGCGCAGTTGTGGCACATGGGCAGGTTGACGCATTCGCGTTTTCCCGGACGCGGCCGGCCGGTCTCGGCATCCGCCACGACGGCGCCCGGCCTCGCCCAAACCTATGGCGGCAAACTGCCTTACGAGGAGGCGAGGGCGCTCGACCTCGCCGAGATTCCCGCTCTGGTCGACCAGTTTGCCAATGCGGCCTGCAATGCCGTTCGTGCAGGCTTTGATGGCGTTCAGATTCATGCAGCGAATGGATATCTGCTCGACCAGTTCTTGCGCAGCAGCTCCAATCTGCGCCGCGACAGCTATGGCGGAGGTCCCGAAAACCGCATCCGCATTTTGGCCGACGTCACGCGCGCGGTGTCGCAAAGCATCGGCGCCGACCGGACGGCGGTGCGCCTGTCTCCGAATGGCGAGATCAAGGGCATCAACGACGACAATCCGGAAGAGCTGTTCGTAACTGCCGCAAAAATGCTCTCCACGCTCGAAATCGCGTTTCTGGAAGTCCGCGAGCCCGACTTCAACGGCACCAACGGCAAGGCTGACCGGCTCCCCATCGCACCGTTGATGCGCGCGGCCTTCGATGGCCCACTGGTGCTGAACTCGGACTACGACGCGGACAAGGCGCAGGCCGTGCTCGATGCGGGGCAGGCGGACGCGATCTCGTTCGGACGGCCCTTCATCGCCAACCCTGATTTGCCCGATCGATTTGCGCGGCGCGTGGCACTTCAGCCGTCCGACCAGGCGACCTGGTATTCGCGGGGAGCCGAGGGATACAGTGAGCTTTGATCGGGCGGGACGCCTCAGCTCCGCCCATCCGCGCGCTACGTCGGCGGCTTGGTGGTACGTCGCGCGCGTGTCTCTCGCCCGGTACACGCAGGTGGCCGAATCTCCGATCAACTGCTCTGCCGATGGAGCAGGGTGAAGCGCGTATCGATGACGGCCTGTTGCGGCTCGCCGTTAGCGTGCGAGATCCTTGCGATGATCAGCCGCGCGGCTTCCTTCCCGATCAGGTCGCCAGGCGGGCGGATGGTCGTCAACGACGGATTGCAGGCCGCGCTGAAGCTCAGGTCGCCGAACCCGACCACCGACAGGCGCTCCGGGATCGCAATGCCAAGGCGTTGGCACTCGAAGATCACGCCAAGGGCGATGTGGTCGTTGGAGCAGGCAATCCCGTTCACGTTCGGAAAGCGATGCACGGCCTCGCCGAGCAGCATGGCGCCGACCTCGGCGCTCGCCGGCGCAGGATGCTGGATGATATCAGCGGTGACGTCAGGCGCATTCCGCGCCGTCTCGACGAAGCCTTGCGCGCGCCGTGCAGCGCGGCGATCCTCGTGCAGGCGGGCGCCAAGAAACAGCAATCGCTTGCGTCCCCGCTGAACGAGATGCGAGGCGGCGGTTTGACCGACCTGGTCGTGGTGAAAACCGACCGCCATGTCCATGGTCTGGGAACCGAGCTCCCAGATTTCGACAACCGGCACCTTGCTGTCACGCAACAGCCTGCGCGTCGCCGAGCTGTGGGAGAGGCCGGTCAAAACGACGGCGGCAGGCGCCCAGGACAGTGCCGTGCGGACCAGGCTTTCCTCGTCGTGCTCCTTGTACTCGGTGTGGCTGAGCATCACTTGCAGTCGTTGCTTGCCGAGATCTTCCTGGAGGGCCGCGACGGTCTCTGCGAAGAACGCATTGCGGACCGATGGCACAATGATGCTCACGACGCGCGATGAGGCCGCCGCCAGGCCGCCGGCCATCAGGTTCGGCACGTAGTCGAGCGCTTCGATGGCGCGTGCGATCGACTCGCTCGCCGCCGCCGAAACCGCATCGGGCTTCCTGAAATAGAGCGACACCGTGGACGGCGACAGCTCGGCGCGCGCCGCCACATCCATGATCGTAACCCGTTGCATCTTGCGCCGGGTGCGCGTGGGCTTTGGTGCCGCCATTCCCTGGGTGGTCCAGAATAATAGCGCTATTATGTAGCCGAGGTCTTGTCGCGATACAATCGCGTTCTTCTTATCAGAAGAATAAGATTATCGTAATCAGATAGATACAATAGTATTTCATCTCCTGACCTGCCGGATTGAGCTGGAATGGGCGAGCGTTTCCTTGGCGTTGATTTCCAAAAATCGTAGCGCTACCATCAGCCTGCTACCGCGGCGTCAAGAACCGTCGGGACGCGGGGAGGACGGGAGAACAGGGCTCATGGCTTCGGTCAGCCTGCGCAAGCTTGAGAAGAGCTATGGCGCGTTTCGCGTCGTCAAGGCTATCGACCTCGAGATCATGGATGGCGAGTTCGTGGTGCTGGTTGGTCCGTCGGGCTGCGGCAAATCGACGACGCTGCGCATGATCGCCGGACTCGAAAGCATCAGCGGCGGTGAGATCCGGATCGGCGATCGTACCGTCAACGATCTGCCGCCGCGCGAGCGCGACATTGCCATGGTGTTCCAGGACTACGCGCTCTACCCGCACAAGACGGTGCGCGAGAACATGGGGTTCAGCCTGAAGGTGCGGGGCGCGAACCCTGCGGAAGCGGACGCAAAGATCGGGGCTGCCGCGGAGATGCTCGGCATCACCCATCTTCTCGACCGGCGGCCGGGACAGCTCTCCGGTGGACAGCGCCAGCGGGTTGCGATGGGCCGGGCCATCGTTCGGCGCCCGCAGGTGTTTTTGTTCGATGAGCCGCTGTCCAATCTCGACGCGAAGTTGCGCGGCCAGGTCCGCACCGAAATCAAAAGACTGCACCAGACGATAGGGACCACCATCGTCTATGTAACCCACGATCAGGTCGAGGCGATGACGTTGGCCGATCGCATTGTCATCCTTCGCGGCGGCGACATCGAGCAGATCGGAACGCCCGACGAGGTCTACAACAATCCGGCCAGCGTGTTCGTCGGCGGTTTCGTCGGCTCGCCGTCGATGAACTTCGCCAAGGCAAGGGTCGCCCACGGCTATCTCGATTTCGCCGACGGCAACCGTCTGCCGCTTGCGCCTTTGACTGGCACCGGAATCTCGGCGGCTGACGGGCGCGACTTCATCGTCGGCATCAGGCCCGAGCATTTCACGTCCGGGACATCTGATATCGGCCTCAACTGCGAGGTTCAGGTCGTCGAGCCGCTCGGCTCCGATACGCTGGTGCATTTTTCGGTGGGCGGCGCGACATTGACCGCGCGGCTGCCGCCCGAATTGCGTCCGCGAACCGGTGAGGCGTTCAAGCTGGGCCTCGACCCCGGGAAGATCCATCTGTTCGATGCGGAGACGGAGCGGGCCTTGCACTAAGAGCTGCGCAGCGAGGCTATCAACCACAAACCAATGATGTCGCAAGCAAGCGACGATCTTATTCGGGAGGACGCCATGAGTTCGGGATGCGTTTCAAGGATGGCAGGACTGCTGCTCGGGTTCGGAGCATTCGCATTCGCAACCGATGCATCCGCCGAAACCACGTTGAAGATGTTCGTCACAAGCCAGGGGCAGCCCGGCATCTGGCGCAAGGTGCTCGATCAATACGAAGCGCGCAATCCCGGCGTCAAGGTCGCGATCGAACTCGGCGGCGCGACCTCGGATCTCCAGGCGCAATATCTCAACACGGTGCTCACGGCGAAGGACTCTTCGCTCGATGTGCTGATGCTCGACGTCATACGGCCGGCGCAGTTCGCGGCTGCGGGCTGGACCAGTCCGATCGCAAGCGCAAACATGTCGTCTTATCTCCGCGCTTATGCCGAGGCCAACACCGTCGACGGCAAGGTGGTGGCGCTGCCCGCCTTTGCGGATTCCATGTTCCTCTATTATCGCAAGGACCTGCTCGACAAATACGGGCTGAAGCCGCCGGCGACCTGGGACGAGCTCGCCACTGCCGCGAAGAAGATCGCGGATGGTGAGCAGAATCCGGGCCTCCAGGGCCTCTCGTTCCAGGGCAAGGCGATCGAAGGCGCGGTTTGCACGTTCCTCGTACCGTACTGGAGCCAGGGCAAGGCGGTCGTGAAGGACGGCAAGCTCGATTTCGATCGTGAGGCGGCTACGAAGTCGCTCGCGCTCTGGAAGAGCTTTGCCGATAGCGGTGTCGCCAAGAAGAACATTGCCGAGGTCGCGACCGACGACACGCGCAAGGAGTTCCAGGCCGGCAACGTCGTGTTCGCGGTGAACTGGGCTTATGCCTGGGCCATGACGCAGGGCGCGGACTCCGCCGTGGTCGGCAAGGTCGGGGTCGCCCGGCTCCCGGCGGTCACGGGCGGCGAACAGGCAACGTGCCTCGGAGGTTGGGAGTGGGGCGTTTCAGCCTTTTCCAAGAACCAGGAGGAGGCGAAGAAGCTCGTCGAATTTCTGTCGAGCCCCGAAGTCTCCAAATTCATGGCCATCAACGGTTCGTTGCTGCCGAGTTACCCCAATCTCTACAAGGACGCTGATGTGACCAAGGCGGTGCCGTGGTTCGCCGACGCGCAGCCGATTGTCGAAACCGCAAAACCGCGTCCGGTGACGCCGCGCTACAACGAGGTCAGTGAAGCGATCCGCACGACCGTCAACGCGGTGCTTGCAGGCGTGACCACGCCGGCGGACGGTGCTGCCCAGATCGAGGCGCGCCTGAAGCGGATCCTTCGCTAATGCATGATCCGGCGACGAGCGGGGTGCTTCTCGCGCCCCCGCTCGTGGTCGCGAACTCTTGCGGCGCCTTGTGCGCAATCCGGATCGGACCTAACGACGATGGAATCCATGGTCAAGAACGCAGCGGGTCGCGTCGATACGCGACGTGCGATTCTGTCGCGCTGGCTCGATCCGGACGAGACGACGCTCGCCGTACTGCTCCTGGCACCCGCCGCGATCCTGCTCGGCGTGATGATCGTCTATCCCGTGGGCCGGCTCATCTACACGAGCTTCCTCGACCTGTCGCTGACGTCGGGCCTGCCGGCGCGATTCGCCGGGCTCGCGAACTATCAGCAGATGCTGGACGATCCCGTCTTTTGGCAGGCGACCTGGAACACGATCCTGATCACGCTGATCACGGTGCCCGGCGCGCTGCTTGTCGGGCTCGGACTTGCGCTGCTCGCCAATCTGCCGTTCCAGATGCGATGGCCGGTGAGGCTCTCGCTTCTGATTCCGTGGGCGCTGCCGCTTGCGTTCGCGGGCCTGATCTTCGCATGGTTCTTCCATTCGGAATACGGCGTCGTCAACGATGTGCTTGGTCGGATCGGCTTGCCGGGCGTGATCTGGTTCAACTCGCCGCGTCTCGCCTTCGCCGCGATTTGTCTCGCCATCATCTGGAAGGCCTCGTCCTTCATGGCGATGATCATTCTCGCCGGATTGCAGACCATTCCGCGCTCGCTCTACGAGGCCGCTGATGTCGATGGTGCCGGGCGCGTACGGCAGTTCTTCGAGATCACGCTGCCGCTCTTGAAGCCCACGATCGTGGTCGCGCTGATCTTCCGTACCATCACCTCGCTCCAGACTTTCGATATTCCCTACATGATGACGGGCGGCGGGCCGGGCACCTCGACCGCGACGCTCGCCATGTACATCCATCAGAACACCGTATCCTTCCTCGATCTCGGCTATGGATCGGCGCTTGCGGTGGTGATGTTCGGCCTTTCGATGTGTGTCACGGCGCTTTACCTGCGCATGATCCGCGGCAGCGAGCGCGCATCATGAACGCTTCTGTCTCTTCAGGTGTCGGCTCGCTCCTGTCCGGCAAGCCGTTGCGGGCCATCGCTGCACTTATCCTCGTCGTGAACGGCCTGTTCCCGGCGCTGTGGATTCTGCTGACGTCGTTCAAGACCGAGGCGGAGCTCACGATGAAGCCGATCACCTGGCTGCCGCACGCGGCGACGCTGCGGAATTACAGCCAGGCGTTCTCCGATCAACCGCTGCTGACGTTCCTGTACAACAGCTTCATGGTCGCGCTGCTGTCGACCGCGTTGACCCTGCTGGTCTCGGTTCTGGCGGCCTACGCGCTTGCGCGGCTGAATCTCCGGTTCAGGGGACTGATCATGTCTGTCATCATCGCGGTCTCGACCTTTCCGCTGGTGACGCTGCTGGTGCCCTTGTTCGAGACGATGCGTGCGCTCAATCTGCTCAACACCTGGACGGCATTGATCCTGCCCTACACCGTGCTGAGTCTGCCGGTCTGCACCCTGGTGCTGACGTCCTTCTTCGAGGCCATTCCGCGCGATCTGGAGAATGCCGCCATGATTGACGGCTGCACGCGATTTGGCGCGCTTTTCAAGGTGGTGGTCCCGCTCTCGGCGCCGGGCGTATTCACCGCCGGAATCCTCGCCTTCGTCAATTCCTGGGACGAATTTTTGCTGGCCCTGTCGTTCAACTCCAATCCGGGACTGCGGACGCTGCCCGTCGGCATCCAGCTTTACCAGGGGGAGTTTGCGTTTCCGTGGCCGATCATTTCTGCGGCGCTGGTGGTGGGCATCGTGCCGGTCGCGATCCTGATCGTGATTTTCCAGGAGCGCGTGGTCTCGGGGCTGACCGCAGGTGGCCTCAAGGGATAAGGTCCAGGGTTCAGCAAGGTTTCCAAAATGACAGTCTACGATTCGGTTCGCTATGCCTCTCTCGCTGGTCGCAACGTGCTGATTACCGGTGGAGCCTCCGGCATTGGCGCCGAAATGGTGAGGGCTTTTGCGTCCCAGGGAGCGATCGTCTCTTTCGTCGACATCGATCGGGAGGCGGGACAGGCGACCGCCGCCGCCACGGGCGCGGAGTTCATTGCTTGCGACATCACCGACATTGCCGCGCTGCGCGCCGCGATCGCGGGCGTGGAAGAGCAGCATGGACCGGTCGCGGTGCTCGTCAACAATGCCGCCCGCGATGATCGTCATGCAATGGCCGACGTCGAGCCTGAGACGTGGCGGCGCACGCTGGCGCTGAACCTCGATCACCAGTTTTTCGCGAGCCAGGCGGTGAGCAGGCGGATGGTCGACGCCGGCCGCGGCGCCATCATCATGTTCGGGTCGATCTCCTGGATGCGCGGGATCACCGGCATGGTCGGCTATACAGCAGCGAAGGCCGCAATCAACGGCATGACCAAGACGCTTGCCCGCGAATTGGGGCCCGCGGGCATTCGCGTCAACTGCATCGTACCGGGCGCGATCGTCACCGAACGTCAAGAGCGGCTCTGGGCCACGCCCGACAGCAATCGGGAGTTCATCGACAGCCAGGCGCTCAAATTTCGACTCGATCCCACGCATGTTGCGCGCGTCGCGCTGTTCCTCGGCTCCGACGAGAGCGCAGGCTGCACGGGCGCGAACTTCGTGGTCGATGCCGGCCGGAGCTGAAGGGGCGAAGCAGAATGGACTTGAAACTCGAGACAACCTCATCCGGCTTCGTGGTTTCGATTTGTGGCCGCCAAGTTCTCATCCATAGTGCCGCAGCGCCATGTTTCTTTGTCGGCCAAGGGACCGATCGCATTGCGATGGATCGCGGTCGCTTCGAGATCGAGGATCGCCTGGCCGAACGCTGTCCGCTGGCCCATGCCGAGATCGAAGGCGAGACGATCATGCTTGCCGCGGCCAAGGGCCAGCCCCCGCGCCTGGCCGTTACGCTCGAGGGCAATGCGCTGGTGCTGCGGGCCCTCGATCCATCCGTCAACCGGTTTTGGCTGCGTGTCGTTGCCGAGCGGGACGAGAACGTCTGGGGCGGAGGCGAACAATTCTCCTACTTTGATCTGCGCGGGCGGCGGTTTCCGTTGTGGAGCTCGGAGCCGGGCGTCGGACGCGACAAGACCACCGAGATCACGTTCAGGGCGGATGCGGCGGGTCACGCGGGCGGCGACTACTATCATACGAACTATCCCCAGCCGACTTATGTGTCCTCGGCGCGCTATGCGCTTCATGTCGAAACCTCAGCCTATAGCGTCTTCGATTTTCGCGATCCTGCGTTTCACGAGATCGAAGTCTGGGCTGTTCCGGAGCGCATCGAGCTGTTTGCAGCAGCATCCTTCGTCGGCCTGGTGGAGATCCTGTCCAGCCGTTTCGGGCGCCAGCCGCCGCTTCCGGAGTGGATCTACAACGGTGCGATCGTCGGCCTGAAGGATGGAGCGAACTCATTCAATCGCCTTGCAAGGATACGCGAGGCCGGCGTCAAGGTTGCCGGTCTGTGGTGTGAGGACTGGGTCGGTATCAGGCAGACGGCCTTCGGCTCGCGACTGTTCTGGGACTGGCAGGCCAACGAGACGCGCTATCCGGGCCTGCGACAGCGCATCGCCGAGCTGAACAGCGAGGGCATCCATTTCCTCGGTTATGTGAATCCGTATCTTTGTGACGATGGCGTCCTGTTCAGGGAGGCTGAGGCCGCGGATTACTTCGTCAAGGATGCTTCAGGGCGAGTTGCCCTGATCGATTTCGGACAATTTCACTGCGGCATCGTTGACTTCACCAATCCGGACGCTGCGGCGTGGTTCTCCGAGGAGATCATCGGCAAGCGGATGCTCGACTATGGCCTGTCCGGCTGGATGGCCGATTTTGGCGAGTACCTGCCGGTCGATGTGCGTCTCGCCAGCGGGCTCGACGCAAGGCTTGCGCACAATCAGTGGCCAACGCTATGGGCCGAGGTCAACGCGAAGGCGGTGGCGTCTCGGGGACGAACCGGTGACGCCGTGTTTTTCATGCGGGCGGGCTTCACGGGCGCACAGAAATCGTGCCCGCTGCTCTGGGCCGGCGATCAATCGGTCGACTTTTCGCGACATGACGGGCTGGTCACTGTCATCTGCGCCGCGCTGTCATCGGGATTGCTCGGCAATGCGTTTCATCACTCCGATGTCGGTGGCTATACCAGCCTGTTCGGAAATGTCCGCACGCCAGAGCTCTTCATGCGCTGGACCGAGATGGCGGCATTCACGTCTGTCATGCGCACCCACGAAGGCAATAGGCCCCGCGAGAATGTACAGATCGATGGCGATCCTGCGGTCCTCGCGCACTTCGCCCGGATGACCGCGATCTACGTTCACCTCGCGCCCTATCTCAGGACATTGTCGCTGGAAGCTGCTCGCCGGGGCCTTCCGGTCCAGCGCCCGTTGTTCCTGCATCACGAGGAAGACCGGCGGACCTATGGCATTCAGGATTGCTATCTCTATGGTCGGGACGTGCTGGTCGCACCCGTCTGGCAAGCATCACAGGATGAGCGGAAGCTCTACCTTCCGGCAGGGACCGACTGGGTTCACCTCTGGACGGGCCAGTCATTTGCCGGCGGCCAGGACATATCGATCCAGGCGCCGCTGGGGCGACCCGCGGTTTTCTATCGGGCAGATACCGAATTGGAAAAGCTGTTTGCTGGACTGCTGGATCTATAGTTGCGCGTTGAAAATTCGTAAAATCTGCAGTGCTGCGCGGCGTTCGATGATGCATCACCTCAGGACGCATTGACAGCCGCTATACGCGATAGCAAGCTCGTTCAGGCGTATCTGGCGCAGCCTGAACCAACCGCGCCGAACGAATCCAGCTGGAGTTCCAAAAGTGGCCAGATCAACTCTGCTCGCCGCCGTCTGCGCTTCGGCGCTTGTCGTGGCTTCGGGTGCTTCCGCCAAAACCCTGGTTTTCTGCTCGGAAGGCAGCCCGGAGAACTTCTATCCCGGCGTCAACACCACCGGCACGTCGTTCGACGGCAATGAGCCGATCTACAATCGCATTGTCGAGTTCGAGCGCGGCGGCACGAAGGTGGTGCCGGGCCTCGCGGAAAAATGGACGATCTCACCTGACGGCATCACCTATACCTTCAACTTGCGCAAGGGCGTGAAGTGGCACTCGACGTCCAAATCGTTCAAGCCGACGCGGGAGTTCAATGCTGACGACGTCCTGTTCTCGATCGAGCGACAATGGAAGGACGACAATCCGTATTTCAAGGTGACGAGCCCGAACCATTCCTATTTCGGCGACATGGGCATGCCGAAATTGTTGAAGTCGGTCGAAAAGCTCGATGACTACACGATCAAGATAACGCTCAATCAGCCGGAAGCGCCTTTTCTCGCCGATCTTGCGATGCCCTACGCGGCTATCCAGTCCAAGGAGTATGCGGATGCCATGCTGAAGGCCGGCACGCCTGAGAAGATCGACCAGGATCCGATCGGCACCGGCCCATTCTATCTGGTGCAGTACCAGAAGGACGCCGTGATCCGGTACAAGGCGTTCCCTGAATTCTGGGGCGGCAAGGCGAAGATCGACGACCTCGTCTATGCGATCACGCCGGATGCATCCGTTCGCTGGGCCAAGCTCCAGAAGGGCGAATGCGACGTGATGCCCTATCCGAACCCGGCCGACATCGACGCGATCAAGAAAGATCCGAACGTCACGGTTTTGGAGCAGCCGGGCCTCAACGTCGGCTATCTCGCGTTCCAGACGCAGAAAAAACCCTTCGACGACGTGCGCGTGCGCAAGGCCGTCAGCATGGCGATCGACAAGAAGGCGATCATCGATGCCGTCTATCTGTCGACCGGCATCGCGGCCAAGAACCCAATCCCGCCCACCATGTGGTCATACAACGACAGCGTCAAGGACGACCCCTATGATCCGGCGGCGGCCAAGAAGCTTCTGGCCGACGCAGGATTGCCGGACGGCTTCGAAACCGATCTATGGGCCATGCCGGTGCAACGCCCCTACAATCCGAACGCCAAGCGAATTGCCGAACTGATGCAGGCCGACCTCGCCAAGATCGGCGTCAAGGCCGAGATCAAGTCGTTTGAATGGGGCGAATACCGCAAGCGGTTGCAGGTCGGCGAGCACCAGATGGGCATGTTTGGGTGGACCGGCGACAACGGCGACCCCGACAACTTCTTGCACACGCTGCTGGGCTGCGACTCGGCGAAATCGGGGGGGTCGAATATCGCCAAGTTCTGCTACAAGCCGTTCGACGATCTGGTCGTGAAGGCCAAGGCCGTCAGCGATCAGGCCGAGCGCACCAAGCTGTACGAACAGGCCCAGGTGATCTTCAAGGAGCAGGCGCCGTGGTTCACCATCGCGCATGCGGTGCAGTTGAAGCCCGTCAGCAAGAGGGTGATTGACTTCAAGCTGTCGCCGTTCGGCCGCCACAACTTCTATGGCGTCGACGTCAAGGAATAGCAGAGACAAGGGCGGAGCGGCTTGGCGTTACTCCGCCCGTTTTTCTTTACCTCTTCCGTTGCGGGGAGGGTGGCGGGGAACGGCATGCTCCGGTTCATCTTTACCCGGCTGAGCCTCGTGGTTCCGACCTTTATCGGGATCACGTTGCTGGTGTTCGTGCTTATCCGCCTCATCCCCGGCGATCCCATCGAGACGATGGCGGGCGAACGCGGCATCGATCCGGCCCGGCACGCGCAATTGCGCAAGGACTACGGCTTCGATCAGCCGGTTCTGGTGCAATACGGCCTCTATCTGTCGAGGCTGGTTCATGGCGACCTCGGCCGCTCGATCGTAACCCATGAGCCGGTGATTTCCGAGTTCGGGACGTTATTCCCGGCGACGATCGAACTATCGGTCTGCGCGATCCTGTTTGCGTTATGCCTCGGCTTGCCGGCCGGCATCATCGCGGCGGTCCGGCGCAACTCCATCTTCGATCATGGCGTGATGGGCGTCTCGCTGACCGGATATTCGATGCCGATCTTCTGGTGGGGATTGCTGCTGATCCTGCTTTTTTCCGTGCAACTTGGATGGACTCCGGTGTCGGGCCGGATCGCGGTGCAGTACTACATCGAACCGGTGACCGGCTTCCTGCTGATCGATGCGCTGCTGGCCGGTGATTTCGGCGCGTTTCGCTCGGCGCTGTCGCATCTCGTGCTACCCATGATCGTGCTCGGCACGGTGCCGCTCGCCGTCATCGCCCGCATGACGCGGTCCGCCATGCTGGAGGTGCTGGGCGAAGATTACATCCGCACCGCCCGCGCCAAAGGGGTGCCGCGTTGGCGGGTGATCGCGATCCATGCGTTGCGTAATGCCCTGATCCCGGTGGTGACGGTGATCGGGCTGCAGGTCGGCGTTCTCTTTACCGGCGCGATCCTCACCGAGACCATCTTCTCCTGGCCGGGTGTGGGTAAATGGCTGATCGAGGGCATCAACCGCCGCGACTATCCGGTGCTGCAGGGTGGCACGTTGTTGATCGGCGCGATCGTCATGATCGTCAATCTGTTGGTTGATGTCGCCTATGGGCTGATCAATCCGCGCATCCGGTACACGAGATGACCGCCGAAGCCCTCAAGACGCCCGTCGTGGCGCAACCGAGCGCGCCGCCGCATCCGCTGTTGCAGTTCTGGTCCGACTTCACCGCCAATTTCGGCGCCGTGGCGGGCCTCGCCGTGATCGTGGTTCTGGTTCTGCTCGCGCTCCTTGCCGATGTCGTCGCGCCACATTCCCCGATCCTCACCAACAATGCGGCCTTCCTCAAGCCCCCGTTCTGGCAGCAGGGCGGGTCGATGGCCTATCCGCTTGGTACCGATGCGATCGGCCGCGATATTCTGTCCCGTCTCATCCATGGCGCGCGGCTGTCGCTTCTGATCGGCATTGCGGTGGTCACCTTGTCGGTGGTGACAGGCACGATCCTCGGTCTGATTGCGGGTTTCTTCCGCGGCGTGATCGAGATCGCGATCATGCGGCTGATGGACATCACGCTGACGCTGCCGAGCCTTTTGCTTGCGATCGTGATCGTTGCGATCCTGGGACCAGGCCTGATGAACGCGATGCTGGCGGTCGCAATCGTGCTGCTGCCGCACTATGTGCGGATTGCGCGCGCCGCCGTGATCAGCGAAGTTTCGAAGGATTACGTCGTCGCGGCCAGGGTTGCAGGCGCCGGCCGGCTTCGGTTGATGTTCAAGGAGGTATTGCCGAATTGCGCAGCGCCCCTGATCGTGCAGGCGACGCTCGGCATTTCGACCGCGATCCTCGACGCGGCCGCGCTCGGCTTTCTCGGTCTCGGTGCGCAGCCGCCGCTGCCGGAATGGGGCACCATGCTGGCGGACGCGCGCGAATTCGTGCTGCGGGCCTGGTGGGTCGTCACGCTTCCGGGCCTGGCGATCCTCATGACCGTGCTGGCCTTCAACCTTCTGGGTGACGGGCTGCGCGATGCGCTCGATCCCAAGCTCAAGCGATAGCGTGGTGAAGCCGATCCGATGCCGCTGCTCGAGATTGAAAATCTGTCGGTCGAGTTTCCATCCCAGAACGGGATGGTGCGCGCCGTGGATGGCGTCAGCATGACGCTCGAAAAAGGCGAGGTGCTGGGGATCGTCGGCGAATCCGGCTCCGGCAAGAGCGTCGGCATGCTGGCCCTGATGGGACTCGTGCCCTATCCGGGACGTGTCCGGGCCGACAGGCTGTCGTTTGAGGGAAGGGATCTGCAGGCCTTGTCCGACCGCGAGCGAAACGCGCTCGTTGGCAAGGACGTCGCTATGATCTTCCAGGAGCCGACGACATCGCTCAATCCCTCTTTCACGATCGGCTATCAGCTGGCTGAGACGTTGCACATCCATGAAGGGATGGATCGCAAGGCGGCGCGGCGCCGCGTGATTCAGCTCCTGGAGCAAGTCGGCATTCCGGCGCCGGAGAGCCGGCTGTCGGCCTATCCGCACCAGCTCTCGGGCGGCATGAATCAGCGCGTCATGATCGCGATGGCGATCGCCTGCAATCCAAAACTCCTGATCGCCGATGAGCCGACGACGGCGCTCGATGTCACTATCCAGGCGCAGATCCTCGATCTGCTGCTATCCCTGCAGCGCGATCGTGGCATGGCGCTGATTCTCATCACGCACAACATGGGCGTGGTCTCGGACACGACCGAGCGCGTCGCCGTGATGTATGCGGGCCAGATCATGGAACAGCGCCCGACGCAGAGCCTGTTCGCCTCGCCTCAGCATCCCTATACGGCCGCCCTGCTGGCGGCGCGCCCGGAGGCGAGCGATGGCGGACGGCTCGCCACCATTCCAGGCGTGGTGCCGGGACTTCACGACCGGCCGACCGGGTGCCTGTTCAGTCCGCGTTGCGGCTGTGCGACGCCGCTGACGGACGAAGCGCGGCCCGCGCTGCGCCCATGGATGGACGGCCTGATCCGCTGTCATTATCCGCTCGGTGATTCGACGCGGGAGGAGCGCATCGCGGCCGATCGAAGCGGCGCGCCGATCCCCGAGCACAGGACAGCGTCATGACGGCGCTCGTTACCGCCACCGATCTCAAGCGCAGCTACGAGATCAGGCAGGGCTGGCTTCGTGCCCCGGCACATCTGCAGGCCGTAGGCGGCGTTTCGTTCGCACTTCAAGCCGGCAAGACGCTGGCGGTGGTCGGCGAGTCCGGTTGCGGCAAGTCGACGCTCGCAAGGCTCGTGACGCTGATCGAGAAGCCGAGCGCCGGCACGCTGATGCTCGACGGCGTCGATGCGGTCAATCCCCCGGCGAGCGCCGTCAAGAGGTTGCGCCGTACCGTGCAGATCGTGTTTCAGAACCCCTATGGGTCGCTCAATCCGCGCAAGCGCATCGGCGCCATACTGGAAGAGCCGCTGATCATCAACACAACGCTCTCGAAGCAGGAGCGGCGCGCGCAAGCGCTCGACATGATGGCGAGGGTCGGGCTGCGGCCGGAGCAATATGGCCGCTATCCGCACATGTTCTCGGGCGGCCAGCGTCAGCGCATCGCGATCGCGCGCGCCTTGATGTTGCGGCCGAAGTTGCTGGTTGCCGACGAGCCGGTCTCCGCGCTCGACATGTCGGTGCAAGCGCAGGTTCTCAACCTGCTGGTCGATCTGCAGCGCGAGCTGGGGCTGGCCTACCTCTTCATCTCGCACGATCTCGGCGTGGTGCGTCACATCGCAGATGACGTGATGATCATGTATCTGGGGATCGCAGTCGAGCACGGACCGAAAGAGCGCATCTTTGCGCGGCCGCTGCACCCCTATGCGCAGGCCTTGCTCGACGCGACGCCAGGCCTTGGCCGCAAACGCCAGCGAATCGTGCCGAAGGGCGAGGTGCCTTCGCCGCTCGATCCGCCGAAGGGCTGCGTCTTCTCGACCCGCTGTCCCCATGTGACAGACCTGTGCCGCGCGCAGCGTCCGCCCTTGCGCCCGCTCGACGGTCGCCTCGTCGCCTGCCATTACGCCGAGCGTTTCCTGGAAGGTCAGGCGGCTTAACGATCGGCCTGCCAATAAGGGTTCGTTGCGGAATCTGTCAGGGTTATCCCTGGCCTCCCATCGGAAATGACCTGATGGACGAGGTGCCGCCCCGCACGAAAGATGCTTGCGCCTGGAATGCCGGTGTCACCGACGGCTGGCGAAGGACGCGACGTATATATTGGACTGCGCGCGCTCCTGCCGATCTGAGGGAAGGGCAGCATGGAGAACGTCAAGCGCGCATTCTGGGCCATTCCCGTAATCCTGGCCGTGCTGTGGCTCATCGCTGAACCCACGGTATTTCAGTCGACCACGTTCTTCGGCTTTCGCCGGGCCATGATGCAGTTGACCGGTATCATCGCGATCGGCTGCATGAGCTTGGCAATGATCCTGGCGCTGCGGCCGCGCTGGCCGGAGTCATGGCTCGGCGGTCTCGACAAGATGTACCGCTTGCACAAATGGCTCGGTATCACGGCTCTTGTGGTCGGCATCGTCCATTGGCTCTGGGCCCAGGGTCCGAAATGGGCGGTCGGCTGGGGCTGGCTGGAGCGGCCGGCGCGCGGAGCAAGGCCGGCCATCGAAAACCCCGTCGAGGCGTTCTTTGCGAGGCTGCGCGAACCTGCGGAGGGTTTTGGCGAATGGGCCTTCTATGCCACCGTGGTGCTGATCGCGCTGGCGCTCATCCAGTATTTCCCTTATCGGCTCTTCTACAAGACGCACCGGCTTCTCGCCGTCGCCTATCTGGTGCTGGTCTTTCACGCGGTCGTGCTGATCAGGTTCGGTTACTGGACATCGCCGGTCGGCTGGGTGATGGCACTGCTGCTCGCCTGGGGAACGTGGGCGGCGGTCCTCGTCCTTTTGCGCCGCGTGGGCGTAAGGCAGGTCAAGGGCAGGATCGCCTCGCTACAATACTACCCGGGCGTCAGGGCACTCGAGAGCCAGGTCGAAGTGCCGCGGGGCTGGCCCGGCCACAAGCCCGGCCAGTTCGCCTTCGCGACATCGGACGTCTCGGAAGGGGCACACCCTTACACCATCGCGTCGAGCTGGCATGGCGAAGACCCCAAGATTACGTTCATCACCAAGGAGCTGGGCGACCACACCAGCCGCCTGCGCGAGAAATTGAGCGTTGGGCAAGAGGTGAAGATCGAAGGTCCCTATGGCTGTTTCACCTTCGATGACGATTGCCCGCACCAGATCTGGATCGGTGGCGGAATCGGCATCACGCCTTTTGTTGCGCGCATGAAACACATGGCGCTGCAAAAGGACGCCCCCGATTGGCCCGACGGGCAGACGGTCGATCTTTTCCACACGACGACCGATGTCGACGAGGATGCCCTTGGCAGGCTGGCGACGGATGCCAGATCAGCTGCGGTCCGCCTGCATGTCCTGATCGATGCCCGTGACGGGCTTCTGACGGGCAAGCGTATCCGCGAGGCGGTGCCGCAATGGCGTGAGGCAAGCATCTGGTTCTGCGGCCCGGCGGGTTTTGGCGAAGTGCTGAAACGTGACTTCAGCGCGCACGACTTTCCCGTCAAACGGCGTTTCCATCAGGAACTTTTCGCGATGCGATGAGAACGCGTCGGGCCGCCCACCGTCGCGCAGGTCCGACGCTCTCGCAAAATCTCCAATGATGCCACTATACCCCCGATTTGCCCGACGCGTCAAGCGAAATTCGTAAAATACGAAACTCCATGCCGCCCGGCCGCCGGCTACTTTGCATGGGGTTGTTTTCGACATTTTTGTTGACCCCAGCGGCCCGTGCAAATTCCACCGCGATAAGTCGATCACGCCCTCTGATATCGTTCAGATTTCTGTTGTTCGCCGACCCCGCCGCCTCTACCATTCGCCCGCAAGGCAAGCGTGGTGATCAACTGCACGAGAGGGAGGTTGCGATGAGCCGTACCCGTGCATTGTTGCTGGTCGCGTGCGTGCTGGTGCCGCAGCTTCTGGTGCTTGCGGGATCGGGCCATGCCCAGGGCATCCCGCAAAACATTCCCCGGCGCGAGCTTTTGATCCTGGAGAACCCGGAAGGGACTGTCAAAAACGCGGGCTGGTTCAACATTTGGGCCATCAATGCCGGCTCGCAGTCGAACGGGCTGCAGCAGGCAGCCCTCGACACGCTCTGGTACATCGATCCCGAAAGCGGCCTCGACGGGGTCTGGGACAACTCGCTCGCCGCCGACAAGCCGCAATACAATGCCGACTTCACCGAGATGACGGCAAAGCTACGCAAGGGCATTTTCTGGAGCGACGGGGTCGAGTTCACCGCCGACGACGTCGTCGCGACGGTGACGACCCAGGTCAAGAATCCGGCGATGCGTTTTAGCGCTGTGTTGGCGAGCAATGTCGCCTCCGTCACCGCGCCCGATCCCTACACGGTGGTATTCAAGCTCAAGAAGCCGAACTCGCGCTTCCACGCCAATTTCACGGTGCGCTGGGGCGCGGTGTGGATCTTGCCAAAACACGTCTTCGAGAAGGTCGAGGATCCCGCCAGGTTCGATTTCAACAAGCCGGTTTCCCTCAGTGCCTACGTGCTCTCGAGCTACGATCCTGATGGCAAGTGGTACATCTGGCAGCTCCGCGACGACTGGCAGCGCTCGTCGCTCGGCCGCTACGGCAAGCCCGGGCCAAAATATCTCGCCTATGTCGATCCCGGCCCGCCGGACAAACGGGTCATCGCGCAGCTCAACCACGAGCTCGACGTCGTCCACGACATCGCGCCCGAGGGCATGTTCGCGCTCGCCAAGCAGAGCAAGGCGACGCGGGCCTGGTTCAAGGGTTTTCCTTACGGCCATCCCGATCCGACGCTGCCGGCGGTGATCTTCAACACGCAGAACGAGCTGTTCAGGAATGCTGACGTGCGCTGGGCCCTGGCGCTGCTGATCGACATCAAGGCGGTGTCGATGGCGGCCTATCGGGGTGCCGCCACCATCTCGGCGATCGGCGTGCCGCCGACCGGCGCCCATCCGGCGACCTATCATCAGCCGATGGAAGCGTGGCTCAAGGAGTTTGAGCTCGACACCGGCAAGCGCAAGATCAAGCCGTACGATCCGACGGTCGGGAAGCAGATCGCCGACATGCTGCGGCCGTCGATGGGCGAGCAGATCCCGTCCGATCCAGCCGACATCGCCCGCGCCTTCGGCATGGGCTGGTGGAAGGCCGATCCGCAAGGAGCGCAGGAGCTGTTGGAGAAGGCGGGCTTCACCAAGCGGGGAGGGGCCTGGACCACGCCGGACGGCAAGCCTTTCACCGTTCGCGTTATGGTCGAAGGCGATTTGCGCCCGGTGATGACGCGTGCCGGCACCATGATCGTGCAGCAATGGAAGCAGGCCGGCATCGATGCCAGGATCGACGTGGCGCAGGGGACGCTGCCGACGCGGCGCGCCGCCGGCGATTTCGACACCTTCATCGGCTGGAGCGTCGAGACTTTTGGCGGCCACCAGGATTTGTCCTACTTCCTCGATAGTTGGCACTCGCAATTCGTCGCCGAGCCCGGCAAGGTGCAGCCGCTGCGCAACTGGCAGCGCTGGTCGAACCCCGCGCTCGACAAGATCATCGAGCAGACCCGCACCGTCGGCTTCGACGATCCCCGGTCGATCGAGCTCGGCAAGGACTACGTCAAGCTTGCGGTGAAGGAGATGCCGACCATCCCGCTGATGGCCTACAACGTCTTCACCGCCATGGACCAGACCTACTGGACGGGATTTCCGACCTCGGAAAACCCTTACGCCAATCCGGTCCCGAATTGGGGGAATTCGCGCTACATGTTCGTCAAGCTCAAACCGGCCGGCTAGCACGCGGTGAGGAAGGGGCGATACCTCGTCTATGCGATCCGGCGGCTGGCGCAGTTCGTGCTCGTGGTCTTCATCGGCGTTAACCTCGCCTATGTCATCACCCATGCCACCCCGATCGATCCGGTCGAGCAGTCGATCTCGGCGGTCACCTCCTTTGGCAACACCGCGCCGGCTGCGATCGAAGAGATGCGCCGTTCGCTGCGCGAGCTCTATGGCCTGTCCGGCTCGCCTGTCGAGCAATATTTGGTGTTCTGGAAGCGGATCCTGCGCGCCGATTTCGGTCCCTCGCTGTCGGCATTTCCGACCCCGGTCTCGGCCCTTGTCGCCCGCGCGCTGCCCTGGACTGCCGGTCTGCTCACGGTCTCGACCATCATCGCCTGGGGGCTTGGAACGCTGCTCGGCGGTCTTGCCGGCTACGACCGGACCAACCGCGGGCTGAAGCTGATGGGCGTGGTCGCGATGGGGCTGCACCCGATTCCCTACTACATCCTGGCACTGCTGCTGTTGATCGTGTTCGGCTTCCTCTGGCCGGTGCTTCCGATATCGGGCGGCTCGGCGATGAACCTGCCGCAAGGGCTGAGCGTCGATTTCGTCCTCAGTGTCGCGCTGCACGCCATCCTGCCCGCGCTCTCGCTGATCCTGATCGGCGTGGGGAGCTGGTTTTTGGGGATGCGCGCGCTGGTGTCCAACGTCGTCACCGAGGATTACGTCGTCTATGCAGAGCTGGCGGGCGTCAGGCCCTGGCGCATCCTGTCGTCCTACGTGATGCGCAACGCGCTGGTGCCGCAGGTGACCGGGCTCGCCATCTCGCTCGGCGGCATCTTCAACGGCGCCGTGATCACCGAAAAAGTCTTCGGCTATCCGGGCCTGGGTTCGCTCCTGGTCGATGCCGTCTACGCCGGTGATTATGGGCTCGTGCTCGGCGTCACCACCGTCTCCATCCTCGGCGTTTCGATCGCGGTGCTCGCGATCGACCTTCTGTACCCGCTGCTCGATCCCAGGGTGAAGGTGCGCTGATGGCCGCAATCCTGCGCGATCTCCTGCGTCACAACGTCGAATTCCGGATCGGCGCCGTGCTGGTGGGTGCGGTGCTGCTGCTGTCGGTCCTGGCAAGCTTCTCGCCCTATCCGCCGCTGGACGTCTATGTGGTGCCGCCGGACCTGCCGCCGTCGCCGTCCCACTGGTTCGGCACCACGTCGCGCGGCCAGGACGTGTTCTGGCAACTGAGTTTTGCCCTGCGCAACACGCTGCTGTTCGGATGCACCGTGGCCCTGATCAGCCGCCTCCTGGCGCTCGCGATCGGGCTCCTCAGCGGCTACAGCGGCGGCTGGATCGACCGCGCGCTGATGTCGATCAACGACACCTTCATCGTTATTCCCCTGCTTCCGCTCCTGGTGCTGTTCTATTTCGTCATGCGCGACCGCATGTCCTGGCTGATGCTGGCGCTGATCATGGCCTGCCTCGGCTGGGCCTATGACGCGCGGCTGATCCGTTCGGTGGCCATGAGCCTGAAAAGCCGTGAATTCACCGAGACCAGCCTGTTTTCAGGCATGAGCACGCGCGAGATCCTGGTGCAGGAGCATCTGCCCTACGTGCTGCCGATCGTCTTCTCGACGACCATGAACAACATGGTCTGGTCGATCGGGCTGGAGGTGACGCTGGCGGTGCTCGGCTTCACCGACATCAACACGCCGACCATCGGCAGCATGATCTATTGGGCCAATCAGCACACCGCGATGGTAGCAGGGGTCTGGTGGTGGGTCGCCTTTCCGACGGTCGCCGTGATCATGACGTTCATCGGGCTGTTCCTGCTGGCGGTGTCGATGAATGACTACATCGATCCGCGCAGCCGCCTCCGCAGCGTCGGAGGGACGTCGTGATGCATGCCAAGACCGTGCAGACGCAGACGTCTGATCAAGCCGAGCCGATCCTGTCGGTCCGCGACCTCAAGGCCAGCTACCGGACCAGCCGTTTCGGGATCGAACGCGACGTCCAGGCGGTCGACGGCGTCGGTTTCACGGTGCGCCGCGGCGAGATTTACGGACTCGCCGGCGAATCCTCTTCCGGCAAGACCACGCTGATCAAGGTGATCGCCGGCGCGGTCAAACCGCCGCTGGAAGTTGTCGGCGGCAGCGTCGATTTTGCATTTCTGCCGGGCTATGGCGGGCTGCATCGCGCGCCCCCGGCGGAGGTGGCGCGGATTCGGTGGCGGCATCTCGCCTACGTCATGCAGGGCTCGATGAGCGTGCTCAATCCGGTGCGCCGGATCCGCGCGTCCTTTGACGACTTCGCCTATCCGCATGTCGGAGGAAGCCGGGCGCAGTTCGAACAGCAGGTGGTCGCGCATCTGGCGCGGGTCAGGCTCGCCCCGTCGGTGCTGGCGGCCTATCCGCACGAACTCTCCGGCGGGATGCGCCAGCGCGCCACGCTCGCGCTTGCCACCATCTGCCGCCCCGATTTCATCATTGCCGACGAACCCACGACCGCGCTCGACGTCGTCGTCCAGAAGGAGGTGCTCGGCATGATTACCGGCCTTCAGCGCGAAATCGGCGCGTCGGTCCTGTTCGTGACCCACGACATGGGCGTCCACGCCCACGTCGCCGATCGCCTCGGCATCATGTATGCCGGCCGTCTCATCGAGGAGGCCGCGATCGCAGAGATCTTCCGCAATCCGCTGCACCCTTACACCAGGCACCTCATTTCGAGCCTGCCGCGAATCGGCGATGATCGGCCCCGGCAGGGATTGGAGGGTGCGCCTCCCAATCTCGCCGACCCGCCTGCGGGATGTCGATTTCATCCGCGCTGTCCGCTGGCGATGGAGGTTTGCAGCCGCGAGGTCCCCGCCATGATCGAGGCCGCGCCGGCGCATCGTGTGGCGTGCTTTGCGGTCAACCGGAGCGATCGGGCATGAGCGACGTCTTGCTCGATGTGTCAGAGGTCGGCAAGACCTTCGTTCGAGGAGGATTGCTGTCGGGCCGGCGCATTGCGGCCGTCAGGGACGTGAGTTTCCGGCTCGACGCGCGGCGGCCGGAGATTTTGGCGATCATCGGCGAAACCGGCAGCGGCAAGACGACGCTTGCCCGGATGATCCTGAATATCGAGACGCCGACCAGCGGCAGGCTGCTGTTTGACGGCACCGACCTTGCATCGATCCGAACCGGTGCGCGCCGGCTGGCGTTCATGCACGACGTGCAGCCGATCTTCCAAAATCCGTTCGAAGCCTTCAATCCGCTGAAGCGGCTCGAGCGCTATCTGTTCATGACGCAGCGCCGGTTCATGGCGTTGTCGGCACGGGTCGCGCCCGAGGCGGCCGTCGACGAGGCGCTGCGCAAGGTCGGACTTTCGCTGAAGGAGGTCAGGCATCGCTATCCGCACGAATTGTCCGGCGGACAGCTCCAGCGGGTCGCGATTGCCCGTGCGCTGCTGTCCAACCCCAGGCTGATCGTGGCCGACGAGCCGGTGTCCATGATCGATGCGTCGCTCCGTATCTCCATCGTCAATCTGTTCAAGTCGCTGCGCGACGACCTCGGCATCTCCATTATCTATGTGACGCACGATCTGGCTACCGCCTATTATGTCGCCGACCGCATCATGATTATGCAGGATGGGGCCGTTGTCGAAAGCGGCGATGCCAAAACGATTTTGACTGCACCGCAGCAACCTTATTCCCGCCAGTTGCGCGACGCCGTGCTATTGCCCGATGTCGCGTACGGCGTCTTGTCCGATTGATCTGTCCCACCAGCCCGAGGGCGTCAGAGAGAAGCGCATGAGAAAAGCCAACGTTCTGATGGACCGCGATTTCGCCATCGGCCACACCGACCCTCGACTGTTCGGCGCGTTCGTCGAGCATCTCGGGCGCTGCGTGTATGGCGGCATCTACGAGCCCGGCCATCCCACTGCGGACGAAAAGGGGTTTCGAAAGGATGTGCTGGCGCTGGTGAAGGAGCTCGGCCCGACCATCATCCGCTACCCCGGCGGCAATTTCGTCTCCGGCTATAATTGGGAGGATGGCGTCGGACCGGTGGAGAAGCGCCCGGCGCGGCTCGATCTCGCATGGTTCAGCACCGAGCCCAACAGTTTTGGCACCAACGAGTTCATGGACTGGTGCAAGGCCGCCGCGGTCGAGCCGATGCTCGCGGTCAACCTCGGTACGCGGGGCGGCGACGCCGCGCGCAACCTGGTGGAGTATTGCAACCATCCGGGCGGATCCGCCTGGTCGGACCTGCGGCGCGCGCACGGCTGGGAGCAGCCGCATGGCGTCAAGTTCTGGTGCCTGGGCAACGAGATGGATGGCCCCTGGCAGATGGAATACAAGAGCGCAGACGCTTACGGCGCAATCGCGCGCGAGGCCGCCAAGATGATGCGCTGGATCGATCCGACCGTCGAGCTTGCGGCCTGCGGTTCGTCGGGGCGCAACATGCCGACGTTCGGCCAGTGGGAAGACACGGTCATCGAACATACCTTCGATCATGCAGAGTACATTTCGCTCCACACCTATCTCAACAACTACAAGCAGGACACGCCATCCTTCCTCGCCAGCCCCGATCTGATGGACCGCTTCATCGACGAAGTCGTCGCCATTGCGGATGCGGTGGCCGCGAAGCGGCGCTCCCATAAGCGCATGATGCTGAGCTTCGATGAATGGAATGTCTGGTATCGAACCCGGCGCAACCGGGCCGACCGCGTCTGGGAGGGCTGGCCGGTGGCGCCGTCGATCCTGGAGGAGATCTACACCATGGAAGACGCGCTCGCCTTCGGCGGCGCCTGCATTTCCCTGCTCAATCACGCCGATCGGGTGAGAACAGCCTGCCTCGCGCAGCTCGTCAACGCGATCGCGCCGATCATGACGGAGACGGGCGGAGCCGCATGGCGCCAGACCATCTTCTTCCCGTTCGCCCAGATGAGCCGCCTCGGCCGCGGCAAGGTTCTGCGCACACAGGTCGAGTCGGATACTTACGATTCGTCCTATTACGATCCGCGCGGCGAGCAGCAATCGATGTTTCCGATTCCCGATGTGGCGTATCTCAAGATCGCGGCGGTCGCAGGAGAGGCCGGCGGTCTGTCGCTCTTCATGCTCAACCGCGACCTGGCGCAGGAGATGGAGGTGAACCTCGAGGCGCGGAGTTTTGGCCGGCTCACCGTCGGCGAAGCGCTTGAATTATGCCACGACGATCTCAAGGCCACAAACACGAAGGACGCGCCGGAGCGGGTGAAGCCGGCCCCGTTGCAGGGCGCACGCGTCGACGGCGGTAGGCTGCGGGTGACGCTGAAGCCGGCGTCGTGGAACGTGATCCATCTGTCGGCGGGCTGACGAGAGCCGCGCGCAGGATCAGCTCGAACCGTCCCGTGCGGGCCCTGAGCCGAGAACCTGGCGTATCAAGCGTGCCATCTCTGCCGGCCGATAGGGCTTGTTGAGCAAGGTCACGCCGGGTTCGAGGCAGCCGTCCTGCGTCATGGCGCCTTCCGCATAGCCGGACATATAGAGGACGGGCATGCCCGGTCGCCGTTGCGTAACGGCGTCGGCGAGTTCGCGCCCGTTGATGCCGCCGGGCATGACGACGTCCGTGAACAGCAGGTCGAATGCCACGCCCTGGTTCACCAGGGCCAGCGCTTCGGGACCGTTAGCGGCGCTGATCGTGCGATAGCCGAGGCCTTCGAGCTGCGTCACCACGTAGCTGCGCACCAGCGCGTCATCCTCCACGACCAAAATGGTCTCGTTGCCGCGCTGCGGCCCGCCGGCGGGGGTCGTGCTCGGAAGGGCCGCGCCCTGCACGCCGCGCGGCAGATACAGGTTGATCGTCGTTCCCTGGCCTTCCTCGCTGTCGATCCTGATGTGACCGCCGGACTGCTTGACGAAGCCGTAGACCATGCTCAATCCCAGCCCGGTGCCTTTGCCGAGCTCCTTGGTCGTGAAGAACGGCTCGAACACCTTGTCACGGATCTCAGCCGGGATGCCCGATCCGGTGTCGGTCACGGTCACCTTGATGTAGTCGCCGACAATTCCCTCGTCCCCAGTCTCGGAATCACAGGGATCAAAGCTCACATTGGCGGTGCCGAATGTGATCTTGCCGCCGGCCGGCATCGCATCCCGTGCGTTGACGGCGAGATTGATCAGGGCGGTCGAGAGTTGACTCGGGTCGATCAGCGCACGCCAGCAGTCTCGTTGCAGCGTCGAGCCGATCTCGACCTGTTCGCCCAGCGTCGGCCGCAATAGCTTGGCCGTGTCGGCGATCAGGTTGTTGATGTCGGTCACGCGCGGTTGCAGCGGCTGCTTGCGGGCGAACGCCAGGAGCTGCCTGGTCAGATCGGCGCCGCGGGTCGCCGCCTCGTCGATCATGCGGCCGATGGCCGCGAGCTCGGGCTGGTCGGCAAGACCCTCGATCAGGATCTCGATGGTTCCGGTGATCACGGTCAGCAGGTTGTTGAAGTCATGGGCAACGCCGCCGGTCAACTGGCCGATCGAATCCATCTTCTGCGCCTGGCGCAATTGCTGCTCGAGGCGCAGGCGATGGGTGATGTCGCGTCCGATGACGATGACGAGTTCCTGGCCGCCCATCGACACGCGGGCCGCCGACACCTCCGCTTCGAGGCCGCTGCCGTTGGCGCCGGGCAGGCGCAAATGTAGCAACCCGGTCGGACCGGGGGCGAGCAGGCTGTCGACATCGACCGATCCCGCAGCAACGGATCGGAACGAATGTCCGACGATGTCCTCCCGGGGGCGGCCGAGCATGACTGACGCAGTGCGGTTTGCCTCGATCACCTGGCCGTTCTGATCGAGCACCAGGATGGCGTCATGGGCCTGCTCCATCAGCAATCTCGATTTCTCTTCCGCCTGCTTTCGCGCGGTGAGATCGAGAACGAAGGAGAGGTTCTGATCCGAGGCAGCCGCCAGCGACGCCGAGCCGATCAACACGGGAACCCGACTGCCGTCCCTTCGCAAGACCTCCTTCTCGCGAGGTGGAGCTTGTCCCAGTGCGCGAAGTTGATCGACCCGCAGCAGGTCGTGCGCGTGGTATTCAGGCGGCGACAAATCCTTCCAAGTGACGGACCCCGAAATCAATTCCTGCAGCGTGTAGCCGGACATGCTCAGGAAAGCGTCATTGGCGTAGCTGATCTTGCCGTCCGCATTCCAGAACAGGATTCCGATGATGTTGGAGTCGACGAGCCGCCGGATGCGAGCCTCGCGCTCCTGGAGATCGCGATAGAGCAGGGTGTTTTCGAGCGAGATCGCAGCCTGCGCCGCGAGCAGCTCCAGCACGGCGACCCGATCCGGCGTGAAGGCGTGTGTGGCCAGTGTATTCTCGAAATGGAGCAACCCGATCAGCTTGGCCTGCTTCATCAGTGGCAGACAGAGGATCGACCGGGGATGCCGACGATGGACGTAGTCCTCGTCGCACAGGGGACTCGGCCGTGATGCGTCGTCGAGGATGAGGGTCTTTTGCGTGCGAATGACGTAGCGCAGCAATGCTTCGGGGCAATCAGGGCCGGAGACCGGCGCCTGGCGCATCGCAACGGTGAACTCGTCGCCGCTCGACTGTCCCTCCGCTTCGATGCGGAAGTCGTCGTGTCGCGGCAGGATCAGCAGGCCGCGATCCGCGCCGGCGTTCTGCAGTGCGATCTTCATCAAGGTCTCGATGAGCCTCGGCAGCTCGATCTCGCTCGATACGGCCTGCGACGCCTTGACCACTGCGGTGACGTCCATGTGCTGGACCGATCCGCTTGCCCTGCCGGCCGTGACCCCGTCTTCCGCCACATGCAGCCGCGGATGAAGCTGCTCGAGCTGCCTCACCTTGGCGTCGGCGCCCCAGCGAAGATAGCCGTAGCGGGCATCGCGCAGATAGGCGTAGGCGATCTTCTCGAATCCGCGCGTTGCGTAGAAGCGGCCGGCAAGTTCGTTGGCGATCGCTTCGTTCTGGACAAAACCGCTTGCGCGTGCCGCGCCGATGGCGCGGTCGTAAAGACGCATGGCGTCGAGCTCGCGGCCTTCGATGCGCGCGATCTCCGCGCCGATCAGCGCGGCACGGTCGCCAAAATCTTCCGGACAGATGTCTGCCCACTCTTGAAGCTGGCGGCCATGGGCTGCCAAGGCCGCGAGATGTGAGGTGCGCTCTGCGGTGGAGGCCGCATCAGTGCGCGCGGCCACGGCCAGCGCGGCATAGAAATGGAACGCCACCCGATCGAACAGTGCCTTGGAGGTCGAGAGATATTGCTCCGCCTGCGCTGCGGCCGCGATGGCGGCGGGATCGTCAGCGAGGACACGGGCCTGGAGCTTGCGGATCCAGTACCAGTAGGCTGCATGCTGCAGATGCGGCTCAGCTTCCAGACGGCGCTCGAACTGCCCCTCGTTGAATTCGGCGTCGTCGAAGCTGCCGAATCTGGACGTCAGTCCGCGCAAGGTCCGGATGAGCTGGAGTTGCCCGACGATCCTGTCGACAGCGAGACCGACATGCGCCCGGCGCGCATAGTCGATTCCGGCCTTCGCCTCGCGCTCCACCTCGGCGAGCGGATCGCCGCAGGCGAGCAGATGTGTCACCAAGTGATGATAGGTAAAGCTGGCGTAGTTGAAATCGCCGACCTGCTGTGCCGCATCGAAGGCCTTCCGCAACAAGGGCCGGCCGGCACGGATATGTTGCGTCCAGCTCCCGTAGCCCAGATAGACGCGGGCCTTGAAGCGGTCGGAATCGAGCCGTTCGACCAGGTCGAGGCCGAGCTGGGCGAAACGAAATCCGGCGCCGTAGTCGCCGAAATCCGGCCCGAGCACGGTGCCGAGCAGAATGTAGGCGAGGCACGATGCATCGGAGTTGCCGTACTCCATGCTCAGATTGGCCATGCGCGCGATGATGAGGCGGCGCAGATTTTCTTCGATGTACCAGGCGGGCGACACCAGCACGGTGAGAACGTCCATGGTCCCCGACGCGACCGGATCGGCCATCCGCGGCAGGTCCAGCAGTGCTTCGATCGGGCGCTCGCCGATCTGCCGCCACATCCGCTCATATTCCTGCGCGACTTCTTCGGAGGTCGGTCGTGCTGACCAATCGATGCCGACGCGACGCAGATAATCGAGCGCGATTTCGACGTCGCGGTCGTTCGGCTCCATTTGGAGCCGGGTGACGGCGGCCAGATCTGGGAGGGTGGCGGCATGGCCCGCCAGTTCGGCAAGGTGCATTCTTGCCGCCACCTGATCGCCGGTCAGGAATTCGCACTCGGCGCGGTTCAGCGCCAGCGCGAAGCTCAGCGCATGGTGCCGCTCCCAACGATCCTCCGCCAGCATGGCTTCGCCTGCGCGGAAATGGGCCAGTGCCATCGCGAAGGCCGTCGCGGCCTTGGCGCGCCGGCCCGCCAGCAGGTTCAGCTCGGCCACCTGCTCGCGCTCCGTCGTCGTGGTGATCAAGGCGGCGCCGCGGTTGAGCTGGCTCACGATGTCGAAGACGTTCTCCTCGATAGCTTCCGGCGTCGCGCGCGCCGCAAGCAGTCGGCCGATCCGCAAATGGGCGGCACCCCGTTCGCCCTCGGGGATCAGCGCGTAGGCCGCTTCCTGGAAGCGGTCGTGGACGAACCGATAGGCGCCCGCCTGAGGCTCGACCAGTTCCTGGCGAACCGCCGGCCACAGGGCCGAGTGGACCTGTTTCTCGGAGCTCCCCAGCACGATCGCCAACATCGCGGTCTCGGCGATGTTTCCGAGACAGGACATCTGCCGGAGCGCGGTCTGCGTCGTGGCCGGCAGCCGGGTGAGTTTCCCCAGCATGAGGTCGACGACGTTCTCGGTGTAGCGCTTGGCGTTGATCCGATCGAGGTCCCAGGACCAGCGCGCTGCGTCGTGGTCGAAGGTGAGCAATCCTTCGTCGACAAGCGAGAACATGAACTGAATGGCAAAGAACGGATTGCCACCGGTCTTATCGAGCACGAGCTGGGCGAGCAGCGCGACGCGTTCCGGGTCACAACGCAACGCCTCCGCGAGCAACTGTCCGAGATGCTCGCGGTCGAGTGGCGCGAGCGTGATCTCCGTGACCGTTCTGCCCGAGGCCTTGACGGCGTCGAGCATGCGCATCAGCGGATGGGCGACATCCACCTCGTTGTCTCGGTAGGCGCCGATCAGCAACAGGTGCTTGGGATCCGACCGGGTCAGGAGGTCCTCGAGCAGAGCGAGCGTCGCCGCATCGAGCCATTGAAGGTCGTCCAGAAAGAGCACCAGCGGATGTTCGGGGCGGGCAAAAACGCCGATGAACCGTTCGAATGCATGCTGAAAGCGGCTCTGTGCAAGCTGCGGCGAGAGCTCAGGGATCGGCGCCTGTTCGCCGATGATGAGCTTCAGCTCGGGGATCAGGTCGACGATCAACTGCCCGTTTGGGCCGAGCGCCTCCAGGAAATCGTGGCGCCATCCTCCGAGCTCGGTATCGCTCTTGGCGAGAAGCGGTGAAATAAGGCTCTGGAAGGCCTGTGCGAGCGTCGCATAGGGGACGTCGCGCTTGTGCTGATCGAACTTGCCCGACGCGAACAGCCCGCGCAACGGCACCAGCACCTTGTGCAGTTCGTTGACGACCGAGGATTTGCCGATGCCGGAGTAGCCCGAAACCAGCACAAGCTCGGCTGCGCCGCGTGTGACGATACCGCCGAATGAATTGAGCAGGCTTTCGACCTCGCGCGCCCTGCCGTACAGCTTCTCGGGGATCAGCAACCGGTCCGGCGTGTCGTGTTCGCCAAGCGGGAAATCGTCGATGCGGCCGTGATGCTCCCACTCGGCCAGACAGTGTCGCAGATCCCGCTCGGCGCCCGCCGCGGTCTGATAACGCTCCTCGGCCATCTTCGCGAGCAGCTTCATGATGACCTGGGACACCGCGGCCGGGACATTCTCCAGCCGGTCGGCCGGCGGTGCCGGCTTCCTGGCGACATGACAATGCACCCACTCCATCGGATCGGACGCGGCGAATGGAAGCGTGCCGGTGACCATCTGGTAGAGCGTCACGCCGAGCGAGTAGAGGTCGCTTCGCGAATCGATCGAACGGTTCATGCGTCCGGTCTGCTCGGGTGCCATGTAGGCAAGGGTGCCGGCAATCGACTCCGGCGGCGCGGGGGATTGCCGTTCGCGCGGACGGCGCGAGGCAAAGCCGAAGCCCGTGAGTCGCACCTTTCCGGTGCTCCGGTTCACCAGGATGTTCGCTGGCTTGACGTCCTTGTGCACGAGGCCGCGCTGATGGACTTTGCCCAGCGTTGCCGCGATTTCGATCGCGAGGCGCAGAAAAGCTGCCATCTCCATCGGTGCGCCAAGCAGCCAGGTGAGCGGCTCGCCGCCGAGATCCTCGAGCACGAGTATCGTCCGTGCCCGATCCTGCACCAGCTCCAGCGGCTTCGCCGCCCAGGCGCCGTCCAGCTCGTCCCTCAGCTCATATTCGCGCGTAAGGCGATCGAGGCTCTGCGGTGTGGGATGCTCGGTAGCCGAAAGCACGGCCAGCACGACGTCGCGCTTGCCGTCGGCACCTTCACGGCCGGCCCGGCACAGCAGAATACCTTCGTCGTCGGACAAGACCTGCGGACCGTAGGCCCAACCTGCGCCCATAAACGATGAAAGGTTCATCCGGACAAACCATACCGCCGCCTGACTCCGATCTTGAGCCGAAAGTGGCTCGCCAGACCGGCCCGCCGAACTTGACGAGAGAGGCAGGACGCGCGTGGGATGCGCGACACTACGGGCCCCCAGCCCTCACGTCCTTATTCCAGCGCCGTGCTTAGCTCAGCCGGGCGCGTTCGCAACGTATCATCAAAAACGCACGAGTCCCTTATCCACGCTTATAGGAACTCGGCCGATATTCGTCAACCTGCTGCATTTGCGAAGGTTTTAGCGGAGCGTTTGCCGGCCCATGTCCCGTCACGCGTGAGGCGAAAGCCTACTTTCGGCAACTTGGCCGCGAAAGTCGAAAGCGCGGGGAGTTTGTGCCCCGACAAAGAGCTTGCGAAGCGATGGAGCGATTGTGTTTCCACAACAGGAACAACTCCGATGCCGATCGAGGCCGACGATTTGGTGGACGAGGTGATGAGGATCCGCCCGACGACGATCCGTGTATTCCTCGATTTCAGGATGAATTGCGTCGGCTGTCCGATTGCCTGCTTCCACACGGTCAGTGATTCCTGCATCGAGCACGGCGTCGATCGCAACGAGTTTCTCACGGCGTTGCGAGAGGCCGAGAGCGCGCTCTAGGTCAGCATTCACGACACGAACGTCACGCAAGAGGAAACAAGGTTCGCACAAATTGATGCTGGTCAAGATGCGCGGCGACGAGTGATCAAGAGTTGGGCAACAAGATCAAACACCAGGGATGAGACCATGACAGCGCCCGCACCGGTTGATCTTGAGATTGCGGCCGAGGTGCCGGTGTTCAGCGGGCTCAAGCCGCAAGAGCTGGCGGTATTGCTCGCGGAAGCCAGCGTGTTCAACCTCCGTCCGGGCCATGCGCTATTCCGTCAGGGCGAGCCCGCTGAGGCTTTCTTCGTGATCCTGGACGGCTGGATCAAGCTTTACCGTATCACGCCCGCCGGCGACGAGGCGGTTCTCAACGTGCTGACAAGGGGCGAGAGTTTCGCAGAAGCCGTCACCTTCACGTCGGGCCGCTATCCTGCGACCGCCTGCGCCGTGACGCCGGCAAGGGTCATGCTGATTCCGGCAAACCACGTCATGAACTGCGTCCGCGAGATGCCCGACGTCGCCATCGCGATGATCGCGTCGACCTCGCAGCATCTGCATCGGATGGTGCAGCAGATCGAGCAGTTGATGGCGCAGAGCGCCACCCAGAGGGTCGCCGAGTTCCTGGCGTCGCTTGCCCCCACCGCGAGGGGGCCGTGCACGATCACGCTGCCTTACGACAAATCGTTGATCGCGGGCAGGCTCGGCCTCAAGCCCGAATCCCTGTCGCGGGTGTTTGCAAAACTGCGCTCGGTTGGCGTCGACGTCCGCGCCTCCACGGTGGTCGTGCGGGACATGGGATTGCTGTGCCGGCTCGTCGCCTGCGACCGGACCAAGCCACGCTGTCCCATCAAGCCGAAGCTCATGTGCCGCGAGCCGCCTCCGGCGCGCACAGCGCGGCAAGAGGCCAAATCAGTGACGGCCTGAGCATGCTCCTGAGCGTCGGCAAGATGCTTTCGCGCCAGGCGGTGGCGCCATACTTCCGATCCACGATCTCGCCGTCGGCAACGACCATCCACAGCGGCACCCCGTCGCTCCGCTTGAGATGAGGCCGATAGAGCCGCAGGTCTTCGGGCCAGTTGTCGTCGTTCATCACGTCGGCAAGGCGGGGCGATTTCACCTCGCGGTACCGGATGCGTGAAAAAGCCGGCGATGCGAGAAAGCTGGCGCCGTCTCCCTTTTGCCAGGCGCGGCAGGGCGCGCAATCCTCGGCACCGACGTAGAGCAGCATGAGATCCGGCTGGCGCGCTTGTGGTGCGGCATGGATGCCCCATGCGGCGATTGCGATCGCGGCGACCGCGATCGCTGCACCGAGTCGGCGATGACCGCCGGCGTATCGGTTCGGCTGCTCCATGCCGGCGATTATTTCTGTTTCCGGATATCCCATCCTTAACCGCGGTCAAGGATGCCGGCCGCGAAGCGCGCAATTCTATCCGCCGTTTCACCGAGGGAGTCTGCCCATGCCACCCGTTGAGATGAATGCGCCGAAACAGGCTCGTGCCGAGCGCGTGCCGGCGATGCAGCGGATCCTCGACAATCCGTTCCTGCTCCTGTTCCTCGGCATCACGCTGCCGACCGTCCTCTACATCATCTGGGGCGTGATGGAAGTCGCCTCGATCCCGCTGGCCAAATGAGATTCGCGCGGCGCGCGCCATAGCGCGGGCCGCGTCCAACATGGGGAACATCGAACATGGCTGCCACACCTCCCGAACAACGGATCTGGTGGAACGAACCCATCGAGCGGGTCGAGCTGATCTGGATCTTCATAGCCTTCCTGTGGGGGCTGTTCATGTTCGGATTCATGATCGCCTGGCACTTCATCGGCCAGCAGAATTTGAGCAAGGAGGCCTACCGGATCGCGCCGTCCACCTATGAGCAGAAGGTCGAGGACTTCGCCAAGAAATTCCAGGTGCGCGAGGAGCAGGGCATACCGGTGGTGAAGCCAAAGCCGGGAAGCGACGTCTATCTGCTCGCGCGGCTGTGGCAGTGGTGGCCGATCCTCGAGCTCGAGAAGGGCCAAAGCTATCGGATCCATTTGTCGTCGCTGGACTGGCAGCACGGCTTCTCGCTGCAGCCGACCAACATCAACATCCAGGTTCATCCCGGTTACGAGCACGTCCTGTCGCTGACGCCGACCGAGAGCGGCGCATTCGGCATCGTGTGCAACGAATTCTGCGGAATCGGGCACCACACCATGACCGGCAAGATCTACGTCACGGACAAGAAGCAGGCCGAGGCCGACCAGCGTCTCGCGGAGCAGAGGTAGCAACATGACCGCCGAAACCGTCGTCGGAGCCGTCGGCCGCGAGGCCGAATTCCGCACCTGCCAATACACCGGGTTGAAGGTCGATACTGCGGCACAAGCGTTGATCAAGGCGAACGCCGTCGCTGCCGTCATTTTCCTCGCGATCGGAGGCCTGATGGGACTGCTGGTTGCGCTGACGCGCTGGCCCGCGGTTCACCTGCTGCCGGCCGACTGGTTCTATCTGGTGCTGACCGGGCACGGTGCCAACGTGCTGCTGTTCTGGATCATCTTCTTCGAGATGGCGGTGCTCTATTTCGCCTCGGCGGTGCTGCTGAATTGCCGCCTGGCGGCGCCGAAACTGGCCTGGCTCGGCTTCGTCCTGATGGTGGTCGGCGCGATCGCGACCAATGTCGCCGTGCTGCAGGGCGATTCCAGCGTGATGTTCACGTCCTATCCGCCGATGCAGGCCAAGCCGCATTTCTATCTCGGCATCATCCTGTTTGCGGTCGGCGCCCTGATCGGCTGCTGCATCTTCTTTGCGACGCTGGTGATCGCGAAGGAGGAGGGCACCTATGAGGGCTCGATCCCGCTGGTGACGTTCGGTGCGTTGACTGCGGCGATCATCGCCGTCTTCACCATCGCCTCCGGTGCGATCATCCTGATACCGACCTGGCTGTGGTCGCTCGGCCTGATCTCGGACATCGATCCCTTGATGTACAAGGTCGTGTGGTGGGCGATGGGCCACTCCTCGCAGCAGATCAACGTCTCGGCGCATGTGTCGCTGTGGTATCTGATCGGGGCGCTCCTGGTCGGGGCCAAGCCGCTGAGCGAAAAGGTCAGCCGCACCGCCTTCTTCATGTACATCCTGTTCCTGCAACTCGCCTCGGCGCACCATCTGCTCGCCGAGCCCGGCATGGATGCGAGCTGGAAGATCGTCAACACCAGCTACATGATGTACCTGGCGGTGATGGGATCGATGATCCACGGCCTCACCGTGCCGGGGTCGATCGAGGCCGCACAGCGGCGCAACGGTTTCAACCGCGGCGTCTTCGAGTGGCTGCGCAAGGCGCCCTGGGGGCATCCGGCGTTCGCCGGCATGTTCCTGTCGCTGATCTTCTTCGGCTTCATCGGCGGCATCTCCGGTGTCGTGCTCGGCACCGAACAGCTCAACGTGCTCATGCACAACACCATCTACGTGCCCGGCCACTTCCACGGCACGGTGGTTGCCGGCACTACGCTTGCCTTCATGGGCGCGACCTATCTCGTGCTGCCGCTGATCTTCGAGCGCGAGATCATCTGGCCGAAGGTCGCAAAGCTCCAGCCCTATCTGTTCGGTATCGGTGCCGCCGGGATCTCGCTGTTCATGATGGGCGCCGGCACGCTCGGCGTGGCGCGGCGGCACTGGGACATGACCTTCAGCGACGCCAATCTTCCGTTCGCCCATTCGGCAGGCGCCTTCCTGATGATGGGGTTGAACGGCATCTTCGCCATCATCGCGGCGATCGGCGGCATCATGTTCGTGCTCGTCGTGGTCGGCACCGTGCTGTTCGGCGAAAGGATCAAGGGCGGCCACAAGCTCACCTTCCCGCTGCATTCGGGCGGCGGCGCGGTGGCGTCCCACTACGGCAGCGAGGGTACGATCAAGCTGCCCGGCACGATCATTCTGGTCGCGATCTTCTTCGTCTGCTTCGTCCTCTACTACTTCATCAACTGGAAATATCTCTCGGAGCTTTGGCTGTTCCGGTGATGGCTTTGGTCGTGGAGGAGGGAATAACATGCGTGCAACAGCGGCGATGGCGGTCTCGCTCCTCAAGCTCAGGATCGGCGTAGCCATCGCCGCGAGTGCGCTGGCGGGCGTAGCGCTCGCAAGCGGGCCGGGCCTCTCCTGGTGGCAGCTCACAGGTCTCTCGCTCGCCATCCTGGGGGCCTCCGGCGCGGCGGGTGCCTTCAACCACTACTACGACCGCGACCTCGACCGGTTGATGCTGCGAACCCGCAACCGCCCGTTCGCCAGCGGTGCGTTCGGCGAAAGCCCGTGGTGGCTGGTCGCGTTTCTCGGGCTGCTCGTCATTTCCCTCGGGCTCGCCTGGCTGACGGTCGGCCATGTCGCGGCCGCTTACGTGTTTCTCGGCGCATTCACCTACGGCATCGTCTACACGGTCTGGCTGAAACGGAAGAGCACCTGGAACATCGTCGTGGGCGGGCTCGCCGGGAGCTTTGCCGTGCTGGCGGGCGCTGCCGCAGTCGATCCGGCGCCACAGGTCGTGCCGACCGTGTTGGCGGTCGTTCTGTTCCTGTGGACGCCACCGCATTTCTGGAGCCTCGCGGCGGCCAAGGGGCAGGACTACGCCCGCGCCGGCATCCCGATGCTGCCGGTTGTGGTGCCCGCGAGCGCGTGGACCAAGGCGATCCTCGCCCATTCGGTTGCGCTGGCGGCGATCTCGCTCGTGCCGCTCTGGTACGGCCAGGGTCTTTTCTACGGCATCGGTGCTGCGGCCGGCGGCGGCTGGTTCGTCTGGACCAGCCTCACGCTCTATCGCGAGCCTTCAAAGGCGAACGCGATGGCGAACTTCTTCGCCTCGTTGATCCAGCTCGCCTTCCTGGTCGCCGGCGCGCTGTTGTCGAGTGCGATCGGGTCCTGGTCATGATCGGCAAGCGTGCCGCGAACTGTCTGGTCGCGATGCTGAGCTGCTTGTCGCTCGCATCCGCAGCAGCCGCGCCCGCGTCACCGGCGATCGATCCCAAGGCCGCGATTGCCGCAGGCGAGCGGGCGGTCGGGCGAACCATCGGCGACTACCGGCTGGCAGACACGGCCGGCGCGGCGCTGTCCTTGCGCGACTATCGCGGCAAGCCGCTCGTCATCAGCCTCGTCTATTCGGCGTGCAGCTCGGTCTGCCCGCCGACCACGCAGCACCTGATCGATGCGGTGCATGAGGCCGGCCGCGTGTTCGGATCGGACCGCTTTGCCGTGCTCACCGTCGGGTTCGACGCCCGGAACGACACCGTCGCCCGCATGGCGCAGTTCGCATCCCGGCAGGGCATCAAATTCGCGAACTGGCGGGTTGCCAGCGGCGATGCTGCGACCATCGAGGCGCTGCTGAACGATCTCGGCTTCAGCTATCGGGCCGTGGCCGGCGGCTTCGATCACCCGGCACAGACGACGATCCTGGATCCCGATGGCAGGATCTATCGCCACGTCTATGGCGACGATTTTCCGTTTCCGATGTTCATGGAGCCGATGAAGGACGTGATCTATGGCATAAGGACGCCGTTCTCGTTCGACGGAATCATCGACCGCATCCGTTTCATCTGCACCACCTACGATCCCGGCTCCCGGCGCTACCGCATCGACTACGGCCTGGTGTTCGGCGGTGTGATCGCCGCCTTCTCGCTGATCGCCATGGGCGGTCTCATCCTTCGGGAATGGTTTCGTGCGGGGCGGAGAAGCAGGCTCCAGCGGGTGACACGGTGATCAGTGCAATCCGCAGCGTGCTCCGCGCCGGCTTCGGTCTGATCGAACGTCCCTTCGATCGGCTGTTCGGTCCGGCGCTCAATCCGCTGGCACAGCTCGGCGCGCTCGGGTTCTTCTTCTTCTGGATCGTCGCCGTCAGCGGCATCTATCTCTTCATCTTCTTCGACACCGGCATCGAGCGCGCCTATCAGTCGGTCGAAAATCTCACGCAATACCACTGGTTCCACGCCGGCGTGATGCGCAGCTTTCACCGCTATGCCTCCGATCTGATGGTCGTGATGCTCGTGACCCATCTGCTGCGCGAATTCGCCTACGACCATTATCGCGGCGTGCGCTGGTATTCCTGGTTCACGGGATTGCCGATCATCTGGCTGCTCTATGTGTCAGGGATCACCGGCTATTGGCTGGTGTGGGACAAGCTCGCGCAATATGTCGCGCTCGCATCCTCCGAGCTTCTGGACTGGCTGCCGGTGTTCGGCGAGCCGATCGCGCGCAACTTTATCGCGACGGGGACGCTGACCAGCCGCTTCTTCTCGCTGATGGTGTTCATGCACGTTGCCGTGCCGCTGTTCCTCCTGTTCATCATGTGGGTCCACATCCTCCGCATCTCGCGGCCCAAGGTGAACCCGCCGCGCATGCTGGCGGCGTTGTCGCTCACGGCACTGCTCGCCGTTTCGATCTGGAAGCCCGCGATTTCGCAGGGACATGCCGATCTCGCCAAGGTTCCGGCCGACGTCGGCCTCGACTGGCTGTACCTCCCGCTCTACCCGCTGACGACGATCTGGGGCAACGGCGCGGTGTGGGCGTTCCTCGGCGCCTTCTCGCTGATGATCGCGGCGATGCCATGGCTGCCGCCGCTGCGCCGGGCCAAGGCGGTCGAGGTTCACCTCGATCACTGCAACGGCTGTGCGCGCTGTGCGGAGGATTGCCCCTATGAGGCCATCCGCATGGTCGGCCGGACCGACGGCCTGCCGTTTCCGACCCAGGCGCAGGTCAATCCGTCGCTGTGCGTCTCCTGCGGCATCTGCGTCGGCTCCTGTCCGTCGTCTACGCCGTTCCGCCGCAGCGAAGACCTGCGCACCGGTATCGATCTGCCTGAATTCCCGCTGAAGGAGCTGCGCGCAAGGGTCGTCGAGACTGCAAGCGGCGTGTCCGGGGCAGGGCGCCTCCTCGTGCTCGCGTGCGAGCATGGTGCAGCGGCCGGCCGGCTGGAGGGCACCGTCGTGCTGCCCTGCGTCGCGATGGCGCCGCCGTCATTGATCGATTTCATCCTGAGCCGAAATCTCTCCGACGGCGTCGTGGTGGCCGGCTGCGCCGAGAGCGCCTGCTACAACCGCCTCGGGGTGAAGTGGACCGAGGAACGCTTTGCCGCCGAGCGCGATCCCTATCTCCGCGCGCGCGTGCCACGTGAACGGATCGCCACGATCTGGGCGTCCGCGCTCGAGGTTCGGCGGGCCGAGGCTGATATCGCGGCCTTTGCCGCGCGGGTTGCGCAACTGCCGCCGCTGCACATGCAGTCGCCGCTGCCGAAGAGCATCGTTGCGGCTCGCAAGGACCGCGCGCGGGCTGATGCGGGGAACGAGCCATGAGCGGTGTCCTGCGCACGGCTGGCCAGTTCGTGGCGATCGTCGCGCTGTTCGCCGGCGTTGCCATGTTGTCGAGTTGGCCGCGCTGGCGCCAGATCCCTCAGGATTCCGGCGTGATGATGCTGACCTTCGTGCACGGCGCCGACCGCAAGGGTGAATGCCGGCGCCTGAGCCCCGAGGAGATCGCAAAATTGCCGCCGAACATGCGGCGGGTTCAGGATTGTCCGCGGATTCGCCGCTCGATCTATGTCGAGCTGGATGTCGATGGCCGCAACGTCTACCGGGCCGACCTGCCGCCGACCGGAATCGCCGGCGACGGACCGTCGCGGGTCTATCAGCGCTTCGTGCTGCGGGCCGGCAAATACGACGTTGCGGTTCGCATGCGCGACACCGCCCGCGCTGACGGATTCGACCACGAGCGCAAGGAGACGGTGGCGTTCGCGCCGTCACAACTCCTCGTCATCGACTACCGGCCGGAGAACGGCGAGTTTATCTTTCGCTGAGGATGGGATCATGGGCCTGTTGCATTGGGATGATCGCTACAGCGTCGGCATCGCGGCCGTCGATCACGAGCACCAGGAGCTCATTGCGCTGATCAATCGCCTGCATGAGGAGGCCACGGCGCAAGGGTCCAAGGACGCCGTTCTCGGTTTCTTCGGCGATCTCTTCAAGGCGATCTCCGCGCATTTTGCGCTGGAGGAACGCTTCATGCGCGAGCGCGGCTACGGCCGGCTCACCCAGCACAAGAACGACCATGAGCGGCTTCTGGACGAAATCCGCGACCTCATGGAGGCCTATGAGGCCAGCTCCAGTTTCGACGATAGTCTGCTGGCGGACGCGCTGGACGCGTGGTTCTCCCGGCATTTCGAGACCCATGACGCCCGGCTGCACAAGGCGCTGGGCGCGCATTAGGGACATCTGACGATCCACTCAACACAGGAGATGAAGAGAATGAGACGGATATTGATCGCCCTTGCGGCCGTAGCCGCGTCGGCTGGTGCTGCCGGTGCGCAGGACGTGACGGCGGGGGCCACCGCATACAAGAAATGCGTGAGCTGCCACGATGTCGGACCGACGGCCAAGAACAAGGTCGGGCCGGTGCTCAATGGCCTCGAGGGCCGCAAATCCGGATCGATTGCCGGCTACAGCTATTCCGACGCCAACAAGAACTCCGGCATCACCTGGGACGAGGCGAGCTTCCTCGATTACATCAAGGATCCCAAGGCCAAGGTGCCGAACACCAAGATGGCGTTCGCCGGCATCAAGAACGAAGGCGAGGCCAAGAGCCTCTGGGCCTATCTCAAGCAATACGACGCCGACGGCAAGACCAAGTAGCCGAGCGAAGAGCGTTCCGGCCGGCGTGCATCGGCGGTCAGCCGTCGATGCCGTCGAGCGGGCCTGCCGCGGGCCAGCGCCGGCGGCGACGGGTCCGGTCCACGGCCCACAGCGTAATTCCGTCCAGTCTTGGCAGCAGGGCATCGATCTCGTCGGCCGACGCGACCGAGAGCGCGGTCGAAAGTGCGTCGGCGACGGCGGCTGACGCATGATGCACGGTGATCGTGCGCCAGTGCCCCGCGCTGCGGCCGCTGCGCGGATCGAACAGATGGTGCGCGGCGCCGGCGGCACCGAGCACGCAACCTGCGCCTTCGGAGGTCGCGAGCGCGCCGCGTGCAAGGCGGATCGGTGCGGCGTGGGGCCGCTCGACGAGCCACGGCGATCCGTCGCGCCGTGTTCCCAGCGCACGCTGCTCGCCAAGATCGATCAGGATGTTGGTGAGGCCCCGCGCCGCCAGCAGCTCCGCCACGCGATCGGTGACATAACCCTGGCCGAGGCCGTTGAGCGTGAGACGCTGGCCGTCGCCGAGCCGGATCGCGTCTGGACCAAGCTGGATCTTTGTCCAATCCACCGCCCGGCGCGCCCGCGCAATCAGGTCGTCTGGCGGCAGATCGACGCGGTCGCCGCGGGCGAACCAGTCGACATAGGCTTCCCACAAGGCCTGCACCGTCGGATCGAACAATCCGCCGGTGAGATCGGCGACGCGGAGCGCCAGTGCCAGGGCGCGCCGCAGGTCTCCACTCGGCTCCGCAAGGTGGCCGTCACGATTGAGGCGGCACAACTCTGATTCGGGGCGGAACAGGCTCAGTGCCGTTTCGAGGCGCTCGATTTCCGCCTCCACCGAGGCGGCCAAGCTGCGCGCAATCCGCGGATCGACGCCGTTGAAGAGGAGGCGTGCATCGGCCCCCATCGCCGTGCCGCGCCATTCGTAGTCGGCGTCTGCCGGACGGGCAGGACCCGCGATCGCGCCGGCAACGGCGCTTGCGAAGATCGTGATGGCGCGGCGCCGGGTCGGGTGCTGAAGCGGCATGGCGTTCCTCATGCCTTTTGGGTCGGCGTGGACGGCGGCAGCGGTTGACGCCGCTGCGCGCGCTTCTTCAGATGCAAGCAGATGTCGTGGTCGAAATAATTGGCCTGGCATTTCAGGCAGTAGATGCATTCGTTGGGATTGATCTGCCCGAGCGGGTGAATGGCCTGAACCGTGCAGCGCCGGGCACAGACGTGGCACTCCGCGCCGCATTCCCGGTAGCGCTTCAGCCATTCGAACATCCGCATGCGTGCCGGGATCGCGAGCGCCGCGCCGAGCGGACAGAGATAGCGGCAATAGAAGCGCTCGACGAACAGTCCGGCGACCAGCAGCAGCCCAGCATAGAGCCCGAACGGCCACTCCCGCAGGAACTTCATGGTGATCGCGGTCTTGAACGGCTCGATCTCGGCGAGCTGGAAGGCGCTCAGGATGGAGCGCAGCGAGATCGCCAGGATCGCGACAAAAGCGACATATTTGATCATCCAGAGCCGCTCGTGCAGCCCGAACGGGATTTCGATCTGCTTGATGCCGAGGCGGCGCGCGAGCTGATTGGTTAGCTCCTGCAAGGTTCCGAACGGGCAGAGCCATCCGCAAAACACGCCGCGGCCCCAGAACAGCATGCTGAGCGCGACAAAACTCCAGAGCAGGAAGACCAGGGGATCGAGCAGGAATAGCTCCCAGCGGAAGCCGGAGAGCAGCGCATGAATGAAGGTCAGGACGTTGACGACCGAGAGCTGCGCATTGGCGATGAAGCCGAGGAACACCAGCGTCAGCAGCAGATAGCCGGTGCGCAGCCGATAATAGAAGACGCCGTGCGCGGTCACGCTGTCCTGGAAGATGAGGATGGCCGCGAGCACCGTGAGCATCGCGCCGAGAACACCGATTTCGTAGCGCCGCGCCCACCAGATGTCCTGCCAGAGCGGCGCGGTGGCGGCAGACGCAGAGGATGGCGCGGTTTCGCTCGCCACCGATGCTGCCGGCGGCGTCACCGGCGTTGCGATCAGGTAGCGCTCGGGAATGCGATAGTCGAGCGATGCCACCGCCGGTCCGCCGCTTGTCGATCCCGCGCCGAGATCGATATCGAGCCGGAACGGCTTGGTCGAATCGAACCCGCCCGATTGCGGGACTCGGAACACCGCGATCTCGCGCAACTCCGGTGCACCTGCCGCATGCAGCGATTCGATCGCCGTATGATCCGATGGCTTGAGGCGGAATGTGCGGCTGCCCTGGACGATCTCGATGCGTGTGAACGTGCCGGCCTGACGCCACTCGGTCCCCTTGAACGAGTAGAGGCCGGCGCCCCCGATCAGGATCAGATCGTCGTCAGGTCCGATCTTGCCCAGTTCGCTTTCATAGATGCGTTGGCCGAGCAGGCTTTCTCCAATGGGGGGCGGGGTCGCGAGCGCGAGCCAAACGTCGATGAAGGGCTTTTCGGGTTCGCTGTCCTGTGTGCCGAGCATCTTGGCGGCTTCGCCGCGGAGGATCAGCCGATGCTGAACGGCGCCTTCGGCGAGCAGCGACGGCCAGGAGGAACGGCGTAGCGTCTCGCGATCGAGACGCACGGTGCGCTCGGGGGAGGCGCTGCGGCTGCGCAGCACGGAGCGCGCCGAGCGGACGATCGCGTCGCGGATCACGGTGCTGGTGATCGTGGCGCCTGCGACCGCGTGCGGACCGCGGGCAAGGTCGTCCGCCGGCTTGAGCGTGGCGCCGGCGCGCAGGCCGAAGCCGCGGAAATTGGCGACGTAAGCGGCCAGCGCATCGCGCGGGATTCCGATCACCAGGATCGGCTCCTCGTGCGCGACGATCTCGGCGCCGGCGATGATGCCTCCGGTCGTGACCGCTGCGACGATGTCGAGCGGTCGGCCGGCATAGCCGACGGAACCCGACACATCGTGACTCGAGAAGGCGTAGCCGAGCACGCGCCCGTCCGCGCTCCGTACGACGGCGGCGGGAGGCGTTCCCTCGGCGCGTTCGATCGTAACGGGTTCGCTGAAGAATCTTGTCGCGACGTCGAGATCGGCCGCGTAGGCGATGCTCATCGTCAGCAGGAGCATCGCCGCGACGCGCAACCCTCGCAGTGCAATAAACCCGACGATGCCGGCAACCGCTCGCATGCACCGGATCAGGCAGGGTTGTGGCCACGCCGCATTGAGCTAGGTCAATTTCGCCCTTAACCGCGGTCAATGCGAAGGCGCGGCGTCCCCGGCATAACCACACGATCGGATTCTCATGCTGGAGGAATGTGATGCGAGGCCGAGCTTCTCTGCTAGCGATGCTCACGGGCGGCGTTGCCGCAGCGGGCTTTCTTTATCTTGGTGCGACGGCCGCCGTCGCGCAGCAGCAGGCCCCGGCGCCGAAGCCGTCGGACCTGCAGCAGCACAAGACTACACCCGGCGGTCAGTATCAGCCGAGCCTGGACGTGCTCGGCGACAAGCCGGCCGAACAGCCTGGCACCAGGCCCGGCGATCCCAACCTCACCAAGGCCGAATTCGACAAGGCCAATCGCATCTATTTCGAGCGCTGCGCCGGTTGTCACGGCGTGCTGCGCAAGGGCGCGACCGGCAAGCCGCTGACGCCCGACCTCACCAAGAAGCTCGGCTTCGACTATCTGCGCGATTTCATCACCTATGGGTCGCCCGGCGGCATGCCGAACTGGGGCACCTCCGGCGAGCTCCAGCAGACCGACGTCGAGCTGATGGCGCGCTATCTGCTCAACGAGCCGGCGCAGCCGCCCGAGTTCGGCATGAAGGAGATGAAGGAGAGCTGGAAGGTTCTGGTGCCGGTCGCGCAGCGTCCGACCAAGAAGATGAACAAGCTCGACATCGACAATCTGTTCTCGGTGACGCTGCGCGACGCCGGCGAAATCGCGTTGATCGACGGCAGCACCAAGAAGATCGAACACGTGCTGAAGTCCGGCTACGCCGTGCACATCTCGCGCATGTCGGCGTCGGGGCGCTATCTCTACATCATCGGGCGCGATTCGAAGTTGAACCTGATCGATCTCTGGATGGATCCGCCGCAGACCGTCGCGGAGATGAAGATCGGCACCGAGGCGCGGTCGGTCGAAACCTCGAAGTTCAAGGGCTATGAGGACAAATATGCGATCGCCGGCGCCTATTGGCCGCCGCAATATGTGATCATGGACGGCGCGACGCTCGAGCCGATCAAGGTGGTCTCGACCCGCGGCATGACCGAAGACACCCAGGAGTATCACCCGGAGCCGCGCGTCGCATCGATCGTGGCCTCGCACTTCAAGCCGGAATTCGTCGTCAACATCAAGGAGACCGGACAGATCCTGCTCGTCAACTATCAGGATCTCAAGAACCTGAAGGTGACGGCGATCGAGGCCGAGCGCTTCCTGCATGACGGCGGCTTCGACAAGACCGGCCGCTACTTCCTCGTTGCCGCGAACGCCCGCCACAAGATCGCGATCGTCGACACCAAGGAGGACAAGCTGGTCGGCGTGGTCGAATCCAAGGGCCAGACGCCGCATCCGGGCCGCGGCGCCAATCTGGAGCATCCGAAGTTCGGACCGGTGTGGGCCACGAGCCATCTCGGCAGCGAGACGATCTCCTTCATCGGCACCGACCCCGAGAAGCACAAGGAGTCCGCCTGGAAGGTCGTGCAGACGGTGGACGGTCAGGGCGGCGGATCGCTCTTCATCAAGACGCATCCGAAGTCGGAAAACCTCTATGTCGACACGCCCCTGAACACGGACGCCGAGATTTCCTCGTCGGTCGCAGTGTTCAAGATCAAGGAGCTTGCCAAGGAGAAGCCAGAATACAAGGTGCTTCCGATCGGCCAGTGGTCCGGTATCTCGGAAGGCGCGCGTCGCGTGGTGCAGGGCGAGTTCAACAAGGACGGCACCGAGATCTGGTTCTCGGTCTGGAACAACAAGGCGCAGGACTCCGCGATCGTCGTGGTCGACGACAAGACGCTGACCTTGAAGACGGTCATCCGTGACAAACGGCTCGTCACGCCGACCGGCAAGTTCAACGTCTACAACACCCGTAACGACGTCTACTGACCGGTCCCCGGATGGCGCGGCGAGGTCCGTCGCGCCATCCCGAAAATTTCGAGACGGCCCAAGTGGAGCGCGTCATGGCTGTTGGAAAGGTCTATCTCGTCGGCGCCGGTCCAGGCGATCCCGAATTGCTGACGCTCAAGGCGGTGCGCACGATCCGTGAGGCCGACGTCGTGGTCTACGACCGGCTGGTGCCGCAGAGCATTCTGGACACCATTGCCGACGGCGTGCTGCAGATCAACGTCGGCAAGCAGGCCTCGTTTCATCCGGTGCCGCAGGACGAGATCAACGGCATGCTGGTGCGCCTGGCGCGCGCGGGCCGCACCGTGGTGCGGCTGAAGGGCGGCGATCCCTTCATCTTCGGACGCGGCTCGGAGGAGGCGGCCGAGCTGGAGCGGGCCGGCGTTGCCTACGAGGTGATCCCCGGGATCACCGCCGCGCAGGGCTGCGCGGCGGCGGTACGCATGCCGCTGACGCATCGCGGGCTCGCTTCGGGCGTGCGCTTCGTGACCGGGCACCGAAAAGCAAACGAACCGCTCGATCTCGACTGGAAGAGCCTTGCCGACCCCGAGACCACGCTGGTCGTCTATATGGGCCTTGCGAATATCGACGAGATTGTCGGCAAGCTGATGGCGGAGGGCCTGCCGGGAATCACGCCTGTACTTGCTGTGTGTCAAGGAACGACGCCGCAGGAGCGTCGAATATGCGCGCATCTGGAGACGCTGCCGGCGGCTCTGAAGGACGCGACGTTGAGCGGTCCCGTCCTCTTCATCATCGGCAGGGTCGCCGCCATTGCCATGGAACGCGAGGAACGGAGCGACGCGGAAAATGCCGAGGCGATCCCGGTTGTGGCCTAGCATCGCTGTTACGTCCCTCGTCGCGATGGCGCCCGCGGTCGCGAGCGAGACGCCTTCGGACGCGGTGCGCCTGGCGAATTTGGTACGGCAGGATTGCGGTTCCTGCCATGGCCTCAGTCTGAAGGGCGGCCTCGGCAAACCACTGACGCCTGAGCATCTGCGCACCTGGAGCCGCGAGCAGCTCGTCAGCATCATCCTCGACGGCGTGCCGGGCACGCCGATGCCGCCCTGGCGTCCACTGTTGAGCGAGCCCGATGCGCGGTGGATCGCCGAACGGTTGCAGCATGGAGACCTGCCATGAGTGTGATGCGGCTTGTTCTTGCGTTCCTGCTGCTGATACCGGCCGCTGCCTGCGCGGGCGAGTTGCGCGGCACCGGCAATCTCGGCCTGATCGTCGAGCGCGCGACCGGCTCGGTACTGATCGTCGACACCACCGCGCGCAAGCCGATCGGCCGGGTGGAGGGTCTCGGCGATCTCTCGCATGCATCGGCGGTGTTCTCGCCGGATCAGCGCTACGCCTATGTGTTCGGCCGCGACGGCGGCCTGACCAAGGTCGACATGCTCGACGCCGTCATCGCCAGGCGCATCGTGCAGGCCGGAAACGCGATCGGCGGCGCGATCTCCGATGACGGTGCGTTGATCGCGGTGTCGAATTACGAGCCCGGCGGCGTGCGGGTGTTCGACGCCAGGACGCTCGATCCGGTCGCCAGCATTCCGGCCGTCGGCGCCGACGGCAAGACGTCGAAGACGGTCGGGCTTGTCGATCTGCCCGGACGTCGCTTCGCCTGGGCGCTCTATGACGCAGGCGAGATCTGGGTCGGTGATCTCAGGGATGTCGAGGCGCCCGCCGTGACGCGGCTCGCCGGTGTCGGCAAGCTGCCCTATGACGGCAACGTCACGACGGACGGGCGCCACTACCTCGCCGGCCTGTTCGGCGAGGACGGTGTCGTGCATGTCGACACCTGGCGGCAGCCGCTGAAGGCCGAGCGCATCCTCAATGGCTACGGCCGTGGCGAACAACCTCTGCCGGTCTACAAGATGCCGCATCTGGAGGGCTGGGCTGCCGTCGGCGACAGGCTGCTGCTGCCGGCGGTCGGACGGCACGAATTGATCGCGGTCGATCTGCGCAGCTTTGCCGAAGCCGGCCGCGTCGCGACCCACGGCCAGCCGGTGTTCGCGGTGGCGCGGCCGGACGGCCGCCATGTCTGGGTCAACTTTGCCCATCCGCACAACGACACCATCGAGATCGTCGAGACGGAGACGCTGAAGGTCGTTCACCGGCTGACGCCGGGGCCGGCCGTGCTGCACATGGAGTTCACGCCGCGCGGCAACGAGGTGTGGGTCTCGGTGCGCGACGCCGATCGCATCGACATCTACGACGCCGTGTCCTTCGCCAAGAAGGGGGAAATCGTGGCGCAAAAGCCATCCGGCATCTTCTTCACCGCACGTGCGACGAGGATCGGACAATGACGCCGACGTCCATCGAGCTCTCCCTGATCGATCGCTGGCAGCATGGCTTTCCCCTGGTCGACAAGCCGTTCGAGGTGGTGGCGCGCGCCGCGGCGCTGGAGGAGCGGGAGACCATCGACGTCTTCCGCCGCTGCCAGGCGCGCGACCTGATCTCGCGGGTCGGCGCCGTGGTCAGGCCGAATACGGTCGGCGCAAGCACGCTCGCGGCGCTCCAGGTTCCGCCCGATCGGCTGGAGGAGGTCGCGCGGATCGTCAGCCGCCAGCCGTTCGTCACTCACAATTACGAGCGCGAGCACGATCTCAATCTCTGGTTCGTGGTCGCCGGTGGCGACACGGATGCGATCGCCACGACGATCCGCGCTATCGAGAACCAGGCGGGCCTGACCGCGGTCGTGTTGCCGATGGTGCGGGCCTATCATCTCGGTCTCGGCTTTCCGCTCGGCGCGGCGTGTGCGCAGAAGGGCAGGACGGTCCGCCCGATCGAGGCGTACACACCGGATCCGCGCGATCGCAACATCCTTGCCGCGATCGAGAATGGTCTTCCGCTGGTCGAACATCCCTATCGTGCGGTTGCCGACCGGCTCGCACTCGACCAGGCCGAGGTGATCGCGCGGCTGGAGCATCTGATCGAGGCCGGCGTGGTGACCCGGTTCGGCTGTGTCGTGCGGCACGACAAGCTCGGCTTCAGGTCCAATGCGATGGCGGTGTGGGAAATCCCGGACGAGAGCGTCGAAGAGGTCGCCGCGACCTTTGCCCGGCATCCCGGCGTCACCCTGTGCTACCAGCGCCCGCGCCGGCTGCCGCTCTGGCCCTACAATCTCTTCTGCATGGTCCATGCGCGATCGCGCCACGATGCCCATGCGGTCATCGACGAGCTCAATCTGCTGGCCGACACCGGCTTGCGGCGGCAGGCGGTGTTGTTCTCCAGGCGCTGCTTCAAGCAGCGCGGCGCCGTTTTCTCCAGCCGTAGCGGAGCGAATTGATGCGTCCGCTCGACCCGACCGAAAGAGCCGTCGTGAACGCCCTGCAAGGCGGCTTTCCGCTGACGCAGCGGCCGTTTCGCGATGCCGGCGCCAGGCTTGGTCTCAGCGAGGGCGAGCTGATCGACTGTCTCGGCGGCCTCATCGCCGGCGGGCAGTTGAGCCGGTTCGGTCCGCTCTGGAATGCCGAACAGCTCGGCGGGGCGGTTTGCCTCGCGGCGATGGCCGTCCCACCGGAGCGCTTCGACGAGGTCGCAGAGCTCGTCAACGCCCATCCGGAGATCGCGCACAATTATGAGCGCGATCACGAGCTGAACATGTGGTTCGTGGTGTCGGCCGCAGAGGCCGGCCGGATCGATCGGGTGATCGCCGAGATCGCGTGCGAGACCGGCCTTGCGGTCCGTGCCATGCCCAAGACGCGCGAATTCTTCGTCGGCTTTCGTGTCGAGGTCTGATCATGCTGGATGCCATTGATCGCAGGCTGGTCGCAGCCACACAGGCAGGGCTCCCGCTCGTGCCGGAGCCCTATCGCGTACTTGCAGACCAGCTTGGCCTCGACGAACTCGAGGTGACCGGACGGCTCAAGCGCCTGCTCGTGTCAGGCGCGATCCGCCGCATCGGCGCGATCCCGAACCACTATGCGCTCGGCTACACCGCCAACGGCATGTCGGTGTGGGATATCGCCGACAACGACATTGCGGACATCGGCGCCAGGGTCGGCGCGCTCGAATTCGTGACGCATTGCTATGAGCGGCCGCGGCACCTGCCGCTCTGGCCGTACAACCTGTTTGCGATGGTGCACGGACGGACGCGGGATGAGGTCCGGAGCAAGGTCGCCGAGATTGCCGCGCTCGTCGGTCCGGCTTCGCGCGCCCACGAGGTGCTGTTCTCGACCCGGATCCTGAAGAAGACCGGCCTTCGCATCGCGGCCTGAACACAAGGAGCGGTCATGTTCCGCCTCAGCCAATATCTGCGCGAACTGGATAAGCCGGCGCCCGCGGGGCCGGTGCGTCAGCCGCCTGGGCCCGTCGTGATCTGGAACCTGATCCGGCGCTGCAACCTGACCTGCAAGCATTGCTATTCGATCTCGGGCGATGTCGATTTTCCCGGTGAGCTCTCGACCGCGCAGGTCTTCCACGTCATGGACGACCTCAAGGCCTTCCGCGTTCCGGTGCTGATCCTGTCCGGCGGCGAGCCCCTGATGCGGCCGGACATTTTTGAGATTTCCGCACGCGCCAAGGCGATGCGGTTCTATGTCGGCCTGTCCTCCAACGGAACGCTGGTCGATGCTGGTATGGCCGACCGCATCCGCGATGTCGGCTACGACTATGTCGGCATTTCGCTCGACGGCATCGGCGCGACCCACGACCGCTTCCGACGCAAGGAGGGTGCCTATCAGCAGGCGCTGGGCGGCCTGCGGCAGCTGCGCGATCGCGGCATCAAGGTCGGCGTCCGCTTCACCATGACCGAGGACAATGCGGCCGAGCTGCCGCGCCTGCTCGATCTCGTCGAAGAGGAAGGATTTCCAAAATTCTATCTCTCGCATCTCGTCTATGCCGGCCGCGGTAACAAGAACCGCGGCGACGATGCGCTGTGGCAGACGACGCGGCAGGCGATGGACATGGTGATCGCGCGCGCCTGGCGCTGGGCACAGGCCGGCAGCGAGATGGAGATCGTGACCGGCAACAACGACGCCGATGCGGTCTATCTCCTGCATTGGGCCGAGCGGAATGCGCCGGAGCGCGTGAGTGATCTGCGCGCAAAACTGATGCGCTGGGGCGGCAATTCCTCCGGCGTCAACGTCGCCAATATCGACAATCTCGGCAATGTCCATCCCGATACCATGTGGTGGCACCACGACCTCGGCAATGTGAAGGCTCGTCCGTTCTCTGAGATCTGGACCGATCTGTCCGATACGATCATGGCAGGCCTGAAGCAGAGGCCGCGTCGGGTCTCGGGCCGTTGCGGCGCTTGCGCGTACTTCGACATTTGCAATGGCAACACCCGCGTGCGCGCGCAACGCATCACCGGGGACGCCTGGGCGGAAGATCCCGGCTGCTATCTGAGCGACGAGGAGATCGGCCTGACAGTATCAAGCGCGCGCGTAAAGACCAGCATCTATCGCGGAGCACGTCATGAAGCACCGCTCTCTGTCTAGCTGGCTCTGCATCGCGCTTGCGCTCGGCGCGCTGACCGGTCCCGCTCGCGCAGAGCCGGATGCGGCAAAACTGTTCGCCGACAATTGTGCGGAATGCCATGGCGGCGATCGGCTCGGCCGGCTCGGACCGGCATTGCTGCCCGAGAATCTCGGCCGCATGACGGGCGCCCGCGCAGCCTCAGTCATCGCCGACGGCCGCACCGCCACCCAGATGCCGGGTTTTGCAGACAAGCTCGGCAAGGATGAGATCGCCGCGCTCGCCGCCTTCATTGCGTCGCCCTTGCCGTCGGTGCCGATCTGGGGTGCGAGCGATATCGAGGCCAGTCGCGTTACGCATGCGTCGGCGCCAAGACTCGACCGTCCGCGCTTTGCGGCCGATCCGATGAACCTGTTCGTCGTCGTCGAGGCGGGCGATCACCACGCGACGATCCTCGATGGCGATCATTTCGAGCCGCTGACGCGGTTCGAAACGCGCTTCGCGCTGCATGGCGGCCCAAAGTTCACCCCGGACGGACGCTACGTGTTCTTCATGTCGCGCGACGGCTGGGTCAGCAAATATGATCTCTGGACATTGACCATGCTGGCCGAGGTCCGCGCCGGTATCAATTCGCGTAACATCGCGATCTCGCCTGACGGCAGGCACATTGCGGTGGCCAATTATCTGCCGCATACGCTGGTGATGCTGTCGACGGACGATCTCGCGGTCGAGAAGATCTTTGATGTCAGGGATCGCAAGGGCAATTCATCCCGGGTGTCGGCCGTCTATCAGGCGCCGTCGCGCAACAGCTTCATCGCGGCGCTAAAGGACGTTCCCGAGATCTGGGAGGTCGCAACCGACGCGAACGCACCGCCGGTCTATTCCGGTCTCGTGCACAGCCACGAGAAGGGCATGATCGAGGCGCTGCCGTCTTCGCAGGGCCTGTTCGCGTTGCGCCGGATCGAGACGCCGGAACCGCTCGACGATTTCTTCTTCGATCCACCGTATCGCAATTTGATCGGCTCGGCGCGGGAGGGCAGGGCTATCGTCATCAACCTCACCACCGGCCGCGACATCAAGGCGCTCGACCTGCCGGGGTTGCCGCATCTCGGCTCGGGCATCACCTGGACCTGGAACGGCCGGGCTGTGATGGCGACGCCGCTACTGAAGGCGGGCAAGATCAGCGTGCTCGATATGCAGGACTGGTCACCGGTCAAGACGATCGAAACGCCCGGGCCCGGCTTCTTCATGCGCAGTCACGAGAACACGCCCTACGCCTGGACCGACAGCATGATGAGCGCGACGAAGGATACGCTCTCGATCGTCGACAAGCGCACGCTGGAGGTGGTTCGCAGCGTGACCCCCGAGCCCGGCAAGACCGCGGCCCATGTCGAGTTCGACCGATACGGACGCCACGCCCTGGTCTCGATCTGGGAAGACAAGGGCGCGCTCGTGGTTTACGATGCAGCGACATTCGCCGAGGTGAAGCGCATTCCGATGTCGCGTCCCTCGGGCAAGTACAACGTGTGGAATAAGATCACCTTTTCCGATGGCACCAGTCATTGAACGAGCAGGCAGCTCGTCACGGACCGGCTTGCTGCTCGCCGCGCATGGCGAGCGGCGGCCGGACGCCGGCAACGAGGGCGTGTTTCGCATCGCTGAGGCGCTCGCCGGTCGGGGACTGGAGGTTGCCGTCGGCTTCATCTCGGGCGTACCGTCGGTCCGCGAGGCACTGCAAACGCTGGTTGCCGATCGCATCCTGGTCTATCCGCTGTTTGCCGCCAACGGCTATTTCACCCGGGATCGGCTGGTGCAGATCCTGGAGGAGGCCAACAAGGCCGGTCGCAGCGTCGAGATGCTGACGCCGCTCGGGCTCGATCCCGGCTTGCCCCACGTCGTGATGCAGCAGGCATTGGGCGCGGCGCATGAGCACGAACTGACGCCGGCCGCCTGTACGGTGATTCTGCTGGCGCATGGCTCGCAGCGCAACCCGGCCTCCCGCCAATCCACCGAGGAGCTTGCGCGTGCGCTCGAACGGCACGGCGTCTTTCGCAAGGTTGAGGTCGCCTTCCTCGAGGAACAGCCCTCGCTTGATGACACGGCCGCGGCGCTCGCCGGTCCTGCGGTCGTTGTCGGGGTGTTCTCAGGCGAGGGCCTGCACGGGGCAAGGGATGCGCCTGGGCTGGTCGCGCGGCTCGGCCGCCGCGACGTCGTGTTTGCCGGCATCATGGGAACCGCTCCCGGCATCGCCGACCTGGTGGCGCAGGCAGTTGCCGCGAGGCAGGCGACCTGACGCGGTCAGGGACGAGCTGCGTCAGTCCCCCAGGCTTGCGCCGGCGCCGACACGTTTGCGAGATCGAGCAGGTTGATTGCGCGACAGGCGATCTGGTCGACCATCTCCGCGAGCGACTGCGGCTTCAGGTAAAAGGCCGGCAGCGGCGGCGCGATGATCGCACCGGTTTCGGTCACCTGTTGCATGGCTCGGAGATGGCCGAGATGCAGCGGGCTATCGCGCACCAGAAGCACCAGGCGCCGCCGTTCCTTGAGCTGCACGTCGGCGGCACGCACCAGGAGATTGTCGAGCTGCCCATAGGCGATGGCTGACAGCGTGCGGACGGAGCAGGGCGCCACGATCATCCCCCGGATCGGAAACGAGCCGCTGGCGATGCTCGCGCCGATGTCGGAATGGCCGTGGTGGCGGAAGGCGAGGTCGCGCAGGTGCGACAGCGCGCCGGTGCCGACCTCTTCGCTCAGCGTACGTTCCGCCGCCGGCGAGACCACGAGATGGACCGCGCAGCGCGGATTCTCCGCCAGCCGTTCGACGACCCGCACGCCGATCGCAGCGCCCGACGCGCCGCTGATGCCGACGATGATTCGCTGCCGCTCGCTCATGCCGGCTCGCGTGCTGTGCCCGTGAGGCCGAGGCGGGACCACATCGCATCGATACGCCCGATCACGGCGGGATCCATCGCGAGCGGCTCGCCCCAGAGCCGCTCCGTCTCCGGCGCAATCTTGGTGGTGGCGTCGATACCGAGCTTGCCGCCGAGCCCGGATTTCGGGGAGGCGAAGTCGAGATAGTCGATTGGCGTGTCGCTAAGCGTCACCAGATCGCGCGAACTGTCGCTGCGGGTCGAAACCGCCCACATCACCGCGCGCCAGTCGCGGATGTCGATGTCGTCGTCGACCACGATCAGGAGTTTCGTGTAGCTGAACTGCGGCAGCATCGACCACAGGCCGAGCATCAGCCGCCGCGCCTGCCCCGGATAACGCTTCTTGATCGACGCAATCGCGATTCTGTAGGAGCAGGCCTCGGGCGGCAGGTGGCAGTCGACGACTTCGGGGAATTGCTGCCGGATCAGCGGCACGAACAGCTGGTTCAGCGCTTCGCCGATCCGCGACGGCTCGTCCGGCGGGCGACCGGTGAAGGTCGAGAGATAGATCGGCTGGCGCCGGCTGGTCACGGCGGTGACGCGCAGCACCGGAAACGGCTCGACCGAATTGTAGTAGCCGGTGTGGTCGCCGTAAGGACCTTCCTGTGCCGTCTCGGTTGCCGAGACAAAACCCTCGATGACAATCTCGGCGTGGGCCGGAACGGCGAGCGGCACGGTGCGGCATGGTGTCAGGTCGGGCCGTTCGCCGCGCAAAATGCCGGCGAATCGCAGCTCGGAGATCGTTTCGGGCAGCGGCAGTACTGCGGCGAGGATGGTCGCGGGGTCGGCGCCGATCACGATCGCGACCGGCATATCCCGTCCAAGCGCCTTCCACTGCTGATGATGGCGGGCGCCGCCGCGATGGGCGAGCCAGCGGATGATGGCGCGGTCGCGGCTGAGCACCTGCATCCGGTAGACGCCGACATTCTCTTCCTGATCGGCGGTCGGCGATTCCGGCGGGACGGTGACGACCAGCGGCCAGGTGATCAGCGGCGCCGGTTCGCCGGGCCAGCAGATCTGTGCCGGAAGCCGGCCAAGGTCGATGTCGTCGCCCATCGCAACGCAGTCCTGCACCGGCGCGGCGGCGCGCGTTCGCGGCCGGGTCGCGAGCGCCGCCCGTGCCAGGGGCAGCTTGTCCCAGGCCTCGCGGAGACCGTGCGGCGGACGGGGCGCGCGCAGCTCGGCCATCAGCGAGCCCAGCTCCTCGAGACGATCCGGCACGATGCCCATGCCCCACGCGATCCGCTCGACGGTGCCGAACAGGTTGGTGAGGAGCGGCATTCCGGACGGCGTGCCGTCCGCCTTGATCGGGCGCTCGAACAATAGTGCAGGGCCGTGCCCGGCGAGAACCCGGCGATGGATTTCGGTGATCTCGTGAACCACCGAAACCTCGTTACGAATGCGTCGCAACTGCCCCTTGCCTTCGATGAAGCGCAGGAAGTCGGATAGTTCCCGGAAGCGCGGGAGATCACGCTGCAACTGAACGGGCTCCTCAAAAAAGAGCAGAGCTAGCCGGGTTGATCTTGGCTTTCATTGTTCCGGCTCAAATACATCCGTGTCGGATACGTCCAGATGTGGTCCATGAGTGATCCGTCCGCCGCACGATCCGGTTCGTTACCCGTCATTCCGCCGCTTCTCGCCGTTGCGATGCGGCCCCTGCCGCTGCTGCCCTTGCAGCTCATTCTCTCCGGCGTCCTGCAACGGATCTTGCAGCGCAATCCCGCCATCTTCGACCGGCTTGGCGAGCATTCGCGCGCGCGGTTCGGCATCGAGCCGACCGATCTGCCGTTTTCATTCGTGGTCGAGGCGTCGCCGCCGCGCCTCGGCGTGGTGCACGTCCTGCCGCGCGATCTGGATGCGCGCATCCGCACCTCGCTTGCCAGTCTGCTGGCTCTGCTCGAGGGCAAGGTCGATGGCGACGCCTTGATGTTCTCGCGCGATCTCGTGATTGAGGGCAACGTCGAGGCGATTCTGGCGCTGCGCAATGCGATCGACGACGCACAGCTCGACCTCGTCGAGGAGCTTTCCTCCCTGTTCGGACCGCTCGGCCGTCCGGCCCGGCGCGCCCTTGCCATGGCACGCGAGCGCGTGCTTGGCGCGTCCCACCGCCACGGTGGATTTTGACCATGGAGCTGATCTGTCCCGCCGGCACGCCGGCCGCGTTGAAGAGCGCCATCGAAGCCGGAGCCGACGCGATCTACTGCGGCTTCAACGACGAGACCAACGCCCGCAACTTTCCCGGCCTGAACTTCAGCCGCGACGAGATGCGCAGGGGGATCGCGCTCGCCCACAGGAGCGGGGCCAAGGTCCTGGTCGCCATCAACACCTTTCCACGCGCCGGCGGTGTCGACCTCTGGCACCGCGCCGTGGACGATGCGGTCAGCGCCGGGGCCGATGCGCTAATTCTCGCCGACATCGGCCTGATGGACTATGCGGCCAGGCGCCATCCAAACCAGCGCCTGCATGTTTCAGTTCAGGCAGCGGCCGCAAATCCCGATGCCATCGCCTTCTATGTCGAAGCGTTCGGCGCGCGCCGCGTCGTGCTGCCGCGCGTGCTGAGCGTGCCGGAGATCGCTGAAATCACGCGTGAAGCCGCCTGCGAGACCGAGGTCTTCGTGTTCGGCGGCCTCTGCGTGATGGCGGAGGGACGCTGCTCGCTGTCGTCCTATGCCACCGGCAAATCGCCGAACATGCAAGGAGTCTGCTCGCCGGCAAGCCACGTCGTCTACCAGCAGACGCCGCAGGGCACGAATTCGCGCCTCGGCGGCTTCACCATCAACCGGTTCGGACCCGACGAGCCCGCCGGCTATCCGACGCTGTGCAAGGGGCGCTTCTCGACGGAACTGGGCACCGGCTACATCTTCGAGGATCCCGTCAGCCTCGACGCCACGACGCTGCTCAAGGGCTTGCGCGATGCCGGCGTGACCGCGCTCAAGATCGAGGGACGGCAGCGCGGACGGGCTTATGTCGACAGCGTGGTGCGCCATTTTCGCGGCGCGCTCGATGCGCTCGCGGGTGGGCGCGAGGCCGATATCGCAAGCCTGAAGCCCTTCACCGAGGGGCAGGCGAGCACGGTCGGGGCGTATCGCAAGACGTGGAAGTGAAGCCTTGGAAGCGAAAACTTGGAGTGACATGAGCAATTCGTCAGACGGCCGGATGCAGCTCAGCCTCGGTCCGGTCCTCTACAACTGGGCGCCGGACCGCTGGCGCGACTTCTACTTTGCGATTGCGGACGAAGCGCCGGTCGATGTCGTCGCGGTCGGCGAGATCGTCTGCTCGAAGCGTTCGCCGTTCTTCGACGATCATCTGCCGGCCGTGATCGAGCGGCTGCGGAGCGCCGGCAAGCAGGTGTTGCTGGGCTCGCTGATCCTGGTATCGCAGCGGCGCGAGCGGCGTCAGACCGAGGAACTCGCGGCCGTGACGGACATGCTGATCGAGGTCAACGACCTGACCTGCCTCAGGGCGCTGGCCGGCCGCCGCCATGCGATCGGGCCTTTCGTCAACATCTACAGTGAGTCGGCGGCCGCGTTTCATGCCGCACAAGGGGCTGCGCGAATCTGCCTGCCGCCGGAATTGCCGTTGTCATCGGTGGCGGCGATCGCGGCCGGGGTTCCTGACGTCGCGATCGAGGTGTTTGCGTTCGGCCGTGTGCCACTCGCGATCTCCGCGCGCTGCTACCATGCGCGTGTGCACAAGCTTGCGAAGGACAATTGCCGCTTCGTCTGCGACAAGGATCCGGACGGGCTCGCGCTGAAGACGCTGGAGCAGCAGGACTTTCTGACCATCAACGGCGTCCAGACCTTGTCCTATACGTGCACCAATCTTCTCGGCGACGCCGGTCGGCTGCGCGACGCCGGGGTCGCCTCGCTCCGCCTGTCGCCGCAGGCCTGCGACATGGTCGCCGTCGCCAAGGTCTTTCGCGGCGTGCTGGACGGCCGCGACGATGCCGAAGGCGGTAACCGGAGCCTGGCCGCACTCTATCCGAACGTGCCGTTCTCGAACGGATTTTTGCACGGATCGGCCGGCGTTTCCTACCTGTCATGATCGTGGACCCTGAAGGGTCGTCGCCGCAGCCGGCCTGATCCACCGCACCGAAGTTTGCGTCCGGACAAAGATACCGGGCCGCCGTCGCTCCTATCTTGCAGGCTGAGGGTGCTTGGAGCGTGGCGGGCAGGAACCGGACGGATCATGATCGGCGGCAGCGTATCCAAATGGACCATGAGCTATTTCGCGATGGGCATCGCGTGGCTGTTCGCGGCCGAGGCGCTGATGATCGCGGGATTTGGCTATCCGGGCGCTGATGTCGCGGCGCCCGAGACGCTCGTGCTCGTTCATGTCGTTGCGATTGGCTGGCTCAGCATGTGCATCTGCGGCGCGCTGCTGCAATTCGTACCTGTCCTGGTCGGCAAGGCCCTGGTCTCGGAAGCTGGCGCGCTTCCGGTGCTTGGCCTGCTCACCGCTGGATTGATCGCCCTGCTGCTCGGATTTCTCGCGCTGGGCGGGCGGCTTCCGCCCTGGCTCTGGCTGCTTCCCGTCGGTACGACGCTGCTGGTCGCAGGCTTCGGCCTGTTCGCCGCGAACATCGTCATGACGATGTGGCGCGCCCGTCCCCTGGCGGCTGCGGCGCGCTTCGTCCTCGTCGGCCTCGCCGCCCTCGGTGCGACGGCCGCCTTGGGTACCTCCTTCGCGTGGGCCCTGGCGGGCTACGGCGGGTCAGGGCTCAATGCCGTGCTCGACGCCGGCATTCCCTTGCATGCCATCGCCGGTCTCGGCGGCTGGCTGACACTGACCGCGATGGGCGTGAGCTATCGCCTGCTCGCGATGTTCATGATGTCGCCCGACGTCGACATCAGGAGAAGCCGCACGACTCTCCTCGTGGGAGCTGCGACGCTTGGCCTCGCCGTTGCCGGCGGCCTCGCCGCGATCGCGATGCGCGCCGGACTTGATCTGGTTTTCGTCCTGACCGCCGTCTGTGGCGTGGCAACTGCCGCGCTGTACGGCCGAGACGTCGTCGATCTCTATCGCAAGCGCAAGCGGCGCACGCTCGAGCTCAATACCTCGATGGCCGTCTACGCCTTGACCAGTCTCGCGGCGTCGGTGGTGCTGGGGCTCGCGCTGGCGGTGCGCGGATCCTTTGCCGCTGATATCGGTGCGTTTGTCTTCCTCCTCGGGTTCGGTTGGCTGTCCGGGCTGGTGCTTGCCAAGCTTTACAAGATCGTGGCCTTCCTGACCTGGCTCGAAACCTATGGTCCGGTGATGGGACGGGTGCCGACGCCCCGGGTTCAGGATCTCGTCGTTGAACCGCGCGCGACGAAATGGTTCGCGGCCTATTTCGCCTCTGTCTGGCTCGCGACCGCCTTGCTGTTTGCCGGCCAGGCTCCGGCGTTTCGTGTCGCGGCGTTCGGCATGATGGTGGCAACGGCCGGGATCGTGCAGGAACTCCTGCGGACGCGAATGCTCGCCGACGTCACCACGAATGCGCGATTGCCGCAGGGTGCTAAACTGCCGCGCCTCCTGCATTCCTGAGAACAGAGAACTCAAAGGAAAACGAAATGACCGAGTATCTCGATGTCGATGTCCGTCCCATCCTGCGTGCGGGTGGTGAACCGTTCTCCGTCATCATGGCCGCCGTGGACAGCATCGCGCCGGGGCAGGGCATCCGGCTCCTCGCGCCGTTCAAGCCGGTGCCATTGTTCGGCGTGATGGCGGGCAAGGGCTTTGCGCATTCCGAGACCGAGATCGGCGGCGGCGAATGGCAGGTTCTGTTCACGCCGATGGAGACGCCGCCGCCGGCCGCCGTTCCGGCGACGTCGGCCGGCGGTGCATGGCCCGAGCCGAAGATACGGCTCGACAACCGTGAGCTCGATCCTCCGGAGCCGATGGTCAGGATTTTGGCCGCAGCCGAAACGCTTGGTCCCGGCGAGACATTGAGCGCGCTTCTCGCGCGCGAGCCGGTGTTCCTGTTTCCACAACTGGAGCGACGGGGATTCAACTGGCTCGGCGGCTTTCTGCCCGACGGCGTGACCTACGAGCTGACGGTGAGGGCACCCTCATGACTCCTGACGTTGCACAGATCAGGGACGCGCTGCGGGTCGTCATCGATCCCGAGCTCGGCGTGAACATCGTCGACCTCGGGTTTATCTATGACATCGCCGTCGCGGAGGGCGATGTGCGCATCACCATGACCGCCACCAACAAGGGATGCCCGGCCTCCGGTTTCCTCAAGGAAGGTGTTGCACGCAGCGCATCGCAAGTGGATGGGGTTCGTTCGGTCGATGTCGTCATGACGTTCGAGCCGACCTGGGATCCATCCATGATCTCGGCGGACGCAAGGGCAAGTCTCGGCTTCGCATCCGTTCACTAAAGCGCGATGCTTTAGGTTGAATCTCCATTGCACTTTAGCTCTCTCTTTTTGAGCACGATGTTTTCGGAAAACCGCTGCACACTTTTCCGGATCGTGCTCTAGCACGCTTCGTGCAGGCTATCGCGCGAGGACCGCGACCTCGCCGTGGGCATCCATGGCAGGCGCGAGGCTCACATTCTCCACGCACGGAGCGTGGATCACGAAGCCGCCTTTGCCGCAGCGCTTCGCCTCGTACATGGCGCGATCAGCTGCGCTGAGTAGTTCGCCGGCTGTGGCCCCGTCGCGCGGCGCAGCCGCGATACCGATGCTCACGCCGATCCGTGCCGCGGGCGCGAATGCGAACGGCTCGGAGACACGAGCGATGACCCGCCGGGCGATCGACACCGCTTCGTCGTCGGTGAGATCGGGCAGCAAGATGACGAACTCGTCGCCGCCCAGACGGCAGGCGAAGTCGACGTCGCGAACGGTCGCGCGCAGACGTTCCGCCACCGCGACGAGGACGGCGTCGCCTGTCGCATGTCCAAATCCGTCGTTCACGGCCTTAAAGCCGTCGAGATCGAGACAGAATACCGTTAGCTTCGACTTCGGCGACGTCGCATCCGGAGCCGGGCCGGCAAGCAGTTCGCCAAAGAGCTTGAGGTTCTGGGCGCGGTTGGGAAGCCCGGTGAGCAGATCGTGATGCGCCATCTGGCGATTGCTGAGTTCGGAGCGGTGCAGGTCGAGCAGGACCTTGTGATTCTCCAGCAGCAGGAAGATCATGCCGACGGTGTAGAGCGGCGTCTGGACACCGACGAGAAACATATAGGGGATCGGCGACAGGATCGTCGCGACCGCGAAAGGCAGCGTCAGGATGCAGATCAGCAGTGCGCCGTAGCGCGGCGTCCCGGCGTTGCGCGAAGAGATGCCACCGACCAGATTGGCGATGCCGATGCCGGCAAGCAGGATCAGCGGCAGCACGCCAGAGGCGACGCATTGAAAGCAGCCCGCGGAAATCAGGATGCCGAGGCGAGCCCCGCCCAGATCGGAGCAATCGTCGTTCCGGTACGCTGCGCGGCTTTCGCCTTCGCAACGTCCTTCATCATCAGATAGACCCTGGTGGTGCCCAGAACCACCTCTGCCGCGACCCATGCGTAGGCCCACAAGGCCCCGGTCAGCGCAGCCGCGATCGTCGACGTGAGCAGTGAGGCGAATATCGCGACCGCGAGCGTCTTGGTCTTGCTGGCCCGCTGATGCAGCAGGTCCTTGCGGATTTCGTCCGGCTCCGGATGCGTGCCGGCGAGGAGCCAGTCGACGCAGGCGCGCATGTGCGACCTCGGCCGCTGTGGTTGCGCGGCGCATCTGGAGGTGGCGGTCGTTGAGGCTGCGGCTGACATGGCGCCAGTCTCGCGGAGATGCATTGAATACCGTTTAAGCGGACGGCAAAGTTCCAAAGAGCGTAAAGATTTAACTTCCGGTCCGAGAGGCAAATCCCATCACCAGATGCAGCGCATCATCCTGGTGTGCCTGCGCAGCCGACCGGGTGTGAGGCTCAGGCCGGAATCTTGGCCGCGTGTGGCACATCCTCGCCGAGCCGCTTCGCCTCCGCAGTGAGATAGTCGGCGATCGCGTGGCCTGGCATCGGCTTGGCGAAATAATAGCCCTGGATGAAGTCGCATCCGAGCCGCCGCAGGCTGTCGAGCTGGGCGCGGGTCTCGACGCCTTCGACGACGCAGGCGATCTCCATGTCCGCACACAGGCCGGTCAGTGACTTGATGATTTTGTGACTCACCGGGTTCTCGTTGACGTCGGCGACAAAACTGCGGTCGACCTTGATCTTGTCGAGCGGCAAGCGGTGGACGTGGCTGAGCGAGGAATAGCCGGTGCCGAAGTCATCCAATGAAATGCCGCAGCCCATCGCTTTGAGCGTCGCGATCGCCTGCTGCGCCCGGACGAAGTCGAAGGTGACGGCGGTCTCGGTGATCTCGAAGTCAATGCGGCGCGGCGATACGCCGCTCGCGTTGATGATCGCGATCAGCGGCAAAATGCCGTCGGAGGCGCAGACGTCGTGCGCCGACAGGTTGAACGAGACGCGGATGTCGTCGGGCCAGCCCTTGGCCGCGGCGAGCGCGCGGAGGAGCGCCTGCGTCAGCGGGCGGATCAGGCCGATGCGCTCGGCGGCGGGGATGAAGTCGGCCGGCGACACCAGCCCGAGCCGCGGGCTGTTCCAGCGCGAGAGGACCTCGAAGCCGCTGGTGCGTTCGCTCATGGCATCGACGATCGGCTGGAACACCAGGTCCATCTCGGTCGCGAAGTCCGAGGTGCGCAACAGGTTTTCGATGACGCCGCGACTGCGGATCTCCGCCTCGAGCTCGCTGGAGAAGATCACCGTGCGCCCGCGCATCTGGCGCTTGGCATGGTAGAGCGCATAGTCCGCGCATTCGTACAACGCCTCGGCGTCGGTCGCAGCATTCGGATACGACGCAAACCCGATCGAGCAGGACAGGCCGGTATGGGCGGTGTCGAGCTGGTAGGGGAGTTTGACGCGCTCGCCGATGCGGCGGCCGAGCTCGGCGAGATCCTCGTCGGTCGGATCGCCGCACACGACGAGCCCGAACTCGTCGCCGCCAAGGCGGGTGAACGCCACGCGGTTCGCGGCAAAGCCCTCGCAGACGTCGCGGATGCGGCGTCCGGCCTCGATCAGCACGCGGTCGCCGACCGAGTGGCCGTAATTGTCGTTGATCGGCTTGAAGCCGTCGAGGTCGATGATGCCGACTGCAAGCCGGATGCCGCGGCGCTCGGCGTCGCCGAAGGCGCTCGACAGCTCGGCGAAGAAACGCCGGCGGTTCGGCAACTCGGTCAGCGAATCGAGATTGGCGAGCCGAAAATTCTCGTCCGACAGCGCCTGCGTTGCCGCCTGCTGCGCGATCAGCGATTTGCGGCTGGAGACGAGGTCGGCGAAGTCGCGATAGTAGATGAACAGCACCGTCACCATCGCTCCCGACACCAGGAGATTGTTGACGGCAATCGCCTTCAGCGTCGGTTCGCCCGTGGAGAAAAAGTAGATGACATAGGGCACGTCGACGATCAGCGTCACGATCAGCGCCGCCGAGCGCAGATGCATCAGGCAGAAGATGCAGCCGATCACCGTCACGGCCATGTAGAAGGCGACCTGTCCCTTGGCGAAGGGATCGCCATAGGGAAAGAGCGCAAACGACCAGGCGGTGAAGCCGGCCCCGACCGGGAGCGTCAGCCAGTTGGTGGCGCGCAGGTTGCGCAGGATATCGGCATCGCTGCGCACGAGATGGCGCTGCTTCAGCCACCAGAAGGTCCGCAAGGCGGCGAGTGCGGTCAGCACGCCCGGCACCGCGACCGTGAGCCAGAACGGCGCTACCGGCACGTAGGTGTAGGCGACCGCCAGCGTGTTGGTGATGAGGATGAAATAGAGCAGGGGGACCTGCTTGGAGAAGGCGTCGAACTGGGCGCGCGTCAGGTCGGGGTTGTCGGCTGGCACGCGAAACAGCCCTGCCGCCGCGGCCAGACGAGACTTCAAATCTGCAATACGCATGGAAAACGGGCCCCAGAACCAAAGCAATGAAAGGCGCGATAGTGCATGGGGCAGGTAAAGGTGGCGTTAGATGGGCTCGCCGCGCCGGCGCGGCAAGACTGCAAATGGTTGCTTGCCAGCGCAAATTTTGCTGTGCTGGCCGTCCCCGGTGAGGCTCCGTTAAGGATAGGCGCGGGAATGGCGCTTCGGCGTCCCGAAGGACGCGGTATCGGCGGCGGTTACGGCCTGCTAACTATGGGCCTCGGTGGGCGAAATATCGCTTCAGATTTCAAGCGGGTGCGCGCTGCCTGAGGCGGGCGTGCCCGATCAAGGAGAAGGACGAAACAACAATGATCGAAACCGTTGGCATCATCGGCGCTGGCACCATGGGGAACGGCATTGCCCAGGTCAGCGCGGCGGCCGGGCTGAAGGTGGTGATGATCGACATCTCCGACGCGGCCGTGTCGCGCGGGATCGCGACCGTCGACGGCAGCCTCGAGCGGCTGGTCAAGAAGGAGAAGATGAGCGCGGCCGATCGCGATGCCACGCTCAAGCGCATCACCGGCACGACAGACCGGGCAAAGCTTTCCGATTGCGACCTGGTGATCGAGGCCGCCACGGAGAATGAGGAGTTGAAGGTCAAGATCCTGAAGGACCTTTGCGCGACGCTGTCGCCGCGCACGCTGGTCGCCACCAACACCTCCTCGATCTCGATCACCAAGCTCGCTGCGGCGACCGATCGCCCGGATCGCTTCATCGGCATGCACTTCTTCAACCCGGTGCCGGTGATGGCGCTGCTTGAGCTGATCCGGGGCCTGCAGACCTCCGACGACACCCATGCCAAGGCCCTGGATTTCGCCAAGCGCGTCGGCAAGGTCGCGATCACCGCCAAGAACAGCCCGGGCTTTGCCGTCAACCGCATCCTCTGCCCGATGATCAACGAGGCGATCTTCGCGCTGCAGGAGGGCATCGCGAGCGCCGAGGAGATCGACGCCGGCATGAAGCTCGGCTGCAACCATCCGATCGGACCGCTGGCGCTCGCCGACCTCGTCGGCCTCGACACCATGCTCTCGGTGATGGAGGTGTTTTACAAGGGCTTCAACGATCCCAAATACCGCCCGGCCCCGCTCTTGAAGGAGATGGTCGATGCCGGCCATCTCGGCCGCAAGACTGGCCAGGGATTTTACATCTACGGCAAGTAACGGTGCCGCCAGCCGGCCGATGCGCCGGCGGCCTTTGATCTGGAGGAACGGTGCCCTGACGGGCGCCGTTTCTTTTTGACTCATGTCCCGCGCCTCTCGAACACGCACTTTGGTTCCGAAGTTTGCGCTCCATCAAAGAGGAACCCGCTGATGTGCCTATGGTGGCGGGGTAGGGGGAAACCCATCAAGATCTTGGTCTGGCGGACGGAATGTGCCTCTCGCCGAGCCGGGCGACAGGCAAGCCGAATCCACGATGACCGTCATCGAAATCGATCATTCCCGCACGCGCGCCAAGGCGGCCCTGCAACGGACCGAGGCCGACAAGGGCGTGCTGAAGAAGGCGGGTGCCAACCGCGTCGCCGCACACCGCATCTCGCGCGTGGTGCCGCAGGCCGTGTCGGGTCGGCTGCGGCGGATCAAATGGGCGATCCTGCTCCTCACGTTGTCGATCTACTACGTCACGCCGTTCCTGCGCTGGGATCGCGGACCGAACGCGCCTGACCAGGCGATCCTGCTCGATTTCGCGCATGGACGGCTCTACGCGTTCTTCGTCGAGGTCTGGCCGCAGGATCTCTACATCGTCACCGGCCTGCTCATCCTTGCCTCCGTCATCCTGATCCTGGCGAATGCGCTTGCGGGGCGGGTGTGGTGCGGCTTCGCCTGTCCGCAGACGGTGTGGACCGATCTGTTCCTGCTGGTCGAGCGCCTGATCGAAGGCGATCGCCGCCAACGGCTGAAGAACATGGACGCGCCGCTCAGCGCCGTGCGGGTGGTCCAGATCGGCGCCAAGCACACCGCCTGGATCCTGATCTCGCTGCTGACCGGCGGGACGCTGATCTTCTATTTCACGGATGCACCCAGCCTCGTCCGCGCGCTCGCGAGCGGCGAGGCCTCGGCGACCGCACTGACCTGGATCGCCGTTTTTGCCGGCACGACCTATGGCCTCGCCGGCTTCGCCCGCGAGCAGGTCTGCACCTTCATGTGTCCGTGGCCGCGGCTGCAGGGCGCGATCTGGGATCCCGAGGCCTTCACGGTCAACTATCGCGATTATCGCGGCGAGCAGCGCATGTCGGTCAAGAAGGCCGCCGATCTCCGCGCGCGCGGCGAGGCGGCCGGCGACTGCGTCGACTGCGGCCTGTGCGTCAATGTGTGCCCGATCGGCATCGACATCCGCGAGGGGCCGAATTTCGCCTGCATCAATTGCGGGCTCTGCGTCGATGCCTGCGACAGCGTGATGACGAAGCTCGAGCGGCCGCGCGGCCTGATCGATTTCGAGAGCTGGGACAATATCGAGCGCGGGCGACGCGGCGAGCCACGCGCCACGCGCCTGATGCGGCCGAAGACGGTGGCGCTCACGGCCATCGCCGTCGGCCTTGCCGCAGGCTTGGCCCTGCTGTTGGCAACGCGCGCGACCGGCGCCCTGGCGGTGCTGCACGACCGCGATCCGCTCGCGATCACCCTGTCCGACGGCTCGGTCCGCAACGCCTATACGGTCAAGCTCCTCAACAAGGCGCAGGTGACGCGGCACTTCACTTTGGCTATTCAGGGCATAGATGCTGTCATGTCCATCGTTGGAAACGACAATGGAACTCCCATCGCGGTTGAACCTGATGGCTCGGAATCGCTGCGGGTCACCCTGACCATGGCGAATCCGAAGGACGCCAACGTCGTGTTCATCGCCAGGGACGAGACCGGCGGAACGGTGCTGTCGGCCTCAGACCGGTTTGTGGTGCGCTAGATCCAAGGAACGGACATCGAGAACAACAATGTCAGATCGATTGAAGATCGACCGCGAAGAGGCGGCAGCGCGGCGGAACCTGTTGGTTCAGGACGTCATCGAGCGCACCGGCATCACCGAAGCCATGATCAGGGAACTCGTGACGAAGTTCTACGGGCGTGTGCGCGAGGATCATCTCCTCGGTCCGGTCTTTGCGGTCGTGCAGAATTGGGACGAACATCTCGCCAAGCTCAGGGATTTCTGGTCGTCGGTGGTGCTGATGAGCGGCCGCTATCACGGCCAGCCGATGCGCGCGCACTTGCCGCTGAAACTGGCCGGTGATCATTTCGATCGCTGGCTCGACCTGTTCGAGAAGACCGCGCAGGAAGTGTGTCCGCCCGCGGCGGCGGCGCTGTTCATCGACAAGGCACGCCGCATCGCCGACAGTTTTGAGATGGCCGCGGGCACCCAGACCGGCCGCATCGTGGCGCCGCGTCACGTCTACCGTTCCTGAAATACGATTTGCGTCCCTGCTAAGTGAGCAGGCATAGTGGCACGTGCGGCTGCGCGTAAGGCGACGGCGCATTGCACCAATTCCCGCATGTTGAGTCTGATCTGCGAAATGATCATGACCGATCGCGCGCCGTGACGTTGCAACTGAAAAAATGCTGATCGCTGCGCAAATCTGCGTTCAATCTCCGCGAGCAGGACCTAATAATGCACTGCGGCGCGCTGGCGTCGCCTTTTTTTCGGCTGAGTTGCGGCGCCAGCTTGTGCTATGTCGCATTCATATCCCAGCATCACATCGTCACCATCCACCGACAATGCTGCGGAACCTGAAGCCGCACATTGCCAATGCACGACGCGGCGATCGCTTCTGCTCGCCGCGCTCGCTTCCACCGCCTGCCTCGCAAGTTCCGGAGATGTCGCCGCCGCCGACGAACAGCCCGGCGCCGATGAGCGTCCGAAGAAGGGCGATCTGCTGGTGCAGTCCGAAGGCGATCGCGAAGGCAGCCTCGTCACCCTGGCCGACCTGCCGGTCGGCGGACCGCCGGTGCATGCCTGGCCGAAGGACCCAACGACGTCGGTGGTGCGCAGCGGCTCGCGGCTGAACGAGATTCTCATCATCCGGCTCGATCCCGCCGATCTCGACGAGCAGACGCGCGCGCGCGCCCAGGACGGCATCATCGCCTATTCGGCGATCTGCTCGCACGCCGGCTGTCCCGTCACCGCCTGGGTCAAGAGCGATGTCGGCGACAAGGATGTGTTCAAGTGCATGTGTCACAACTCCGAATACGATCCTCGCAAGGGCGCTCAGGTCGTGTTCGGGCCCGCACCGCGCAGGCTCGCGGCGCTGCCGCTCGCATTGAATGAGGGCACGCTGTCGATCGCCGGCGGCTTCATCGGAAAGGTAGGTGGCCAGCAGCCAGGATGACCGCACGCCGCGGGTCGCGCCCGCGCGCCACAAAGAGGCCGCTCCGCTAGCGCGCGGTGCCGGAAGTACGCCAAGAATTCAGACCTACAAGAACTCAAAACGGATGAGTCAAAAGGGGAAACGTCGATGACCAGAAAAGAATGGTTACTGTCCGGCTTTGTCGCCTTCACGTGCCTTGTATCGACCGCTGCCGGCGCCGGCCCGATCGAGAACTACAGCCCGGTGAACGCGGCGCGCCTCGAGAATCCCGAACCCGGCAACTGGATGCTCTATCGCCGCACCTATGACGGCCAGGGCTACAGCCCGCTCGACCAGATCAACAACACCAACGTTCAAAATCTGACGCCGGTCTGGACCTTCGCCACCGGCGTGGTCGAAGGCCACGAGGCGCCGCCGATCATCAACAACGGCGTGATGTTCGTGGCGACCCCGATGGGGCAGGTGATTGCGCTCAACGCCAAGACCGGTGACGAGTACTGGCGCTACAAGCGGCAGCTCCCCGACGATCTGTTCCAGTTGCATCCGACGAGCCGTGGCGTCGGCCTGTGGGACGACAAGCTCTATCTTGCGACCACCGACGACTACGTCGTCGCGCTCGATGCCAAGACCGGCAAGGTGGCCTGGGAGACGAAGGTCCAGGACTACAAGAAGGGCCAGTACATGACCCTGATGCCGCTGATCATCGACGGCAAGGTCATCGTCGGCGGGTCCGGCGGCGAACTCGGCGTGCGCGGCTATGTCGCTGCCTACAACGCCAAAGACGGCAAGGAGCTATGGCGGACCTACACCATTCCCGGCGAGGGCGAGCCCGGCCACGACACCTGGCAGGGCGACGACTGGAAGAACGGCGGCGGTTCAGCCTGGATGACCGGCAATTACGACAAGGACACCAAGACGATCTATTGGGGCGTCGGCAACGCGGCGCCGTGGCCCGGCGATGCGCATCCCGGCGACAACCTCTACACGTCGTCCGTGCTGGCGCTCGATCCCAACACCGGCAAGATCAAGACCCACCACCAGTACCATCAGAACGATTCCTGGGACTGGGACGAGGTCGAGGCCCCGATCCTGGTCGATCTTCAGCGCGACGGCCGCACCATCAAGAGCCTGATCCATCCGGGACGCGATGCGATCTTCTGGGTGCTCGAGCGCACGCCGACCAAGATCAACTACGTTGCCGGCTGGCCCTTCGTCTCGACCGACGTCTGGAAGGGCATCGACGCCGAAAGCGGCAAGCCGATCGTCGATCCCGCGCACAAGCCGGTCGTCGGCAAGCGCGTCGAATTCTGCCCGTCGCTGTGGGGCGGCAAGGACTGGCCGTCGGCGGCCTACAGCGAGAGGACGAAGCTCGTCTATGTTCCCGCCAACGAAAATTTCTGCGGCGGCTTCACCGGCGAGAAGGTGGCGCTGAAGCCCGGCGAGCTCTGGCTCGGCACCAAGCCCGAGGATATCGGGCTCAAGGCCAAGGCGGGCGCCGATCATTTCGGCGAGCTTCAGGCTTGGGATCCGGCGACGGGCAAGAAGGTGTGGCAACACAACTTCCCGAAGTCGCAGCTCTTCGGTTCGGTAACGGCGACGGCGGGCGACCTCATCTTCGCCGGCGGCACCAACGACCGCAACTTCCGCGCCTTCGACGCCAAGAGCGGCAAGCTGTTGTGGGAGCAGAAGACCAACTCCGGCATCATGGGCATGCCGGTGTCCTATGAGGTCGACGGCACGCAATACGTTGCGATCCAGTCCGGTTGGGGCGTCGACGCCCAGCGCATCCAGGACGCGCTCGCGACCAACAATATCGGCATCGAGGCTAACGTGCCGCAAGGCGGCGTCGTCTGGGTCTTTGCGCTGAAGAAGTAGTGAGCTGAAGCAGTTCCTGGAGGCGGATCGAAGGAAGCGGCGCGGCCAGGGGGGAGCGGCAAATGCGGCGGACGGAAACGTCCGCCGCATTCTGCGTGTGGAGGCGGACTGTACTGCCTTTCCTTCTCCCCTTGTGGGAGAAGGTGGCGCGCGTAGCGCGCCGGATGAGGGGTCTCGATCCGCGGAGACAGACCCCTCACCCAATCGAGATCGCGGCAGCCAGCGTCGCGGCCCTCTCCCACAAGGGGAGAGGGCACATCGATGCGCTTTGGCGAGAAAATAGCGCGGCTATCACGCCGGTGCGCGTGATCTTCACGCCTCCAATTGCTTGCCGATCGGCAACGACCGGATGCGTTTTCCCGTGGCCGCGAAGATCGCGTTGATCAGCGCGGGCGCGAAGGGCGGCACGCCGGGTTCGCCGACGCCGCTCGGCGGCGTGTCGGCGCCGGGCGGCACGATGTGGACGTTGGTCACCAGCGGCGACTCGTCCATCCGGATCACCGGGAAGTCGTCATAGTTCTTCTGCTGCACCTTTCCGTCCTTGAAGGTGATCTCGCCATATTTGGCGAGGCTGAGTCCCATGATCGCGGCGCCCTCGATCTGGGAGTGGATGCGCTCGGGGTTGACGTAGGTGCCGCAGTCGATCGCGGTATCGACCCGCGGAATCGTCAGCTTGCCCTTGTCGTCGACAGCCACCTCGACGATGGTCGCGATGTAGCTGACGAAGCTGCGGTGCACGGCGATGCCGAGCCCGCGCCCCTTGGGCAACGAGCGGCCCCATTCGCCCTTCTCCGCGACCAGCTCGACCACCTTGCGCATCCGCGCGGTGTCGATCGGGTAGCTGTCGTAGGGCTCGCCGTAGTTCCAGAGATCCTTCACCGAATCGAGCTTGATGATGCGGGGCGAGCCGATCAGCTCGAGCAGCATGTCCTTCGGGTCACGTCCCGTCGCCTGAGCGATCTCGCCGACCATCGACTGCACGGCGAAGGCGCGCGGGATGTTGGAGACCGAGCGGAACCAGCCGATCCGGGTGTGCGCGGCTGCCTCCGGGTTCTCGCAACTGATATTGGCGATCTCGAAGGGCATGTCGACGAGACCCATGCCGAGCTCGAAGGGAGCCTGGTGCACCGTTCCGGCGGCGAAGGTCGAGGCGATGCTGGGCGCCACGCTGCGGTGGCGCCAGGCGATCACCTTGCCTGACTTGTCGAGCCCGGCCTCGATGCGTTCGACCGAGACGGTGTGCAGGAAGCCGTTATGGATGTCGTCTTCCCGCGTCCACTGCACCTTGACCGGTGCGCCGAGCTCCTTCGAGAGCAGGGCGGCCTCCAGCGCGAAGTCGCATTTCGATTTGCGGCCAAAGCCGCCGCCGAGCAGCGTCACGTTGACACTCACGCTGTCCTCAGGAATGCCGAGCGTCTTGGCGACATCTTCGCGCGTCCCGCCCGGGCTCTGCACCGGGGCCCAGATCTCGGCCTTGCCGTCCTTGACGTTGGCGACCGCGACCGGCGGCTCCATGCTGACATGGGCGAGGTGAGGGATGTAGTACTCGCCGACGATGACCTTGTCGGCGGTCTTCAAGGCGGCGTCGGCATCGCCTTCCTTGCGCACGACGAGACCGGGCTTGCGCGAGGCCTCTTCGAGCTCCTTGCGGTAGGCAACGGACTCGTACTTGCCGTTCGGTCCGTCATCCCAGACGATCTTCAGCGCATCGCGGCCCTTGATTGCCGCGCCCGTGTTGCGCGCGATCACCGCCACGCCGCCGAGCGGCTGGAATTTCGAGGGCCACGGCCAGCCGCGGACCTCCATCACCTTCTCGACTCCCGGCACTTTCAACGCCTCGGCCGGATCGAACGAGACGAGCTTGCCGCCGGTCACCGGCGGCCGTGCGATGACGGCGTATTTCATGCCGGGGAGGCGGACGTCGGCGCCGTAGCGCGCCCGGCCCGTGGTGATGTCACGCAGGTCGACGATCGAGACCTGGCCCTTGGTCAGGTAGCGGAAGTCCTTGGGGTCCTTCAGCTTGAGGCCTTCGATGCTCGGCAGCGGCTCCCTGGCGGCGTCGGCCGCGAGCTCGCCAAAGCCGAGCTTGCGCGAGGTTGCGCTGTGCACGACCTCGTGGTTGACGGCCTTGACCTCGGTCGCGGGCACGCCCCAGCGCTTGGCTGCGGCCTGCTCCAGCATGGTGCGCGCGGAGGCGCCGATCTGCCGCATCGGGATCAGATAGTGCCGCGTGCTGCGCGAACCGTCGGTGTCCTGGTTGCCGAACTTGACTTCGTCGCCATGGGCCTGCTGGACGCGAACCTTTGTCCAGTCGGCCTCGAGCTCCTCGGCGACGATCAGCGGCAGGCTGGTGCGCACGCCGGTTCCCATCTCCGAGCGATGCGCGACGATGGTCACGATGCCGTCGGGCGCGATCGCAACGAACACGCGCGGGTCGACCACGACGCCATGCGGCATCTTGCCGGCGCCGGTCTCATAGGCCAACGCCTGACGCGACATCACGGGAGCGGCGAGCACGAAGCCGCCGGTGATGCCCAGCCCCTTCAGGATGCTGCGGCGTGAAACCTTCTCGATCCTGACATGCTTCTCGAAGCCGCGAAGCTTTTTCGGGTTCTCGATGAAATTCATGTCACACCCCCGTCGAGGCGAGATGGACGGCGTTCTCGATGCGCTGGTAGCAGCCGCAACGGCAGATGTTGCCGGACATCGCCTCACGGATCTGGTCGTGCGACGGCTTCTGGTTGTCCATCAGGAGCGCTGCGGCCTGCATGATCTGGCCGGCCTGGCAGAAGCCGCATTGTGGCACGTTGAGCTGGCGCCAGGCTTTTTGCACGGGATGATCGCCGGACGGGTGCAAGCCCTCGATGGTGGTGACCTCGCGGCCCGCGACGTCGTTGATCGAGGTGATGCAGGCGCGCACGGCCTCCTTGTCGACGATCACGGTGCAGGCACCGCACAGCGCCTGGCCGCAGCCGTATTTGGTGCCGGTCAGACCGGCCTCATCGCGAAGATACCAGAGCAGGGGAAGATCCGGGTCGCCGTCCCAGCTTTGTTCCTGGCCGTTGATTTTTATCTTGATCATGATTGGTCCTCGCTCTTTTTAAGCTATTGATCTGCTCTGGCGTGAATTCGGACGACGGTGGTTTGCCCATGCATCCCGGTCCTGCGCCGGGCAAATCCCGGGAGGACGGTCGGGATAGATGGGTTCTGTCTGGAATGTGCGCGATGTCTCCCGTTTTGAACTTTAATTGAATTTGCTTGGCGCGCGGGGCTGTTCGGCGCGTTCGGAGACCGGCGGGGCGGACGACGCGGCCGCGCTTGCCTCCACGTGCAGAGATTGCATCGACGGTTTGTCAAAAGCAGGGCGCGCAGGCGCAGCGCAGCTCGCCCTGCATTGCATGGCAGCGCGCAAAAAAAATGCTTCGCCCGCAAGTTTGCACGGACGAAGCAAGAGACCTCAGTCGAGGGAGAGAGAAACGCTGGACGTCATCTTCGCTTGAGAAGGTGGCGACACTGCGGAGTCACGACGGACTTAAGACTGAGGGCCATAGAAATTTGAAGTTCGGCCGCGTCGCGCGCAAGATGAGGCGGAATGGCTGACCATTTCCTCGCGATGCGGCGGAAGATCGATCGCACCGCTGTCCCGCCGGTGGAGGTCTCAACCGGCGGGATGCGGCGGCGTTGTCGCAGACTAGGCAGCCTTAGCCTACGCAGCCTTGGCCTAGGCAGCCTTGGCCTTCGCCACGTGGGTTGCGATCGCGTCCATCAAGGCCGGCGACAGGCAGTCATACGGCTCCAGCCCTATCTCCTTCAGCCGTGAACGGATGCCGGCCATCTGCTCCGGCTTGACGCCGGATTCGATCACCGAGGAGACGAAGGCGGCGAATTGCGGCGCCTGCGAGCCCTGCTCCTGGAACAGCTCGGGATGGATGAAGTCGAGGCCGTAGAACGGATGGCCCTTGTTCTCGATGCGGCCATACATGTGGGTGCCGCAGGCCTTGCAGGCGTAGCGCTGGATCACCGCAGCGGGATCGACGATCGCGAGCTTGTCGCCGTTCTCGAGCACGGTGACGTTCTGGCGGGGGACGACGGCGACGACGGAGAACGTCGCGCCCTGCGGTTTCCAGCACTTGGTGCAGCCGCAGGCGTGGTTATGGGCGACGTCGCCCTTGATGCCGACCTTGACCGGATGGTCCTTGCACTTGCAGACCAGCGTACCTCCGGCGAAGCTGCCGGTGCCTTGCTTGAGGCCGTTGTCGATCGAGGGGTGGAGTTGGACAGTCATGGGTCATTCCTCCTTGGTGTGACGCTTTTGGTTTCAGTAGACGACGACGGAACGGATCGACTTGCCCTCGTGCATCAAGTCGAAGCCCTTGTTGATCTCTTCGAGCTTCAGCACGTGGGTGATCATCGGATCGATCTGGATCTTTCCGTTCATGTACCAGTCGACGATCTTCGGCACGTCGGTGCGGCCGCGTGCGCCGCCGAAGGCGGTGCCGCGCCAGTTCCGGCCGGTGACGAGCTGGAACGGACGGGTGGCGATCTCCTTGCCGGCTTCGGCAACGCCGATGATGATCGAGGTACCCCAACCGCGATGGCAGCACTCCAGCGCCTGGCGCATCACGGTGGTGTTGCCGGTGCAGTCGAAGGTATAGTCGGCGCCGCCGTCGGTCAGCGTCACCAGGTGAGCCACGACGTCGCCGGTGACCTTCTTGGGATTGACGAAGTCGGTCATGCCGAACCTGCGGCCCCAGTCTTCCTTGGAGTCGTTGATGTCGACACCGATGATCTTGTCCGCGCCGGCCATCTTGGCGCCCTGGATGACGTTGAGGCCGATGCCGCCGAGGCCGAACACGACGACGTTGGAGCCGGGCGTCACCTTGGCGGTGTTGACCACGGCGCCGACGCCGGTGGTCACGCCGCAGCCGATGTAGCAGCTCTTGTCGAAGGGGGCGTCCTGCCGGATCTTGGCGACTGCGATCTCCGGCAGTACCGTGAAGTTCGAGAAAGTCGAGCAGCCCATATAGTGGTAGATCGGCTTGCCCTTGTAGGAGAAGCGGCTGGTGCCGTCGGGCATCACGCCCTTGCCTTGCGTGGCGCGAATCGCGGTGCAGAGGTTGGTCTTGCCGCTCAGGCAGCTTTTGCACTGCCGGCATTCCGGCGTGTAGAGCGGGATGACGTGATCACCCGGCTTCACCGAGGTCACGCCCGCGCCGATCTCGCGGATGATGCCGGCGCCTTCATGACCCAGGATCGACGGGAAGATTCCCTCACTGTCGAAGCCGTCGAGCGTGTAGGCGTCGGTGTGGCAGATACCCGTCGCCTTGATCTCGACCAGAACCTCGCCGGCCTTCGGTCCTTCCAGGTCAACCTCGACGATCTCAAGCGGTTTTTTCGCTTCGAAAGCGACGGCGGCACGTGTCTTCATCGTAAACTCCTCAAATCCTCATAGGACGCCAAGAGGTAGTCTCGGCAGTCCCCTTAACGTTCATTTCTTGCCCATGCAGGAGTCTTCCGCCTTGGTGTAGGCCTCCGGTTTCTCCTCTTTCTTGCCAGGGCGCTGTCGGCCCCAGGCCTCCGTGGAGCGGGCGCGCAGGTAGACGTAGAGATCGTCCATGTAGCAGGCGACGTTCGGGTTATCGCCGAAGGCCGGCATCACGTTCTCCGCCGCGGTCGAGATGTTCTTGCGGCCGGAGGCGATCACGCCGATGAAGTCGCCATAGCTCATGGTCTTGACAGAATCCTTCAGCGCCGGTGCGTAGGTGGATCCCATGCCGTCCGGGCCATGGCAGACGTGACAGTCGGAGTGATAGCGGCGGTATCCGGAATAGGTGAACCAGTCCACGGTGCCGTCGGCCAAAATCTTGTAGGTCGGGTTTCCTTCCTTATCGAGCCATTTGCCGTCCTCTTCCTTCTTGACGGCAGTCGGGTCGCCGGGGCCGTCCGCAAGTGCAAGTCCCCCGGACGCAGCGAAGGCGATGGCAACGATGGTCGTGCAGATTTTACGCAAGAGAGTTTCCTCGAAGACGCTCGGTGAGACGAGCCGGCGCGTGGATTGGATCCACGCGCCGGGACGAGACGAAGGTGAGGCTAGTTCGACGGCAGCGCGAACACCGTCAGCGTACCGCCGAGCGCCGTGTAGTTCGAGAGCGCCGCGTAGCCGCCGACTGCGCCGAGGCCTGCGGTCGGATCGGTCAGACCAGCCGCCAGACCGATGCCGGCCCAGCCGCCCACACCGGAGAGCACTGCGACATACTGCTTGCCGCCGTTCTCATAGGTGGTGACGTTGCCGATGATGCCGGAAGGAGTCTTGAACTTGTAGAGCTCCTTGCCGGACTTGGCGTCGACCGCCTTCAGGTAGCCTTCGAGCGTGCCGTAGAACACCACGCCGCCGGCCGTTGCGAGAGCGCCCGACCAGACCGAGAACTGCTCCTTGTTCGACCAGACGATCTTGCCGGTCTTGCCGTCCCAGGCGATGAAGTTACCCATATGGGTCTCGCCCTGCGGCGGATACATCGAGAGCGTTGCGCCCACATAGGGCTGGCCCGCGGTGTAGCTCACCTTGAACGGTTCGTAGTCCATGCAGACGTGGTTGGTCGGAACGTAGAACAGTTGCGTGTCCGGCGAGTAGGTCGCCGGCTGCTCGTCCTTGGTACCGAGCGCCGCCGGGCAGATGCCCTTGGTGTTCTTGTCCTCGCCGCCCTTTTCAGTCGACGCTGCGTCAAGAACCTTCGGACGACCATAGGTCGGCGAGTTCTTGTCCATGTCGACGCCGGAGGTCCAGTTCACCTTCGGATCGTACTTCTCGGCGACCAGGAGCTCGCCGGTCTCACGATCGAGGGTATAGCCGAGACCGTTGCGATCGAAGTGGGTCAAGAGCTTGCGCGCCTGGCCGTTGATCTGCTGGTCGGTGAGGATCATCTCGTTGACGCCGTCATAGTCCCACTCGTCGTGGGGCGTCATCTGGTAGACCCACTTGGCCATGCCGGTGTCCGCATCGCGCGCGAAGATGGTCATCGACCACTTGTTGTCGCCCGGACGCTGCTTCGGGTTCCAGGTCGAGGGGTTGCCCGACCCGTAGTAGACGAGGTTCAGAGCGGGATCGTAGGACATCCAGCCCCAGGTGCAGCCGCCGCCGATCTTCCACTGATCGCCTTGCCAGGTCTTCAGCGAAGAGTCGGGTCCGACCGGCTTGCCGAGCGCCGTGGTCTTGACCGGATCGAGCTTGATCTGGTCATCCGGGCCTTCGGAGAAGGCGCGCCAGGCCTGCTTGCCGGTCTTGAGGTCGTAGGCGGTGACGTGACACTGCACGCCGAACTCGCCGCCGGAGATACCGACCAGCACCTTGTCCTTGACGACGAGCGCTGCCGAGGTACCGGTCTCGCCCTTCGCAGGATTGCCGTTGGTCGAGCTCCAGGCGACCTGACCGGTCTTGGCGTCGAGCGCAACCAGGTTTGTGTCGGCCTGATGCAGGATGATCTTGCCGTCGCCATAGGCGAGGCCGCGATTGACGGTGTCGCAGCACATCACCGGGATGACGTTCGGATCCTGCTTCGGCTCGTACTTCCAGACGATCTTGTTCTCGTTCGACAGGTCAATGGCGTAGACCTTGTTCGGGAACGGCGTGTGGACGTACATCATGTTACCGATGATGAGCGGCCCGCCTTCGTGGCCGCGCAGCACGCCGGTGGAGAAGGTCCAAGCGACCTGCAGCTTGCCGACGTTCGATGCATTGATCTGGTTGAGCTTGGAGAAGCGGGTGTTGGCGTAATCACCCGCCGGCATCACCCAGTCTTTCGGGTTCTGCGACATCTTGATCAGCTCGTCATTGGCTGACGCGCTGCCGGCGGCGAAAATCGCCGCAGAGCCGAGATAGGTCGCGAGTAGTGCCTTGCGCATAGTCATTCCTCCTAGGTCTCGTTTATTTGTTTCCGAAGCATTGCTTGTCGCTGGGCATTGTCGTCCAGCGTCTGCTCGTGCAGGGCGGTCACGTTCTGGACCAGAAACGATGTGGGGCTGTTTCCTCCTCCTGGTATGAGCCATTCCTGGTATGGACTCTGGGTCCGCGATTTGAGGGTGCGGCCCATTTTCTTGTTGTTCCTGCCGCAATCCCTAATCCGTTCGGCAACGGGAAACTTGCCCAAGAGGGAAGCCGCTTTGCTTCACAGCGCACGGAGTCAATTTTTTTGATTTTGCAGTAGCGAATTCAGCAGCTTCCGCATCGACTGAACGCGGCTGTTGGGTTTAGGTTCCCCTTGACTGCGCTGCAACTAAGGCGGAGGATTATCAGTCAAGGATGGCAGCGGAGCATGGCGCTTGCTCCAAAAGACCGCCCTAATTTGAGGTAAACGTCGCTTTGTCGTGATGGGGGGCCTCTGGGCGTTCCTGTCGCGATTCGGGTCAAATCAGTGGCTGGATCATGTCCGATACAATTCACACGCTCTCGACGACCGGACTGACGCCGAAGAAGCAGATCCAGAGCTGGATCGACGGGCTGACGAGTCTGTGCGGCCATTTCGACGTCGATCCCTTGGAAGCATCGTCGCTCGAGGGTCGTATCGACTACACCACCATCTCGCGATTGAAGCTCTGCCAGATCGAGGTGAGCCAGCATCGCATCGCGCATACGCTGGCGCGCGCGAAGGCGAACGAGCATCCCTACATCAAGATTCACTTCCAGACCTACGGCGTGTCCTATTTCGAGCAGGAAGGCCGCCACATCGAATTGATGCCGGGCGACATCATCGCCTACGACGTGTCCTGCCCGCACTCCATCATCAGCCCGGCCTTCACCCGCCACGACGTCGTGATCGTGCCGAAGGCGCTCTTGCGCGACCGCGGCTTCCCGTCGCAGCGCATGCCCGCCTGCAAGCTGTCGGCGCGCACCGGCACCGGGCGCATCGCCCACGACTTCGTCCATGCCACGTTCGACGAGGCCGCAAAGTTGTCGGCGAACAGTGCGGTCGGCGTCGCCGATTCGCTGATCGACCTGTTGCTGCTGCCGCTGCGCGAAGCCGACACGATGTTCGATCGCGTCGGTCCGGAAGCGATGTATGTGCGCGCGCAGTTCTTCATCCGCGAGCATTTGCGCGATCCCGATCTCTGCATCGATCAGATCTCCGCCGAGCTCGGCTGCTCCAAGCGCTATCTGCACATGCTGTTCTCCGAGCGCGGCACCACGGTGAGCGACTATATCTGGCAGGCACGGCTGCAGAACTGCCGCCAGGAGCTCGAGGCGCATGCCGGCAAGACCATCACCGACGTCGCCTTCTCCTGGGGCTTCTCCAGCTCCTCGCATTTCAGCCGTGTGTTCCGGAAGTATTTTGGCGTCGTGCCCTCGTCGATCCACAAGGCGCAGCAGCACGCCGCGTCCTCCGGCGAGCATTAGGCGCGAGGTCGGCGACCTGTCGCCGCGTTCAATCCCGACAAATTCGACGTGCGCCCGCCTCAGCCCAGGATGGCTCAGGTCAACGGGGCGGCGTAGGGAATGCTGGCTACGAGCGCGACGAGCAGCACCGCATTGCAGAGCATGCCGACCCAATGCAGCCGCCGCAGCCTTCGCGGCGCCTCGGCATCGCCCGCATCACGTGCGCTGAGCTGGTCGTCCATCCGTTGCATGAACCAGCGGCGTCCCCGGATCGCGAAAGCCGCGATCGCGCCGACGCCGATCGCGAAGACCGGCCGGCCGGCTACGAGGAAGGCCACCGTCCCGATCACGCTGGCGACGCCCATCACCAGGAAATGGGCGTTGAACAATCCGCGCAACAATTGCGCGACGGGCTGGATGTCGAGCTTCACCAGCAGGAAGGCGGGCGAAGCCAGCGTGAAATAGCCCATCGGAAAGATCAGGATGATCATGGCGGCGATGGTGACGGCATCCGGCGTCATGCGATCGGCCCTTCTCGTCCCGCCCGGGTCCCCCGGCGGTGGTCCCCAATCATAGCCGCAGGACGGGACTTCGACACTAGGCTTTGGTCGAAAAAGGGAAGCGTTAACGGGCTAGCGCGCTGCGCCATCGCCGGCGGGTTCGCCTTCGACCTTCTGCGCAAGGCGCCGCCAGATGATGTCCGTCAGCGCCACCGCGATCAGGCCGAATGTGCCGCCCATGAGCACGTTCGCCACGCGCTCTTCGGCAATCCCGCTTGCGCCGCCGACGAACGCCGCGGCGAGCGCGATCAGAAAGCAGCGCAGGCCGAAGCCGACGGCATAGCGCGAGAAGGCAATCAGCGTCAGCGTCGCCCCGAGCACTGCGAGCGAATAGCCGATCCGGCTCGGCGGCAGTGCGATCCCGACCATGAGGCCGAGCGGGACGCCGACCAGCGCCCCGATCGCCCTCAGCTTCAGCTTGCCGGTGGATGCCGAGAGATCGCCGACCACGACGCTTGCGGCCGACCAGATCACCCATTGCCCTTGGGCGAGATCGAGCATCTCGACCAAAGCTGCCGCCGCGAACACCGCGATGGCGGTCGCAGCCGCCGGCAAAAACCATTGCACCGCCGCGGGCCCGTAACCGGACGGCACGGGTTCACCGTGCCGCCGGTCGAGAAACTGAATCCCGCAGACGAGCACCAGCGCGATCGGCGATGACGCGATGATGACACCGGCATGACGGAGCGCTTCCTGCGCGCTCACCCCTTCGCGCACCTCGCAGGCGAGGTAGACGGCCGGGATGAACACCCAATTGCCCAGCGTCCGCAACGCCTCTCCATAGCGCGTCACCGCCACCGCCAGAAACGCGGCGAGCGCCGCCAGCGACACGAATAGCGGCTTGACGGGCGCAGCGAGGAAGAGCGTGCCGAAGGTGACGAGGATGACGACGTAGTGGAGGACAACGGAACGCGGCGCCAGCCGAAGTCTTAGCGCGGGGATCAGCAGCGAGATCGCGATCAGGCCGAGGTTGAGCAGTGCCGGCTCGCTCAGGACGAAATAGGCGGCGACCAGCGGACCGACGACGACCAGCGCGCGCGAAAGCTCGCTGGCCTTGATCTCCCTGGCGAGGACATCCCCTAACCTTGCCGCGAGCGGTGCTGTCGGCGGGCTCACGAGTCACCAGATTGACGAGATTGACGAACAACGTGACCGCACGACGAGAGCGCGGCCTCAATGCGAGTCCTGCGCAATCTCTGCGTCATTCGATCACTTCATCGGCGCGGGCGAGGACCGTCGAGGGGAGCTCGATTCCCAGTGCTCGCGCGCTGCGCAAGTTGATTCTCAGGTCGAACTTGGTGGGGCGCTCGAAAGGCAGATCGCCCGGCTTTGCACCCTTCAGAATGCGATCGAGCAGCGACACCAGGTGACGGGTGGCGTCCGCAAAATCGGGCCCGAACGACATGAGGGCGCCGTTGGCCACCCAGTCCGGTGAAGGAAAGATCGCCGGAGTCTTGCTCTGGCCGACCAGATTGATGATCTCGGACATGTGCGCGCTGAGCACGACGTCCGGGACGAATACGAGTGCGTCGAATTCGGCGAGGATTTCAGGCTTCAGAATCTTGGCCAAGTCCGCGGGATCGTTGACGTTGATGGCTTCGACCGCAAAGCCCAGCTTGCGTCCCGTCTCCAGAACCGGTGTCAGGCTCTGTGCGCCGCTGCTGACTTTCGTTGTCACTGTTCCGAGGCGCACGGCGCGCGGGGCAACTTCCCGCATCAGCTCGACCCGTTTGACGGTCGTCTCTTCGGAAAAGACCGCGATACCGGTCACGTTGCGCCCGGGACGCGCAAGGCTTTCGGCAAGGCCTGACGCTACGGGATCGACGGCAGCCAAAGCGATGATCGGAATCGTCTGGGTAGCCTTGTGAGCAGCAAGCGCAGCGGGCGTGCTTATCGCGATGATGGCATCGACGTCACCCTCCTGCACTACGTCCCGCGCGAGCGCAGGAAGCGCATCGGCATTTCCACCGGCGTTGCGAAACTCAAAGCGAATATTGCGAGCTTCGACGTAACCGAGCTCACGCAGCAGACCTCGGACCGTCTCCACCTGCGCTGCAATGTGGACCGGAGCCAGTAGGACTATGCGTGGTGACTTTGCCGCCGGTTGCGCACGTGCGACGCCCGGCCAAGCGGCGGCTGCGCCAAGTAGCGTGATGAACCTGCGTCGTTGCACTTGGCCTCGCGGGGAGTTCTCGGCGCAATGCCGGGATTATAGCAGTCGCGGACCGCGCCGGGAGTCGGAATATCGGACCGGTTCGGGCCGTCACCCCGTGCGGCGCGCGAGCAGCAGTGTCGCGCCGAGCCCGCACATCACGGCGCCCGACGCCTGCCGCGTCCTGGCAATGAGGGACGGCCGTCGTGCAAGCCCCGATCTCGCCTTCGCGGCCCAATAGGTCACGATCAGGTCGACGCCGGTGTTGAGCGCCACGGAGATCAGGCCGAGCACGATGAACTGCGCGGCGACGCTTGCGCTGGGGACGACGAATTGCGGGATGAAGGCGAGAAAGAACGCTGCGGTCTTCGGGTTCAGCGCCTCGACGACGATGCCTTGGCGAAAGGCGCGGCGGCCGCCGGTCGTCTCGATTTCGGTGGGGCCGACGATGCGTGCCTCGCGCCAGGTCTTGAGCCCGAGCCAGACGAGATAGAGCGCGCCCGCGATCTTCAGCGCGGTGAACGCCTCGCTGCTCGCCATGACCAGCGCCGACAGGCCGGCTGCGCCTGCGAAGACGTGCACCAGACCGCCGAGGCCGAGGCCGACGCTCGATGCTAGCCCTTCCGTTCGGCCGCCCGCGAGCGTTCGTGCCACGATGTAGAAGATGCCCGGCCCCGGCGTGATCGCCACGACGAGTGCCGCGGCGAGGAAGAGGGCGAAGGTGCGTGCGCTCGGGCACGATCCTGGCGAAGCGCTCGATGTGAAGAGCGTGATCGGGCCGCCGCTCGAAGACATCTTACGGGCTTTGCTGCAGGTGTATGGAGACGATCGGGTCGATGAAGCTGTCGTGGCCTATCGTCGGCACTATGGAGAAATCGGCTTGCTCGGAAGCGAGCCTTATCCCGGGATCGGCGAGGCGCTCCGGGACATGCAGCGGGCCGGTTTGCGAATCTACCTTGCCACGTCGAAGCGCGAGGTCTTCGCCAGGCACATCTTGGAGAACCTGAAACTGGCGACGTACTTTGACGGCATCTACGGTTCGGTGCCAGGCGGCGAGCTCGATCACAAGCCCGAGCTGCTCGCCCATATCCTGTCGGATCGAGACATCCGTGCCTCGTACAGTCTCATGGTCGGGGATCGCCGGTATGACATCGCCGGAGCGCACGCGGTCAGGATGCGCGGTCTTGGCGTGCTCTGGGGGTATGGTAGCCGCGGCGAGCTTGAAGCAGCCGGCGCAGATCAAATCGTGGAACGGCCCGTCGATCTCGCCGGCATGGTCGTGTCGATGTTGGACGGATAGCCACGCTTCAAGCCTCGCCCACGCGCCGTCAATGACGGTTGCTGCGAGATGGGAGATCCGGGCACAGCACGAGCTTGCCGTCGAGGCCGCCGGCTTCCAGTCGTCGGTGCGCTTCGGCAACTTCATCGAGCGGGATTCGCTCGGCGACGCGTGGCCGGATGGCCCCACTGGCCAACATGGCAAGCAGGCGCTGGAGGTCCTCGATGAACCAGGCGGGATGCCGCAAGCGCATCGCGTTGATGGAGTAGAAGAACGCCCGCCTGCCGCCGGGCAGCCACCTCCAGAGATACAGGCGCGCGATCCACATCAACATCGTCAGCATGCGCCGGTGCCCCTCGACACCCGCCGAGTAGCCGAAAGCACAGAGTAAACCGCCGGGTTTGAGTGCTGCGAACGACCGGCGATAGCCGTCCTCGCCGATACCATCGAACACGACGTCAAAGCCGCCCGGCAGGACTCGGGTGAAGTCTTCTCGCTGATAGTCGACGGGCGTAGCACCGAGGTGTCGAATCAGGTCGGCGTGCTTCGCGTGAGCGCCACCCCAGAGCTCGAGCCCCGCCAAACCGCCGAGTACGAGCAGCGCCTGACCGACCGCACCGGCAGCGCCATGCACCAGAACGCGCTGGGCTCGACGCACCCGTGCCGCCCGGTGCAGCAGTTGGTACGCCGTCATCCAGCTCAGGACCAGCGTGGCAGCCTCAGCGGCATCAACGCCTTCCGGGACCTCGGTCAAGTCGCTTGCCTGGAGCGTCCGATACTCGGCATTCGACCCGATCACCGTCATGTCGGCCACACGTTCGCCAAGCCGAAAGCCGCTCACGCCTTCGCCGATTTGATCGATTTCCCCGATCAAATCGTAGCCCATGACAAGCGGCGGACGGCGGGAAGAGGTTTGGGGGTAGAGATGGCGTCGGATCAGCGTGTCGGTGTATTCGAGGCCCGAGGCCAACACCCGGACCCGCACCTCGCCTCGACCGGCGGTCGGCAAGGGAGCGTCGACGACTTCCAGCTCGTCGGGACCGCCGTAGCGCCGGAGTTGAACAACGCGGTTGCGCGGTTCGATCACGTGCCCGTCCTCGCAGTCTCAGACTGTGAAATAGAAGCATGCCAGACGCACGGAGCGAGAAAGTTGATATCGATCAATTCCGCCGTTGGGGCGCGGCGGACGGTGCCTCACCACCAGCGCGGTTGCGGAGGATAATAATACTGCTCGCCGCGCCGGCGCATGTTGCCGGGTTGCGGTTGCGGGTTGGGATTGCGCGGCTGGAAGAAAAAGAAGCCGCCGCCGTTGTCCCAGCCATCGTCGCTCGCGATGGCCATGGGAGCCGTCGGCCTGCGGGTGATGAAGCCGCCCTGGGGCTGGTTGCTCAGCACCGCGACGAACTCGGTGCGATAGTTGGTCTCGCTGCTCAGCGGCTCGTCCGAGATGACGATCGAGGATCGCGGCAGCGCGGTCGGCGCGATCCGGTCGAGCACGTCCTGCGGGAAGGTGATCCGGTCCAGCGCGGCCTTGGCCTCGTCGCCATTGTCGATCGTGACCACGCTCCAGCGCAGGCCCGCATCGGTCTTCGCCATGGCGGTGAAGATATGCGTGCCGAGTGGCCGCTCAGGATTGCGGATCGTGACGGGAACCTCGATGCTCGTATCGAACACCTCGCCGCCGCCGTCCGGTGCCGACTTGTGGGTGTTGCGGCGGACGTAGAGTTTTTGCGTCGAACGGCTGATGTAGACCGAGACCGGCTCGAGCGCGAGTTTGGCATCGTTCGCCGCCCTGGCGGTGTCGGCCTTCCTGGTCGCCGCGGCCTTGGCGCCGTCCTTGGCGGCAGCGGCAGCATCCAGCTTCGTCTTCGCGTCGGCCTTGGCCGTGTCGAACTGCGTTGCCGCCTCCGCAGCCTTGGGCGCAACCTTCTGCTTCAGTTCCTCGGCCTTCGCCTTGGCCTGGTCCGTCTTGGCGGTGGCGAGCGATTTTTCGGCGAAAGCAAGGTCGGCGGCGGTGCGGGCCTTTTGTTGTTCCAGCTTGCGCAGTGACGCCGTCAGCGTTGCCGTCTCGCGCGTCGACGTCGCAGCAAGCTTCTTCGCCTCGTCGGCCGCCTTGGCGGCATCGGCGGCTTCGCGGAGCAGCGTCTCGGCGCGCGCCGGGGCCGCCGCGATGGCCTCGGCCTTCGGAGCGAACAGCGCCGGGTGGGAGATGTCGAGCGGGGCCGCGTCGTCCGGCGAGATGATGATCCGCATGCCGATCCGCGTCCTGTCGAACAGCTTTTCCGCAAAGCCAAACGGCATCCGCACGCAGCCGTGCGAAGCGGCATAGCCGGGCAGCGGACCGCCATGCAGCGCGATGCCGTTCCAGGTGATGCGCTGCATGTTCGGCATCCAGGCATCGTCATACATGGTCGAGCGGTGGTCCTTGTCCTTCTCGATGATGGCGAAGATGCCGGCCGGGGTCTCGCGTCCCGTGGTGCCGGTCGATACCGGCGCGCGCAGGATCCAGCCCTCGGAATCGTAGAATGTGACCTGCTGGCTCTTGATCGACACGATCGCCATGATCGGCTCGCCGGCCTCGCGCGGCGCCACCGCCTCGACGGCGGCCGCGGGGCGCTGTTTCGCCGAGACGTCGGCGGTCAGGGCGGCGAGGGCGGCCATTGCCGCAAGCGTCACAACGCCGCAGGGCCTCAAACGACGCATCGTCACGGTGGATTGCGCCATCGGAAGTCGGTTCACCATGCCATGCCCCGGTTGAATTGCCTGTCCACGCCTGCGCCGATCAAGTGTCACCTCGCGATTGCCGGACCAACGCGCCGCCACCATCCATACCGCAAACTTGTTCAGGGAATCATGCGGCATTTTTGGGGGCAAATCTCTCATATACGACGGCTCCGGCAGGCGGAAGGGCGGCGCGGGGCCGCCGGCTATGTCGATCGCTCGGCCAGGCGTTCATGTTGGTGAACGCAAGGCCCCCCGGCATGAATCGACCAGACAGGGTCCAATGCCGATTGTTCAGGGCACGCCCACTCTTCTGGCAGCCAATTCGGGCAGGTCGAGCATTGCCTTCGCAACGGGATCGTCAGGATGGCGGCCGAGTATGTGGCGATAGGCGTTCGCCGCTTCGCGATGGCGGTCGGCTTCAAATAAGGCGGACGCAGCTTCCGTCAGTTTGCTCAATTCCAGGGCGTGGGGGGCCGCCTTCAATTCCGGATCATCGCTATCCCTCACGCCGAGCAGTTCGTAGATCATGAAGCGTTGCTCGCGCCCCTTCACGGCAATGCGGCGCAGCGGCCTGACGAGGATCTGCGGCTCGACTGCGTTGACCACCGTCTCGCTCACGCAGATTGTCGTTCCGAACTGCTTGTTCACGCCTTCCAGCCGCGAGGCGACATTTACGGTATCACCCATGGCCGTGTAGCTGAACCGCTCGGTCGAGCCGACATTTCCGACCAAAGCGTCGCCCGTGTTCAGGCCGATCCGCATCCGGAACGCCGAATGCCCGGCTGAGCACTGCGTTTCGTTCGCGACGCGCAGGCGGTGGACGGCGCGAAGCGCCCCGCGGCAGGCGCGCAAGGCATGGTCGGGCAGTTCGAGCGGTGCGCCCCAGAAAGCCATCACGCCGTCGCCGATGAATTTGTCCACGGTGCCACTCTCATCGGCAACGGCTTTCGACACGATGTCGAAATAGGTCGACATCTGCCGGAGCAGTTGATCGGGATCTGAGTGCTCGGCATGAGTGGAGAAGGCCTCGATGTCCGAGAAGAACACTGTCAGCGGCCGCTTCTCGACGCCGAGCGTCAACGGGATTCCCGACTTGACCAGGCCCTTGACGACCTCGACGGGCGCAAACGAGGCGAATGACTGGAGCGAGCTGCGCAGCAGTGTCGCTGCCGTCTGGAGCTGGGCGATCTCCTTGATCTTCGATGACGGATCGTGGCTTTCCCGGAAGGTCAGATCCTCGATCGCTTCGAGCTCCCGGGTGACCTTTTCCAGCGGGCGCGTCAACCGCCGCGCGATCAGGAAAATGAACGCCAGTTCGATCGCCGTCAGCGTGACGATGGTCAGGACGATCTTCTGGTTGGTTTCGCGAAGCTGACCCACGAAGTCGTCGGTCGGTGTCAGGATTACCGATTGCCAGGGGCTGCCGAACGTCTCGGGAAAGCGCGCGAATGACGCGCTCAGCTCGCGACCGTTCCCTGGCGAGCTGAAGACAAAGTTGTCCCTGTTGGTCTCGACATGCCGCCGGTAGGCTTCCCGAACGTCGGCGTTGTCGACGGTCGAAAGCGTAGCGATTTGCGGCGTGCCGCCGACGAATTTGACAGCGTTCTCACGCTCGGATGAGGCGACGATCCTCCCGTCGTTTGGATCGGCAATCATGGTGACGCTGTGCCGGCTCGGCCGCTGCGTCGACAGATAGCGTGACAACACGTCGAAAGTGATGTTCACCGAGGCGCAGCCGAGAAACTCGCCGTCAATGGTGTAGATCGGGTAGCGCGCCGAGATAATGGGATAGCCGGTATCGGGGTTGATCGACGGCGGGGTGACGTAGAGCGCGTGCGAGTCCCTTGCGGCCGCGTAGCCGGGCAGGGCGCGGATGTCGAGCGTCGTCGGCGCGCTGTAGCGGCCGATGATGTTCGGCCAGACATCGAAGAAGGTACGGTGCCGGCTGCGTGAGAGCCCAGCCGAGAAAGCCTCGATATAGCTCGAATGCCAGTTCGCCCCGATGGGAATTTGCGGATCTGAGCGCTTACGGTCCTCGTCGACCCGGGTCACGACTCGATGATAGCCGTCCTCGAAGCTCACATAGGCGGCATCGATCTGGGTCGATGAGGTCAAAACCCGATAGAGCGCATCCCGGCTGCCTTCCGTCCTGAAGAAGGAGGGCTGCGCAGCCGCCGACTCCGCGAGCAGCCCCAGGACACCTCCGACGCCGCGCATCAGGTTCTCGATGCTTTCAATGGTCGCGGAGCGCGATTTCGCGATTTGCTCCTGCAGGATCGTAACGATCGCTTCGCTGTTCTTCTGGTGGTTGAAGACGAGGATGAAGATCAGTATCGGAATGCTGAGGCAGACAAACAGCCCCGCCATCAAATAGCTCAGGCGGAACTGGCTCACGATGGTCCGGTTGGCCTTGCGGTAGAGCAGGAAGGCGCCAGCACCGGCCAGCAGAAGCACGGCCCCGATCGCAGCCTGCTTCAACCAGTGGAGAACCCTGTCCCCGGATGTCTCGTAGGTGGGCGGAGCTGGCAGCTTGCCTTTCGGCAGCATGCCGAGATCCTGGTAGATACGGGCGATGGCGGCCCATCGCTCCGGCGTCTGGCTGCCGAGCGGGATGAGATCCGGTTCGATCAGCGCTTCCGTGCGTACAGCCTCGAAGACCAGCGCATCGCGCGATTTGATGACGGGATAGCCGCGCAGGATGATATCGACCGCTTCCTGCTTGTTGGCGAGGGCATACTCCCACCCCTTCAGGCTCGCTGCGAGGAACGCCTGCACCATCGCGGGCTTGCGCCGCGACAGCGCTTCAGTGGTGCAGAGATTGTCGCCGTAGAAGTCGAAGCCGAAGGTTCGGGGCGTGAAGGATCGATAGGGGACGCGGTTCTGTTCCAGGACGAACGGCTCGTTGGTCACGTACGACACCATGGCGTCGGCCTTTCCGGCCACCAGGTCGAGTGGATTGCCGGTGTGCTCGACGCGCGGGAGTGCCGCATAGTCCACGCCCTGCTGCTTCAGCATCGCGGCGAGATCGTCGCTTCCGGAGGCGTCCATCAGCCGCCGGCCCTTCAGTTCGGGCACGGCGTTGATCCGCGCCCGGCTAGGCACGAGGATATTTGCGGCGGAATGCTGAAAGATCACGCCAAGCACAACGATCTTCGCCTGGCCAGGCCGCGGCAACAGGACGCCGGTCATGCAGACGCCGAAATCCGCCTTGCCGGCGGCGACGTCGACCATAGCGTCGATGCCGGGACCTCCGCTGCGGATGTCAACGTCGATCCCCGCGTCCCGATAGAACCCCTTCTCGAGCGCGACGTAGTATCCGGCAAATTGAAACTGATGCAGCCATTTGAGTTGCAGGGACACTTTTTCCAAAGCCTGAGCCGGTCCCGGCAAGAGGAGCGTCGCAAGAACCGCAAGCCTTGTTGCGGTCTTTGTCCAGGTCTCGCGGGCGAGCAAGAAAGGGTCCTCTCGACGTCGGCAGACGGCATGGGGTCAGGCGCCGTGACCCCGGGGTTGCGCTGGCACGCTATGGGCCGAGGTTCGGCAAAGGTTGATCTGAATCAAGGTCCAAAACCGGGCCGGCGCGCCCACGACGTGCGCCGCAGGATTTGCGAAACCGATTGCATTGTCAGACAATCGGCATGCAAGCGCGCCTTTGGGGGAAAATCATGCCGACGGCCACAGGACCTGACGGACGCAGCGAAACCTATTTCCCCCGCTGGACGCTGAAGACGACGGGCGTGATCATGCCCGATGAACGGCTACCCTGGGGCCAGACCCTGGTGTCGGGCTTGCAGCACGGCGTCGCCATGTCGGGTGCCACGATCATCGCGCCGCTGCTGATGGGGTTCGATCCCAACGTCGCCTTGCTGTTCTCCGGCATCGGGACGCTGATCTTCTTCGTGATCGTCGGCGGGCGCGTGCCGAGCTATCTCGGCTCGAGCTTCTCCTTCATCGCCGTGGTCATCGCCGTCACCGGCTATTCCGGGCAGGGGCCCAATCCGAACCTGCCCGTTGCGCTCGGCGGCATCGTCGCGGCCGGCGTGCTCTATGGAATCATCTCCCTGATCGTCATGCGGGCCGGGGTGGGATGGATCGAGCACCTGATGCCGCCGGTCGTGACGGGGGCGGTGGTCGGCGTCATCGGTCTCAACCTCGCGCCCGTCGCGGTCAAGGCGGTGAGCGGCAGCCAGTTCGACACCTGGATCGGGCTCGCCGTCGTGCTGATGATCGGCCTGGTCGCGGTGGCGGCGCGCGGCCTCTGGCGCAGGCTGCCGATCATCCTCGGCGCCGTCGGCGGCTATATCCTGTATCTGTTGCTCGCCAACGGTCTTGGCTGGGGCAAGCCGATCGATTTCGCGCCGCTCGCCGGGGCACCCTGGATCGGCCTGCCGAAATTCGAGACGCCGGTGTTTCGCGCCGACGCGATCATCTTGATCGCGCCGGTCGCTATCATCCTGGTTGCGGAGAACCTCGGCCACATCAAAGCCATCGGTGCCATGACGGGCAGGAGCCTCGACGGCCTGCTCGGCCGCGCTTTCCTCGGCGACAGCGTCGCCACAATCATATCTGCCTTCGGCGGCGGCACCGGCGTCACCACCTATGCCGAGAACATCGGCGTGATGGCGGCAACCAAAGTCTATTCGACGCTGCTGTTCGTCGTCGCAGCCTCTGCCTCGGTACTGCTGGGCTTCTCGCCAAAGTTCGGCGCGCTCATCCTGTCGATCCCGGGCGCCGTGCTCGGCGGCCTGTCGATCGTCGTGTTCGGATTGATCGCCGCCATGGCCGGCCGGATCTGGGTCGAGAACAAGGTCGACTTCTCCGATCCGCGCAACCTGATCACGGTCGCGGTGGCGCTCACCGCCGGCGCCGGCGACCTCACGTTCAAGTTCAGCGACTTTGCGATGGGCGGCATCGGCACCGCAACCTTCGGCGCCATCATCCTCTATCAGATCCTGCGCGCCGCCAACGCCAGGGACCAGGCCTAGCGCTGGATGATCTTTGTCCAGACGTCGCCGAGGATCGCGGGCTCGCGCGGCGGCAGGTAGGTCAGCCCCGCCTGCTTGCCGAACTCGGCGATCTTGCCCTCAGCGGCAAGCTCCGTCAGCGCCTTGTTCACGGCTTCGATCAGGGCCGGATCCGAGGCAAGCCCGACATAGCCGCGATTGGCGCCGATCGGATAGTAGTAGCCGGAGGCAGATATCGCGGTGTCGGGATGCGCGGCGCGGTGGGCGTCGAAGCGGCCGAGGTCAAGCAGCGTGGCGTCGAAGTCGCCGCGGTTGAGCGCACCGAGCAGATCGTCGCGGCCGGGCACCAGATGCGTGATGCCATCGATCAGCCGGCCCTTGTCGAAGGTCATGAGGATGGCATCGCCCAGCGATCCGCTTTCGATCGCGAGCCGCAGGCCCGCGAGGTCGCCGATCTCGTTGATCTTGCGGTCGTGCGCTTTGGGCCCGAGCACCACCGTCATCGGCGAATAGACGTAAGGCTTGCTCGGCACCAGCACGCCGAGTTCGACGCGGCGGCGCCGGTCCTCGCGCGTCGCGCCCTCGAAATCGGGCATCCGCGCCGTCTTCATGCCGGGCACGACCAGCGAATCCTTCGTCAGCGCATAGCCGCCGACCAGCGAACAGCGCCCGTCGGACAACAGCGCATTGGCTTCGAGTTGAGGGCTCGCTTCCTCGTCCAGCTTGGTCTCGAACCATTGAATCTTCAGAGGCCGGCCAAGCTTGTCCGCAATCGCCTGCGCCAACGCCACGTCGAAGCCCGCGTCGGGCTTGCCCTTCCGATGCGCTGACAGCGGCGGGCGATCCTCATCGAGGCAGACTCTGAGCGGCGGCGCATCCGACGCAAGAGCGGCGCCCGCGATCATGGAGAAGAGACCCGAAAGCACCCAGGCTGAGAACCAACCTCTCATGGCCGTCTCCGGCTCGAGACGAAGGCCCAGAGGTTGGTGATCTCGTCTTCGCTCAAAATGTCGGCCCAGGGCGGCATCTTGTTGTTCTTGCCCTGCTTGACCGTGGTGACGAAGCGCGTCTTGTCGTCGGGGAAGGCGCGCAAGTCCGGCGTGATGGTGCCGGAATTCATCATGTTGGGCCCGTGGCAGTGCGAGCACTTCTCGGCATAGGTGGTCTTGCCGTGGTCGATCTGCGCTTGGACCGGATTCTGGACCGGATTGCCGTTCTGTTCGTCCGCGGCACGGACGGTCGCCAAAGGCGCGACCGCCAGCACCGCGACGGCGGCGAGGATCGCCGCCGTCTTGCCAATGACTTCTTTCAGCACGTCTGACCCTGGGTTACTGCTTGACCGCGAAAACCCAGAGCGAGCCGCCGGGCGGCACCTTGGCGAGCCGCTCGTCTCCGGAGAACAGCGAGTAGACGCCGCCATAGCCGCTTGTCACGGCCACGTACTGCACGCCGTCCTGTTGCCAGGTCACCGGTTGTCCCTCGATGCCCGAGCCGGTCTGGAACTGCCAGAGCTTCTTGCCGGTGTCGGCATCGAACGCCTCGAACTCGCCGGTGAGTTGACCCGAGAACACGACGCCGCCGGCGGTCGACAGCACGCCCGAGAAGCGCGGAATGTCGCTCGGCTGTTCCCACTTCGACTTGCCGGTCATGGGGTCGATGGCCTTGAGGTGGCCGCGCGGTCCGTCGTCGAACTGCCACGGATCGGTCAGGTCCATGCCGAGATACCATTCACCCTGCTTGAAGGTGACGGGCTCGGCCTTGTACTTGCCGCCGAAGTTGAGCGTGTTGGCGTAGGCCAGCCCAGTCTGCGGGTTGAAGGACATCGGCTCCCAGTTCTTGCCGCCGAGGATCGACGGATAGACCGTGACCTTCTTGCCTTCGCGCGCGTCCTTGCTGACGTCAGTCTCGATCGGACGGCCGGTCTTCATGTCGATGCCGGTGGCCCAGTTAACCTTCACGTAAGGATTGGCCGCGAGCAGCTTCCCGTTGGTGCGATCGAGCACATAGAAGAAGCCGTTGCGGTTGGCATCCATCAGCACCTTGGTCGGCTTGCCCTCCACGTTCATGTCGGCGAGGACCATTTCGGCGACCGAGTCATAGTCGAATGGGTTGTTCGGCGAGAACTGGTAGTGCCACTTGATCTTGCCGCTCTTCGGATCCATCGCGATCACGGAGCAGGTGTAGAGGTTGTCGCCCGGACGCACCGCCGAATTGAACGGGCCCGGGTTGCCGATGCCCCAATAGACCGTGTTCAGCTCCGGATCGTACGACCCGGTGATCCAGGTCGAACCGCCGCCGAGCTTCCAGGTGTCGCCCTTCCAGGTGTCGCCGCCCGGCTCGTCTGGGGTGGGGATCGAGTGGGTCCGCCACAGATGCTTGCCCGTCGCCGGATCCCAGCCGTCGATGAAGCCGCGGGTGCCGAATTCGGCGCCGGAGATGCCGGTGATGACGACGCCGTCCGCGACAAGCGGCGCGACCGTCATCGAGTAGCCCTCCTTGATGTCGGCGGCCTTTTGACGCCACAGCTCCTTGCCGGTCTTGGCATCGAGCGCGATCACGTTGGCGTCGAGCGTGGTGCGGAACACCTTGCCGTCGAACAGCGCGGCGCCGCGATTGATGATGCCGCAGCAGACGATGCGCGGCGTCTCGGCGGGATATTCGACCTTGGTCTTCCAGATCTGCTTGCCGGTCTTGGCGTCGACCGCCATCGTCGCGTTATGGGACGTCACGTAGATCACGCCCTGGTAGACCAGCGGCTGCGATTCTTCGCTGCGATCGTCGTTGAAGCTGTAGTTCCAGACCGGAACGAGATTCTTGACGGTGTCCTTGTTGATCTGATTCAGCGTGGAGAAGCGCTGAAGATTGTAGCCCATGCCGTAGTTGAGCACGTTCGACGTGTCGGTCGCGCCCTTATTGAGTTGTTCGGTGGTTTGGGCGCTGACGCCCTGAGATGCAAGTATGACGAGGCTCGCGGCCATCGCAAAGCGTTTCATCCGTTCCTCCCAATATGCGCGCCTTTTGACGCTGCGGTTGCAACACTCCGCTGGAATGCAAAACCCGTCAATACGAAAGTCTAAACGTGCGTGCTGATTTGTTGGACGTCGAATGTCCCGTCGCTCGGCCACCGGTTACGTCGAGGAAACCGACGCACGCGACATGGCCGCGCTGTCAAATTCCGCCGCGTGAAGATTGCTGCAATTGCGTTGTCAGCAACATGAACGTCCCGCACTGCGGACACGCAGTTTTCGGAAAATGCGCGCAATGGATGATGCGCGGAGCGGTTGTAGGCCGGTCGGATATCGAACAAGGTGTGCCGTTCCCATCCGTCGGATCTTGCACGGCAAACCGTTCGGCCTAGATTCGCGAACCTTAGTTCCGTTGGCGATTTATGGAAGTGCTTCGATCCCGACTAGTCTCAAGGAGGTTGTGATGATCTCGCGCCGATCCGTTGCCTTCGTCATCTCGCTCGCACTCGCCGTTCCCCTGCTTTGCGCGCCGGCTCACGCGGCGCCGCGCAACGCCATCAAGATGTTCGACACCGACAATGACGGCACGCTCGATCTCGCCGAGGTGAAGAAGGCCGCATCGGCCCTGTTCGCAAAGCTCGATCCGGATCGCGACGGCACGCTCGATGCGCGCGAATTGCGCGGCCGCCTGACGGCCAAGGAGCTTGCCGCCGCCGATCCCGACAAGGACGGCACGCTCACGCTCGATGAATATCTCGCCGTCGTCGAGCAGCGCTTCAACGCCGCGAATCCCGACAAGGATGGAACGCTTGATGCGAAGGAGCTGAAGTCGCGCGCAGGCCAGGCGCTGTTAAGGTTGTTGAAGTGATTGTGCGTCGCGTTTGACCGAGAGCGAACACGTTTTGCCCGAGAGTGAAATAGAGCCGCGAAGAATTGACGCGAGAGCCGTTCGACCGCTGATTCCAGGCTTGCGCTGTGCGTCACGCAGCCCTAGGTTTCGCCGGGCGCGATGTCGCGCTCAATAGAGACTTGGGAGACCCCGTATGTCTTGGAAAGCTCCGAAGATCGTGGAAGTGCCGGTGGGCATGGAAATCAACATGTACGCCTGCGCTGCGCGCAAGTAAGAACGTGCCTTGAGACCTGCTGCGGCTTCAATGGCGAAAGCTGTTGAAGCCGCGGCAGTGTCTAGCCATTCGAATTGATCGCGGCATTCCTCCACGTCATGTCGACGCCGAGTTACAATTGAGCGGACATCGGCGATCGCGATCCAAAATCTCAACCCTCCATTCCTGCACTGTGTTACGCTGCCGCTTGGTCAGTGCTGTTGCCGCGTCCGTTGCGGCGCGCGCTTGGGAGCGGGAATGCAGGGACGGGGATTCGGCTTCGGCATCGTGATCGCGTGCGGCGTCGCGCTGGCGCCATCTTGCGCGCCGGCCGACGAGCGCGACGGCGGTTTCGACACCGAGCACATTTTCGGCTTCATGATCGGCACCGACGTCGGCAATGTCGGCGAGCGCGAATTCCAGAGCCAGACCACGGGCCGCTTCGGCAAGAATGGCGGCACCTATCGCGCCGTCGGGCAGGAAATGGAAATCGAGCTCGTGCCAGTGCCGAACTTCCGGATCGAGGCCGGCGCGAGCGCCACGGCGCATGACATCCGGGGCGTTCCCGACATCGACGACCGCCGCCAGTTGAACTTCCAGGGTTTTTCGCTCGACCTGCGCTACCGCCTGCTCGACCGCGCGGCTGCGCCGTTCGGCATGACCATTGCCGCCGAATTCCACGGCGACCGCATCGACGAGACAACGGCAGCGAAGGGGCGGAGCTACGGCACCGATTTCACGCTGGCTTTCGACCGTGAGCTCGTTCCGAACTACGTCATCAGCGCACTCAACCTGTTCTATCAACCGGAGTGGAGCCGCTTCGAGGCGACCGGTCTGTCGGAAAAGAGCTCGACCGTTGGTGCGGCTTTCGCCGGCATGGTGCGGGTCCGTCCCGACATCCTGCTCGGCGCCGAGGCGCGCTACTTCCGGCAGTATGAGGGCATCGGGCTTGGCGAGTTTGCGGGCCAGGCCCTGTTCGTCGGTCCCACCGCCTATTTCCAGCTCTCCGAACGCTCGCGCCTGACGCTGAGCTGGAGCATGCAGGCCTGGGGCCGCCCGGCCGGCTCCGGTGCCAATCTCGACCTCGTCAATTTCGAACGCCACCAGGCGCGCGTGGTGTTCGGCGTCAATTTCTAGCCGGTTAGCCTCGGTTCCCGGCGCGTTCTCACGGCGTCTTGAAACTTCCGGCTGCTCGCCGCGTAAGCCTTTTATGTTATCTCTTCACTGCAGTTCCAGGAATTTGGCCCATGAATCCGATTGACCTGATTGTGACCGTCTGCGCTGTGCTCTCGCCTGCGACCTGCGAGGAGCAGCATCTGGTGTTCAACTTTGCGGGCTCGCCGCGGCAGTGCGTGATGGCGGCGCCGCCCTACATCGCGCAATGGGTCGGAGAGCATCCGAAGTGGCAGGCGGTCCGCTGGCGCTGCGAATATCCGCACCCGAACGACAAGGCGTAAGGCGCACCGCGCTATTTCTTGCAGTCCTTCAAATCCTTGTCGGCGATCGAGAACACCGCATCGGCCTTGATCTCGATGTCGCGCACCATGCACTGGCGCCCGTTGGGATAGCCGACCTTGGCATCGTAGCGGCCGGGCTCGACGCCGGTGATGCGCAGCCGCTCGTCGTGGTCGACCTCCTTGTCCTTGTCGTTCAGGGTCTGGTTCGCTCCCCAGTCGGTCTTGCCCGCCGGCGAGAGCTGGAAGCCGGAAATGGTTTCCGAGGTCAGGTTCCAGAGCCTTATGCCCTTGCCCTTGGTTTGCGCGGCCGCTTCGCCCGCAAATGCCACCGCCACGATCAAAGCCAGACACCAGCGCATCAAGTAAGTCCTCCCAAAGCTGCGCCATCACTTCGTGATGAGGCGCTCGCGGTTCTTTGCCTTGTCGAAATTTTTGGCGCGGTCAAGGCCGACCGGGTCGATCAGTTTCGTCGAGACGAGGTCAGCGCCGTCGAAATCGGCCTCAGTGACCGTTGCGCCGGTCAGATCAGCCCCGCCGAGCTGCGCATTCTTCAGCGAGGCACCGCTCAGGTCGGCCGCCCTGAGCACCGCGAATTCGAGATCGACGCGCGACAGATCGGCATTGCGCGCGTTCAGCCGCTCCAGATTGGTGGACCGCAGCACGGCGCGCATCAGGCCCATCGATTGGTTGCGCATGTCGGCGCCGAGGCTGGCGCCCGCGATCGATGCGCCGGCGAGGCTCGCGCCGGTGAGGTCGGCGGCGATGCGCGCCCCGCTCAGGTCGGCGCCGTCGAGCCGCGCGCGGGCCATTTGCGAGGCGAACAGATTGGCGCCCTTCAGGCTCGCGCCGGTGAGATCGGCGTCCAGCAGCCAGGCCTGATCGAGGACCGCACGATCGAGTTTTGCGCCCGCAAGCTTCGTCTTGTTGAGCCGTGCTGCGCGAAAGACCGCGTTGGACAGATCGAGCCCGGAGAGGTCGAGGCCCGAGAGGCGCTTGCCGGTGAAATCGGCCGGCGCGGCGGCGGTTGCCTTGGCGATGATGGCCTCGACGTCCTGCCGGCTCATTTCGGCCGAAACCATCGCAGGCGAGGTGAGGTCGACGTCGCGCATCATGTCCTGCGCGCTCACAGCGTACGCGGCGAGTGCGAAGCCAAGGGTTGCTAGGCTGATCGTTCGCATCATCGAACACTCCGCCGCCGGCCTGTCTAGCACGCGCGCGCAGCCAATGCCTATGAGACATCCCGCGCGGCGTGCGCGCCTTGTGTCCGCCGCGCCAGACCGGCCTTGATCGCGGCAATTTCGGCGTCGCCACGCGCCGCGCGCGGCACGGTGATCGGCACCTCGGCCAGAATACGCGCCGGGCGCGGCGACAGGAAGAACAGGCGGTCGCCGAGACGCACCGCGTCGTCCAGGCTGTGGGTGACCAGCAGCGTCAGCACCGGCCGGCTCGCAACCAGCGTCGCGATCTCCTCGCGCAGGCGCGCGGCGAGCGCGTCGTCGAGCGAGGCCAGGGGTTCGTCAAGCACCAGAATGTCCGGCTCGACGGCGAAGGCGCGGGCCAGCGCCACACGGCGGGCGAGCCCAAGCGAGAGCTCGCCGGGAAAGTGGCTGCGATGCGCCTCCAGCTCCAGAATCTTGAACAGCTCCGCCAGTTTTGCGTCGCTGGCATCGGGCGCCGCCAGCCGCACGTTCTGCTCGACCGAACGCCAGGGCAACAGCCGCGGCTCCTGGAACACCATGCCGATCCGCGCGTCTGGCGGGCGCACCACCGCGCCTTCAAAATCCGGATCGAGCCCGAGGATGATCCGCAGCATCGTGCTTTTGCCGCATCCGGAGGGACCGACAAGCACGCCGACCTCTCCGCTCACAAGCGAGAGCTTGATCGGTGCAAGCACGTCCTGCGTGTCGCCCGCCGCGTTCTTGAACGCCTTGCCGGTGATGTCGACTTCAAGCCGCACGGGGCCGCCACCTTGTTGCGCGGGCCTCGAACGGCTGCACCAGTGCCGTTTCGATCACGAGCACGACCGCTGCGAAGGTCAGGGAGTAGGCGAGCAGCCGCGGCGTGTCGAAGAGCTGGAAGGCGACGCCGATCTCGAAGCCGACCCCGTTCGGGCGTCCCAAGAGTTCGGCGACCAGCACGATCTTCCACACCAGCGACAGACCGGAGCGCGCGGCGGCCGCGATATAGGGCGCAAGCTGCGGCAGCACGACATGGCGGAAGGCGCGCCAGCGGGGTATCGCGAATACGGTTGCCATCTCGTCGAGCGCGCTGTCGAGCGCTCGGGTGCCCTCGCGCAAGGTGACGACAGCGGTCGGCAGCTTGTTGATGGCGATCGCGGCGATCGCCGCGGCTTCGGTCAATCCGGCCCAGATATAGGCGAGCACGATCACGACCAGCGCCGGCAGGTTGAGCAGCAGGATCAGCCAGGGATCGCCGAGCCGGTCGGCGAGCCTGTTCCGTCCCATCAGATAGCCGATGGCGCTGCCGAGCGACATCGCCAGCACGAAGGCGAGGATGACGCGCGCCAGCGTCGCGCCGAGATGCAGAAACAGCGCGCCGGACGCGGCCTCCGCCAGCATTACATTCAGCACGGCCGGTGGTGACGGCAGTTTTGCGCCGCCGACGAACAGCGCGGCGATCCACCAGATCGCCAGGAACAGGGCAAACGAGAGGAGACGCAGCACCTCAGTCTCCGGGCGCGGCACGATAGAAGGTGCCGGGATCGAGCTCCGCCGCCGGCCCGACCAGGTCGCGGCCGCCGATCTCGGCGAGCACGCGATAGAGCACGCGCGCGTCGGCCTCCTCGTCGGCGATCGTCCGGCGCGGAATGCCCTCGCGATAGCGGGTGCGATAGGTCTGCAGCACCGCCGGATCGGCGGTGCCGGTCAGCGGCGCGATCTTGTCCCACGCGGTATCGGATGTTGCGAGCAGCTCCTTGGCCTTGCGCGTCATCGCGATGAAGCGCGCCACGACGTCGCGGTTCTTGGCCGCCCAGTCCTCGTCGAAGACGTAGCCGACCGCGGCCACCGCCCCCTTGGCGCCGAGCTTTGGCATGATGTCCTCGATGCCGGCGACGCGGCGAAAACCCTTGGCCTCGAGCTGGGCGCAGAAATTCCAGAAATTGAGGCTCGCATCCATTTCGCCGTCCAGCGCCTTGGCGGCGAGCAGAGGCGGGGCGCCATAGACGATGGTCGCCTCCGATTTCAAGTCGATGCCATCCTGCTTCATCCGCGCCTGCAGCAATAGCCAGCTCTTGTCGATCGCTCCGCCGGCGACGGCGAGCTTGCGGCCCTTGAGGTCACTGAGCGTCTTGATCGGGGAATTGGCCGGCACCATCACGGCGCCGAGTGCGCTGGAATAGGGATAGAAGGTCAGCTTGGCGCCGAGCGCGCGCTCGCGCGACACCCACAGCCAGTCCGACAGCATGACGTCGGCACTGCCGGCGCGCATCGCGATCTTGCCGGCCTCGGTGCTCGCAAGCTCCGTGACCTCGAGCGACAAATTGGCCGCCTTGTCCAGCCCGTTCTCGCGGATCGCGGCAAGCTCCCAGGAGAATGTTCCGGTTTTCTGCACCGCAAGGCGGATCGTCTCCGCGCCGCAGGGCAGCGCGAACAGCGATAACGCGAGCGCGATCGATGCCGTCAATGTGCGAGCAAGATGTCCCATTACCCTTTGCGCCGTTCCCTCGAAGCTGTTCTTGTCGTCACCATACGCATAGCATAGTTTCCGTCGCAACCAGCGGGAGGACGGCCATGATCTCGGCATTGCAGCTACGACCGATTGTCGCCGCATTGGCTGTCTTGGCCGCGACAGCGGTCCCGGTGCGGGCCGACGAGGCCAATGATTATCCGACCGCGGCGCGGGCCGAATACGTCTATGGTTGTATGAAGGCCAACGGTGAATCCCGGCAGTCGATCGAGCAATGTTCCTGCTCCATCGACGTTGTTGCCTCGATCGTGCCCTATGAGCGCTACGTTACCGCTGAAACCGCACTCAGCATGTCGCAGGTACGCGGAAACCTCGGCGTCCAGTTCCGCACCTCCGAGCAGGCGAATACCGCCGTGAACGATCTCCGCCGCGCGCAGGCCGAGGCCGAGGTGCGGTGTTTTTGATTACTTTCTTCCTTCTCCCCTTGTGGGAGAAGGTGGCGCGAAGCGCCGGATGAGGGGTCTCTATCGGCGAATTTCGGTGCGAGAGGAGTGTGCTGAAGCAGACCCCTCACCCGTCTCGCCGCTACGCGGCGAGCCACCCTCTTCCACAGGGGGAGAGGGAAAGCAGCGCACGCGTCGATCACGTCCCTGGCTTCTCGATCGCCCACTCGCTCCGGAACACATGTCCATCCGTATCCTTTGCCTCCGCGCGGAAATATTTTGCGCCGTTGGAGACGTAGGTGAAGCGGAGATTGGGATCCTCCGAGATCGAGATGCCGCCTTCCATGGCAAGCACGGGGCTGTCGTCCTGGGTCAGCCGCAACTGGTTGACGAAGAAGGCCGGGATATAGAGCTGCGTCACCTGGTCCATCTGCAGCCCGGAATTGTTGGGATGGCCGACCATGATCTGGGCCTCGCGGATCCGGCTTGCCGGCGCTTCGTCCGCGCGTGCGAATTGCCGGTAACGCATCTGGCCGAGCCGGTTTTTTGCCTCTTCGGCATTCTTGCCCGCCGGCGCCGAGCAACCGCCGGAGGCCTTCACATAAGTCTTGCTGACATAGAGCTGGCCGTCGCTGAGCTCGGCCACCGCGTGGACGTCGGTATAATTGTTGACCCGCACGCGCGTGGAAATCTCCGTGACATTGGCATCCGGCCCGAGCTCGAATTTGGCCGCCATCGGCGCCGGGTTGCGATCGATCACCAGCGTGATCGCGCGCACGCGGCGCGAGTCTCCAGGCGAAAGCTTCGTGCGCAGCGTGACCGGCACGATCGCGGCATCCTCGGCGCGATACGGCATCTCGATGCCGATGATCTCGCTGCCGTCGTTCATCGGACGGTTGCCAAAAATGTCCTGAACGAGTCCGGGCCAGGGATCATAGGCCTCGTCGGCGCGCGCGGGCATCGCCAGCGCAAGGCCCAACAGTGTGGCCACAAGGGGAAGGCGCAGCGAATGTCCAATCATGATCGCAGTCTCGCGCGGACGAAGCAGACGGCAGCGTAGCGTGACCGTTACTCCCATTCAATTTCCGAAAATGCTGCGGTTGCGTTGCGGGCGTTGTAGTCATCGAACAATTGCCAGTGCGACCGCTCCGACGAGCCGGCCTTGTCCGCAGCCACCTTGATCGGCGCGCCCTTCTCGTTGAGCGCGCGGACGTCGGCGAGCAAGGTTTCGAGATAGCGCCGTTCATCGGCCAGGCTAGCCGGAAAATCGCTCACGGGACCGTGACCGGGAACCACGCGGCGCGCGGGCAGGGTGCCGAGATCGGCGAGCACCTTCAGCCAGCCGCGAAGGCTGCCGTCCATCACGGGGATATGACCGAGGAAGACGAGATCGCCGCCAAACAGCGTCCCCGTGGTCGCGTCCAGCACCGTCAGGTCGTTGTCGCTGTGCGCGGCGGGCCATGCCCGCAGGATGAGGCTGCGCGATCCCAGATCGAGCGTCACGCTGTCGGTGACGAGCAGCGTCGGCGGCACGATCTTGACGGGATCGATCAGCGCTTCGCCCATGATCCGGCGGAAATTGTCCAGATAGAACGGCCCGCGTGTGGCCAGCGCGGCCGGCAGCTTGCTGTGTCCGACGAAGATCGTGCCTCGGCCGGCAAAGGCTGCGTTGCCAAAAACATGGTCGGGATGGCCGTGGGTGTTGATGACATAGCGGATCGGCTTGTCGGTCCGCGCCCGCACGGCGGCCAGCAGCGCCTCGCCCTCGCGTAAACTGCCGCCGGTATCGATGACGGCGACGGCGCTGTCGCCGACGATGAAGCCGACATTGGCGATGGCCCCTTCATTCTCGCGGGTCATCAGTTGAATTGACCCAGCGTGCACGAAGATTCCCGGGGCTACTTCGCTCACAGGCAATTCGCTCGCCTTGGCGCATGCTAGCGTCGCGAGCCCCAGCAGGGTGATGCCAGTGATTTTTGAAGCGAGATGGGCCACTTTTCCGCCTCAGTTCCTCAATTCGCGGCATTGCACTGCAGCAACGCGAAGCCAACACCAAGCTTGGCAAACCATGGATGCAGGCTCACATCCGTGGATAGCATTCAATGGAATTGAGGAGGAAGCACGATGACGGAGGCCGGACGACATCGTCGCTGGTTGTTCTTGCTGTTGGTGACGGTGACCGCATTCGTCGCTGATGATGTCGCGCGCGGGCAGACCAGCGACACCGGCGATCTCTCCTTCGAGCTCGTCGATCCCAAGGTGCTGCGCGTCTGCGCCGATCCGCGCAACCTGCCTTTCTCCAACGAAAAGAGCGAAGGCTTTGAGAACAAGCTCGCGGAATTTCTCGCGGAAAAACTTCAGAAGAAGCTCGATTACGTGTTCTTCCCGCAGGCGACCGGCTTCGTGCGCATGACGCTCGGCGCGCATCGTTGCGACGTCATCATGGGATTTCCGCAAGGCGACGACCTCGTGCAGGGCACCAATCCCTATTACCGCACGTCCTACGCGCTGGTCGCCAAGCCCGGCAGTGGCCTCGAGGACGTCGACACGCTGGAGGATGCGCGGCTCAAGGGCAAGCATATCGGCATTGTCGCCGGCACCCCGCCGGCGACTAACATGGCGCTGGCGGGCTTGATGGGCGACGCAAAACCCTATCCGCTGATGATCGACACGCGTTTTGACAATTCAGCGGACGCGATGATCAAGGATCTCGTCGCCGGCACGATCGATGCCGGCGTGCTGTGGGGGCCGATGGCCGGCTACTACGCCAAGAAGCAGGAACAGCCGCTGCACGTCACGCCGCTGGTCAAGGAGACCAGCGGACCGAAGCTGATCTACCGCATCGGCATGGGTGTGCGTCCCGCGGACCAGAACTGGAAGCGGCAGCTCAACCGTTTGATCCAGGAGAATCAAGGCGCGATCAACAAGATCCTGCTCGAATACGGCGTGCCGCTGCTCGACGAGAAGGACCAGCCGATCGGTGCTGAGACCGCCGGGAAGGCGCCATGAGACGATAGGATGAGGCGACATCTTGCCGCTGTGCTCGTAGCCGCCGCGCTCGCTGTGCCGGCGATGGCGCAGCAGCAGGAGCCGTTCGAGCCGGAGGGCTATCGCACCGACAATTACCGCGCGCCGGTGCCGGCGACGCTGGAAGGCGCGCGCGTGCTGACCACGGCGGAGGCGGAGACCATCTGGCGCGAGAAGGGCGGCGCGTTCATCGACGTGATGCCGCGCCCGCCGAAACCAAAGAACCTGCCCGCCGGCACGGTCTGGCGCGATGCGCCGCGCTTCGACATTCCCGGCAGCATCTGGCTGCCCGATACCGGCTACGGCACGCTGCCGCCGGCGATGGACGATTATTTTCGTCGCGGCCTCGAGCGTGCCTCGCGCGGCAGCAAGTCGGCGCTTCTGGTGATCTACTGCCTCGCCGATTGCTGGATGTCGTGGAACGCCGCCAAGCGTGCGCTGGCCTATGGCTATGCCAACGTCGCCTGGTATCCCGACGGCACCGACGGCTGGGAGCGCGCCAAGTTGATGACGGCAGAGGCGCAGCCCGAGCCGCGGCCGGATTAGGCCATTACATGATCGGCGGTCGCATGATCAGCCGTCACTTGGCCTTCTGCAGCTTGGTGATGGTCTTCGTGCCGCCGGCCTCGGTGGCGGAGTAGCTCACGCGGTCGCCGACGTGAACGGGTTCCAGCATGCCGGCGTCCTTGGCCTTGAACTCCTGCACCGCGCCGCCGCCGCTCGCGCCGACCGTGCCGCTCTGCATCTGCTGGATCGAGATGGTGCTGTTGAGCCGGTCGATCCTCGTGACCATGCCGGTCATGTCGTCAGCGGCGAATGCGCTGGATGCAAGCATCCCCATGGCGGCAGCGCCTGCGAAGATCAATTGTCTGGTTCCCATCGAGGCCTCCCGACATCTAGGATTCACTTCGACAAGACATCCTAGATCGATTTGGTTCCGGCAGATAGCGCCGGCCAAGGATAACGACTGCGATGGGATGGCGGGAACTTGTCCGGGAGCCGTCAGCGAGGCTGACGCTATTCCATTTCCTGCTGGATCACGCGTCCGAGCGCGAACAGGCGCTGGTCGATCGCGGTCGGCACCTCGCAGACGAATCGCACCACCTTGTGGCGGTCCTCGAAAATGCGGGTCTTCCAGATCAGGTCGTTGCTAAGGGCCTCGACCTTGGCCTCATCGCGCGGTGTTGTGCCCTGGAGCGCCTGAAGCTGAAGCGTCTCCTCGCGGATCTTGTCGGCGGCCTCGCGCTGCTTGCGGCTGACTCGTTCAAGCCCGTTCATGACCTGGGAGCGCTGGGCGTTGAGCGTGTCGAACAGGCCGGCGAACAGCAACTTGGCATTGGCCGTCTTGTCGGTAGCAGAGGCGGCCAGAAAGTCTTTCACTGACTTCTCCGCCTCGTCGATCGGCGTCTTGCGCGCCGATAGCTTTGAGACCAATGCGCTGACCTTGGCGTCGTCCTTCCAGCTGTTCTGCACGTCGTCGAGCGCCGGGCCCGCCCACACGGCGGCAAGCGAAATCTCGGGAACCTTGGCTTGCGTGCAGGGCCAGTCCGGATAGCGCGGATCGGCCGCGCGGCTGCCTCCGCTCGTCATTGCGAGCGCCAATGCGGCCGTGAGCAAAATCCGCAAGTTCATCCTTCGCCTCCCGCAGGGCCGCGCCGTGCCAGCCCGCGCGACGGATCATAGGCATAGATCGCGCCGATCATGAAGACGATTGTGCAGGTCGCGACCACCGCCAGCGAGATCCAGTTGACCTGCCCGTAGAACGCAAAGCGGATCAGCTCGACCGCATGCGTGAACGGATTGGCCTGGCAGAGGTAATAGAGGTAGGGGCTGCCTTCCTGCACCCGCCAGAGCGGGTAGAGGGCGGAGGAGGCGAAGAACATCGGAAAGATCACGAAGTTCATGACGCCGGCAAAGTTCTCGAGCTGCTTGATGCCGGAGGAGATCAACATTCCGAGCGAGCCCAGCATCAGCCCGGACAGGATCAGCGCCGGCAGGACGGTGAGGTAGCCGAACGGCGGCGGCGAAATGTCCCAGAACCAGGCGATCAGCAGGAATGCATAGACCTGCAGCAGCGAAACTGCGGTGCCGGCGAGCAGCTTGCAGAACAGCAGGAACCAGCGCGGCAGCGGGCTCACCAGCAGAGTGCGCATGTTGCCCATCTCGCGGTCATAGACCATTGAGAGCGAGGACTGCATGCCGTTGAAGAGCTGGATCATCGCCATCAGGCCCGGCGCGATATAGACCTCGTAGAGGATATAGGTCTCGTAGGGCGGGATGATGGAGATGCCGAGCACCTGGCGGAAGCCGGCGGCGAAGATGAACAGCCAGACCAGCGGGCGCACCAGCGCGGAGACGAAGCGCTCGCGCTGATGCAGGAAGCGCAGGCCCTCGCGCCAGACGATGCCGGCAAGGCACGTCATGTACTCCGACAGCGAGAAGCCGCGCGGGGCGTGATGGGCTCTAGAATCTTGGGCCGTGATGCTGCTCATGCGCCGCCTCCCGGCATGGTTTGCGCGCCTGTCAGGCGCATGAAGGCGGAATTAACGTCCTGCGCGCCGGCTTCGCTCAGCACGCGCGCGACGGCGCCTTTTGCCAGCACCTTGCCCTGGTGCAGCACCACGAGGTCGTCGCTGGCCGTGATCTCGTCGAAAAGATGCGTGGCCCAGAGCACGCCGATGCCCTGTTCGGAGACGAGCTGCCGGACATGACTGATGATGTCGGCGCGCGCCTTGACGTCGAGCCCGACGGTCGGCTCGTCCAAAAGCAGCAGGCGTGGCCGGTGCAGCAGCGCGCGCGCGATCTCGAGCCGCCGCATCTGCCCACCCGAGAGATCGCGCACCTTGCTAGCCGCGCGGTCGGTAAGCCCGATGCGGCCAAGCAGCTCAGCGGCGCGCGCAGCGGCCTCGCGGCGGCCGATGCCGTGCAGGGCGGCGTGATACAGCAGGTTCTGCGTCAGCGAGAGGTCGAGGTCGAGCGTCCGCTGCTGGAATACGACGCCGAGCAGCCGTAGCGCCTCGCCGGGCGCGCGGCTGATGTCGTGGCCGAAGATCGAAACGCGGCCGGACTGGATGCCGAACAGGCGCGTGATGAGCGAGAACAGCGTGCTCTTGCCGGCGCCGTTGAGCCCGAGTAGCGCCGTAAAACTCGCAGGCGCGACATTGAAGCTGACATCCATCAGCGCCCGGCGCGCTCCGTAGGAATGGCTGACGCCGTCGATCGACAGCGCCGCCACCGCGGCCGCATCCGATGCCGGTGCGGTCACGCGGGATTCAGTGATGGGCGCAGGTGTCGTCATGGCGCGATCGCAATACCCCAGGGCAGCTCGCCGACCTGGATGGTCTTGATCACCTTTTGGGCGGCGACGTCAATCACCGAGACGTCGTTGGAGACGCCGTTGGTGGTGAGGAGATATTTTTCGTCCGGCGTGAAGGCCAAGTGCCAGACCCGCTGACCGACCAGCAGGTACTTTGTCACCTTGCGCGTGGCGGTGTCGACGACCGCGATGCGGTTGGCGGGGCCGAGCGCGACGAAGGCGGTCTTGTCGTCTTTGGTCATGCCGATGCCGACCGGCTGGATCGCCTCTTTCCGCAGGCCCGGAATCTCGAAGGTGACCTTGCCGATCACCTCATGCTTCCTGGGGTCGATGATTGAGACCGTGCCGCCGATCTCGGAGGAAATCCACAGCTCCGAGCTGTCATGCTTGAACTCGGCAAAGCGCGGCCGGGCGTCGACCAGCACGTTGGCGACGATCTGGCGCGTGGCGGTGTCGATGAAATGCGCCATGTTGGTCGTTTCCGACGTGTTGATCAGGGTCTTGCCGTCGGGGCTGATGGTCATGCCCTCCGGCTCGACGCCGACCTGGATGTCGCCGAGGCGCACGCGCTTTTCGAGATCGATCACGGTGACCGTGTTGTCGTTCTCGTTGGCGACATAGAGCACCTTGCCGGCGGCATCCTGCGCGAATAGTTCAGGATCGGGCCCGGACGGCAGGCTGTCGACGATGGCCTGCGTCTTGGCGTCGATCACCTGAATGGTGTCGTCGTCGCCGACCGCGACCATCACGAACTTGCCGTCGCGCGTGAAATCGATGCCGCGCGGCCGCTGCCCAACTTTGATAGTCTTGACCACAGTCCAGCTCTCGGTGTCGATGACCGACACCGTGTTGCTCTTCTCGTTCGAGACATAGGCGATGAACGCGTGCGCGGGTGCGGCCGCAAGCATAGTTGCGGAGAGCAGGCCAACACGCCAGATGCGCGACATACGTGTCCTCACTTCAATTTGCATTTGCTCTCCGGACGGTCATAGCCGAGCGTATCGAGCTCCGAGACCTGGTGCAAAAAACCTTCCTGCGGCGAGACCGACACCACCATGCGGCCATCGACCAGCAGAATCGGCTGGCGCAGCTGCAGGTTCCAGTCGCGCAGCGTCAACCTTGTGCCCTTGAAGGCAGCGACCGAAAAGTCCGGTCCCCTAATGAAGTCGGTGACCTTCTTGGTGTCGCCCGAATTGGTGCGCGAGGTGGCCTCGCCGATGATGCGCACGGCGGTCCATGCCTGCATGTCCAGCGCGGTCATGCGGCGCTGATTGAGCTTGATGAAGCGGTTCTGCATCTGCACCGCACCCCATTGGTCCTGCGCCGCGTCCCAGCTCCGCGGCACGAGGCCGGCCGAGCCCGCGACGGGGCGGGGATCCCAGGTGCGGTAGGGCAGGTAGTTGGCGAACACTTCGCTCTCGTCGGCCGCAACCAGCACGTCATAGGCGGGCGCCTGCTGGGTGAACACTGGCATCTGGCGCTGGATCAGCGTCACGCCGGAATCGGTGCGGCGGGCGCCGCCGGCATCCTCGAAGGTGCGCTCCTGCACAATCTTTGCGCCGAAGCGCGTCGCCGTGCGGCGGAGCGCGTCCGCAAACAACTTGTCCTCGTCATGCGAGCCGACGACCAGCAGCCAGCGCTTCCACTGCTTCCACACCAGATACTGACCGAGCGCGTCGGCGAGCATGGCGCGCGTCGGTGCCGTGTGGATGACATTGGCGCGGCAATCAGCCTCGCGCAGCCGCTCGTCGATGGCGCCGGCATTGAGGAGCAACGTGCCGCGGTCGCGGAGCGCATCGGCGGCCTTGAGCAGCGCGTCCGCCGGCAGGTCGGCGACGATAAAACTGTTGCGCTCGGCGAGCTCGGTGGCCGCCTTCGCGGCGTCCTCGCCGTCCTTCAGACGGCGCTCCTCGAGCTTGAAACGCTGGTTGAGGAATTTACCGGTCGTGTTGTTGTCGTCGATGGCGAGGCGGGCGCCTGCGATGCCGTCATTGTCCGCCGGCTGCTCGACCAGCGACAGCGTCTGCTTGACGCCGGCGCGGCCGAGATAGCCGATGCCGATGTCGGTCGAGTCGGCCGCGAGCGTCTGCGTCGCCGCAAGACTTAAAGCCAGCAGGCCGACCAACCATCGGATCATGTTTCCTCCTCGCGTCCTCCCCGCCTTGTGCTGGTGGAGGCATTTCCTGCCTTGAAACATGACCGATTTGGCTTAGCTTGCAACCCCGCATTTCGTCATCGCGACGTTGGAGACCGGAATCACGATCATGCGAGCGTTGCTGCTTGTCGCCTCATTGTTGCTCGCGAGCTCGGCCGCGTCAGCCGATCCGCCAAAGCTTGCGGTGTTCGATTTCGAGCTGATCGATACCAGCCTGCCGGGCGAATTCTACGGTTCGAAGCCGGAACTGGTACGGCTCGATCGCATCAGCGAGCAGTTGCGCCAGGAGCTGGCGAAGTCCGGCAAGTTTACGGTGCTCGACATCGCGCCGGTCAGGGATGCCGCCCATCACAGCAATTTGCAGGCCTGCGGCGGCTGTGACCTGAAGCTCGCCGGACAATTGGGTGCCGATCTCGAGATCACCGGCGTGGTGCAGAAGGTCTCGAACCTGATCATCAACCTCAACATCTACCTGCGCGACGTGAAGACCGGAAACATGGTCACCGTCGCCAGTGCCGACATGCGCGGCAACACCGATGAATCCTGGACCCGCACCATGAGCTATCTCATCCGCAACCGCCTGCTTGCACCGAATTACGGGCGACCGGAGTAGGGGCCACTTACCCTCCCCTGGAGGGTAGGGGAATCGCGCGAAGCGCGAGCGGGGTGGGGTGACGGTCTCTCCGCATCGAGCACTGCCCGAGTGGAGAGATCACCCCACCCCGTCACGCAATCTCGCTTTGCTCGATCGCGTGCCGACCCTCCCCCTCCAGGGGAGGGTAAGCGAGAGCCGTTCTCGCGGGCCGCGATCAGATCACGCCGTCAGCCTGGCCGCGTGCCAGTGCAGATGGTCGCTCATGAATGTCGAGATAAAGTAATAGCTGTGGTCGTAACCGGCCTGACGGCGCAGCGTCAGCGGGATGTTGGCCTTGGTGCAGGCCGCCTGCAGCAGCTCGGGGCGAAGCTGCTCCTTCAGGAAATTGTCGGCCTCGCCTTGATCCACCAGGAAGCCCGAGAATTTCGCGCCGTCCTCGATCAGCGCCACGGTATCATGCGCGCGCCAGGCGTCCTTGTCGGGGCCGAGATAGCCGCCGAGCGCCTTGGTGCCCCAGGGCACCTGCGACGGCGCCACAATTGGCGCAAAGGCGCTGGCGGCGCGATAGCGGTGTGGGTTGCGTAGCGCGACGGTCAGTGCGCCGTGGCCGCCCATCGAATGCCCCATCACCGATTGCCGTTTGGCATCGACCGGGAAGTTCGCGGCGACGAGCTTTGGCAGCTCGTCGGTGACGTAGCTCCACATGCGGTAATTGCGCGCAAACGGCTCTTGCGTGGCGTCGACATAGAAGCCGGCGCCAAGGCCGAAATCATAGGCGTTGTTGGCATCGCCAGGCACGTCCGCGCCGCGCGGGCTGGTGTCGGGCGCGACGAAAATCAAGCCGAGCTCGGCGCAGGCGCGGCGGAATTCGCCCTTTTCGGTGACGTTGGCATGGGTGCAGGTCAGGCCGGAGAGATACCAGACCACCGGCAGCTTGGCACCGTCCGCGTGCGGCGGCACATAGACCGAGAACGTCATGTCGGTCTTGGTCTCGGCGCTGGCATGGCGGTACACGCCCTGCACACCGCCATAGGATTTGTTGGTCGAGACAGTCTGGATCGTCATGTCAGAAAACTCCGTGGCGCCTTAACCACATGATGATTGCAACGCTTGTATGACCGAATGTGTGGCGATGTCAGGCCACGCCGCTGTCGATCGCCAGCCGCACCAGCTCGACGGAGGTTTTTACCCCGAGCTTCTGGCGCATGATGGAGGAGGTGTTGGCCACCGTCTTGTAGGAGGACTGCACCAGCCAGGCAATCTCGGAAAGACTTTTCCCGGCACTGAGCAGTCTTAGAATTTCCATCTCCCGCGCATTCAGTTTCGACAGCGGGTTTTGCGCCAGCGCCGGTCCCGCAAAGGCGATGCTGCGCGCCATCGCGCTCGGCAGATAGGTCTCGCCATTGCCGACGGCGCGGATCGCCTCCACGAGGTCGTTGGGGTCGCCGGTCTTGGAGACGTAGCCCTTGGCGCCGCATTCGATCGCGCGCGCGGCGAAGGCGGGATCGTCGTTCATGCTGAACATGATGATGCGCGCCTCGGGCGCGCGTTCGAGGATGCGGCGCGCGAGCTCGAAGCCGGAGACGGTGGGCAAATTGATGTCGATCACGCAGAGGTCGGGACGTTCGACGATGAACACGCACTCGCCGTCTTCGGCGTCGGCGGCCTCCAAAATCTCGATCTCGCCCTCGTCGGCCAGCACGGCACGGCAGCCGGAGGCGACGATGGGATGATCGTCGACGATCAGAATGCGCATTGGCGTTTCCTCGGACAGCCCCGCTAGCCCTTTTTGCGTCGCATCGGGCCGGGATTGCTGTACGCTTTCGATTAGATATCGGGCGTTTCGGGTCTGTCAATGTTGGTCAGACAGGCGTCAGAGGTAACGGGCGAAACCAATGTGGCAAAATCTATCCTTGCGCGGGCGCATCAACCTGTTGCTGGCGCTGTTGCTGGCGCTGGGGCTCGCGGTGAACATCGCGCGGCAGGTCGCGGAGGCGGGGCCGCGCGTCCAGGCCGAGGACCAGAGCGTCATCCGCCTGGCGCGCGAATTCATCGAGATGATCGTGGCCGATCTGAAGGAGGCGCCGGATCCGGACGCCAAGCTGAACCAGATCGCGCGCGACCTCACGCGGCTGCGCCATGTCTCGATCGCGCTGCGGGACGAGACCGGAAACGCGCTGACGCCGCCGCGGACCGGTGAGAGCGACGATGGGCGCGCGCCGCCGGCCTGGTTCGTCAGCCTGGTTCATCCCGAGCAGACCGCGGTCAGTGTTCCCGTGTCCATCCATGGCAAGCCCGGCTCGCTGGTGATCACCTCGCACCCGAACGACGAGATCGCCGAGATCTGGGACGGTATCCTGACCCAGCTCGAGGTCGGCTCGGTTGTCGCGCTGGCCCTGTTCCTGGTGATGATGACGGTCGTCGGCCGCGCGCTGGCGCCGCTGCAATCGCTGTCGCAGGCGATGACCGAGCTCGAAGCCGGCCGTTACGACGCCCGCGTTGAGCCTGGCGGTGCACCCGAGCTCGCCGCCATCTGCACCAAGCTCAATCATCTCGCCGCGACCTTGGGGGAGGCGGTCGAGGAGAAGCGCCGGCTCGCCGAGCGCGCGGTGTCGCTCCAGGACATCGAGCGCAAGGAAATCGCGCGCGAGCTGCACGACGAGTTCGGGCCGTATCTGTTCTCGCTGCGCGCCCACGCCACGGCACTGGCAAAGCTGTCCGAGGCGCGCGAGCCGGGCGCGGAGGCCCTGCGCAAGCACGGCGCGGCGATCCTCGAACAGCTCAATTCGCTCCAGCAGTTCAATCGCCGCGTGCTGGAGCGCTTGCGGCCGGTGGGCCTGGCCGAGCTCGGCCTGCGCCAGGCGCTGGAATCGCTCTCTCGGCTGTGGCGGGAGTCGCATCCCGACGTCACCATCGCGACCACGATTTCGCCGGCGCTGGGGCCGACCGGCGAGACCGCTGATCTCACCATCTACCGCATCGTGCAGGAGGCGCTCACCAACGTATTCCGCCACGCCGGTGCGACATCGGTCGACGTCACGATCGAGCCCGGCGGCGCGCGCGACGGACGCGGCTGCGCGCGGGTACGCGTCCGCGACAATGGCCGCGGCATGGAGCCGGGCCAAAAACTCGGCTTCGGCCTCGTCGGCATGCGCGAGCGGATTCTAGCGCTGGGCGGCACGCTGAACGTGGCCTCGGGCGAGGGCGGCGTGACCGTGGAGGCGCTGGTTCCGACCGCCGCGGCCTGATCGGGAAAAATTCCCGATTTCGTCGGGAAGATGGGTGCGAATTTCCTCCGACCTTTTGGGGCTGGTGCGATCGGACCTGCCGACTACACTTCCTTCAAGCGAAACGGCATTGTTCAGAACAAGCCGTAAGCGATTGGGATGAATGGGACGACCGGGGTATGGGCGCGCGACGTCTGTTGATTGCTTCTGTGACGACGGGGCTTGTGTTGGGGCTTGATGCGGCGCTCGCCGCACAGGAGGAGGAAACCAACGTCCAGAATTTACCGCCGGTCGAGGTCTCGGCGCCGCCACCCTCGACGCGGCGCAGCGCGCCGCGAATGCCGACCCGCGTTGCCGCTCCGCGGACCCGGCTCTACGTCTACCCGACCTCGCCGGGCACCAGCAAAGGCCTCGACGTCGACAAGGTCCCGTCCAGCATCAACGCGGTCGATGCCACCCAGATCAAGCGCACCGGCTCGATGAACGTCACCGACGCGCTGCGCGACAACATCGCCGGCGTCAACATCTCCGAGGTGACCGGTAATCCGTTCACCCCGGACGTCGAATTCCGCGGCTTCGTTGCCTCGCCGGTGACGGGTACGCCGCAGGGGCTTGCGGTCTACCAGAACGGCGTCCGCATCAATGAAGCCTTTTCGGATGCGATGAACTGGGACCTGATCCCGACCGCCGCGATCCGGTCGGTCACGCTCGTGACCAACAATCCCGCCTTCGGCCTCAATGCGCTGGGCGGTGCGATCAATCTCCAGATGAAGGACGGCTTTACCTATCAGGGCGCCGAGATCGACGTCATGGGCGGCTCGTTCGGTCGCATCCAGGGCTCGGCGCAGTGGGGCAAGACCGTCGACAAGAACTACGCCGTCTATGCCGCGCTCGAAGGCCTGCACGACAACGGCTTTCGCAATTTTTCGCAGTCCGACGTGCGCCGTTTCTACAGCGATGTCGGCTACAGGAACGAGAACGCCGAATTCCACGTCAATATCGGCGCCGCCAAGAACAATTTTGGCGCCAGCGCCACCGTCCCTGCCGAACTCCTCCAGCAATATTGGGGCGCGACCTACACCACGCCGCAGACCACCGCAAACCGCGTCGGCTATCTCAACCTCACCGGCAAGGTCGAGGCCACGCCGACCTGGACCTTCGAAGGCACGGCGCATGTGCGCAGGTTCGAGCAGAATGTCGTCGACGGCAATCCGACCGACGTGCAGGAATGCGCCATTGCGGGGCTGCTGTGCTTTGGCAATGACACGACGCCCGCAAATGGCGTGAACGGCGTACAGCTTGCCAATCCCTTCCCGACGGGGACGATCCTCGGCGAGATCGACCGGGGCTCGATCCGCTCGACCACCTTCGGTGTGTCGGGGCAGGCCACCAACACCGATCAGCTGCTCGGGCATGATAACCGCTTCGTGGTCGGGGCCAGCTATGACGCCAGCGTCACGCGCTACAACGCTACCGCAGAGATCGGTACGATCGGCGAAAACTACGTCGTCACCGGCAGCGGCATCTTCCTGGGACCGACCGGCACACCAGACCCGGTCGCCGGTCCTGTCTCGCTGCGGACCGTCAATCAATATAACGGCCTGTACGCGATGGACACGTTCAACGTCACGGACGCCTTCGCGATCACCGGCGGCGGCCGCTTCAACGCCGCGCGCATCTCGCTTGAGGATCAGCTCGGCACCGCGCTCAACGGCGACCACAGTTTTAATCGCTTCAATCCTGTCATCGGCGGCACCTACAAGTTCACGCCGGAATTGACCGCCTATGCCGGCTACTCCGAGGCCAACCGCGTGCCGACACCGCTCGAGCTCGGTTGCGCCGATCCCCTCAGGCCCTGCCTCCTCGCGGCATTTCTGGTTTCGGACCCGCCCTTGAAGCAGGTGGTGTCCAAAACCGTCGAAGCGGGCCTGCGCGGCACCAAGGAGCTGAACATCGGCACGCTTGGCTGGAAGATCGGCGGCTTCCGCGCCACCAATTACGACGACATCCTCGCCGTTCCCGTGCCGGGGCGGACCGGCTTCGGCTATTTCCAGAACGTCGGCTCGACCCGCCGCCAGGGGCTCGAGGCCGAGGTCAACATCAAGTCGCCGACGCTGACGTTCAGCGCGAGCTACGCGTTCATCGATGCGCGCTTCCTCGATGCGTTGACGCTCGGCTCCAACAGCCCGTTCGCCGACGCCGACGGCAACATCCAGGTGTCGCCCGGCAACCAGATCCCCGCGGTGCCGCGCCACCGCGTCAAGGTCGGCGTCGAATACGCGCTGACCGATGCCTGGAAGGTCGGCGGCAACGCGCTGTTCGTCTCCAGCCAGTATTTTGTCGGCGACGAGTCCAACCAGTTCGCAAAGCTGCCGTCCTACACCGTGTTCAACGTGCATTCCTCGTATCAGGTCACCAAGAACGTCACGTTCTATGGCCGCATCGACAACATTTTTGACAATCGCTACGCCACCTACGGCCAGTTCTTCGACACCACCGCCGTGCCCAACTTCACCAATGGCGGCGCCGCCTTCAACGACCCGCGCTCGCTGAGCCCGGCAAGGCCCCGCGCGCTCTACGCCGGCATGAGGGTGACGTTCTGAGGAGCGAGAAGTCCCTGATGTTTTGCTTCAGCCAACCGGCCCGGGGATCCAATAATCACCGGCCAGTGGCCTGACCTTTACGCCGGAGATGACCCCGAGCTCCAGGCTCGGATCGAAATGGCGCATCGTCCGTTCATTGAGATCAATGATGCGGCCAGGCACGAGTGGGCCCACGTCATTGATCTTGACGATGACTTTCTTGCCGACAGCCTCGACGAGGGCAAATTTCGGCCGCGCGCCAAATTGAACGCCACCAAATTTCTGACGCAAGCTGGTCTTGATGGCGGCCGCCCAAACAGAGGGATCATAGCGCTCGCCGGAGGCTGTGTCCGGACCGCCCTCCTGCCGTCCGGGCTTGAATGGATTGTACATGGACGCTGCGCCAACGATCGCATCTCCGCAAGCCTCGTTGACGACAGCGCTTGAATGAACTCCACTTGCTTCACAGCGAGCAGCGGTAACTGAAACGGCAAGCGCAACCACGGCGCCGCAAACTGCGGCGCTCGAGCAGAACAGCATCATAGATCCTCGATTTTCTGTGATCGTAGTTCCCGAAGCCGCAGAAAAGCGTCGAGCGAACGCTGGAGCGTTGCGAACTCGTGCCTATTCGTTGCGGATTCGTGCCAATTCCGGCGACGGAACCGTTGTGAGAACCTGGGAGGTTCCACACAGTGTTCTAGTTTTCACCGGTTAATACAGGGAATGCGTCAGTAGCGTGACCGACAGTAATTCCACGGTCGTGCCGATACTGCCCTTTTACTGCCCCTTTTACTTCCGTTGGCCGCTCAAGAAGCGGACGTTCGATCAGCTCGTACTTATTCGGGCAGCCCCGCTTTGATCCGAGCTGTGAGTTTAGCTCCAGAGCGCGATGACACAATCTGATCGCCTCGGCCAAGCCTTCGCGCGTAATATTGATGCATGGCCCGAAGGCAGAAATCATAGGCCGTGAGGTCCTCCGGTCGTCGCCGCGTTGCCATCGCTATTCCGGCCTTGAATAGTTTGGGCTCGATGGCAGAGACAACGGCGACCGTCACTTCGTCCTGCAGAGCGAAGACATCAGTCAGGTCACGCTCGAACCTGCCTGCCCAGACGTGAGCGCCAGTTGCCGCATCGATCAACTGCCCTGCGATGCGGACTTTGCCCGAGGCCTTGCGCACCGATCCCTCAAGCACATATCGAACGCCAAGCCTGCGCCCGACCTCCTTGATGTCGGTGGCCTTGCCTTTGAAGGTGAAGCTGGAATTTCGAGCGATTACGAACAGCCATTTGAACTACGAGAGTGCGGTGATGACCTCCTCGACCATTCCATCGGCAAAATACTCCTGTTCGGGATCGCCGCTCATGTTTTCGAACGGTAGCACTGCGATAGACGGCTTATCGGGAATTGCGAGAGCGCTCTCTGATGCATCTCCGTGACTTGGGATGGCAGCCTCTCGCACCTGCCCGACGAAACGGAATCCCTTGCGCGGCAACGTCTTGATCAGACGCTGTTCTTCTCCGGAATCGCCAACCGCGCCTCGAGCGGCATTGAGCCGAGTCGTCAGTGCTGCATCCGAAATGCTGCGCCCATTCCAAACGGCATCGTCCTTGCTGACGACGCGCTCCCTGTTGCGGATCTCAGTCGAGCAGATCAAAGACCTGTGGCGCCATCGGGACCAGGTCGGCGCCGCGGTACAGCTCGCGCCGGTCAGTATCAAATACGTAGTCCTTGAAGAGATAGCGCAAGGCGCGAAATCCCTCGGGTGGGCCCGATCGCCGGTCGGGGTTTTTGAAGCCGCCGGAAAGCGCAAGAATAGGCTCCCGCTCAGGAAAATGTAAGCAGGCCGTCAAGCATCCACGAGCTCGCGGTAGCCGTCAGCCAAACATAAGCAGATGGAGGTCACCGATCTAATCGATGTCGCCGCGAACATAGGCCTCTGCGCGCTCGACCAGACGATCGAGCGTGCCTGCGGCCGTGTCGAGGACGAGATGCTCCCGATCCCAGGGTTCATAGTCCCGGCTCATGATCTCATCCCAGGCGGGCAGCTTGTGGCCGCCGATGTCGGGGAGGCGGTCTTCCGCGCGCCGGCGGTGCAGGGCGGGGTCGCTGCAGACGAGCTCGATTTCGACGAGACGCGCCGCGTTTTGCGCTGCCGTCTTGCGCCATCCGGTGCGGCTCGCAAGCACAGGATTGACGCAGTCCACGATCACGATGCGCCCCGGCTTCAGGTTTTCGGCCGCCAAAGCGTTGGCAATGGCGTAGCCGGTCTCGCCGACCGTGAGCCCCGCTGCCTGCATGGCCTGCTCGATCGCGTCGATTCGGAGATAGGTTGCCCCGAGCCGCATGGTCAATTTGCGGGCAAGGGTCGTCTTGCCGGTCCCGGGTCGTCCTCCAAACACGACCAATATCGGCGGTTGCTGTTCATATTTCATGACGGATCTGAGGGCCGCTGGATTGTTTTCGAGCAAAGTGGATACCGGTTGAGAAAACGCGTCAAAAAAACGCGTCAAAACAAGAATCTAGAGCCCCCGTTCCGATTCGATCGGAACGGACTCCGGCGACCGGGCCCACGACCATGGGAGGGCAGATAATTGCCCGGGCGAAGGGTAAGATCGATTGCAACGGACGATCCGTAAATTTATTCAAGCGGTTGGTATCCTGGTTCCACTATAACGGCGAACGATCCGGCGTAGGCGCGGGGATGAAATGTTAGCTGGCAGCACTGTCGATATTTCTTCGATCCTGAACCGCATCCTCGATACGGCCGCGGACAATCTGCGGGTCGCGAAGATCCTGGTCCAGATCGGACTCGACCCCAACAACATCACCTATGAGGCGCTGTTCAACCGCCTGCTGGAGATCTTTCTGGCCAACATCACGCTGGCCAACATGTTCGCCGTGATCGGCGCGGTCTTCTTCGTGGCGACGCTGCTGATGCAGACCATGGTGCCCTTGCGCATCGCGAACATGTGCGGCGCCACCTTCCTCGCGGCCTTCGGCGCCTTGTCGGGAAACGTCGGCACGTTGGCTTTGTACCTCCTGTCGCTGCCGATCAACGCCATCCGGCTGCGCCAGATGCTCAAGCTGATCAAGAAGGCGCGCACGGCGACGCAGGGCGACATGTCGATGGAGTGGCTGAAGCCGTTCATGACCGAGCGCAAATATCGCAAGGGCGACGTTCTCTTCAAGAAGGGCGATCCCGCCAACGAAATGCTCCTGACCGTCACGGGCAAGTTCCTGGTCAAGGAAATCGGCGTCGAGCTGCCGCCCGGACGTCTTATGGGCGAGCTCGGCTTCCTGACGCCGAACAACCGGCGCACCGGAACGATCGAGTGCCTGGAAGACGCGCAGGTGCTGACCATCACCTACGAGCGGCTGCTCGAGATCTACTTCCAGAATCCGCAGTTCGGCTATTATTTCCTCGTCCTCACCAGCCAGCGCCTCCTGGAGAACATCGCACGGCTGGAGGGCATCGTCGCGCAACAGAAGGCCGCGGAGCAGTCCGCGAAGGGCGATCTCGCCTAAATCTGCCACTGGGTTGGGCGAGCCGAGTACCCCAGTCTCGACGTCCGTTGATCTGGATCAACAAAGGCAAATTCGACGTTCAGTCTCTTTGGCGTCGGGCTCCGCGCGGCTTCCCTGTCGAGAGATCGGCATTTGGAGCGGCCCGCGCGTTTCTCGGGAGGTTCGACGATGACACGGCACCTTCTCTTCGCGATCGCGATCATAGGCACCGGCGTGCTCCTCAACGCACCAGTGGGAATGGCGACCCCGCTGCAATGTGAGGACAGAAACGTGAATTGCCTGGGCAACTGCGCCGACAGGACAGGAGGGGCAGGTGACCTGGGAGGCCGCCAGAACAAATGCCTGCTCTACTGCAGCCGGCAGGTCTCAAGATGCTTGATACGCGATGCGATGATCCGCCATTGACGCAGGCCAATTTCTTCGGGAGGTCCCATCCGGTCTACGCAGACCTTGGTGGAGGTAAAACTCGCCTCGCCTTATCTTCGCTTCCGATCCAGAGCTGACTTGTGACGAGTGTCTCGGGGGGTAGGCAAGTCTAATTGAACGCGAACCAGGCCTTGGCGACGAATGTCGCGCTGCACCAGTTCGAGGTCAGGCCATCCGGGTTGGGGACGAGATTAACGCGGCCGCCTGGCCGCGCATTTGGATCGCCGGTAAAGACGAAGCAGTTTTCCTTCGACAGGTTGGTGTCGTAGTAGCGCAGGTCGAGGTTGAACGCCTTGTGTGTGAAGGTGACGCCCGCTTGCCAATTGAGATAGGCGGGAAGCGGGAAGCCGCCGAGTTGCGAAGCCTGATTGCCGAACCAGGAATAGCCGGCAGCGGCGGTGAACGATATGGTCAGGTTCTGCGGCAGCAGCCGGGCCGGCATGTCGAAGCCAACCCCGCCCGCCACATATTGACTCCAGGCGCCGGTGTTCGAGACATTTGGAGAATAGGCGTAGCCGGCGGCGACGCGGATCTGTTCGCCGATGCGTCGATCGCCGCGGACAACGGCCTCCCAGTAGTTGATGCCGTTGGTCTCGCCAGGAAGTCTTTCACCGGGATAAGCGAAATAGGTGACCCCAAGATCGAAATCGATCGTTGCTATCTTCGGGCGCATACCCGCAGCAAAGGTGAACTCGGCGGCTGGCTGGGTCGGCAGCTTGACGGTGGCGACCGTGGTGCCGGCGTAGAGTAGGCCCCATCTTGTTTCGAAGGCGGCGCCGGCCGCGGGCCCATGATCGGACAGCGTGGTCCCGCGATAAATATAGTCGGATGCAAGCCCGCGCGGGCGCTGAATTCGAATTCGTTCGCGGACGTTGCGTGATCGGTGTCGGCCGCCGACCATCCGCGGTTGCCAAGGCCAATCGCACCGCCCTGAGCGGGGGGTTCGGCTAGCGCCAGACCGCCGGTCACGGGTGTCAGCAAAAATCCGACCAGCACAGCGATTGAGGCGCCGCGTACACGTCGGACCGATGCTCCGTCTCGCCGTTCCACAGTCCGTTATCCTCCCAGGGCTACCGCGACACCAACCAGCGCACTACCGACAGCCACCATCGCAAGTCCCGTCGCCCAGGGCCGCAACCCGCTATGAAATCCGAACACGTAACCACAGCAGAACAGCATCACGATAGCCACGGCGTAGGACACACGCAGCGCCAATCTGGCGTCGCTCAGGACCAGGAACGGGATTACCACCGGGAATGTCGAAACAAAGCTTAGCAGGCAAAGGCCCAACGCGCCGGTCCAGTCGCGCTTGGTCAGCCGTGGACCGGGAGAGGCCTCGGGCATTTGCTGCAATCTTTGCCGCATCGACTCCAACTGCTCCGCAGGCGGGATTGCCGATAATTCCTCCGGCAATGCCTCGGCAATGACGCGCCGCGCCGTTTCGGCATCGGGCGCCCGTCGTATCGCGCGGAGGGTCAGAATTTTGGCTCCCCGGTCGTTGATGCGCGCCAGCAGATAAAGACCGCCGTCAACAATGCCCCAGGCGAGATTGCAGCCGAGCGCACCGATCAGCATCGTCTGAACGTTGATGTCAGCCCCGGTCGCGACGCCGAGCGAGCAGATGAAGGTGAGGGCCATGATCAGCCCGAATAAAGTCTCCGAGATCCGTTCCATCGGATCAAGGACGTTAGCGAAGAGAGATTCTGAAACCTCTGACATCCCGGTAAGACGCCCGTTGGTCGCTGCTGATGAATCAACTTTCCACGCAAAGCTTGAGCCACGTCGAAGAACGCGCCGGCAAGCTTGATCTAGATCAAGCGTACCGCCCCCCAGGGCGCCTCGCTCGCGCGATGTGCGCCCGGCTCGTACTTGACAAGCACGATGAGAGAACGCCGCCCAGCACGAAAACGAGCGATCCGGAAGGGTGAGCATTATTCTGTGGTGGCAAGACGCGCTGTATAGTATTATAGGTTGCGTTCAGATGGGGCGGCCTGGAAGCGTTGCTTGCCCAGCACGAATTGAAAATGGAGATGATGCAGAGCGAGAACCTGCTGCCAGATGCTTGGTCTTGAACGTCGCAAAATGCGCAAGCCAGTACGAAGGGAGTGGAAGATGGATTGGATAGAACAGTTGTTGGGCTTTAGCCCCGATGGAGGTGACGGCACTGCTGAGGCGATGATTGTTTTTGCCGCCTGCGTGGTCGTTGCAATTGTTATTTTTGCTCGTGTGCCCAAGGCAAGAGGCTACGTCCGAAATCTGCTGGGGCTGAGCAAGCGCGCGTGATTGCAACCCAAGGATGGGGCGCGGCAATAGCAGATCCGAATTCTTGAAATGGCCGAAGGTGCTCGACCCGGTCCTTGATACTGACTGTTCTGACTGAGCAAGGGCAGCTGCTCAGCGCGCCCATTGCTGCACTTCCTACCGCGTGTCGTGAATGGACAAAGTCGCCTGATAGCGCGAGGTCGTTCAGATGAGCAAGTCGACAAAACGGAAGCGAAGCTCCTCCCCAACATCCCCCAAGCGATATGCGCGCAAGACCAGACGCGCTGCTGCACCTGCCGCTCCCTCATTCAAGCCGCTCAGGCTTAGCAAGCAAAAGGTCGCTGCAAAGAAGAAGAAAAAGAAGACAGATGGAAGCGGGCCACTCGAGTGGCTGCTCCCGATGCTGGAGTCGAGCTACACGCCACTGGAAGCGCGGGGCGCAACGTCGCGCTCGGCCATCACGACAACTGCAAGCAGTCTTGATTCGAGGAGCAGGACCCTGATCGCGCCGGCCCCGCCCGCAATATGGCGCGACGTTCTCCTCGAATATAAGCAACGCAAGGCCGTGGCGGTCGCAGCGCCGCCGTCGGCAGCGGGCGCCCCGCCGGCGCCATTTGTTCCAGGTGCGCGCAATTGGCTTCCGCTGGGCCCGAGCGTCGTGATAGATGGCCAGACCGTCGGCAATCAACCGGTTGCGGGGCGTGTCTCGCGTCTTGCGGTTGCGCCGGGCGGTGCGGTCGTTTATGCCGCGTCGGCCAACGGCGGCGTATTTCGCTCCGCCGACGGCGGTACAACGTGGCGGTCCATGATGGACCGTTTCGACTTGGATCCCACGAATTTTGCCACTGCAAGCTTGGTCTGCGGAGCGATCGCAATCGACCTCGCAGACTCGAACCGCGTCTATGTTGGAACCGGCGAAGGGGACACGCTGCAGCTTTTCCGCTCTCGCGTAACAGGAGCCCTTCCAGCCTACCGGGGGCTCGGTGTGATCCGCACCGATGACGGGGGCGCGAATTGGAACGTCGAACCGAGCTCGCCCGACCTTGCGGGTGAGGCCTTCTTCGCGCTCGCCGTCGATCCCGGCAATCGTGAGAATGTAGTTGGCGCCACGACCGTTGGGCTTTACCGCCGCGTACCTCAGACTGGTGGTCAATTTCAATGGGTGCAGGTGCGCCCCGGAGTGCACGCGAGCGTCGTTGCCGCATCGAGCGCCGGCACGACACGATTCTTTGGTGCTGAGTGGGGACAGGGTCCCTCGCCATCAACGGTCGTGTATTCGGACGACGGAGGAGCAACCTGGGCTGGCGCCGGCACCAATTTCCCAACAGCCGGCATCGGGCGCATAGCACTTGCGGTACAACCAGATAAGCCAGATCGCGTCTATGCATTTGTTGCGACCTCGAGCGGATCGCTCCAGGGCGTGTATCGCCTTGATGGCGTGACTCAGGCTTGGAAACGCGTTGACGCTGTGCCGAACGTGCTGCCCGGAGGTCAGGGGGACTACGACCTGACGATCATCGTTGATCCTGCCGATGCAAACCTGATCTACCTCGGCGGCGATCGCATGGACGCCCCGCCGTGGGGCGGATCGATCTGGCGTTGCAGCATTCGGGCGAGCGGCTCTGCTTACAAGGTGAGCAACTCGGTATCGATCGGTACTCATGCCCACGCCGATATTCACGTCATCTGCCACACGCCCGGTGATCCGAACGAGCTGTGGTGCGGATGCGACGGTGGAGTATTTCTCAACCGCGACCCCAAAGGCAGCGGTGAGTTCGTAAGTCAAAATAACGGGCTCGCGTGCCTCTGCAGCAATTTTATCGCGCAGCATCCAACGGATCCCAATATCCTGTTCAGTGGTCTGCAAGATAACGGCACGGCGCGGACGGCGTCGGGACCGATCTGGACGCATGTCAGCGGTGGAGATGGTGGTTACTGCTTGATCAACTGGAATAATACCAACCAAGTGCTCGTGTACATGAATGGGGTCGTGTATCGCTCTACGACCGGCGGCACATCGCACGCGGGGTGGACTCCGGTATGGAACTTCGGTTGGGCGACGATGACGCAACCGATTGTCGGTGTGCCGTACAATCCTTCAAGCCCATCCAGCGCAGACTTGGTGGCGGTCGGGGCTGGTCAGCTCGTATATCTATCGAATAATTTCGCGAGCAATTGGCTCTCGCCGATCACTCTCCCTGGTGGGGCTTCGACGGGTGACGCGTTCGCACTAGCTTTTGCCTCGGCAAACCGTCTGTTCATCGGGACGACGCGCGGCCAAGTGTTTCGAGCGGATCGCTCGGGCAATGCTTGGCAGATTGCGCGGCTCGACGACGCGCCCGCCGCGCCGCTCGGAGTATCGGGTCTCATCGCCGATGTTGCGGTGGACTGGGCCGATGCGAGCAACGCCTCCGTCTATGTCACCTTTGGGGGACTCGGAGATCGTCGCAGAGTGTGGCATTTCGACGGGACACGCTGGGACGTTCGCAGTGGCACCGGCGGGACCGGCCTCCTTGACGTTGAGCATAACGCCCTGGCCGTTGACCGGATAGCCCCCAACAACCTCTATGTCGGCGCTGATGTCGGCGTCTGGCATTCTCCCGACGGTGGGCTCAATTGGAATCCGCTGGAGAACGGGTTGCCCGATGCGCCGGTTTTCGATCTGCAAATTCACCCAACACAGCGGCTATTGCGAGCGGCGACGCACGGGAGAGGCGTGTACGAGATTTCGCTCCAATAAGGAAATACAAGTTTGCTTCAGCGGTCTCATTGTCGCCTCAAAAGGCAGACGATGAGCGGCTAAGCAGACTTGAGCGAAAGCTGGAGACGCGTTCGAACAGGGCGCGAACGGCACTTCTCAAATCGCCCGAGACTGGTCATTGTGCCTGCCGGAACAGGAACAGCCGGTTGTCGGAGAAGCATTGATGTCGGACGAGGTCTCGCGTCGCGAGTTTGCGAAGATCGCGGGATTGTCCGCGGCCGGGTTGGCAGCTCCGCAAGTCGTGGAGGCAAAGCCGGCAGCCGCGCCGCGCAACGCCGGCGGCTTTCCGGCGGGTTTCCTCTGGGGCACCGCGACCTCGTCCTATCAGGTCGAGGGCGCCGTTACCGAGGATGGGCGAGGGCCGTCGATCTGGGACACCTTCACCCGCGTGCCCGGCAAGATCGAGGACGGCAGCAATGGCGACCGTGCCAACGAGCACTATCATCGCTACAAGGACGACATCCGCCTGATCGCCGATCTCGGCTGCAAGGCGTATCGCTTTTCGGTGGCCTGGCCGCGGGTGTTTCCGGACGGTGACGGCAAGCCGAACCCAAAAGGGCTCGACTTCTACAACCGCCTGATCGACGAATGCTTGCGGAACGGCATTGAGCCGTGGCTGACGCTCTATCATTGGGACCTGCCGCAATCGCTGCAAGACCGCTTTGGCGGCTGGCGGTCGGCCGAGACCTGCAAGGCTTTTGGCGATTATTCGGCCTATGTCGCACGGCACCTGACCGATCGCGTCAAGAACGTGTTCACACTGAACGAGAGCGGCCGGTTCGTCTATTTCGGCTATGGCAGCGGCATCGACGCGCCGGGGTTGACGTTGTCGCAGGCCGAGGTCAACCAGGTCAGGCACAACAGCGCACTCGCGCACGGCCTTGCCGTGCAGGCGGTGCGCGCCAACGGCCGCCGCGGCACAAGGGTCGGGCCCGCCGAGAACATCGATGCCTGCATTCCCGCGATCGACACGCCGGAAAACGTCCGCGCCACCGAGATCGCGCTGCGTGAACTGAACGCCAGCTATCTCAACGTCATCCTGGAGGGCAAATACACCGACGCCTTCCTCAAATTCGCCGGCGCCAATGCGCCAAAGTACACGGCGGAGGAGTTGAAGGTTATCTCCTCGCCGGTCGATTTCCTCGGCCTCAACATCTACGCGCCCCAGCACTACATCATCGCCTCCGACAAGGAGCCTGGCTTCTCGCTGCTGCCGATCCCAAAATCCTTCCCGCACATGAACTCGAACTGGCTGCGCATCGGCCCGGAGACGATCTACTGGGTGCCGAAGCTGGCGGCAAAAATCTGGAAGACCGGCCCGATCTATATCAGCGAGAACGGCACGTCCGGCGAGGACGAGGTGACGGCCGACGGCAAGATTTTCGACACCGACCGCATCATGTATTTGCGCAACTATCTGGCGCAGCTCCAGCGCGCCACCGCCGAAGGCGTGCCGGTGCGTGGCTATTTCCTGTGGAGCCTGATGGACAATTTTGAGTGGGTGTTCGGGCTCAACAAGCGTTTTGGCCTGTACCACGTCAATTTCGACACCCAGGTGCGCACGCCAAAACTGAGCGCGAGTTTTTATCGCAACGTCATCGCGAGGAACGCGGCGGGGGTGTGACGGCGCCTCCCGTAGACGTCAAACGTTCCCGCTCATTCCGGCATTCCGGCGAGACGATAGGCTTCCTCCAGCTTCGCAAAGTCCTGATCTCTCCATGGAGAGCGCTTTCGTATTCCGGACAGACGATCAGATGGAGAGAGAAGAGCGACTTGCTGCCAAAGTTTTTGTGCAGCTTCCATGTCGCCCAGCATCGCATGACAAGCCATTGCCATGCGCAGGCCCTGCACATAAGTCGGATGATGACGCAACATATTGGCCGCGAACTTGAGCCCCTCCTTATAGTTCCCGAGAAAGAAGTGGGCGAAAGCCAATCCTTCGTTTGCGAAAGCAATGCGGGGATCCAGTGGGCTCAGTCTCAATGCGCGCTGAAGGTAGTCAAGTGCTGTTCGTGGGTCACCCAGGATGGTTTTGGTCCATCCACCCCACATCCATCCCGACATTCCATTTGGATCCAGGCGAATTGCTTCGTTCAGGAGACTGTCGGCCAGTTCGACTTCATTGCTGTTGAAGGTCAGAACCAGTGCTGATCGCGCCAACACCGAAGCATCTTGGCTCTCCAGACGCAAGGCGGTCTTGGCGTAGGTGATGGCTTGAGATCTGTCGGATGCCGGATCGGTACTCCACCCAAAGGCTTTGCGGCTGCTCAACGTCACTGCCAGTGCTGCATGAGCCAGTGCAAACTGCGGATCCAGCGCAATAGCCCTCTCGTAGAGACCAACGGCTCGATTCGTGGCGTCCCTTGTAAATTCGAAATGCGAGGCATCCCCACGCAGATAATAATCATACGCATCAAGATTGCTGGTGGGCTTTCGTTTGGCGCGCTCCATTTCAGCCTGGCTCACGCTTGGGGCGATTGCGCCAGCCACGCTGGCCGCGACCTGGTCCTGCAGGTCGAAGATATCCTCAAGCGCTCCGTCATATCTGTCAGCCCAGAGATGCGAGCCGGAAGCTGCATCTATCAACTGACCGGCGATCCTGACGCGACGACCGGATTTCCGAACGCTTCCCTCCAGAACGTATCGAACCCCTAAATCCCGGGCCACTTGCGTGATCTCGACAGGTCTGCCCTTGAACGCAAAACTGGAGTTCCGGGCAATGACGAAGAGCTGCTTGTTTCGCGAAAGGGCCGTGACAATTTCCTCGACCATGCCGTCCGCAAAATACTCCTGCTCGGGATCACCGCTCAGGTTCTCGAACGGCAGCACGGCGATGGAGGGTTTATCCGGGAGAGCGAGGGCGAGCCTTTTCGGTTCTATCGTGCCATCAGGGACTGCAGCGCCTTTGCGCCCCGGAGCTTCCTGCACTTGTCCGACGAAACGGAAGCCCTTCCGCGGCAATGTCTTGATGAGGCGCTGTTCCCCGCCGGAATCGCCAATCGCGCTCCGGGCAACATTCAGGCGGGTCGTCAGCGCTGCGTCCGAGACGGCGCGTCCTTTCCAGATGGCGTTGATGAGGTCGTCCTTGCTGACGACGCGTTCCCTGTGGCGGATCAAGTAATCGAGCAGGTCGAAAACCTGAGGCGTTGTCGGCACCACGACAGCTCCCAGGAGCAGCTCGCGCCGGTCAGTGTCGAACGTATAGTGCTCGAAGAAATAGAGCACGGGACATTCCCCCGGTTGCCCCTTAAGGCCGCTAGAGCGATGTCTGACGCGAAAACAATAGGCTGCCGGTACGGAAAATGTAAGCCGTTTGCCGAGCGCGCCTCTCCCGCCGCGTCAAACCATCCGCATGACGGAGATTGCGAGGGGCGCATTTCCGATCGGCCTGGCGGGCCGCCTGCCGACATCCTTGCGCGTCGCCGCTGATTTGCGTTGAGGCGTCATATGGTTCGCCGGAATGGCCGTGCGCTTTGCGCGAAACCCAGCTTCTACTGTGCATGGGGTTGTTTTCGAGCTTTTTGCAGGAGGGCGATCCGGCGCGCCGATTGACTCCGCTCGCCCCCTGATTCAAAACGCCCTCAGCCATTCAAAAGAAGAGGAAAAGCCATGGCAGACGCACTCATCATCGACGCATGCAGGACGCCGCGGGGCGTGGGCAAGGCGGGCAAGGGCGCGCTGTCGGGCATCCATCCGCAGCAGTTGGGTGCAACGGTGCTGCGCGCGCTCGCGATGCGCACCGGCATCGACACCGCCGATGTCGACGACATCGTCTGGGGCTGCAGCGCGCAGGTCGCAACGCAAAGCGGCGACCTCGGGCGCATGTCGGCGCTCGATGCCGGCTATGACGTGCGCGCCAGCGCCGTGACGCTCGACCGCTTCTGCGGCTCCGGCATCACCAGCGTCAACATGGCGGCGGCCTCGATCATGGCGGGTGCGGAAGATCTCGTCATCGCCGGCGGCTGCGAGATGATGTCGATGGAGGGACGTCGCGGCGGTGGTCCCATGATGATGGATGGCGGCAATCTGCGCCTGCGCGCAAGACATCCGCAGTCGCATCAGGGCGTCTGCGCGGACGCGATCGCGACCATGGAGGGCATCACCCGGCACGACGTCGATGCGCTTGGCCTCGAGAGCCAGAAGCGCGCGGCGCATGCGATGGCGAACGGCTACTTCAAGAAGAGCCTGGTGCCTGTTCATCGCGAGGACGGCAGCCTCGCGCTCGACCACGAAGAATATCCGCGGCCGCAGACCACGATGGAGGGGCTTTCCGCCCTGAAGCCGGCGTTCCCCGCGATCGCCGACTACGCGCTCGACGACAAGGGCACCACCTATCGCGGCCTGATCCTGCAAAAGTATCCTGATCTGAAGATCGACTTCATGCATCACGCCGGCAACTCGTCGGGAGTGGTCGACGGCGCCGCCGCCATTCTGCTGGCGTCGCCCGCTTACGCGAAGGCGCATGGCCTCAAGGCCCGCGCGCGCGTCGTCGCGATGGCCAATATGGGGGACTCGCCGACCCTGATGCTGAACGCGCCGGTGCCGGCGACCCGCAAGGTGCTGGCGAAGGCGGGGCTGACCATCGACGACATCGACCTGTTCGAGATCAACGAGGCCTTTGCGGTGGTCGCGGAGAAATATATCCGCGACCTCAGGCTCGACCGCGCCAAGGTCAACGTCAATGGCGGCTCGATCGCGCTCGGCCATCCCATCGGTGCGACCGGTTCGATCCTGATCGGCACGGTGCTGGACGAGCTCGAACGGCGCGACCTGAAGCGGGGCCTCGTGACCATGTGCGCCGCCGGCGGCATGGCGCCGGCGATCATCATCGAGCGCGTCTGACCCCTATTTTCAGGGCCTGAAATCGACCGGCCTCCCACAAAGAGGCCGGTCGTCGCTTGTCGAAAGCATGGAATCAGCTTTAGCAAAGGCGTATGCGGGCCTTTGAAACGCGGCAAAAAGCGCTGCTTTGGGCGCCACCCACTCCGGAAGTGGCTAAAAAGCAGGGTTTTTTGTCACAGAGGGGCAAAAAAGCCCGCAAAAATCGCGACAAAACTGTGCAGAAGGCTCTAGGCCTTCAATGGTTGGTCTAATATGCAACCGGCAACGAATCAGAGGAGACACGATGCCAGCCCAAATGTCCAAATCGCAGCTCATCGAGAAGATTGCGACCGCCACCGAGCTTTCCAAGCGCGACGTCAAGAACGTCATGGAGACGCTGACGGATGTCGGCCACAAGGAGCTCAAGAAGAACGGCCTGTTCCTGGTGCCGGGCTTCGCCAAGTTCGTCGTCATCAAGAAGCCCGCGACCAAGGCGCGCAAGGGCACCAACCCGTTCACGGGTGAAGAGATGATGTTCAAGGCCAAGCCGGCCCGCAAGATCGTCCGTGCCCGGCCCGTCAAGGCCGCCAAGGACGCCGTGGCCTAAGGGCTAAAAGCAAAGGCCCCCTTCGCCAAGGAGGGGGCCTTTTGTTTTGGGTGCCGCGAGGGTGAAGCGGAGGGATTAGCCCTTGCGGCGCTTAGGCCGGACCGGGATCGGCACCGGCCGGAGCGCATGCGACGGCATGACGTGCCAATGCCAGAACTGGGCGACCTTGCGGCGCAGCCGCTGAAACGTCTCCAGGTTCATCATCGTCTTGAACAATCCGAACATCAGTAGGACCTCTATCGTCTCGCTGGTCTTCTCATCGTCTGCGCGGGGCTCGCGCCCCGGTTCCCTAGGGCTAAGGAAACGCCCGTATGGCGCGGGCGTCCTTGCTGTGGATCAAGCTTTACGGGAAATATTTCATTCCGCCGCCTCGACCTGCGGTTTGGCCGGCTCGAGCACCGCTGCGACCGCCTCGTCGACGCGTTCCAGCCAAATGAATTCGAGCTTGTCCCGCGCGCTCTGGGGGATGTCGTCGAAATCCCGCTTGTTGCGCGCCGGCAGCATCACCCGCGTCAGGCCGGCGGCGGCTGCCGCCACCACCTTCTCCTTGATGCCGCCCACCGGCAGCACCAGGCCGCGCAGCGAGATTTCGCCGGTCATGGCGGTATCGCTGCGCACCGTGCGGTTGGTCAGGAGCGAGGTCAGCGCCGTGAACATCGCCACCCCCGCGCTCGGTCCGTCCTTCGGGGTCGCACCCGCCGGCACGTGGACGTGGATGTCGCTCTTCTCGAACAGCGACGGATCGATGCCGAGCTGGGTGGCGCGGCTCTTCACCAGCGTCAGCGCAGCCTGCACGCTCTCGCGCATGACCTCGCCGAGCTGGCCGGTCAGGATCATGCTGCCCCTGCCGGGCACGCGCGTCGCCTCGATGAACAGGATGTCGCCGCCGACCGGCGTCCAGGCGAGGCCGGTGGCAACGCCGGGCACGCTGGTGCGGAGCGCAATCTCGCCCTCGAAGCGGGGCTGGCCGAGCACGGTCGCCAGATCCTTCGGCGCGATCACCACCTTCTCGGCGGTGCCCTCGGCGATCTGCACCGCCGCGTGGCGGAGCACCTTGCCGATCTCGCGCTCGAGGTTACGCACGCCGGCTTCCCGCGTGTAGCCCTTGACGACCAGACGCAGCGCCTCCGGCTCGATCTCGGCCTGCTCGGCCGTCAAGCCGTTGGCCTCGAGCTGCCGCCGCACCAGATAGCGCTTGGCGATCTCCAGCTTCTCCTCCTCGGTGTAGCCGGCGAGGCTGATCAGCTCCATGCGGTCCAACAGCGGGCCCGGGATCTGGTCCAGCATGTTGGCGGTCGCGATGAACACCACGCGCGACAGGTCGAAGGGCACGCCGAGATAATTGTCCCGGAACGTCCCGTTCTGCTCGGGGTCGAGCACCTCCAGCATGGCGGCCGAAGGATCGCCCTGCACGCCACGGCCCATCTTGTCGATCTCGTCCAGCATCATCACGCAATTGCGGCTACCCGCCTTCTTGATGCCCTGGATGATGTTGCCGGGCAGCGCGCCGATATAGGTGCGCCGGTGGCCGCGGATCTCGGCCCCGTCATGCACGCCGCCGAGACTGACGCGCACGAAGGGGCGATCCATCGCGCGTGCGATGGACTGGCCGAGCGAGGTCTTGCCGACGCCGGGCGGACCGACGAAGCACAGGATCGGCGCCTTGCCCTGCGGTGCCAGCTTGCGCACGGCCAGATATTCGATGATCCGGCTCTTGATCTTCTCCAGGCCGAAGTGATCGGCATCGAGGATGCGCCGGGCCTCCTTGATGTCGATCGGCTTCTCCTCGGGCAGCGCCCAAGGCAGTTCGATCAGCCAGTCGAGATAGGTGCGGACCATGCCGGCTTCACCGGCCGCCTCGGGCATACGCTCGTAGCGCCGCAACTCTTTCTTGGCGTGAGCCTCCGCCTCGGGCGGCATCTTGGCTTTGGCGATGGCTTCCGTCAGCTCGGCGACCTCGGCCGCCTTGCCGTCGCCTTCGCCGAGCTGGCGCTGGATGGTCGCCATCTGCTCGCGCAAAATCGCCTCTCGCTGGCGCTCGTCGAACGCAGCCTTGGTCTTCTGCCCGATCTCGTTGGAGATGCGCAACACCTCGAGCCGCTCGGCGAGCTGCTTTGACACCTTCTCGACGCGCAAAACGAGGTCGACTGTCTCCAGGATCTCCTGTTTCTCCTGCGGTTTGATGTCCATGGTCGAGGTCGCGAGATCCGCCAGCGCTCCGGGCGCAGTGGTGTTCTGGAACATCGCGATCAATTCGGGCGGCGCCTGCGGCAGCAATTCGATCGCCTCGATGGCCTGGCGTTGCAAATTGAGGAACCGCGCCTCGATCTCCGGCGAGGTCGTGGTCGGCTCCGGAATCTGCTGCACCCGCGCGACCGGGAACGGCGTCCCCGGCAGGAAGTCGAGGATGCGCGCGCGCTGCACGCCCTGGCAGACGATGTGGTGGGTGCCGTCGGGCGCGGTGATGTAGCGCACGATGTTGGCGATGGTCGCCACGCGATAGAGATCGTCCGGACCGGGATCGTCGACGTCAGCGTTGCGTTGCAGGACGATGCCGATCGGCCGCTGCTCGCGCAGCGCCTGTTGGGCAGCCGCAATCGACTTCGGCCGCGCAATCGCAATCGGCCCGATCGCGCCGGGAAACAGCACGAGATCGCGGACGGCGACCATGATCAGCGCGTCCTCGGGGATCTTGGTTTCGGGGGGCGGGGTGGTGTTCATCTGTTCGTTGGTCATGATCGACCTCAGGCGGATTTGGCGAGGCGCAGCGCGACGCAGCCGTCCATCACGAAGCGGCTGATGGCGTAGCGCCCGACGGGCAGGGCAATGCGGCGCTCGAAGCGCCCCTGCGGCAGCTCGAGCCGGTGGATCCGCGCGTTGCGCAGCTCCGGCGGCAGGGTGCGATGGCCGCTGATGACGAGCACGCCGTCATGGATTGCCGTCTCGACATTGTTCGGACCGACGCCGGGGAGCGCGACGAGGATCAAGAGCTCCCGCTCGGTCTCGAGCACGTCGATCGGCGGCTCCCAGCAGGCGTCCTGGCGGCCGAATTGCTGGCGCATCCGGTCGGCGCGGTGGAGTTGATCCAGCGCTTCGGACAGCATCCAGTTCAGGGGATTTTTGGTGGACATGGGCAGGCTCTGGGGTGGGAAAGCCTGCATATGGTACGCCTTGCCGGGAAATCCAGCATGGGCCGGTTGGGTTGGCATGGCTGACCTGCAGGGTCAGGGGCTGGCGCAACAGGCGCCGGCGCCACGCGTGGTGAGCCGCGGCGCCGTCCGTTGTCGTCCAGCGCGGCCGCTAGGCCGCCGCGCGATAGCCCTCTTCCGCCTCGAGATTGATGACGGAAGTTGCAAGCTCGGTCAGCGTGTGATCGGTTGCCTCTTCCTCGTCCAGCGTCTCCTGGAGCAGCCTTGCGGCCTCCGGCATGCCGAGTTCCTCAGCCCAGGTGCGCAGCGTGCCGTAGCGGGATATCTCGTAGTGCTCGACGGACTGCGCGGCGGCGAGCAGGCCCGCATCTAGGGCAGGGGCGTTCTTGAACGCCTTCATGATCCCGGCGCCCTCATCGGTAATGCCCTTGATGGCTTCGCAGGGCTTGCCGCGCGCTGGTTTGTCCAACATTTTGAACACTTGGTCGAGGCGCTTGACCTGACCTTGCGTCTCGCGGAGATGCTTGTTGAAGGCGGCGGCAAGTTCCTTGGAATGCGCGGCCTTGGCCATCTTGGGCAGCGTCTTGATGATCTTGTTCTCGGCGAAATAGATGTCCTTCAGCGTCTCCAGGAACAGGTCCTTCAACATCTTCGGCGCCTGACGCGTACGGCGAACTGCCGTCTTTTTGGTTGCTCGCTTCTTCGCTCGTTTAGCCATAAATCCTCCTCTCGAGGTGCGCAGGAAGGCACCCCCATCCTCAATCCTCACGCGATCAAGATTCTGCGCTGGTAAATGTTCCTCGCGGTCCCCTTAGCGAGCGGCTAAGCATGGGGACGTGCCACTCCATCGAGAAGACGGCCTCTCGCATGCTCGATTTTGCCTTGTCGGCCTTCGTCACCTTGCTGCTCGTGGTCGATCCAGTCGGCCTCGCGCCGGCCTTTTTGGCCGCGACCAGCGGCATGGGCGACAAGGACAAGCGTGCGGTTGCACTGCGCGCGCCGCTGATCGCCTCCTCGATCCTGGTCGTGATCGCGCTGATCGGAAACTGGCTCTTGCGCCAGCTCGGGATCGGCATTCCCGCCTTCGAGATTGCCGGCGGCCTTCTCCTGTTCGGCGTGTCCTACCAGATGATCTTTGGCGACCGGCCGCGGCGCGAGGCGCGCGAGGCCGACAAGGCGCTGTCGGAGCACGCTTCCGACGTCGCCGTGTTTCCGCTGGCCATTCCCATGATGGCCGGCCCCGGCGCGATTGCGACCACGCTGCTGTTGTCGGGCAACGCGGCCGATGCCGGCCGGCTCGCCGTCATTATCGCGATCATCCTCCTGGTGTGCCTGATCTGCGGGCTCTGTTTCGTCTCCGCGAACCTGATCGCGCGGACATTGGGGCGGACCGGCAATGCCGTGCTTTCGCGCCTGCTTGGCATCCTGCTCGCGGCCTATTCGGTGCAGTTCGTCATCAATGGAATCGCAGCCGTGCGGGCCAGCCTGTCATGACGCGGTTCATTCCGTAAGAAATTGATTTCACTGAATAATTATTGACGTCGCTGCGCCGGCAATTCGACCGCAGGCAAGGAAGAACGCTTTTGCTTGCGCTGCCTGAAGGCTTTGCGTACTCCGGGTGACAACAGCGCAAAAAGCGCCGATCGCGAGGACGTCGATCTCAATGACAACAGACGAGCTTGTCCGCCAGCCCAGCGCCGTTCCCGGCATGGCCGCAGCCTGATCGGGCGCCCCGGTGTTCGCGCGGATCAGGCATCTCGTCGATCGCAAGGGATCGAACAAGGCGTCGAACCGGCTCCTGGTCCGCATCCGCGCGCTTTTGCGCAGCAACGAATTCTACCTGATCCCGCTCGCGCTCGTGATCGGCACGCTGGCAGGCGCTGTCGTGACGCTGATGGCCGAGATTGCGCAGATCGCCCATGTCCTGATCTTCGGTATCCCTGTCGATGTCCGGCTGTCGGCCAATGCCGTCGTCAGCCCCTGGGCGGCGCTGGCGGCGCCCGCGCTGGGCGGGCTCGCGCTCGGCATCATGGAGTGGTCGCGGCGGCGGCTAAAAATCTCCGTCGCGGTCGACCCGATCGAGGCCAATGCATTGCGCGGCGGCAGCCTGTCTATGCGCGACAGCATCGTGGTGTCGAGCCAGACGTTGATCTCCAACGGTTGCGGCGCCTCGGTCGGGCTAGAGGCCGGGTACACCCAGATCGGCTCGGGCATCGCCTCGCTGCTCGGTCGGTTCCTCAATCTGCGGCGCAACGATCTTCGCCTGATCGTCGGCTGCGGCGCGGCGGCGGCCATTGCGGCCGCGTTCGGCGCGCCGATCACCGGCGCGTTCTACGCCTGCGAGTTGATCGTCGGCGTCTATTCGGTCGGCAGCGCAGCGCCGATCCTGGCGGCTTCGCTCGCGGGCGCATTGACGGCGCAGTATCTCGGCGGCGCGCCCTATTCGCTCGAAGTGCCGCGGGTGGAGGCGGTTGGGCTCGAGCAATATCTGGCCCTGGTCGGGCTTGCGCTCGTCACCAGCGGCGTCGGCATCGCCGTGATGCGCAGCTCGACGGTGTTCGAGCGGATGTTCGCCTGGCTGCCAGTCTGGATCAGGCCGGTCTTCGGCGGCCTGATCGTCGGCGCCTTCGCGATCCTGACCCCGCAAGTGCTCGCGGCCGGTCACGGCGCGATGGTGCTGGATCTGCACCACGACATGACGATCGCGCTCATTGCCATGATCATCGCATTGAAGCTGACGGCGTGCCTGGTATCGCTGGCGTCGGGCTTCCGCGGCGGCTTGTTTTTCGCCTCGCTGTTCGTGGGCAGCCTGATCGGCAAGTTCTTTGCCGCAGTGCTGCTGCTGGTGAGCCCGAATTTTGCGATCGACCCGCTGGTCGCGATGCTGACGGGCATGGCGACGCTCGGGGTCGCCATCGTCGGCGGTCCCCTGACGATGTCGTTTCTGGTGCTGGAGATGACCCGCAACGTCGATGTCACCGCCGTGGTGCTGGCAGGCTGCATCGTCACCTCGATCTGCGTCCGCTTCATGTTCGGCCATTCGTTCTCGACCTGGCGCCTGCATCTGCGGGGCGAGACCATCCGCAGCGCCAACGACGTCGGCTGGCTGCGCAATCTGACCGTGGAGCGGATGATGCGCGGCGACGTCGGCAAGGTGCCGTCGACCACGACGATCGCGGCTACGCGGCGCGAATTCGTGCTGGGATCGCGGCCCGGCATCGTCGTCGTCAACAACGCCGACGAATATGTCGGCCTCGTCATGCTGCCGGACCTGTTCTCCAGCGATCTCGACACCATCGCCGACGACATCCAGGTGGTCGAGCTGGCCCGCTACACCGACATCGTGCTTCTGCCTGAAATGAACGTGAAGAGTGCCATGGCCGTCTTCGACGAGGCGGAAGCGGAAATGCTGGCGGTGGTCGAATCCGCCGATAGCCGCAAGGTGGTCGGCTTCCTCAACGAGTCTTTCGCCCGCCGCCGCTATGTCGAGGAGATCGACAAGGCGACGCGCGGCGTGCTGGGCGCGCTGTCGTAGGAGCGCGGTTCCGGGGTGGGTCTGCCCAGCCGCTGTCGCCATCCGGCCCCATACTTTCCACGATGTGGTCTTGCTTCGGCCGAACTGCGTTGGGGAGTATCAGCCAAGCGCAAATGCGACGGGATGCCCTCATGCGGGCGACATTGGGCTGGGGCAAGGAGCGCCAATGGATTCCGCACCGAACCCGACGCCAATTGATCAGCGTCATGCCCTGTCCGCGCGTGCGGACGACGAGCTCGTTCACGCCTATGAAAAGATCAGGAGCGCGGATGAACAACTCGCGCGTGCCAATGAAACGCTGTCGAGGCTGGAGCGCGAAGACGCGCGCCGCCGGCAGTCGCGCGGCAGGCCGGCGCTGCGCGGCCTGATCGGCTTGGTGTTAGCAGCTTGCATCAGCGCCGCCGCTCTTGTCTCGCAATCGTCCTATGGCGATACGGCCAGGCTGAAGATTGCCGGTTGGGCACCGCTGCGCGCTGCGACGCCTTCGCAAGCGCAAGCAGAGCCGGTACCTGCCGTGCAGCCAAGCCAGGCTGCTGCTCAGGTCGCCCAGGCGGAGCCAGCGCCGCAACAACCAGCACCTTCTGCTCAGGCCCCATCGGAAGCTATCGCGCCGCCCGTAACCACGGCCTCCCCCGATCTGACGGAGTTGCTCCAGAAGATGGCGCGCGATCTCGCAAGGCTTGAACAGGGCATCGAGCAGCTCAAGGCGAACGAGGAGCAATTGAAGGCGCAGCAGGAGCAAATGGCCCACGACAACGCGAAGACCGCCGAGGAGTTGAAGGCGAGCCAGGAGCAAATCGCGCGCCTTGTTACCAGCACTCCTGACAAGATTTCTGAAAAGACTCCCGACCAGGCTCCCCAGCAGAGCCCGCAACCCAAGACGGCAGCGTCGCCGGTGCCATCGCCACGCCCGGTTGCTGCGTCGGCGCGCAAGCCGGCGTCGACGCTTCCGTCGCCGCAAGCCAGAGTGCAGCGACCGGCGCCAGTACAGTTGCAGTCCGCTCGACAGTAGTCGCTATCGGCGGTGCATGTGGTTTCGCGTGGACGGGTGCTCGTCGTTGGCCGCACCTTGAACTTCGCAAGGCGCGCAAATCGCCAAAAGTTCCCCGCACGGCGCAAATGTCGCAGGCCGCCGGCCATGGTTGACGTTCATCGACCAGACAGGTGACATGCGCTATGAGATGCGGAAGTCCATGGAGATGCAGATGTCGATGCGCAAGGGATTGATCTCTCCGGCCGGGCGGAACGCCGCCTTGGCCGCATTCGCCGGCCTCGTCCTCGTAACCGCAGCCTCGCCCTCGGTCGCAGCTTCGGGCCCGTTGGCGCCAAAGGCCGCCTCCGCGGCAGCTGCGTCCTCCGATGCCACCGATTTCAGTGCCGTCCGCCGCCGCTATTACCGGCGCGGCCCGAGCGCGGCTGGCCTTGCGATCATGGGCGCAGGGATGGGCCTGATCGCCGGTGCCATCGCCGAGAGTCGCCGGCAGGAGTATTACGAGAACCAATACTATTATGGTGGTCCCGGCTACTATGGTGGCGGCCCCGCTTATTATGGCGGCGGACCGTACTACGGCGGACCGCGCTACTATCAGCCGTACTAGAGGCGCGTCGTCGGACAAATCCGTGCCCCGGACGCAGCGGAGCAACGCTTGGGGCGTTGCTGCTTGTCCGGGACACGAGAGGAGTTTCGCGATCGCCGTTACGGCGGTGCCACTACCATCGCCACGATCCGCCGGACCAGCGGCAGGACCATGAGCAGCGTGGGAAACGCGACCAGCCAGGACAGGCCCATGCGACCGGCCAGGTCGACAGGAATTCCGGCGTGGCACCCAGGCTCTTCAGCGTCGAAATCATCGATACGACAGCCGTCATCAGTACGGACAGCACGAAGGGCATGACGACCGGCGCATAGCGCGCCGGCAGCTTGCGAAAGACAGGCATTGGACTTCTCGATGGAATGAACAGGTCGATCACGTGGGCTTCGAAGACGAGCAGCGGTCCCGACCATGTCGGTAGATGCGTTGCTTCACGTGAGACGCTTACGGCGCTGGAATAGCGGCAGGTGTTCCATAGCGACGCGGTGCCGGCAGCGCAAGCCGAAACGAGCCGCGATGGTTATGATCGTTCGAGAACGACATTTTGCGAAAGCCCGTGCCACCACGAAGCAATTTTCGGCTAAATATTCAGCAGGCCTGCGCGCGCCTGCCGATAGACTTCGACCGGTCGATCCGATTGAATGACGGGGGACCACGGTTGAGCGATGCCGATGTGGAGAATTGTACCAGCCCTGCTGCTGCTGGCTTCGCCGGCCATAGCGCAAGTAAAGCCGGCTCCGAAAAGCATGGCTGCGCGCACCGAACCCTGTGCGCCGATCGGGCGCACCGCCGACGGCAAGCTGGTCTACTCCATGAAGTGTGAGAGCATCCCGACGCCGCCTGCGCCTCCGCCTTTGCCGCCGCAGGCCGAGGTGAAGGAGGCGCCGACGGCCGAGCCCGAGCCGGAGGTGCGGCGCAGCGGAATTTTTGGCTGGTCCTACGACCGCAGGTGAGCGGCCGCGCCCCTTGCGCAGGGCCCGCTGGAGTGCTCTTTGCTTGAATGTTCCCCTTGGAGGGCCGAAACCCTCCGACCCAGAGAGATGAGATGAGCAAACTCGTTATCCGCGCCGGCGATTTCACCTTCGATGCCCGTTTCGAGGAGCAACTCGCGCCCAAGACCGTCGCCGCGTTCCGCAAGGCCATGCCGTTCGAAAGCCATATCATCCATGTGCGCTGGAGCGGCGAGGGCGTGTGGATGCCGCTTGGCGATCTCGATTTCGGCGTCGGCTACGAGAACCACACCAGCTATCCCGCGCCGGGCCAGATCATTCTCTACCCCGGCGGCATCAGCGAGACCGAGATCTTGATGGCCTATGGCGGCGTGCACTTCGCGAGCAAGATGGGCCAGCTCGCCGGCAACCATTTCATCACGCTGACGTCGGGCCTGGAAAATCTCGCCACGCTCGGCAAGACCGTGCTGTGGAAGGGCGCCCAGCCGATCCGTTTCGAGGAAGTCTGAGTTGACGGAACCTCGTTACCCGCGCGATCTCCGCGGCTACGGCCGCAACCCGCCGCACCCGCAATGGCCCGATAGCGCGCGCGTGGCGGTGCAGTTCGTCGTCAATTTCGAGGAAGGTGGCGAGAACAACATTTTGCATGGCGACCGCGCTTCGGAAGCGTTCCTGTCTGATGTGCTCGGCGCACAGCCCTGGCCCGGACAACGGCACGCCAATATCGAATCGATGTTCGAATATGGCTCGCGCGCCGGCTTCTGGCGGCTGTGGCGGATGTTCACCGCGCGCCAATGGCCGACCACCGTATTCGGTGTCGCCACCGCGCTGAAGCGCAATCCGGAAATCGTCGCCGCCATGAAGGAAGCCGGCTGGGATATCGCGAGCCACAGCCTGAAGTGGATCGAGCACAAGGACATGACGGAGGCGCAGGAGCGCGCCGAGATCGCCGAGTCGATCCGCGTGCACACCGAGGCGACGGGGGCGCGGCCGCTCGGGTGGTACACCGGCCGATCCTCGATCAATACCAACCGCTTGCTGATGGAGGAGGGCGGCTTCCTCTATCTCTGCGACTCCTATGCCGACGATCTGCCTTATTGGGTCAAGGGTCCCCGCGGCAAGCAGCTCATGATCCCCTATACGTTAGACGCCAACGACATGCGCTTCATCAACCCGCAGGGTTTTGCGGAGGGCGAGCAGTTCTTCACCTATCTCAAGGACGCCTTCGACGTGCTCTACGCCGAAGGCGAGACCGCGCCGAAGATGATGTCGGTGGGGCTGCATTGCCGCCTTGTTGGCCGTCCCGGTCGCGCCGCGGGCCTGCTTCGCTTCCTCGATTATATCGGCAAGCACGAGCGGGTCTGGGTGCCGACGCGGCTGCAGATCGCGCAGCACTGGCACGACAAGCTCGCGCATCTCGCCGAAGATGCATTCGAGGTCTAGCCGAGGGAATGATGTCGCAGATCTCGCTGTCCGATCTCAATGCTGCTGACAAGGCCGATTTCGTCGCGGCGCTCGCCAATGTCGTCGAATATTCGCCGTGGATCGCGGAAGGGATCGCCGGGCAGCGGCCGTTCGCGGGCATCAATCAGCTGCATGCGGCGCTGATGGCGGCCATCCAGAGCGCTGAACCAGACCTCCAAATGGCGCTGATCCGTGCCCATCCAGACCTCGCCAACAAGACCCAGCGCGCGGCCGGGCTCACGGCCGAGTCGAATGCCGAGCAGAACAGTGCCGGCCTCGACCGCTTGTCGGAGGCGGAATACGCGGCGTTCGAGCGGGCAAACCATGCCTATCGAACGAAATTCAGCATACCCTATATCGTCTGCGCGCGTCGCTACACCAAGGATTCCATCCTGCGTGATTTCGAGACGCGGCTTCAAAACATTGCCAAGACCGAGATCCGACGGGCGCTTGAAGAGATCGGTCGCATCTCTGCGCTGCGCCTCGACCAACTCGTTGCAGCCGACGACAAGCTGAAAGTGCACGGCCGGCTGTCGACCCACGTGCTCGACAATCACGCCGGCAAGCCAGCGCCGGGCATCGCGGTCGAGCTCGTCGAGCTCGCAGCGCTCGGTGAGAGCCGCGTCATCGCGCGCGCGGTGACCAATCATGACGGCCGCACCGACGCGCCGCTGATCGGCGGCCGTCCGCTGCCGATCGGCCGCTACGAGCTGCAGTTCAGTGTCGGAAAGTATTTCGCCGCACGCGGCGTGCAGATGTCCGACCCGCCCTTCCTCGACGACATCCCCTTGCGTTTTGCGATCAGCGAGCCGGAGGGGCACTATCACGTTCCGCTGCTGGTCACGCCGTGGAGCTACTCGACCTACCGCGGTAGCTAGACGCCGAATTTATCCTGTAAAGCGGGAAACAATCGGTCCGGCTTGAACGGCACGGACGTGAAGCGGATGCCGGTGGCATCGGCAATGGCATTGCCGAGCGCAGCTGCGACCGGATTGTACGGGCTCTCGCTCATCGATTTCGCGCCCATCGGTCCGATCGCGTCCGAGGTCTCGGCGAAGAACACCTCGGTGCGCGGCACGTCAGCGAAAGAGGGCAGGTGGTAATCGCGGAACTTGGCGTTGATCACGCAGCCATCGGCGTCGATCACCATCTCCTCGTAGAGCGCGGCGCCCAGCGATTGTGCCACGCCACCTTCGACCTGACCGCGGCATTGCATGGGGTTGGCGACGCGCCCGGCGTCGGCCGCCTGCACGCTTTTGAGAATCTTGATCTCGCCGGTGCCCTTGTTCACGGCGACGCGAAAGCCCTGCACGTTGAAGGCCACCGAGCGGGGCGTGCCGCCGGAGTTTCCGCTGGCCGCAAGTGGCTTGCCCTGAGCCCGCGCGAGCTCCGCAAGCTCGGCGAAGGAGATGCGCTTCACGCCGCTGACGACGGAATGGCCGTCGAGCGTGCAACTGGCGGCATCGCAAAGCCAGGCATCGGCGGCTGCGCGCTTCAGCTCGTCTGCCAGAGTCTCGGCCGCCGCTTGCGTCGCCTTGCCGGCGACGAAAATACCGGCGCTGCCATAGGCGCCGGTGTCGTGGCCGCCATGGACGGTGTCCGATTGCCGCAGGCGAATGTTGTCGACGGTCGTCGACAGCGCGGAGGCTGCGATCTGGCGATGCACGGTGCTGGTGCCGTTGCCGAACTCAGCGGTGCCGACGGTGAGCTCAAAGCTGCCGTCGTCGCGGAGCGCGATCGCGGCATCCGCGATGTGCCCTGCCGGCGGCACCGTGTCGATCATGGTCAGCGCAATGCCTTCACCGGTCAGCCAGTCCGGCGACAGGTCCGGCATCGGCGCATCCGCCTGCATTGCGCGCTCGACGAGGTCGAGACACTGGTCGAGCCCGTAGGAGCCGTACTCGACATCATGATATTCCGACGGCGGTGGCGTCAGCATGGGGTCGCCGGGCTTGACGACATTGCGGCGGCGGATGTCGAAGGAGCTAATGCCGAGTTGCTTTGCCAGCTCGTCGATCGCGGCTTCCACCGCGATCAGCGTTTGCGGCAGTCCGTAGCCGCGAAATGCACCTGATGGCACCGTGTTGGTGTAGACCGCGACCGCATCGACCTTCTTGTTCGGGCAGTTGTAGACGCTGAGGCACTCCTGTGCTGCGTGGAACAGCACGGGGCCGGCGTGATTGCCGTAAGCGCCGGTGTTGGAGAGCACGTCGAGCTGGAGCGCGGTGAGCTTGCCGTCCGCATCGGCGCCCGCCTTGACATGGACGCGCATCGGATGCCGCGTCGAGGTCGCGATGAATTGCTCCTCGCGGGTGAGCTCGAGTTTCACGGGTCGCCCGGTCTTCAATGCGGCGAGCGCCAGGATGTCCTCGACAAACATCTCCTGCTTGCTGCCAAAACCGCCGCCAACGCGTTCGCAGAACACGCGGACTTTGTCCTTCGGCAAATCGAAGAGATCGGCGAGCGTGCGTCGGGTGAGGAACGGCACCTGCGTGGAGGAGCGGACGTTGAGCACGCCTGTAGCATCGAGCCAGGCAAGGCCGCCATGGGTCTCCAGCGCCGCGTGCTGCACGCGCTGGGTGGTGAAGGTGCCCTCGTAGGTGACGGCGGAACTCGCGAGCGCCGCGGCGACGTTGCCGAATTCACCATGCTTTTCGGCGACGATGTTTTGTCGCGCATTGGCGACGCGCTGCTCTTGTGTCCGATCGGGATGAATGATCGGCGCGCCGGGCGCGCGCGCCCGCTCGGGATCGACGACCGCGGGCAGGATGTCGTAGTCGACCTTGAGCCGGCGGCAACCTTCCTCGGCGGCGGCCTCCGTCTCCGCGACGACGGCGGCGACCTTTTGGCCGATAAAGCGAACAACGTCATCGAGGACGCGCGTGTCGTCGGGGTCCATCCAGTCCCGCTCGTGCCGCGCGGTCGAGAACAGCCGGTCGGGCGCATCCTCATGCGTCAGCACCGCGTGAACGCCGGGGACGGCCAGCGCGGCCGCCTTATCGATCGCGACGATCCGCGCATGCGGATGCGGCGAGCGCTTGAGCTTGATGTGCAGCAGGCCTTCGATCGTCGTGTCGAAGGTGTAGCGCGCCCTGCCGCGCACCACGTCGGGCCCGGCGGGAGCCGGCAGGCTGCGGCCGAAGGCGGTGCCGGGCTCGACGGTCTCCTCGACATTAGTCGTGCCGTTGAGTGCGTCCTCGATTGCGCGATAGCCGGTGCAACGGCAGATATTTCCCTTCAGCGATGCACCGAGATCGGTGCGCTGCGCCTGGTTCAGCGAGGCGCAGGTCAAGATCATGCCGGCGGTGCAGAAGCCGCATTGGAAGGCCTGGGCGTCGAGGAAGGCCTGCTGCATCGGATGCGCGCCGCCCTCGGGCGCAAGACCTTCGATCGTGGTGATTGCGCGGCCTTCGGCGCGGAACGCCGGGATCAGGCAGCTATGTACCGGCTCGCCGTCGAGCAGCACCGTGCAGGCACCGCAATCGCCGGCGTCGCAGCCTTTCTTGACGCCAAAGTGGCCGAGCTCACGCAGGAACGTCCGCAGGCACTGGCCGGCGCGCGGCCGTTCGGAAAACGGCGTGCCGTTGATCTCGAAACTCATGGGCGCGCCGTGTCACACAATTCGCTGCGGATTTCCTCGGCAAGCCGCAGCGTCATGTGCTTGCGCCAGAATGGCTTGCCGTGGACGTCGTCATGGTAGAGGTCGTCGGCGATCTCCTGCGCGATCAGTTTGCCGAGCGTAGCCGCGTCGGGTGACTTTGGAAGCAAGAGTTGAATGGGACGCACGGTCGACGCCGTCACCGTCAACGTGAACGTGCCGTCATCGCCGAGGCTGCCGATCAGGAGCGCGGCTGACCGGCCGACCGGCGTCAGCGAGATCTGGCGAAACGCCGAGCGTCGCTTGAGCGCAGTCAGGGGGATATCGATCTGCCGCAACAGGTCGCCGGGTGTCAGGCGATTGCGATTGTTGCCGGTGACGAACTCGACGACGGGAATTTTTTGCTCGCCGCCATTGGCCTGCCAGATGGTACAGATACCGTCGAGCGCTGAGGTCAGCGAGATCATGGGGCCGGCGGGCAACGACATGCAGAGATTGCCGCCGACGGTGGCGGTCTTCCAGATCTTGAACGAGGCTAGGAAGGCGCGGCAGCACTGGTTGATGAGGGGGGCGGCGAGCCAGTCGGGCGGGCAAGCAAGCGCGTCGAGCTGCGCGATGGTGCAGGTGGCTGATATCGACAGATGGGTTTCACTGATGGTCAGCGCCGGCCATTTGAGGTCGGTGAGGTCGATCAGCCGGTTCAGATGCTCCTGGGGTTCCGAGAACAGCCAGGTCCCGCCCGCAAGCCAGGCGTCGCCTGCCGTCCAGGCGGGCAGTTGGGCCCGCGTCTGCGGATGGGCCACGGCCGCGATGGTATTCAAGTCCATGGCTGCGCCAGCGCCTCGACCCGGGTGGATTGCTTCACAACAAGTCTTGCAAGACCGGCGCCAAGTCGCAACAAGAGTTGCTGGTTGCGCTGGCCCCTGCCTTGCAGGCACGAACCCAGCCGTCCGGCGGGAGAAACGGGAATATGGACAAGGCGAAGCCGATCTGGATCAAGGATCCCCTCGCGATCCTGGCTGATGGCGCCGAGCGCGGGATCGTGGTCCGGGAGGGCCGAATCGTGGAAACGGTGCCGGCCGGCGGCAAGCCTGCCACGTCCGATGTCGCCGTCTTCGAGGCGGGCGAGCATGTCGTGCTGCCCGGGCTGATCAACACGCACCATCACTTCTACCAGACCCTGACGCGCGCGCTGCCGGCAGCGATGGGTCGCGAGCTGTTTCCGTGGCTTCAGGCGCTCTATCCGGTCTGGGCCAGGCTGACGCCTGAATCCCTCGAGCTCGGCGTCACCGTGGCGATGTCGGAACTCCTGCTATCGGGCTGCACCACTACGACCGATCATCACTATGTGTTTCCCGCCGGCCTGGAAGATGCCGTCGACATCGAGGTCGGTGTTGCAAAGCGGCTCGGTGTGCGGGTGCTGCTGACGCGCGGCTCGATGAACCTGTCGCAGCGCGACGGCGGTCTGCCGCCTGACAGCGTGGTGCAGGACGAGGACACGATCCTTGCCGACAGCGCGCGGGTCGTGGCCAAACATCACCAGCGCGGCGCGGACGCCATGGTACAGATCGCGCTCGCGCCATGCTCGCCGTTTTCGGTGACGACGTCCTTGATGCGCGCGACCGCCGATCTCGCCGATAAGCTGGATGTGCGGCTGCACACGCATCTGGCCGAGACCGAGGACGAGAACCGGTTCTGCCAGCAGATGTATGGCTGCCGTCCGCTCGACTATCTCGAACAATGCGGCTGGCTCAACGCCCGGACCTGGTTGGCGCACGGAATCTTCTTTGAGGCCGACGAGATGAAGCGGTTGGCCAAGGCCAAGACGTCGATCAGCCATTGCGCGTGCAGCAACCAGATCCTGGCATCCGGCTGCTGTCCGGTCTGCGAGATGGAGGAGGCGGGGGTAGGAATCGGGCTCGGCGTCGATGGCTCGGCGTCGAACGATGGATCCAACCTGATGCAGGAGGTGCGCGCGGCGTTCCTGCTGCAGCGTGCGCGGTATGGCGTGGGGAAGGTCAGTCACAAGGATGCGCTGCGCTGGGCAACGAAAGGCTCGGCGGCTTGCGTCGGTCGTCCGGAGCTCGGCGAGATCGCCGTCGGCAAGGCCGCCGATCTCGCGCTGTTCAAGCTCGACGAATTGCGCTTCTCCGGCCACGGCGATCCGCTGGCCGCGCTCGTGCGGTGCGGCGCGCATCGCGCCGATCGCGTGATGGTGGCAGGCAAATGGGCGGTGGTCGACGGCGCGATCCCTGGCCTCGATATTGCCGATCTCATCCGCCGCCACGGCGCGGCGGCGCGGGCGATCCAGGCTGGATAGGCTGCGGAATGGAAGGAGGGGGCGACCACCAGTGCCGGGTTCTCGTGGCCACCCCCTCCGAACCTCCTCCGGGAGGAGCAGGTGATTTACTGAAGCAAGAACCGTGCTACTTACCCGGGATCTTGTCGTCGATGCCCTTGACGTAGAAGTTCATGCCGAGGATCTGGCCCGGGTCGAGAGTCTTGCCACCCTTGCATTCCACTTCCTTGCCGTCCTGCGCGACCATCGGGCATTTGAACGGATGCAGCGTGCCGGCGGTGATGGCAGCCTGCGTCTCCTCGGCGGCCTTCTTCACATCGTCGGGCATGTTGGTGTAGGGCGCCATCGCGAACATGTGGCTGTCGAGCCCGCCCCAGCTGTCCTCGGACTTCCAGGTGCCGGCGAGCTCGGCCTTGACGCGCTCGATGTAGTAGGGGCCCCAGGTGTCCAGGATCGAGGTGAGCTGCGCCGTCGGGCCGAACTTGATCATCTCGGAGTCCTGGCCGAAAGCGAGCTTGCCGCGCTCGCTCGCGATCTGCATCGCCGCCGGTGAATCGGTGTGCTGCATGATGATGTCGGCACCCTGGTCGAGCAGCGCCTTGGCGGCGTCGGCTTCCTTGCCGGGGTCGAACCAGGTGTTCACCCAGATGATCTTGACCTTGATGTTCGGGTTGACGGCCTGCGCGCCGAGCATGGTCGCGTTGATGCCGGAGACGACCTCGGGGATCGGGAACGAACCGATATAGCCGAGCACACCGCTCTTCGACATTTTTGCCGCGATCTGGCCCTGGATGTAGCGGCCCTGGTACCACTTGGCCGAATAGGTCGACATGTTCGGCGCGCGCTTGTAGCCGGTGGCGTGCTCGAAATGGACGTTGGGATATTTCTTGGCGACCTTCAGCGTGGGATCCATGTAGCCGAAGGACGTCGTGAAGATCAGCTTGTTGCCGGCGCGGACGAGCTGCTCGATCGCGCGTTCGGAGTCGGGACCTTCGGGGACGTTCTCGAGATAGGTGGTTTCGATCTTGTCGCCGAGCTCCTTCACCAGCGCCAGGCGGCCCTGCTCATGCTGGTAGGTCCAGCCGAGGTCGCCGATCGGGCCGAGATAGATGAAACCGACCTTCAGCTTGTCGGCAGCGGAGGCCGCACCGACGCTCCCGGCGAGCAGGAGCCCGGCAACAGCCGCAAGAATTGTTTTCCTCATCGTCAATCTCCAGACAGTCGGGGAAAGCCACACCCCGCAGACGCACGCGCCCCATCGCGCGCATTGCGGAAAATCGATCAGCGGTCGGGCACGAACACAGTACCGAGCGCGGCTGGCGCGGTCGAGCCGCCGGTGCGCGCACGGGATAGAAGGACCAGAACGATGACGGTCGCAAGATAAGGCAAAGCCGACATGAATTGCGAGGGCACGCCGATGCCCCAACCCTGCGCGTGGAGCTGGAGGATGGTCACCGCGCCGAACAGATAGGCGCCGACGACGAGGCGGCCCGGCCGCCAGGACGAGAACACGACCAGCGCCAGCGCGATCCAGCCGCGGCCCGCGGTCATGCCGGGAATGAAGAACGGCGTGTAGGCGAGCGGCAGATAGGCGCCGGCAAGCCCTGCGCAGGCGCCACCGAACATCACAGCAAACGTCCGGATACGCAGCACGGGATAGCCGAGTGCATGCGCGGAGACATGGTTGTCGCCGCAAGCGCGCAGGACCAACCCCGCCCGCGTCCGGTACAGGAACCACCAGACGCCGATGATCAGGGCCAGCGAGACGTAGACGAAGGCGTCCTCGCCGAACACGACGCGGCCGATCAAGGGAATGCCGGTGAGGACGGGAAGGTCGAGATGGGCCGCCGGCGTGATGCGCTCGCCGACAAGACCTGCGCCGATCAGGCCTGACAGCCCGACGCCGAGGATAGTCAGCGCCAGTCCCGTCGCGACCTGGTTGACAGCGAGCCCCAGTGTCATCAGCGCGAAGATCAGCGACATCAGGATGCCTGCGACAATGCCGCAGAGTGCGCCAATGACGATCGAGCCGGTGAACCAGGCGCCGGCAAAACCGCAGGCCGCGCCCATGATCATCATGCCCTCGACGCCGAGATTGAGGACGCCCGAGCGCTCGGTCACGAGCTCGCCGGTTGCCGCAATCAAGAGCGGCGTGGAGGCGGCGAGCACCGAGAGGATGATGGCTTCAACCAGCTCCACGGGCCACCTGACGGTTCGGAAACACCAGCCGGAAACGGTAGAGGATGAGGGAATCGCAGGCGAGCACATAGAACAGCAAAATGCCCTGGAAGACCTTGGTCACGTCCAACGGGATCTTCATTGCGATCTGGGCCTGCTCACCGCCGATGAAGGTCAATGCGAGGAAAAGGCCTGCAATTAATATTCCAAGCGGGTTCAGCCGGCCCAGGAAGGCGACGATGATCGCGGTAAAGCCGTAGCCCGGCGAGATGCCGGGCTGCAGATGGCCGACGGGCCCCGCGACCTCGATGATTCCTGCCAGCCCTGCAAGCGCGCCGGAGACGGCGAAGGTCAAGATGATCAATTGATTGGCATTGAAGCCGCCGAACCGCGCTGCGCGGGGCGCGGCGCCCACCACGCGGATCTCAAAACCCTTGATGGTCCGGCCGAGCAGGATGGCTGCAGCCGCGACGACCAGCAGTGCGATGATGGAGCCGAGATGCAGCCGGCCGCCTTCGATCAGGAGGGGGACGGTCGCGACTGGATCGAATTCCGCTGTCGTCGGGAAGTTGAATCCTTGCGGATCGCGCCAGGGGCCGCGGACGAGATAGTCGAGGAACAGGTCGGCGACGTAGACCAGCATCAGGCTAGTGAGGATCTCGCTGGCGCCGAACTTCACCTTGCAGATCGCGGGGATCAGCGCGTAGAGCGCGCCGGCGGCCGCGGCGAGCACAAGCATCGCCGGCAGCACCCAGGCGCCGGCATCGGTACCTTGCGTCTTCACCGCGATCCAGCTTCCGGCAACGGCGCCGATCAGGAACTGGCCTTCGGCACCAATATTCCAGGCGTTGGCGAGATAGCAGAGCGACAGCCCGATCGCGATCATGACGAGCGGCGTCGCCTTCACCGCGATTTCCTGCAGCGAATAGCCGTCGGTCAGCGGCGCGATGAAATAGGCATGCAGCGCAAGAAGCGGATTCTTGCCGAGGATCGCGAACAGGATCGACATTGTCGCGATGGTGAGACCGATGGCGATCAGCGGCGAAATCAGCGCGATAGTGTTGGATCGCTCGGCGCGCTTCTCAAGCACGAGCTGCATGGGCGGCCTCCGTCGGGTCGAGCGAGCTTCCGCCCATCAACAGGCCCAGTTTTTCGCGCGTGGCCTCGCTTGTTGCGAGCGGTCGCGACAGCCGGCCGTGAAACATCACCGCGATGCGGTCGGCAATTTCGGCAAGCTCGTCGAGATCCTGGCTGGTGACCAGCACCGCCGCGCCGCTGGCCGCGAGATCGAGCAGGGCCTGCCGGATGACGGCCGCAGCGCCAGCGTCGACGCCCCAGGTCGGCTGGCTCACGACCAGCACGGCCGGATTGCGCAGGATCTCACGGCCCACGATGAATTTCTGTAAGTTGCCGCCGGAGAGGCTTGCGGCTTCCGGATCGCGCTTGGCCTTGCGGACGTCGAACGTCTCCGTGGCCTTGTCCACGGTCTTCAGCGTCGCGGCGGTGTCGATAAAACCGTGCCGGACCATGCCGCTTGCAGCGTGACCGGTCAGCAGCGCGTTCTCCGACAGCTTCATGCGCGGTGCAGTGCCGTGGCCGAGCCGCTCTTCCGGCACGAAGGCCGCGCCGAGCTTGCGGCGTTGCGTGATCGACATGTGGCCGGCGGCGATGCCCTCGATCACCACCGTGCCCGGATCCTTTGCAAGGCGCTCGCCCGAGAGCGCTGCGAAGAGTTCATCCTGGCCGTTGCCGGCGACACCGGCGATGCCGAGGATCTCGCCACCCTTCAGTTCGAGCGAGATGTGATCCAGCCTGACCCCGTGCGCTTCGTCGGGAGCGAGCGAGAGGTCGTTGACGACAAGCCGCGGCACCGTGGTCTGCCGGCCTGCAGCAGGCCTGACCTCCTTGATTTCGCCGCCGACCATCATGCGCGCCAGGGAGGCTGCGGTCTCCTGCCTCGGATTGCAGGTCGCGACCTTCCTGCCGCCGCGCAGAATCGTGGCGGTGTCGCACAGCCGCTTCACCTCTTCGAGCTTGTGGCTGATATAGAGGATGGCGCGGCCCTCGGCCTTGAGCCGCTCCAGCACGATGAAGAGCTGATCCGCTTCCTGCGGCGTCAGCACCGCGGTCGGCTCGTCCAGGATCAGGAATTTCGGATCCTGCATCAAGGCGCGCACGATCTCGATGCGCTGGCGCTCGCCAACCGACAATTGCCAGACTTGGCGCCGAGGATCGAGAGGAAGTCCGTAGGTCCTCGACACCTGCTCCAGGCGCGCTGCCATGTCCTTGAAGGATTCCTTGCCGTCGAGACCAAGCGCGACGTTCTCGGCGACGGTGAGATTGTCGAACAGCGAGAAGTGCTGGAACACCATGCCGATGCCGCGGGCCCGGGCTTCCGAGGGCCCGGACAGGACGATCCTCTCACCTCGCCAGCGAATCTCACCGGCACTCGGCTGGATCAGGCCGTAGATCGCCTTGACCAGCGTCGACTTGCCCGCGCCGTTCTCGCCGAGGAGGGCATGGATCTGCTGCGGCCAGATGTCGATATCGATCGCCTCGTTGGCAAGAAAGTCCCCATAACGCTTGGTCAGTCCGATCGCCTGGAGCAAGGGCGTCTTGTTGGAATGCAGGCCGTTGGGCGTCGAATTGAACATCCGCAGTCACGCGTGCAGGGGTGAACAGAGAGGTGCCTCAATAGTGGGCTAGTTTCAACTGCGAGGTAAGTAGTGAAAAAGCATCAGTCCTTGCTCAAGCCAGCGGCAACGCGGCTGGATTCTTGCATCACCGTCGTCTCGAGGCCGCGACCCCAGCAACGTCAGTACTTCTACGAGCATCAGCATAGCGCAGCATCGTGGCGCCTGTTGCAAATTTGTGACGGTTAAAGCCAAATCGGAACCGGCTGTGCAGCCATGGCGTCAGGTTGAGCATCGGACGTCTCGTCCTCGTATGCTTTCGCGCGATGCAGCGATGAGACTGCTTCGATTTCGTCTTCGGTCTTCCGAGACAGCGAAAAATCCGAACAGAAACAATCGAGGAAGTGTTGCAACGACGCGTTCGCGCTCGCGCGGCGGACACGCGCGATGTGCGATTGTCTTCGCGATATCGCGCGCAGCGTTGCCAAAACATGCAGCACGCCATGGGAAAAGTTGAGGCTTCTCACCCCAAGCGAACGGCGCAAGTGTCGCACCCAACGGGGCTTGATTTCTTCAGCTTCCACTTCGGGGGTGTTCAGGATGTCGGTTCGTTTCAAGGCAATTGCAGCAGCGGCGCTGTCGATTGCCATGCTGGCCACCGGTGGCCTGGCTGAGGCCGCAGATCTTCCGGTCAAGGCCGCCAAGAAAGCGGCGGACCTTCCGTTCTTCCTGGTCATCGACAACCGCGTGTCGTTCTCCTGGATGCCGAAAGGCACCGACCCCGGCATGTGGAGCGTCCGTCCGGACGGCAGCATCAACGGCACCACCGCCAAGCAGGTCTATTCGTTCACGCATTTCGACCTCTGGGCCTACGGCACCAACTTCTTCACGATCTCGATGTTCAAGTCGGGCCACAACGACCCGGCCTCGCCCTGCGTCGCGCCCGGCGTGACCATCACCGGCGCTGCCGCTGATTGCGCCGGAGCGACCGAGATCTACGGCCTGTTCCGCTCGACCTTCGGCTGGAACGAGCTCTTCAATACCAAGGCCTTCACCATGGGGCCGCTGCACAACATCTCGTTCGAAGTCGGCATGGATGCCAACACAGAGAACAACTTCCTTGCGCCGGCCAAGCGTGACGTCGTTGCCGGTCTGCAGTTCGCATTCGACCTTCCCTACAAGGGCTATTTCAACGTCGCGCCCTTGATGTACTGGGAGTTCTCCAACCACAACGCATTCACGCAGTGCGGCCTGTTCGGCCCCGGCATTCCCGGCACGTCCTGTAACTCGGACGGCAATGTCAGCTACCGACCGACCTGGGCGGTCGAAATCAACTACTACATGGACCTCGGCTTCCTGCCCGAGAACTTCCAGTTCTTCTCGATCAGCGGCCGCGCCGGCTGGTATGGACCGAAGGGCGACTCCAACGGCCTTCCAGCACTCTCGGGCCTGGGCCGGTTCTCGACCGCGTCCAAGACCGAGCTCAACAGCGAGCCGATCCGCCTGACCTTCGACGCGTCGAAGGCGGCCTGGGGTGCAAAATACTCGCACTTCGTCGATCTCTGGGTCGCCTATCGCTATTGGCAGAACAAGTTCGGCCTCGACCACAACGCCATGCCCGGCGTCTGCACGGTCGCCGCGACTGGACAGAGCACCAACAGTTGCGCCGAGTCCACGGTCTATGGCGGTGTCACGGTGAAGTTCTGATCGGCTGAAAGTCTCCAAGGCAGAGGTAGCGCTGCGCGAGGTTCGCGCGGCGCTATTTCCGTTTTCGAGGTGCCGTAGGGTGGGCAAAGGCGCGAAGCGCAGTGCCCACCAATCTTCCTAGTGGCGACAGAAGTGGTGGGCACGCTTCGCTTTGCCCACCCTACGATGGCGGTGCTCTGGATCCGCTACTTCGTCCACACGCCGTCGTGCAGTGCCTCGGCTTCATCTTCCAGCAAGGGACCGACGACCTCGGTCGGACGCTGGCCGCTGGCAAAGACGTCGCGGCAGGGCAGGTCGAGCGTGGGATTTTCCGGATGGTCGCCGGTGACACCGCGCAGGCGGTGCTCGCTGAGGCCGTAGACGACACGGCCGATACCGGCCCAGTAGATGGCGCCGGCACACATCGCGCAAGGCTCGGCGGAGGAATAAAGGGTCGCTCCTGCGAGCACCTCGCGGCTCAGCGTCCGGCAGGCCTGCGTCGCCGCCAGGCGCTCGGCATGCGCGGTGCCGTCATGGTCCGGCATGTAGCCGTTCTCGGTCTCGATCAGCACATGGCCCTCAGTATCGACCAGTAAGCAGCCGAAGGGATGGTTGCCATGGGTGAGGGAGCGCCGGGCCACCGCGAAGGCCAGGCGCAGAAAGTGTTCGTCGCGGTCGGGTCGGTCCGCCATCGTTTCTCCGCGGTCAGTGTCCCGCCATGTGACGGCCGACCACAGTGAGGTCGGCCTCGCTGGTGCGAGCCTCGTAGACGAACTCGCCATGGAACATGACCACAAGGCGGTCGGAGAGTTCAAGCAGTTCATCGAGGTCCTCGCTGACGAGCAGCACCGCCGCGCCGCGGTTGCGGGCGGCCATGATCTCGGCGTGGATTTGCGCCACCGCCGCGAAGTCGAGGCCGAAGCAGGGGTTCGCCGCGATCAGCACCTCGACGTTGCCGCCGAGCTCGCGCGCCAGCACCGCGCGCTGCACATTGCCGCCCGACAGTGCCGAGATCGGGGTATCCGGCGTTCGCGTCTTGATCTTGTACTGGCCGATCTTCTTCTTCGCGTCGTCGCGGAAGGCGCCGCGGTTGAGCCACCAGCCACCACTGGCGAAAGGAGCACGGTCGAACTCGCGGAGAGCGATGTTGTCGGCGACGCTCATGCCGCCGACGCAGGCGTTCTTGAGCGGTTCTTCCGGCAGAAGCGACATTTTGTGCCGGCGCATCTCCTCGCGGGTCGCGTGATAGGCATCGCCTGCGACGCGGATCTCGCCGCTCTCGGCTTCACGCTGACCGGCCAGGACTTCGACGAGCTGGCGCTGGCCGTTGCCGGACACGCCGGCGATGCCGACAATCTCCCCGGCGCGAACGGTGAGCGAGACGTCGTGCACGGCTACGGCACCAGCGTCGTCGAGCGCGCGGACCTTTTCCAGCTCCAGGCGCGCCTTGCCGGTCTCGCCGGTGCGCGCCGGCTGCACCGTCAACTCCTCGGCGCCGATCATGGTGCGCGCCATCGCGTCCGGCGTGAGCTCGGCGACCTTGCCCTTGCCGGCGAGCTTGCCGCGCCGCAGGATCGTCACCTCGTCGGCAAAGGCCATCACCTCGCGGAACTTGTGCGTGATCATCAAAATGGTCAGCTCGCCCTTCACGACCATGTCGCGGAGCATGCCGAGCACCTCGTCGGCCTCGGCCGGCGTCAGCACCGAGGTCGGCTCGTCCAGGATCAGGAAGCGGCGCTTCAGATAGAGCTGCTTGAGGATCTCGCATTTCTGCCGCTCGCCGGCGGAGATGTCGGACACCTTTGCATTCAGCGGCACCTTGAAGGGCATTTTGGAGAGAAAAGTCTCGAGCTCCGTCTTCTCCTTGCTCCAGTCCACGACCGCCGGAACGTCGTCGCGCGCGAGCACCAGGTTCTCCGCGACCGTCATTGCCGGCACCAGCGTAAAATGCTGGTAGACCATGCCGAGACCGAGCGCGTGCGCGTCCTTCGGGTTGTTGATCGCCTGTTGGCGGCCGCCGACCAGCACGTCGCCCTCGGTCGGGTGGTAGTAGCCCATGATGCATTTGACGAGTGTCGACTTGCCGGCGCCGTTCTCGCCGAGAAGGGCGTGGAAGGAGCCCGGGCGGACCTTCAGCTCGACATTGTCCAGCGCCAGGAAATCGCCGAACCGCATGGTCATGGCGATCGCGTCGACGCCGAAGGCGCCGCTCGGCGGCGGTGTCTCGCCGATGATCACGAAATCGCTCCGATGAAGGCGTCCGACGTCGAGACTGCGCCGAACACGCCGCCCTGCATCTTGATCATCTTCAGCGCGTGGTCGTGATTGCTCTTGTCGGTCGCCCCGCAACAGTCGCGCAGCAGCACGCATTCAAAACCGCGGTCGTTGGCTTCGCGCATCGTGGTATGGACGCAGACGTCGGTGGTGATGCCCGTGAGCACGATGTTGTCTATGCCGCGCACCCGAAGGATCAACTCGAGATCGGTGGCGCAGAACGAGCCCTTGCCGGGCTTGTCGATGATGGGTTCGCCCGGCAGCGGCGCCAGCTCGGGGATGATGTCCCAGCCGGGCTCGCCGCGCACCAGGATGCGGCCGCACGGGCCGGGATCGCCGATCCCGGCGCCGATCTGCCGCGAACGCCAGCGCTTGTTGGCGGGAAGGTCCGAGAGATCGGGGCGGTGGCCTTCGCGGGTATGGATGATGTGAAAACCCTGCTTGCGCATGGCAGCGAGCAGCTTCTTGATCGGCTCGATCGGAGCGCGCGTGAGCGAGAGGTCGTAGCCCATCTTGTCGACGTAGCCGCCGACGCCGCAGAAATCGGTCTGCATGTCGATGATGATCAGTGCCGTGTTCTCGGGGCGAAGATCGCCGTTGTAGGGCCAGGCGTAGGGCTCGGACTTGATGTGTCGCTCGGGCATGGCTTCGTCCCTGTCTCAGCGGGTGATCGACAATTCGGCTGGCGCGCCCGTCAGCGTGCGCTTCGGCGAGCAGGTGATGATCATGATCGCCAGCGTCAAAATGTAGGGCGCGGCGTTGAAGAGGTGATAGCCGGAGGTGACGCCGACCGATTGCAGCGCGGGTCCGAGGGCTGCGGCGCCGCCGAAGGCGAGCGAGGCCCACAGGCACAGCATCGGATCCCAGCGCGCGAAGATGACGAGCGCGACGGCGGTGATGCCCTGGCCCGAGGATAGGCCTTCGTTCCAGCTTCCCGGATAAAACAGCGACAGGAACGAGCCACCGATGCCGGCAAGAAAGCCGCCGACCATGGTGGCGCGCAGGCGGATCAGCAGCACGGAATGGCCCATGGCGCGTGCTGCGTCCGAGCTTTCGCCGGCGGTGCGGATCAGGAGGCCCCATCTTGTGGTGCGGAAGGCCCAATAGAGGATCGGCGCGAGCGCGACGCCGATCAGGAACATGACATTGATGCGCAGCGCCGCGCGCACCTGCGGGATGTCGCTCCACCAGCCGAAATCGATGGCCGGCAGGCGCGGTGCAGTCGGCTCGATCAAGGGTTTGCCGAGGTAGAAGGCGAGCCCGGTGCCGAACAGCATCAGGGCGATGCCGACCGCAATGTCGTTGACGCGCGGCAGTGAGCAGATGCCGGCATGCAGCGCGCCGAGGAGCGCGCCGGTCACCCCGGCCGCGAGTACGCCGAGCCAGGGCGAGCCCGAGAGATAGGAGATGCCATAGGCGCTCATCGCGCCCATCACCAGTGTGCCTTCGAGGCCGAGATTGATGCGGCCGGAACGTTCGGTGATGCATTCGCCGAGACTGACGAACAGGAACGGCGTGGAGACGCGGATGGCGCCGCCGAGCACGGCGAGCGGGACGGTCCAGAGTCCGATCGATCCGTCTGCCATCTCAGGATTTTCCCTTCAGGAATCCGATGCGGCCGTAGAGTGCATCGCTTGCCAGAACGAAGACGAAGATGATGCCTTGCAGCACCAGCACCGATGCATCGGGCAGTCCGAGACGGCGTTGCAGCAGGCCGCCGCTGGCGCTGATGCCGCCGAGCAGGATCGCCACCGGAATGACCGCGAGCGGATTTTGCCGGGCGAGGAAGGCGACCAGAATGCCGGTGAAGCCGTAGCCAGCGGCGAGGTTGGCATTTGTGCGGCCCTGGACGGCGGCGACCTCGACCATGCCTGCGAGGCCCGCGGCGCCGCCGGCGAGGAAGCAGATCGTGAGGATGAGCTTGCTGACACCGAGGCCGACGATTTTTGCGGCGCGGATGTTGCCACCGGCAACCCGCGCGGCGAAGCCGAACACGGTGTGATAGATCAGGATGTAGGCGGCGATCGCGGCGATCAGGCCGAAGACGAGGCCCCAATGCACATCCGTGCCGGGAATCGTGCCGATCATGTTCGCCGCGCCGATCTCGCGTGTCGACGGCTTGTTGAGGCTCGCGGGGTCGCGCATCAAGCCTTCGACAAGATGGTTGAGGATGGCGAGCGCGATATAGACGAGCAGCAGGCTCGAGATCGTCTCGTTGACGCCGCGATATTGGCGCAAGCCACCCGCGAGCATGATCCAGAGGCCGCCGCCGATCACGCCGGCGCAGACCATCGCGATCTGGATCACGAGCGGGGGCAAGCCTTGTAGCGCCAATGCGGCGCTGGTCGCCGACAATGCGCCGATCAGAAGCGCACCTTCGCCTCCGATGATGACCATGCCGAGCTGCGCAGGCAGGGCTGTGCAAAGCGCAGTGAGAATGAGAGGCGCCGCGCGCGTCAGCGTGTTCTGCCAGGAGAACCAGGTGCCGAACGCGCCGTAGTACATGTAGAAATAGAGGTCGAGCGGGTTCTTGCCGAACAGCGCGACGAAGATGCCGAACACCGCGAGCGCGGCGACGAGTGCCGCGCCCGGGATCAGGATGTACTCAATGGTTGCGCCGTGGCGCTGGAGGAAGCCGGGATCGGCGGCCGGGGCAACGGCCCCGACCGCGTCGACGGGATCCACCGCTTCCGTTGTCACGAAGTCGCTCCGAGCACGCCCTCGACGAGGTAGTCCATCTTCTCCAGCTCAGGGTCCTTCTGGCCGCGATCGGTGCCGGCAGCGATCACCGTCTTGCCCTTGTTGTCGACCAGGCCGCCCTTGAAGATGGCAAAACCGTCGGCGGACAGGAACTTTGCCTTGGCCTCATCGGCTGCCTTGCGCGCTTCGGCCGAGACCGCTTCGCCATAGGGTGATGTCTTGACGATCTCTTCCTTGAGGCCACCGCGGTAGAAGTTCGGAATGCCCTCGCCGGCTGCGATCATCTTGACGAATTTTGGATACAGCGCTTCCCAATTCCACTCGGCGCCGGTGAGATACGCCTTCGGCGCCAGCGCCGACTGGTTGGTGTGATAGCCGCACACCATGGCGCCGCGCCGCGCGGCGTTCTCGACCATCGTCTTCGGACCGTCGACATGACAGGTCAGCACGTCGACGCCCTGGTCGATCAGGCTGTTGGTGGCCTCGGCTTCCTTGACCGGCATCGACCAGTCGCCGGTGAAGATCACCTGCGTAGTGGCCTTCGGATTGACGGACTTGGCGCCGAGCGTGAAGGCGTTGATGTTGCGCAAGACCTGCGGGATCGGCTTGGCCGCAACGAAGCCGAGCTTGCTGCTCTTCGACGTCAGGCCGGCGACGATGCCGGAGATGTACTGAGCTTCGTCGATATAGCCAAAATAGCTGCCGGCGTTCTTCGGGTCCTTGTCGCTCCAGAGGCCGCCGCAGTGCTCGAAGCGGAGCTTCGGGTACTTGTTGGCCATCTTGATCATGTGCGGATTGTAGTAGCCGAACGAGGTCGGGAAGAGCAGGGTCGCGCCGTCGAGATTGATCATGGACTCGATGGTCTTCTCGACCGCATCGGTCTCCGGGACCTTCTCTTCCTCGACCACTTTCAGGCCGGGAATTTTTTTCAGGGCCGCCGCACCCTGCGCATGCGCCTGGTTGTAGCCGTAGTCGTCGCGCGAGCCGACATAGATGAAGCCGATGGTCGTCTCGGCCGCGAATGCCGGGCGCAGACCAGCCGCTGCTCCCAAGGAGAGCGCCGCGCCACCCTGCAACAAATGCCGTCGTGAAATCCTGCCAAAATCCATTGGATGCTCCCTTGGCGGATGGACCGCCCCTCTCACTGGCGGCTGCGCCGATCTGGCGGAGCCGGAACGGGATGTCGCAAGCTTCATGCCAGAGGTTAGGATGCGAGCATTGCCGCCTAAGGTATTGAAATAATTTTGCTATTGTATCCGTCTGAATCTTGGGCAGCAGGGCCTCTGTATAAGTTTTAGGCAGTATCAGCTTATTGTATGCAAGTGAGTTAAGCAGTCTTAACCAGCCGGTGGCGCTCGGTTGTCATCGGCGGGGTCTGTCGGCTCCGGCATTCATGCTAACCAGTCGGGCGATCGGGCTGGGTGTGTTTCCCTGGCACCGAACTTGTATCGACTGTCAGTGGGCCCGCCGTCATCGGCCGCGGTCCCAAGCATTGGAAAGCTCGACCGGGATGGGTGCTGGTATCGCCGTTCGGAACAATTCGCTCGGCGAGGAGGTCGTTCGTCGCATCACCGAACTCGGCGGCATCTCGGAAGACGCGGACACGCTGACGCGCGTCTATCTGAGCAAGGAGCTGCGCACCGCGGCGGATCTCATTCTTGGCTGGATGCGCTCGGCCGGCATGCACGCGCATCTCGATGCGGTCGGCAATGTCTGCGGCCGCTATGAGGGCGAGCGGCCGGGCCTTCCCTGCCTGATGCTCGGCTCGCACTACGACACCGTGCGCGACGCCGGCAAATGGGACGGGCCGCTCGGGGTGATCACCGCGATTTCCTGCGTTGCGGAGCTGAACCGGCGCGGCCGGCGCCTGCCGTTCGCCATCGAGGTGGTAGGCTTTGCCGACGAGGAAGGTGTGCGCTTCGCGTCCACGCTGCTCGGCAGCCGCGCGGTCGCCGGCACATTTGACGAGAGTGTTCTGGCGACGCGCGACCGGGATGGCGTGTCGATGCGCGATGCGCTCGTGCAGTTCGGGCTCGATCCCGACCATATCGGTGCCGCCGCACGTATGCGACGCGAGCTGCTTGCCTATCTCGAGCTGCATATCGAGCAGGGGCCGGTGCTGGAGGCGCAAAACCTTCCAGTCGGCGTCGTCACCGCCATCGCAGGCGCGACGCGGCTTGCGGCGCGGCTGACCGGCATTGCTGGTCACGCCGGCACGGTGCCGATGGCCCTGCGACGCGATGCGCTATCAGGCGCTGCCGAATGCATCACGGCGATCGAGCAGTTCTGCCGCACAGACACGAATGGTCTGGTCGGCACCGTCGGCTATCTCCACGCGAAGCCCGGCGCAACCAATGTCATTCCTGGGCAGGTGTCCTTCACCATCGACATTCGCGCGCCGACCGACGCGCATCGCAAGCGCGCCGTGGCCGATATCGTCCGCCAGATCGAGGCGATTGCAAAACGCCGCGACTTGTCGCTCCAGCTCGACGTCACCCACGAGAACCGCACCGCGCCTTGCGCGCCGTGGCTCAAGGAGCAGATCGCCCACGCGATCGCCGCGGAAGGTTTTTCCGTGTTCGAACTGCCGAGCGGGGCAGGGCATGACGGCATGGCGATGATCGACATCGCCGATGTCGGCATGATCTTCGTCCGCTGTCGCGGCGGCATCAGCCACAATCCTGCCGAGCATGTCGAGCTCGCGGATGCCGACGCCGGCGCCCGGGTGCTGTTGCGGGTGATCGAGAATTTCAGGCCGCGCGAAAGCTAAAGCGCGATGGTGTTTGGTTGAATCGGTTGCTCCACGGGCTCGGCTCACCTCTCCCCAGCGGGGAGAGGTCGATTTGCGATCATACTGAAATCCGGGTTGGTGAGAATGGCGAAGCCGAGCCCCCACCCGGTCCCATAAGCCGGACCCGCTTCATGGCCAGCGAGGTGGATGTCGGGCGGCAGCGAATTTGTCATCATCAGCCGGACCGTTTCCGGTTTCAGAATGCGCGCACCGTCAAGCTCGCCGCCGTTCTCGCGCGAATTCCGCATCGTCGGCGTCTATCCCGCCCACCCCTTCCGCGCGACGTTTTCCGAGAAGACGGAATAAGCACCCGATCAAGCCTGCCCGAACTGCGCGACCACGCCCGACCATAGTCGCCAGATTTCGGGGGACTTTTCATCGACGGCGGTTTGCACCATGACCAGCTTCGAGGGCGGATCAACAAGGATACGCTGCCCGAGATGGCCCAACATTGCGAATTGCCGTCGGCTTCCGGGAAACAAATAGAACTGATAGCCGTAGCCGAACCCTCCCTCGGCCTTTGCCAGATAGCCGTCGGAAGCGCGCACCGTGGTTGCATCGACCATCCATTGCGCCGGGATGATCTGTTTGCCTTCCCATGCTCCGTCGTGGGCGAGCAGGCGGGCGAGCCGGGCATAGTCGCGCAACACGGCGTTGAAGAAGCCGTGCGCCACTTCATAGCCTTCCGCGTCGATCAGCCATTTGGCATCGGCTTCCGTGCCGATCGGCTGCCACACCTTTTCCTGGAGATAGTCGGAGAGTGATTTGCCCGTTGCGTAACGCAGCACCAGACCAAGCACATCCGTTTCGATGCTGGCGTAGCGGAATTGCGTACCCGGCGGCGCGATCCGCCGATTGAATTGCGCGATGCTGGCAACGGTGCCTTTGTTGGAAAACCAGTGCTTGCGCACCATGTCGCCCCACAAGCGATCGAGGTCGCGGCCGCTGCCTTTGCCTTCGTCGGCCGGCTCGCCGAACTTCACGCCCGACGACATGTGCAGCAGCGCGCGGAGCGGCGTCGCGCCATATTCGGTGCCTTTCAAGCCAGGCACATAGGTTTCCGCGGTATCGTCGATAAATTTGATCGCGCCTTCCGAGATCGCGATACCGACCAGCATGCCGGTGATCGATTTTGCCATCGACTGCGATATCAGCCGGTCTCGGTCGGTGCGGCCGTATTGATAGTGCTCGACCAGAATCCGGTCGTCCTTTGCGATCAGCAGACCCGTCACCGGATTGCGCGACAGATAATCCGCAAGCGAAGAGTGGCTTCCCTTGTACTGGTAGCTGACATCCGCCTGCGTTCGCTTGAACGGCCAGGCCGTGGCTGCGCGATTGACCAAGCGCGTTGGAAAAATCTCGTCGTAGTGACTGAATGCCCCGACACGGTATTTTGGCGAAGCCGGATTGCCGGGCTGGTAAACGCGCCAGCGATCCTTCACCGGATAGTCCTCGGTGGCGCCGTAAAGCTCTGCATCGGGACCACCAGCGGAAAAGACCGGACCACCGCCACTCGCGGCAGCCCAACTCCACTTGACCGACGCAACACAACTCGCCGCAAGTCCGGTCAGAGCCGAGCGGCGCGAGAGTGCGCTCCCGGCGTCGGCGAAAGACGATAAATTGGTAGAGCGCTGATATATCATAAGGAGTCCCGTTGTCGCAGCTCATTGCGCGGAAGGATCCCCATCAGTCTGTCAAATGTTTTCGATCCCTTCTCGCCGATTCCCGCAGTTTGGCTGGCCGATTTCTAAACGACTGGCCGATTCTTCAATTGGAAGTGCCACGGGCTGCATTTCGCGCCATTGAGAGACGGCGGAATTCGGTTGGGGTCAAATTGGTCGCTGCCTTGAAGGCGCGGTTGAACGGCCCGATCGACTGGAAACCTGTGTCCATGGCAATTGTCAGCACCGGGACTTCTACTTGTTCACCTTGGCTTCCTCGATCCGGTAATGATTGAGGAACGCATTGAAATTGCGATAACCGAGGCCCTCGTTGATAAGTTGCCGCAGCCGGTACTCCGGCACGTCAAGCTCGGCGGATAGCAATTTGATGGTCAACCCCTCACGCCGGTAGATGCGCTCGACGGTCATGAGCTGTTCCAACCGGCGCAGGAGAGCCGGTTCAATCGTTGCGTCAGACGCCTTGGTTGGCGCGCTGGAGGGGACGTTTGCTGCGGGCAGCAGGATCGAACCTTTCCGCGTCCCCGCCTCCAGCAGATTCCATGTGCTCAAACCAACCAACACGAACAGAACGAAGGCGTTGGCGACGCTAGTCATAGAAAAAGTGGGATGCGAGGGCTGCTGCAGGAAGCTCAAGTAAGAGTTGAGAACGATTTGGGCCGACGCGCCGATCAGAACGACCAGCCGGAGCCCACGCCGGCCTTGCACAAGGTCCGCCGGCCAGGTGACAAGCGTCTGCGCTACCGCCAACAACGCCAGGCCGAGAGAGGTGAACGACAGCGTGCGTTCGATCGCAAGCTCGAGCGCGGCCGTTCGTGTGACTCCGCTGGCGTCCAGCCATTGCGCGACGGCGACGGCCGCCCACAAGACGCCATGCCAAGGCCGTGGTACGAAATCGTCATCGAAGGCAGCACGCGCCCATAGCCAGAACACGACACTGTTCGCGCTGGACAACGCCAGCAGCAACAGGCCCCACCACGCAAATGGCCGCGGGAACGTGGGCGCCGAGCAGACCATCGAAGCCGCGGCGCCGATTGCGAGCGCGGCGCCCAGCAGTGCGGCCGTGCTATCGCGGCGATCGCGTAGCGCCAAAGATGCGATCAGCAGGCACAATGCTACGACGGCGCCTCGTAACCCGAGGTCAATCGACATCAAACCGCTGGTGCCCACTATCGGAAATACTCCAAATGCCATTGTTGAGCCGCGTAGGCTCGCTCATACGCCCTGGGCGCAACTGATGTCGAGTCGTCAGACAATCTCGAAGCGGCTACGAACTGAAAGAGCCCCGATCCGGCTCAGAAGTCGATGTCCGAAAGCCAGCTCGCAATGGCCACTTCCGGTTTTGGCCGATTTTGTTGCAGAACTGTCTTGAGGAGCCGAGCGAACCGTGATTCCGTCGAGGTGAAGCGGCCATCGACGG
>NZ_JAFCJM010000130.1 GCF_018130955.1 Bradyrhizobium liaoningense
CCGTCGATGGCCGCTTCACCTCGACGGAATCACGGTTCGCTCGGCTCCTCAAGACAGTTCTGCAACAAAATCGGCCATTTGCAGACTCGTGCACCGCAGCAAGTGTCGGGCCGGCATCGTTCAGTTGGCTGGCAGCGTCCAGGCCGCTCTCTCATCGTCGACCATAAAATCGCGTCTGATCGGCACCGCATCACGTTTGGTCGACAGCAGCAATTGAAACACCATGTGAGAGCCATGCAAGAATTCGAGTTCGACGGCGGCGAGATAAAATTCCCACATCCGACAGAACCGCTCGTCACAGATCGTAGCAGCCTTGGCCCGATTTTTGGCGAAACGCTCGCGCCAGTGTCTCACTGTGTAGCGATAGTGCAGCCGCAGCACTTCCATGTCGTCGCACCACAGACCGCAGCGCTCAGTTGCGGCGAACGTCTCGGATAGCGCTGGCACATAGGCGCCAGGAAAGATGTACTTGCGGATGAAGGGACCGGTGGTGCCGGGCTGCGACATCCGGCCGATGCAGTGGATGAAAGCATAGCCGTCAGGCGTCAGAAGCTCGCGGATTTTCAGGAAGTACTCGTCAAAATGCCCGATGCCGACATGCTCCATCATGCCGACCGAGACCACCCGGTCAAACTGTCCGGTGAGTTGGCGGTAGTCCAGTTCGCGAAACACGACACGATCGGAAACGCCGGCGGCCTCGGCGTGAATGCGCGCCGCCTTGATCTGCTCGGGCGAAACATTAACCGCGGTGACATGGGCGCCGGTCTCGCGCGCCAGATGAATGGCAAAACCGCCCCAGCCGGAACCGATCTCCGCGACGGTCATGCCGGGGTTCAATTGGAGCTTGCTGGTGGCGTGGATCAGCTTGTTGCGCTGCGCCTGTTCCAGGGTTTCATGCTCGGGATCTCGAAAGTAAGCGCAGGAATATTGCATCTGATCGTCGAGGAACAGACGGTAAAGTTCGGTCGAAATGTCATAGTGGTGACGGGCATGAGCGGCGGCGAGCCCGATTGGGTTCGCCTGATGCCAGCGGCGCAGGCCCCGCCACACCCGCCGCATCAGCTTCTGTGAGCCATAGGAATAAAGCCCGGCGCGGTTGACCGAGAACAGCAAAAGAAAATCATGAATTGCTGCACCGTCCTCCAGCGTCAGCGTGCCGTCCATGTAGGCTTCTGCAGCGTATAGCTCCGGATTGACGAACAGCTTGATGTAGAGCTTGCGATCGCGGAGGCTGATGGCGACATCGGGCCCGGGCAGACGTTCGCCAAAAACGTGGACCTTGCCGTCGGCGTCGCGGACCCTCAAGGTACCCTGACGGATGAAACGTCGCAGCAGATTGGACAATAGATACACGCGGGGGTCCTTTGCAGTCGCCGCAAGTCTGTGCCAACTTGCCCGAAAGAGTCACGCGGCGCGGGCTTTTATAGAACAAGTCATTCTTTCTTCTTTGCCATCTTCATGAGCGTGGCAATTTGCCGGAAGAAGTCCCTTTTCGGCTGAGCTGGGCTTCCGAGCACTTTGGCACCCGGATCCAGATCCGACATCAGACCCGCCTGCGCCCCGATCTCCGCGCCCCGTCCGATCCGAAGATGCCCGGCCAGACCCGCCTGCCCCCCCACGCGGACGAAGTCCTCAAGCACGGTCGAACCTGAAATACCGACCTGTGCGACGATGACGCAACAGCGGCCGAGGACAACATTGTGACCGATCTGCACAAGGTTATCGAGACGTGAGCCGGCGCCAATCAACGTGTCTTGCGATGATCCTCGATCAATCGTCGTATTGGCACCGACTTCGACGTCGTCTTCAATAATGACTCGCCCAAGCTGGGGGACGGAGAGAAATCCATCCTTGGTCGAGGCAAATCCAAACCCTTCCTGTCCGATCCGGGCCCCTGGATAAACGTAGACGCGTGCTCCAAGGAGCGCGTAGCTCAGACTCACATGTGCGCCAATCCGGCAATCTCGACCAACAATCACCCCGCCTCCGATAACTGCGCAAGGTCCGATCCGACAGCCAGGTCCTATTTCTGCTCCGGTCTCAATCACAGAAAGCGGTCCGACCTCTGCCGACGGATCGACGAGCGCCCCGTCGGCAACAAATGCAGACGGGTGAATACCTGGAGATGGCGGGGGCACTGGATGGAACAGTGCCGCAACGCGTGCCCAGGCAGCGTATGGTTCATTCGTTACGATAGTCGCCGCTTTCGATGGCACTCGCGCAGCCATATCAGGATGCACGATGACAGCACCAGCCAACGTCTGATCCAGTGCGGAAGCGTAACGTCGATTGTCCAGAAAGCTCACTTCCTTCGGGCCAGCCGTCTGAAGAGGGGCCACACCTTCCAGGAGCAGCTCGACTTCATCGGCAACGCCGCGTGCTGCACTCGCAACAACTGCAAGTGAAAATGGTCCACTTCGGCGAAAGAACCTCGGGTTGCCCAAAGTTGCTTTGATCATCAACGTTCCCGACCCGCAGATCGAATTCGAGTACCAAGCGATGAGCGTCAATAGCAGGGTTGATACGGAGAATACCCACAAGCCCTGTTATAGCGATACGCCCCGTAAGCACCGGCTCCCACCGCTGCCGCACTGTAGTAGGCTCGGCGATGCACTCTGCGATTGACGCCTGCTATGCTCATCGGTGTAAGTGGTCGCCCAACTCTCGCTTCAGCACGATCAACGGATACAGACACCACTTTCGCCGGCGAGTAGTGAGGCGACAATGGAGCTGCGGTTAAGAGCGCCGCAGTCACGATCAGTCCGAGAAGCTTGGCATTTCTTGTCATGTTGTTCTCTGCTGGTAGGACGATGATCAAACCTAACGTGACGTGACGTGTCGTGTCTTGCCGTTGACCTAAATCAATACGGAACCAACTTCGAATGCGCCGCACAAAATCGAGCAGAGACCCTTTGCCGGTCTTGGACGGCAGCGGTGTCGTGCGTCACAGCGAAGTCCGACACGGTGATGACCGCTCTGGGTCAAAGGCTGCCCTCGGCTGCTTGCATGACCCGAGTCGGCTCGACCTCCCGGAAGCAGGCGTCGCAGTGCTCCGAGCTAAGGTCAGCCACAGGCCACTAATCGACATCGCCGCAGAAATCCCATCCTATGAGCGCGGCAGATCAAACTCGAAGATGCGTCCGTAGTTGACAACAGGCGCGCGGGTACCGGCTAACCGAAGGGCGCACCAAAACGCGACCTGGTTCGCCGTCAAAACGGGACGACCTAAGGTATCCTCCAGCGCTTTGATTACGCCAATCGCGCGAAAGCCGTTGCCACCAATGAAAACAGCTTCGGCATTCTTGGGTACGTGAGAACGCACCCAGTCGTAGAGCCGTTCAGGCTGAATAGCTTGCTGATCCGATGGCAGACCTGCCGGTGCGCTGTAGGCGATTTCTACCCCTTGGCTCTGGAAGTAGCGGGCGCCCTGCTGAGCCATTTCAACCGAAAACCATGGGGGACTGATTAGTGCTACCTGTTTGGCGGCAAGCGCAACCAGTGCAGTAGCTGCGGCTGCACATGGGATGACCACTGGGATGCCTCGTGTGCGCGCTTCCAGGCGCGACTTGAGTGCCGCATCATCGGCTGCGCCTCGGACATAACTGCTGCTTGTGAAGCCAAAAACGATTGCGTGTAGTGGGGCCATCGCCAGCATCTCGGCGGCATCGTCCACGGCTGGCGGATCGGCAATTGCGCGCACCGGATCGTCGGCGATAGTCGGGTCCATCGTTCCGCCCGGTCTATAGCCACCAAACGGAATGCGCGCGGCGTGGATCGAAATTCCATCAGGAGCGAGCGCGTTGAATTCCGCTTCTGGAACTACGTCTGCATGGGGCGTGAGAACGCCAATGCGGGTTTGTCCCCAACCGTCCGGCTGCCACATGGTCGCCTCCTTCGATTGAAAAGTCGGTCGCTCAGGTTACGCTCGACGGCGCCTTGCCGGAAAGGAGAATGTCCGCATTTGGTCAACTGCGCCATTCTGACTGTGCGCCGATAACTTCCGGTCTACCCCGATAAGCAGACAATTTCAGAGCCAGGCGGTACTTCGCATTCGGGCCGATTTTGTTGCAGAACTGTCTTGAGGAGCCGAGCGAACCGTGATTCCGTCGAGGTGAAGCGGCCATCGACGGAGA
>NZ_JAFCJM010000131.1 GCF_018130955.1 Bradyrhizobium liaoningense
CGCACCGGAGCCATGTCCTCGCCGCACCGGCTCCGATCAAAAAGAAGAGGCTCCGCGGCCTTGGGCGGATGCTTACCAGCTAACCAACCCGCAAGCCAAACAATCGAAGCCAAGAACGCCCAGTCATATCGCGTTAGGGTTCTGAGGCCGCGCCCCAGCGGACCGCTGTCCTTTGGTACAAGTGTGCTTAGTATCGCTGCCGCTTTTTGTCTTACTTGCATGGTGCTGCGCACTAGCTGATTGCAACCAAACAAGTCTTGTCATCATGCGCCAAAAAATTGGGACATTGGGCCAGCGTCGCGTCGCAACTCAGCGAATGTCTCTCAGATTGCGGAACGCTGTTGGCGTCGATCCCGTCCAGCGAGCGAAGGCATGTGTGAAGGAGCTAATCTCACCATAGCCTAACAGCCATGCGATCTCAGAGATCGGAAGGTCCCGTTCCCGGAGATAGCGTTTGGCGAGCGCCTGCCGCAACGTCTCAAGCACGCCCGAAAAGGCGGTGCCCTCGGCGGATAATGCACGCGCAAGTGTTCTGCGGCTCATGCCAAGGCGGCGAGCAATCTCCAACGCGTTAGCTTTGCCGTGCGGAAGCAATTGCACCATTTGATCTTCGACCTGAGAACGAATGCTCGCGCGACGCGCTGCTCGGCTGCTGAGAGCCTCATCGGCGTATCGAAGCAGCAGCCTGTTAAGGCGGACATCGGCTCCAAGAACCGGCAACGCGCCGATCGGCGCTCCAAACAAGATCTCATCCCTATTCGCTCCAAATTCGATCTCGCATCCCAAATAAGATCGGACATCCGAGGGCGTCTCCGGCCTAAAGTGTTTCAGCTTGATCTGGTTTGGGGCAAGCTTGGCGCCGCTCAGCGTCCGGCAAGTGCGAACCAAGGTGACGAGCCAGAATTCCACATGGTGACGATCGGAGAGGCGATCAATATTCAGGTATTCGAACCCAATGGCGAGCCTGTCCGTTAAAGAAACCCGCAGCCGCACACCTTCGTTGTTGATCGCGCAATAACGCTCCGCGTTTTGCAGCGCGTCGCGGAGCCGCTCCGAGGAGGACATAACGTAGTAGAGCAGCCCGATTTCGCCCAATTCAAAGTCCCGGGCTAAATGGAAACCAAAACAGTCGTCCTGCATTTCCTTGGCGGCGAGTTCGAGCATTCTGACCTGCGCGCTTGCGTCGAGGCGCCGCTTTTCGTCCTGAATATCTTTGCTTGTTAGGCCCGCGCCTGACATGACTGGGGCCAGGTCTGCTCCCGCATCTCGCAATCGATTATATGCGAGCCGAGCTATCCCTCCCGTGGCGCTTGGTATCGACGAGAGGCCTTTAGCGAGACCTTTGCGCATCTGAAATTCCATCGCGTCCGCGGCGCCGTGCGCGCGAGAATAACTCCGACGCGAGATTTTGAGGTGAGCGCCGAGGCCGTCCCGCGCCGCGGACCCGCTCGTCTAGAATGGTCGAGCCAAGTGGTCGCCGCTGGAATGTTGGCGAGTGGCATGGATGGCGCAGCTGTCATTGACTTAAATCAAGTTTGGAAATGTAAAGGCACGGGCGGCCGCCCTGGTGCGACCATTCTTCCCGAATGATTCCTTGGCGTGGCGCGGCAAGTTGCCGTTCAGGATGCGCAGATGGCGCGTAGCGATCTCGTCGCGCTTATGCTCGTCAGGCGCGGAATCGTAGGCCATTATTGCCTCCATGAACGCGCGACCCCGGGCGAAGTCCCGGCTGCTTGGTCTATCGATCACCGCTTACTCCTGCGACCGTCAGCGCTCACGCTTCGCGCGCATCGCGGCGGCGAAAGTCCTGCCCTCATTCAACCATGCATCGAGTGACAGATCGTTGAGTCGCTCCACCGGCACGATCTTGGTGCCGGACAGCCCCTGGTCATCAAACTCGAAATACCAATAGCCTCTACCTTTGGCCCGGTACAACTTCAGGCAGGGGTCGCCGATCAGGTGGACGACCGTTTCCGTGTTGAACATCGTCAGTTATAGCTTCGTTCGATGACCCGGACGCCTGCGTCGTAGGAGGTCGTGGTGTTGCCACTTGCAGCGGCAGGAAGCCGCCCATGTAATCCGCGATTCAAGCTGGAGGTTGACCGTCTGCCTTTTTCGAACGGCATGAGATCCACACCAGGAGCCATCTCGACATCGAAGATGCTGCCGATTGAGTAACTGCCCGGCGCCCTCCGACCTTGAGCCAAGCATAATGGTGTGCCCTACCGGGCTGCACGATCCAGCAACAGTAATAGCAAGGGGCCGGCGCAAATCTCTTGAGAATTTTCGCCATCTATTTGTTGTTTTGCGCCAGTCGCAGCGGGAGAGCGCACAATGAATGGCGCATATTCACAAATTGTTGGCGTGCGGTCCCAAGATACAATCCGGCCTTTTTACTACGGCTTCCCCGCCGCCCCATGGTGGGCATACTTCCGACCAGAATCGATGACCGACCAACCATCAATGCGCGTCTTTTTCAGTTGCCTTTTCTGCGGTGCGCTTCATAGCGCTATCCAGATAAAGCGGCCAGTCCTAGGAAACGGCCGTTTTGATTGTCAAGAGTGCAAGCGCACAATGCATCGATGGTGGTTCGGATACGACTTTACAGATTGGAAAGGGCCGCTCGACCCGTAGAGGGGGCCGCGCCGACGCGATGAGCGCCAGAACGTTCCGCCCTGCCCTCATTAGCGGCACGAAAGCGGGCCCCGCCCGAGGTCAGGGATGTGGAGTGGTCATTCGATCACCTCGTCGGCGGCCGTCAACAATGTTGCCGGAAATTCCAGCCCGAGCGATGTTGCCGCCTTTTGGTTGAGCACAAGATCGTATTTGTCTGCCGGTAGAACGGAAGGTCGATCAGTTTTGCGCCCGCTAACAGCTGACCTGTCATGTTCGCAAAAGGAGATTGGCGCGATGTCCGAGCAAGGAAGTCGCCCCCGGGGCGAATAGCGCAGGCGCCCGGGCGTCAACCAACTCGCATTCAAAGTTGCATGTGTCGTCGTGCGTCATCTCACCCGCAGGACGATGCGTCCTTGCACGCTTCGATCCGCAATAGCGGTCATCGCGTCGGCGGTCTGCTCGAGCGGAAGCACGCGGTCTATGCGCGGGTGCAGCTTGCCCTCGGCGACGCGTGCCATGATCATGTCCGCTGCGCGCGCTCTTTCGTCCGGAAACCGCTCGGCCCATGCGCCGGTAAATGCACCCACGATCGAATAATTCTTCAAGAGCGGCAAGTTCATTGGCAACGAGGGAATCTCACCGCTGGTGAACCCGATCGGGATCAGCCTTCCGTTCCAGCGCATGAGACGCGCAAGCGTCGCGAAGAGGGGCCCACCAACATTTTCGAAGCAGATATCGAGACCTTCGCCACCTGTTAGGGCTTTCACCCGTTCGCGCACGTCCTGGCTTGAATAGTCGATGACCTCGTCTGCGCCGTGCTCGCGGACGACAGACGCCTTGGCGGCGGACCCAACAGCGGCGATGACCCGCGCACCGAGCAGATGGGCAAGCTCAACGCAAGCCAGGCCGACGCCGCCGGCGGCGCCCGTGACGAGCACGGTTTCACCGGCCTGCAATCTCGCACGATCGACCAAGGCATACCAGGCGGTGACATAGCCGTGCTGTATGGCTGACCCAACGACGAAATCCGCATTGTCTGGAAGACGGGCGCTGAACGAAGCCTTGGCGGTCATGCGCTCCGCAAGACTACCGAACCAGGCTGAGCAGGCGACCCGATCACCGGGACGAAACCGCTGAACATTTTCGCCGCAGGCGACGACAACCCCCGCGGCATCCATTCCCGGTACGTAAGGGAGAGTTGGCCGCTTCTGATAGCC
>NZ_JAFCJM010000132.1 GCF_018130955.1 Bradyrhizobium liaoningense
CGGCCTTGGCATAGAAGACAGGATCCCGGATCACTCGGCATTCACGCGCGCCCGCAACGAGCGCTTTCGCGATCATGTGAGCGGACATGGCCAGTTCGCCCCGGCAAGTCGGCGACGGGCCATGTGTGGACGGCTCCAGGTTGGCAAGGGTTTTCTTTACGCATGCGGCGGTAGTCGGAGCAGCCATGTGTTCGCCCTATTAGCGCGGTTCACGTGACCGCTGGCCAAAATGCCCTCCGCGGATCAGGTCCCGGTCAAAAGCACGCACTCGATGGTGCCATGGCCCATGTGGGTTGTCCTGGTCGCCAGATCGACCGGCGCTGCATTACGTGCTGTTCGCCCTCCCAACCGTTACGTCACACCGGATGTCCGGCGCGATAGGTTACGCCGCGAGCGCAACGGGCTCCCTGTAGCGCTCACCCCTGGCCATCATGGCCCATAACCTTGGTGGGTCGGCGCGTCAGCAGTCCCGTAAGCCAGGGCCAATGCCCCGTGCCATGGATCTTGGCATAGCGGATCACGGCGAGTGTGCCTGCCGTGAACAGGCTGCGCAAATAGCGATCGCCTTGCTTGCTGATACTGCCAAGCTTGTCTTTGCCCCCGCTCGAGTTCTGCTTCGGCACGAGCCCAACCCAGGCCGAGAAGTCACGTCCCGATCGGAAGGCGTTGGCATCGGCAACACTCGCGACCAGAGCTGTTGCCAGCGCCGGCCCGACGCCGGGGATCGCGTCAAGCCGCTTGCTCGTCGCACTTGATCGATGCCAGGCGATGATGCGTCGGTCGAACTCCAGGATTTGGGCCTTCAGTGCGCGCAATTGGCTGCCGAGAGCCGCAAGACACGCGCGGGCCACCTCTGGGAGCCGGCGGTCAGCTGTATTGGCGACGACTTCCAGCAACTGCTCGACACCCCTGCGCCCGACAGGGGCGACAATCCCGAACTCGGCGAGATAGGCGCGGATTGAATTGATCACGGCAGTCTGCTGGCGGATGAAGAGATGGCGCGCCCGGTGAAGCATCGGGCAGCTCTGCTGCTCGACCGTATTGGTCGGTACAAACCGCATGTTGGGTCTCGTGACTGCCCCGCAAATCGCCTCCGCGTCCGTGGTGTCGTTCTTCTGTCGCTTGACGTAGGGCTTCACATAGGCCGGACGCGTCAACCGCACCGTATGTCCCAATGTCTCCAGCTCACGGGACCAATAGTGCGATGACGCGCAAGCCTCGATCCCCACCAGACAGGGCGGCAGCTTCTGGAAAAATGGCAGGACGTGCCGGCGCCTCAACTGGCGGCGCATGATCACTTGGCCGGCTGCATCAACGCCATGCACTTGAAAGACCGACTTCGCGATATCCAGGCCGATTGTCGAAATTGACTGCATAGCTTGCTCCTCCGAATCGTGGGAGCCTTAGACGGCGCCCACTCCTTGGCACTCTCGTGCCGGTGGAGGAGCCGTCGAAGCGGACCCATGCACCGCAGCAAATAGCATCGCTATTCGATCACCTCGAGGCGGCACCATGAAGCCTAGGGCTGCTTGTCCGTCGGCGCAGCAACTACGGCGCCGCCCTCCGCACGACCGACTTTCGCTCCGTCAAATACCTCGTCCATGATTTCTCGGATGGTGCAGGCGCAGCGACCGCACCGAGCTCTGGTGCCAAGGCAGCGAAAGACATAGCTGGTGGTTCGGCGCGTCGCAGTGTTGGCGACAGTTCGCACCTCGGTGTCGCTTAGGACGTTGCAGGAACAAACGATCATAGGAGGTCCGCTCGCTCAATTCCTACGTCTGCTTTAACACGCAAAAAGCAGACATTCATCACGACAACGGTGACGTGCGCTAAGGGTCAAAATGCGAAGAACCCAACGTGAGCAAATCCAGTCTGCTATGCCCCGTTGAGCGGACCTCAATGAGGCATGTAGCCACTTCGCTGATGGGCCAATTCCGGACTCATGCGCGGCGAGGGAGGTCTATTCGATCACCTCGTCGGCGAGCACCAACAACGACGGCGGTATCGTCAGTCCGAGCGTCCTAGCGGTCTTGAGATTGATTGCCAGTTCAACCCTTGTGGCCCGTTGAACCGGCAGGTCGGCTGGCTTCTCGCCCTTGAGAATGCGGCCCGTGTAGACGCCGAGCAGACGGAACTGATCCGCACGACTGCCTCCGTAGCTCATCAAGCCGCCGGCAGCGGCGAACCTGCGAGTTGGGTGGATCGCGGGCAGCGCATGGCGGAGCGCCAGCGCGGCGAGCTGTTCCCCGCGGCTGATAAACAATCTATCGGGGCCGATCACAAGCCCGCCTGCTCGCAGTTGGACCACAGTTGCAAAGACCGTTTCAAAATCGTGTTCCGTGCTGGCACGCAAGACATGGAGCTGAAGCCCGAGGATGCTGGCCGCCGCCTGCAGGTCTCTCGTCTCAGTATCAACAAATGGATCGGTCGGGTTGACGAGGAATGCAATGATGGTCGCCGTGGAGACCAGCTCGTGCAGCAATTCCAGCCGCTTTCGCTGTAGCTCACGGCCCAAGAAGGTGACGCCTGTGAGATTGCCGCCCGGTCGGCTGAGGCTGGCGAGAAGGCCAACCTCAACGGGATCGCCACCGATCACGAAAACGATCGGGATGGTCGCGGTCACCGCTTTTGCGGCCCGTGTAGCAGGGACTCCGAAGGAGGCAATGATGGAGACATGACGGCGCACCAGGTCAGCCGCCAGCGCCGGCAACCGATCATGTTGGCCATCCGCCGAATGATACTCAATCGCAATGTTGCGGCTCTCGACATAGCCGGCTTCGCTCAGGCCCCGGCGGAACGCGCCCAGCTCCGCCGCTGATTCCGATGAGTCCGGCGATGTAGAGTCAAGATACCCGATCACCGGCATTGCCGGCTGCTGCGCGCGCCCCGCGACTGACCAGGTGGCCGCTGCTCCGCCGAGCAGCGCCATGAACTCGCGCCGCTTCCTGTCGAACATGGGGGCTTACTCCCCTCAGGCTGGCGCCAACAATTAATGGGCATGGCGGCCGACGGTCCAGGCGGTCGGCCTGCCCGAATAACGATAGCACGTCACGACGTGGCCGGAGACTGCTGCGGTGCGATATCCCGATCCGGCCCATGACCGCCTTGGGTCAATCGCGTCGCTTTGGTCGCGCGGCAACCACTTCCGCTCCACCAGATGAGCGGACGTCTTCAGCCCTCGGTCGGAAGGTCTCCAGTGGGCCGATTTTGTTGCAAAAGTCGGCTGTAACCGACGGATGTCTTTCGGCCATTTGGTAAGGCTGACCGGCTTTGATCCGCCGACCCTGACGCTCTCAACGCAACTCCTACGCTACGCAATGCACAGGGCATGAGCGGGTG
>NZ_JAFCJM010000133.1 GCF_018130955.1 Bradyrhizobium liaoningense
CTCATCTATGCCAACACCGTCGTGCAACGCGGAACGCCGTGGACTGAAAAACTCCTCGGCGTTTAATGGTTGCTACGGCACGTCACACCGCGATGATGTGATCGTCGATCTCGTCCACCTTGTTGACGCCGCACAGGCCCATGGTGGTGAGCAGCTCCTTCTGGATGATGTCGATCGCCTTGGCGACGCCGGCCTGGCCGCTGGCGCCCAGGCCATAGGCATAGGCGCGGCCGATCATGCAGGACTTTGCGCCGAGCGCGAGCGCGCGCGCCACATCCTGGCCGGAGCGGATGCCGCCGTCGAACATGATCTCCATCTTGGAGCCGACCGCGTCTGCGATCTCAGGCAGTACCTCGATCGAGGACGGCGCGCCGTCGAGCTGGCGGCCGCCGTGGTTGGAGACGACCAGCGCCTGCGCGCCGGTCTTGGCCGCTTCCTCGGCGTCCTCGACGTCAAGAATGCCCTTGATGACGAGCTTGCCCGGCCAGATGCTGCGGATCCACTCGACGTCCTTCCAGTTCAGGGTGGTGTCGAACTGCGACGCCGTCCATTCGGCGAGCCGGTTGAGGTCCTCGGTGTTCTTCACGTGGCCGGCGATGTTGCCGAAGGTGCGGCGCTTGCCGCGCAGCACCCCGGAGACCCAGGCCGGCTTGGTCGCGAAGTCGATCAGTTTCGACAGCGTCCATTCCGGCGGCACCGACATGCCGTTCTTGATGTCGGCGTGACGTTGTCCGATCACCTGAAGGTCAACGGTCAGCACCAGCGCGCTGCATTTGGCGGCGATCGCGCGCTGGATCAGGTCCTTGATGAAGCCGCGGTCCTTCATCACATAGAGCTGGAACCAGAACGGCTTCTCGACATTGGCGGCGATGTCCTCGATCGAGCAGATCGACATCGTCGACTGCGTGAACGGAATGCCGGCGGCCTGCGCGGCGCGGCAGGCGTGGATCTCGCCGTCGCCATGCTGCATGCCCAAAAGTCCGACCGGCGCGAGGATCAGCGGCATGGTCGAGGGCTCGCCGAGGATGGTCGTCGAGGTGTCGCGCTTGGAGACGTCGACCAGGATGCGCTGGCGAAACTTGATGTGCTGGAGATCCTCGCGGTTGGCGCGCAGCGTTTCCTCGGCATAGGAGCCGCGATCGCAATAGTCGAAGAACGCCTTCGGCACGCGCCGCTTGTGCAGCTCACGCAGGTCTTCAATGCAGGTAATATGCTTCATCAACGTTCCCCGGCCCGTGCTTGCATCCCAGATTTTCATGGTCATCTAGCATGGTTGGATGCACAGCCAAATCGTTTGCGAGGAGGTCGTCATGACCAGACCGCACGTGTTGCCGAAATCGGACGAGAGCATCGAGAAGCGCCGGTTGGACGAAGCCCTCGAGGAAGGGCTGGAGGAGACCTTCCCGGCCTCCGATCCCGTCAACGTCACCCAGCCGCCGCCGAGCCGGGGCGACCACCACGTGAAGCGCAAGGACTAGCGCCCACGGGTTCCACGGTCGCCGGTGCGATGATCGGGAAATTTAACATTAACAATAGGTTACCGGGCGTCCCGGTGATCCGGTTCCGTAATGATTCATCATATTTTTTGAAGCCAAGTTAGCCGCGATGGCATTATAAGACCCCCAGCAAATCAGGGAATGGTGGAGCTTTCCGGGGCATCCGCCAGTTGTAGAATGGGGATCCCTGGTTCTTGCTTGGGGGACCACATGAGCCGCAAATATTTCGGTACCGACGGGATTCGAGGCCGCGCCAACGGACTGATCACGCCTGAACTCGCGCTCAAGGTCGGCCAGGCGGCCGGTCTTGCGTTTCAGCGCGGCGATCATCGCCACCGGGTGGTGATCGGCAAGGACACGCGCCTGTCCGGCTATATGATCGAATATGCGATGGTGGCGGGCTTCACCTCCGTCGGCATGGACGTGCTGCTGGTCGGCCCGATGCCGACGCCGGCGGTCGCGATGCTGACCAAGTCGATGCGCGCCGATCTCGGCGTGATGATCTCGGCCTCGCACAATCTGTTCGAGGACAACGGCATCAAGCTGTTCGGCCCGCAGGGCTTCAAGCTTTCGGACGACGTCGAGAAGCAGATCGAGCAACTGCTCGACGAATCCCTCGACAAGCGGCTCGCACAGAGTGCGAGCCTGGGCCGCGCCCGTCGTATCGACGGCGTGCACGACCGCTACATCGAATTCGCCAAGCGCACGCTGCCGCGCGACCTGTCGCTGGACGGCCTGCGCGTCGTGGTCGATTGCGCCAATGGTGCCGCCTACAAGGTGGTACCGGAAGCGCTGTGGGAATTGGGCGCCGACGTGATCCCGATCGGCGTCGAGCCTGACGGCTTCAACATCAACAAGGAATGCGGTTCGACCTCGCCGGAAGCGCTGTCGAAGAAGGTGCGCGAAATGCGCGCCGATATCGGCATCGCCCTGGATGGCGACGCCGATCGCGTCATCCTGGTCGACGAGCGCGGCCATATCGTCGACGGCGACCAGTTGCTGGCGGTGATCGCCCAGAGCTGGAAGGAGGACGGCCGGCTGTCGCGTCCGGGCATCGTTGCGACCGTGATGTCCAATCTCGGGCTCGAGCGCTTCCTGAAGGGGCAGGGCATCGATCTCGTGCGCACGCCGGTCGGCGACCGCTACGTGCTCGAGCAGATGCTGAGCGGCGGCTACAATCTCGGCGGCGAGCAGTCCGGCCACATCATCCTGTCCGACTACGCCACGACCGGCGACGGCTTCGTCGCCGCGCTGCAGGTGCTGGCGGTGGTGCAGAAGCTGCGCCGCCCGGTTTCCGAGGTCTGCCACCGTTTCGATCCGCTGCCGCAGATCCTCAAGAACGTCCGCTACAAGAGCGGCAAGCCGCTCGACGATTCCGATGTCAAATCGGCCATCTCCGATGGCGAGCAGCGGCTCAACGGCCACGGCCGGCTCCTGATCCGCTCGTCCGGCACCGAGCCCGTGATCCGCGTGATGGGCGAGGGCGAGGATCGTATCCTGGTCGAGGAAGTCGTCGACACCATCGTCTCCGCTCTCGGCCAGGCGGCGGCTTAAGAATCTTCCTTCTCCCCTTGTGGGAGAAGGTGGCGCGCGTAGCGCGCCGGATGAGGGGTCTGTCTCCGCGGAGAGATACCCGTCACCCGTCTCGCCGCTTCGCGGCGTGAGCAACCGGCGAGATGGGTAACAGTTCAAACCGACGACATGGGTAACACAATTCTTGTTTCGTTCAGGTCTGTTG
>NZ_JAFCJM010000134.1 GCF_018130955.1 Bradyrhizobium liaoningense
CAGATCGAGAGCAGTGTCGATCTTCCGCACTAGATGATCTTCGGGAACCGCGTCGCTGAGATGAAACTCGTAGAACAGTTGACCTTGGTCACTCTTCAGACGGCCCATCATGGATCGACCTCGTCGCGATTCGCGTCAACACAACGGAATCACGCTTGCCGGCTCGCCTCAACCGACTTTTGCAACAAAATCGGCCATTTGCGGAACATGCGCCGCAGGAGGGATGAAGCGCGCTATTCGATCACCTCGTCGGCGACAGTCAACAAGCTCACCGGAAATTCCAGCCCAAGCGATTTTGCCGTTGTTCGATTGAGCACCAGCTCGAATTTGGTTTGCAGGTAAAACGGGATGTCAGCCGGTTTTGCGCCTTTCATGACTTGATCTGTCATATCGGCAAGACGACGCATGGCGTCCCCAAGGTCACTGCCGTAACTCAGGAGGCCGCCGACATCGACGAATTCGCGATGAGGGTAAACTGCAGGCAGACGGTGTTTGGCGGCGAGATCAGCGATCAGTTGGCGGTTTGTAAGGTGCTCGCCATGATGTGAAACCATGAGACCATCAACGCGGTCTGCTTCCATTTCATCGAACACCCGCTCATACGCTGATCGGTCGAGCTTCTCGCTGAGCAATGCAGCGGCAATCCGAATATCAACCCGGCCTGCGGCTTCCCGGAGTGGTGCAAGTCCCTTTTCCCAAAACATCATCGCAGATGCAGGAAGGAGCAGCCGCACATTGCGCAGGTTTCGCGCCGACTCGCTAAGGAATTGCAGGCGCTTGTCGTATACTCCCAATCCTGCATCAACACTCACTCCAGTGACATTTCCCTCCGGTCTGGCCAGGTTCGTCACAAGTCCACCTGCGACCGGATCACCGCCGGCAAATAGTATCGGAATTGTGGTGGTTAGGAGCTTCAACTGGCGTGCAAGCGGGCCGCCAAGCGAGATGATCAAATCAGGATGACTGGCAACGACTGTGCGAGCCACGTCTCCAAAGTGTTCGGACTGACCGAGCGCCGAATACCGGTCCACGAGCAGGTTTTGCCCTTCGACATAGCCGAGCCTCTTCAACTCCCCAAAATAGGCTTTGAACGACAGGCGACCGTTGATGGTCATTCCCTCGGGCTTTTCTGCGCTATGGACAATCGCGATGCGCTTTATGCCTCGCGACCGAGCATCGGTCTGAGCGTAAACAGGCTTTGCGAAGCTCAGGGCTGCGGTGATCGCCGTACCCGCTATGAACTCCCGCCGTCGCATGTGACCTCCAAGGATCACGCCGGGCGCGAACACTCTAGCACTTTGTCATGAGACGCGTACGTGCCACCAAACTGGCAGCAGCTCAGGTCTTAAGTATCAGCCACCTGCCCTTGACCATAAGAGATCATCGCCGAGATAGGGCAGAGTTGTTGTCGCTCGCGAGAGCCTGAACCAAGATCAAGTTGATGAAGACAAAACTCTATCGAGATTGCATTGGGGTTCGCTCCCCAAACGTCGCTCGAATACATGCCTCTTGGATATTTCACATCATGATGGAGGTAGCACCATGCCGATCGTGCAATTCACTCGTTTCAAAACCGACAAGCCCGAGGAAATGACCCAGGTTGTCAGGCGGGCGAAGAAAATCTTCGAAAAACACGGCGCTGAATTTCTTCGGCTGTCCCGTTTCCACACCGGTCATTGGGCAGGAGAGTTGCTGGTTGCGACGCGCTACGCCAATTGGGAAGTCTACGGCAAAGTGCAGGAGGCCGCGGCAAACGACCCCGAGTTCGCGCAGGTGATGGCTGATGCACTGAAGATTGCACAACTACAGGGCCGTAACATCGCTGTTGGCATCGATCTCTAGACGGGCGTCGCCCGGCGAACCACGTCAAGCGCAAAGGCCGCCGGACAAATGCCGGCGGCCTTTCTCAATTTCGACCGATTGCACTCGTAGTTGCGTTACTCTGCGCCCGGCTAACAAACCGCCCATGTATTCGAGGCGCAAGACCCTGCCAAGCGTACATTGTGATGATCGCTTATCGTACGGCCATTCCGGCCCTTTGCAGGCCATCGTAGATGCGCTCGCGCAATGCCAGATAGGCCGGATGTTCCGAGTAGACCATGCCTCGCCAGCCGCGACGGTCTTGATGCACGCATCCGGCAGCGAGAGATAGCGCGCCAATTGCTCACGCGCTTCCGCATCCTTTCCCGTCAGCGCAAGGGCCGCGACGAGATACCCCGACGCGGCCGGGAATTCCGGATTGTTGGCGACGGCCTGCCGAAGACAGGCGACCGCGAGATCATCCTCGCCGAGCATGATATGCGCCAATCCCTCCTGGGTGTGAAACACGTAGAGATAGAGATCCGGCGGGCTGAGGCGCTTGACCTTTCTCGCATGGTCAATCGCATTCCCGGGCAACCCGAGCATGATGTTCGCCTGGCACAAGACAAGATAGCTCGGGATGAAACCGGGGTTCAGCCGCAGGCTCCTCGCGGCCTCGATCAGCGCTTCCTCGGCGCGCTTCTCCGCAACGAGCAGGCGCGCCCTGGCATGATGCGCATGATAGGAATTTGGGCCGGTGCCGGAACGGTCCTACAATATTCGCATCAACCTCGCCATTGCACGCTACTTGCCATCGTTGGCGGAGGCTGCCGCGCGTGTGTTTTCGCTTGGCAGTGAAATGAAATAGAGGCTGTTCGAGGTCGCAAGTTTCCAGGACGTGGAGATCACCACGGAAACCAGGATTTTCACGCTGCCTTCCTTTGACGCTTACTTCGAGCCTTTCGAGCAAGGTGGGGGGTCGCCTGGACAGGCATTCATCTCGCTGCCTGAGGCAGCCCGCCACGCCGTGCGCGAGCAACTCCGGCGCGATCTCGGCGACGCCGGCGGACTGATCGAGGTCGAAGTGGAGTACAGATTTGCGAGCGGACGGCGATAACCGGCGGACACCGGCGCCGGCCACACGCGGAGTAGCGTCGATCAAAGGGTATTCTTGTATACCCGCCCATCCTTCATGATGACCTTGAAGTTCTTGGCGGGGTCGGCGATCAGGTTGATATTCTCCAGTGGATTGCCGTCAACCAGCAGCAGATCGGCTAGCTTTGGTCTCTCAGGAGGTTGTCCATCTGGTCTGAACCGAGGAAGCTGAGGTTGCGAAGCTTCAGTGTTCCAGGGAG
>NZ_JAFCJM010000135.1 GCF_018130955.1 Bradyrhizobium liaoningense
GAAGCAAGTACCCGGCGAGAGGATGACGCAAAAAGGGATTGACTAACCAAGGCCCGTTACAGAAGCCCGGATGAGCGCAGCGATATCCGGGAAGGGTGTCACCAGGATGCCCCCGCATGTCGCTCCACTCATGCGGCTCCGCACGGCCTCAAAACACCTCCTGCTTCGTCCTTGCCAGCGAAAAGCCGTGCTGCATGGCGTTGAAGCAGGTCAGCCCGGTCTGCTCGGACCGGCAGGTGAATCCCGCGCGCTGCCAGATCTCGCCATAGGCGAGCACGGGCAGTGCCGGGTCCATCACGGTGTCGCCGGCGCAGATGCGCGCGGCCGTGCCTTTCGCGGTCATCTCGAAGGCGTGGCCATAGTCGAGCTCGCAATCGGCAGGGCGGCGCGGTCGCGTCTCCATGTTCATGATGTCGCAGCGGAGCACGGCTTGATCATTGCCTTGTCCGTTGCCGGCAAAGAACTGGCAGACGATGTTCTTTGACGGCGTGAGAAAGCCGATCGGGCGATCCTGTGCGCTCACGCCGCCTCCGATCAGCGCGAGCAGGATCGACGTCAGGATCAACGCGCGCAGCCCGGTCATGCGCCCCCCAAACTAGCCCTCGAAGTTTACCGCCGTGGTGTTGGCGCCGCAGACCAGCACCGCGACGCGCTCTCCCGGCGCGGGACGATAGCGGCCGGAAAGCAGCGCGGCAAATGCGGCTGCGCCTCCGGGCTCGGCCACCACGCGCAGGCTCGACCACAACGCGGCCTGCGCCTGCCGGATCGAGTCGTCGCTGACCAGGACGACCTGCTCGACATGGGTGCGTGCGATCGGAAACATCAATTCGCCGACGCGCCGCGGCGCCAGGCTGTCGGCTGCGATGCCGCCGGCCGGTGCGTCGACCGGCACTCCCGCCGCAAACGCAGCGTGCAGGGTCGGCGATTGCTCAGGCTCGACCGCAATGATCCGCGTCCGGCCGGCGGTCCACGCCGCGATGCCGCCGATCAGCCCTCCGCCGCCGACGGCCACCAGCAGCGTATCGATGTCGGGTGCGTCCTGCTCCAGTTCCAACCCGACGCTGCCTTGTCCGAGCAGGGTTTCGGGCTGGTCGTAAGCATGGACCGCAAGCGCGCCGGTCCGCGCGACGTGCGCCTCGCTCGCCGCGAGCGCATCGGCATAGCGGTTGCCCGCGATCACGAGCTTTGCGCCATAGCTCCCGATCCTCTCGGCCTTGGCGGGCGAGGTGATGTCGGGCACGAAGATCGTGGCGGGAATACCGAGCTGCTGCGCCGCATAGGCTACCGCGGCGCCATGATTGCCGCCGGATGCGGCGACGACACCGGCCGCCGGCACCTGCCGCAGCAACAGATTGGCGAACGCACCCCGCGCCTTGAACGATCCAGAATGCTGCAGCATCTCGAGCTTGAAGGTGACCGACACGGCCGGCAGGCCGAAATCGGCGAGATTGGCTTTAAGCAGCGGCGTGCGCCTGATGTGCGGTCGGATGACGGCCTCGGTCGCCGCGATCCGCTCCCGCGTGATGTCGGTTGTCATGATGGCGTCCATGATAGCGCTCCCGGGAGTTGACATCAATTAGGTAATTAGCAAAATGGCTAAATGAAATTTGACCTCGCATTGCGCGCGCTGGCCAATGAGCGCCGCCTGCAGATCCTGGACTGGCTGCGGGATCCGCGGAGGCATTTTCGCGAGCAGGCCGACGGCGATCTGGTCGAGGATGGCGTCTGCGGATTGCTGATCGCCGAGAAGCTCGGGATCAGCGCGCCGACTTTAAGCGAGCACATGCGAGTGCTGACGGCAGCAAGGCTGGTGCGTGCCAAACGGATCAAGCAGTGGACGATGTACAAGCGCAACGAGGCGGCGATCGCGGCCATCAAGCGCTCGATCCAGGATGGCCTTTGAGCGCGCGGCGCATCAGCGCGTGATCGCGAGCGCTGTTGCGTCCAGTGCAATGCTTCATTTCCAAGAATTTCCTTGCCCAGCAAGGATATTCCCGTGGAGACTGACCGGCCCCGCCCGAATACTGAGAAACGAGCGCAAACCATGTTCCTGATCGGTCAGTATGATTCTCCCTTCGTCCGCCGCGTCGCGATCGCATTGAAGCTCTATGGCATCGCCTTCGAGCACAAGCCGTGGTCGACTTTTGGCGATGCCGACAAGATCGCGCCCTACAATCCGCTACGTCGCGTGCCGACCTTGGTGCTCGATGACGGCGAGGCGCTGATCGAAAGCACGATCATTCTCGATCATCTCGACGACCTCGTGGGTGCGGAGAAGGCGATGCTGCCGCGGGGTGGCATCGAGCGGCGGCGCCATTTGCGCATTTGCGCGCTGGCAAGCGGCCTTGGCGACAAGGCCGTCAGCCTGCTCTACGAGCGCGTGCTGCGGAAGGAGCAGCTTGCGCTCTGGGTCGAGCGTTGCCAGGCGCAGATATCAGACGTGCTGAAGGTGCTGGAAGCCGAGCGCGCCAAGGTGACGACGCCCTATTGGCTGGGGACGCGCATCGGCCACGCCGATATCGTCGTCGCCTGCGTCGTCCGCTTCACCCGCGAAGCGCATCCGACGCTGTTCGACGCCGCGCGCTATCCGGCGCTCGCAGCCCACGCCGAGCGCTGCGAGGCACTGGCGGAGTTTGGCGAGATCGTGCAGCCGCTGATCCCGCCGAAGGGGTGAGGGCGTCACACCCTCCCCTTGTGGGCTAAGGGATGCCCGAAAGTGATTCCCGAGAATTTGGGAATGTGATTCAAGGCCTTTCGACCTGTTTGGGACGGGAGGCATGGGATGTCTTTTGGCGATATTCGGGTTGCTGAGC
>NZ_JAFCJM010000136.1 GCF_018130955.1 Bradyrhizobium liaoningense
CCGCCAAGCGCATTGACGAACTCATGCCCTGGAATTGGCGATCTCAGAACGTCGCCCACGCCGCATAGCGCGATCGCTTTCCGCCAGAAACAGCCCTAGCCGGGGCCTTCGCCGGAAGCGTACCCCGAAGCGGAGCTACGATCGCAGAGGCGGAAAAATTCATTCCGAGTAGGGAACCGAAACCCGCCCGTCTGCATATTAGGATCGGAACTGCTGAACCCTACGGATTAGGACCCGTAAGCACGAGGTTGTGTCATGCAGCGTCGTCGTTTCAAACAGATACAATCCCTTGAAGAACGACTTTCCGAACAAGCAAAACGCCTAAGAGCCGAAGCCAAATGGCTTCCACCAGGCGCAGCGCGGGACCAAATGATCCGCAAAGCCCGGCAGGCCGAAACAGCCTCTCATATGAACGAGTGGCTTACATCCCCGGGACTTCGACCATCAGAATGAAATCGCCATGAAAGGATATGCAGGCGCATTCCAGGAAAATGTTATGCCTTACTACGGCACTGTGACCCGGGAAGAGATCGAGGCTGCGAAGCAGGCCTATGAACGAGCGCAGCAAGCGCTAGTGCACACCAGTGAAGCTCTTCAACGTTCCCGAGAGGTATTGGCGCAGTCGTTCAAGATTCTTGGCATCAATCCAGACCAAGAAAGCACGCAAGAGTAGGGCCGCCTCAGTTGGCGGCCTCTTTCATATGTCGCCTCGTGGCCCTGGCTGTGTAAAAACGCGAAAGATCGAGGCACGGCTAGAATTACATTCTTCAGTTCGTTCTCTAAGTTGAATGCGCTTGCGAGGTTGACCGCTAAGACGGTCTTGAACGAATAACGTATTCTATCGCCGTCAAGCGCCCTGGCGTTTTCACACAGCCAAGACCCTTAGCCGACCCGAGCTGAGGCATTTACCATGTCGGCTATTTGGACGCAGACCGCCGCTTGTGCCCCCGAGCGGCCGAAGCGGATGTGACCTTGCACGACAACAACGCTTAAACCAGGCCGCCCGTTAAGGCGCTAAAATTTTTCGTCACCCTCTTGAAACTTTTTTGCCCGTGGCAGATTTTTTTGGTCGCCGCAGACATGGCGGCCGGGGCGCCTTCGGGGCCCCGAAATCAAGGCGGGCGCCGGAAGGTGTCCGGTGCCAGCTCGTACCCAACTTGCTCTTTGGAGGATTTGGCTATGAGGTATGATTGGACTCCCCTGTGGAGGTCAACCATTGGTTTCGACCGCCTGTTTGATGTTCTCGACGAAGTCCAGCGGACCGCCGAAGAGACCTATCCCCCCTATAACATCGAGCGGCTCGACGAGAACCGCTTCCAAATCTCGGTGGCGCTCGCCGGATTCACACCGGACGAGGTGGGCCTCACGGTGGAGCAGAATGTCCTTACGTTGGAAGGCCACAAGGCTGAGAAGGACGAGAAGACCTTCCTGCATCGCGGAATGTCGACACGCTCGTTCAAGCGCCAGTTCACCCTGGCTGACCACGTCGAGGTCAAGGGCGCGCACTTCGAGAATGGTCTGTTGGTCATCGAGCTTCAACGCGAGATTCCCGAGGCCATGAAGCCGCGGCGCATCGCCATCGCGGGCGCAAGCGCTGGGCAGGTCAAGCAGATCGAGGGCAAGGCCGCCTGACCAACGCGGCTTGGTTCCGATCGCCGCCGCGCGGGATTGCTCCCGCGCGGCCACCTTAATGCGTCTTATGATGGGAGGTTTAGCCATGCGGACGACGCCCGCACACGATAACGTCTTCGATTTAAATGCCCTTCTTCATCCCGGCACGGTGTTCTCGCATCCGCGCGAGGTCGTCGCTGACCCGACTTTGAGTCTGGCCGAGAAGCGGGCCATCCTCGCGTCATGGGCTTCCGACGCCTCGGCGATCGCGTCCTGTCCAGCGTTGCGCTCACCGGACGGACTAAAGGCGTCTGTTCATATCGACGATATTCTGGAAGCGCTACGCGCGCTAGACGGAAACGGTCCACGCAACCCGCCGGGCGGCAAGCCCATGCGTCTGCGCTCGGCCGAGCGCCGCGCGGCGGCGTGAGCGAGGGGTCTGCAAATGATGCCATGACCGACGTTACACAGTTGATTCCAGGTCGCTTCTATTGGGTCCTTGTGCGCTCAAGTACGAAACATCCCGAGTGGCAGCCAGCACGCTTCACCGGCGCTACTTGTCAAGGCGACGGCGCGAAGTGGGACTTCATCGGCTTCAACAGCGACGTCGGTCATCATTTCGTCGAGGTCGTCGACCTCGGCCCAGAACTACTGTCCTAAACGCTCGTGTTAAGATGCCTAGGAAGCCTAGCGACAGCGCAGCTATCGATCCACTGCGCGGATTCCCCATTTCTGTACAACCGCTGCGGCCCTGTCCTTTCTGCGGCGGTTCGGAGCTTGGATCAACAGCGACATCGATCCAAAATTTGTAGTGTGTAAGGAATGTTCAGCTTTCGGCCCCAATGCGCCGACCGTTAGGCAGGCGGCCGAGCATTGGAACAAACGAACCACCTCCTAAGGCGCACGCGATACATGCCTGCTCCGCGCCGCTCGATCTCGCATATGGGATTTTTTGCCGCAGCGATGTCCGCTCGTGGCCGATTTTGTTGCAAAAGTCGGTTGAGGCGAGCCGGCAAGCGTGATTCCGTTGTGTTGACGCGAATCGCGACGAGGTCGATCCATGATGGGCCGTCTGAAGAGTGACCAAGGTCAATTGTTCTACGAGTTTCATCTCAGCGACGCGGTTCCCGAAGATCATCTAGTGCGGAAGATCGACACTGCTCTCGATCTG
>NZ_JAFCJM010000137.1 GCF_018130955.1 Bradyrhizobium liaoningense
CACCCGCTCATGCCCTGTGCATTGCGTAGCGTAGGAGTTGCGTTGAGAGCGTCAGGGTCGGCGGATCAAAGCCGGTCAGCCTTACCAAATGGCCGAAAGACATCCGTCGGTTACAGCCGACTTTTGCAACAAAATCGGCCACTTCCGGACTCATGCATCGCAGCAAGAAAGATCGATCTATTCGATCACCTGATCGGCGCGAACAAGTAGCGAGGGCGGCACGGAGAGCCCGAGCGCTTTGGCAGTCTTCATGTTGATGACCAACTCGAATTTGGTCGGCTGTTCAACCGGCAGATCGGAGGGCTTGGTGCCTTTGAGGATTTTATCGACATAGCCGGCTGTACGGCGGTACAGATCGGCGAAATCGGGGCCGTAGACGACCAACCCCCCGAGATCAGCGCATCTTCGGAACAAGTAGCTTGCCGGCAGATGATACTTCGCCGCGAGCGCGATAGTTCGCGGAGCTTGGAAAAAGGTGAGGGCATCACCAAGGTCCATTACGGCGTCGGCATGTTGGGCGGCGGCCGATGCAAAGGCGACGTCGAGTTCCTCGGCCGTCGTCGCCTCAACTGTTAGCAAAGCCACACCGAGCCTCCGGGCTGTGCGAGACAAGAATTCCCCGAAGTTAAGCCTGTGCATTGGGTTGTTCGGATTGACCAAGAGCGCGATTTTAGATGCGCTGGGGACCAGTTCTTGGAGGATTTCGAGACGTTTCGCGCCGAAGTCATCGGGGACCATGGTCGCAAGACCCGTTATGTTGCCGCTTGGTCGCGATAGGCTTTGCACGAGGCCGAGCCCTAGGGGATCGGCCACAGCCACGAATACAATCGGAATGGTGGAGGTTGCTGATTTTGCGGCTAGCGCTGCCTGCGGTCCCGGAGCAATTATCAATTCGGGAGCTAAGGCCACCAACTCGGCGGCTAAATCTGGCAGGCGGTCCGGGGCATAACGATATTCGACAATCAGGTTTTTGCCCTCTATCCAACCGTTCTCGCGCAAACCGCTGAGCCACGCGGCGTGAATGGGGTCACGGGCCGGCTCATCTGCCCAAGCAATGAGGAAACCAATTCGCCGAGGCTTCCCCTGCGCCCTCGAACGTGGCGAAGCGAGCAGTGCCGCAGTAGCAGCCGCTATAAACTCACGCCGCTTCATTCGATCCTCATCGCAGTTTGAGGACGACGGAGCGCAGAGTATCACGTCTCAATGGTGGTCGGGACACAAATGCTGCGTCGCAATTGCGGTGCGTCGCACATGACGCCTATGGGTCAATCGCGTCGGTTTTGCGATATGCCGATCGCTTCCGCTATTTCCCCAACAGCGGCGGTAAAGCGGACGGCGCGACATTTCGCATCTGGGCCATGTGCAGACTCCTGCGGTGCCGCAAACCCATCATCTCATTCGATCACCTTGTCAGCGCGCGCCAATAGAGCCTCCGGAACCGTCACACCCATCGCCTTAGCGGTCTTGAGGTTGATCACCAGCTCGAATTTCGTCGGCTGTTCGACCGGCAGATCGGCAGGCATCGTGCCGCGCAAAAGGCTCGCCGCAAATCGGGCAGTAAGGTCTTCCAAATGACCGTGGGATGGGCCGTAGCCGATAAAGCCACCTTTCTCGGCCCAGTAGCCCCATTGATACATGGCCGGAAGCCGCAGTGCTGCAACTCGTTCTATAATCAGCGGAGCATTGCCGTCGATCATCGCGGACGAAAGCACATTCAGCGCCGTGGCGCCCGATGCCTGTGCCTTATCGATAGTGGCGACAATCTCCTCGGCGCTAGTGATGCGATAGATTGAAAGCTCGACGTTTTTTGCGCGCGCCGCCTCTTGCAGAGCGCGATCCTTCCCCTCAGTTAACCACCTGGTTTCGGCGAGAGCCGCCATGTGGCGAATCCCAGGTACGGCTTCGATCAGGATGTCCTGTCGCTTGCCGTCAAGCTCAGGGGCAAAAATGCTGATCCCCGTGGTATTCCCATTGGGCCGGCTGAATGATTCTACCAGTCCCTCGCCAACCATATCGCCTGTGATCCCAACGATGGGAATGCTTTTGGTTGCCTGCTGCACGGCGCGAACTGCCACGGGGCTAGCAGCATAGATGACATCGGGTTGGGCTATGACCAGCTCCGCCGCATATTGCGAAATCAAATCGATATGCGCAGCAAAGGCGCGGTAATCAATCCTGAGGTTTTGGCCTTCAATGAAACCAGCGCGCCGTAGTTTGTCAAAAAAAAGTACGTTAAAGGGAATATCGCGAGGATGCGGAGACAAGCAACCTAGGTGATACGTCCGTCCCGCTTTCTGGGCCAACGCTGTGAGCGGCAACGCCACGATCGCACCGCCGACTAGCGTTATGAACTCGCGCCGTCGCATTTCGTCGCCCTTAAGGCCGAGCGACAGCCTAACATATGCTTCAAATCCCACCGGTATTGTGCATCACAGCAATATGCGCGCTGATGTCGCAGATGGGTCATAAGCCGTCAATGCCGGCGAAGCTGGGTGACTTCCGTTATGCGCTCGATTTTGTTGCAAAAGTCGGTTGAGGCGAGCCGGCAAGCGTGATTCCGTTGTGTTGACGCGAATCGCGACGAGGTCGATCCATGATGGGCCGTCTGAAGAGTGACCAAGGTCAACTGTTCTACGAGTTTCATCTCAGCGACGCGGTTCCCGAAGATCATCTAGTGCGGAAGATCGACACTGCTCTCGATCTG
>NZ_JAFCJM010000138.1 GCF_018130955.1 Bradyrhizobium liaoningense
CACCCGCTCATGCCCTGTGCATTGCGTAGCGTAGGAGTTGCGTTGAGAGCGTCAGGGTCGGCGGATCAAAGCCGGTCAGCCTTACCAAATGGCCGAAAGACATCCGTCGGTTACAGCCGACTTTTGCAACAAAATCGGCCCTTCTCGGAAGTGGCGCGATGTTCGCGTGACGTCCGGAGTGCGCTGCAGAGCGGACGAAGGCCAGCGCGAGATGAGCTTGACCGACGCAAATTGGCTTCGCGCATCGCGATGCGGCGCTACCGTCCCGCCACGATCACCACCACCACCGGCAACGTCGCCGCCGCCAACAGCGTCCCCAGCGCGACCGCGCCCGACACCGGGTTCACCAGCCGCTGATATTGAACCGCAAAATATAGGCGTTCGCGCGGCCCAAAGGAGCCATAGCTGTATTGCGGCCGCGCGGCGCTTCCCACGCTCGGCCAAGTGGCAGAGCTAAAGCATGATCCGGAAAAGTGCGCAGCGGTTTTCCGAAAAGATCATGCTCAAACAGGAGCTAAAGCGCGATGACGATTCAACCTAAAGCCATCGCGCTTTAGCGCAAGACGAAGGCGGTCAGTAGCTCGGCTTTTCCCTTCAGGTCCAGGGTGGTGCGGTCCGCCTGGGGCTTTCTCCCCGGAAAGCGCGCAGTAAACCTTCTCCGAAACCAGGATCTGGTTGGCGCCGGCCGCACTCTGCAGGCGTGCGGCCGTGTTCACCACGTCCCCGATCGCAGTAAAATTCTTCGACTCTCCCGTGGCCAGCGAGCCGACTTGCGCCTTGCCCATGTGCATTCCGGCACCAACCGGCAACGACTCCACGCCCTGCCGCACCGCATCGACCAGCCGTCTCGTCGCCGCGAGCATGATGTCCGCGGTTCTCGCGCCGAGCGAGGGCATATCCACGACGTGATGGCCATCACCTGGTCCCCGATGAAGTCAACGAAGGCGTCATCGGCGGTCAGCACGCGATTAGCGCTCGCATAGAAGCGGCTCACCAGGTCGGCCGCGTCGCTCGAGCTGTGGGTCTCGGACCACGAGGTGAACCCACGCAGGTCCGCGAAAAGCACTCCGACTTCCAGTTCGTGAGTTGTTGTCGGCAGGGCCTCGAAGCAGCTCCGGCAGTAGTTTGGGTTCGCCGCCGACGGTCTGATGCCGATCGCTTTGCCGACGCCACCGAACGGCACCATGCAGAACCTGCATCGCGGGTCAGACGGCAGTAGCCTGAGCATTCGCCGGTACCTGTCCACGAATCCAGTCTTGCACAGGGGCAATATCAGCGGTGGTCTTGCGTCGATAGCCGTCGCACGACCCAGGCATCGTAGTTGCAAATCAGCGAGATCAGTCCCAGGAGGAGCGGGACGAGCAGGAGGAGGCCGATCCAGATGGAGACGTACACTGCCACAAGTATCGCAAGCAGCACCGCGATGATTTCGAGGCAGACCACGCCGATCTCGAAGTATCTCGCCTTCGCCATAGGCGCCACCAGGTGAGCCGACCGACAGACGCCGTCAGGTCCACGATTCCGCCGGCAATCCTGAAACGGGGTATCGGACCCGCGTTTCGCGATCCATGATCTTATACCAACCTCAGGTCTACTTGAATCGAAATTAGCGGTGGGATTGCGGTGACCTTGCGACTTACCAGGCACTGGGTGCTGGAGACCGGTCGGTTCTTGAAGTGAAAGCGGACTTTCCGGTCGTGCGCACTGACTTCCGGGGACGTGGCAGACTTAAGAACTGGACGGGTGCGGTCTCAAGTCCTGAGCTTTGGTTTGCTCGGACAATCGTATCATGGACTGACGCGGTTGCCCCTAAATCCTGCCGTACTGGTCTTGATCGTAGGCCTGCAGGATCCGGACAAAATCAGCCATGCTGGATCGATCTCGGTTCTCGGTCATAGCAGCAAGCTGAGTATTGGACGCGGGCTGGCTCCCTTGCCAAAACCGTGTCAGGAGATCGGCGATGTTTCTCATGGCGTACTCTCTGCAGCTAACCGTGGCGGTAGACACCAATTGAGCGGCAACGCGCTGCCAGATTGGGGGAAGTCGGCGGGCGTTACGCCGCCGACCTTGCCCTGCAACTGCCGGCTCGAAGGACCGGTTCCGTTGCTTTTCACTCTGGACTTATAGGTAGCACCGGCACTCGGTTGGCGCCACTGCGCGTGGGTATGAAGGGGCCATACTTAGGTAGGCTTTGGACTAGTGAATCGGAATCAGTCGGAGGCCAGCGCGAGAAGAACTTGACCGACGCAAATTGGCTTCGCGCTCGCGATGCGGCGCTATGATCCCGCCACGATCACCACCACCACCGGCAACGTCGCCGCCGCCAAG
>NZ_JAFCJM010000139.1 GCF_018130955.1 Bradyrhizobium liaoningense
GCGACGCGCGCCACCAAATCGCGCCGTAGCTAGCGCGGCTTGGTTGGAAGGCCGAGGGGGCCCGTTACCCCATCTACGCATTGCTGACCGGAAATTTCATCCGGCAGTTGTGAAGTGGCACACAGACAGCAGCCCTCCAGTCTGGTTCTGTAGCGCCGACGATGGACCCTCGTGCGCTCGCTTGGCAATGCGCAGCGGCCGGGTCGGCATTCGGCAATTTCGGGATGATCGCTATGGGCGTTTTCAATCGCACGACCATGCTTTGCAGCATCGAGTCCACCTTGAGCGGGTGAACCAAGAGGTTTCGGGTGCGCGCAATGACGCGCACAGGGATTTTTCTTAGGCCCCGCCGGTGACGGACGGGGCCTTTCCATTTTCATGTCTGCCCACTTCTGCCCGGCGCCGCCTTCGTTGAAAGAAGGACCTGGGGTCATGTGGGAGTATTTTGGACCCGAATTCGCTTTTGACCTGGTGAAGGGGTTGGTCGCCGGAGTTGCGTCTCTGGCGTTCCAAGTGGTCGCCCCGCGGACGTTTCATGCCGCGAGGCGGTTCCGCGCGCGCCGGGTTGCCAGGAAGGCTGCAAGGCAAACCGCAAGGCAAGCCGCAAGACAAGCACGCCGCAATGCGACGGCGAATGATGGGGCGTGAGGAGGGAAAGTAGGGCGGGTCAGCCGACGGGTCCGCGCAACGCGTTGGCCCCGTTGGCTGATCCGCCCTACGCTTGCGTGTGAAACCCACCATCTTCACGAGGTGCAACCAGGAGAGGTTGAGCGCTCGCAACATCCATTATCGCGTGCCGCACTGGCGATTGTAAAAAATGGCAAAGTTGAGACTGTCAAGGATACATCGGGTTAGAACACCGCTTACCCCCGTAATACACTCAATGCCGTTTGGGGTTCTGGGTGCGTTTGGGAGGATCAATCAATGGCAAGTGTTGAACAATTGCGCAGACGGGACGGAGTGAACCTGGTTCAGCTCGAGGCGGACATTAGTTCGATACGTTCGGGAAGCTCGATCGCTTCCATTGCTCTGCCCGATTACGTCGAGCACACCGCGGGGGTGACGCGCGTCGGCGCCCTCAGTGCAGAGGCGGTCATTCGCGACTATGAGTCCGCTGCAAAAGAGATCGAGGCCATGGGCACCGAGCTGATCGACGCCGCGCAAAAATGCGAGGCGCTGACAGCCCAGGTCCATGACGCGATTGCCTTCATGCGCGAAACGGCGGCAGGCTATCGTGAAGAGGGACGGAAGATCTTCAAGCGCATCGAAGAATGCGCGCTGTTCACCGAAGACGTCCGCAAGACATGCGAGGAGGTCAAGCGCAGGATGGCGGAAGTCTCGGTAGGCGAGACTCCCAGGCTGGAGCCTGCGGAGCAAGAGCTCGAGATAGAACGCGCGCTCGAGACAGAACGCGCATAGTATCGGGAACTGCAGCGCCAAGACGTCGGATCGCTTGGGGCGCGGGTCTCTTGGGGAATGACAACTTGTGGGAAGGGTTGATCTGTCGCGAAGCCCATCAGCGCGCGCAGCGTTGATGGGCGTCGCTCCGCCCATTCTACGAGCTGTCTGTACGCGGAAGCGAAAGAGGCGGGTGTAACCCGCCAATGTTCGCGTGGGCGGATACAGAGGTGGGTTGCGCGCAGCCTGTCATCGGGCCGCGCGGAGCGCGGACCCGTTGGCAATCCGCGCTACGGCGGACAAGTCGCTCCATCCATCCTGCGTGGCGGCCAGGCTCATTCAAACCCTCAGCGAGAAATGGAACGTTAAGACGTGTCCATGGCTGATTTTCGCGATTCCGATTCGTTCGTTGAGAACGAAGCGGAGTCAGATGCGGAACATTCTCTGCACGGGCCCCGAGGAACGGGCGTTGGGTTCATTTCGTTGCATGGAGGGGCTTGTCGAGAGGAAGACGACATGAAAACAAAGATCATCGCGCTCTCTGCTGCCGTTGTCATGGCTACAGCACCAGCTGTGTTTGCTCAGGGTGTGTCTAGCCAGACGCCAGGCCAGGAGATGCAGCAAACCGGTTCCAAGAAGGGCGAGCCGGGCGCTTCAAGCTACGCTCCTGGACATAAGAAACAGCACGCGAAGGCCTCGAAGAAGGCCAGCCCCGGCGCGTCCGGTTACGCTCCAGGTCAAACCACCGGCGCGAGCACGAAGTCAACCACCGGCTCGAGCACAAAGTCAGGGTATTGAAATCCGTAGAGCCTGTGAGCCAATTCGTTTTTCGGCATCGACATTGAGGGGCGTTAGCGCCCCTTGATGTCAGAAGCCTG
>NZ_JAFCJM010000014.1 GCF_018130955.1 Bradyrhizobium liaoningense
GCGCTTTGCTAATCCTTCGCCGCCATCAGGCTGGATAGAAGACTTCCACCTCCAAGCTGTCGATCATGCTCGGCACACGCAAAAAAGCCCCGGCCATCGTCCGGGGCTTTTCTCCTATGGCGCTCCGGGGGACGGACCGGACATCACTTCTTGTAGACCTTGTCCGGATCGAACATCCGCTCGGCATCGACGAAGACGAGCTTCGCAATGCCGCCTTCAGGCTCGACCTTGCGATAGAAGCAGGACCTGCGGCCGGTGTGGCAGGCGGCGCCGACCTGCTCGACGCGGATCCAGACCGCGTCCTGGTCGCAATCGGTGCGCATCTCGACGACGCGCTGCGTTTGACCCGAGCTCTCGCCTTTTCGCCACAAGGCGTTACGCGAGCGGCTGAAATACCAGGCCTCGCCGGTCGCAATCGTCTTGCGCAAGGCCTCGTCATTCATGTGAGCGACCATCAGCACATCGCCGGTCGCGGCGTCGGTCGCCACGCAGGTGACGAGACCGGCCGCGTCGAACTTCGGCCGGAAGTCGAGGCCTTCCTCGAGGTCGTGGGAGTGAGCGGACACGAGACCCTCGCTAGATCATTCGCGAGGATCAGCGCAGCGAGCCTCGCACCAAAGACAGGAAGCGGGCCTGCTCCGCCGGGTTGTCGCGGAACATGCCCGTGAAGCGGCTGGTGAACGTGGAGGCGCCATGCTTGGCCACACCGCGCACCGACATGCAGGTATGCTCCGCCTCGATCAGCACGGCGACGCCGCGGGGTTTCAACACCTCGTCGATGGCGGCCGCGATCTGCGCGGTCAGGTGCTCCTGGGTCTGGAGCCGGCGCGCGAAGATGTCGGTCAGGCGCGCGAGCTTCGACAGGCCCACCACCCGCTCGACCGGCGTGTAGGCGATGTGCGCCTTGCCGTAGAACGGCATCATGTGGTGCTCGCATTGCGAGGTGAATTCGATGTCGCGCACCAGCACGAAATCGTCATAGCCGGCGGTCTCGCCAAAGGTGCGGTCAAGCACCTCGGCCGGGCACTGGTGGTAGCCCTGGTAGAGCTCGTCAAAGGCCTCGACGACGCGACGCGGCGTATCCAACAGGCCCTCGCGCTCGGTGTTCTCGCCGATATAGGCGAGCAGCGTCTTCACGGCCTCTTCGGCCTCGGCACGCGCGGGGCGCGGCTGGTCGGCGCGGACGGCGGCGGCGAGGAATTCGGCAGGATCGAGCTCCGCGGGGCGGCTCTCGGGCTGCTTGTCGGCAGGCTTATTGGGGCGGATGGGTTTGATCAGCGCGTCCATGTCAACTCCGTTCGACCGGCCTTTCGGCCGGAGTGTCACCGGCAGACGGGGCGGAATGCCGCCGGACGCCTGATAAAGAATAACCGATCCTGGCGCCGAACGGTCCCTTACCTTAGCGCCATGCGCGTGGTTCTGGACCACCGCTGCTCGCACGGCTGGACTGTTTTTCCGCCAGTTCCGACCCTATATAGGACCGAGGACGGCGGCCGCCAAGGCCGATCAGGCCTAAGAAGCCGCAAGCTGCGCCTCGGACTCCATGACATGCTGAACGACATTTATAACAAGCGGATCATCGAACTGGCCGGGAATATCCCCCGTCTGGGACGGCTTGCCGACCCCGATGCGACCGCAACGGCCCATTCGAAGCTGTGCGGCTCGACCGTGAAGGTCGATCTCAAGATGAGTGGGGACACCGTCACCGACTTCGCCCATGACGTGAAGGCCTGCGCGCTCGGACAAGCCTCCTCATCCATCATGGCAAGTCAGGTCGTCGGCTCGACCGCGAGCGAACTCCGTGAGTTACGCGAAACCGTTCGCAAGATGCTGAAAGAAAACGGCGCCCCGCCGGACGGAAAATGGGCCGAGATCAAATTCCTCGAGCCGGTCCGCGACTACAAGGCGCGCCACGCCTCGACGCTGCTGACCTTCGATGCCGTGGTCGATGCCATCGGCCAGATCGAGGCCAAGGCCAAGCAGCCCGCCGCGGCGCAGGGCTGATTCCCTAGCTCCGTCATTCCGGGGCTCGCATCAGCGAGAACCCGGAATCTCGCGCCACAACTTCTGGATTCCGGGTTCGCGCGGCGCGCGGCCCGGAATGACCGAGTTTGGAAGCTACTTTTGCGGCGCCGTGCTCGGCGTCGCAACGCCGCCGGTCGGCACCAGCGCTTCCGCGGTCTGGGTCGACTTTACCGCCTGCACATCAGGATGCTCGGCACCGAAGCGTTCCTGCGATTTCGGCGCCACGTCGGCCATCGCGGGCGCCGCGAGGCCGGCCATCGCGGGTCCCGCGAGATCCGCATGCGGCAGCACGTCGGCGATGAGATCGGTGGTCACGAGATTGGTGAGCTTCAGCTCGCTGGCCGTGAGCTCATGCAGGTCTTCCCACGGCGGAACGCTGAGCGCGAGCGACAAGAGGTCCCCCGCGCCGCCCATGTCGAAGGTGTATTTCGCGAGCCGGCCGATGTCGCGCTCGACGATCATCAAATCCTGCGCGCTGTAGCTCGCGGCCTTCGCATCGTCGGCACGATCGCCCATCCAGATCTGATGCACCCGGACATGGGCCGCTTCCGGCACGTAGCGCTTCTTGCCTGATAGCAGCAGGAACACGCACATGGATTCGCAATAGGCTTCCGGCGCGATGGTCGGACGCGTCGCCTGCGCGCCGCGATTGCTGACACCCACCGTCGTCAGCAGCCCCAGATTGCGGAACCGCCGGCCGAGCGTGATCGCATCGTTGACCGAACCGCCGCTGGAGTCGAGCACGACGGTCGCCCCGCCGAGCTGGCGCCCGCGCGCAAACTCCTCGAAGTCTCTCGGTGTATCTGATGTGATGATGCCGACCGCGCTGACCCACCCGCGGCAGTTCGGCTCGCAGGCAACCCAGCTGAACTTCATCGGCAGCTTGCGCTCTTCGAGCGTGCCACCGGCGCGAGCGGTCGTTCCGGAGGTTGCGATTGCGCCGGGCAATGCAACGCACAGAGCGGCGGTTCCCACCAACAACCACCTGCGAGGATCGAACGACTTCAGATGTCTCAATCTGGTTCCTTCCCCAAGCCCAAGGTAGCCCAAACAATCCCCGGTTAGCGCCCGATGAGTCCATCATACAGACGTATGATTCTACACATGGACGTCACAAAAATGGTATCCGGGGGAATACAGATCGTCCACAGAGACTTGCTGCACTGCTCCCTCAAAACATGCAAAATATGGCGCGCGCACAACAGCTTGCTGTTCCCTGCGCAGGAACCGCGCAACTCGTCGCCCAGGATTGCCGCACGGCGCATATGAAGCATTCAACCTCTCGAGGTTCCACCGCCCTCGCACTGGTGCTGCAGCTCCCGCGCCGGTTCGGCCGCGCGCTGATCTGGCTCTACCGCCACACGCTGTCGCCGCTGGTCGGCTACAACTGCCGACACCTGCCGACCTGCTCGGTCTATGGCGACGAGGCGATCGCGCGTTTCGGCCTCTGGGCCGGCGGCTGGATGACGCTGGCGCGGCTGTTGCGCTGCAACCCGTTCGGCACGTCCGGGATCGACTACGTGCCCGAAGCCACACCGCAAGGCGCGCGCTGGTACCTGCCGTGGCGCTATGGACGCTGGCGCGGCGTGTACAATCCGTCGCAACCCGGCTGAGCTCCACAACACTTGAAATCAAGACACTTGAAATTCGCCGGTCGCTACTGTTTTCTGATACAACCTTTGATAGTTCAGCTATAACCGAAATATTTCGAACCATCGTTTTTGCCGCCCAGCGTTTCGTCGAGGGCATCAAATGGCTTACGGATCGTCCGGTTCGCAGGATTCACCGTCGTCGGGCGGACTGGTCCTGGCGCTCAAGAACAGAGACTTCGCGATCATCTTCGACTGGTTCGCGAGCTACTTCTTCGGCTTCGCCATCGCCGGTTTCATCGCGCTGTTTCTCGGTACGTTTCCGTCGCGCGGCTGGGACTCGCTGCGCATCGTTGCGCTCAGCATCGTCTTCGCCTGCGCAAGCACCGTCTGCGGATGGCTGCTCGGCCTCCTGTTCGGCATTCCCCGCACCTTGTCGCGCCCGCAAGCCGCGCCCGCTCCGACCCCGCAACCGGGCGCAGCACCAGGTCAGGCGCCGGCGGCGGCCGCGCCGACCAGCCGCGTCAACACCAATCTCGAGGACATCTCCGACTGGCTCACCAAGACGCTGGTCGGCGTCGGCCTGACGCAACTCTACTTCGTGCCTCACTATCTCTGGCAGGCTGCGGAGAAGATCAACAATGCCGGCTTCAGGTGGGACGGGTCCGGCCAGTTGCTGGCGATCGCTCTTTTTCTCTATTTCGCACTGGGCGGATTCTGGCTCGGCTATGTCGGCACCCGCACGATCCTGACCAAGCTCCTGGACACCATCGACGGACCGAGCCCGGCGGTGGTGGAGACCACCTTGCAGGAAGGGCTGAAGATCGACACCAGCGGTCGGATCGTCGGATCGACGAATGCCAGCGTCAAATCGGCGGATGCGGCCTTGCTGGCGGTGCCGATGACCGCGCTCACCACGCCACGTCAGCTTGCGGCCTGGGGCACGGCGAAGGCACGGCACAACGATCTCGAATCCGCGACTGTAGCGCTTCAGGAAGCCAATCGGGTCGATCCCTCCGATCCGGTTGCCAAGCAGGCACTGGCCACGGTCTATGTCGCGCAAATGCGTACGGCCCAAGCCGACGAACTTCTCCCGGACGACCAGATCAGCGATGTGGCGCTGTTTCTCGCCCTCTACGAGGATCCTCCCGAAGGCTTCAGAAAGGCGATCCGGATCGGCCAGCGCCTCGCGCAACAGCCCAGCGCAGCGACCAATGGCAATCTCCATGTGTGGCTCGCTTGCGCGTATGGGCAACAGCACGCCTATGAGCAAGCGCATCAGAATCCGACGCTGGCCGACGAGGCCCGCAAGAACGTCGTCCAGGAGGTCGAGGCTGCGCTCAAGGTCGATCCGGCGGCAAAGGCGCTGCTCTACTCGCTGTGGCAGCCCGCGCCGAATTCTCAGGAGAACGATCTGGCGAGCATTTCCAATGGCGATCCGGATCTATTGCGGCTTCTGGCTCCCTAGCGCGTCGGCTTGCTGCGGTGCCATGAAGCGCTCTTCGTGCGACGCGTGATCTACTCGCGGTGCGTGGGGAACCGCAGGACGGGCAGTCGCGTTGACATGTTGCTTCCCTCCGGGAGGAAACAACAATGCGCTGGAAAATCAGCCGCGATCATGACCCTCGGCATCACGACCCAAGGCAAATCGACCTGTTCGCCATCATCGCCCTACTCATTCTCGTTGCCGCATCGATCTGGTATCTCGCCGCCAGCTTCACCGCGACGCCGAGCACGACCGCTTTCATCGTGCCGAGCCAGAACGTGCGTTGGTGATTTGCGATAGTCAGCGGAACCAGAACGAGCGATCCAGCGGCGTGATCGGCGCGGGCGGGCGCGGCTTCTTCGGACGCGGTTTGGGCGGTGGCTCGGCCGACGAGGTCGTTTCCGCAGGCGCCGCCTCACTGCCCGGCACCTTCACCGACAGCAGCAGATTCGATTCGTGGGTGCGCCAGCGATAGCCGATGCCGAAGTCGATCGGCTGCGCGCGCGTGAACAACTGCGCGTAGGAGTCCTGGTAGCGGCCCGGGAATTCCGCGATCGGTCCGAGATAGCGGCCGAACGGGAAGAAGCGCCATTGCCGCGCATTGTAGTTTCCAAGCGGAATTCCGGAATCGTCCTGGATGATGGTCGCGCTGTTGGCGAGCAGCCAGTCGCGCGCCACGGTGAAATTGCCGGAATGCAACAGATAGGACGCGCTCTTGATCAGGCTGTTGCCGGGTCCGAGCGTCTCGCAGAACTTCAGGAAGCCGGCCGCGCGCGCCCCGGAATTGGAGAGGTCGGTCGAGAAATAATACAGCGTTCGCGCCTGGCCGTCGCTGCCGGCGAAGCTGATGCGCACCCCGCGCGTGGCGTTCGGTCCCGCATTCTCGCCGGCCGCGCGCACACCGCCCTTGTCGTCCAGCGAGATGAATTCGACGCTCTTGATGGTCTTGCCGGAGCGCGCGAGGAAGACATAGAGGATCGGCAAGGTGCCGTTGACCTGGTTGCTGTGCAGGTCGACCTTCATCTGCTTGGTGATGAAGAAGGAGAAGCTCAGGATCGAGCCGAGCGAGCGCTCGACATTGTAGAGCGCAGCCCCGACCGAGCCGCGCGGCAATTTCGTCAGGTCGGGCACCGCGCCGACCGGCTCCAGCGCGCCGAGCACATAGGTGTTCGCCTTGGAATAGAAGGCGTCGGCGTAGAGGAAGTCCGGGCCGCTGAAGAGATAGAACATGGTCGGCCGGGGTGCGGCCAGATTGACGTCGGACCAGGCGCGGATCTTCGACAATTGCCGCTGCTCGAGCTGGGCAAAGGCGCCGTCGAAGAATTTTGCGTGGCGTTGCCAGGACGGATCCCTGGTGAGCGCCGTCAAAGGCGAGTCCGCCGAGGTCTGCATGCCGGCGAGGAAGCGCGCGGTGTCGTCGAGGGTGACGTCGGCGGCGCGCGCGGCCCCCGCGACCGCGATCAGCAAGGTGTAGGCGACGGCCGCAATTTTCATGGGTCGAAACATCTCTAAGCGCGATTCTCTGAGGCTGTGGCGGCGTCCGGCCGCTTGCGGAAAATGGCGTAAATCAACAGGCCGGAGAGCATGATCAGCATGCTCGACAGCGACTGACCCGGCCGCTCGGTGAGCAGATAGTACATCATGAACGCGGTCACGAGCAGGAAAACCAGCGGCGTGACCGGGTATCCCCATGCGCGATAAGGGCGCGGCAGGTCGGGCGCGGTGATGCGCAGCTTGATCACCCCGAGCACGGTGAAGAACGAGCAGAACAGCAGCGAGAACTGGATGAATTCCAGCACCGCCTCGAAGCTGCGGGTGAACAGCAGGACATTGGCGACCGCGAGCTGAAGCAGGATGGCGTAGGCCGGCGCCCCGCTCCTCGACTTGCGCGAGAACACGCGCAGCGCCGGGATGTCCTCCCCCATCGTCATCATCACACGCGGGCCGATCCACATCATCGCGCTGATCGAGGAGATCAGACCGATGCAGATCATCGCGCCGACGATGCGGCCGCCGAGCCCGCCGAAGATCGCAGTGCCGGCGACGCTGGCGACGTCGAGCTGGCCCGCGAGCTTTGCGACCGGCGTGGCGTAAAGGAACACCGCGTTCAGCGCGACATAGAGCACCATGACGATCAGCGTGCCCGCAAGCAGCGCGCGCGGCAGGCTCTGCTGCGGCGTCTTCATCTCGCCGATGATGTAGGTCGCCGCGTTCCAGCCCGAGAAGGAGTACATCACGAAGACGAGCCCGATCGCGAAGGGCGCGCTGGTGATGTGGCCGAAGTCGCCCTGCACGGGTAAGAAGTTGATCGGCTGCCGTTCGCCGATGATGAAGCCCGCGACCAGGAAGGCGACGATGAGGACGACCTTCAAAATGGTCGCGACGAGCTGGAAGGTCGAAGAGTGCTTCACGCCGGTCAGTTGCACGATCGAGACCAGCCAGACCACGCCGATGGCGAGCGGGATCGGCGGCAGCTCGGGAAACACCGATTTGGCATATTCGCCAAAAGCCATCGCGGCGAGCGCGACGGGGGCGGCGAATCCGACCGTCGCCGAGACCCAGCCGGCAAGAAAGCCGAAGGCAGGGTGATAGGCGCGGCTGAGGAAATTGTACTCCCCGCTCGAGCGCGGGAACATCGCCCCGAGCTCGCTATAGGCGAACACGCCGCACAGCGCGACGATGCCGCCGACGGTCCACAACAGCAGGATCGAGAAGCCGGAAGGGATGTCCTTGACCTGAAAGCCGAGACTCGTGAACACGCCGACACCGATCATGTCGGCCACGACGATCGCCGTCGCCACGAGGACGGAAACACCGGACCCGCTTCCGAGATGCCGGCCAGGCCACGCCGCGCTTCCCGCCTCTGATGCCGTCATCGGGTCCCCAAGCTGAGGCGTGCTCGCCTCTCCAAGCATCGTGCAGATTGAGACAGTCAATTCAAGCAGGGTTAACAAGGGTTAAATGAGGCAACCAAAAACGGTATTTTGGCACCTCTTATGGACGTCCGCAGGCAATTAACCGGGCTTCGCGCGGCGAAACCGGACCCCCACTCCCACAATCGCGACACGATTGCGTGGTCTTTTCACGTATTCCGGATGTGGGGAGTTTCTCCGGAAGCTTAACGTCGCCTAAACGCCAGTCGGCTCAATTAGATCAATATCGCCGCTGGACTTTGGGTTCACGGACTTGGGGTTACTGGGTGGATGGTCGGGGCAGTTCCGAGAGCTGAAGCAGACACGCGCGCTGACCGGACGATATCGTCCGGCGCGCGCGGTCGTGCGCGTCGGATAGGCATCGTCTGCGCTTTTGTGCCCCTGTCCCTGGCACTGGTTCAATGCGGCAAGGCGCCCAACCCGGCAGCGCTCGCCGCCAACTCGCAGGCCAATACGCAAGTCGTCGCCAAGACCAGCTCGAATGCCAGTCCGCAGCAGGTCGCCAGCGGCGACACGTTCAACGACCGCTTCCCGGCTCCGCAGTTCAAGGAGAGGTTCCCCTCCGCGAGCGAAAGCTTCCTCCAGCGCCAGATGTCGGATTTCTCGCCAAAGCGCGCGGTGCAGCAGCCGGAGCCGGCGCCCTACAAGGTCGCTTCGCTCGAGCCCCAAATCCCCTACAAGCGCCCGGCACGCGAAGACCTGACGACGCTCATCAGCATGAAGTCGTCGGCCTTCCCCTATTACGGCAACAACCCCGCCTCCGAGGCGCCCTTCCTCAACATCTCCAAGGGCGAGCGCCGCGGCCACCGCAGCTATTCGGGGCGCGTCTACTGGCAGGACGAGACCTACAGCGACAGCCGCGTGATGATGCACGTCCCCGAACATTTCGACGCGCGCAAGCCCGGCGTGATCGTGGTGTTCTTCCACGGCAATGGCGCCACGCTCGAGCGCGACGTGCGCGACCGGCAATTGGTGCCGCAGCAGATCACCGACTCCGGCGCCAATGCCGTGCTGCTCGCCCCGCAAATGGCGGTCAATGCCGCCGATTCCAGCGCCGGCAAATTCTGGCAACCCGGCGGCTTCAAGCGCTTCTTGGCTGAGTCGACCGAGCATCTCGCCCGTCTCTACGGCGATCCGAACAGCGCGCGGGCCTTCGCCAACATGCCGATCGTCATCGTCGGCTACAGCGGCGGCTTCCTGCCGACGGCCTGGAGCCTCGAGGTCGGCGGTATCAGCGACCGCGTGCGCGGCGTGGTGCTGCTCGACGCCGTCTATGGCGAGCTCGACAAGTTCGCCTCCTGGATCGAAAACCACCGCTCCAGCTTCTTCGTCAGCTCCTATACGCGCTATACGGCGCGGCGCGATCGCGAGCTGATGAGCATGCTGAGACAGAAGGGCATCGGCGTGTCCGAGGACATGGACGGCCCGCTTCGCCCCGGCAGCGTCGTGTTCGTCGAGACCGCCAACGGCATCACCCATCGCGACTACGTCACCCGCGCCTGGACGCAAAACCCGCTCAAGGACGTGCTGGTCAAGATGGCGGCAACGCCGTCGCTGGCGCTGACCCGCGTGGCGGCGAGCAGTTCAGCCTCGTCGAGCCGCTAGGATCTGCAAGGCAGGCATCCGCCTGCGCGGCCTTCTGATCGCTCATCCGATGATCAAATTGTGATGTTGACGAACGCCCCTACGGGGACGACACGGGTTTGTTTCCCACGACAACACCCCTAACCTATCGTCGGGATTCTGCGGGGACAGCATTTGCGCGAGGGACTCTACAAGGTCGACTTCCACACCGTGCACGGCACCGGTTGCGGCGTGGTCTATGTGACCAGCGGCAAGATGCGCGGCGGTAACTCCGCCTTCGCCTTCAGCGGCACCTATACGGGTGAAGGCGACCGCATCAAGGTCAAGATCTCGACCGAGCGCTACAATGCCGACCCGGCCTTCCGGCCGCTGTTCGGGACCGATCGGATCACGCTCATGCTGAGCGGCCGGCAAGACGGCGACATGGTGGAATTCGAGGGCACCGCCCTGCAGTTGCCCGGCATCGCCTTCAGGGCCGTGCTGGCCCGGCTCGGCGATTAGCCAAGGCGGGCCCTCCTCCCGGTCGGGTGCTTGTCAGTCTTGTCAGTTCCTGGGCAGCTTCGGGATGCTCTCGGCAAAGCCGTTGAAGCAGGCCAGCCGCTCGTCCTCTTCCTTGAAGAAACGGCAATCGGCCACGCCCTTGGCCTTCGCCGGCTTCGGCTTCGGCGCCGGCGGAATGACCGCGTCGTAGCAGTTGAGCCGGTCCTTGGTGCCGTCATCGAGATCGAGACAGCCTTGCAGCCGGACCGCCGTGGATTGCGGCTTGCCCTTCGTTCCGGCGGCCTTTGGCGCTGCCGGCGCGGCAGGTGCAGCCGCGTCTGGCGTTGCAGCCTGTTTCTGTGCCGCCGCCTTGGTCCCCTTCGGCTTGACCTGCACCAGCGGCTTGTCCCCCACCATCGGCGGCTTGTCGGTTTGCGCAAGCGCCGTTCCCGCATAGAGCACCGCGACAAGCGCCAGAATCATCCTCATCTCAGTCAACTCTCGTTGGTCCCACCTGTCGCGTTCTAGCCCTGTCCTGCGCGGTTTGCCAAGCGCCGACAGCGGGAAAAGCCGCTTCCCCGGGGGCAAACCTGGACGGCCGCCCGCGGCCTGGTCAGGACCACGATGGCGAGCGCCGCCGCAACAAAGGCGGCCGCCACGAAGCCGGACGCATAGGCGTCCGCGTTGCAGGCTGAAAGGCCATACCGACCTATCTCGCACTCTTGTTTCGCACTCTTGGGCTTTCGCGCTGTCCGCGCGCAAGCCAACGTCCTCCCTGTTGCCGGACGCGGCATTCATCGTGACGGCGTCGCATCCACCGTTGGAGACTGAGCCGCGGGAGCCGTTGGAGGCGCCACCGGCATGGCCGCAACCGGTGCTGCTGGGCACGTTGCCAACATCTGCGTCCATGCCGACTCAAGGCCGGTCGTATCGATGTCGAAGGTCGACAGACTGGTCTGGCCGTCGGCCGCCGGCGTACTCTCTCCCATGAACAGCCGGGGAGTTGCCAGCATCGCCTTGATGGTGTCCGGCGCCACCGTGTCGCTCCAGACCTCGAACTTCCCGACGCGCGCCGGGTATCTCCCGAAAGCCACCGATTTTCCCGGCTCCGCCATCATGACGATCGTGCTCTTGCCGGTCGCGCCCACGTCGGATTCCCGTGAGAACAACAGCCGCGCGCGATTCTTGTTCTCGCAGAACAGCCGCCACTCCATGATCCGGAACGAGGCGCCGTCGTCCTTCCTTGCGAACACAACTTTGCGAGCATAAGGCCGCGCGGCCTTCTCCAGCGTCCACAAGGTCTCCGGCTGGGCACGCGTATCGATGCCGAAGCGGTAAAGCTCCGGACGCGTGAGCACGTGGATGCTTTCGAATTTCACCGTCTTGATGAGATCGGTCAATTCGCCCTTGATTCCCATCGCAGCGATGAAGGCCGCCCGTTCCCGATCGGCCATCGCGAGGCGTTGCTGCCTCAGTTCGGCAACCACCTGCGGCGGCGGATCGCCGCGGATGAGCAAGGTGAGCCTGGAGTTGTGAACCGCAATCGCGGCGTCGGGCGCAACCTCGCGCGTCGTCGCGCCGAGGAACAGATAGCCGCAGGCCGAGTTGCACATCGCCTTGCGGGTGGTGAGCTCGGCCTCGACCTCCCCACCCGCGTTCTTGATCTTCAGGCAAGCGTCGTCGATCTGCGTCCCGGAAGCACATGCGGTGACGATGGTCCGTCCCACGCGGGCGATAGCCTTGCGGCTGCGTAGCAGCCGTCCGATCGCGAAGGACTGGTCCACGGCCCCGCCCGGCGAGTGGAAATAGATCGGTCGCTGCGTATCCTTGACGCCGGCAAGGAACCGACGGATTCGTGCGGCTGCCCCCTGATCGACCGTCCCCTCGACGGCGATCCAGCGATCGCAACCCTGTCCGCACGAATTCGCCGGCCCCTTGGCAAGGTAGATGACCAGCTTCGACGGAAATCCCGCTTTCTCCGCCGGGGTCCGCGCCCGCAGCTCACCGGCAATCAACAGCAGGGTCGCAAGAACCAGGAGCCGAACCATCATGATGCACGAAAGCAGCGGTCGAACCACAGAGACGTGAGAGCACGACAACGTTAGACAATGAAAATCAAGGCCGCAACCCATGGTGGCATGGCGGCGCTCGCCTCGGCGAACCGCTCCGGCCCCGATTTTCCCAAGATTTGCCCGATTGCATCGCCCGAATCGCCTGCTATACCGCTCGCTCCCGCTTACCTGCGCCCGTTCGCAGGAGTGAGCTTCAGGAGAAATGCATGTCCGACGAACACAAGTCCGAATCCGGCTTCCAGTACAGCCTCAGCAATTTGAAACCCGTGACCGCGCCCGCCAAGGTTACCCTCACCTTCCCCGACGGCGCCAAGCGCCAATTCGACAAGAGCATCACCGGCCTCGATATCGCCAAGGGCATCTCGCCGTCGTTGGCCAAGCGCACGGTCGCGATGGCGCTGGACGGAGAACTCGCCGACCTCAACGATCCGATCGAGGCGGACGCGAAGATCGAGCTGATCGGCCGCGAGGATCCGCGCGCGCTCGAATTGATCCGCCATGACTGCGCCCACGTGCTGGCGGAGGCCGTGCAGGCGCTGTGGCCGGGCACCCAGGTCACCATCGGCCCCGTGATCGAGAACGGCTTCTACTACGACTTCTTCCGCAACGAGCCGTTCACCCCGGAAGATTTTGCCGCGATCGAGAAGAAGATGCGCGAGATCGTCGCGCGCGACAAACCCTTCACCAAAGAGGTCTGGGATCGCGAGAAGACCAAGCAGGTGTTCCGCGACAAGGGCGAGGCCTTCAAGGTCGAGCTGGTCGACGCCATTCCCGGCAACGAGCCGATCAAGATCTACTTCCAGGGCGACTGGTTCGATCTGTGCCGCGGCCCGCACATGACCTCGACCGGCAAGATCGGAAACGCCTTCAAGCTGATGAAGGTGGCCGGCGCCTATTGGCGCGGCGACAGCAACAACCCGATGCTGACCCGCATCTACGGCACCGCCTTTGCCAAGCAGGAAGACCTCGACGCTTATCTGAAGCAGATCGAGGAAGCCGAGAAGCGCGACCATCGCAAGCTCGGGCGCGAGCTCGACCTCTTCCACTTCCAGGAGGAAGGTCCGGGCGTCGTGTTCTGGCACGCCAAGGGTTGGACCATCTTCCAGCAGCTCATCGCCTATATGCGGCGACGTCTGACCGGCGACTACAGCGAGGTCAACGCCCCGCAGATCCTCGACAAGGTGCTGTGGGAGACTTCGGGCCATTGGGGCTGGTATCGCGAAAACATGTTCGCGGCGCAGTCCGCCGGCGACGAGGCCGAGGACAAGCGCTGGTTTGCGCTGAAGCCGATGAACTGTCCCGGCCACGTGCAGATCTTCAAGCACGGCCTGAAGAGCTACCGCGACCTGCCCCTGCGCCTCGCCGAGTTCGGTGTGGTGCATCGCTACGAGCCCTCCGGCGCGATGCACGGGTTGATGCGCGTGCGCGGCTTCACGCAGGATGACGCCCATGTCTTCTGCACCGAGGAACAGCTTGCCGACGAGTGCCTCAAGATCAACGATCTGATCCTGTCGACCTATGCGGATTTCGGCTTCACCGGCGACCTGACGGTGAAACTGTCGACCCGACCGGACAAGCGCGTCGGCACCGACGACATGTGGGATCATGCCGAGCGCGTGATGGCCACCGTGCTGCGCGAGATCCAGTCGCAGAACAATCACATCAAGACCGAGATCAACCCGGGCGAAGGCGCCTTCTACGGGCCGAAGTTCGAGTACGTGCTGCGCGACGCCATCGGCCGCGACTGGCAGTGCGGCACCACGCAGGTCGACTTCAACCTGCCGGAGCGGTTCGGCGCTTTCTACATCGACCATGACGGCGGCAAGAAGCCGCCGGTGATGGTCCACCGCGCGATCTGCGGCTCGATGGAGCGCTATATCGGCATCCTGATCGAGCACTATGCCGGCAACTTCCCGCTCTGGCTCGCGCCGGTGCAGGTGGTGGTCACGACCATCACCTCGGAGGCCGACGAATATGCCAAGCAGGTCGCCGCGCAAGCGCGCAAGGCCGGCCTGCGCGTCGACATCGACCTGCGCAACGAGAAGATCAACTACAAGGTCCGCGAGCACTCGCTGGCCAAGATCCCCGCGTTGCTCGTGGTCGGCAAGAAGGAAGCCGAGACGCATTCGGTGTCTGTCCGCCGTCTCGGCAGCGACGGCCAGAAGGTGATGCCGACGACCGAGGCGCTCGCCGCCCTGCTCGACGAGGCGACGCCGCCGGACGTGAAGCGGGTGCGCGGGGCAGCGGCCTAACCGGCCGTTGCAGTCTGCACCGACAGCTTGGCGCTTTTCACATAAGCGCCGAGCGCCTCCTTGGCGCAGTGCGCGAGATACAGGAACATGGTCGCGAGCATCTGCTCCAGCGCATCGCGACCGCGCGGCAACAGCGTGACTTCGTTGTTTGCGGCTCCGCTGCGCAGGAGCAAGCCTGTCTGCTCGGCGTCCCGCAGCAGCGACAGGACGTGCTTGCGCGAAACGGAAAAATTGGTCGCCAGCGCGTTGATCGAGAGCTGCACCGGTCCTGCCGGAGGAAATGCCTCACCCTCGCTCCCCGACAGCGCCAGGCTGAACAGGATCACGACGCCGGCGTTGCGCTCGGCAAACGGCTCCAGCTCCGGCGCATTGTCGAGAACACGAAGGCCCGCGACGAACCGCCGGCCGAGCGCCGTGGCGAAGGCTCTTACAAACGCAGGATCGCCCAAGGCGACGAGATAGTCCGCGGCTTCGAGAAAGATGCCGCGCATCGCCTCGAACTGCCGAGCCCAGCGCGCGCGGTGCAAGGCGAGCAGCTTTTCCGTCGGCGCAAGCAGACGCTTTCGGCGATCGGGATTGGGCGCAGCCATCAGCAGACCGCCGGCGCGCATCAGGGCGAGCAGCGCCTCGCAGCGGCCGCGGCTGCACAAGCGGAGCTCGACGCAGAGATCCTTCATGGCACCGACGGTCAGGCCGGACTCCGCGCCTCCGAAATGCAGATAGAGCGCGACATGGGTGAACAGCGCCCGCGCGCGGTCGCTCAGGAGCAGGTTGAGGAGCCTGTTGGTCCGGTAGATCGCGACCGCCCCCTCCGCAGAGGACCGCATCGCGCGCGAAAATTGGGGATGGCGGCGCAGCGCGGCGACGGCATCTGAAGACGGGGTAAGCTGCGGGTCGGACATTCCAGGGACGAGCCGGAGAGGTGTGCCTCTCCGTTGGCACGGCCCTTGTGTTGCACACAAGCCTCAAGCGGCCATCGTTCGCGCAATCCACCCAAAAAGTCGCAGTTCTCGGCGCAGCGCCACGTCGGTACGTCTGCGCAAATCGCGTCGTCTGTGCCACGGCGCACACGATGTCGTGCAAAGGGGACGAGGTGCTGTTCGAAGGTAGGTCCGACCGCCGCGGATTTTTGATACAGCCGCAGATGCGCGCCCGTCCGTTCTGCCTTGCGGCGGCGTTATCGCTTGCTGCTGCGAGCCCGGCCTTCGCACAGGCGACGCGTGGCGGCGACGGCGGCAGCAATAGCACCAGCTTCGCAAATGGCGGAACCAGCTCCGCGACAGGCGTCGGGGGCGACGGGGGCGATGCGCCCCTGGGGACCCGTGGCGCCGGCGGCGGCGGCGCCGGGGTCACCGGCGGTGCCGGTGGGACGGATTCCACAGGCACTATCGGCGGTGGCGCCGGTGGCGCTGGTCCAGGAGACAACGGCCGAAACGGCAACAATGGCGACTCGAGCCACGGCGGCGGTGGCGGCGGCGGCGGCGCACACGGCGCCGTCGTGACCACGGATACCACCAATGCCGCGACGATCACCGGCGGGACCGGCGGGCGTGGCGGCTCGACGACCGGCAACTTTGCCGCCGGCGGCGGCGGCGCCGGTGGCTATGGCGTCGTCGTCGACGACAGCGGTCTTGCCTATACCAACACCGGCACCATCAGCGGCGGCACCGGCGGCAACGGCGGCGCGGCGACTACGGGGAACGGCTTTGCCGGCGACGGCGGCGACGGAGGCTATGGCGTCTTCCTGACCGGCAGCGGCGTCCTCACCAATGCCGGCACCATTGCCGGCGGCAATGGCGGCAATGGCGGCAACGCGCCCATCAGTAACCAAACGTCTGCGGCGGGCGATGGCGGCAATGGCGGTGCGGCCGTCTACTTCGCTGGCGGGGGTACGCTCATCAATTCGGGGAGCATCGCCGGCGGCGATGCAGGCAGCGCCGGCACGGCCTCGTCTTCGGCGACGCACGGAAGCGACGGCTTGGGCGGCGCCGGCGTGGTGGGCGCCGACCTCACCATCATCAACAGCGGCTCGATTTCTGGGGGATGGAACGACGGTTCGACCCGCGCCAATGCCATCACCTTCATCGGCGGCAGCAACGTGCTGGAGCTGTGGGCCGGCTCGGTTATCAACGGTAACGTCGTCGGCACCGGCACCGATACATTCCGGCTCGGCGGCTCCACCGACAGCACGTTCGACGTCTCCAGCATCGGCGCGGCGGCACAGTATCAGGGCTTTTCGAGCTTCGTGAAGACCGGCACCGGCACCTGGACACTGACCGGCACGACGACGGCGACGACGCCGTGGACGATCAACCAGGGCACCCTCGCCGTCAGCTCTGACGCCAGCCTTGGCGATGCGTCCGGCGGGCTCAGCTTCGGCGGCGGCACGCTGCAGGTCCTGGCGGATTTCACCACCAGCCGAACCATAACGCTCAATGCGGGCGGCGGCACCTTCGACACCAACGGCTACACAGCGACGCTTGCGGGCGCCATCGACGGTGCCGGAGGGCTCACCAAGATCGGCAGCGGAACGCTGGTGCTGAACGGCATCGGCCTCTATTCCGGCGCGACCATCGTCAATGGCGGCGTACTCGACATCGAGGGGACGATCACCACTTCGGCGATGACGGTCAACGCGGGCGGCACCTTGACCGGCACGGGCACCGTCGCTCCGCAGACGCTAACCGTCACTGCCGGCGGCACGCTCGCGCCGGGCAACGGCACGCCCGGCTCGTCGTTGACGATCGTCGGCAACCTCGCTTTGCAATCCGGCGCGACCTATCTGGTGCAACTCGATCCTGTGGCGGCATCATATGCAAGCGTAACCAATGCTGCGACACTCGGCGGTGCGACGGTGAATGCGGTCTTCGCCAACGGCAGCTATGTCAGCAAGACCTATACGATCCTGACCGCGGATGCGGGTATCTCCGGCACCTTCAGTTCGCTGGTGAACACCAATCTGCCGGCCAACTTTCACACCACTCTCAGCTACGATGCCAACGACGCCTATCTCAATCTCATCCTGGACTTCGCCATTCCGGGCGGACTGAACGGCAACCAGCAGGCCGTCGGTAAAGCGCTGACCAATTTCTTCAATGCGAATGGCGGCATTCCGCTGGTCTATGGCGCGTTGACGCCGGCTGGCCTGACCCAGGCCTCCGGCGAGCTCGGCACCGCCCAGCAGCAGACCACGTTCGACGCGATGGGCCGGTTCATGGGTCTGCTCACCGATCCCTTCTTCCAGCGGACTGCGGGCACGGATGGAGCTGGCGGCACAACCGGCTTTGCAGAAGAGGACGTTGCGGGCACCCGTGCCGCACGCAGACGAACCGACGCCTTCGCAATGCTGGCTGGTGCGCCGCCCCGCAGCTTCGAGCAGCGCTGGGGCGTGTGGGCGGCCGGCGTTGGCGGCTCGCAATCCACCACTGGCAACACGGCCATTGGGTCGAACGACGCGACGAGCCGCACCTACGCCACCGCAGTCGGCGCCGACTATCTGATATCACCAAACACGGTGGCCGGCTTTGCGTTCGCCGGCGGCGGCACCAGTTTTGGCGTGAATGGTCTCGGGTCGGGTCGCTCCGATCTGTTTCAGGCGGGCATCTCCCTGCGTCATGTCGAGGGGCCTGCCTTTGTTACCGCCGCGCTCGCCTATGGCTGGCAGGACATCACCACCGACCGCACCGTCACCATCTCCGGCGTCGATCGTCTGCGCGCCGCGTTCAAGGCCAATGCGTGGGCCGGCCGCGTCGAAGGCGGCTACCGATTTGTTGCGCCCGTGAACGGCGGCATCGGCCTCACGCCTTATGCCGCAGCGCAGGCGACGATCTTCGATCAACCGGCCTATGCCGAGCAGGTCGTCTCCGGTGCCTCGACCTTTGCGCTGAGCTACGCCGGCAAGCGCGTGACCGACAGCCGTAGCGAGCTCGGCCTGCGCAGCGACAAATCCTTTGCCCTGCAGGACGGCATCCTCACCCTGCGCGGCCGCCTCGCCTGGGCGCACGACTTCAATCCCGATCGCTCGGCCGCCGCGAGCTTCCTGGTGCTGCCGGGCGCGAGCTTTGCGGTCAACGGAGCCGCACAGGCGCGCGACTCCGCGCTCACCACAACGTCGCTCGAAATGAAATGGGCCAGCGGCTGGTCGGCCGCGGCAACATTCGAAGGCGAGTTCTCCGCCGTCACGCGCTCCTATGCCGGCAAGGGCGCCGTGCGCTACACTTGGTGAACGACCACCGGCACCGATCACAATCCGTCTAAATGGGGAGCGACGGTCTCGTGGCCGGCAGGATCGCGTGCTAATGCGATGCTCAAATTGGTTCCATGAGAGAGCTGCCCGTGCCCGACGCCATCGAACTCCTGAAGACCCGCCGCTCGGTCAAGCCGCGCGAGATGACGGGGCCCGGCCCCTCGCCCGCCGAGCTCGAGACGATCCTCACCATCGGCGCGCGGGTGCCCGACCACGGCAAGCTTGCGCCCTGGCGCTTCATCGTGTTCGAGGGCGACGCTCGCATGCGTGCCGGCGAAGTGATCGCCCGGGTGTTTTCGCGCAAGAACCCGGGCGCGGCGGCGGCCAACATCGAGGTCGAAAAGCGGCGACTGACCGACGCCCCGCTCGTCATCGGCATCGTCAGCTTCACCAGGCCGCATCCGAAGGTGCCGGCCTTCGAGCAGGAATTGTCGGCGGGCGCCAGCGCCATGAACATCGTCACGGCGGCCTCCGCGCTCGGTTACGGCGCCTGCTGGTTGACCGGCTGGTTCGCCTTCGATCGCGACGTGCTCGACGGCCTCGGCCTGAAGGCGGACGAGAAACTTGCCGGCTTCGTCCATATCGGCACGCCCACCAAGCCCAGCGAAGACCGTCCGCGCCCGGCGCTCTCGGAGATTGTGACGCGGTTTTAATCGAGCTGTCTCTGTTGACGGGCAAGACATCTTCCGGTTTTGATCGATCGCCTGAGACGATCGGGACTGGGAGGATGCCGGGATGTATCGCGCGCGATCACGACCGCTGTTCGCCGCTTCATTGTGGGCCCTGCTCTGCATCTGCAACGTCGGACCAAGCCGCGCGGCCGACATTCCCGCACCGTCGTCGGACGGGCTCGCGCGCATCACGGCCTTCTTCGACAATGAGGTGAAGACCGGCAAGCTGCCCGGGGCCGTGATCCTGATCCAGCAACACGGCCGTCCGGTCTATCTCAAGAGCTTTGGCGTGCAGGACGTCAGGACGGGCACACCCATGAGCCCGGAGACGATCTTCGCCCTCCATTCCATGACCAAGCCCATCACCAGCGTCGCCGCGATGATGCTGATCGACGAGGGCAGGCTCGCGCTGAGCGATCCCGTCTCCAAATACATCCCCTCCTTCGCTTTCACGAAGGTGGGATTGGAGAGGACGAGACCGGACGGCGGGCTTGCGCTCGATATGGTGGCGCCGGTGCATCCCGTGACCATCCGCGACCTGATGCGACACACCTCCGGCATCAGCTACGACTATATCGGCGGCAAATGGGTCGAGCAGGCCTACAAGGACGCCAACATCTTTGAGGGCCGGTTCGACAACAAGGAATTTGCCGAGCGCATCGCGCGACTGCCGCTGGCGCGGCAGCCGGGCACGCTCTGGCGCTATGGTCATTCCACCGACGTGCTCGGCCGCGTCATCGAGGTGATTTCCGGGCAGACGCTCTATTCCTTCATGAAGCAGCGCATCTTCGATCCGCTCGGCATGACCAGCACCAAATTCCTGCTGAAGACTCCAGAGGAGCTGGCGCGGATGGCGCGACCGCTGCCCAGCGACATGATCCTGCTCGACGCCGAGCAGGATCGGCTCGCCCACCCCGAATGGGAATCCGGCGGCGGCGGCCTGCTCTCCACCTTGAACGACTATGCGCGGTTCGCGCAGATGCTGCTTAGTGGCGCCGAGTTCGACGGCAAGCGCTATCTGAGCCCCGCCGCATTCAAGGACATGACGACGGACCAGATCGGACCGGGTTCGGGCGTCGACCGCGACTACTTCTATTTTCCCGGCGACGGTTTTGGCTACGGCTACGGCCTTGCCGTGCGCACCGATCCCGGCAACGCAAAGCCGCCGCCGCCCGGCTCGCTCGGCGAACTGAAATGGGACTCCGGCAGCGGCACCCTGTTCGGCGTCGATCGCAAGCTCGACATGGTCTACATCATGCTGGAGCAGACGCAGAGCGAGCGCGGCCGCATCACGCCCGCCTTCAAGGCCCTGGTCTACGATACTTTCCCGGCAGAGCTACGCCGCCCGTGACGCGCGCTGACTGCCAGACAAATGACGATCAGATATCTGCGAGCGGATAGACATCGATTTAGCTTGAGCACGATCTCCGCGCAAACGCGTTCCGCGCTTGTCGCGAGGGAAAACCGCTGCACACTTTTCGGGATCGTGCGCTAGTCTTCGCTCGGAGCTGCCGAGCGCTTGGTGAGATAGGCCTGGGAGAGCAGGAAGAACAGTGCGCGCTCGGCATGATATTTCGCAGCCGGCCGCGTGCGCTCAAAACCGTCGGCAAAGACCTTGCCGGCCTGATCGCAAACCTGCCACCGCCAGCCCACTCGCTTGCGTCTGGTGAGGACCACTTCGAACATGTCGAAAGGCTGAAACCCCCTGCTCGTCACTGGCGCCGACCGGCCCCGGCGATCCGGCCTCCATGGACGGACAGCCGACATATAACGCAGCAGGATGGAAAGAGAATAAAATTGATTGTCGAATTTTCGCAGCGGGTGGGGACGATCGACGGCGCGTCTCGCCCAGTGTTCACATTTGCACACAGGCGGAAGGTGCTAACAGCGCCGTCCCGCCCGCGACGTTTGCAAGATAATGCTCAACGGCCGACCCTGGCCTGGAGATGAGCCGGATAGCGGTCGCCCTGCACCGCGACCCTGGCCAGGACGTCGGCGATGGCAGCCAGATCACCCGGCGTCAGCGTCACGTCGGCGGCGCCGATATTCTCCGCAAGACGCGGTAACCTCGTGGTACCCGGGATCGGCACGATCCACGGCTTTTGCGCGAGCAGCCAGGCGAGCGCGATTTGCGCCGGCGTCACCGCCTTCGCCGCGGCGATCTCACCGAGCAAGTCGACGAGGGTCTGATTGGCCTTTCGTGCGCTGGATGAGAAGCGTGGTACGATATTGCGGAAGTCGCTCTGATCGAACCTCGTATCGGCGTTGATCGCACCGGTCAGGAAGCCCTTGCCGAGCGGACTGAAGGGGACGAAGCCGATGCCAAGCTCCTCCAGCGTCGGCAAAATCTCCGCCTCCGTCTCGCGCCACCAGAGCGAATATTCGCTTTGCAGTGCGGCAACCGGCTGTACGGCATGGGCGCGGCGGATGGTCTGGGCGCCGGCCTCCGACAGGCCGAAATGCCCGACCTTGCCCTCACCGATCAGGTCTTTCACGGTCCCGGCCGCCTCCTCGATCGGCACGTCGGGATCGACACGGTGCTGGTAGAACAGATCGATGCGATCGGTCTTCAGCCGCATCAACGCGGCGTCGGCGACCTGCCTGATGTTCTCCGGCCTGCTGTCGAGGCCGGACTCGACCTTGCCGCCCGCAAAGCCGAATTTCGTGGCGATCACCACCCCGTCGCGGAACGGCGCGAGCGCTTCGCCCAGGAGCTCCTCGTTGACGAAGGGGCCGTAGGCTTCGGCGGTGTCGAACAGCGTCACGCCGCGCTCGAAGGCGGTCCGGATCAACGCAATCGCCTGCGTCTTGTCGGTCGCCGGACCATAGCCATAACTCAGCCCCATGCAGCCAAGGCCGATCGCCGACACCTCCAAACCGCCTTGTCCCAATTTGCGCGTCTGCATCGCTGCTCTCCTTGGCTCGATTGCCTGCGAGTTTAGGGCGCCCGCGATTAGATGATAAAACCGGCATGGACTTATTATCCGGATTCATGAATGCCCCGCCCCAACGTCAACGACCTGCTCGCCTTCCTCGCGGTCGCCAGAGAGCGCAGCTTCACGCGCGCGCCCGCGCAGCTCGGCGTCTCGCAATCGGCGCTCAGCCATACCGTTCGCGGCCTGGAGGAGCGGCTCGGCCTGCGGCTGCTGACCCGTACCACCCGCAGCGTCGCGCCGACGCAGGCCGGCGAGCGCCTGCTGCGCAATGTCGGGCCGCGCTTCGACGAGATCGACGCCGAATTGTCGGCGCTCACGGAGCTGCGCGAAAAGCCTGCGGGCACGATCCGCATCACCGCCGGCGAGCACGCAGCGCAAACGATCCTGTGGCCGGCACTGGCACGGCTCCTGCCGCGCTATCCCGATATCAAGGTCGAGCTCATCGTCGATTACGGCCTGACCGACATCGTTGCCGAGCGCTACGATGCCGGCGTGCGTCTCGGCGAGCAGGTCGCCAAGGACATGATCGCCGTGCGCATCGGGCCCGACATGCGCATGGCCGTGGTCGGCGCGCCCGCCTACTTCGCGGCACGGAGCAAGCCCAAACAGCCGCAGGATCTCACCGAGCATAATTGCATCAACATTCGCCTGCCGACCTATGGCGGGATCTATGCCTGGGAATCCGAGAAGCGCGGCCGCGCCATGAAGGTGCGCGTCGACGGCCAATTGGTGCTCAACACCAGCGCGCTGCGGATGAATGCGGTGCTGGCCGGCCTCGGCCTCGCCTATGTCCCAGAGAACATCGTGAAGCGGGAGCTTGCAGATGGGCGGCTGATCCGCGTGCTCGCCGACTGGTGCGCGCCCTTCTCAGGCTATCATCTCTACTATCCGAGCCGGCGGCAGCCGACGCCGGCCTTTGCCGTGCTGGTGGACGTGTTGCGGTATCGGAGGTGAATGGCGCGGCGTACAGCACAGCGGCCTCCCGAGCTCGTCATGCCCGGGCTTGTCCCGGGCATCCACGTTCTTTGTGCCGCGGGAAAGGTCGTGGATGGCCGGGACAAGCCCGGCCATGACGATACGGAAATCTCAGCGGGGAACGGCAAGAGCTCGCGAAGAGTCCTCTCGCCCGGATTCCATGATCAAGGGTTTAGCGCGCGACGACTTCGACTTCGCCGTCGACGCCGTTGACGACGTTGAAACCGCGCTCATAGACCTTGCCCTCGTTCTTGGCGATGGCGCGGTACTCGCCCTCGGAGAGCACGACGCGCGGGAAGGCGCCGATCGATTCCTTGATGATGTCGCCGCCGGGGGTGAGCACCGACCATGCCGTGTTGGCGAGCGCCTCGCCGCCCTTGTCGCTGACGAGCTTGAGGGTGATGACAGCGGCGCGATGGGTGATGGTAACGTCGGTGAGCTTGCTCGCCTGCACGCGGATGTCGGAGCGCACCACCGAATTGGCGTCGCCATAGTTGGAGATGATGTAGTAGGTGCCCTCCGGCAGCAGCACGACGTCGCCGGCGGCGACGTTCGGCACCAGCGAGGAGCGCTCGCCGCCCTCGAACTGGCTGCCCTTGTAGATCGCAAACGAGATCTGGTTCTGCGGAATGCGGCTGGTGCCGACGCGGCCCTCGATGCGCAGGCCGCCAGCCGGCAGCACGAAGGATTCGCGGTCGGTCTCGGCCTTGAGGCTGACCGTGCGCACCGCGCTGACGAGGCCGAAGGCGACGTGGACGACGTAGTTGCCCGGCGGCAGCACGATGTTCGGCGTGGGATTGCGATCCTCGCGGATCAGCTTGAACGTGCCGGTCTCGTCGGGACGGTCGGAGAACACCCGCCACACCAGGCCGCTGGTGATCGCCGGCAGGTCCTTGCCGTATTTCGCGGTCAGCGACAACACGGCCTGACCGGGCGTCGCCGCGCCAAGCGGGGCCGCCGGGGGAACGGTCGAGACCGTCGGGGGAATGGTCGGAGACGCTGGCTGCGTCAGCGTCGGCGGCAGGCTCGGCACACCCACAGGACCCGAAGGCGGCGCCAGGCTGACAGCATTGCCGGGATCGGGCACGGAGGCCGGCGGCACCGGCGGCGGCCGATCGGAGAAGAACTGCGCCTGGGCCCCGGTTGGGCCCAAAACCAGCACGGAAACGACAAGCATGAGCGTCGGCAGCAGCCGTCCGCTGCGCCGCCATCCGTCGATGCCGTCACCCCCGAGTGTCATGTTCCTGCTTTTCACCGAAAACGCGGCAAATTCAAGCCTGAGAAGCCGAGGGAATACCGACTTTGGAACCGTCGGGAACCCCGCCGGTTAGTCCTTGTGCAATTTACCTTCGCCATACTGACGCCGCGGGCCCTGTCCAAAGCGGCATAAACCATGCTTCGCTGTCTATCTGGCGGGGCGGCAACGCGGTGCCTAGTCTGTGCCATGCGCGGAACGGTCTGTGTCGTGGGAGTTGTTCGGTGCTTGATATGTTGAAGGGCCGGGGCGCGAACGGGTCCAACGGCGAAAAGGTCGGTCTCGGCAGCGTCCGCCGCCCGGTCATCGGGCTGGCACTCGGCGGGGGTGCAGCGCGCGGTTTTGCCCACATCGGAATCCTGAGAACCCTGCTTGCCAATGGCATCGTTCCCAACGTCGTGGTCGGCACCTCGATCGGCGCCGTGGTCGGCGGCGCCTATGCGGCCGGGCATCTCGACGCCCTGGAGGAATGGGCCCACAGCCTGCGGGGGGTGCGCAACATCCTCGGCTACCTCGACATCCGGCTCAACGGCTCCGGCTTGATCGGCGGCGAAAAGCTCGCCTCGCGGCTGGAGCAAGCGATAGGCCCGACCCTGATCGAGGATCTGCCGGTCAAATATGCTGGTGTCGCGACCGAGGTCCGCACCGGCCATGAGATCTGGCTGACCCGTGGCCGCCTGGTCGACGCGATGCGCGCCTCCTATGCCCTGCCCGGCATCTTCTCACCTGTGCTGATCGGCGATCGCTGGTTGGTCGATGGCGCGCTGGTCAATCCGGTGCCGGTCTCGGCGGCGCGGGCGCTGGGTGCGGAAATCGTCATCGCCGCAAATCTTTCCAGCGACATCTTCACCCATTCCACCACGATCTATTCGCACGGCACGATGCCGGGTGCGGCCGAACCGGTGGCCGAGGACGCGTCCACCAAACGGCGCTTTCCAAAATTCTTCTCGCCCGAGCGGACGGTGAAGCGCGAGTTCTTCGGCGGCGGCGGACGGCCCGGCATCTCTTCGGTGATGGTCGACGCCTTCAACATCATGCAGGACCGCATTACCCGCGCGCGGCTTGCCGGTGATCCGCCCGACATGCTGATCACGCCGCGGGTCGGCCAGATCGGCTGGTTTGACTTCCACCGCGCCGACGACCTGATCGCGTTCGGCACCCGCGCCGCCGAGCGCGCGATCGATTCGATCCAGGAGGCGATCCACGTGCTGGCCCCGGCGCCGCAAGGCACCGCGCCCAAGGCCGGCGAATAGGCGCACAGTTTATCCGCGGGCGCGGTTCTCACCTCTCCCCAGCGGGGAGAGATGAATTCCCGATGCGACGCGACTTCAACCTGATCTGATCGCGCTTCAAGCCGTCTTGATGTAGTCGCGCAGGGCTTCCTGCTCGGTCTCATATTCGCGCACGCGCCATTTGACGATGTCGCCGATCGAGATCAGGCCGACCACCATGCCGTTGTCGATCACGGGCAAATGCCGGAACTTGCCGTTGGTCATCGTATCCATGATCTCGGCGACCGTGTCGGTCTCCTTGCAGCTCACGACCTTTCGGGTCATGACGCTCGAGACCGGCTCCTCCAGGACGCCCGCGCCCCGTTCGCCGAGCACGCGCACGATGTCGCGCTCCGACAAAATGCCCTCGATCCGGCTCTGACTCATCACCAGCACGGCGCCGATCTTCTTCTCGCCGAGCAGCTTGATCGCGGCCGACATCTTGGTGTCGGGCTCGACGCTCATGATCTGGTGGCCCTTGGTGTTGAGAATAGAACGTACCGTCATTGTCGTCTCCCTGAATCCGACCCAGCCCTTGGTCGGGCCGGACTTGTTCGCGAGTCTTCAACTAACAGTCTCAAAGCCGGTTCATTTTTCAGGCGCTGCACGAAGCAGGACCGCTACCGGCTTGTCGTTTCACGACATTCTTTGCGCAAGATGATGGATGAAATCGCCGTGAGCCGCAAGCGCCGCTTCAAATACGGGTTGAAATGTCCCGTGATGACGCATCTGCAGCATCGCCCCGCGCGCGTGGCACGGGATCGAACAGCGAGAACAGTAACAGGCCGGCGAAGAAACCGCCGATGTGGGCCTGCCAGGCGACGGTCGCGCCTTCGCTGCCCACCCCGATCGCGCCGATGCCAAAGATGATGTTGACGCCAAACCAGACGCTGAGGAAGCCGAGCACGCGTCCGTCGCGCAAGGCACGCGACAGCGGCAGCGCGGGAACTTTTGCCGCGGTCTCGGCATCGGTGCGGCTAAACGACAGGAAGCTGCCGCGCACGAACGCGAAGCGGATCGCGGCCGCCATGGCACCGGATACCGACGCCGAGGCGCCGATCATCGGCGCGATCGCGTGTTCATGGGTGACGAGATGGGCAAGCGCTCCGGCCGCCGCCGTCACCGCCAGAAACAGGTAGAAGCGCAGCGCGCCGAACCGCCGCGCCAGCGCGCTCCCGAACGGCAGCAGCCACAGCACGTTGAAGCCGAGATGGGTGAGATTGGCGTGCAGCAGCGAATAGGTGAAGAAGGTCCACACCTTCGCTCCGCTGCCGCCGGGAATTTGCAGGTTGAGCAGCGAGGAATCGTAGCGCTTCGGGATGAAGCCGAAGACGTCGATGGTCCAGTTCTCCAGCTCCGGCGGCAGCAGCACCCGCAGATGGATCAATGCCAGCAGCAGGATATAGGCGGTCAGCGCCGACGGCAGCGTCAGGATCGGCTCGCGCGGGCCGCTATCGAGTTCGGCCGGCACGTCCGGCGGAGAATTTTGCGGGGAATCCAAGGGAAGCTCGGTTTTCGGGCGCGGTCGTCGCTATCCCCTGCAGATAGGCGCCTTTGGCCACCCCGTGCAAGGGCACAAATGCGTGCCCAAAATGGAAAAGGGAGGGCTCTGGGAAAGCCCTCCCTGTCCGTGTCGGCCTTGCCCGCGAAAATCGGGAAGTAAGGAGTATCCCCACCCCTCCCCGCGCAGTGACCAAACTGTTTGACGCCTGTGTACAGGCTCCGCTGAGAACCTGGATGAAAGCAGCGAAGCTTGCGACCGCGGCCACCATAACAGCCGTCTCAGCGACGCAAAGCGCGTAGTTAATTTAACGTTAACGACGCAAAGGCGCCCGCCCCGAGGCCAAAAACACCTCTACGGCATGGACGCTGCAATACCCGTCCTGCACAACAATACAGGGATCTCAGGTGCACTGAAGCGGGACAGCTCTGTCCCACGAATTGCGCCGAGGGGTGAGCGTCAAACATGAAACATCCGTCAAGCCGCGAATTCTTCGCTTATTGGGACGACAAGCGCGGCACGGCCCGGGCGCCCGATCGCGCCGACATCGACCCGGCCGCCGTCCGGGGGCTGCTCGGCGACATCTTCGTCCTGTCCTGCGAACCGAAGCTCGGCTTCCCCTTCCGCGTCGCCGGCACCCGCGTCTGCGCGCTCACTGGGCGCGACCTCAAGGACCAGAGCTTTGCCGCGCTGTTTGCACCGGCCAGCCGCAGCGAGATCGAGGAGATCGCGACCATCGTCGCCGACGAGACCATCGGAGCGATCGCCGGCGTCACGGCCGCGCGCGAGGACGGCAGCAAGGCGCATCTCGAGCTTTTGCTCCTCCCCTTCAACGCCCGGCCGCATACACCCGTCAGCGTCACCGGCGTGCTCGCGCCGTTCGACGATGAATGCGCAACACTCGGCGCCTTCACCCTCACCTCCTGGCGCTATTTGCATCAGCCCGAGAAGCTCCTTCCCCGCGCCATCCGCAAGCTGCAGATCGCACGCGGCCTCATGGTGTATGAGGGATTCAGGTAGCGGGACCGCCGCTCCGAAACGCCACACGGCCAATGGCGGCTGGAAAATCCGTCACAGGGTTCGCGATCGATTGCCGGAACCTTATCCGCTGCGGCGAGTTTGGTTGGTTGCGTGGCGACGATAAGTTCTCCAAGCCTTTAGACGTCCGGGAAGGAGATTCCCGTGATGGAGCGTACGAGTAGAGTTGGTAATCGACTGTTAGCTGCGTTGCCGCCGGCCGATTTCGCTTTGCTTGCACCCCATCTGCGGAAGGTCCCTCTCGAACGCGATGTTGTGCTGGTCCGATCGGGCGATTGGATCGATCAGCTCTACTTTCCCTGTAGCGGCGCAATCGCCTTCGTCATGGGCTTGCCCAACGGGCAGACGGTGGCCACCGCGGTGATCGGCAATGAGAGCGCCGTCGGCCTCTTGTCGGCGATCAGTCCCTCCCGCTCGCCCATGACTGCGGTCGTCCGCGTGGCTGGAACCGCATTACAGATCCCTCCAGCGCGATTTCATGCCGCGCTCGGTCGCAGCCCAGCCATCGCGGACGCCGTGCAGATCCTCACGAGGTCGTTGTTGGCACAATTCCAGCACGTCGCGGCTTGTAACGCACTGCACTCCGTCGAGGCTCGCTTGTCCCGCTGGCTGCTTCATATCCACGATCTGTCGGATGGCGGTGACGTCCTGCCATTGACGCAAGAGACGCTATCGGAGCTGCTCGGCGTCCGGCGCACGACGGTCACACACGTCGTGAGCGCGCTTCGGGCCTCGCGAGCCCTGCGGTCCAATCGACGCGGCCAACTCGAGATCGACAGGCCAAGGCTCGAAGCCGCCGCATGCGAGTGCTACAAGGTCATGAGCCGCAGGATCGATCGGATCGTGTCGGGAGGAGCCGAGAGGGATTACGCCGCGCTGGCGGGAGACGACCGCCAGCGCCCGGCGTCCCCCTTGGCCAGGGCGGCATCGTAGACCCAGGCGTCCCTGGCAAACCATTCGTGCGTGACCGAGCAGATCCGGCAATAAGTGCGCGCAAAGAACACTGCACTACACTGAAATTTCTCGCGATCCGTCGTTATTCCGGTCGGAATGGAGTCCCCCGTTTCCGGGCAGCGGATCATGACCATACCCATAATTCTTCCCTCCAGCTTGGTCTCGTCTCGCGGCAAGGTCGGCCGCCGTCGGCTGGATCCGTCTCTTCTTGCGGAGACGCTGGTCCAGCCGATCCGCGTGGCGGTCACCCGACTCAAGACGCCTTGTGCAATACCCGGTTGAAGCTCTTCTTGATCGGCTCGGCCGTCTCGGTCGCGACTTTGCGCGCGAGTTCCCAAAGCTCCCGGTTCTGATCAGACGCCGCTTCGAAGGTCTTGCGGCTCTGCACGGTGGACAGGTTTACGACATCCGCCAGCGACTTGGCTCCAGCCAGCTGGACAAGGAATTCCCAGGCGGAGTTGGCGTTGACGCTGGAGATCTGCATGATCTTGGCGCCGTAGTCCGCAGCACCGGTGGCGTTGGTCGAATAGGCTTCGCGCAAGGCCTCGCCGATCTCCTCGGAAGCCGCCTTCATCTTCTCGAGATTTTCTTTGGCCCTCGTAGCGCCTTGCTCGGCGAAGCCGCGGAAGAGTCCCTGTGCAACGAACAGCGGCACTTCGAGCCTGATTTTTTCACTACCCTTTGCCGTCTCGTTCAGCGGATCGGCATTCGTTTCGACTTTCACATTCGCATCATTCACGGGCTTTGATCCTTTCAAGCGAAACCAGGTGCCGGAACCAACACTCCCCGAAGCTTCCCGGTACGGCGCCGCACCGGGCAACCAGTGTTCCTTCACGACATGTCGGCTGTTGCGGATAAACCGCTCTCGCCCCGCCGAAGCCAATCATGACCGACTAAAGTCGCGACTTCCGTTCGCTTTCGGACTCTCACATCGAACTAATTTGAAGGAAGCGATGAGATGGCGCGCGCCCGGATCTGGCGCCTCTAAAGTTGCAGCGAATCGATCGCGCCAACCTGCGATCATGGTTAATCGGACCGATGCGCGGCGCCGTATCCCCGCACCCTTGGCTTGTCGAGCGACCCGCGCGAACCCACATCGATTCCGTTCCAACACAGGCGGCAAGGACGACACATGGCAGACAGGATCTCGCTCGCGGAAAAGCTCTCGACCTTCCAGGACCATTGGTCGCCGCGCACGGTTGCAACTTTCAACGACAACGATGTGATGGTCGTCAAGGTGAAGGGTGAATTCACCTGGCACAAGCACGACGAGACCGACGACTTCTTCCTCGTCCTGAAAGGCACGCTCGATATCGAGCTGCGCGATCGCACCGTGACGCTCGGCCCCGGCGAACTGTTCGTGGTTCCCAGAGGTGTCGAGCACCGGCCCGTGGCGCGCGAGGAAGTGCATCTCCTGCTGATCGAGCCGACGGGCACGCCAAACACTTGCAATGAGGCGACCGCCGCGCCGCGCAGGCTGGCTTAGGAACCGTGGATCTCAGACATGCCGTCAAGTCTCATTCAGACCTTCCGCGCCTTCGCCCACAACAACGCCTGGGCCAATCATCGCCTGCTGGCGGCCTGCGCAAGCCTCAGCCAGGAGGAATTTGAGGCGGAGCGGAAGAGTTTCTTTCCAAGCCTTCAGCAGACGTTGAACCACGTCTACTACGTCGACCTCTTTTATGTTGATGCACTGGAGGGAGGCTGGCTGGGCCCGAGAGCCTGGGCAAACCAGATTCCCTATCCGACTGTGGCCGAACTAAAGCCGGCCCAGGCCGCGATGGACCAGCGCCTGATCTCCATATGCAATGCGCTCACTCCCGAGGACCTGGACGGCATCGTCCGCGTCAATCGCGACACGCGCGTGCAAAACGAACGCCGCGACCGCCTGTTGATGCATCTCTTCCAACATCAGATCCACCACCGCGGCCAGGCCCACGCCATGTTGTCGGGAACGACGGTCGCGCCGCCACAACTCGATGAATTCTTTGCCGCCGAGGAGGCGCCGCTGCGCGCATCGGAGTTTGCGGAACTGGGTTGGACGGAGGCAACGATCTGGAAAGACGGCTGATCGTGTATGAGGGGTTCAGGTGGGCCGATTAGCGCTGTCATGTCCCGCGCACTCAGCGTACATTTCTCCCAAACGGCGAGACATCATGTCGGACATCATCAATATCGGCGCGCTCGAGCTCAACTTCCTGCACAGCAAGGACGACACCGGCGGCAGCGTCGATGTGTTCGAAATGACACTGCAGCCGGACGCGCGCATGCCTATCCCGCACTATCACGACCGCTGGGATGAAACGATCTACGGATTGAGCGGCGTCTCGACCTGGACCGTCGACGGCGAGGTGATCGACATCAGCCCCGGCGAAACCGTCTTCATCAAGCGCGGCGTCGTGCACGGCTTTGCCAACCGCTCAACCGGACCGGCGAAATGCCTGTGCATCCTGAGCCCTGGCGTGCTGGGGCCGCAGTACTTCAAACAGATGGCTGCGCTGTTGTCCGCCGGTACGCCGGACCCGGCCAAGATGAAAGAAACGATGCTGCGCTATGGACTGGTGCCTGCACCGGCGGCGTGAGCGAGCGTTGCCAGGACGGGTCGGCTTGGCGCAACCCGCCCCGGTTCTTTCTCAGCGAACGATCACGGCTGCGCGAGATGCCAGGCGCCGTTCAGAAAACCGTCGCCGGTGATGTCGCCGGGCTTCTGGTCTTTGGCAAAGGTGTAGAGCGGCTTGCCCTTGTAGGCCCATTGCTTCGAGCCGTCGTCGCGCGTGATGATGGTGTAGCCGTCGCCCTCCTTGTCGCCGGCTTCGGCCTTCAGCACTGGCCAGTTCGTCGCACACGGTCCATTGCAGGCGGACTTGCCGTCGGCGTCTTTGTCGAACGTATAGAGCGTCATGCCCTTGGCATCGGTGAGCACCGCGCCCTTGGAGGTCGTGCCGGACTTGGCCGGGGGAGCGGCGAACGCCGCGGAGGCCACCGCGAAGGAAGCTGCGGCGACGAGTGCGATCGAAAGTCTCTTCATGTTGTCTCCATGTCATGCAATTGGCTTGCACGAATGAGACGCCGCAGGATGCGTCGTATTCCGAAACATGCCGCGACGATATTTTTTGCGCTTCACCGTTCCCCCGGGAATAATTGCGCTACCTGTGCTTGGAGCGGCAGGACCGAAGGCCGAGCCGGTCGCTCCACGTACCGGACTCACTTGGACCGCTTCGCCCCCCGTTCGCCTCGATGACATCGAAACGAAGCTATCGGTCGTGATCTTCCATGTGGCCACGAACTGTCAGGCTTGCAGGCGGGCGGTCAGGTCTGGCGGCGGCAACCCCCGCTGGAACAGCAAAAGATCGAGCGGCGGAGGCTCGTGCTTTGTGACGATCGAGATGCAAGCGTGAGCCTGGCCGCGATGGTGGGTCTGGTGGTTGAAGAGATGCAGCAGGATGTCCGCCAGGACCTGCTCCTGGGGCTGGCCCGATGTCGTCCGGTAGGCGTGCGGACGCAATAGGCTCGTGTCGTCACAGCCCTCAACAACCTCTTTGAGGCGCGCGTCTTCCATGATGCGGGCGCGGGCCAGCGCCAGTCGATCCTCACAGAGGATCGCGTCGAGCCGCCTTGGCTGCTCGCCCGCGCCGGTCAGTCGGGTGAGCCACAGCCGGTCGGTCAGAAGCAGGTGATTGAGCGTGCCATGGAGGCTTCGAAAGAACACCCCCACGTCCGCGCGATAGAGCTCCTCCGGCAATGCGAGCGCGGCCTCATAGAGGCGGAGGTTGGCCCAGGCATTATAGGCGGCAAGCTCTCGGAACTGATTTTTCATCTGTGATCTCCCATGTTTGATCTTATCAGCTTGGTCAGAGATCATCAGTGAGATAACCTCACCTATCGGGTCCAATCGCCAGGAGACGCCGGTTTGATTCCATCGCTGAAGGGATTGCAGGCGCTATCGGCGCTCTCCCGCGCCGGCAGCCTCAATGCCGCGGCGAAAGCGGTCGGCGTCACCCGATCGGCGCTGTCGCATCGCATTGCCGATCTCGAGCAGCAGCTCGGTGTCGCGCTGGTGCAGAAGGCCGGCCGCGGAATCGTTCCGACTGACGATGCAGATGCGCTGCTGACGGTGATGGGAGATGCGCTCGACCGCATCGAGGCGGCCATTGAACCGATCCGCAGGCGGCGCCTTCAACTGCGCGTCAGCACCGTTGCGACCTTCGCCTCGCACTGGCTGCTGCCGCGGCTGCCGCAGTTTCGCAAACACCATCCCGACATCGAGGTGGCGCTGACGACGACACGCCGTGTTGTCAATCTGGGCGCGGAAGACTTTGACTGCGCGATCCGCCACGGCCGCGGTGACTGGCCGGGGCTTGCCGCCACGCTACTGTTCGGCGAGACGCTGGCGCCGGTTGCTGCGCCTGGCGCCGACCACGACCTGCGAGGCTCTTCGATCATTCGCGCGCGTTCGCGCTTCCGAGACTGGTCGCTGTGGTGGAAGGCCGAAGGCCTGCCGGGAAAACCGAGCGAGTCAGGTTTGATCGTCGATTCACGCGCCCAGGCCCTGGAGGCGGCGCTGGCCGGAGCAGGCATTGCCATGATGGATCTGGCCTATGTCAGGGGGCATGTCGAAGATCGGAGGCTGCTGCTGCTCGGATCATCGATCTCCCTTGAGGTCGGTTACTACCTGGTGCATTGCCGACGACCAAGGAACAGCCGGATGATCTCGGCCTTTCGCGACTGGGCGGTTCAGGCGGCAACGCCTGCGCGGATTCCTCTCGCGACGACGTGATTGGCGGCGCCTCCAGGATGACGACAATTGGCAAGTTTTGTGGGACCGCTTGGTCGCGCGCTCGCCACAGAGTCGAGCGGCGCGGCCCCAGACACCTGCCCGCTGCCATAATCGGCGAACTCGTCAGCATGATTCGAGCCTCCGTTTGGAAGCCTGCTTCACAGCGGTTTCGCCAGACGCAACGCTGCCTGGCAGGTCCCGGTTGAACGCTTACGGGGTAGAAGCGGACATCAGCCAGCCGACGATCTCCGTCGAACACGACCCGAAGCGGTCATCTGGCCGTCCCTACTCCCACCTTAAAGGTGACAAATTTTCAGACCTTGAGAAGAGCGGACGAGAATTGTTGCATGACGTCGGAGTGTACGAATGAGCCCTTCCGGAGCTTTGATCGCGATCCTGCCGTGTAACGACCTTGATGCGTCGGAGCGGTTCTACAATCGGCTGGGCTTTGCGCGCCCGCACAGCGAAAAGCCTGCTCCGGGAGAGCCCGACACCTATCGCATGCTGTCGAACGGGAAAGGCGGATATCTACATCTGACGGACGCGGTCGAGGGATGGCTAACGCCGGGCAGAAACCCTTTTGGGCTTTATCTCTATCTCGAGAGTGTTGATGCTGCGGCGCGCGAATTTCAGCAATCACCCGAAGACAAGCCGTGGGGGATGTACGAATTTGCGATCTCTGACCCAGATGAAACGTTGGTCCGTGTCGGTTGGCCAACCCGTCTCTGCGCCGGAGCGCAATAATTCGTGTGCAGCAGGCCCATCGTGACATTTTGTGCCGCACGTACTTGGGCGCTATAGGAGCAAAGCGGACGTGTCACCGGTCAAATGACGTTGCCGGGTTCATGAGCACACGGCCTAGTGAACAACGCAGACTCCACGCAGAGAAACGATGGTGAATTCGCATTGGCGCCAGGCTCTGCCGTCCGACCTTCCGGCGATCGCCGTCATCGCCGCGCGAATTCACCCCGAGCTTCCCGAGCGCCCCGAGGTGCTTGCGGAGAAGCTGCGATTGTACCCCGACGGCTGTCGGGTGCCGATCGCCGGTGACGCGATCGTCGGCTACGGGATCGCGCATCCCTGGAAGCTGCATCTCATTCCCCCGCTCGATGATTTCCTGCACAGGCTGCCAGACGAAGCCGACTGTCTCCATGTGCATGATGTGGTGGTGTTGCCCGAATTTCGCGGCAGGCAGATCGCGGGGGCATATGTTGCTGATGTCGCGACGCTCGCGCGATCGGCGAGGATCGGCTCCCTCGCGCTCGTCTCGGTCTATGGCACGCGCGCGATGTGGGAGCGTTTTGGCTTCCGCGCCGTCGCGCCTGACGCCACGCTGCGCGGCAAGCTCGCAAGCTACGGCGAGGCCGCAACCTACATGGTCTGCACGCTTCCCGCCTGACCCCTGATGGGCACGGGCTCGCCCGGCTGTCGACCCTTATGTGCGCTAGATCACGTTAGCGCGTGCGCCGTCGAACCCGCCTTCATCAGGCTCCGTCAAACGGTCCGTACACACTGTTTCGACATTCCCAACCGAATGAACGGAGAGCGTTATGTTCATGAAATCCAGACTTTCAGCGATTGCGTTAATCACGGTCGCTGCAGCCACCGCGACGATCTCGACCAGCGCCAACGCGTTCAGCTATCGCGTCTCGACCTGCGACGTGCTCCTGCTGGGAGGCTGTGCAGACTATTTCATTGCCACGCAGCCGGCTCGTCGGATCGTTCGTGAGACGCCGCCCCTGACGCACGACATCTCGCCGACCTACATGAGACAGAGCGATCCCCGCTACAATTCCGCGATGACCGTTGCCGGCGGTGGTGGCGGAGGCGGTGGTGGCGGTGGCGGCGGCGGTCGCTAAGCCACACTGACACTGGAAAAACGTTTCGGGGCGGGCAAGCTGACAGCTTACCCGCCTCGCCCGCCTGTGACTTTGCGATGCACTTCCGCATGATATGATTGGGTTGCGTGCAAAGCAGATGCAGGCCGAGCGAATGTGGAAAGCACTTTGGAAGACTTGGACTATCGACAAGCCGGCTGCGCTCGGTAATTGGCTTTGGGAGGTCCTCGTCGTGCAACTGGCCGCTCTCCTCGACCGGCTGACGCTGCGCAAGATCATCGCCTTCATCCCCGTCGTCATTCTGATCCTAGCCTACTACCACCGCATTCCAATTCCGCCGGAGTTGATGCTGGTCGGGGATTTCCTTGCCTATATCGACGTCTTCGCGGTCGCGTTCCTGCTCGGCGTTTTCAGTCGCGCAACGACGATTCTGTTCGTCGTCAAACAGGCGACGGGACGGGCTGCACAACTCGCCCTGAGCCTGGTAGCGGCGTTTCAGCGGTTGGATTTCAGGCATCGACGTGAAGGCGGCGCGAAAAATCGGACGCGGTCGGCCGGTCAGACACGAAAGGACGATGAGCCCGTCGTCGGCGGCGGTTATGCCTGGGCCTGACGACAATTTCGCTAGATGTCCGCGAACACTTCGAGCAGGTTCCCATCGGGATCGCGAAAGAACAGCGTGCGATGTCCGAAGGGCTGGTCCGTTGGCGGGGATAGCAACGAGACGCCTTGTCGCATGAGTTCGGCCGCGCACTGATCGACTTCAGTTACGGATACCTTGAAGGCCAGTTGAAGCGACGCGCTGCCCGTGGGCGTGGGCGCATCTGTCGCGGTTCGGCTCGGCCTTGCCAGGGCCAGCGTGTTGGCCCCCACACTATACTCGATCCAGTTCGGCGAAAGCTCGCGTAGCAACGCGAAACCGAGGAGGTCCTCGTAGAAGCGGCGCATCGCCGCCATGTCGCGAACGAAAATCACGGTATAGTCAATTGCACGGATGGCATCGAAGGGCGAGCGGCTGCGCCGGCTCGGTTCGCTTGTCTGCTGGTCCATCATCATGTCGTTCACTCCAGAAAACTTCGCAGCGATATCATATCTATCGCAGCAGGCCGCCGCTGTAACGGAGCTCATAGAGCTGCACGCCGGCTTTCGAAATGGTCTCGATGCCGTGGAAACGATCGAGCGAACCCTCGACGTCGTTGCGATAGGTCATGTCGTCGGCACTGAGAACCGGCGGACCGCGATAGGGTTTTTCGATCCCGGCCGCCAGCAGGGCCCGCCGCAAGAACTTGTAGAGCGCAAGCAGCGTGGTCCGGTCCGTGATCTCGGGGCGAGCGCCGCCGCTGTAGCACATCGACCAGATCGGCGTGTCGTCCCTCGACACCGTCTCCTGCCCGACGAAAAACCCCATGCCAAAATAGATGTCGCGGTAGGCATAGGGCGGCGCGCGGTGCTCGAGCTGTTTTGAGCCGGCGAGCAAGGGGGCCGCAATGGTCGCATCGTCGTCGAGGCCGGCATAGGTTCGCCGCTTGGCCTCCAACAGAAAGGTGGCGAGATCCGGCGGAACAGCCGTCATGCGCTCTCCTGCTCCGCCACGCGGTCCGCGATGAAGGTACCGTTCGGCTGGTGGAAGACGATCTGGCCGATACTCTCCCCCTCCCCGCGAAATTCGACGGCAAAGCCCTCCAGCTCGGCGACGCGAAACCGGCGACCCTGCTGCGGCTCGAGGCGATAGGCCGGCTGGTAGTCCGGCTTCAGAATGAGCCTGCCTTCGCTGTCCAGGGTCACGCGATGGGTGATGGCGCCGCTCTTGAACTGCCCGACGCAGCGCGCGCGGAACGCGGGATCGAGACATTCGCCGGCGGCGCGGCGCTCGAACACGATGTCCTTCACCGTCGGCTCCAGCGGCACCGACAGGTGCACGATGTTGCCCTCGCGGTCGGTCTGGAAGGTGATGGGGAGATTGTCCGGATGGAGCTGGTCGACGATCTCAGGCGTGACGAACGTCTCGAAATGCCAGTGCGACAACGGCGCGCCCATGCCGCGCCACGACCAGTGCAGCGCGCCGTCCCGCTCGCGGATCTCGATCACGCCATAGGCGGGATGGGCATAGTCGGCCGCATAGGCCGACAATGCATGCGCCGGCTTGGTGTCCCTGTGACGCGCCTTCTCGCGCGCCTCCTTGTTGGCCGGGATATGGGCGATGAAGTCGTCGCGCATCTTGCGGAAGCGCGAGAGCCAGTCGACCGGCTCCCGGCCGCGCAGCCGGTCGATGATATACCACGTCAGAATCGGCGGTATCTCGTTTGAGCTGCGATTGGTCAGCACCGCGACGCCGATGCCGGAATCCGGGACCAGGGTCATGAACGAGCCCCAACCGTTCCAGCCGCCGCCATGCGATATGTGGCGGTCGCCCCGATAGGTGCTGGATTGAAGCCCCAATCCATAATGAGTGTGGCCGAACTCGGAATATTCCGACTTGGCGACGAACGCGAGCGGCGCGTGCAGTTGCTCTACCATCGTCGCCGGCAGCAGGCGCTCCCCCTCGAATTCGCCCTTGCCGAGATGCAGGCGCATCCAGTTGGCGAGATCGGCGACCGACGTGTTGATGGCGCCGGAGGCCGTGGTGCGGATCGGCAGCCGCAGCGCCGGCGAGCGCGTGTCGACGTCAATCTTGTAGGGCCGCGCCGGCTCCGATCCAGCTTCGAGCTCATCGAGCGAGAAACTGACGGTCATGCCGAGCCGGTCAGTCAGGCGCTCGCGCACGAAGGCTTCAAAGCTCTTTCCGCTCAGCCGCTCGATCAGGAGACCGGCGGCGTTGTAGCAAAGATTGCTGTATTGCCAGGTGGTGCGGATGTCGCGGCTCAGCTCGAGGTACCGCATCAGCGGCAGCATCTCGGCCGGCGAGAGGTCTCCCGGAAGATGAACCCAATCGTGCCGCGGCAGCCCCGATTGATGGCTGAGCAGGTCGCGAATGGTGACGCGCTCGGTCGCAACCGCATCCGAAAGACGAAACTCCGGCAGATAGTCGCGGACCGGTTTGGTCCAGTCGAGCAGTCCTTCGTTATGCAGCAGTGCGACCGCGGTCGCGGTGAAGGACTTCGTGATCGAGCAGATCACGAACTGGGTGCGCGGGGTGACCGGCAGATCGGCCTCGACATCGCGCTGACCGTAGGTGCGGGTGAGCGCCACCTTGCCGTCCTGCACGACGGCAAGCGCTGCGCCCGGCACCTTCCAGACCGCCATCGCTTCAGCGGCAAGCCGGTCGATATCTGACATGAGGGATGAGAGGGACGTGTCGGGAAACTCGGATGAAATGTTCATGAAACCTGCCGGCCTTGCGAGGTGCGCAGGCTAGCGGCTTCAACGTCAAATGGAAATCACGGTTGCGCATTTTTTTTCGCGACGCGCATCTCTCTCGCAGCTAACCCACCAGCTCCGGCCACGGCACGATCGTGGACTTCACCGTCTTCATCGCCATCGCATCCTTCACGGCCTGTGCGACTCCCTCCTCCGTAAACGGATAGATCGTCTGCATCTTCAGCCACGGATATTTGCCCGCCGTGCGGTAGAGCATGTCGACGCCGAGCGGCAAATCGTTGGCAGTAAAGCCCCAGGATCCCAGCACATTGAGATCCTTGGTGCAGATGCGATGCCAGGAGGTCTCGATCGAGCCGGCGTCAGTGAACTGCCCCATCTCGACATAGGTGCCGCCGTCGCGCAGCATCTCGATGCCCTCGGGGCCGGCGGTCGGATGGCCCGAGCAATCCATCACGAGATCGGCGCCAAAACCGCCGACGATGTCGCGGACCGCCTTGATGCGGTCTTGCGGCGTCTTCAGCTCCTCGATGTTGACGGTGGCCTCCGCGCCGAACTCGCGCGCGAGCTTGAGCCGCGGCTCCTCCGGCGCACCGACGCAGATCACGCGCCCTGCCCCCATCTCCCGGGCGGCGGCGACCGCAAGGATTCCGATGGGACCGGAGCCCTGGATCACGACGGTGTCGCCCCAGGTAAACCCACCGGCGCGCGTGGCGCGGTTGAAGGCGCGGATGCAGGACGTCAGCGGTTCCGACAGCGCGCCCAGCCGCAGCGACATGTCGTCGGGCAGCTTGTAGATCTTGGTGCCCGGCAGCATCTCGAGATCGACATAGACATATTCGGCCCAGCCGCCCCACAGATGCGGCGCCTTGTCGAAGCCGAGGTAGCGGCCGTAATAGACCGGCGTCAGACACTTGTTGGCCGTCTGCGGATAATGGATGCAGTAGTAGCAGCTGCCGCACGGCATCAGCGGCGGGATCATCACCTTCGATCCGACCTCGAGCCGCTTGCTCATGAAGTCTTCGGTAAACTCCTCGCCGCATTCGACGATGACGCCGCCGAGTTCATGGCCGAGCGTGAACGGCCACGGCAGCGGCTTTGGCCAGTGCCCCTTGAGGATATGCAGATCGGTGCCGCAGACGCCGCAAGCGCCGATCTTGATCAGCGCCGCCTTCCGGCCGATCTTCGGCCACGGCACGGTGCGGATAACCGGCTCGGATCCCGGTCCGGCGTGGGTGCAGACGCGGATTTGCTGCATGGTGTTTCCTCCCGCGCGCTTGTTATATTTGTTGGGCGCGACGCAAGCCTATGGGAGGCGATCGGCTCCAGCAAGTATCCGGGAAGGCGCCAATGCTGGGCGACCACCAGGCGCAAGACGCAAACACGGTGACGTGACAGCGCATCGATCATCGCATTGCACACGACGCCGCTGATCTCGGTTGCACTGCGAATGGGCTTTGCAAAGCTGCGCGGCGCACCGGCCATCCGCGGCCAGCCCTATGCGGTCTACGTCAAGGCGCTGGACGGCTGGTAACATCCACAGGTTGACACGCGCCGATTGCAACCGCACGCTGTGCGGACGATCTCATGTGAATGAGACGTCTGGGGGATGAGGCATTGCGCAGCCGCTGGGGCATTCTCGCGATCCTTTTCCTGGTGCGCCTCACCATGGCGTTCCAGTTTCAGAGCGTGGCGGCGGTCGCGCCGCTGCTTCAATCGACGTTCGGCGTCGGGCTTGCCGATATCGGCCTGCTGATCGGCCTCTACTTCACCCCCGGCGTCGTGCTGGCCCTGCCGGGCGGCGCGATCGGCGCGCGGTTCGGCGACAAGCCGACGGCGCTCGCGGCACTGGCGCTGATGATGATCGGCAGCCTGATGATGGCGCTGGCGGATGCCTGGAGCCTTCAGGTCGCCGGCCGCCTCCTTGCCGGCGTCGGCGGCGTGCTCCTGAGCGTGCAGCTCACCAAGATGACCACGGACTGGTTTGCCGGCAAGGAAATTGCGACCGCCATGGGCATCGTCATCAATTCCTGGCCGACCGGGATCGCATTGTCGCTCGTGACGCTTCCCATCATCGGCACGGCCGGCGGCACAGGCGCCGTGTTTTTCGCGGTCTGCGCGGTCGTCGCTGTTGGCATCGTGCTGTTGCTGTTCTATCAGCCGCCGCCGGTCAGCGTGTCAGCGGCCGCCGTCTCCGGCGGGCTCGATCGCCACACGGTGTCGGCCGTCATGGTCGCCGGCATGATCTGGGGACTGTTCAACGTCGGCTTCGCCATGATCCTGTCCTTCGGTCCGACGCTGCTGGTCGAGCGCGGCTGGACGGTTGCGGCGGCGGGCTCGGTGATCAGCGTCGCGCTGTGGATCTCGGCCTTCTCCGTGCCGCTCGGCGGCTATCTCGCCGATCGCACGCAGCGACCGCTGACCCTGCTCGTCGCCGGCAGCTTTGCCCTCGCGTTCCTGCTCGCGCTGCTGACCCGGTCGAGTTCGGTGGTCTTGATCGTGGTTGCGCTCGGCATCGTCTCCGGGCAGCCGGCCGGTCCGATCATGAGCCTGCCGGCGCGGGTGCTGGCGCCGCAAACGCGCGCCATCGGCATGGGCATCTTCCTCACCGTGTTCTATGCGGCCATGATGCTGGGGCCGGTCGTCGCCGGCCGGCTGGCAAGCTGGACCGGCAGCGCTTCCGCCGCCCTCGATCTCGGCGCCGCCGTGGTGCTGGTCTGCCCGCTGCTGCTGTGGCTTTTCGAGCGCATCGCCGCCCGCCGGCCACAACCCGCCTGAGCCAATCACAACTCCCGCACGCGCTGCTAACGGTACATTAACCCTGTGCGCCTTAGGGTCGTTCGGACTCCGCCCGGGCGGGGGTCGGGTAGTGAAAATGGCGTTGGCGAACAGAAAATTTCTTCCGGCCACCGAGGAGCGTCGGCGCTTCCAGCGGGTGAAAGTGCATCTGCTCGGCCGCTATATGCTGCCGGACCGCCGTGAATTTCCCTGCCAGGTCATCAACATGTCCCCCGGCGGGCTCGCCATGCTGGCGCCCGGCATCGGCAATGTCGGCGACCGCGTGGTCGCCTATCTCGACCATATCGGCCGCGTCGAAGGCAAGATCACCCGGATCATCGACAACGGCTTCGCCATGACCGTCGGGGCGACGCCCCGCAAGCGCGACAAGCTCGCCGCCCAGCTCACCTGGCTCGCTAACCGCGACATCCTCAATTTGCCCGAGGATCGCCGCCACGACCGTATCGTGCCGCGCAACCCGATCGCGGTGCTCACGCTCGAGGACGGCAACAAGATGACCTGCCGTATCATCGACCTCTCGCTGTCGGGCGCCGCGATCGCCGCGGAAAACCGCCCGCCGCTGAAATCGACGATCCTGCTCGGCCGCGTCCAGGGCCGCGTGGTGCGAAACCTCGAAGACGGCTTCGCCATCGAGTTCACGCATGAGCAGCCCATCGAGACTCTGGAAGAGAGCGTTACCGCGCGGTAAAGCGCAAACACCCGAAAAACGCAGCTTGAATCGCAGAGAACGCGGCCCCCGCATCCCGGGAGCCGCGTTTTTCATGTGCGGCCCGCGCGCGTTTCGCGGTTAACGCGGCGCCCGCCCCGGCGCACGAACGCAGCAATCGCAGGCGTCGGCGCGTTAATGCCGACAATTTTAGTCAATTGCAGTCATCTCGAATTTTACGCGAATTCTATTCAAGTAAATCTCGAATTCGCCGCTCGTTTTACTTGTGTTTGTCTCGACTTGACTTGCCTCACTTAGCGGCGACGCAAATCGTCTGTGCGAAACGTGGTCCCAACAAGAAACGGGGGCCACAATGTTCGACTTCAGAGGACAGGGGAAAGGGTTGGCGTTCGCCGCCATCCTTTTGGGAATGAGCGCGGCGGCGCAGGCCGGTGACAACCGTCTGCTCTACGCGAGCCTCGGCGATACCACGCGTGCGCCGATCGGCTGGGTCGAATTCTGTGCCGACAATACTGCCCAATGCCAGGGCGGTCCGACGCAGCCGCGCGACATCGTGATGTCGCAGACGGCGTGGCGCGATCTGCTCAAGGTCAATCGCTGGGTCAATGAGACCGTGAAGCCTTTGACCGACATGGAGCACTGGGGCGTGATCGAGAAATGGTCGTTGCCGACCGACGGCTACGGCGACTGCGAGGACTACGTGCTGTTGAAGCGCAAGATGCTGATGGATGCCGGCTGGCCGCGCGAGGCCCTGCTCATCACCGTCGTGCGTGACAAAAAAGGCGAAGGACACGCGGTGCTGACGGTCAAGACCGACAAGGGCGAGTTCGTTCTCGACAATCAGAACGAGAACGTCGTCGCCTGGACCGAGACGGGCTACCGCTTCGTCAAGCGGCAGTCGCAGGCGGATCCCAATGTCTGGGTGTCGCTCGGCGACAACCGGCCGGCGGTGTCCACGGCCAGCAACAGAGACCAATAGTTACGAGCGAACGGAATCCTTCAACGAGTTACGCGACCCGGTCACATCCCCACCCCTCCCCGTCCCAGACCGGTTCGCGCGCGGCCAGCCATCCCCCAATGGCTGGCCGCAACCATTTTGGGGCCTGGCGTGAGCATGTCTGCCGCAGGTGAACAACGTGCCCTGACCAGCCTGACATGATCTCCGCTGACGACGTGTGAGCGCGGTCGCACCCGCCTTCGATCATCTCCAGCGCCACCCGCAGTGACGACGTCCGCGATGCCACCAGCACACCCAGCGCCGGCGTGGCCGGTGCCGAGACGGCGGCCGCGGCGGCGGGCGCGGCCGGGGCGGCGGGCGATGGGCCGGCTCCGGCAATGGGCGTGCAACTTGCGCATAGGTGCGGGCGGATCTGCCTCTGTTCGGAGCGGCATGATCGCTGAACGGCTCATCCGGCAGGGCCGCGGCGGCATCCCGGGGCCACAGGCTCACGCCTGCACCGGCGAGGACCACGCCTCCAAGCAACGTGCGCAGCGCGCCGCGGCGATCCATTTCATTCATGGGGTTCTCCTTCGCGCAGTCCCTGCCCGTTCTTCCGCACAACAGATTCAACTCATGCCGGCTCCGTTCCAGAACGCGACGTGTCGCGACGAGTTGACGTCGCTGATGACAGCAAGTCAAATTACAACCCAAGAGCGATTATGCAGTCCTGCCATACGGCTCTAAGGGAGGCGCAACGTTTGCGACGTCGAATCGGGAATTTTCGGCAAGTGCGTAAACGCCGCTGTCGCGCCTGCATCGAACTCTAATCAAAGGGTGGAAATCGCATCCGACTCGTGATCAACGCCAGATTGCAATCGCTTCGGACGGGAGTACGATCCCATGAGGTCTGCGCAACAGGAGGTCATGGGGCAAGACAGGAGCTTTGCAGGCCGGCCCTCCATCAAGCGACGAGGCGCAACATGGTGGCACAAACGAGCGACGGACACATTCTGCTGACAAAGAAGCTCGGCGGACTCTTCGCAATCATCATCGGGTGCCTGCTGACCGCGGTCGGCGTGACCTTCGAATCATCCGGCACGACGATGTTGGGCGTGCTGTTTCTCGCGCTTGGCGCCGTTCTGCTCGTGCTCAAGATTATCAGGCGCCAGGGACCGCCGCTTACATAGGCGCGGGCCCGCTCACGCCCCCAGCACATCCGCGAGCCGCAACTCGTCGGCCGCGGATTCCTTCAGGAACAGTTCCGCCTCGATCTCGCGGAGATGCGAGAGCATCAGTGCGCAGGCCTGCACCTTGTCCTTCTTGCGGATCGCGGTGACGATCTCGGCATGATGGCTGGTGCCGCAGGCCGGCCGATCGTGACGGCGATAGAGCAGGATGATGAGCGAGGAGCGCGCAATCAGCTCCTTGAGAAAGCCGGCATAGATGCTGTGGCCACTCATCTCGGCGACGAGCCGGTGGAATTCTCCCGACAAGCGAACCGAGGCGCGGGCATCGCCGCGCTGCTCGGCCTCGCGCTCCTCGGCAAGATGTTGCTGGAGACGGTCGAGCCAGTCCGATGACACCGCATCGATCGCGTGATCGACGATCGAGGGCTCGATCAGCCGCCGTGCCTCGAACACCTGGCGCGCATCGGCCGGCGTCGGCCGCGCCACGAACGCGCCGCGGTTCTTCTCGATAGCGACGATGCCCTCATGCGCAAGCTGCTGGAGCGCGGTGCGCACCAGCGTGCGGCTTGCACCATAAATCTCGCCGATCTCGTCCTCGCCGAGCTTGGTGCCCGGCAGCAGCCGATGCTCCAGGATCGCGGTCGTCACGCCTTCCCGAATACGGCTGACGCGGTCGCTGCCCTGATCGGGCGCAATCGCGGGCTCGGATTTCGGTTGGGCTTTGGGGGCCATTCGGTTGGGCTCGATCGTCGGACTCACCGGCAAGGGTAGTCGACCTGCCGTATCCAATGACAGGCGAAAGATTATACAATCCCTGCCGATTTTGTGTGCATATAGTTGAGGCAAGATGCGCAGCCGACGATCAAGATCGGCGGACTTAGAGCTAACGACCTGACTTTGCTGGATCATTTGTGGAGATCCGCTCGCGCAACCCGGTTGGCATGACCCTCGCAGAGAAAAGCGGGCGTCTGCCCTGTCCCAGGAAAGTCCATGGCCCTCCCCGCCGCCCTCGAACTGGTCGCCGTCACCAAGCGCTACGACACCACGCTGGCGGTCGACGCCGTCAACCTGAAGATCCCGGCCGGCACCTATTGCTGCCTGCTCGGCCCGTCCGGCTGCGGCAAGACATCGACGCTGCGGATGATCGCGGGCCACGAGGCGGTCAGCGCGGGCGACATTATCCTGGGCGCCCAGAACGTCACCGACCTGCCGCCGGCCGATCGCGGGACGGCGATGATGTTTCAGTCCTACGCCCTGTTTCCGCACCTCTCCGTCATCGACAATGTCGCCTTCGCGCTGAAGATGCGCGGCATCGACAAGCCGACGCGCCACAAGCGGGCCGGCGAGCTGCTCGAGCTCGTGGCGATGAGCCAGTATGCGGGCCGCCTGCCGGCGCAGCTCTCCGGCGGCCAGCAGCAGCGCGTCGCGCTCGCCCGCGCCCTCATCACCGAGCCGCAGATCCTCCTGCTCGACGAGCCGCTCTCCGCGCTCGACCCTTTCCTGCGCGTCAGGATGCGCGGTGAGTTGAAGCGGCTGCAGCGCGAGCTCGGCATCAGCTTCATCCAGGTCACGCACGGCCAGGAGGAAGCGATGGCGCTCGCCGACCACATCGTGGTGATGAACCACGGCAAGATCGAGCAGCAGGGCACGGCCCGCGAGATCTTCCATCATCCCCGCACCGAATTCGTCGCGCGCTTCATCGGCGGCCACAACGTGCTCAGCGACGCGGGCCAGCTCATCGCCGTGCGCGCCGATCAACTTGGCATCGTGCCGTTCACTGACGGCGCGTTCGGCGCGCCGGCGCTGCTGACCCAGACCGAGTACCAGGGCTCCTACGTCGCCGTGTCGCTGACGCTCGACGACGGCACCGCCCTGTTCTCCCACGTTCCCGAGGCCACCTTCGACGTCAACCCCTTCCGTCCGGGTGATCGCGTGCTGGCCACCTGGGATCCCGCCAAGGCGCAACGCCTGCAATAGCCCATCGTTCGTGAAAATGCGCAACAGAGGAGTGACTGATATGACCGAGACGACCAGAAGGAAAGGCCTCAGCCGCCGCACGCTCTTGAAGGGCACCGCGGGTCTCGCGGGCCTTGCCGCCGGATCCGGCGCCATCACCGGCTTTCCTTACGTGATGTCGGCCGATCCGAAGGTGCTGCGCTATCTCGGCACCGCCGTGAACGAGGGCGACGACATCTCGAAGCAGTGCCTGAAGGACACCGGCATCAAGATCGAATACATCACCGCCACCACCGACGACGTCACCAAGCGCGTGATGACCCAGCCGAACTCCTTCGACGTGCTGGACACCGAATATTTCTCGCTGAAGAAGCTCGTGCCTTCCGGCAACATCCTCGCCCTCGACGCCAAGAAGATCAAAGAGTTCGACAACATCACGCCCGTCTTCACCAAGGGCATGACGCCCGGCGGCAAGAAGATCGGCAACCAGGGCACCGCACCCTGGAAGGTGCTCTATCTCGAAGGCAAGGACTCCAAGAAGTTCGCGACGTCGGCGACCGAGTTCGTGACGCTGATTCCGACCGTCTACAACGCCGATACGCTCGGCATCCGTCCCGATCTCATCAAGCGCCCGATCTCGTCCTGGGCCGAGCTGCTCAACCCGGAATTCAAGGGCAAGGCCTCGATCCTCAACATTCCCTCGATCGGCATCATGGATGCCGCGATGGTCGTCGAAGCCACCGGCAAATACAAATATGCCGACAAGGGCAACATGACCAAGGAAGAGATCGATCTCACCATGAAGGTGCTGACCGAGGCCAAGAAGGCCGGCCAATTCCGCGCCTTCTGGAAGGACTTCAACGAGAGCGTCAACCTGATGGCCGCGGGCGAGACCGTCATCCAGTCGATGTGGTCGCCGGCCGTGACCAAGGTGCGCTCGATGGGCATCCCCTGCACCTTCCAGCCGCTGAAGGAAGGCTATCGCTCCTGGGCCTCGGGCTTCTGCGTCTCCAAGGGCGTGTCGGGTGCCAAGCTCGACTGGGCCTATGAGTTCGTCAACTGGTTCCTGTCCGGCTACGCCGGCGCCTATCTCAACCGCCAGGGCTACTACTCGGCCGTGCTCTCGACCGCGAAGGCGCACATGGAGCCTTACGAGTGGGCCTACTGGATGGAAGGCAAGCCCGCCGAAAAGGACATCAAGGCGCCCGACGGCTCGCTGCTCGAGAAGGCCGGCGCGGTGCGCGACGGCGGCTCCTACGAGGACCGCATGGGCGGCGTCGCCTGCTGGAACGCTGTCATGGACGAGAACGACTACATGGTCCGCAAGTGGAATGAGTTCATCGCTGCGTGATGACCACCTCGGATGAAATACTGCAAGAAGGATCCCCGGGCGTGACCCGGGGATCCCCGAAGGCACAGGCGTCGCTGAGGCCGCGCCTGTCGCCCTCCTTCGTGTCCTGGCTCCAGGCCGGGCCGATGATGCTGGTGTTTCTCGCCTTCTTCCTGATCCCGCTGGTGTTCGTGGTGATCGTGTCCTTCTGGGACTACAATGAATACCAGTTGCTGCCGGCCTTCTCCGGGCGCGGCTATACCGACACGTTCGAAGGCTGCATCGACAAGCTGCCCGAGCTCTGCACGATCGGCCGCACCTATGTGATGACGCTGAAGCTCTGCTTCATGGTCTGGGCGATCACGCTGTTCATCGGCTTCTGGGTCGCCTACTTCCTCGCCTTCCACGTCAAGTCCAAGACCTGGCAGATGGGGCTCTCGCTACTCTGCACGATCCCGTTCTGGACCTCCAACGTCATCCGCATGATCGCGTGGATTCCGCTGCTCGGCCGCAACGGCCTGGTGAACTCCGGCCTCGTCAAGGCGGGGCTGATCAACCACCCGGTCGAATGGCTGCTGTTCTCCGAATTCTCCGTGGTGCTGGCGCTCGTGCACCTCTTCACCTTCTTCATGGTGGTGCCGATCTTCAATTCGATGGTGCGCATCGACAAGTCGCTGATCGAAGCGGCCTACGACGCGGGCGCATCCGACTTCCAGACGCTTGTCAACGTCATCATCCCGCTCTCAAAACCCGGCATCGTGATCGGCTCGATCTTCGTCATCACCATCGTGATGGGCGATTTCATCACCATCGGCGTGATGGGCGGCCAGCAGATCGCCGCTGCCGGCAAGATCATCGAGACGCGGGTGAACGCGCTGCAATTCCCGGCTGCGGCGGCGAATGCCGTGATCCTGCTCGTCATTACGTTCCTGATCATCACCATGATGTCGCGTATCGTCGACATCAAGAAGGAGCTGTAGACGATGAAGGAGGGACGCCCGCGCAGTTTCTACGTGCTCGCAATCTTCTTCGCGGCCTATGTGCTGTTCCTTTATGGCCCGATGATCGCGATCTACATCCTGTCGTTCCAGGGACCGTCGGGCGGCCTCACCTTCCCGATGAACGGCGTATCGACCTTCTGGATCGCAAAGCTGTTCCAAGGCACCGGGATCGTCGATCTCGGCGCGGCCTTCCGCCGCTCGCTGCTGCTCGGCATCATTGTGATGATCGTCACGGTCGTGCTGTCGGTCGCCGCCGGCATGGCCTTCCGCAGGAGGTTCAAGGCGCAGAGCATCCTGTTCTACTCCGCGATCGCCAGCCTCATCGTGCCCTCGATCATCACCTCGCTCGGCATATCCCTTGAATTCCGCATCATCGACGATCTGATCAAGGCGCATTGGCACGAGAACTTTGAGACCTCGATGGGCCTGCTCACCTCCGGGCTTGGCGCGCATCTGACATGGACGCTGCCGTTCGGCCTGCTCATCATGTTCGCGATCTTCAACCGTTTTGATCCGAGGCTCGAGGAAGCCGCCCGCGATCTCGGTGCGACGCCGTGGCAAACCTTCCGTCATGTCGTGCTGCCGATCATCCTGCCCTCCGTGATCGGCATTGGACTGTTCGGCTTCACGCTGTCCTGGGACGAGCTCGCGCGCTCGAGCCAGGCAATCGGGGCAGTGAATACATTGCCGCTCGATCTTCAGGGCCTCACCACGACAGTGACGAACCCTGACATCTATGCGCTCGGCACCGTGATCTCGGCCGTCTCGTTCACGGTGATCACCCTTGCGCTCGGCACCATCCACGTGCTGAACAAGCGGCAGGCGGCCAAAGGCTCGGACGCTGGCAAGGGGCTTGTCTGATCGCGATGCGGCTGCACATCGTCAATCCCAACACGACGGCGTCGATGACGGCGAAGATCGCGACCGCCGCCCGTGCCGTCGCGCTCCCCGACACCATGATCGATGCACGCCAGCCCGATATGGGACCGGTCTCGATCGAAGGATTTTACGACGAAGCGTTCGCCGTTCCGGGCATGCTCGGATGTATCCGCGATGCCGATCGCGATGGCGCGGACGCCCACATCATCGCCTGCTTCGACGACACCGGCCTCGACGCCGCGCGTGCTGCGGCCAAGGCGCCGGTGATCGGCATCGGCGAAGCCGCCTTCCACATGGCAAGCCTGATCGCCGCGCGCTTTGCCGTGGTCACGACACTCGGCGTCTCGATCGTGCCGATCGAGCACAATTTGCAGAAGTACGGCCTTCTTGCGCGCTGCGCCCGCGTCCGCGCCGCCGAGGTGCCGGTGCTGGCACTCGAGGAGCGCAATTCGGATGCGCTGGGCAAGATCGCCGCCGAGATCACAGCGGCGATGCGCGATGACCGGGCCGAGGCCATCGTGCTCGGCTGCGCCGGCATGGCGGATCTTGCCGGCGAGCTCGCGGCCAAACACGGCCTGCCGGTGGTCGATGGGGTCGCCGCGGCGGTGACGCTGGCCGAGGGCCTAGTGCGGCTGGGGCTCAAGACCTCCAGGCTCGGGCCCTACGCGGCGCCGGGCACCAAGACCTATGCGGGCTTGTTCTCCCGGTTTCAGCCGTGAACACGGCCAGGAAACCCCTGGAACGGGGCCATTTTCGCCGGCGGACGCCCGGCTGCCGGAGTTTTTGGTCCTTTAGCCTCGTTTTCGACCCATTCCTTGCCGAAATGTAACTTTTTCGGGACGTCCCGGCTGCCCACGCGCTGCCGGTCTTTGCCGCATAGGTCTTGTTTGGGGCTTTGTCTGGGATGATCGACCGCGCGCCCGCCGAACCGCAAAGCAATGCCTTCAGCCGTATCGGCGCCCAGCCGATTGCGCTGACGGCCGCGGCACTTTTCCTGCTCATCGCCGGCGTCACCTCGATTGCGATCTGGCGCGCTTATACCGGTGCAACGCCGGAAACCGACCGCATGGTTGCGTCGCGGCAGCTCCAGGCCCGCACCGCCCAGGCCTCAGAACAGCTCGTGGAAAAGACCAGGGGACTGGAGGCCACCCAGCAGGAATCGATCGACCAGCTCCAGGTCGTGCAGGACCAGCTTCAGACGGTCCGCCGCCTGCTCGCGGCGCAGCAGTCCGATACCAAGCGGCTGTCCGAACAGGTCGCGAGCCTGAACGAATCCATCGACGGGCTTCGGAAATCCTTCGCCAGCGCCCAGACCAGCGAACCCGAGACGCCGACCGTGACCCGGCGCAAGCCGGTCCGCCACCGCGGCTATGCCAGTGCCCGCAAGAGAGGCAAGTCGCGCGGCTGATTCGCGCGGTGACTAATTTTTGCCGCTTGTGAACTGGATCACACTTCCCTGTGTGATTCCGGGTCATGCTTGGGTTCACCGGATGGCGTGAGCCGATTTCAATATCCGGGGCTGGCAAGGTCGTTGACGGTATATTGCGTCAACGGCCTTGTTCTTTTAGGCGCCAGCCCCGCCCTACTTCCCCCACAGACCTTGAATGCGATGCAGCCGCCAGCTCCTTGGCGTCATGACACGCTTCCGCACCAGATGTGGCAAGCTGCGAGCCGTGCCAGGCGACACGGGCGAACCGGCAAGAGGCGGCCATGCGCAAGTTGATCGAATTCGACGACGACACGCTCGACAAGCTCAAGCAGCTCGGACGCGATCGTGCGAAGACGCTCCAGGAGTTGACGGATGAGGCGATCGCCGATCTCCTGAAGAAGCATGGCGTGCCGCGCGATCTCAGGGACGCACTGCGCAAGAGCGCGAAGCTCGATCGAACGATCTCAGGATCTGCATCCCGAAAGACGAGAACGACACGTTGAGGCAAGGCCTCATCCGATCCGCTTCAATCCCTTCGTGAAGCGCGGGCCGTTGGCGACATAGAAGCGCGCGGCACTGCCCATCTTCTGGACCTGCGTATCATCGAGCGTGCGGATCACGCGCGCCGGCGAGCCGATGATGAGGGAGCGCTCGGGAAATTCCTTGCCTTCGGTGATGACCGAGCCTGCGCCGACGATGCTGTTGCGGCCAATCCGCGCGCCGTTCATCACGATCGAGCCCATGCCGACCAGCGCGCCGTCCTCCAGCGTACAGCCGTGCAGGATGACGTTGTGGCCGACGGTGCAGCTCTTGCCGATGACGAGCGGAAAGCCGAGATCGGTGTGGCAGGTCGATCCGTCCTGGACGTTAGAGCTTTCGCCGATTTCGATCCACTCATTGTCGCCGCGCAGCACCGCGCCGAACCAGACGCTGGCGCCCGGCTTCAGGCGCACGCGGCCGATCACGGTTGCGGTTTCCGCGATGAAGTAATTTCCGTCGGCTGGAAGATCGGGCGCCTGCCCGTCGAGTTCGTAGATCGCCATCAAGGTCTCCTGTCAGAAGACCTATAGCAAAGGGCAAAGCGCCCTGTCAGCCCAGCACGCCCGTCGCGCGCAGCGTCATCAGGAAGAAGGTGCCGCTCATCATGCTCCAGAAGCCCGCGATGATGGTGGCCATCATCACGAATTCGAAGCGGCGGTTCTCCAGCCGCGCACCGCGCAGCGTGTTGCGCATGATGATGAAGGGCGCCGCGAACACCAGGAACGGCACGGCGGCAAACGTCTTCGGCGCCACGCCCTGCTGCAACAGCCCGAAGCCGGCGGGCCGCGTCGCAAAAACCTGGAATCCGCTGACCAGCGCCCCCGCAAGCGCGAACCCGATGCAGATCGAGAACAGGGAATTCAACGCCTCAGGTGACATCAGAAGGGTTCCGCCAATACGCAACGCGACGCGCCCACCTGTGACAAAAAGTACGGCTCCGCGCCAGATTATCCTTAAGGAAAGGTTAACGCGGAGCGGCCCAGCGGCCACCCACGCCGCATGCCCGGAATGCTCCGCGAATGGGCCGCCCCATGGCATATTCGCCCCTGATTCGTCGGCCAGCGGCCGACTTCCCGGACAAGGCGCATTTTCCAGCTCAGCGATGACGGTGTTCTCGGCAACCTCCCCCCGCAACGGCCGCGCCCGGACGCACATGCTGCCGATCGCGGTGGGCGGCGCCTTTGCGGCGGCCGCGCTTGCGCTGGTCGCCTATCTGTTGTGGCCGACCTGGGGCACGGTGGTCGGGGCCAGCGCGCCGGAAAAACTGCCGGTCAGCGTCGGCAACACGCTGTTCAACGTGCCGACCGCGGCGATCAGGATGAAGATCCAGCGTCACTCCGGGCCGCAGGAGCGCATCGACCTCGACTTCCTCTATCCCTCGCTCGAAGCACCGGGCGCGCCGAAGCACGTCACGGCCGAAAGCGTTGATGCGACGATGCAGCCGATCGACCGCATCTTCCTCTCGATCTCGGCGCATCACGATGCGCTGGCGCCGGAAGCGCGCGTTGCCACCATCTATCCGCGCTATCTCGATCGCGCGCCGGGCTCAGCGGATGACGGGCTGACGCTGCGCAAATTCCGCACCGAGACGCCCTATGGCAGCGAGGACCTGTTCTCCGCCGCAAGCCCGCCGCTGAACGCGCGCTGCACGCGCGATGCGGCGACACCCGGGATGTGCCTTTCCGAGCGCCGCATCGGCGGCGCCGACCTCACCTTCCGCTTTCCGCGAAGCTGGCTCGGCAATTGGCGCGAGGTGGCGGACGCGATGGAGAAGCTGACGGCGCAGTTGCGAGGGCCGAAAAGCTGAGCGGAACCAAAAGCTGCGAAAACAACCCCATGCAAAGTAGCCGGCGACGCCGGCTAAATCGCGCGTCTTTCCGAAAATCGCCTGATGGATCAGGCCGCTGCCCCGGCCCGTACCGGCAACGTCCCGCGCTCGGCAATCACCCGCGCGAACCGGTCGACGTCATCGGCCGTATTGAACAAGCCGAAGGACACACGGATGCCGTCCCGCTCCGGTGACACGCGCACCTGCCGGCTCGCGAGATAATCGGCCCACTCCTCCGCCGGCAGATCCAGCACGTAGATGTGCGGCGAGCGATCGGCGCGGGCGCGCGGTCCCACGAGGCGGATGCCGAGATCGTCGATCCGCTCGATCAGGCGATCGCCGAGATCGTAGAGGTGCGCCTCGATGGCGGCCAGGCCGACGCTCTCGATCAGCGTGAGCGACGCGTCCAGGGCATGGATGTCCGGCAGGTTGAAATTGCCGATCTCAAACCGCCCCGCGCCCGCCTTCAGCGCCATGTTGTCGGCGCGCGCGATGTAGTCGCCCGGCGGATAGGCCAGGCTCGACATCGCGAGATAGGCCGGCTGCAATTCGTCGAGCCCCTGTCGGCAATAGAGGATGCCAAGCCCCTGCGGCACCAGCAGTCCCTTGTGGCAGCCGAAGCCGATCAGGCTTGCACCGCTCGTCCGGACATCCAGCGGGATGACACCGGTCGACTGCATCGCGTCGATGACGAAATAGAGCCGCCTCTCGGCGCAGAGCGCCCCGATGCCGTCGATGTCGAAACGGTGCCCGGCGTGGAAGGTCACATGCGAGAGCGAGATCGCGCGCGTTCGGGCATCGATATGGGGCGCGAACATCTCGGCGCGTGCCGTTTCGCCCGTCATCGGCACGAAGCGCACCTCGACGCCCTTGCGTCGCAGATTGAGGAACGCATAGGCGTTGTTGGGATGGTCGCCTTCGACGAGGAGCACGTTGTCTCCCGCCATCAACGGCAAGGCATTTGCGGCGATGTTCATGCCCTCAGAGGTGTTCTTGGTGAAGGCGATCTCGTCCGGCGCGGCGTTGAGAAGCTTCGCCACGCGGGCGCGAACCTGCTCGACCCGCTCGAGCCAGACGGGTTTTGGGCCCGCCATTTCATGGCCTTCACGATAGAAGCCGAGCAGCGCCTCGCGAACGCTTGTCGCAAGCGGCGTCTGATGCGCAGAGTCGAGATAGAGCAAGCGCTCGGTCACAGGGAATTGGCTGCGGACCGCAGCGACGTCGTAGTGGCAGTTCATGATGCGTGGCTCTGGTATCAATCGACAAAGGACGGAATGGGATGGGCGATGGCGAGGTCCTTCAGCCTGCGAAGCCGCGCCGGATCGACCGGAGCGGTCGGGCCGGAGCGCAGGATCGCCGCGACCTCGCGACCAAGCGTCCTTGCGTCGGCCGTATCGAAGCCGCGGATCGTCAGGGCGATGCTGCCGAACCGGAACGCGGTCCGCGGTTCGCCTGACACACCCGGTGCGCGCATCGCATTGCCGATCACGCCGTGGGCGCCCAGCCCCGCCACCAGTTGCGGCTGCGTCCAGCCTTCGCCGGTATAGGCCATGATCATGTGCGAGTCCGTGCCGCCCGTGTAGAGCTCGATCCCGCCCTCCTCCAAACCCGCGCCGAAGGCCTTGGCATTTGCGACCACGTCGCGCATCAGCTGCGCGAAGGCCGGGCGGGTGATCATTTCCATCTGCACGGCCCGCGCCGCGATCATGTTCGAGGCTGCCGGGCCCTGCAGGCCGGGATAGACGGCGGCGTCGATGGCGGCGCCAAAACGCGCCTTGGCGAAGACAAACGCGCCGTTGCGCGGTCCGCACAAGGTTTTCTGCGTCGAGCTCGTGGACACGTCGGAGTACGGAACCGGATTGGCATGGAGGCCCACAGCGATCAGCCCCGCGACATGCGCAATGTCGGTGAAGACCAGCGCGCCGACTTCATCGGCGATGGTCTTCAATCCGGCGAAGTCGATCTCACGCGGATAGGATGACGGACCGGCAAGCAAGGCGTGCGGCTTCACCTTGCGCGCGAGGTCGCGAGCCTGATCGAGATCGACCGCGCCGGTACTGGTAACGCCGAAGGACACGACCTCGCGGTTCGCGCCCGTGATATGGCGCATGGCGCCGTGGCTGACATGGCCGCCGGCGAGTTCGTCGAAGGTGAGCAACCGCGCGCCCTCGGCCGGCAGGATCGCACGAAGGACGGCGACATTGGCGATGGTCGACGACAGCGCCTGGACGTTGACGTATTCGGCGCCGAAGATCGCCTTGGCGCGATCGATCGCGAGATTCTCGATCGCATCGAGCTCTTCGCAATTGGCAACGCTGCGACGGCCAGGCAGCCCCATCGGCGCTCGGTTGACGAGATGGGTTCCCTCGATCTGTCGCAGGCCGAGCGGCGCATAGGACGCAGACGCGATCATGTTGAGGGACAGCGCCTCCCGCTTGCGGTCCTGGTCGATCAGCGCAACGACGTCAGCGCCGACCTGACGAGCATCGGCCCCGAAGAAGCTGTGCCAGTTGGCGGCGGTCGAATGGGGCTGAACGGCGCCCGTCGAAAGTGACATGTGTCATCCTTTTTCTTGGTGATCGGAATACTGCGTTGGAGGCGACGGCTTCGTCAGTGACGGAGCACGCGCGAGAGAAAGGTTTTGGTTCGCTCATGCGTCGGCCGGTCAAAAATCTCCGCCGGCGTACCGATCTCCAAGATGCGGCCGTGATCGATGTAGACGACGCGGTCGGCGACCTCGCGGGCAAAGCCCATTTCGTGGGTCACGATCATCATCGTCATGCCTTCGCGCGCGAGCTCACGCATGACGTCTAGGACTTCGCCGACCATCTCGGGGTCGAGCGCCGAGGTCGGCTCGTCGAACAGCATGATGTGTGGCTCCATCGCCAGCGAGCGCGCGATTGCGACGCGTTGTTGCTGACCGCCGGAGAGCTGAGCCGGAAGCTTGTGGGCGTGGTCACGCAGCCCGACCCTGTCGAGCAGCCGCAACGCCGTCGCCTTCGCTTCGTCGGGCTTCCGACCACGAACGCGGATCGGCGCAATCGCGACGTTGTCGATCGCGCTCATATGCGGGAAGAGATTGAACTGCTGGAAGACCATGCCGACGCCCTTGCGGATCCTGGCCAGTTCCTTCTCGCCGCCGATCTCACGATCGGCCTCCGTCGGCATGTTGAAGCCGTCCACCGTGAGGCGGCCGCTCTGATACATCTCCAGACCGTTGACACAACGGATCAAGGTCGACTTTCCCGATCCGCTGGCGCCGATGATGACCACGACCTCGCCGCGGCCGACATCGAGATCGATGTCCTTCAGGACATGGAACGCACCGAAGGACTTGTTGAGCCTGCTGATGCTGACGATGACGTTGGGCGACGTCGTGACTTCCGGAATCTGGATGGCGTTCATCGCGATCCCCTTGCGAGATGGGCTTCTAGTCGGCGCGAGGCGTAAGTGATGGCCCCGCCGATGGCGAGATAGACGGCGAAGAGAAAGACGTAGATCTCGTAGGTCCGGCCGCTGTTCTGCGGATCGGCGAGAATCATTTGTCCGGCGCGCAGGAAGTCGGTCAGGCCGATGATGAAGACCAGCGTTGCGCCGTTGAAGATGTCGAGGACCTGTCCGACCAGCGACGGAACGACAACGCGCAGCGCCTGCGGCAGCACGATGTCGACATTGAGCGTCCAGCTGTTCATGGCGAGCGAACGCGCCGCCTCGATCTGGCCCTTCGGAACCGCCTGAAGTCCACTGCGGACATATTCGGCGACATAGGCCGCGAAGAAGAGCGCATAACCGGCCATGCCGCGCAGCAGGCTTGGCACGGACGTATCCGGCGACAGCAGCGGCACGATGATCCAGATCCAGTAGACGACGAGGATGAGCGGGACCGACCGCATCGTCTCGATATAGGCGGTCGAAATCACGCGCACGCTCGCGATGCGGCTTTGCCGGCCGAGCGCGAGCAATATCCCGAACGGCAAGGTCAGGATCGAGACCGCGATCGTCAGGACAACGCTGAGCAAGAGACCGCCCCAGACCTCGAAGCCCGGTGGCGAGAGCACGACGAAGATGGCGACCACGCCTGCGAGAAGTCCGGCCAAGACGACGCGCTGGTCACACTTCGAATGATGGACAGCTACCCATGCAACGACGCCAAGCGCAGCACTGGCGATCGTGAGCAGGCTGGCTGACACGCCGACGGCGGCAGCGATCGTCCCCGCGATCGCGGCTGCGACCATTGCTGCGACCGCCAACGCGGCGCGTCCCGGGCGAACCGAGAGGCCAAGGCCCGCGCCGAACATCGCGCACAACGTCGCGACTGAGAACCATGCCCGCCAGAGCTGATCGGCGGGGTATATGCCGGTCATCAGCACCTTGAGACTGCCGCCGACGACCTCCCAATGCGCGTCGACCAGGATCCAGTGTGCGAAGGCATAAACCGCCCAGGCCAACACGGGGATGACGACAAGCGAAAGTGCGGTGTCGAACGGTTTTGCAAAGAGATTGCGATGCAGCCACCGCAGCGCGACTGTGCTCATCGTGCCCCCCGTCCGTTCACGCGCGCGTTGAGCGCGTTGACGCAGGCGCTGATGATCCAGCTCAGCGCGAGGTAGGTCAGCATGACGATCACGACGCCTTCGAGGTTTCGTCCGGTCTGGTTCGAGACGGTGCCGTAGACGTTGAACAGGTCCGGAAAGCCAATTGCGATCCCGAGCGAGGTGTCCTTGGTCAGGCTGATGTATCGGTTGGCGAGCGACGGCAGGACGATGCGGAAAACCTGGGGAAGGATGATGTCGCGCAGCGTGTGCGAACGCGACAGCCCGAGCGAGGCAGACGCCTCCCATTGCCCTTTCGGCAGCGCTTCGATCGCGCCGCGGACGATCTCGGCGACATAGGCCGAGCTGTTGACGACGATGGCGAGCAGCAGCGCCGTCATTTCCGGCGACAGGGCAAAACCTCCGCGCGCGCCGAACCTTGTAGCGACCGGCAGGTCGAAGCCGAGGGGAAAACCGACGAGAGCGGTTGCGATCAGGGCCGCGGTCGTCACGGCCAGAAGGATCAGCCGGCGTCGCGGCCCGCGCAGGACCAGGCAGGCGACGGCTGATGCGGCGGCGATGGCGAGCAATCCCCAGGACGCAAAGCCGGCACTCTCGGAGATCACGAGGCCAGGCAAGTAGACGCCCGAACGGCTGACGAGGAGGCTGCCGAACCAGTTGGAAGCAGCACTGGCCGGAGGGAAACGCAGGACCACGGCAAAATACCAGAACACGATCTGGATCAGCAGCGGCGTGTTGCGCACGGCTTCGACCAGCCCAAAGCAGAGGTTACGCACCAGCCAGTTGGTCGAGAGCCGGCCAATGCCGACCAGCGTCCCGAAGATGGTGCAGAGGACGATCGCCGACAGCGCGACCTTTAGTGAATTCCACAGGCCCGCGAAGAGCGCCTGGAGATTGCTGTGGGAGGGAGAGAACGGCTCCAGAACCGGCCAGATGCCCTCGCGCGAAGGGACGAGCCCTTCGCTGAGACTGAAATTCGCGACATTGCCGAGATAGCCGAACGAAAAGTGGATGCCCTTGCGGGCCAATGCCTCACGGACGGCAAGGCCGAGCCAGATGACCAGTGCAGCCACCACGATCACGATCGCTGCCTGCAAGAGCCATTTGGACGCGATCAGCAGGCGGCGACGTGCCGACGGGATGGTGTGATACTCGGCGATCTCTGTGGTCACGATCCGCCTCTCGCGTTCGGGCGAGCCAGCCGGCTCGCCCTCGACCATGTGGCTCAGTTCCAGGGCGGCGAATACTCGGCGCCGCCCTTGGTCCACATCGCGTTGGGGGTGCCGGCACGATCGATGAAATAGGGCGTCTTGGGACCGAGATTGCGGTCGTAGATCTCGCCGTAGTTGCCGACTGATTTGATCATGCTGGCGACGAAATCGTCGGACACGCCAAAGTCCTTGCCAAAACCATCCTTCACGCCGAGGAATTTCTGCACGAAGGCGCTTTCGTCCTTCATCCTGTCGGCGAGGTTGGCCGACGTGATGCCCCACTCCTCCGCCTGGAACAGGGCAAAAGTCGCCCATCGCAGGAGGTTGCGCCATTTGGAATCATTGGCGATGACGAAGCCCGCAAACGGCGACTTGTTGAGGGTCTCGGGCAGGATCGAAAAATCGTCCGGCTTGGCCGAGTTGCCGCGCCAGGCTGCAAGCGCAGACTTGTCGGTCGACATCGCGTTGCAGCGATCGCTCTGCAGCGCACCAAACAGCTTCTCGAGATTCTCGAAGGTGAGAACCTTGGTGGTCTTGAAACCGCGCGCGCGGACGAAGCTGGCGAGCGTGGCTTCGGTGCCGGAGCCCTGCGTCGTGCAGATCGTCGCGCCGTCCAATTCAGCGGCGGACTTCACTCCGGAGGCCGCCTTCACCATCATGCCGGTGCCGTCGTAGAAATTGATCGGCAGGAAATCGACGCCTACAGCGGATTCGCGCACCGGCTTGACGGTGGTGTGTGCGAAGACGACGTCGACCTGCCCGGTCTGCAAGGCATTGAAACGGCTCTTGTCGGTGACGACGACGAAGTTGACCTTGCCGGCGTCGCCGAGAACGGCCGCCGCCATGGCACGGCAGAAATCGGCATCGAGTCCTTCGATCTTGCCGGTCTTGGTATTGAGGTAGCCGAACCCGGGAGCCGTGTTGTCGGTGCCGCAGTTCAGGACGCCGCGCTGCTTGACGTTGTCGAGCACGGTCGCGAAGGCGCCGGACGCCCACAGCGATGCTGCGGCAAGCGCAGCGACCAGAAATTTCGAACGAGCCATCTGAGAACCCCTCTCCGTTTGTGGTCGCCGCTACTCCACAGCTCCGGGGATCAAGGCTACAAGCGCAAAACAATTCCAGTCTACTTAATTAAATTTGCGATATACATTAGAGAATATGCATGATTGTCTTCTAAGCAGGTGTAGGGACTGACTTATGGATTTCGCCCGACTCCGCACCCTTCGTGAGCTTTCGCTGCGAAAAACAATGGCAGCGGTGGCCGAAGCCCTGTTGATCTCGCCATCGGCCGTTTCGCAGCAAATCGCGCAGCTCGAGGACGAGACCGGGATTGAACTGGTGGAACGCAGGGGCCGCGGCGTGCGGCTCACGCCGGCGGGACAACGGCTCGTCGATCATGCCGGGCGTGTCATCGGCATTCTGGAGGAAGCGAAGACCGATCTCGCAGAGCTGAAGAAAACCGTCGCCGGCGAGTTGCGGGTCTCGGCATTTCCTTCTGTCGCCGCATCTCTCATCCCGCCAACGATCCGGGCGATGGCAGCGCGCTTCCCCGATCTGGTGGCGATCTTCGAGGAACTGGAGCCTGACGACAGCCTGGCCGCTCTACGCGCCTGGCAGACGGATGTCGCGATCGTCGACGACCTCACCACTTCGGCAAGCCTGTCGGAGACGCAGGTCGAGATGCTGCATCTCCTGGACGACCACCTCCACGTCCTGCTGCCGCGCGATCACCCGCTGGCCGAGCGGCCTCATCTCACTTTGCCGGAGTTGGCGACGGAACGATGGGCTCTCGACACGACGTCCGCCACCTATTCGGACGTGATCGTCGGCGCGTGTCGCGACGCCGGATTCGATCCCATCATCAATGCGCGCTGCCATAGTTTTGAGGTGGTCCGCGCCATGGTCGAGGCGGGCTGCTCGGTCTCGATCAATCCGGGGCTACGCGGCCGCGACTATATCGGCACTTTGCGCCTGAAAGAGATCAGGCCGATCATCACACGGCGGATATTCGTAGCTTTTCGCAGCGGCGAAAGGCGCAATCCGGCGATCGCTGAATTCGTCAGAGAGCTTCGAGCGGTGGCGGCGTCGATGGCGAGTCCGCGATGACGCCTCTTCGGTCTCGATGACGAGAGGACGCGCCAAGCTCGGGCGGAATGCTCCGCGGGAACGCCCGGTAGCGTCTCCTCGACGCTCCCCTAGTCGCGAAGCTTCCGCGCGCGATACGCGCTCGGCGTCGTTCCCACGGCCTTGCGGAAGGCGCGGTTGAAATTGGCCTGTGACGAAAATCCCGTGGCATAGGCGATGTCGACCAGCAATCGATCGCTGCCGGTCAACAGCCGCTTCGCGAGATCGAGACGCTGGCTGCTGACATATTCGTGCGGCGCCTTGCCGGTCGCGGCCTTGAAGCTGCGCGAGAAATGCGCCGGGCTCATGCACGCCACCGACGCCAGATCCTTGACGGTGAACTCACGCTCGACCGACGCCTCGATGAAATCAGTCACGCGCGACAGCCGTTTGGCATCGAGCGGCTTGTGCGTCGCGTCAGTCTGCTTCAGCCGCACCGAAGTGGCCGAGTAGCTGTGCACCAGATGGGCCGACAAGGCCCGCCCCAGGCTTTCGATCAGGAGCCGGCCGGTGGAGGATTCCTGGGCAAGTTCCTGCAGGATCCGGTTCGCGACGTGCTCGATGAAGAGATCCTGATCGATGCTTTCGTAACGGATCGAGATGCCCGACGGGTCGATGTCGAGATCCCTGAGCATGGTGTCGTCGAACGGCTTGCCGGGAAGAAAGAGATGCAGAACTTCCTGCATCTGGTTTTCGACGCAGATGAAATCTTCGCGGATGCCGGCGGGGCATAGCCACACCGTGCCCTTTCTGCCGAAGGTGCGCTGGCGCATGCCCGCTCCTACCCGGTCGACGACCGAGCTGCCGCGCAAGAGGATCGCGATCTCGGTGTCGCGCGGCAATTGCGAAGGCAGCTCGCCGGGCTCATGACTCCAGCGCTCCGCGAGAAGGTCCGACCATTGCCGGTCGTTGGACGTCTGAAGCATTCTGCCGGTAACATATTTATCGACAGAGTTGCCAAGCATACCCATCGTGAATCTCTCCAGATAACGATGTGTGGGTAACGGTATTGCGAAGGCCGGCAAGGATCATGCCAGAGATCCACCGGGGCGTCCACTCGCTGAGAGCAGTCCGGGAAAAGAAGACAGCACGTTTTGAAAAGCCAGCGCCCAGCCGGCCGCCGCATGCTCCTGACAGCCTTGAATCAGAAGCGGAGGATCCATGGTCCGGACCACGGTCATCGGCGCGTGCCCCCACGATTGCCCCGACACCTGCTCGATCCTGACCACCGTCGAGGATGGCAAAGCGATCGCCGTCCGCGGCAATCCCGATCACCCGTTCACGCGTGGGCGGCTTTGCGTGAAGGTCAACAATTATGAGGAGCGCGTCTACAGCGACAAGCGCATCCTGCATCCGCTCAAGCGGGTCGGCCCGAAGGGCTCAAGGCAGTTTCAACGGATTTCCTGGGACGAGGCGATCGACACGATCGCCTCGCGCTGGAAGGCGATCATCAGCGAATACGGTGCGCAGGCGATCCTGCCCTACAGCTATCTGGGCACCCAGGGCATCATCAACGGGCTGAACGTCGGCGATCCCCTCTTCAACAAGCTCGGCGCAACAGTTCTCGAACGGACGTTCTGCGACTCCGCGTCGTGCACGGCCTACATGATGACGATCGGACACACGCCAGGAGTCGATCCCGAGAGCTTCGTGCATTCGAAATACATCATCCTGTGGGCCTGCAACACGCTGAGCACGAACTCGCATCACTGGCCGTTCATCGAGCAGGCCAAGAAGGCAGGCGCCAAGCTCGTGGTGATCGACCCCGTGCGGACGCGCACCGCGCGCCTCGCCGACTGGCACATTCCGATCCGGCCCGGCACCGACGCGGCGCTGGCGCTCGCCATGATCCACGTCATCATCAGGGAGAACCTGGTCGATCGCGACTATGTCGACAAATACACCGTCGGATACGACGAGCTGGCCGAGCGGTCGCAGGCTTACACGCCTGAATTCGCGTCGCAGGAGACCGGCATTCCCGTCGAGGACATCCTCACACTGGCGCGGGAATATGCCACGACGCCGCCGGCCGTGGTGCGGATCGGCGTCGCCGTGGAGCGGCACGCCGGCGGCGGCCAGACCGTGCGGGCGATCGCCTGCCTTCCCGGATTGATCGGCGCCTGGAAGCATGTCGGCGGCGGCTTGCTGCAGCTTCCGATCTGGGCATTCCCGGTCCGGTGGGACGTCTTGATGCGCCCCGACCTTCAGCCCGAGACCATGCGCGTGCTCAACTCCTGGCGGCTCGGCCCCGCGCTGACCGGAGAACTCGGCTTCGACCCGCCGATCAAGGCCCTGTTCGTCTACAACGCCAACCCGATGGCGATGGTGACCGAACAGGGCAAGCTCGAAAAAGGGCTCGAACGCGAGGATCTCTTCACCGTCGTCAGCGAGCACTTCCTGACCGACACCGCGAAATACGCCGACATCGTCCTGCCCGCGACCACGCAGCTGGAGCAGAAGGACATCATGTTCTCCTGGGGACATCTCTATCTGTCCTACAACAACCAGGCGATCGCGCCGCTCGGCGAAGCGGTCTCCAACACGGAGCTGTTCCGCCGCCTCGCGAAGGCGATGGGAATGACGGACCCCGCCTTCTTCCGCACCGATGACGAGATCATCGAGGCGTCGCTGGATTGGAGCAGCCCGGTGCTCGAGGGCATCACCCTCGACGGCGTCAAGGCCAGTGGTTATGCGCGCCTCAACATGCCCGCGCCCGACGACTGGGCGCCGCATCGCGAAGGCAATTTTCCGACAGCATCGGGCAAGTGCGAATTCAAGTCGACGATCGCCTCCGGCGGAAACTTCGTCGTGCCGCTATTCCGGCAGGGCTACAATGGCGACCAGGATGGCAGGCCGGTCGATCCCCTGCCCCACTACATTCCGCCGAACGAGAATGCGCGGACGGCGCCTAGCCTTGCGACACGCTATCCGCTCAGCCTGATCTCGCCGAAGAGCCATGCCTTCCTGAATTCCAACTACGGCAACCTGCCCGCACAAACCGCGCAGGCCGGCGAGGAGCAGGCCGTGATCATGAACCCGGACGATGCGGGAGAGCGTGGCATCGTGGCCGGCGCACCCATTCGCGTGTTCAACGATCGCGGCTCGTTCGAGGCCTACGCGACCGTTTCGCCGGACGTCATGCCCGGAGTCGTGGTGGCACCGTCCGGCTACTGGCAACGCTCCAACCGCAAGGGCGCGACCGTGCATGTGCTGACGCCACCCGCCTTCGCCGATCTCGGCCGTGCCCCGACATTCTCCGACATCCTCGTCCAGGTCGGCCGGGCGTGATCGGCATCAGCAGCACGCCGCGACGGATGCAACAGGCATCCGTCGTCTTGGCATCAATTACCTGGATTCCGCGATGACATATGTGGTCACCGACAACTGCCGCGGCTGTCGCTTCACCGAATGCGTCACCGTCTGCCCGGTGGAATGCTTCCACCTCGACGCGACGATGACCTATATCGATCCGGAGAACTGCATCGATTGCGGCGGCTGCGCGCCGGCCTGCCCCGTCGGCGCGATCGAGCCCGATTATCGGCTGGCCGCGGACAAGAAGTTCTGGATCGACGTCAACCGCAAGCGCGCGGCCGAGACGCCCGTCATCAGCGCCCGCCTGCCGCCGCTGCCGGGTGCCGACGAACGAAGACAGGCGCTGGGACGATGACCGGCCCGGATCGCGTCGCGAGCGATTTTCGTGTCGCTGTGGTCGGCAGCGGGCCGAGCGGCTTCTACGTGACCGAAGCACTGTTTCGCTCGGGCGCGACTGTCGCGGTCGACATGTTCGAGCGGCTTCCCGTTCCCTTCGGGCTGGTGCGGTTCGGCGTCGCGCCCGACCATCCCAAACTCAAGCAGGTGACGGTGACCTTCGACCGGATTGCGACGGCGCCGCGTTTTCGTTTCGTAGGCAACGTCGCGGTCGGACGCGACGTGACGGTCGACGAGCTCAGGCACAGCTATGACGCCGTCGTCCTCGCCACCGGCGCCGACGTCAGCCGCTCGCTCGACATCCCCGGGCAATCCCTGCCGGGGAGCCATCACGCCGGCGACTTCGTCGCCTGGTACAATGGCCATCCCGATTGTCGCGAGCTCCGCTTCGATCTCGGCCACGAGGCCGCTGTTATCGTCGGCCATGGCAATGTCGCGCTCGACGTCGCCCGCATTCTCGCGAAGACGGCCGACGAGCTGCGGCAAACGGACATCGCCAACCATGCGCTCGAGGTTTTGGCCGAAAGCCGCATTCGCGAAATCCACGTGGTCGGACGCGGCCAGCCTGCACAGGCCAAGTTCAGCGCCAAGGAATTGCGCGACTTTCTCGACTTGCGCGCGTGCGACGCCTCGATCGGCGAAGGATTGCCGCCGGACGAACCCGACCGGGACAACCCAAATGATCCGGAGCTGGCCGAGAAGCTGGCGCTGCTCGGCGCGTTCTCGCGACACGCCGCGACGAAGCCGCGCCGCTGCCACTTTCGCTTCGGCCTGTCGCCGCTTGCGATTCAAGGACGAGGCTGCGTCGAGGCAATGTCGTTCACGTCAGAGTCGGGCGCCGTTCAGGACATCCCTTGCGGCCTGGTGTTCAGCAGCATTGGCCGCCGGACGTCGCCGCTCGCCGGCGTTCCCTATGACGAGCATCGCGGCGTGCATGCCAACATCGAAGGGCGCGTCGCGAACGGCCATTCCGTCGTCGACGGCCTCTATGCCTGCGGATGGAGCAAGCGCGGCCCGAGCGGAACGATCGGCACCAACCGTGGCTGCGGCATCGCCACGGCCGAGGCTGTCATCGCCGACCTGCACACGCGCCGGAGGCCGCCCGCTGGTGACCCCGACGCGCTGCTGACACGGATCAGCAACCGCGTCCCCCACCTCGTGAGCTACGGCGATTGGGCCGCAATCGATGCGGCCGAGAAACGCAGAGGTGCCGCGCTGGGCAAGCCACGCGAAAAGTTCGTCATGGTCCCCGACATGCTGGCGGCGATCGGGGCGTAGGGAGCGGACAAGCCGCCACGCTACTCCTGGTCGACGAGGTCGTCTTCGAGGATCGCCATCTGGAACTGGAAGGAGCGGTCGTCGTCCTCATCGTCGACGAAGAGCACGCCGATAAACTCCTCGCCGATATAGACCTCGGCGGAGTCGTCCTTCTTCGGCCGCGGCACGACGCGAATCTTGGGGTTGCCAAACACGCGCTTCAGATACGCGTCGAGCTTCCTCACTTCTTTGACGTCCACGGCAAGTCTCCAATCGAAATCTGTTGGGCGGGGGTTTTAGGACGAGACGCGAGGAACCGCCAGCATGAATTCGCAAAGAATGTTGGGGACGATGGGGGGCCGGAGAACCCGGCCCCTTTCAAGGCAGACGGCCCGTCAGAGCCCCATCTCAAAGTCCCATGGCGTTGATCATCTGGTCCATGGTGCGCGAGGGCTCGGCGCAGCCGGCCTCGCCAACAATCTTTGCGGGAACGCCAGCAACCGTGACGTTGTGCGGCACGGGCTTGACCACGACGGAGCCCGCCGCGATGCGCGCACAATGGCCGACCTCGATATTGCCGAGGATCTTTGCGCCCGCCCCAATCATCACGCCGCGGCGGATTTTCGGATGGCGGTCCTCGTTCTCCTTGCCGGTGCCGCCGAGCGTGACGCCGTGCAGGATCGAGACGTCGTCTTCGATCACGGCCGTCTCGCCGACGACAAAGCCGGTCGCATGATCCAGGAAGATGCCGCGGCCGATTTTTGCGGCCGGATTGATGTCGGTCTGGAACACCGCGGAGGCGCGGCTCTGCAGATAGTAGGCAAAATCCTTGCGGCCCTTCAGGTAGAGCCAGTGCGCGAGGCGGTGGGTTTGGATGGCATGAAAACCCTTGAAGTAGAGCAAGGGATCGATGAAGCGCGAGGTCGCGGGATCGCGGTCGTAGACGGCGACGAGATCGGCGCGGAAGGCGTTGCCGAGATCGGGATCGTCGCGCAGCGCCTCGTCATAGGTCTGGCGCACGAGGTCGCCCGACAGCGCGGCATGGTCGAGCCGCTCGGCGATCCGATGCACCACGGCATCTTCCAGCCGGCTGTGATGCAGCACGCTCGAATAGATGAAGCTCGCAAGCTCGGGCTCGCGGTGGACGATGTCTTCCGCCTCGCCCCGGATCCGATCCCAGATCGGATCGAGCGCGGCGAGCTTTCCTCCCGGATTGACCTGATGCACTGCCATTTGGGTTCTCTCTGGCTGCTCTCTCGAATTCTGCTCGTCTTGTTTGACGTATAGCACAGCTTAAGCGCTTGCGTCCGTGAAGGCTTGCCTGAGAGTGAACATCCCCTTGCCTTCCGAACCCCCATCAACGCGTTGAATCAAAAGACTTTCTTACGCCACCCCACGCGCGACATGGTGGGTTCAAGGTGGTCAGGGTTTTGCCAAATTCAAGCCGGGCAGCGTCAAACTATTGGTGAATTCCGTCGTAAGCGCTATTTCGGTCATGGTCGCGACGCGACGGAGAGGATTTGAGCATCACCACCGAAATCCTGCGCAGCCGCGCCACCGGCTCTGCCTGGCTGGGCCTGGCGGTCATCGCACTGCCCCTCCTCTTGATCGCGCCGGCGTTCTGGAACGGCTACCCCCTGCTTCAATGGGATACCGGCGGCTACCTGGCGCGCTGGTACGAGGGCTATCTGGTGCCGAGCCGGTCCACGGTGTTCGGTCTCTATCTGCATATGGGCGAGAGTTTTGGCTTCTGGATCAACCTCGCGATCCAGTCGCTGGCGACGCTGTGGCTGTTGCAGCTCACGCTGCGCGTGCTCGGCCTGATGCAGACATCCCGCTTCGTCGCGATCAGCCTCATCCTCACCGTATCGACCGCGCTGCCCTGGCTCGCCAGCATGCTGCTGACCGATATCTTCGCAGGGCTGTCGGTGCTGGCGCTGTTCCTGCTCGTCGTCGGCGGCAAGCGGATTTCGACCACGGAAAAACTCTCGCTGTTCGCCTTCACTGCCTTTGCCGCAGCAACCCACAGCGCGACACTCGGCGTGCTGCTCGGGCTTTGCGCAATCGGCTGGATGACGTGGCCGATTCTGCGCCGGCGCATCCCGGTCGCAGGCCTGGTGCAGGGCAGCCTGACGATCGTTGCCGGCGGCCTGATGCTGCTTGCGACGAACCACGCGCTGTCAGGCAACTGGGCCTGGACACCCGGCGGCTACGGCGTCGCCTTCGGCCGCATGATGCAGGACGGCATCGTCGCACGTTTCCTCAGCGACCATTGCCCGCGCGAAAAATTCAAGCTCTGCCCCTATCGCAACGCGCTTCCCGCGACCGCCGACGAATTCCTGTGGGGCAACAGCATGTTCAACACGCTCGGCCGGTTCGACGGCATGAACGACGAGATGAGCTACATCGTCGTGCATTCGCTCGCCGACTATCCGGCCTGGCAGGCGCAGGCGGCGCTGACGGCGGTGGGCCAGCAATTGCTGCATGCGGCGACCGGCGAAGGCACCAATGGCTGGATCCCGCACACCTACGGCATCATCGAGCGCTATATCCCCTCGCAGGTCGCGCCGATGCGCGCGGCGCGCCAGCAGCACTGGGGCGTCGATTTCGCCTACGTCAACTGGCTGCACGTCCCGGTCGCGCTCGCCTCGATGCTGGCGCTGGTCGCGCTGCTCGGACATGCGGCCTCGCGCCGCCGGCTCGACGATCTGACGCTGCTTGCGGCCACGGTGTCGCTGGCGCTGCTCGGCAACGCCTTCATCTGCGGCGTGATCTCGGGACCGCATGACCGGTACGGCGCGCGGATGGCGTGGCTTGCGACCTTCGTCGTGCTGATGGCGCTGGCGCGCTATGTCGCCGGCGACGATGATGGCGCGGACGAGCCGTCATCGCCGGCGTGACAGGAAATCGAGCACGCCGGCCTTGTAGACCTTGTCGCCGACCGCGCGCATGTGATCGCGGTTGGGGATGTCCAGCACTTCCGATCCCGGGATGATGTCGCCGAGCGCATGCGCGGAGCCGGCAACCTCGTCGGTGGTGCCGACCGCGATCAGCACGGGCACGTCGATGCGCGCGGCCTCCTCCTTGCGCATGAGGTCGCGGGTGCCGCGCAGGCATGCGGCGAGCGCCTTGCGGTCGGAGCGCGTCTGATCGGCGAAGGCACGGAAGGTGCGCCCGACGGGATCGGTGACGTCGTCGAGCGATGGCGCCTCCAGCGCCTCGGCCACCTTCTCGCCGGGGCCGGTGCCCTCGATCAGGCCGCCGATGCCGATGCCGCCGAGGATCGCCGAGCGCAGGCGATGCGGCTCGTTGAGGCCGAGCCAGGCCGCCATCCGCCCGCCCATCGAATAGCCCATGATGTCGGCCTGGGGGATCGCGAGATGGTCCATCAGTGCCAGCACGTCGCCGGCCATGATCGGGATGGAGTATTGCGCGGGGTCGTAGAGCTTTGCCGACTCGCCATGGCCGCGATTGTCGAGCGCAATGACGCGGCGGCCGTTCTTGCGCAGCTCGGAGACCCAGGTCGGATAGACCCAGTTCACGTTCTTGCTCGAGGCAAAGCCGTGCAGCAGCAGGATCGGGTCGCCCTCGCCTTCGTCCAGATAGGCAATTTCAACGGCGCCGTTGTGGAAACTCGGCATCATTCATTCCGCGTCTGTTGGGGAGAAGACGATCTTAGGCCGTGACAGCCGCGCCCGCTAGAGCGGTCTCGGCAGCGTCGGCCTGCGCCTGGCGCTGCCGCCGCCTCCGTCTGCGGTCACACCAAGATTGGGTGAGACGTTCCGTGGTCGCCTTGATCGAGGACAACAGGCCGAGCAGCGTGAAGGCGGCGCCCAACAGCCACATCGTGAAATTGAAGGCGCCTGTCACGAGCAGCAGCGCGCCGCGGCCGAGCAACTTCATGATCGCGCGGGTCTTGCCGCCCTGCGCTTCGGCAAGTCGCGCGGCGCGTGCGACGTCCTTCGGACCGTCGGCGATGCGCAGCGTATCCAGCGCGCCGCGCGTACCGGTCTTCTCGGCGACGCGCGTGACGTCCTTGCCGAGGCGCACCAGCCCGCCGGCCTTCTCGGCGCGGAACGCGGCCTTGATCGCGCTGACGCTCTCGCCCGGCCGGAACACGGAGCCGGAGGCAACCGCCTTCTGGAGCGCGGGCGTGTCGACGACCTCGCGCGCGGAGCGGCCGGCCCATGCCGCGAGCCCCTCACCGAGACGGCCGACCTTGCGGGCATCCTTCACCAGCGACAGCCCTGCGCGCACGGGCGTGGCGCCGCCGACGGAGATATAGGTCGCGGCCGTCACCGCGAGCCCCGCGGTCGCTAGCCCAAGGATGAGGTGATCGGTCTCCTCGCCCATCGCGAGGTGCTTGCCCTCGCGCACGACGTCCCTGACGTCGCCGAACACGAAGAGATCGCCGGCGACGGTACCGGAGAGGCTCGCGACATCGTCCGCATTGCCGGTGACGAGACCGGTCGCAAACCGCTTGGCGAAATGCGTGGTTGAATTTTCGTCCCTGACCGCGTCGTTCACGCGGGTTAAGAGACTGTCCGGCAGCGCGATGTTGCGCTCGCGCGCGAGCTCGACAAAAGAATTGGCAAGATCGGCGTCGCCTGCGGCCAGCGCGGCCTCGATGTTATCAGGAACGAGCGACGGGTTAGCGGTCAGGAGGGCATCGAGCCGCAGCTCCGACAGCGCGGCCGGATCGTCCTGCGCGGCGAGGATCGCGGCCGAGTAGCGCGCATGCGGCGCAATCTGCACGAGGATATACGTGCAGGCGAGCAGACCGGTCACGGCCGTGCTGATTCGCAGCCACTTCATGCGCAAAACCTGGACGTCCGCCTGCTCATCTGCCTGCCGATTCGGTCCGCTCTCGGGGGTCTCCCACGTCCACAGAAATAGTATGCCAAATTTGCGACACAACGTCCCCGACGAAAGAAGGGCTTCTCCGGAAGGACAAGAAAGTGTCGAATTTACATGAGCAAATGAGCATGAGGCAGTTGCGGGCCTTTTTGGTTCCACTGGACTAGCAATCATCTGCACCCGCCAGTATGGTCCGCGGCCTCTTGAACGATGCCGCGTCAGTTGGTTGTGTTCTGACGCCCTTTGCCACCCCAGGATGAGTTCCGATGTCCGACCATGTCGTCCCGCACTTCCACAACGATGCCGGGGTTTCCGTCATCGAGATCGGCTCGCAGGAGTTCATGTGCGTGGGCGCCAATCCTCCGTTCGACCATCCGCACGTGTTCCTGGACCTCGGCAACGACAACGAGATTATCTGCCCGTACTGCTCGACGCTGTACCGCTTCGCGGCCGACCTGAAGGCCGGCGAAGCCCGTCCGCCGGAATGCGTCGTGAAGGACAAGGTCGCCTGACCGCGGCCCAGATAGTCTGATAATCCTCATCGGGTGGCGGTCTCCCGAACGATCTTCATTGCAGGCGCCGGTATCGGCGGATTGACGGCGGCGCTGGCGCTCGCCGCCAAGGGTTTTCGCGTCGTCGTGCTGGAGAAGGCCGAGCGGCTGGAGGAAGTCGGCGCCGGCCTGCAGCTCTCCCCCAACGCCAGCCGCATCCTGGTCGGGCTCGGACTGTCCGAGCGCCTGCGCTTACGCGCCGTGACGCCCGAGGCGGTCAGCATCATGAGCGCGCGGGCCGGCGGCGAATTGCTGCGCCTGCCGCTCGGAGAGGCCGCAGCGCTAGCGGCCGGCGCGCCCTATTGGGTGGTGCACCGGGCCGACCTCCAGGCCGCGTTGGCAGCGCAGGTTGCCGACCATCCCGATATCGAGCTGCGGCTGGGTGCGACCTTCGAGGACGTGGCGGCCCACGCCCGGGGGCTGACCGTGGTCCACCGCATCGGCAATTCCCGCCGGAACGACGTCGCCAGCGTGCTCATCGGCGCCGACGGTATCTGGTCGACGGTGCGCCAACATCTGTTTCCCGAGGTGCAGCCGCAATTCTCCGGCCTAATCGCCTGGCGCGGCACGTTCGAGGCCAGGCAACTGCCGAAGGAATACACCTCCCGCCGGGTCCAGCTCTGGATGGGCCCCGGCGCCCATCTGGTCGCCTATCCCATCGCGGGCGGTCGCCAGATCAACGTGGTCGCCATCGTGCCGGGGACCTGGAACAGGCCGGGCTGGAGCACGCCCGGCGACCCCTTCGAGCTGATGGAGGCCTTCCTCGCACAACGCTGGCCGGGCCCGGCGCGGATGATGCTCACGGCGGTCGATAGCTGGCGCAAATGGGCGCTGTTCGGCGTGCCCGAAGGCTGCGAATGGAGCAAGGGCTCGATCGCGCTGCTGGGCGATGCCGTGCACGCCATGCTGCCCTTTGCCGCGCAAGGCGCCGGCATGGCGATCGAGGATGCCGCCGTGCTGGCGCAGCATCTTGCCGGCAACGCGACCGAGAGCGCCGCTGAGATCGCGGCCGCGCTAAAGCAATATGGCCGCGCCCGCCGCGCGCGCGTGAGGCAGGTTCAGCGCACGGCGCGGCAGCAGGGCCAGATCTATCACCTCACCGGCCCCTTGGCGCTGGCGCGCGATCTCGCGATCCGCGCGCTGGGGCCGGAGCGCATGCTGGCGCGGCAGGACTGGATCTACGGCTGGAAACTTTGAGGCGCGCTAAAGCCCTTATCTTGTTTGACGCGCTTTCTTGACGCGAACCGGTATCCACTTCGCTTGAAAACGCTCTAGTAAACCGCGCTGCCTGACTTCGATGCCGGCTGCGGCCGCGACGCGCTGGCGGGCGCGATGACGGGCGGCGTGGGCGGCCCGCCCGCAGTCGCAGCGCCCGGCACAGATTCGCGGCATCGGTTCTTGCGCCATGCCTCCTCGGCAAAATGCCTTTGCCCCTGCACCGCCACATAGTCGTTGCGATAGGCCATCTCGGAAACGACAGCCCCGCCGACTCCGGTCTGGGCCTTGTCCATCAGCTTCTGCAAATCGGCCGTTCGCGTAGCCAGCGTCTTGCGCTCGCCCTCGAGCTGCTTGCAGTCCCACAGCTCGTATTTGCCGGGATCGGCGAAGGCCGGGCTGATCGTGTCGCCGACGCTGGCGCAGCCGGACAGCGCTGCGCCGGAGGCCAGCAGCACGAAGACTGCGCAGCACGCGCGCAGGCGATGGGAATTCGAAACAAACATGCCGGAGTGATAGTCCCCTTGAATTGAGAATGCCTAAAGCGCTTCGCGCTTTAGGTCATTCTTGGAGCATGATCTCTTCGAAAAACCGGTGCCCACTTTTTGGATCATGCTCTAAGCAAGCCCAGGTGTCCGGATTGAGGCTTTGCCTTGCGGCGCGCCCTCGCTTAAGGAAGAAGCGCCTTTCCGGTCCAAGAAAGCCAATTCCTCAGGCCGGAAAACGCGTTAAGTCTTTGATCTCGTTAGATCAAGCGGGCATGGCGGAATTGGTAGACGCAAGGGACTTAAAATCCCTCGGTGCGAAAGCGCTGTGCCGGTTCGACTCCGGCTGCCCGCACCATCACGGTGATGGACACTTCAAACCACGGACTGAGCCGCATCCGCGCGGCGCGTATCTCGCCAAGGGCTTTGCTTCTGCCTCGAAAAGGCGCGCAGGGGAGACCGCGGTCGGCATCAACGGTCACCCACATATTCCGCAAATCAGAAATTCCATCAATCGGATAACCTGGATCGAGGAGCCTGACACGAATTTCGGGCCGAACCGGAACGAAGGCCGCAATTCCGCCTGCATGACGCGACGGAGGAACAACGCGCTGCCCCATCCGTTGACCCGGCACGAAGCCGTCATTCACGCCTCGTACGGACGCAGCGATGAAATTCAGATGCCTCAAGGACGCTCCGGCGCGCATCTTCGTGCTGGTGCTCGACCCCGGCGAGGAAGCTTTCCACGCGATCACCGAGTTCGCCAATCGCGAGCGCATCACGGGCGCGTCGGTTACCGCCATCGGCGCGTTCTCGCAAGCCAAGGTCGGCTGGTTCGACCTCGCAAAGAAGCAATACAAGCCGATCGATGTGGGCGAGCAATGCGAAGTGCTGAGCCTGCTCGGCGATCTCGCCGAGGGCGACGACGGCAAGGCCAGTCTGCATCTGCATGCGGTGCTCGGGCTCAGGGACGGCTCCGTCCGCGGCGGCCATCTTCTCTCGGGCACCGTCCAGCCGACGCTCGAAGTCACGATTGCGGAGACCGCCGCGCATCTGCGCCGCAGGAAGCGCGAGGATCTCGGTATCGCGCTGATCAAGCTGTGACGAGACTCTGTGCCGCACAACGCAGACCCGATCGACGCGATGACACTCAGGGGAGGCAACAGGCCCTTCATCTACGATCGTCATTCGCTTCTCAGCTCCTCCTGCAAGAACTCGATGAAGCGCTGTGTCTTGGCGGGAAGCAGCCGTGTTTCCGTGACGGCATAGACCGAGGACGGATGCCCCCGCCAGGCGGACAGGATGCTCACGAGGCGACCGGCCTGGAGGTCTTCGGCAACCACACGCTCGGGAAGAAAGGCGATGCCCATTCCGAGGGTCGTCAGCCGCCGGATCATGGCGACGCTGTTGCAGGCGAAACGACTGCCGACCTTCGCTTCGAAAGCTTCTGATCCTGAATACAGCGCCCAGCTCGCCAGCGTGTGCATGGTGAGGCATTGCCGCCCCTCGAGCTCCGCGGGGTGGGCGGGAATGCCGTCGCGGGCGAGATATTCGGGCGCAGCGTAGAGCTCGGCCGACACCCTGGCGATCACCCGCGCGATGAGGTTCGGCGATTCCGGCTTGGCCATGCGGATGGCGAGGTCGAAGGGCTCGGCTACCAGATCGACGTTGCGCGGCGTGAGGTCGAACTCGAACGCAAGACCCGGATAGAGCGTTGCGAATCTCGGCAGCAGCGGCGCGACATAGGTCGTCGCGAAATCGACCGGCATCGACACGCGCAACGTCCCGGTCGGCTGCGCGACCATCTCGCCGAGCTGTTCATGGGCAAGCCGGGCTTCCTCGACAATCCGCTTGCTGCGCTCGAAGTAGATCTGGCCCGCCTCCGTCAGCTCCAGGCGCCTCGTGGTCCGGTGCAGGAGCCGCAGGCCAATCTCTTTCTCGAGCAGGCTGATGCGGCGCGACAGCGTGGAGTTGGGCATGTCCAGCGCTTCGGCGGCGCGGCTAAAACTGTTGGCCTTCACCACCTCCACGAACAGAGCCATGTCGTTCAGCAGTTCCATGCCGATATTGCCATATACGGAATAATCAATTCCATTATACCGGATTTATTCCACGAGGGGAATTCCTATCCTTTCGCCAACAGAAAGGAAGGCTCATGCAATCGCTCTTCAACCCCGTGCGGCTCGGCAAGGTCGACATTCTCAATCGTTTCGTGATGGCGCCGATGACGCGGTCTCGCGCGAATGCGGACGGCTCGCCCGGCAGCCTCACCGCGACCTACTACGCGCAACGGGCCAATGCCGGGCTCATCATCACCGAGGGTGTCTTTCCGTCCGCCGACGGCAAGGGATACGTCCGCACGCCGGGCATCGAGACCGAGGCGCAGATCGCCGGATGGAGGGCCGTGACGACGGCGGTTCACGATGCCGGTGGCCGCATCTTCATGCAGTTGATGCACACCGGGCGCATCTCGCATCCCCTGCTGCAACCGGAGGGAAAGGCGCCGGTCGCGCCGTCGGCGATCCGCCCGCAGGGGCAGTCCTGGACCGATGAAGGCCAAAAGGATTTTGTCACGCCTCGCGCCCTTACCACCGATGAAGTGAAGGACGTCATCGCCGCTTACCGGCGCGCGACCAGGAATGCCCTCGCCGCCGGGTTCGACGGTGTCGAACTGCACGGCGCCACCGGCTATCTGCCGGAGCAATTTTTGTCGTCCGGCACCAACCGCCGCACCGACGCCTATGGCGGCTCGCTGGAAAACCGCGCGCGCTTCATCCTGGAAACGCTTGCCGCCATGATCGAAGAAGCCGGCCCGGGCCGCGTCGGCCTGAAGATCTCGCCGGACATGAACTTCAACGACATCAAGGACGACGCGCCGGAGGAAACCTACGGCTACCTCGTCGCGCATCTCAACGCGAAGGACATGGCTTATCTGCATGTCGCGCTGTTCGGGACAACGAAGGACTATCACGCCTTGCTGCGTCCACGCTTTGGCGGCGCCTACATCGTTGGCGGCGGCCTCACCAGGGATTCGGCCGAGCCGCTCCTGAGAGAAGGCAAGGCCGACGCCGTCGCATTCGGCAGTTCGTTCCTCGCCAATCCCGATCTTCCCGAACGCTTCCGCCGCAATGCGCCGCTGAATCAGCCCGACCGCGCGACGTTCTATACGCCGGGCGCGAACGGCTACACCGACTATCCTACCTTGGCCCAATCGTCGGGCCAGGCGGCCGCGCGCTGACGGAGATTCACAGAGATGAAGCGTGATCCCTCCATTCGCCTGTCGCCCGTCGACGTGAAGACACTGGACCTGAAAGGCCTCAAGGTCGCGATCATCGGCGGGACCGGCGGCATCGGCAGAGCGCTGGCCCTGTCGCTTGCCGCACAGGGCGCCCACGTGCTGGTGGTCGGCCAGACCTTTCGCGACGCGGCTGTGCCGGGCATCGCATTCATGAAAGCCGATCTCAGCCTGATGAAGGAGGCGCAGCGCGTGGCCCGCGAACTTCCAGCGGAGACGCTGGACATCGTCGTCATGACCACGGGCGTGATGGCAGGCCCGAAGCGCGAGGTGACGGGCGAAGCGATCGAGCGCGATCTGGCGGTCAGCTATCTCAGCCGGCACGTGATCCTGAAGCAGATTGCGGCGCGCCTGGGGACCGGACGATCCAACGCGAGCATGAAGCCCCGCGTGTTCGTGATGGGTTTCCCGGGCAGCGGCCAGGCCGGTGACGTCGGTGACCTCAATTCCGAAAAGAGCTATGGGCGCTGGAAAGCGCATATGAACACGGTTGCCGGCAACGAGGCCATCGTGCTCGATGCGCGCGACCGATATCCGCGCATCGACGCGTTCGGCCTCAACCCCGGTTTCGTGAAGACCGACATTCGCGCCAATTTGTTCGGCTGGAAATGGCTGCGCGGGATCGTCGAGGCGTTGACGAGCGTCACGACCCTCGCGCCCGATGTCTATGCAGAGCGCATCGTCCCACTCCTCGTGTCATCAGACATCCAGGGACGCAGCGGCGCCATGTTCAACAACAAGGCCGAAGCCATCCTCCCAAGTCCCAAGCTGGTCGATCCGACCTATCGAAGCGCCGTGCTCGCAGCTTCAGATGTGCTGCTCGAACGCGTTCTCGGACCGTCGACATGAGCGGCCGATTCCAGGCGCGACAAGATTGGCACGCGAGGCGCCGCGCTCACCTTTTCGTGTCTGCCGGGGGGCTGCCTGGAATGAGCCGCGCGCTTCCCCAACTTGGCCGCGTTTCTGTCAACGAAATGCGCGATATGTTTTGCAAGAGCTAACCATCCCGGCGAGCCCTTTGCCGTGCTCTGAGAGCGGAGTGTATCTGGTGGATGTTGTTGTACTCCTGATTCTTCTCGTGATGGCGTACGCCGCGGGCTACCTCACCCGCGCCCACATCTCGCGCATGCGACACGACCAGGCGCGCAGGTGGAAGGACCACAGGGAACCGGAGTCGCCGCAGCCAGCAAATGCGAATGAAGTGATGCCTCAGGGCCAAGCAACGCCCGCGGGGCTCGGCGATCTCGGGCCAATGCTCGACCGATGGGAGCGCAGAGCGCGGGCGCGCTTGCTGCACGCCTCGGCCTGATCGCGGGTCAGCCTCGGACCGGACCCGCCCAACCATCACGCCGCCGTCGCCGATTGTTGTCCGGTCGCCACGTCGCCTAGCTGCCATCCCGAAACGCCGCTTGTGCGGCGCAGCATGCGCGCTACAAGGTGTATGTCACTTGCAGCAAGGTTCTTTCGTGTCCGAGGTCAATGCCGACAATTGGGTGTCCTCGGGACACCGCCCGATGGGATTTCCCGAATTCGTCGTGGTGATCGCCGCCATCATGGCGCTCAATCCGCTTGCGATGGACATGATGCTGCCGGCGCTGCCCAACATCGGCACCGCCTTCAAGATTCCCGTCGCCAATCATCTCCAGCTCGTGCTGTCGACCTTCCTGATCGGATTTGGCGTCGGCCAGTTCGTCATGGGCCCGCTGTCGGACCGGTTCGGACGGCGGCCGGTGCTGCTCGGCGGCATGACGGTCTATGCGATCGCGAGCGTGCTTGCGATCGCCGCGCCCTCCTTCGAGACGCTGCTGCTCGCCCGCGCGCTGCAGGGGCTAGGCACCTCGGCGACGCGCGTCATCGCCACCTCGATCGTGCGCGACTGTTATGTCGGCCGCCGCATGGCGAGCGTGATGTCGCTCGCCATGATGGTGTTCATCGCCGTGCCCGTGGTCGCGCCGTCCTTCGGCCAGGCGGTGCTGATGCTGACGCAATGGCGCGGCATCTTCGTCGTGCTGATGCTCTACGGGCTGCTCGCGCTGGCCTGGAGCGTGCTGCGGCTGCCGGAGACCTTGCCGGAGAGCGAACGCCGGTCGCTCGCGCCGGGCGAGGTGCTCGACGCCTTCAGGCAGACCATCACCAACCGCCAGACCATCGGCTATGCGCTCGCGGCCGGCGGTGTCATCGGCTCGCTGTTTGCCTATGTATTCTCGGCCCAGCAGGTCTTCGTCGGCATCTATCACCTCGGCCATTATTTCCCGCTCGCCTTTGCCGCAATCGCGGCCGGCACCGCCATTGCCGCCTTCCTCAATGCGCGGTTGGTCGGGCGGCTCGGCATGCGCGTGATCTCGCATGGCGCGTTGACGCTCTACGCCGTCGTCGCGGGCGCGATGCTTCTTGCCGAGAGCCTGCATGCGCTGCCGCTGGCGCTGTTCCTCGTGCTGTCGGGACTGATGATGTTCTCCTTCGGCATGATGATCGCCAACTTCACCGCGCTCGCGATGGAGCCGCAGGGCCATATCGCCGGCACCGCCTCCTCGCTCTACGGCTCGATCACGACGCTGGTCGGAATCGCGATCGGAATCGTCATGGGCCAGAGTTTTGACGGCACGCTGCTGCCGTTCGCGACCGGCTTCTTCCTCTGCACGCTGGCATCGCTCGCGATCGTGCTGGTCGTGGAAAAGGGACGGCTGTTCCGGCCGCATCACCGCGCGACGTAAGAGGCGCGCAGGAACTTCACTGCCGCCCCGATGTTGTCCTGCAGCAATCGGGAGACGGCGAGATGGAATCCAAGAACAGCAATCAAGAATCGCGCGAGCGCGACGACGCGCCGGAGCGTGGGTGTCGCACCCAGCCCGCGTTCAATCCGCCGTTTGCCGGCGAAGGGCTGGAGCAGGTGCGCGATCCGAACTGCTGACGACGGTCACTGAAACAAGAACGGCGCCGCTTATGACAGCGGCGCCGTTCGACGTTTGAGAGCGGATGAAGCCGCGCGGAAGCCGCGCCCTACTCCGACTTGTCGACGTTCCAGAACAGCGGCGTCGCCGGACCATCCAGCACGCCGGAGAGTGATTTGCGCCAACCGCTCGGCAGGAGGTACTGGCCGAGCGGGACGTAGATCACCTGCTCGTAGGCTTCCTTCTGAATGTCGGCCGCGATCTTCTTCTGCTCGTCGAGCGAGGCCGCACGCACGAACGCGTCCTTGAGCTGCTCGATCTTGGCGTTCTCAGCCCAGCCGAACCAGCCCTTCTTGCCCAGGCCGCCGATCGAGAGATTGGCGATCGGGTTGGAGACGTCGGCCGCGACCCAGTTGGTGAAGAACATATTCCAGCCGCCTTCCTTGACCGGCTTCTGGCTGGCGCGACGGCTCACCACCGTCTGCCAGTCGGTCGCCTGAAGGTCGACCTTGAAGCCAGCCTCGCGAAGCTGCTGCGCCGCCACGATCGGCTGCGCCTTCAGCGTCACGACGTCGCCGGGCGCCATGATCACGATGGGCGTGCCGTCGTATCCGGACTCGGCGAGCGCCTTCTTGGCTTCCGCCATGCCGTTGCCCTTGACCAGCGTCTCCGAGCCGACGTCGGTCGCGAGCGGCGTATCGCACACAAAGAAAGCGCCGCAGATCTTTTGGTATTTGGGATTGCCGACGAGCGCGTCGAGCACGTCCTTCTGGTTCATTGCCAGCAGGGCTGCACGACGAACCTTCACGTTGTCGAAGGGCGGAAGCAGGAAGTTCATGCGCCCGAGGGTCTGGTAGCCGAACTTGTTCGAGACCTCGATCGTAAGCTCCTTGTTCGCTTCGAGCACCGGCAGCATGTCGTACGGCAGGCTCTCCATGAAGTCGATGTCGCCCGATTGCAGCGCGTTCACCGCGGTCTGCGAATCCGGCATGGTGATCCATTCGACGCGGTCGACCTTCACCACCTTGCCGCCGGCCGTCCAGCTCGCCGGCTCCTTGCGCGGCACGTAGTCGGTGTTCTTGACGTAGACGGCCTTGACGCCAGGCTGGAATTCACCTTGCACGAACTTGAAGGGACCGGAGCCGATCTGCTCGGGGATCTGCTTGTCGGCCGGCGTCTCGGCGATACGCTTCGGCATCATGAAGGCGACGCGCGAGGACGGCTTGCCGATCGAATCGAGCACCAGTCCGTAGGGCTCCTTCAGCTTCAGCGTGATGGTCTTGGGATCAGTGGCCTCGATGCTGGCTGTGAAATCCATCAGTTTTTGGCCCATGCCGTCGACCGCGGCCCAACGCTTCAGCGAGGCGACGCAGTCTTCCGCGGTGACGGGCGCGCCGTCATGCCACTTCAACCCATCGCGCAGCGTGAAGGTGTAGGTGAGCTTGTCGTCGGAGATCTTCCAGTCCGCCATCTGCGGCTGGATCTTGAAGCTCGAATCGGTCGACACCAGCGTGTCGTAGACCATGTAGCCATGGTCGCGCGTGATGTAGGCCGTGGTGAAGATCGGATCGATGATACGCAGATCGGAGTGCATCACCGCCGTGATCGTCTTGTCGGCGGCGAGCACTGGCGAGGCCAGTGCCGTCGACAGCGCGACGACGGACAGCGCAAGTTTGGAGACGAGCGTGCGATGTCTCCGGCGCGTGAAGTGAATCATTTGAAAGTTTCTCCTGACGTGAAACTGGTCAAAGGCGGGTTATTGCTTGTGCATTCGGTTCGTTCTTTAGGCGACCTAACGTGCTGCAACGCCTTCATCTTTTCGAGACTTGCATCAAGCGCGCAGGCCGTCAATCCGCTTTCGGTGCATGCCCACGACGGCTCCCGCACGGGCTCTCGTCCCAGCCATTTCGCTTTACAAAGCCGCCCGCAGAACATTCCCTGAGACGCGCGCGACCTTATTGCGCCGCGCTCGAAGCCCGAGAGATCAGCGATGAATCCAGCCAATCTCCCCTTTGATTCCGAGGCGATGCTGCAAGGCTTGCGCGCCTGGGTGGAATGCGAAAGCCCGACCTGGGACGCGAATGCGGTGAACCGCATGCTCGACCTCGCCGCGCGCGACATGGCGATCATGGGTGCGACGATCGAGCGCATCGCCGGCCGGCAGGGCTTTGGCGGCGTGGTCCGCGCGCGCTTCCCCCACCCGCGACAGGGCGAGCCGGGCATCCTGATCGCCGGCCACATGGACACCGTGCATCCCGTCGGCACCATCGAAAAGCTGAAGTGGCGGCGCGAGGGCAACAAGTGCTACGGCCCCGGCATCTTCGACATGAAGGGCGGCAACTACCTCTCGCTCGAGGCGATCAGGCAATTGGCGCGCGCCTCCTTCACCACGCCGCTGCCGATCACCGTGATGTTCACGCCGGACGAGGAAGTCGGCACGCCCTCGACGCGCGACATCATCGAGGCGGAAGCGGCGCGCAACAAATATGTGCTGGTGCCGGAACCCGGCCGCCCCGACAACGGCGTCGTCACCGGCCGCTATGCGATCGCGCGCTTCAACCTGGAAGCCACGGGCCGGCCGAGCCATGCCGGCGCGACGCTCTCCTCCGGGCGTTCCGCGATACGGGAAATGGCGCGGCAGATTCTCGCGATCGACGCGATGACGACGGACGATTGCACCTTCTCGGTCGGCATCGTGCATGGCGGCCAGTGGGTCAATTGCGTCGCCACCACTGCGACCGGCGAGGCGCTCTCCATGGCCAAGCGCCAGGCCGATCTCGACCGCGGCGTCGAGAAGATGCTGGCACTGTCAGGCACCAGCAACGATGTCACCTTCAAGGTGACGCGCGGCGTCACGCGGCCGGTCTGGGAACCCGACACCGGCACCATGGCGCTCTATGAAAAGGCGCGCAGTCTCGCAAAGCAACTCGGCGCCGAATTGCCGCACGCCAGCGCTGGCGGTGGTTCCGACGGCAACTTCACCGGCGCGATGGGCATCCCCACCCTCGACGGCCTGGGCGTGCGCGGTGCCAATGCACACACGCTCGACGAGCATATCGAGGTCGACAGCCTCGCCGAGCGCGGCCGGCTGATGGCGGGGCTCTTGGCGACGCTGGAGTGACGGCGTGAGAGACAGCCGCAGCGCGCAAAACGTGTTGGCTGCATCGCAAAAACGGCGACCCCGATGGCACGGGAATTGCTGAAATGTTAGGCTCGTGGCAGCTTGCACGAGCTCGTCACGTGATTTGACTCTAATCTGACGGATCCAACTTGCTGGGATATCTCGTTCGCCGAATCCTCGCCGCCGTGCCCGTGATGGGCGTGGTGGCGCTGTTTGTCTTCCTCCTGCTGCGACTCACGCCGGGCGATCCCGCCGCGATCCTCGCCGGCGACAATGCGACGCCCGAACGGCTCGAGCGCATCCGCGAGACGCTCGGCCTCAACGAACCCCTGATCGTGCAGTTCATCACCTGGGTGAACCGGCTGCTGCATGGCGATCTCGGCACCTCGCTGATCTCCAACCTCCCCGTCATGAAGATGATCAGCCAGCGCTTCGAGCCCTCGATCTCGCTCGCGCTGTGCACCATCATCCTCGCGGTTGTGGTCGCCGTTCCCTTAGGGGTCATCGCGGCCTGGAAACACGGCACCTGGATCGACCGCTTCGTGATGGGTCTTTCCGTGCTCGGCTTCTCGGTGCCGGTGTTCGTGGTCGGCTATGTCCTGATCCAGCTGTTCGCGATCGACCTGCGCTGGGTGCCGGTGCAGGGGTTCCGCAGCATCTTCAACGGCTTCGGGCCGTTCTTCGAACGCATCGTGCTGCCCACCTGCGCGCTCTCCTTCATCTATATCGCGCTGATCGCGCGCATGACGCGTGCAGCCATGCTCGACGTGCTCGGTGAGGACTATGTGCGCACCGCGCGCGCTAAAGGCATCAACGAGACCGCCGTGCTGCTGCGGCATGCGCTACGCAACGCCGCCGTGCCCGTGATCACCGTGATCGGCACCGGCTTTGCGCTGCTGATCTCCGGTGTGGTCGTCACCGAGAGTGTGTTCAATATTCCCGGCATCGGCCGCCTCACGGTGGATGCGGTGCTGGCGCGCGACTATCCGGTGATCCAGGCGATGATCCTTCTGACGTCGCTGGTCTACGTCACCGTCAACCTCCTGATCGACGTCGCCTACACGCTGCTCGATCCGCGGATCCGGTACTGAGGAACGGTTCAGACATGTCCATCGAAACCCTTCCCGAACCGTCAATCCCGATCACGACGCCGCTGCGTCCGCGCTTCGGCTTCCTGACGGCGACGCCGATCATCGCGACCGCAACGGTCTGCCTCGCCCTGATCATCCTCGCCTCGATCCTCGCGCCGCTGATCGCGCCGCACGACCCGATCCTGCTGGCGCCGGCGCAGCGGCTGAAGCCGGCCTCCGCGCAGTTCCTGCTCGGCACCGACGCCTATGGCCGCGATCTGCTGTCGCGAGTGATCTATGGCGGCCGCATCTCGCTGTTGATCGGCATCGGCTGCGCCATCCTGTCGATCGCGATCGGACTCGCCATCGGCCTCGTCTCCGGCTTCTTCAAGCTGGTCGACGCGGTCATGATGCGCGTGATGGACGGCTTGATGGCGATGCCGAGCATCTTGCTCGCGATCGCCGTGGTGTCGCTGTCCGGCGCCAGCATCTGGACCGTGATGGTCGCGATCACCATCCCCGAAATCCCGCGCGTCGCGCGCCTCGTCCGCTCCGTCGTTCTGTCGGCGCGCGAGGAGCCCTACGTGGAAGCGGCGATCTCGGTCGGCTCGTCCTTGCCGAAGATCATGGTGCGGCATCTGATGCCGAATACGATCGCGCCGCTGATCGTGCAAGGCACCTATGTCTGCGCATCCGCGATCCTCACCGAGGCCATCCTCTCCTTCCTCGGCGCCGGCATCTCGCCGGAGACGCCGACCTGGGGCAACATCATGGCCGAGGGACGCCAGTTCTTCCAGATCAAGCCGTCGCTGATCTTCTGGCCCGGCCTGTTGCTGTCGATCGCCATCCTCAGCATCAACCTGATCGGCGACGCCGCACGTGACGCGCTTGATCCGCGCATGAAGCAGCGGGAGGGGAAGTGAGAACTATCCGCTTCGTCATTCCGGGGCGCGACGAAGTCGCGAGCCCGGAATCCATTTCACCACTTGTGCTGACGCCCGATGGATTCCGGGCTCGCGCTACGCGCCCCGGAATGACGGCTGAGAGTTTTGTTGCATGACCAACACCGTTCTCGACATCAACAATCTCGTCGTCTCCATCGGCAAGAAGCCGAACGGAGCCACGATCATCGACGGCATCTCGCTCCAGGTGAACGAGCGCGAGACGCTCTGCGTGGTCGGGGAAAGCGGCTCGGGAAAATCCGTCACCTCACTGACGGTGATGGGCCTGTTGCAAAAGGGCACGCTGGTCCCGACCAGCGGCAGCGTGAAGCTCGTCGGAGAAGAGCTGTTGACCGCGACCGACCGCCGCCTGCGGCAGTTGCGCGCCACGCAGATGGCAATGATCTTCCAGGAGCCGATGACGGCGCTCAATCCTGTCGTCCCCGTCGGCCGCCAGATCGACGAAGTGCTGCGCGCCCACACCGACCTCGATGCCAAAGCGCGGAAGAAGCGCATCCTCGACATGATGGAACAGGTTCACCTGCCCCAGGTCGAGCGCATTTTTGCCTCCTATCCGCATCGCCTCTCCGGCGGCCAGCGCCAGCGCATCATGATCGCGATGGCGCTGGTGCTCGAACCAAAACTGCTGATCGCGGACGAGCCGACCACCGCGCTCGACGTCACCACGCAGAAGCAGATCCTCTCGCTGATCCGCGAGCTGCAGCGCGACCACGGCACCGCCGTGCTGTTCATCACCCATGACATGGGCGTGGTGGCCGAGATCGCCGACCGCGTGGCTGTGATGCGTCAGGGCCGCCTGGTCGAAACAGGCACGCTCGATTCCATCCTGCGCAGTCCGACGATGGAGTATACGCGCAACCTGCTCGCCTCGGTGCCGAGCCTGGTGCCGCGCGCGGCGCGTGAGGAGACCAAGGAACCGATCGTGCTGGAGGCTAACGACCTCGGCAAGGTCTATCGCGAGCGCACCTTCTTCGGCCAGGGGCGCGAGGTCGTCGCCGCCGACAAGGTCACGCTGACCCTGCGCAAGGGCCGCACGCTCGGCATCGTCGGCGAAAGCGGCTCGGGCAAGTCGACGGTCGCCCGCTGCATCGTCCGCCTGATCGATCCGACCTCGGGCGGAGTGCGGCTTGCCGGCCGCGAGATTTCGGACCTGTCGCGGCGGCTGCTGCAGCCGCACCGGCAAAGGATCCAGATCGTGTTCCAGGATCCCTACCGCTCGCTCAATCCGCGCGTCACCATCGGCGAAAGCATTGCCGAGGGCCCGATCAACTACGGCGCCCCGCGCGCGGATGCGCTCAAGCGCGCCCGCGAGCTGTTGGAACTGGTCGGCCTGCCCGCCGACGCCGTGTCGCGCTATCCGCATCAATTCTCGGGCGGCCAGCGCCAGCGCATCGCCATTGCGCGCGCGCTCGCGCTCGATCCGGACGTGCTGGTCGCGGACGAGGCGGTCTCCGCGCTCGACGTCTCCGTGCAGGCGCAGGTTCTGGAACTCTTGGACGAAATCCAGAAGCGGCTCGGCATCGCGCTGCTCTTCATCACCCACGATCTGCGCGTCGCCGCGCAAATCTGCGACGAGGTGGTGGTGATGCAGCACGGCCGCGTCGTCGAGCAGGGTCCCGCGGCGGACGTGCTGACGAATCCGAAAGAGGCCTACACCAAGGCGCTGCTGGATGCGGCGCCCGGCCGCGGCTGGGATTTTGCCAACTTCAGGCCCGTCGCCGAGGGCGTGGCGGCGAGCCTCTGACGTCGTCCTGGCTTTCCAGGCTGTGCAAAAACTCAAGATTCGGAGAGCTCGATAGAACAGGATGCTACACGCCCCTGCTTTCAAGCTCTTTACTGACTACTTGGTTCTCTCTTCTGTCGCGCAAGAGAATCAGATTCTACGTCGAAACGAGCGCGCTGAGTTTTTTTACGGCCTGGAAAGCCAGGACCCATTACCCCAGGGAGACGTTTGGCGACGACTCGTCGTCCGGGACTCGCACCGCACAAAATCGACGGACCTCGCGGTATGGGTCCTGGCTTTCGCCAGGACGACACTGAGGTTTGGCGGATCACTACGCTCACAACACGCACCGTGCACCAGCAGCATCCCCAAAACAGCGTGAGGCCATGCGCGGCGCGATGACGTCCCTTGCTTGCTCTTGCCGCAAAGGCGGCTAACGTTGCGCGCATCAATTGCCTTGGACCGGAACTGAATGACACGTATCGCCGTCGGCGGCTTCCTGCACGAGACCAACACTTTTGCTCCGACGAAGGCCACCTTCGCCGACTTCCAGCATGGCGGCGGCTGGCCGGCGATGACCGAGGGCGCCGACGTGTTGAAGGTGATGCGCCGCATCAATGTCGGGCTCGCCGGGTTCGTCGAGAGTGCCGAAGCCAACGGCTGGGAACTCATACCGACGATTGCCTGCGGCGCGAGCCCGTCGGCGCATGTCACCGAGGACGCGTTCGAATGCATCGTGAAAGTCATGGTCGACGGCATCAAGGCCGCCGGGCCGCTCGATGCGGTCTATCTCGATCTCCACGGCGCGATGGTCACCGAACATCTCGACGACGGCGAAGGCGAAATTTTGGCGCGCGTGCGCAAGGTGATCGGCAAGGATGTCCCGCTGGTCACAAGCCTCGATTTGCACGCCAACGTCACGCCCGAGATGGTCGCGCATGCGGATGCGCTGATCGCGTATCGCACCTATCCCCATATCGACATGGCCGAGACCGGACGTGCCTCGGCAAAGCACCTCGCGCTGCTGCTCAAGACCAGACAGCGTTTGGCAAAGGCGTTCCGGCAATTACCGTTCCTGATCCCGATCAGCTGGCAATGCACCAACGACCAGCCGACCAAGGGCATCTACGACAGGCTCGCCTCGCTCGAGAGCGATACGGTTCCCACCCTCTCCTTCGCACCGGGCTTCCCCGCCGCCGATTTTCGCGATTGCGGCCCAAGCGTGTTCGCCTATGGCGTGACGCAAGCGGACGCCGATCGCGCGGCGGACGCGATCGTCAAACTGATCGAGAGCCACGAGGACGACTTCGACGGAAAAATCTGGTCGCCCGACGACGGCGTGCGCCATGCCATGGAGCTCGCCAAGGGTGCGAGCAAGCCGATCATCATCGCCGACACCCAGGACAATCCCGGCGCTGGCGGCGATTCCGACACCACGGGTATGCTGCGCGCGCTGGTGCGCAACAAGGCGAGTGCGGCCACCGGCGTGATCTACGATCCCGTGTCGGCCAAGGCGGCGCATGCGGCCGGTGTCGGCGCCAGTGTCACGTTGTCGCTCGGCGGCAAGTCCGGCATCCCCGGCGATGAGCCCTACACCGAGACCTTCGTTGTCGAGAACCTCTCCGACGGCCGCTTCGTCGCGCCCGGCCCTTATTATGGCGGCCGCGAGATGGAGATGGGCCCGTCAGCCGCCTTGCGCATCGGCGACGTCCGCGTGGTCGTCTCCTCGCACAAGGCGCAGCTCGCCGATCAGGCGATGTACCGCTATGTCGGCATCGAGCCGACCGAGCAGGCCATTCTCGTCAACAAGAGCTCGGTGCATTTCCGTGCCGATTTCGAGCCGATCGCCGCAAAGCTCCTGATCTGCGCCGCGCCCGGCGCGATGCCGGCCGACACTGCATCCCTGCCCTGGACGCGCCTACGCCCGGGCATCCGCATCAAGCCGAACGGCCCCGTATTCAATCCCCCTTCCCGCTAACCGACAGAAGAGAAGAGATGCCCACCATCGAACGCATCGACGGCTATGCCGACGAACTCACCGCCATCCGCCGCGACCTCCACGCCCATCCCGAGATCGGCTTCGAGGAGGTCCGCACGTCGGGCATCGTCGCCGACAAGCTGACGAGCTGGGGCGTCGAGGTGCATCGCGGACTCGGCGGCACCGGCGTGATCGGCGTCATCAAGGGCAAGGGCACCAGCGGCAAGCGCATTGGCCTGCGCGCCGACATGGACGCGCTGCCGATGGAAGAGAACACCAATTTGCGGTGGCGCTCGACCATTCCCGGCCGCTTCCACGGCTGCGGCCATGACGGCCACACCACCATGCTGCTCGGCACCGCGCGCTATCTCGCCGAGACCCGCAATTTCGACGGCACCGTGCACCTGATCTTCCAGCCGGCTGAAGAAGGCCTCGGCGGCGCGCGCGCGATGATCAAGGACGGGCTGTTCGAAAAGTTTCCCTGCGATGAGCTCTACGGCCTGCACAATGCGCCCGATCTCAATCACGGCGAGATCGCCATCCTGCCGGGACCGGCGATGGCCGGCGCCGACTTCTTCGACCTCCGCATCAGCGGCTACGGCGCGCATGGCGCGATGCCCGAGCGCTCCAAGGACGCGGTGATCATCGCGACCACGCTGGCGCAGGCGATCCAGACCGTTGTCAGCCGCAACGTCGAGCCGCTGCAGGCTGCCGTGGTCTCGATCACCCAGATCCATGCCGGCTCCGCCTACAACGTCATTCCCGGCGAGGCGCATCTCTGCGGCACCATACGCGCCTTCTCCGACGAGGTGCGCGCGCTGATCCGCGAGCGCATGCGCGCGATCTGCGCCGGTGTGGCCGCCGCGTTCCAGTGCGAGATCGAGGCCGACATCCGCGACACCTTTGGCGTGCTGGTCAACCAGGTCGAGCAGTCCAAGGTGGTCGAGGACGTCGCGCGCACCGTCGTCAACCCCGCCAACGTCATCACCCGCACGCAGCCCAAAATGGGCAGCGAGGATTTTGCCGACATGCTGCAGACCATTCCCGGCGCCTATTTCTGGGTCGGGCATGACGGCTCGGTGCCCGTGCACAATCCCGGCTACGTGCTCGACGACAAGATCCTGCCGATCGGCGCCAGCATGTTCGCCCGCATCATCGAAACGCGCATGCCGGTCGGAGCCCATGCATAAGCCGCGGACTGAGGAGGCCGTCACCTCCCTGCACGATCTCTCCGCGGTCGACCTGATCGCGGGCTATCGTGCAAAGCAGTTCTCGCCGAGCGAGGTGCTGGAGGATCTGCTCGCGCATGTCGCGGTGTGGGAGCCGCAGCTCAAGGCGCTCTACGCCTTCGACCCCGACGGTGCGCGCGCGGCCGCAAAGGCCTCGACCGCGCGCTGGTCGGGCGGCGAGCCCTCCGGCCCACTCGACGGCGTGCCGGTCACGATCAAGGACAACATCGCGACCAAAGGCACGCCCGTGCCGCTCGGTGCGGCCAGCGTCAAGCTGGTGCCGGCGGAGAAGGATGCGCCGCCGGCCGCGCGCCTGCGCGAAGCCGGCGCAATCCTCTTCGCCAAGACCACCATGCCGGACTACGGCATGCTGTCGTCGGGCCTTTCGAGTTTTCATGCGCTCGCCCGCAATCCCTGGGACCTCACCAAAAATCCCGGCGGCTCCAGCGCCGGCGCGGGTGCCGCGGGCGCTGCCGGCTACGGGCCGCTCCATCTCGGCACCGATATCGGCGGCTCGATCCGCCTCCCGGCCGGGTGGTGCGGCCTTGTTGGCCTGAAGCCGAGCTTTGGCCGCGTGCCGATCGATCCGCCCTATGTGGGCCGGGTCGCGGGTCCGATGACCCGCACGGTGGATGATTGCGCGCTGATGATGAGCGTGATCGCAAAGCCCGACCGGCGCGACGGCATGAGCCTGCCCGCCGACACCATCAACTGGAAGGCGCTGGAAAAATCGCCGCGCAAGTTGCGGATTGGCCTGATGCTCGATCTCGGCGTCGGCCAGTCGCTGGAGAAGCCGGTGCGCGAGGTCGCGGTGAGGGCCGCCAAGGCGTTTGAATCCGCCGGCGCCGTCGTCACCGAAGTCGACGGCATTTTGACGCGCGAGATGCTCGACGGCCTCGACAATTTTTGGCGCGCGCGAATGTGGGACGACCTCTCAAAGCTCACGCCCGACGAGCAGGCCAAGGTACTGCCCTACATCTTCAAATGGGGCGAGTCGGGTGCAAAGCTCTCCGGCGTCGACGTCGTCAGGGGTTTTAACCAGACCATGGCGATCCGGGCTGCTGCGAAGACGCTATTCTGCGAGCTCGACTATCTGATCTCGCCGACCGCGCCGAACGTGAACTTTCCCGCCGAGTTCGCCTCGCCTCTCAACGATCCCATGAAGCCGTTCGAGCACATCTGCTATACCGTGCCGTGGAATATGTCGGAGAACCCGGCGATCTCGATCAACGGCGGTTACGATGCACGCGGATTTCCCATCGGCGTGCAGATCGTCGGGCGCCGTTTCGACGATATCGGCGTGCTCGGCATGGCGAAGGCATTCGAAAGCCTGCGCGGACCGCAGCGGCCCTGGCCAAGTCCGCCGAAGAAGTAGCGGCTCAGCACAAGTCGGCGCGGGTCGGACCCGCGCACTAATCACCACTGTCATTCCGGGGCGCGCCACTTGGCGCGAGCCCGGAATCCATACTCACGATAGTGGTTATGGATTCCGGGCTCGCGCTTCGCGCGCCCCGGAATGACGTGCTAGAGATGAAGGCAAAGAAGCAAGGAAGGAAACCGCCATGGCGTATGAGACCATCAAATACGAGGCCGCCGATCAGATCCTCACCATCACGCTGAACCGGCCCGACAAGCTCAACGCCTTCAACGCGCAGATGCAAGCCGAGCTGATCGACGCGTTCGACGCCGCCGACAAGGACGACAACGTCCGCGCCATCATCGTGACAGGCGCCGGCCGCGGCTTCTGCGCGGGCGCCGACCTCTCCTCCGGAGCCAACACCTTTGACCGCGACGCGCGGCGCGGGCCGGTGAAGCGGCTTGCGAGCGGTGCGGTCGACTACAGCGATCCCCAGGTGCGCGACGGTGGCGGCCAGGTGACGCTGCGCATCTTCAAATGCCTCAAGCCCGTGATCGCCGCCGTGAACGGCCCCGCTGTCGGCATCGGCGTCACCATGCAGCTCGCGATGGACATCCGCATCGCATCGGACGCGGCGCGCTTCGGCTTCGTGTTCTCCCAGCGCGGCATCGTGCCCGAGGCCGCCTCGAGCTGGTTCCTCCCCCGCATCGTCGGCATCTCCCAAGCGCTGGAATGGTGCTATTCGGGCCGCGTCTTTCCGGCGCAGGAAGCGCTCGCCGGCCGCCTCATCAGCAAGGTCGTGCCACCGGATGATCTCTTGCCGACCGCACGCGCGCTCGCCAAGGAGTTTGCTACCAAGACCGCGCCCGTGTCAGTGGCGCTGATCCGCCAGATGATGTGGCGCATGATGGGCGCCGACGACCCGATGGAAGCCCACAGGGTCGACAGCCGCGGCATCTACGCCCGTGGCCGCTCCGAGGACGTGAAGGAAGGTGTCGTCTCGTTCCTGGAGAAGCGGCCCGCACAGTTCAAGAACAAGGTGTCGAACGACATGCCCGACTATTTCCCGTGGTGGACGGAGCGCGAATATAAGTGAGCGTGGCGCGGACGACGCCGCAGGACGGCGTCGTCCTGCTGCACGGGATCAGCCGGACCTCGCGCTCGTTTCGCAAGATGGAGATCGCGATCGGGCGCGCCGGCTACACCACGTTGAATATCGACTATGCGAGCCGTCGCAATTCGCTCCAGGAGCTTGTCGAGGAGATTCACCCGGCAATTGAATTATTTGCCGAGGCACTCGATGGCTCCGTGCACTTCGTCTGCCACTCCATGGGAGGCCTGCTGGCGCGCGCCTATCTTGCAAGGCACCGGCCGCAAAATCTCGGCCGCGTCGTGATGCTGGGAACGCCTAACGGCGGCAGCGAGATCGCCGATCGATTGAAGAATACATTTCTCTATCGCGCTGTCTTCGGCCCGGCAGGACAGCAACTCGGCACGCATCGCGACGCCGCAACCATGGCGCTCCTGCCGCCGGTCGACTATCCCGTCGGCATCGTCGCCGGCGACCGCTCGATCTATCCTGTGACCGGCGCCTTGCTGCCGCGCCCCCATGACGGGCGCGTCTCGGTCGCGAACACCCGGCTCGACGGCATGGCGGATCACGTCGTAGTGCACGCCTCCCATCCATGGCTGGTACGAAGCGACGCGGCGATTTCCGCGACGCTTTCATTCTTGCGCGATGGTCGATTCACCTCTACGCGGCCCTGATACCGCCGATGAACGTCTCGACGAACTGTCGGAGGTTTTCGGACTGGCGCGACAATTCTTCCGAGGCGCTCAGCACCTCGCTCGCGGCCGCACTGGACTCGCTTGAAGCGATTTTGACTCCCGAGACACTTTGCGAGATCTCGCCGGTGCTCTTCGCAGCCTGCTGAACGTTGCGTGCGATCTCCTGCGTTGCGGCGCCCTGCTGGTCGACGGCCGCGGCAATCGACGAACCGATCTCGTTGATCTCGTCGACCACTGCAGTCATTCCCTGGATCGCCGCCACCGCATCCCCCGAGGTCGTCTGGATCGCTGCGATCTGACCACGAATGTCGTCGGTTGCCTTCGCCGTCTGGTCGGCCAGTCCCTTCACCTCAGCCGCGACGACGGCAAAACCCCTGCCTGCATCCCCAGCCCTGGCCGCCTCGATCGTTGCATTGAGCGCCAGCAGGTTTGTCTGGCTTGCAATCTCGCTGATCAACTTGACCACATCGCCGATCTTCTCGGCTGCGGCCGAAAGACCTTGCACGGTCTCGTTCGTGCGGCGGCCTTCTGCGGCGGCCTTCTGCGCAATCAGCGACGACTGCGTCACCTGGCGCCCGATCTCCGCGACGGAGTTGGAAAGCTCCTCGGTTGCAGAGGCGACCGTCTGCATGTTCACCGAGGCGGCCTGCGTAACCCCCGCCACGCTCGCCGCGTCGCCGCTGGTCTGGCTTGCCGCCCTTTTCATCTGCGAAGCCGTCGCCTCGAGTTGCGAGCCGGCCGATATGACCGACTCGATCACGCTGCCGATATCGTCGTTGAACCGGTCGGTGAGCTCGCCGATATGCGCCGCGCGGGCAGCGCGCGCGGTGATCGATTCGCGCTCTCGGGCCGCGAGTTGGGCCGTCTGGATCAGGTTTTCCTTGAAGACCTGCAATGCCCGCGCCATTGCACCAATCTCGTCTCCGCGGTCCGTCGCGCCGACGTGCTGGCTGAGCTCGCCATTCGACAAGCGTGTCATCGCTCCGGCAAGCGCCGCGATCGGCGAAGTAATGCTGCGCGCCATGCCCACGACCGCGATCGAGCTTGCCAGCAGGGCGAGCAGCGCCAGCCCGATCACGACGCCGAGGCTAAGCGTGGCCTCGTCCTTCTTCGCCGACATCAGGCCAGCAAGCTGCGTCGTCAGGCCATCCTCGATTCTCTTCAGGAGGTCGATCCGAACCGTTGCAGCCTCGAACCAGGATTTGCCGTCGAGCGACTTGAAATCCCCCGCGAGCCCGCCCTGCTCGACAATCCTGCGCATGTCGTCGAACTTGTCGATTGCGGGTCCGGACAAGGTCGCATTGAACAGGTCCCTCGCAGCCGGCGATGCGGCTGCACGAAAGGCGCCGAAGAAACTTTCCTGCGCCGCGGCGAGACCGATCGCACGGACATAGGCCTGCGGCTCGAAGCGGCCCATCGCAATGCCGCCCGCGACCGTTGCGCGTTCCAGGCCGGCCTTCTCCTTGCCTTCGACCAGATTGGCGTAGGCCGCGACCGATTTCGAAATATCGTCGTCCTGGGTCAATTTGGATATGCCGGTGATCACCGAGATCAGCCGCCCGACCACCTCCGTCAGATAGCCGACCGCCGCCTGCGGAGCGACGGCTTGACGATCAATCTCGTCGCGTCGTGCGTCGAGCCGACCCAAAGCCTCCGCAGCCGCCTGGCTTGCCGTGGCAAGCTGACCGCCGCGTTCACCACCGAGATCGGCGAGGACACCGCGCGCCGCGGCGCGCTCTGCGTCCGTTCGCCTGCGCTGCTCCAGAAGCTCGGCGCGCATTTGCGTGCCCTTGCTGCTCAGGAAGGCCGACGATAAGCCACGCTCGCGCTGGAGCTCATGCACAAAGCGGCTCAGCTTGCCGACCCCCTCAACGGCGGGCTGCATGTCGGCCATCGCCGAACGCACGGCCAGTTTGATCGAGATTTCGTAGGTTGCCAGCGATGCAAGCGTAGCGAGGGGCAGCAACGCCGCAAGGGCGATGCGGTGAAGTATCTTCGTGTTCTTGAACATTATCCGAATTCGCGATTGCGCACTCGTGATACGCGAAGTTCGTAAAGAAACACGTTATCGCACATGGTCAAAATGTGGGCACGCCCTGCTCACAGGCAGGGCAAAACGACTCAATCCATCACCAGCGCAACGCGGCCGATCGCCTTGCGGTCGATCAGCAGTCGCATCGCCTTGGCGCAGTCCTGCAGCGGCAGACGGTGCGAGACGTTGGGACGGAGTTTTCCTTCCTCCGCCCATTGCAGCAAAGCCTTCAGCCTGATCGCACCGAGCCCCGGATTCCTGCGTACCGCTTCGCCGGCGCGCACGCCGTGCACGCTCGCGCCCTTGATCAGCAGCAGATTGGTTTTCGCGGATCCAATGCCGCCGGTGAAGCCGATCACCAGCAGCCGCGCGCCCCAGGCGATGCAGCGCATCGAGTTCTCAAACACTTCGCCGCCGACGGGATCGAACACGACGTCGGCGCCGCGGCCGTCGGTGATGCGCTTGACGGCATCGCGGAACGGCTCCTGGTCATAGCGCACGAGATGATCGGCGCCGCGCGCCTTTGCGATCGCGAGCTTCTCGTCGCTCGAGGCGGTCGCGATCACGGTGGCACCCAGCATCTTGCCGAGCTCGACCGCGGCAAGCCCCACGCCGCCGCCGGCGCCGTGCACCAGCAACACCTCGCCCGGCTCGACCTTGCCGCGGTCGATCAGCGCGTGATAGGCGGTGCCGTGCCCGGCCAAAAACGTCGCGGCCTCCGCATAGTCGAAGGTCGAGGGCATCGGCGTGAGTTGCGAGGGTGCCACCACCGCTTCGTCGGTGAACGCCCCGTGCCGCATCTTGACGATCACCCTGTCGCCGACGGCGACGCCCTTCACGTCCGCGCCGATCTCGGCGACGTCGCCGGCGGCCTCCATGCCCGGCGTGAACGGTAGCTCCGGCTTGAGCTGATACTCGCCCGCCACCATCAGCACATCAGGGAAATTGAGCCCGGCGGCGCGGATCGCGACGCGGACCTCGCCCGGCTTCAAGGGCCGCGACCGAAACTCTTCAAGCTGCAGCGTCTCGGGCGCACCGAGCGCGCGGCAAACGACGGCGCGGACCATCAGGCCGCACTCGCCTTGCGGCGCAAGATCGCCTCGCGGATCAGCGGCAGCCGGTCATTGCCAAAATACATGTCGGTCTGGTCGACGAAGATCGTGGGCGACCCGAATCCGCCGCGCGCCATGACTTCCTCCGTGTTGGCCTTGAGCTGGTCCTTGATCCCCTGTTCCGAAATCCCGGCAAAGAATTTTTGCTCGTCGATACCGACCTTCTTGCAGACCTCGGCAAGGACTGCGTCCTGCGAGATGTCCTTGTCGCCGCCCCAATAGGTCTCGAACACGGCGGTGGCGAACGGCACCATCTCCGCACCCAGCCAGATGCAGCCGCGCATTGCCTTCACGCTGTTCACCGGAAACACCGTCGGCGGCATCTTGATCGCAAGGCCCGCCGAGCGCGCCCAGTCCTGAAGGTCCTTCTTCATGTAGCGCGCCTTCAGCGGCACCGGCGTCTCGCGCTGGGCGTAGACGCTGGGGTTCACCGTATTGAAGATGCCGCCGACCAGAATCGGCCGCCAGACGATCTCGACGCCGAGCTCCCTTGCGAGCGGTTGGATGTTGTGGAAGGCGAGATAGGTCCAGGGGCTGGAACAGTCGAAGAAGAATTCGATCATGGACGTTTCCTTGCGTTTCTCTTGCCTTTCGTCGTTCCGGGATGCGTGCGCAGCACGCAGGCCCGGAATCCATTCACCCCTTGCGTTGCGGCTCAATGGATTGCGGGCTCGCGACTTCGTCGCGCCCCGGAATGACGGGCGTTGTTAGCTCACTTTCTTTCCCAACAGCTCCTTAGCCTTCTGGCCGAACATGATCTTGCGTGATTCCTCGTCGAACGGTTCTTTCACGAATTTTCCGATCGCAAGCCCGGCCTGCACCTGCGGACGGGCGCGCACGGCGGCATACCAGCGCTTGACGCTCGGGTAGTCGTCGAGCGTAAAGCCCTGCGCCTTGTGGGTCATGGTCCAGGGGAAGCAGGCGATGTCGGCGATAGAATAGTCGTCGCCCGCGACATAGGCACCGGTCTTTTCGAGCTGCCGGTCGAGCACACCATAGAGCCGCGCCGCCTCGTCGCGATAGCGCTCGATCGCGTACGGGATTTTCTCGGCAGCATAGAGCGCGAAATGGCCGTGCTGGCCGAGCATGGGACCGAGGCCAGCCATCTGCCACATCACCCATTGGATGGTGCGCGAGCGGCCGCGCATATCTGTGGACAGGAAGCGGCCTGTTTTTTCGGCGAGATAGATCAAAATGGCGCCGGTCTCGAACGCCGAAAACGGCCCGCCGCCATCGGCCGGGTCGTGATCGACGATCGCCGGAATCCGGTTGTTCGGGGAGACGCCCAAAAATTCGGGACGAAACTGTTCGCCGGTGCGAATGTTGACGGGAATGACCGTATAGGGGAGCCCGAGTTCCTCCAGCATGATCGAGATCTTCCAGCCGTTCGGCGTCGGCGCGTAGTAGAGATCGATCATGGTTTTTGTCTTAGCCTTCCCGTTGGCGTCGCGGGTTAAGGGCGACTTTTGTTGTTCTGTACCTCGACGTTAAGACATGGCAGGAAGGTGCGCAACGAGAACCGATGCGGGAGGCCGCCATGCTGTTTCCAACCACGATTGCCGGCTCCCTGCCGAAGCCGGAATGGCTCGCCGAGCCCAACATGCTCTGGGCGCCCTGGAAGTCGAAGGGCGAGGAGCTCTTGCGCGCCAAGCGTGACGCGACGCTGATCTGGCTCAAAATCCAGGACGACGCCGGCATCGACATCGTCACCGAGGGCGAGCAGGCGCGGCAGCATTTCGTGCACGGTTTTCTGGAGAAGATCGAGGGCATCGATTTCGCCCACAAGGTCGAGATGGGAATCCGCAAGGACCGTTACAAGGCGATGGTGCCGCAGGTCGTTGCGCCCCTGCAACTCAAGGAACGCGTCCATGCCTTCGAGGCGCGCGTTGCCCGGACGCACACCGCACGGAAGCTGAAATTCACCCTGCCAGGCCCGATGACCATCATCGACACCATCGCCGACCGCTACTATGGCGACCGCGTCAAGATGGCCTTTGCGTTTGCCGAGCTATTGAACGCGGAAGCCAAGGCGTTGCAGGCCGACGGCGTCGATCTCATCCAGTTCGACGAGCCCGCCTTCAACGTCTATATGGACGAGGTCAACGACTGGGGCATCAAGGCACTGGAGCGCGCGGCCGAGGGGCTGACCTGCGCCACCGCCGTGCACATCTGCTACGGCTACGGCATCAAGGCCAACACCGATTGGAAGGAAACGCTCGGCGCACAGTGGCGGCAGTACGAGCAGATCTTTCCTGCGATCGACGCCAGCCCGATCCAGCAGGTCGCGATCGAATGTCGCAATTCCAAGGTGCCGCTCGATTTGCTTGCGCTACTCAAGAACAAGATCGTCCAGGCCGGCGTGATCGACGTTGCGAGCGACGCGGTCGAGACCGCCGAGGACGTCGTCAAGGTGATCGAGGACGTCGCAAAATTCGTGCCCAAGAGCAACATCATCGCAACAACCAATTGCGGCATGGCGCCGATGCGGCGGGACATCGCGGAAGCAAAACTGATGGCGCTCGGCGCCGGCGCGGCCTTGGCGCGCGAGAAGCTCAAGTGATGGCGGCTGTGTTGCGCCTTGCCGCCATCGTTCTCGTGCTGGCGGCATTCGTTCTGCCGGCCCGCGCGGAGGACCGCTCCGTGCTGCTCAACTGCAAGGCGATGGTGGAACGCGCATCGAAGGACGCGAACGCGGAAAGCGAGGCGGAGCTTGCGCGCTGCCGCCAGGTGATCCGCGAATGGGCACTGCGCGATGCGCGGATGCTTGTGGACGAGCAGGGCCGGCCGCTGCGCTAGCCTGAGGCCGTCGGATGCAGCAGCGGCCGATAACCGGCAATGAACGCGCGAAGCGATGAGGGCGGCGTCAGCAGCATCGCCTTCCCCAAGATACGCGCATCGCCGTAGCCCGCCGGCGACCACAGCAGCGCCCTGCCCCGCACGATCAGAAAGCTCTCTTCACCCTGCTGCACCATCGCGCCATCGGGCAGTTCGGCTGATGGCATCGGCAGCGCGTGCAGACGCTTCTGGCCGCGGTCGAGACGTTCCCCATGCAACACCGCATCCATCGCCTTCGCGCTGATGCCGTTCACGCCATTGCCCTTCTCCCACGCGGCGCGAAAGCGTTTTGCGTCGTCGCGGCGGCAGAAGAAGCAGGGCCGATGTCCCGCCGCAAAGGCAGTCGCTTCGTCGAGGAAGAACAGCTCGGTCCAGCTCCGCCGCGCCATCACCGGACGGCGCCAGCCGCGGAACTCGCAGAGGCAGGTGATCCAGGCCGGTGTCGACCAGCGCTTGGTCAACAGTGTCTTGGTCGCGGGATCGTGGATGATGCCGCGATTGCCGGTGAAGAGCCCGCGATGCGTTGTCGCAATGATGTCGCCGGTGGGGGTGACGCGGTTTTGGAGGGGCATGTGCGGCTCTTCTCCTTCTCCCCGCTCGCGGGGAGAAGGTCGGGATGAGGGGGAGCCTCCACAAGGTCGGTGAGAGTTGGACGCGCGGAAGCTCCCCCTCACCCGCGCCTTCGGCGCGGCCTCTCCCCGCACGCGGGGAGAGGCGAAGAAAAAACTAACCCGCGCCGTCGCGGAGCGGCGGGTGGTAGGACAGCGCGGTGTCCCAGGGGAAGAATATCCAGGTGTCCTGCGACACCTCGGTGATGAAGGTGTCGACCAGCGGACGGCCCTTCGGCTTGGCGTAGACGGTGGCGAAATGCGCATCGGGCAGCATCTCGCGCACCAGCTTGCCGGTCTTGCCGGTGTCGACGAGGTCGTCGACGATCAACAGTCCCTTGCCGGTGCCGCCGCCGAGCTTCATCGCTGCGTCGGAAATGCCTTTCAGGACCTGCAAATCGCCCTGCTTGTCGTGGTCGTAGCTGGCGATGCAGACGGTATCGATGATGCGCACCCCTAACTCGCGCGCCACGATCGCCGCAGGCACCAGGCCGCCGCGGGTGATTGCGATGACGGCGTGGAACGGGCCGACCTCGTTGAGCCGCCAAGTCAGCGCACGGCAATCGCGGTGGAACTGGTCCCACGAGACCGGAAAGGCCTTGCCCGCCCGCTCCTGCGCACTCAATTCACCGTTCATCCTTGTCTCCTGCCACTGATCGTCCGGCAGCTTGGTGCTAGCGGCTAATGTTCAATCCCGCCAGCATTTCCTTCACGGCGGCCATGGCGGCGGCGAGCTTCTCCGGATCGCGCGAACGCACCACCAGATTGGTGTTGGGCTTCGACTCCTCGTCCATGAAGGGGTAGCTGCCGATGATGGTGTCGGGATGGGCGGCGGCAATGGTCCGCAAGGGGCTGCCTATGTCGCCCTCGCGCGCGTTGGCGCGGACCGACTCGGAGAGCATGCGAACGCCGGACTTCAGCTTGGGCGAAACAATATCCATCATCGCCTGCATGATCGACGGCACGCCCGCCATCACGATGACATTGCCGATCTTGAAACCAGGGGCGAGGATGGTCGCGCTCTGGATCAATTCGGCGCCGTCGGGGATACGGGCCATGCGCAGCCGCGCCTCGTTGAGGTCCTGCCCGCTCCAGCGCTCGCGGAAACGCGCGACCACTTCCGGGTGGTGGTCGATGCCGACGCCGAAGGCCTTGGCCACGCTGTCGGCGGTGATGTCGTCATGGGTCGGCCCGATGCCGCCTGTCGTGAAGACGTAGGTGTAGCGTTGCCGCAGTGCATTCAAGGCGGCGATGATGTCGTCCTCGTCGTCGGAGACGACCCGGACTTCCTTCAGGTCGATGCCGATATTGGTCAGGTATTCGGCGATGAAACCGATATTCTTGTCCTTGGTCCGGCCCGACAGGATCTCGTCCCCGATAACCAGAATGCCCGCCGTGACGATCTCGCTCATAAACCCATTCCTCACCTGTGACGCCGACTTTGCCGAGGTAACGCGTTGAAGTCACGCGGTTTTGCTGCCGAAATAAGCAGTCCTCAGCCATTTTTTCAGGCAAGCCGCTGACTATCCCCGTCAAATGCCGTCAGTCCATGCATATCGCGCTGGCCCGGCCCTTGCTACCACCCCAATAAGTCATGCACTCTCCCCGCATGGCCACAGGACGTTGCGGTCTTCACCAAGCCCTATGCGACCTGACCAATTGCGCAACGCCTGGGGAGAACAGTCGGGATCTATGGCAGTCGCGTTCGATGAAATGAATATTCCCGGGGGGGACCTCCGTCCCGCCTATCAGGAGCTGGCACGCTGGCTCAAGGAGACGCCTCCCGAGGCGCTCGAATATCGCCGTCAGGAGGCGGAGCTCTTGTTCCGCCGCATCGGCATCACCTTCGCCGTCTATGGCGATGCGGAGGCGACCGAGCGGCTGATCCCGTTCGACGTCATCCCGCGCATCATGTCCGGCAAGGAATGGGCGCTGCTGGAAAAGGGGCTGAAGCAGCGGGTCCGCGCGCTCAACATGTTCCTGCGCGACATCTATCACGGTCGCGAGGTGCTGCGGGCCGAGATCGTGCCCGACGACCTGATCTTCCAGAACCCGGTGTTCCGGCCTGAGATGAACGGCCAGCAGGTGCCGCACGACGTCTATGTCCACATCGCCGGCATCGACATCGTCCGGGTCGACGCCAACGACTTCATCGTGCTCGAGGACAATGCGCGTACGCCATCCGGCGTGTCCTACATGCTGGAAAACCGCGAGATCATGATGCGGCTGTTTCCGGATCTCTTCGCCCGCCACAAGGTGGCGCCGGTCGAGCGCTATCCGGACGAGCTGCTCGCGGCGCTTCGCTCCGTCGCGCCGCTGAGTGCGTCGGCCGAGCCGACGGTCGCGCTGCTGACCCCCGGCGTCTACAACTCCGCCTATTACGAGCATTCCTTCCTCGCCGACAAGCTCGGCATCGAGCTCGTCGAGGGCCGCGACCTCATCGTCAAGAACAACGAAGTGTTCATGCGCACGACGGAGGGGTTGAAACGGGTCGACGTGATCTATCGCCGCGTCGACGACGATTTCCTCGATCCCCTCACCTTCCGTCCCGATTCCGTGCTCGGCGTGCCCGGCCTGATGTCGGCCTATGCGGCCGGCAACATCACGCTCGCCAACGCAGTCGGCACCGGCATCGCCGACGACAAGGCGATCTACTCCTACATGCCCGACATCGTGAAATTCTATCTCGGCGAGGAGCCGATCCTGAAGAACGTGCCGACCTGGCGCTGCCGCGAGCCGAAGGATCTCGCTTACGTGCTCGACAATCTCGGCGAGCTCGTCGTGAAGGAAGTGCACGGCTCCGGCGGCTACGGCATGCTGATCGGACCCGCCGCGACCAAGGCGACGATCGAGGCCTTCCGCGAGAAGCTGAAGCGCGAGCCCGAAGGGTTCATCGCCCAGCCGACGCTGGCGCTCTCGACCTGCCCGACCTGCACGGCTGCGGGCCTTGCCCCGCGCCATGTCGATCTTCGCCCCTTCGTGCTCACGGGCAGCAAGCGCACGACCATCGTGCCGGGCGGACTGACCCGTGTTGCGCTGAAGGAAGGCTCGCTCGTGGTGAATTCGAGCCAGGGCGGCGGCACCAAAGACACCTGGATTTTGGACGAGTAGAGAGATGCTGTCGCGTACCGCCGAAAACCTCTACTGGCTCGCCCGCTACGTCGAACGCGCGGAATATCTTGCGCGCACCATCGATGCGACCCTGCGTGTCACAGCCCTGCCCGCCGCCTATATCGGCAAGACCAACGAATGGGACTCGGCGCTGCTTACCGCCGGCGTCGCCGCGAGCTTCTATCAGCAGTACGAGGAAGCCAACGAGAACAATGTCGTCGACTACCTCTCCTTCTCGCAAAGCAATCCGTCCTCGATCAGGAACTGCATCGAGGCGGCGCGGCTGAACTCGCGTTCGGTGCGCACCGCGCTGACCAGCGAGATGTGGGACACCATCAACTCGGCCTGGATCGAGTTGCAGGAGGTCTGGAGCAAGGGCACCTCGACGCGCGAGGACCTGGCGAAGTTCTTGCGCTTCGTGCAGGAGACCTCGCTGCGCTTCGACGGCTCGGCCTACCGGACCATGCTGCGCAACGACGCCTACTGGTTCTCGCGCCTCGGCCTGCATCTGGAGCGCGCCGACAACACCGCACGCATCCTCGACGTGAAGTATCACGTGCTGCTGCCGGAAGAGGAGCACGTCGGCGGTCCGCTCGACTTCTATCAGTGGAGCTCGATCCTGCGTTCGGTGTCGGCGCTGACAGCCTATCACTGGGTCTATCGCGAGACGCTGAAACCGTGGCTGGTCGCGGATCTGCTCATCCTCAACGGCACGCTGCCGCGCTCGCTGGCGAGCTGCTACGACAATCTCGTGCGCAATCTCGACCAGATCGGCGTCGCCTATGGCCGCCAGGGCCCGGCCCAGCGCCACGCCCGCGGCATCCGCAACCGGCTGGAACACTCCAACATGAACGACATTTTCCAGCATGGCGTGCATGAATTCATTCAGGAATTCATCGCCGACAATTCCAGGCTGGGCGAAATCATCACGAAGCAGTATTTGATCTGACACCCTGTCATTCCGGGGCGCCCGCAGGGCGAACCCGGAATCTCGAGATTCCGGGTTCGATGCTTCGCATCGCCCCGGAATGACGATGCAAGAAACAACCGGTCCACCATGCGCCTGCGAATCCAGCACACCACGACCTATCGCTACGAGCCGGCGGCCACCAGCGTGATCCAGATCCTGCGCATGACGCCCGGCAGCCATGACGGGCAATATGTGGCGGAATGGCAGATCGACGTTTCGACCGACACCAAGCTCGACATGCACGAGGACGCGTTCGGCAACGTCACGCATGTGCTGTCCTGCGGACCGGTCAGCGACATCAAGATCATCGCCGAGGGCCTGATCGAAACCCATGACACCGGCGGCGTGCTGCGCGGGACCGACGAGCGGTTTCCGGCCGGGATGTTCCTGCGCGCGACCGACCTCACCGGCGTCAACCCGGCGATGGCGGCGTTCGCGAAAAGCCTGCGCGCCGAGGCCGAGAGCGACACGCTCGGCTTCCTGCATTCGCTGATGTCGCAGGTCAGCGAGCACATGACGTTCGACGAGGACCCGACCCATAGCGGCACCTCGGCGGCGGAGGCGTTCACGCTCAAGCGCGGCGTCTGCCAGGACTATGCGCATATCTTCATCGCCTGCGCGCGCAGCGCAGGCGTGCCGGCGCGCTTCGTCTCCGGTCACTTCCTGCGCTCCGACGGCGCGGTTCACCAGGATGCCGGTCACGCCTGGGCGGAGGCCTTTGTGCCGGATCTCGGCTGGGTCGGCTTCGATCCCGCCAATTGTCTCTGCTCGACCGACGCCCATGTTCGCGTCGCGATCGGGCTCGATTATCTCGGTGCGGCCCCCGTGCGCGGCACCCGTTATGGCGGGGGTGCGGAGACGCTGACGGTGGTGGTCAGGGTCGATCAGGCCGGGCGTTCCGGACAGTCGCAATCGCAATGGCAGCGGTGACCGTTTTCCCGTCATTCCGGGGCGCGCCTAGCGCGAACCCGGAATCTCGCGCCACAATCTCCAGATTCCGGGTTCGATGCTATCGCATCGCCCCGGAATGACGACGATAAGCTAATACTCGCAATTCCTGTAGTCCGACGCCTCGCAGGCCTGCATCATCGCGCGTGCCTGCGACAGGTCGTCCGGCGTCATGGTCGCCGACACCGTCTTCAGCTCCGCCTTGGCCTTTGTGTCGCCGCGGGACGCAGCCAGGGTCAGCCACATGAAGGCATGGGCAGAACTCCTCGCCACACCCTGTCCGCGCTGATACATCGAGCCCAGCATCATCTGCGCCTTGGTGTTGCCGGCCTTCGCCATGCCGCGGAACACGTGGATCGCCGGCACGTAATCGCCGCGGTTATAGGCGGCCATGCCGTCCTCCCAGGGACCGGCGAACGCCGCGCCGCCGATCATGCCAAGAGTCACGACAAGAGTCATGCCAAGGGCCGCCGCAACCAGGCTGCCGAGCACCAGTCTTCTCATTCCCCGCCCTCCTCTGCCGGGTCGATTTCTAGCCGTTTGATACGGCACCCGCCAAGGAAAGGTTTCAGCGTGCCCCTTTGGGGGAAATGGGGTTGGAGCCGTCCATGAAATTGGCTAGTAATTTCCGCGTTCAAGATGGTGCGTTCGGGGACTGGAAATGACCTATTGCTGCGGAATCCTGGTTCGGGAAGGCCTCGTCATGATCGCCGACACCCGGACCAATGCCGGCCTCGATAACGTTTCGACCTTCCGCAAGCTGCACATCTTCTCAAAACCCGGCGATCGCATCATGGCAATCGCCAGCGCCGGCAATCTCGCGATCAGCCAGTCGGTGCTGTCGACGCTGACCGAGGGTCTGGAAGATCCGGACACCGGCGAGATAGAGACCTTGATGAACGCGCCGACCATGTTCCAGGCGGCGCAGCGCATCGGCCGCGCCATCCGCGCCGTGCATTCGACCGAAGCGGCGGCGCTGAAGGCCGAGGACATCAATTTCGACGTCTCCTTCCTGTTCGGCGGCCAGATCAAGGGCTCGCGGATGCGCCTGTTCATGGTCTATCCGGCCGGCAATTTTATCGAATGCACCACGGATACGCCTTACCTCCAGATCGGCGAGCACAAATACGGCAAGCCCGTGCTCGACCGCGCCATGCACTATGACATCGAGCTCTATGAGGCGCTGAAGACGAGCCTGATCTCGATGGACTCGACCATGCGCTCCAATCTCGGCGTCGGACTGCCGATCGACGTGCTGGTCGTCCGTCCGGACGTATGCGATGCCGACCTCAATCATCGCATCGAAGCGGGCGAGCCCTATTTCCACGATTTGCGCTCGCGCTGGTCGGCGGCGCTGCGCGCGGCACATCAGAACATCCCGCGGCCGCCCTACAAGAACGAAAAAGACTCCAAAACCTGACAAACAGAAAAGGCAGGAAACGATGAGTGAAGCAAAGAAGATCGCAGTGGTGACGGGCGCCGGCACGGGTGTCGGGCGCGCGGCCGCGCTGGCGCTGATGGATGCCGGCTTCACGGTGGTGCTCACGGGACGGCGGCTCGACAAGCTGGAAGAGACCGCAAAGCTCGGCCCAGCCGGAAAAAGCCTTTGCGTGTCCGCCGACATGACCAACGCCGACTCGATCGCCGCGCTGTTTGCCAAGGTGAAGGACAGCTACGGCCGGCTGGACGTGCTGTTCAACAACGCCGGCATGGGCGCGCCGCCGGTGAATTTCGAGGATCTCACGCTCGAGCAGTGGCAGGCGGTAGTGAACACCAACCTCACCGGCCCGTTCCTGTGCACCCAGCACGCCTTCCGCATCATGAAGGACCAGTCGCCGCGCGGCGGCCGCATCATCAACAACGGCTCGATCTCGGCGCATGCGCCGCGGCCGTTCTCGGCGGCCTACACCTCGACCAAGCACGCCATCACCGGCCTGACCCGTGCCAGCAATCTCGACGGCCGCGCCTATGACATCGCGGTCGGCCAGGTCGACATCGGCAACGCGGCGACCCCGATGACCGACCGCATGGTCGCCGGCCCCGGCGTGATGCAGCCCGACGGCACGATGAAGCACGAGCCGCGCATGGACGCGAAAGCCGTCGGCGATGCCGTGGCCTACATGGCCGGCCTGCCGCTGGACGCCAACGTGCTGTTCATGACGGTCATGGCGACGAAGATGCCGTTCGTGGGTCGGGGCTGAGCTCTCTCCTTCCCCTCTCCCCGCTTGCGGGGAGAGGGTTGGGGTGAGGGGAAGTCTCCACAGGGACGGTAACAGTTGGACTCGCGGAGAGTCCCCCTCACCCGCATCGCATCTTCGATGCGATGCGACCTCTCCCCGCAAGCGGGGCGAGGTGAAGAAATGCCCTACTCCAGCCGCTCCACCTTGCGCAGGCTCGGAAACAGCTTCATCCACAGCAGCGCCACCGCGATGGTGCCGATGCCGCCGAGCACCGCGGCCGGCATCGCGCCGAACAGCGCGGCGGTCAGCCCGCTCTCGAACTGGCCGAGCTGGTTCGAGGCGTTGATGAAGAGGAAATTCACCGCGCCGACGCGGCCGCGCATCTCGTCGGGGGTGGCGAGCTGCACCAGCGAGAAGCGGATCACGACGCTGATCGTATCGGCAGCACCGAGGATCGCGAGCGAGGCCACCGACAGCCACATCCAGTGCGACAGCGCGAACACCACAGTGGCGATGCCGAACACGATCACGGCCTGGAACATCCGCATGCCGACGCGCCGGTTGATGGCGTGCCGCGCCAGCACCATGGTCATGACCAGCGCGCCGACCGCGGGCGCGGCGCGCAGGACGCCGAGCCCCATCGGCCCGGTCTGAAGGATGTCGCGGGCATAGATCGGCAGCAGCGCCGTGACGCCGCCGAGCAGCACCGCGAACAGGTCGAGCGAGATGGTGCCGAGGATCGCCGGGTTGGAGTGGATGAAGCGCACGCCGGCATAGATGTCGTCGTCCGCCGCCGCCTTGGCGATCGCCTGCGGCCGTGGCCGGATCACACCGGTGAAGATCATGCCGAGAATCCAGAACAGCACCATGATGCCATAGGCGAAGTGCGGCGCGATCGCGTAGGCGAAGCCGCCGAGCGCAGGCCCCGTGATGGTCGCGATCTGCGCCGCGCCGCTGGAGACCGCGGTCGCGCGCTGCAGCGAGCCCTCCGGGGCGATCAGCGGCAGCAGCGCCGCGGTGGTCGGGCTCTCGAACGCGCCGGCAATGCCGAGCACGAAGGTCGCGACAAAGATCTGCACCTCGCCGACCGCACCGTAATAGGTGCTGACCGCGAGGTAGAGCGCGGTGGCGGCTTCGGCCAACTGGCAGAGCTGGACCACGCGCTTGCGCTCGTAGCGGTCGGCGGCGTGACCGGCGACGAACACCAGCAGCGCTGTGGGGAGGAACTGCACCAGCCCGACCATGCCGAGCGCAAAAGCGCTGCCGGTGAGGTCGTAGATCTGCCAGCCGATCGCGACCGCCGCGATCTGGCTGGAAAAGCGCGACAGGCTGCGCGAGAGCAGGAAGAACAGGAAGGCCCGGTGCTTGAGGAGTGCGCCGGCGCTGACCGGCGGTTTCGCGGACATCGACTGCTCTTGGCTGTTGCTTGGGGGCCTGGTGCGGCCCGAAAGGGTCGAAATCATCGCGTGACTGAGCCGGCCGCGGTTGTCAACAACTGGGGGACCAGCCCCGCGCGCGGCATTGCGTTTGCAACGCGCTCACTGCCATAATCATTGAGGGATTGGGGACATCATGCTGCGGTTGCAATCGGCACTCGGCATTTTCGCATTGCTGTTGATCGCCTGGGCGCTCGCGGAGAACCGCCGCGCGGTTTCGCTGCGGCAGGCCGCGATCGGGCTTGTCGCAACCCTTGGCACGGCGATCGTCCTGCTCAAGCTGCCCATCGTCGCCCACGCCTTCGGCGCGATCAACGATGCGGTTGGCGCGATCTCCTCAGCCTCGCGCGCAGGAAGCGCCTTCGTGTTCGGCTATGTCGGCGGCGGCACCCTGCCCTTCGAGCTGAAGGTGCCCGGTGCGGATTTCATCCTCGCCTTCCAGGCGCTGCCGATCGTGCTGGTCATGAGCGTGCTGACGACGCTGCTGTTCTATTGGCGCGTGCTGCCGCCGATCGTGCGCGGCATGGCGTGGCTGCTCGAGCGCACCCTCGGCGTCGGCGGGGCGGTGGGCTTGTCGACCGCCGCCAACATCTTCCTCGGCATGGTGGAGGCGCCGCTGTTCGTGCGGCCTTACCTGGCGCAGATGACGCGCAGCGAATTGTTCCTGGTGATGACCGGCGGCATGGCCGGCATCGCCGGCACCGTGCTGGTGCTGTACGCCACCTTCCTTGCGCCGCTGATCCCAGACGCGGCGGCGCATTTCGTCATCGCCTCCGTGCTGGGCGCACCGGCCGCGATCCTCGTCAGCCTGATCATGGTGCCCGAAACCAGCGACAAGCTCACCGGCGGCAGGCTGGAAGATCCCGAGATGCATGCGTCCGGCACGATGGACGCCATCGTCAAGGGCACCTCCGCAGGGCTCGAACTGCTGCTCAACATCGTCGCCATGCTGCTGGTGCTGGTGGCGCTGGTCTATCTCGTCAATGCCGTGCTCGGCCTGCTGCCGAACGTCGGCGGCAGCGCAATCTCGCTACAGCGCATCCTTGGCCTCGTGATGGCGCCGGTGTGCTGGCTGATGGGCCTGCCCTGGGACCAGGCCGTCACCGCCGGCAGCCTGATGGGCACCAAGACCGTGCTCAACGAGCTGATCGCCTATGTCGACCTGTCAAAGCTCGCGCCCGACGCGCTCGATGCGCGCTCGCGGCTGATCATGCTCTATGCGATGTGCGGGTTCGCCAACTTTGCCAGCCTGGGCATCATGATCGGCGGCCTCGGCGTCATGGCGCCGGAACGGCGCGACGAGATCAACGCGCTCGGGCTGAAGTCGATCGTGTCGGGGACGCTGACGACGTGCCTGATGGGAGCGATCGTGGGGGTGTTGACGTAGGTCATCCCCTCGTCATTCCGGGGCGCGCGAAGCGCGAGCCCGGAATCCATTTCCCCGCGTGTACTGCGGCCCGATGGATTCCGGGCTCGCGCCCAAGAGGGCGCGCCCCGGAATGACGGCGGAGAGGTTCCGCTCACCCACACAACTTCGACTTCTCCAATATGCGTTGCCCCTTGCCCAGCCTGGCACGGCAAGGATCGGCCGCCATGGCCTTCGCCTCGCTGTCCCGCTTCTGCGCGAGCAGCAACTCCGCCAGCACGGCTTGCGCCGCGGTGCGCGCCGGCCCGCCCGCCACATCGGAAGCGGCGAGCGACATGGTGGTTCGCAATTCCGTCTCGGCGGCACCAAAACTCTTTTGTTCAATGAAGAAGATCGCACGGAACAGATGAGCCCGCGGGTCCTTCGGGTAGCGGGTGACCAAATCGAGAGACCTGCTGGCCATCTCGCGCGCGTTCGCCGGCAGTTCCGACGCGCGGATATACTGCGCGGCGTCGGCCATGTAGGACGAATAATGACCGGCGGCGAAGCCGGCGCAGATCAGAGATCCGGCGAAGGCTGCGATCATCGTCATGCCGGCGCTCCGCGGCAGGCTGTCATAGGACCGGAAGGCGAGCCACGGCGTGATGGCAAGCGCGGCGCCGGCCAGCGCACCACCTGCGTGAGCATAATAGTCGGTGTTGCCGGAGGCGCCAAAGGCAAGCGGCAGCAGCGCGGGAATACCGAAGAAGAGCGACGTCTTCAGTCGCGAGATCGTTTGATCGGCGTCCGCCTCGGGATCGAAGCTCGCGACGAACAGGGCTGCGATGAGCCCGGTGATGGCGCCGGACGCACCGACGCCGGGCATGCCCGGCGCATTGCCCAGCAGCGAGCCGGCCTCGCCGGCCAGCGCACTGGCAATGAAGATCAGCGAGAACAAGCCGCGGCCGATCAGAGGCTCCAGCCTGACGCCGACGATGAACAGCGCAACGCAGTTGCCGATCAGGTGCGAGTTGCTGCCATGCAGAAGCGGCGCAAGTCCGATCCGCCACCACTCTCCCTTTCCAACCACCAGATCGTAGCTGGACGCGCCATAAGCGATCAGCGAGCGGACATCGAGCGAGCCGTCCCGCCCAATGCTGATCGCCAGATTGCTTTGCAGCCCGTAGATCAGGATCAGGAGAAAGATCAGGCCAATGGTGAGGAAGGGAATATCGGCCAGAAGCTTGTTTTCGCGAAACAGCGTCCCCTCTTCGGAGTCGGACTGATCGCTGTCGCGCACGACCGCTGGCGCGATCGGTGCTGCGACGGGTTGAAACGATACTCTTGAGGGAGGCGCCACGGCGCCGCGTCGGCCAAAGGTCGTCGCCATGAAAGCATGTCTCGCGTTTTTACAGCCCTGAGTTGACGCGAGAGGTATTTTCGACTGGTTAGCGCCCGCGCTGCGGGCGGCTGAAATCATTCGACCGGTAACTGCCCGGTTTCGCGGATCGGATGCATTCTAACGATCGGTGCTGGCGGGCCAACCACGGTCGTTCCGGGGCGCGCCACTTGACGCGAGCCCGGAATCCATTGGGCCTCAGCACGTATGGTGAAATGGATTCCGGGCTCGCCGCTTCGCGGCGCCCCGGAATGACAGAGGAAAAAATGTCCGGCGCCGCCGAATGACGACGCGACAGCCTACGCCTTGATCTCGACCGTCTTGAACTCCGCCGGCAAAATCACTTCCAGCAGTTCGACATCGTCGGAATAGTCCAAAATCATGTGCTTGATTTTCGGCGGCTGGGTCCAGGCGCTGCCTTCTTGCATCAGCGTCTCGCCCTGCCCGTCCATGTAGGTCTTCACCCAGCCCTTGAGGACGTAGACCATCTGGAATTCGACGTCGTGATAGTGAAGCTTCGACACCTCGGCCGGGTTGCAGGGGCCTTGCAGCCGGATCACGTGCGCTTGCGCGAGGCCGTGGGTTGCATCGGAAATGCCGAGGTCGCGATACTTTGCGTAGGCGCGCAGGCCGTCCGCCTTGAAATCCTCTTCGCGATGATGGCTGACCGCGATGCGCTGCTTGGGACGCGCGGGTTTCTTGGCGGAGGATTTGGCAGCGGTCGTGCGCGCCTTCGACGTCACCGCCTTGCGTGCCGATGGCCGGGCCGCGGCCTTGCTGCCGCTCCACTTCTTCTTCACCGCGGATTGCGCTGCGCTGCGCGACGTCGCTTTCTTGGTCTTCTTGGCCATGCTTTGCCTCCCGTTCTTGTTCTGGCGGAAGGCTAGCACAGATTTGAGGAATCGTAGGGTGAGCAAAGCCAACGGCGCGCGATGCGCGACCGTTGGCGTGCCCACCACTTACAATCGCAATCGTGGAGACGATGGTGGGCACGGCGCGCGAAGAGCGCGCCTTTGCCCACCCTACAGCACCGCGTGCGAGGTCAATGCAGCCTGAACACGCCGTCGACTGCGCGCAGCTCGGCCGGCTTGATCAGCTTGGAATGTGCCACCGTCACCGAGAACAGCGGACCGTCGAGCTTCTGCTGCCAGAAGGCGAGGAAATCGGTCAGCGCCGGGAATTTCGGGAAGAGATCGTAGTTCTGCCAGACATATGTCTGGAGCAGCGCCGGATGATCCGGCATCCGGTACAGGATCTGCGCCGTCGTCAGTCCGTAGCCCAGCATCTGTTTCCGGAAGTCCTCGGAAACGCCCCCAGCCCGCAAGCCCATGCCAACCTCCTTTGCAGGAGCGCATTCAGGGGGTGGCTTGATCGGTGCCCCGGGAGCCACCCGGAAAAGATGCGCTCACATGAGAGAAATGTGACGCAAACTGACAATCCATCTCAAGCCCAAAAGTTTAACAAGCTGTTGAAATTCAATGCGTTAGCAGCAGATGCGGCTCCGTGCTAATACGGTCCCCGGCGTCACGTTCCCGCCCATTAACGATGGTAAACAATTCTGGCAGGCAGCGCTTCAGAGTGCTGATTTTTCTGCTAGAAGCCCTTGCTCCCGCAAATTTCCTGTCCTATCTCAGCTCCGCCCGTGCTAGCACTCGCGGGCATCGATTGCTAACACCCCAAAAACTCCATCTCGTGCAAATGCTTAGGAGGACTGCATGAAATTCCGTCCGCTTCACGACCGCGTCGTGGTCAAGCGCATCGACGCAGAAGAGAAGACCGCTGGCGGCATCATCATTCCCGACACTGCCAAGGAAAAGCCCTCCCAGGGCGAAGTCGTCGCCGTCGGCCCCGGTGGCCGCGACGAGGCCGGCAAGCTGATCCCGATCGATCTGAAGGTCGGCGACCGCGTGCTGTTCGGCAAGTGGTCCGGCACCGAAGTCAAGATCGACGGCGTGGACCTGCTGATCATGAAGGAAAGCGACATCATGGGCGTGCTCGACGTCCCCGCTTCCAAGAAGAAAGCCGCCTAATCAACCGCTCGCACCGCTCACCCCTGAGGAGCGCCTGCCGGGCGCCCCGCCAAGGGTGAGACAGAACCAAACACTCAGGGAAACCCAGTATGTCAGCCAAAGAAGTCAAATTCGGCGTCGACGCGCGCGACCGTATGCTGCGCGGTGTCGAGATCCTCGCCAACGCCGTGAAGGTCACGCTCGGTCCGAAGGGCCGCAACGTCGTCCTCGACAAGTCGTTCGGCGCTCCCCGTATCACCAAGGACGGCGTCACCGTCGCCAAGGAGATCGAGCTCGACGACAAGTTCGAGAACATGGGCGCGCAGATGGTGCGCGAAGTCGCCTCCAAGTCCGCTGACGCGGCCGGCGACGGCACCACCACCGCCACCGTGCTGGCCGCCGCGATCGTTCGCGAAGGCGCCAAGGCGGTTGCCGCCGGCATGAACCCGATGGACCTCAAGCGCGGTATCGACCTCGCCGTCGACGCCGTCGTGGCCGACCTCGAGAAGAACACCAAGAAGGTCACGTCGAACGACGAAATCGCCCAGGTCGGCACCATCTCGGCCAATGGCGATGCGGAGATCGGCAAGTTCCTCGCCGACGCCATGAAGAAGGTCGGCAACGAGGGTGTCATCACCGTCGAGGAAGCCAAGTCGCTGGAGACCGAGCTCGACGTCGTCGAGGGCATGCAGTTCGACCGCGGCTACATCTCGCCCTACTTCGTCACCAACGCCGACAAGATGCGCGTTGAGATGGACGACGCCTACATCCTCATCAACGAGAAGAAGCTCTCCTCGCTGAACGAGCTGCTGCCGCTGCTCGAGGCCGTGGTGCAGACCGGCAAGCCGCTGGTGATCATCGCCGAGGACGTCGAAGGTGAAGCGCTCGCGACCCTGGTCGTGAACCGTCTCCGTGGCGGCCTCAAGGTCGCGGCCGTCAAGGCTCCGGGCTTCGGCGATCGCCGCAAGGCCATGCTGCAGGACATCGCGATCCTGACCGGCGGTCAGTGCATCTCGGAAGACCTCGGCATCAAGCTCGAGAACGTCACGCTCAACATGCTCGGTCGCTCCAAGAAGGTGATGATCGACAAGGAGAACACCACGATCGTCAACGGCGCCGGCAAGAAGGCCGACATCGAGGCGCGCGTGACCCAGATCAAGGCGCAGATCGAGGAGACCACCTCGGACTACGACCGCGAGAAGCTCCAGGAGCGTCTTGCCAAGCTCGCGGGCGGCGTCGCGGTGATCCGCGTCGGCGGCGCGACCGAGGTCGAGGTGAAGGAGCGCAAGGATCGCGTTGATGACGCGATGCACGCGACCCGCGCGGCTGTCGAGGAAGGCATTCTGCCGGGCGGCGGCGTCGCCCTGCTCCGCGCCTCCGAGAAGCTGAAGAGCGTCCGCACCGCCAACGACGACCAGAAGACCGGCGTCGAGATCGTGCGCAAGGCGCTGTCCGCGCCGGCCCGCCAGATCGCGATCAACGCGGGTGAAGACGGCTCGGTCATCGTCGGCAAGATCCTCGAGAAGGATCAGTACGCCTACGGCTTCGACTCCCAGAGCGGCGAGTACGTCAACCTCGTCTCCAAGGGCATCATCGATCCGACCAAGGTCGTGCGCACCGCGATCCAGAACGCCTCCTCCGTGGCGGCGCTGCTGATCACCACCGAAGCCATGGTCGCCGAGCTGCCGAAGAAGGCCGCTGCCGGTCCCGCCATGCCTCCGGGCGGCGGCATGGGCGGCATGGACTTCTAAGGTCCGACCGCTTAACGCGATCTACGAAATGCAGAACCCCGGCAGCGATGCCGGGGTTTTTGTTTGGCCGTTCGCCATTTCGGGCTCGGTGCTTCGCACCGCCCCGGAATGACGGAGAGAGGAACCGCCGCCGCACTCGTCATTCCGGGGCGCGCCTCTTGGCGCGAGCCCGGAATCCATAACCACGAACGCTAGTTGGATATCCCGCTGTAGAGATCGTCCCAATTCGGGTTCTGCTCCTCGATCAGCCGCGTCTTCCAATCCCGCCGCCACTTCTTCAGCTCTTTCTCGCGGGCAATGGCCGTCGCGGCGTCCTCGTAAATCTCGAACAGAACCAGCTTGTCGACGCCATACTTCGTCGTGAATCCGAGCACCGCCTTCGTCTTATGTTCGTAAACACGGCGCACCAGATCACTGGTTCACGCCGATGTAGAGCGTGCCGTGCTTTTTGCTGGCGAGGATGTAGACGTAGTAGGCCATTCCTGCCGCCTGTGGTTATGGATTCCGGGAGCGCCGCTTCGCGACGCCCCGGAATGACGGCGGAGAGGGACTCATTCACTTCACCTTCATCCAGATCCGCTCGGGCCGGACGTCGTCAGTGCCGATGGAGAGGTAGATCCGCGTCACCTTGCCGACGATGTTCTCCATCGGCACGTAGCCCACGGTCGACAGCACCCGGCTGTCGGTGGAGTTGTCCCTGTTGTCGCCGAGCACGAAGACATGGCCCGGCGGCACGGTGTAGACGTTGGTGTTGTCGTAATAGGCGTTGTCGATGCAATCGAGAATCTCGTAGCTCGCGCCGTTCGGCAGCGTCTCCCACCAGCGCTTTGCCTTGGTGCCCGGCTCGATGCCGCAGGCATAGTCCTCCACGCCATCTTTCAGGCGCCGCCGCGTCACGGGCTTGTCGTTGATGAAGAGCTGGCCCTCTTTCATCTGGATCCGATCGTTCGGCAACCCCACCACGCGCTTGACGTAATCGACCTTGGTGTCGCTGGGCAGGCGAAACACGATCACGTCGCCGCGCAGGGGCTCCGATCCGAAGATGCGCCCCGAAAACGGCGGCAGCCATCCCGGAAACGAGTAGCGGCTGTAGCCATAGGCATACTTTGCGGCGAACACGTCGTCGCCGATCAGCAGCGTCGGCACCATCGAGCTCGAGGGGATGCTGAAGGGCTGGTACAGAAAGAAGCGAACCAGGAACGGCGGCGACCACAGCACGGGGATCAGCAGGATCAGGATGACGACCGCCTTCCATTCCCCGGATTTGCGCGAGGGTTTTGCTGTGTCCTGAAGAGCGGTCATGCAGATGCCCTGCCCAAAGCTTGTCTCGGCGGCGAGACTACCGTTCAGCGGGTCGCGCGCAACCCCGGCCGCCTCACTATCTTGGTCGCGAGCCGCTCGGACTGCGTTCAAAGGGCGTTGCCGCGACATTCGTTGGGGGCCGCGCCGAACCGGCGGCGAAAGCTTCGGTTGAAGTAAGAAATGTCGTTGAAACCGCAGGCGAGCGCGATCTCGCCGATCCTGAGGCTGTCGTTGCTGCGATTGACCAGCATGCGGCGGGCCTTGCCAAGCCGCAGCGCGAGCACCCGCTCGGTGAAGCTTTGGCCCGTCTCGTGCAATATCTTCTGGATGTAGCTCGGCGACAGGCCCGTCGCGATCGCAACACGCTGCACCGAGAAGGCCGGGTTGCAAAATCCCTTGCCGATCACGCGGACGATCTCGGCATGCCGGGCGGCGCGCAAGCCACGCATGCTTGCAAGTTCCGCGACATCGCGTTGCGCCCCAAGCGCGAGCGCGGCGAGATCCAGAATCGTGGTTTCGACGTGATCGATGAGAGGCTGATCGTCGCTGATGCTGCCCGGCTCGTTCATCATGCAGAGATAGCGCCGCAGATGCCGCATCGCCGGCAAGCTGCCGTCGAGCGGCACCGACAACAGCGACTCGGGATCGGGGACCAGCGCCTGGAGCGCACGTCGCGGCATCGCCACGCTGAGGACGTCGGTTGCGCCGGCGGAGCGATAGGTCTCGGTCAAACTATAAAGGAACGGCTGCCCGCTCGCCCGGATCAGATCCCCCCGCTGGGAGAACCAGCTCGCCGAAGCGCCAAGGTTGAAGCCCAGGGCGAGCATATCAGGGCGGCATGACGGCGGTTGAGCGAGACGCGCCGCAGACCCGGCCGAACCTCACCTCGTTCAATTCGTTGAACGTCCATTCCATGGCAAAGGGTTCGTCGGACAGCCGCTTCATGTCACAGCGGACGACCCACTCGCAAAAGCTGTCGTGCCAAACTCTGAAGCGCGCCTTATCATCGAGCTGCGCGGGAAGCTCCGCCGTCGAAATCGTCAGTTTCCGCATCGTTGCAGCTCTCGCGGGGCGTCGCTCATTGGCTCATCCACAGCGGCATTCGTTCGGAGCTGCGCCAAAACGGCGACGGAAGCAGCGGTTGAAGTAGGAGATATCGCTGAAGCCGCAGGCGAGCGCAATCTCGCTCACCTTGAGGGCGTCATTGCGCGGATCCGCGAGCATGTCGCGTGCCTTTTTCAACCTGAGCTCCAGCACGCGCTCGGTAAAACTATGGCCGCCTTCCGAGAGCAGTTTCTGGATGTAGCTCGGCGATAGCCCGGCGGTCACGGCGACGCGCTGCACGGAAAAGCCCGGATCGGCAAAGCCTCGCGCGATCAGACCTCCGATCTCGGCGTAACGGGCAGCGCGCAATCCGCGCATCCGCGCCATGTCGGCCGCATCGCCCGAAGCGCCAAGCGACAGCACGATGAGATCCTCGACCGTATCGAGCATGTGATCGGCAAGCGCCTGGTCGGCGGTGGCCAGATCGGGTTCGTCCAGCAGGCACAGATAGCGGCGGAGATGCCGCAGCGCCGGCAGGTCGCCGTCAAGCGGCTGGCCGAGAAGCGCCTCGGCCCTGGAGCCGAACGCACCCAGCATGCGTTTTGGAAACGCCATCACGACATAGTCGCTGGCGCCGACATATTGGTACGCCTCGTCCGCGCGGTAGAAGAGCGGCCGGGTGTCCGGCACGGTATGCTCACGGCCGAGCTGGGAGAACCGATGCGCGGTTCGCGCCAGGTTGAATCCGATGCTGAGCTTCTCGTCGCCAGCAGCCGGAATCTGGTGAGCCTCGCGCTGGCCCGCGTGCGGCGTGCCGCGAAACCGGCACATGCCAAAATCGTTGATGCGGGCAAAACTCCATCGCCCGACAAAGGGGTCGTTCGTCAGCCGCTTGATGTCCTCGATCCGCCCGCAATAGGTCTCCTGCCAGAGCCGAAAGCGCGCTTCGTCATACAGGTGAGCCGAGGGCTTACCGGTCGAGATCGTGAATTTCTGTATCGCCAAGCCCCGCGCCCCAACCTCTCTCAGTCCCCAGCATTGGTCCGTCCAAGGTCAAGAGGGTTCAATCGCGGCGTGTGCGCCCGGCGTGGCAAAAAGGCGACAAGCCGGCCAAATCGGCGCGAGGAGCGTTTAGTCCAAATCCAGTCCGGCCCAGAACAAGACAGTTTCGGCTGTCCCATGCAGATTGGCCAAGTGATTTGATTCATTTGACAATTTTGGGTACGACGTGAAACTGCTGTCTGCGTATCGATCCCCGCGCAAGAGCGCGCTGCTGGCGTCCTCGGCCCTACTGACCGTCCCGTTCCTCGGCATGCCGCAGGCAATGGCGGCGTGCATCGCCAACGGCACGACCACGGTCACCATCGATTGTGCCGCCAACACCGTCACGACGAACACCACCAACACCACGAGCACCAACACCTCGACCAGCGACCGCATTCAGTCGTTCGATGCCGCGTTGGTTGGCACCGTTCACTCCGGAATCAGCATCAGTGGCGCGGGGCTCGAGCTGAAGGCGACGGGCGCGACGCCGCACAACATCGATGTGACCAACAGCGGCGCGGTCAGCATCAGCACCGCCGGCGTCACCACGGCGCCGTGCAACTGGACGGCAATGGCGGCGCGATCACCTATGGCGGCGCGGGGACGGTGTCCGGCGGCAGTAGCAATGCCGGCGCGTACATCACCAATGTCGGCGGCAACATCACCTTCAACGGCACCGGTGCGATCTCGTCCGGCTTCACGTCAGGTATCACGACGCAAACCACGCTCGGCGGCGTCACGACGCTGAACATCGCCAATGACGTGACGGCCGCCGGCGTCTTCTTCGGCGCCGTCACGGCGTTCGGCGTCAATGGCGCCACGACCGTCAACATGACCGCCGGGAGCGTGACCGGTAACGCCATCGGGATCGAAGCCGCCTCCTCCGGCACCGGCGGCGTGCGCGTCAACATGACCGGCGGCTCGATCGGCTCGGTGGCGGCTACCCCCAACGCCGCGATCTACGCCCAGAGTTCGGGGACCGCCGGCGACGTCACCGTCACCGCCGGAGCGCTCTATGCGAAGTACACCGGCGTCTATGCCCAGATCACCAACGCCGCGAGCACCGGCAACATCCGGGTCGATTCCAACGGCATGATCGTCGTGACCACGGCGCCCGTCTCGTTCGACCAGGGGCCGATCTACGCCAGCACCGCCGGCAGCGGCTCCGTCACCGTGAACGTCAACGCGTCCATCACGGCGCTGGCGACCAACATCATCGGCGTCGACGCAAGAAGCATGGGAAGCGGTGCGGTCACCATCAATGTCGCTGCCGACGTCAACGCCGGCACCGACACCAACAGCAGGGCCGTGACCGCAGGCGGGACCAACGGCACCACCACCATCAACATGACGGCGGGTACGATCCAGACCGGCGGCGACGGCCTGCGCGCGGCGTCCCTGGGCACGGGCAATGTCGTCGTCAACATGACCGGTGGTCAGATCGGCGGCCCGGGCGGGCCCGGAGGAGTTGGTGCCCCCGTCGGCGGAATCGGCATTGTGGCGTCGAATCCGACGGGCGCGTCCGGCGCCATCAACGTCACCGCCGGCAAAATCTACGCCGACACGATGGGCGTCATGACCACGATCGGCAACGCCGCAAACAATTCCAACACCGTCATCACGGCGAATGGCGCGATCCAGGCGGGCTCGGTCGGCATCTATGCCAGCACGGCTGGTGCTGGCAACATCACCGTCACCAACAACGCCAAGATCGTCGGCGCCCACGGCGTCGACTTCATCGGCGGCTCCAGCAACAGCCTGACCAACTCGGCGACCGGCAACATCACCACGACCACCGGCTTCAACGGCTACGCCGTGCTGGGCACCACCGGCAACGAGACCGTCAGCAATTTCGGAACGATGACGGGTTTGGTCGATCTCGGCGCCGGTACCAACAGCTTCACCAACCAGAGTTCGGGACTCTACGATTCCGGCCAGGTGATTTCGGTCGGCGCCGGCAACAGCTTTACCAACAAGGGTAGCTATGCCCCCGGCGGCGCCGGAGCGATCATGTTTTCGAACGTTACCGGAAATTTCGTGCAGACGAGCACGGGCAAGTATCTCGTCGACATCACGCCAACCCTATCGGACACGACGACCGTGAGCGGCACGGCAAGCCTCGCAGGCACCGTTCAAGCCACCTTTGGATCTGGCAGCTACATCGCAAAGTCCTACACCATCCTCTCGTCAAGCAGCCGCACCGGCACGTTCGCGAGCCTGAGCACCGTCGGCCTGCCCTCCGGCTTCAAAGCAAGCCTGTCCTACACCACGACCGATGCGAAGCTCGACCTCACCGCCGACCTTGGGGGCACCGGCGGAGGTGGTGGCGGCGGAGGCGGTGGTGGTGGCGGCGGAGGCAGCAGCACCGCCCTCGCCCCCAACCAGTCCTCCGTCGCGACGGCGCTCAACACTTATTTCAATGCCGGCAACGCGCTGCCCGCGCAATTCGTCACCCTGTTCGGCCTCAGCGGCGCGGCGCTGACGAACGGTCTCGACCAGATCTCCGGCGAAGTCGCAACCGGTGCCGCGGCAGCAGGCTTCAGGGCGACGGATTCGTTCCTCAATATGATGCTCGACCCGTTCCTGGACACCCAGCTCGGCAACGGACCGTCGCAGCCGCGCGCGATCGGCTATGCGTCGGAGCAGGCGCTTCCGCCCGCGGTCGCCGCAGCCAACAACGCCGCAGGCGCTGCGCCGGCATCAAGCCGCGACACGGTCGAACGGCGCTGGGGCACCTGGGCTGCAGCCTATGGCGCGCAGGCCAAGCGCAACGCCGACACGCTGGTCGGCAGCCACGCGCTCGATGCGCGCAATGGAGGCGGCGCAGCCGGCGTCGACTATCGCGTCTCCGCCAACACCGTCATCGGCGCGGCGATCGCGGGCGGTTTCACCAATTGGGGTGTGGATACGCTCGGCTCCGGCCGCGGCGAGACGTTCCAGGCCGGCCTTTATTCCTCGACCAGGCTCGGTAACGGTTATCTCTCGGCGGCCGTTGCCTATGGCTGGCACGACCTCAGCACAAATCGCACCGTGATGCTGCCGGGCGCGCTCGACCGGCTCGACGCCAGCTTCAAGGCGCAAAACTATGGCGGACGCATCGAGGCCGGCTATCGCATCGCGCTGATGAATTTTGGCATCACGCCCTATGCCGCCGGACAGGCCCAAAGCTTCCGCACGCCGGCCTACACCGAGACCGGCCTCGCCGGCGCCGGCGGTTTTGCGCTCGCCTACGCGGCACACACCTCGACACAGATCCGCAGCGAGCTCGGGTCGCGCTTCGACAATCGTTTCATGATGGACGGCGGGACGGAGCTGATCCTGCGCGGGCGCGCCGCATGGCTGCACGATTTCTCCGATCGCATCACTGCTGCGGCGTCGTTCCAGGTGCTGCCGGGAACGGAGCTCACCGTGATCGGCGCCCCCGCGGTTCGCGACGCGGCACTCCTATCGCTCGGCAGCGAATTGCGTTTCGCCCACGGCTTCTCACTCGCCTCCAAGGTCGATGCCGAGCTGTTCGGCCGCGGCAACGCCTATTCCGGAACGGCGACGCTGCGTTACGGCTGGTAGGATTGAAGGGCCGCCCGTGGGCGGCCCTTCTTAGGTCTCACGCGCTGTCGTTCACGCGCTCTCGGGCGCCTTCAGGCGCACGAGCCGGTTCAGCAGGGCGTCGAGGCCCTGGCCGTCGCCGGCATGGAGGTCGATGCGGCCGACCTTCTCGACCAGCCGCTCCAGCGACTCCAGCTCCTTGAGCCGCAGCAGCAGGGGGTTCTCCTCCATCAGGCGGGCAGTGTTCAGAAGCGAACGCGTTGCCGCGGTCTCTTCCTGCCGGCGGATCAGGTTCGCCTTGGCGACCCGCTCCGCCTCCACCACCTTGTTGACGAGCTCACGGATCTCGCCGGGCAGGATCACGTCCTTGACGCCGAGCTCCGTCACCTCGACGCCGGACTCCGCGACGCGTGCGCGCACATAGTCGCGCAGCTCCGCATCCAGCGCCGCCTTGGCGGACAGCACCTCGTCCAGCGTGCGGCCGGCCACCGCCTCGCGGATCGCGAACTGCACCAGGCGGTACAGCCACGCATCCACATCGGGCACGGTCGCAACCGTCCGCTCGGGATCAACCACTCGGCGGAACGCCGTCAGCGTCACCCGCAGCGCGATGCGATCCTTGGTCAGCATCTCCTGCGCGGTGATCTCGACCGCCTGGGGCCGCAGGTCGAGGCGCTTCACCTCGATCTTGCGGCCGACGGTCCAGAAGGCGTGCCGGCCGGGCGCCAGCCGCTCCACCAGCCGGCCCTCGACATAGAGCAGGCCCGCTTCGTGGCTCTCGACCACCGCTTCCATCACGACGGTCGCGCGGTTGCGCTCGATCATCGTCAGGTGTCGCGCGCCGACCCTGACATCGCTGGACACATCGATGCGCTCGACATCGATGCGGGTCGCGACCTTCCAGTAGACGCGGATCTGCCAGGGCGTGAGCAGGTGCACGGGCCGGCCGTCGAGGCTGACGATGGCAATCTCGTCGGCCCTGGTCTCCACCGCCTCGAACAGCTCGGCGGCGAGATCGGGCCGCGCAGCCTTCAGCACCGCGTAGCGATCCGCGGGGAATTCCGCGCGCACGACGTCAAACAGCTCGGCCTTGAGCTCGTGCAAGGGATCGAACAGGCGATGCCGACCAGGCGCGAGCACGCGCATGAGCTGCCCGTTGCGCGTCAGCAATGCACGCTCGCCATCCTTCACCGTCACGTTCAGCATCAGCAAATGCCAGCTCATGGCACGCCTCCATCGTTTGCGCCCGGCCGGATGCCGGACAACAGGTTTCGTTTACAAAGGACGTGAGGACGCGGACGACGCTTCCCATGAAATCGGCGGGCCGCGGCTTGAGCTTGCGCGATGACGGGCGCACGCGCGCGATCGCGCGACAAAAGTACGCGCGATCGTGCGGAGCCACCCGGCATCAACGCAAGCGGTATCCACCGCGGCGCGAAGCCGGTCTCACAGTGTCTAGGTTCGGACGGAAAGCCTTGCGGCAAAACGGCCGGACTGCGACTGAAGCGCGCGTCCGGTCCCCTCTTAGGGTATCAGCTTTTCAGGCTGAAACGGAGCGCTGGAGCGGGATTCGAACCCGCGTCACGATGATTCACGGTCACCTGCTCTACCACTGAGCTATCCTTTGGTTGGTACATGAGATCGGAATCGAACCGATGCCTTCGGATTTTACCCCGACGCTCTCCATGAGCTACATCCTGCAACTTCGTTCGGCGGAACACGACACCGGAAACCGGCACGCGCCAGTCGGGATCTCAGAGAGCCCGAACACATGGCCGAGGCGAAGGAGCGCGCTAATAGACGAAGCACGTTCGGGTTGCAAGAGGGTGGCGCAAGATTTTTCGTCGCGCATCTTGCGCTGTGACGCGATCGTCACACCGGGAGGTCGCCTCAACTGCGCGACATGTCCTGGAAACACGCCCTCACCCAGTCGATCGTCACGCGGGTCGCAGGATCGCGCTTGAGGTGATTTTGCACGAGCAGCCAGGCGTCGCGCCGCTTCGGTAGCAGCGTGGCGCGCAGGCGGCGATCGCCGAGCAAATCCGCGCAACTATACTCCGGCAGCACGCCGGCGGCCTGATGCGAGCGGATCAGGTTACGGATGACGCGCACGTTGTCGGTAACGCAGCGCGCGCGGGCTTGCTTCGTGCGCAGGTACTGCATCTCGGGAATGGCACCGAGTTCGTCCGGATAGGCACACAGCATCGGCTCGCCCTCGGTCGCGATGGGCTCGAAGTAGTAAATGCGGATGTCGCCGAGCTTGGAGATCGCGAAGTCGCCCTTGTCGGGCTTGCGCAGGCGGACGGCGAGATCGGCCTCCCAGCGCGAAAATTTGACGTTCTCGCTCGAGGTCAGGAATTGCAGCGTCAGGCCGGGATTGGCGCGCAGGAAGTCGCTCGCACGCGGCGACAGCACCTCCTCGGCGACCGTGTTGGTGGAGGCGATGCGCAGGCGTCCCACCGGACCTGCCAGGCTCTCGCCGACGCGACCGATCTCGGCGGCATGCGCGGCCATCGCCTCGACATGCGCCAGCACCGCCTCGCAACTCCGCGTCGGCCTGCGGACGCCGTCGGCGGCCTCGAACAGACGCAAACCGAGCGCACGCTCGATGCGCGACAGCCTGCGCCCGACCGTCGTCTCATCGATGCGCAGCCGCGCGCTGGCCCCGGCATAGGTGCCCTCGTCCCTGACGGCAGCGATGATGCGCAGATCGTCCCAGTTCATTGCTCGAGCTTATACCGGCCGGGAGCTGCCTGCAATATTGCAGCCATCCGCTGCAATATCCCTGCATATCGGCAGGCATTCCCGGGGCTATGTTTGTCGAGCCTTTTGTCCCGGAGATTTCCAGACCATGACGACCGCAAAGACCCTGCTGCAGCTCGCCGGTGCCGATCTCAACCCGCCGCGTCTTGGCGACGCCGCGCTGCTGCTGATCGATATCCAGAACGAATATCTCGCAGGTCCCCTCGCCTTGCCCGACGCCAGGCCCGCGATCGCACGGGCGGCTGCACTCCTGGCACGGGCACGCGAGAGCGGAGCCGCGATCATCCATATTGCCCATCGCGGCAAGGCCGGCAGCCTGTTCGATCGCGGCGCCGACCGCGGCGCCATCGTCGCCGAGCTAAGCCCCCGTGCCGGCGAGCTGGTGATCGAAAAGGAGTTGCCGAATGCGTTTGCCGGCACTGATTTGCAGGCGCGCCTTGCCGCAACCGACAGGAAGAACATCGTGCTGGCCGGCTTCATGACGCATATGTGCGTCAGCTCCACGGCGCGCGCCGCGCTCGACCTCGGCTTTCGCACGACTGTTGACGCCGACGCCTGCGCCACGCGCGACCTACCCGACGGCCGCGGCGGCACGCTGGACGCCCGGACCATCCACGAGGTTGCACTCGCCGAGCTATCCGACCGCTTCGCGATCATCGCGCGCGGTGATGCCCTGAAATAACGGAGCAACGCGATGCTGCAACTCTATTTCTCGCCGATGGCCTGCTCGCTTGCGAGCCGCATCGCATTGATGGAAGCCGGCGTGGACGCGCGCTATCATCAGGTGCATCTCTCGACCAAGACGGTCGTGGACGCCGACAGCGATTTTCGCGGCATTTCGTCGAAGGGCGCGGTGCCGGTCCTGGTGCTGGAAAACGGCGAGCGGCTGACGGAATGCGCGGCGGTGCTGCAATACATCGCCGACCTGAACCCTGAGCGCGGCCTTGCGCCGCGGCCGGGCGATGCGGATCGCTACCGGCTCCAGGAATGGCTGAGCTTCATCGGCGCCGAGATCCACAAGGCCTTCCTGTTTCCGACCTTCTGGTACAAGGACGACGGCTCGCTCGCCAAGCCGCGCGCGAGGATCGCTCAGACCTTGTCGGTGCCATCAGCGCATCTCGCGGACCGCGAATTCCTCATCGGTCACAGCTTCACCGTTGCGGATGCATATCTCACCTGGGCTTTGCTGCTGCTCCGTACCGCGGGCGTCGACATCGCACAATGGCCGTCATTGTCGGCCTTTTCCGAACGCATGCAGAAGCGGCCAGCTGTGCGGGAGGCGATTGCGACCGAAATGGCGTTACGAAAAATGGTTGCAACGGCCTGAGGCGCGGATTACTCGATCCGCGCCAGCACGGCGAGCTTGCGGATGCCCTTGTTGCGATAGGCATCGAGGAAGGCGTAGTAGTCCTTGAACGACACGCAGCCGTTGGAATCGCCGTTCGGCCCGAGCATGAAGGTGTGCGCGAGCAGGCCGTCGCGGCCGAAGATCGCGCTCTCGCCGCCGATCGGCGTCAGCCGCAGCGCCGGCACGCCGTGGAACAGCGCTTCGCGCGGCTTCAGTGTGTAGATGTGCGGCGGCGTCACGCCGCGCATGCGCTGATTGGACGAGCGCGGGTTGTCGAGATTGGAGCCCAGGCCGGAATGCGCCTCGAGCCTGGTGCCGTCAGGCAGATAAACAGTCTTCGCCGTGATGTCGTAGACCGCGGTCTCGCGATCATAGGGCGGTGCGCCGCCGAGCATCGGGTTCTGCTCCTTCGGCGCAATGCTCGCGGTGATGCTGGCATCCGCCGAGGCATAGGCGAGCAACCCGCCCGACGGCTCGCGCTTGCCCCAGAGTTTTTCGACCATCGACTGGCGCGGACCGGTGATGGACATCACCGCGGCCTTGGCGCGATCGGCAAAGGATTTCGATTTCGCCTCAGGCGCAGGCACGATCTCGGCCGGATCGGCCGAGGCGAGCCGCACCGACGCGTCAGCGCCGCGCTTGCCCTTCGCAACATCCGCGACCTTGTCAGCAACCTTCTCAGCCACCTTGGCCGGGTTGAGCGGTTTCAGCGCTTCCGCGACCTTCGCGATGACGGTCGGTTTCGGCGCAGCTTCGGCGATGTTCGTTGCCGGCGCGGCGCTGGCTGCGTTGGATTCGACGCCCTGCGCCGCGGCGGCCGCAAAGCGCTCGTTGAACATTTCGCGGCTGATGGGTGCGGCGACCTGCAGGCGGTCGGGCAGAAGTGCGAACGCCTCCTTCACGGCCGCGCCCGCCTCGCGCATCGCAATTTTGGGCGCGAGCTTGATCACGGGCCCGTCGTAAACAGCGGCTCCGAGCGTCGGATAGGGGCTCGATGCGATGATGTTGCTGTACACGGTCCAGCCGCAGCCCAACACGAGGGCGCCGATCGCGGCGGCGCCTACGATGTTTTGGGAGCTAGCTTTCCGGGAAGACTTCCGAGAATTCTTCTTGGACTTCCGTGCCGCGTTACTTTGCGCAGCGATACTCGTACTCATTCGCCTTGCGTCCAGGACGGTGTCACTCAGTCCCCTTTCAAGTGCCGCTGGTCACGTTCCAGTCTGCATCTCGCAGGAGGTCGGAGCGTCATTAAGGCGACTTTTAGTTAAATGCGGATTAAGTTCGGGCAGATCTTGGGCAACTCGTTAACGTTGTCCCAATTTGGGAAAAAGCCCGTAAAATCACGAGCTTAATCCTTGTTCCGCGGCACGATTTCAGTAGCCGAGCTTGGGGTACCAGTCCTTGCCGCGCCCTTCCGGTGTGGTGTCCAAAATTGTCCAAAGTGGGTCCATATCGGGCGCGCCGCGCGGGTCCTGGCCGGGATCGGCCGTGCCCATTCCCATCTCGCCGGACCAGAAGTGACGAATCCTGCCGTCGCGTTTTGTGAAGACGCTGTAGCCCGGCATGTCGGCGTCGACAGCGCTGACATAATCCCGCGTGTAATCGCCGCCCGTATCCGAATAGATCCTGTGGCGCGTCCAGCCGCGCGCCTTTTTCGCTGCAATCAGCCGCGCGATCGGCGAGCGCGCCACGAAGGCGAACGCAACGCGCTGCTCGATGTCGGGAAGCTTGGCCTCCCACGTGCTCATGAACGACGTGCACATCGGACAAGGCTGCTCGCGCTGCGGTCCGAACATGTAGCTGTAGACGACGAGCGTCTGCCTGTCGCCGAACAGCTCCGCAAACTTGACCTGTCCGTGCTCGCCTTCGAACACATAGGCCTTCGTCACCTCACCACCTGCAGGCAGCGCCCGTCGTAGTTCAGCAACGCGCTCGATCTGGCGCCGCAGCTCGATCTCCTCCACGAGCAGCGCCTGTCGCGCGCGACGATAGTCGGCGCTTTCGTTGGGATGCCGCGTGCGGTTGGTGTTGGCGAGCTCTGCAGCGGGCTTCAGATCCGGACGGCTCATGGGTCACCTCGTCTGTTTCACTGGATTCTCTACAAGACGATTCCGGGATGACCGTTCCGACACGGACGATGCACAAAGTTCGATTGCAGGTCGAATGCCTCCCAAGCTTCCAAAGGCCCGCCGAATGGCAGTGGTCCAGACATATTGCCGCCGAAGGTGCTTTTCACCCAGGGTTGCCCGTGATACGGTGCCGTATCACGATGATTTGAGTATGCCGAGCGCTGAATGGAGGTTTCCATGATCAAGGCCGCATGCGCGGGATTCGTCGTTTTGGCGTCGCTGTCTCTCAGCTTCGCGTCGGCTGTGGCGCAACCCCCCGATCTCGGCTGCACGTCGAGCCCGTCGTCCAACGCAACTCAGACATTACGTTGCGACAATGGGATCACAATCGTCGCCGAAAGCGGCGCCCGATTTGAACTTAAGGACAATAATCGCGACGGACATATCGACTCCATCGAATTGAGCAGCAAGGCCTTGTTCATTGAAGTTCCCAGGAAGCCAGGCGGCGCTCGTTTCAAGGTGCTGACGCCGCAGGCGATCGCAGCCGTACGCGGCACCAAATGGGCGGTCGATGCCTCCGACGGCAAGACAGCCGTATTCGTCGCCGACGGCCGCGTCGCCGTCAGCCGCCGCGGTGGCGGGAAGTCCGTCACGCTTGGTGTCGGCGAAGGCGTCGATGTCGAAGGCCCCGGTGCATTGGTCGTCAAGCGCTGGGGCGCGCCGCGCGTTGCGGCCTTGATGGCAAGGCTTGGACAATAGGTCCTGGATTTGAACGATAGAACGAGCGGATGAGTAAGCGTCGTTTCCATAGTCTGATCGCGCTCGCCCTGACAGCGCTGTGGGGTGTCGGCGTTTACGTCGGCCACACCACGGGCCATTTGCGTTTCCTCGACCGCCTCGAGGCGACGTTGACCGATCTGCGCACGCTGGTCCGCGGCGTGAAGGCGCCGCCCGATCTCGTTACCATCGTTGCCATCGACGACACCGTCGTGAAGCGCGGCGGCCACTTCCCCCTCGCCCGCAGCGATCTGGCGCGCGTCGTCGAGGCAATCGCAAGGTTCGAGCCAAAGCTCATCGCGGTCGATCTCCTGCTGGTGGATCGCGGCTCCGCCGCCGACGACGAGCTCCTGGCGAAATCACTCGCCGCAAGGCCGACGGTGCTCGCTGCCGCCGCAATCTTCCCGGAGGCGATCGAAGCCGTCGATACGGGCAATCAGGACGCGCTGGCGAGCCTGCCGCAGGCCGAGCGCTTCCTGCTGCCACTTCCTGCGTTTGCCGGTCACGCCGACGTCGGCATCGTCAACGTTGCGACCGGATCGCCGCTCTCGATCCCGATGCTGTTCCGCACCCGTGACAAGGTCGAGCTGTCGTTTCCGCTGCGGGTGGCGACGCGCGCACTCGACAAGCCGCTGACGGTCGCGCCGGATCATCTCTCGATCGGCGATCACTCGGTCGCGACCGATTCCGGCTATACGCTGCCGATCACCTATTACGGCCCTCGCCGCACGATCCGCACCGTCAGCGCCCAGACCGTGTTCGACGGCACGCTCGACGGCAAGGCGATACAGAACCGGATCGTCGTCATTGGCGCAGCGGTCGCCGGCGGCGGCGATTTCTTTCAGACGCCGTTCGATTCCCTGATGCCGGGCGTGGAGGTGATCTCGACCGCAATCACGCATCTGATCGCCGGTGACGGCATCTTGCATGACCGCACCGTTCGCATCGCCGAAGCGATCATGGTGATCCTGCTGCCGATGCTGCTGGTCGCCCTCCTGGCATGGCGGCGCAGCGCGGTCGGCCTGATCGCGGCCACCGCCGTGTTTCTGGCCTGGGCCGCATTGAACGTGTTTGCCTTCACGCACGGCGTCTGGCTGAACGCTGCGACCACGCTTGCAGCGACGGTGCCGCCGGTTGCGATCTTCTCCGCCGTGCAGCTCTGGGCCGGTGGACGCAGGACCCAGTATTTTGCCGCACGAAGCCGACTGCTCGCGCAATTCCAGGCACCCGCGGTCCAGGAGTGGCTGGCGCAAGACCCGGATTTCCTGCTGAAGCCGGTCCGGCAAAACGCCGCCATCGTCTTCATCGACCTCTCCGGATTCACCTCGCTCAGCGAGAACCTCGATCCGGACGAGCTTCGCGACCTCCTGAAGGAGTTGCACGCGCTGGTCGATCGGGAGGCCTCGGCTTGCGGCGGCACGATCACCGGCTTTCTCGGCGACGGCGCGATGATCCTGTTCGGCCTGCCACGCGAGGTACCCGACGACGCCGCGCGCGCCGTCGCATGCTGCACGGGACTCTACCGGATGGCCGAACGCTGGATCGCGTCGCTGCCGCGCGAGATCGGCAACCGGATCGGCTTCAAGATCGGCGCGCATTTCGGAACGATCGTGGCGTCACGCCTCGGCGGCCGCAGCCACGCCCATATCACCGCGACCGGCGACACCGTGAACGTGGCGAGCCGGCTGATGGAGGTCGCCGCCCAGCACGGCGCGAGCCTGGCCTTGAGCGATATATTGCTCAACGAGGCCGGCCGAGGCCGAGATCGGCTTGCCGAGGGACGCCTCACCGGCCCCCTGCAAACCCAGATCCGCGGCCGGACCGGCGAGCTGACCGTCTGGTTCTGGCGCAGCGCGCCCAACGTGGCACAGACCCCGTCCGTGCCCGACACCGTGAGCTGAAGCTTACTTCTGCAGTTCCGGCGGCGGCGAACGGTCCAGAACATCGCGCTTGGCACCCTCGAGCAGATCGATGCTGTAGGTCTCGACCACGAGCGGCCCGCGCTTGCGCGTCAATTCGGCGACGCGGCTCACCTGCCAGAAGATGTCGTTGAGGAACGGATGTCCTTCGGCGCGCAGCTCGTCGACATAGAGCGCCTTGCCCGCGAGCAGTTTTGGATCGGGCTCGGACATGTTGATCCAGCGGATACGCTGGGACTGCTGCTGCACGCAGGTGCCGCGCGGCAGGTAGAATGCAAGCCAGGATGTCGTGCCGTAATCCGACGCCAGGATGCAGGTCGCGCCGGTCCGCGCGCGCACCGCCTCGATCTGCTCGGCGAGCTCGCGCCAGCCGACGCCGACGCTGCGCACGGTAGCGTCGCGGCGATAGCCCGACAGCACACCGGTGTTGGCCTGCACGATCAGCGCTGCGAACATCACGATGCCGACCGGCGCAGCCCAGCGCAGGCAAAAATCGACGGTCCGCCGCTCGCGCGGCTTCCATTGCGCAATGTTGGCGGCCGCAGCGGCAGCGACCACGAAGGCCGGATAGATCGGCGCGAACCAGTTGGCTTCGACGCGGGCGTGCAGGGAGTGCCAGACGAAATAGCCGACGATGACCCAGACCGTCGCGTTGATCAGGACGCGCGAGGCCGACGCGCCCACCTTGCGCCACGCCAGCGCATGAAGTCCCATGGCGCCGAGGATGAAGACCAAGGGCGTTGCGAACGCCACCTGGGTCGGGATCAGTTCGGCGATGAAGACAGGTCGAAAGTCCTCGAGCCGGGCGCGGCCGAACTGTTTCAGGAACGAGACCCATTGATGGTCGGCATTCCACAGGATCACGGGGGAGAAGACCGCAAAGGCGACGATGCCGCCGAGATACGGCCAGGGCGAGAGAAACCAGCGCCGCAGCTTTGGCACGGCGATGAGCCAGATCAGGATCGCGACGCCGAAGAACAAAGCGGTGTATTTCGACAGCAGCGCGACGCCGACGGCGACGCCGACCGCGAGCCACCAGGCGCCGCGGCCGGTCTCCAGCACTTTTGCGAGGAAGAACAGCACAAAACTGGAGGCCACCAGCAGCGGCGCATCGGGCGTGACGATGAGCGTCCCGACCGCCGCCATCAGCGTGACGTTGAGCAGGATCGCGGCCGTGGCCGCGACACGCGCGCCGCCGAACAGGATCGCGGCCGTGCGGTAGACCGCATAGCTCATGGGAATCGCGAGCAGGATCGAGACCAGGCGAACACCGAGCTCGGTATCGCCTCCGATCAGGGTGCCGGCGCGGATGACGTAGGCCACCATCGGCGGGTGGTCGTAATAGCCCCCCGCGAGGTTCTTCGACCACATCCAGTAATAGGCTTCGTCGAAGGTGATGGGCGTGTAGGCGGCCGCGACCAGCCGCAAGCCAACCAGCGCGAGGATCGTGAGCGCGGTGTTGCGGACGATCCGCGCGTCAGCCCCACCCATGACGCACTATCGCTTGCGCCAGACGAACAGTCCGGACATCGCGTAGTTCCACACCACGCCCATCAACGCGCCGGCCATGCCGGCAAGCCACCAGATCGGCTCCTGGTCATAGACCGAGAAGGCGACGCCGACATTGGCGAACAGGCCGACGCTGCAGACGATGTAGAAGGCAATGAGGCCGCGCAGGATCGCAAAACCCTGCAGCCGCTGATCGCGATAGGTGAGGAAGTTGTTGAGGATGAAATTGCTGGTCATTGCGACCAGGGCACCTGCGGCCTGCGCCTCCGCGAACGGCTCCTTGAACAGCTCGAGCGCGATGAACAGCGTCGTGAGGTGCACCACGAGGCCGATCGAGCCGACCATCGCAAACAACAGGAAGCGCAGCGACACTGCGTCGTTGGTCAGCTTGGCGAGCACGAGGCCGAGGAAATCCAGCGCGACCATGGAATCGAGCTTGCTCTCGCCATGCTGGCGTTCGCCGAACGTGTAGGGAATCTCCACCGCGCGCAGGCCGCCATGGGCTGACGCGACGACGTCGAGGAGGATCTTGAAGCCGTGCACCGAGAGTTTTGGCGCGAGCTCCCCAAAACGGTCGGTGCGGATCATGAAGAAGCCGCTCATGGGATCGGCGATCTCGACCTGGAGCACCTTCTTGGCGACTTCGGTTGCTAGCTGGCTGGCGCCGGCGCGCTGCTTGTTGAAACCTTCGTTCTTGTAGCCTTCGATGTAGCGGCTGCCGACGACGAGATCCGCCTGGCCGCTCTGCAGCAGCGCGAACATCTTTGGCAGTTGCGCCTCGTCGTGCTGGAGGTCGGCGTCGATGACCGCCGCATAGGGCGCGCTGGAGGCCAAAATGCCCTCGATGCAGGCGCCGGAAAGTCCGCGCCGGCCGATGCGGCGGATGCAGCGCACCCGGCTGTCGCGTTGGGCCAGGCTCCGCACCACGTCCCAGGTGCCGTCGGGCGAGTTGTCGTCGACGAAAATGGCTTCCCAGGCAACGCCCTTCAGCGTCGCCTCCAACCGCCGGTATAGGACGGTGACGTTGTCGCGCTCGTTGAAGGTAGGCACGACGACCGAAAGCTCGGGCGAGCGCAAAACCGGCTGCGGGGCCTGCGGGTTTTCGGGGCCCGGTCTGATCGCTTCATTCATGACGGCAGCGTATATCCGCCGCGTCCTGCGATGCCAAGCCGGGGTTTCCGTGGGAAAGGCACCAAAAGGGGGGCCTAAAATGCCAACGACCCCGGAACAGGGGCGCGCGTACATCCGGCGCAGCCGAGCTATTCCAAGGTCGTCCCAGCGCCGGAGTTTTCGCTCGACGTCGCCGTTAGAAGGTAAATAGGGAGCCTCCGGGCCATCCGCAAGGGGGCGGCTCAAGCCTTATTGGTTCGGAACTTCCCGGATCACGGGCCCTCGCGGGGCCGGTGCGGCGGGCGCAGGCGCCGCGGCGGCCGCTGCGGGCTGCTCGGCCTTGGCGGGCTTGGCAGGCTTGCCGATCTGTCCGATCGGCCCAAAAACGATGGCAACCGCAAGCACGACCGCCGCGACGATCGCACCAAAAATGCCTCCGACCGACTCAGACGACATGCGGGGCTCGTTCCTGTTCCATGGGAGGGCAGTGATACCACGGAAGAATGCACAGCCGGAAGGGCTTGGGGCTGCGACGGTTAATCCAGGAAGGGTCTATCGCGTCGGCGGCCTGCGCTTCACGTAAGCCGTCACGACGTCCTTCTGCGCCGATTCGACCGCCCTGTTCGCGGTGGCGAGATGCGCGCTGGAATCGATGTTCGGATACTGCGTCGTCAGATAATCGAGCAGCGTCACCCGGTAGTTCTGCCGCTCCGAGGGACAGGCGCTGGCGACCGAGCGGGAAAAATCCTGTTCCGAGAGGCCCTGGTTGATGTCGCGCGAATATTCTCGCGCCAGGCATTTCCAATAGTAGTCCCTGCCCTGCATCGCCAGCTTCTGCGCTCCGGCGTCGTCGTCATCGGCGATGGCGGCAGATGTCATCATGACCATCACAGCCGCGATCAGCATCCGCACCTTGTTCTCCTTTTTTCGCGGGTCCCACCCGTTAGCTTAGACGGCATGCCGCAACTGGCCAATCACATCTCGTTTGACTAGGATGAAGCCCCTCCCCATCGCGCGAGATCCTCCCGTGGCCAAAGCAAAAACCGCGACCGCAAAATCCGGCAACATCTTCATCGGCGTCGGCGGCTGGACGTTTGAGCCATGGCGCGGCGTGTTCTATCCGGAAAAACTCGCGCAGGCGAAGGAGCTGTCCTACGCGGCTTCGAAGCTGACCTCGATCGAGATCAACGGCACCTATTATGGCTCGCAGAAGCCGGAGAGCTTTCGCAAATGGGCGAGCGAGGTGCCCGACGGATTCGTGTTCTCGGTCAAGGGACCGCGCTTTGCCACCAACCGCCGCGTGCTGGCGGAAGCCGGCGACTCCATCAAACGCTTTTACGATTCCGGCGTGCTGGAGCTGCGTGACCGGCTCGGGCCCGTGCTCTGGCAGTTCGCACCGACCAAGAAGTTCGACGGCGCCGATTTTGGCAAGTTCCTCGAACTGCTGCCGCGCAAGCTCGACGGCCGCGCACTGCGCCACGTCGTCGAGGTGCGCCACGACAGCTTTTGCACGCCTGATTTCGTGGCGCTGATACGGGAGTTCGAGACGCCTGTCGTGTTCGCCGAGCACGGCAAATATCCGGCGATATCAGACGTCGCCAGCGACTTCGTCTATGCGCGGCTGCAAAAGGGCAATGACGAGCTGAAGACCTGCTATCCGCCGAAGCAGCTCGACGCCTGGGCCGGGCGATTTCAGGCCTGGGCCACGGGAAGCGAACCCGACGACCTGCCAAAGGTTGATAAGGCGAAGCCGAAGAAAGAGCCGCGCGACGTGTTCGCCTACGTCATCCACGAGGGCAAGGTGCGCGCCCCCGCCGGCGCGATGGAGCTGATCGAGCGCGTGAAGTCATGACCTGATTGGGCCGGCTAGGGCGTTAAGGGCGCAAGCCCTGCAGACAAGCCTGTCGAGCAGCCGATTGGTTTCGAGGTTTGAAAACCGCTCGCGCGCTCAATCTGGAATTGCCACCGCCCCTTCTTGCTGGCGCCGTCCGGCGAATGCGGGCGGTGTCCGGCCGGGTATGTGAATGACTGAGGGCCACGGCCGACGGCCCGGACTTTCGGCACCACGCACTCTTCCTTCATCCGCCTTGACTGGTCATAGATCTAGCCGATGGCGATGGGGCGGGCTTGAAAAACGCTCCCAGCGGCGGCAATCTCGGCCTGATTGAGGCCTCGATCTTGAGAATCTCGGCTTGTGCCGATCGATGCAAGGATCGACGATGAAGCAGCGGCTTACAATGTGGCTTGCTGTTGTTGCGGGCGTCGCCCTGGTGCTCGCCGTCGCCTGGGCCGCCATCCTCTGGACCCGCCCGGAGCCTATTCGCATCGCATTCGCCAATTCGCTCTCTGGCCCGTCCGCCCCGGCCGGGACGGAAAGCCTCGTCGCGACGCAGCTTGCAATCGACGAGGTGAACACCAAGGGTGGCGTCAACGGACGGTCGATTGAACTCGTTCTGTTCGACGACGCAAGCAATCCAGCCGTGGCGCGCGCGAATGCGCAGGCGATCGCCGACAGCCCATGCGTCGCTGTGCTCGGCCATTATCTCAGCTCCGCATCGCTCGCGGCAGCGCCGGTATATAAGGATGCGCGGATCCCGGCACTCACGGGAGGCGCGGCTGCCGACGATCTGACATCCGGCAATGAATACTATTTTCGTGCGCTGTCGCCGATCTCCGCGCAGGCGCGCTCGATCGCGGAACATCTGCGCGCCGTGATGAAGGAGCCAAAAGTCCGCCTCGTTCACACGCGCGATTCCTATGGCAAGAGTTTTGCGCGCGGATTTACGGCGGCCTATCCGACTGAGCAGTTGCGCGTGTTCGGACTGGAAGCCGCCCCGGGTCGGATTGGATCGATGGACGAGGCGTTGAACGCCGCAGCGCAGGAGCCCGGTCCCGGCGTCATCGTCGTCGGTGCGGCAGCCGATTATATCGCAGACATCGTCAAGGCGCTGCGCCGCCGCGGCATGAAGGGAACGATCATCACAACCCAGGGCGCGGGCCGCGAAAGCTATTTGCAAAACTTCCTTAACGAGCCCGAGGAAAAAACGCGTCCAGGTTTCTTCAGCGAGAATCTGTATGCTGCATCGTCGCTGATCTTCGACAGCTCCGGCGTGGCAGCGCAAGTTTTTGCCGCGGATTACAAAGCGAAAGCGGGAACCTCGCCAAGTTGGGTAGGCGGCGGCGCGTATGATGCCGCTCGCCTGATGATCGATGCGCTGAAACGAGCTGCCGTACACCACCGGTTTATGGGACAGGGGATTCAGAAACGATCCGACAGCAAGATTGCAGATCGCGACCGTTTGCGCCTCGCACTGGCCGCGATCGACAGTCCGAAATCTGCGGTCGTCGGGCTAACGGGCCTGCTCTATTTCAACGCGAACCGCGACATTCCGCGCCCGATCCGAATGGGTTTCTTCCGATACGGTCGGTTCGTCACGGCGCCGCTCCAACTCGTACGCATCGATCAGCCGGATGGAATCGATCTCGACGCCGAACAGGAGAAGGGCCATGTCATCACGTTCGAGGGGCGGCGCAACTGGATTCAGCGTGTCGTTTACACCGGCATCGACATCATTCGCGTCAGCCGGATCGACGTGAAGCAGAATTCGTTCAACGTCGACTTCTATCTCTGGATGCGGTTCGCTGGCGACGATGAGGCGCAGACGCACGTCGAATTCCCGGCATTGCTGGATCGCGGGGCGTTCGATCCGGCTCGACCGATTCAGGCTGGAAAGGAAGACGGCCTGAGCTACCGGCTCTATCGCATCAGCGGGGATTTCAAGGCCCGTTTCGATCTCCATGACTATCCATTCGACACGCAGCAATTGCGTCTCCATTTCCAGAACACGGAACAGCGACGGGAGCTCATCACCTACGTCATCGATCGGTTCGGCCTGCGCCTCGCCGACGACGGAAGCTCGCGGGCCGAGGACGGGGCCTATTCCGGACTTCAACTCTGGCGATTTCTAGGACTGAACTACTTCGTCGAATCCCTGTCCAGCGGATCGACGCTCGGAAAGGCGTCTTTGTTTGATGCAGGAGCAATGACGGAATTCGCAGGCTTCGATGCGACCATCATGCTGCGCCGCAGCTCCTCCATCTACATGCTGAAGAACCTGCTGCCGATGTTTCTGCTCGTGCTCGTCGTATTCGCGACGCTGTTCTTTCCCGAAACCATGTTTCGCGAACGTGTGACGATTCCGGTGACCTCGATCCTGGCAAGCGCGGTGCTGCTCGTGGCGGTAAACAGTCAGATCGGCGATGTCGGATACACGGTGGTGGTCGAAGAGATGTTCTACATCTTCTTCGTACTATGCCTGATGGCGATATTGGCGGGCTACAAACATGAAACACTTCGGGAGGCCGGCCGAAAGCGCGCCGCTGTTGTTTTGGATCACGTAGCGCAGGTCACTTATGCCGGAACAGTGCTCGCTGTCATTGTCGTGCTCTACCGGCGCTATGCCATGTGAGGCAAGCGTGGATACCTGGTCGGGCAGCCACACCTTCTCCGGCCGAGTTTACGCAGGAAGGCTCTGCCTCAGCTTCCTAATCCAGCTTGATCCCGGCATCGCGAATGAGCTTGGTCCAGCTCGCGTGCTCCGCCGCGACAAAGGCCTCCAGCCCCTCCGGCTTGTCCCACACCTCGCCGCCGGTCTTCTCGAACCGTTCCGCCAGCTCCGGCAGCACGGCGCGGATGTCGCCGCGCAATTTGGCGACCACGGCGGGCGGCGTTTTCGCCGGCACGACGATGGCGAGCCAGGAATCGACGTCGAGTCCGGTCACGCCCGCCTCCGACATCGTGGGAACGTCGGGCGCAAGCCGGCTGCGCTTCGACGACAGCACGGCAATGCCCCGCGCCTGCTCCGATTGCACGTATGGCAGGCCGGCTGCGATGGAATCGAAGAACAGGTCGACGCGGCCGGCCAGGAGATCGGTGAAGGCTTGCGGCGAGCTCTTGTAGGGTACCTCCAGCAGCTTGACGCCGGCCGCCTTCATGAAGGCGGCCGCAACGAGCTGCTGCCCGGTGCCGACACCGGCCGTCGCGACGGTGATCGAGCCGGGCTTATCCTTCGCCGCCGCGACGATCGCCCTCACATCGGCCTGGGGCAGATCCTTGCGGCCGACCATCACATAGCCGAAGCGATAGACCATCGCGACCGGTATAAAATCGCGCAGCGGATCGTAAGCGAGATTGGCATAGAGCGCGGAGTTGAAGGCCATGTTCGAGAGCCCACCGACCATCAGCGTGTAACCGTCCGACGCGCTTTGCGCGGCCGCCTGCGTCCCCACGACCGTGCCCGCACCGGGCTTGTTCTCGACAAAGAAGGATTGGCCGGAGCGTTTCGACAGGACATCGGCCAGCGCGCGCCCAACCAGGTCGTAGCTGCCACCGGGGCCGATCGGAACGATGATCTTCACCGGGCGTTCCGGGTAGTTGGTCTGCGCCTGGATCGGCGCCAAGGTCGGCGCTATGCCCAGGGTGAACGCGACGGCGATTGCCGCCAAGTGTCGACCTGCCCCAATCATCATGCCCTCCCCAGCGCGGCCGGTTCGACCGGCTCTCGCGTGAACTATGCAATATGTGCCCTGTGGCAGCAACACATGGGACCCAACATTGGGACCCGCGGCAACATAACCTCCGCGGTTATGGCGAGCACGCCGGGGATGACGTAACCTTTCGGGACAGCAACTCACACGGAAGACCACATGGCGCGCAAGGCAAATCGCCTCTTCACCATCGGCTATGAGCAGACGCCGCCGAAAGCGGTGCTAGATGAGCTCGAACAGGCCGGCGTCAAGCTCCTGGTCGACGTGCGCGCCGTGACCTCGTCGCGCCGGCCGGGCTTTTCCAAGAAGCAGCTTGCCGCCGGCCTCGACGAGCGCGGCATCGCCTATGTGCATCTGGCCGCGCTCGGCACACCCAAGGAAGGCCGCCTCGCCGCGCGCAGCGGCCAGTATGACGTGCTCGAAAAAATCTATTCAAAGCACCTGAAGACACCGCAGGCCAAGGAAGAGATGGACGAGCTCTCGGCGCTGGTGAAGAAGGCCGGCCCCGTCTGCCTGCTCTGCTACGAGCGCGACCACACCCATTGCCATCGCCAGATGATCGCCGAGATCATCGAGGAGCGCGACGGGGTGACGGTGAAGAATTTGGCGGCGCCGCAGGCTTAGTCGTCATTCCGGGGCGCGCGAAGCGCGAACCCGGAATCCATTCATCGTCAGGATATGCGGTCCGATGGATTCCGGGCTCGATGCTTCGCATCGCCCCGGAATGACGGGCGGAGAGAGTGCTCAACCCTCTCCCGCCAGTTGGAACGTCCCTTCCATCATCTGGACGCACTGCCCGCCGACATGGGCGGAGAGAATACTGCCGCCCTCCTTGCGCACGCGCGTCAGCAACATGCTGGGGCGGCCCATGTCAAAGCCCTGCCCGATCGTGAGCTTCAGTTCGCCGTCGCGCGCGGGTTCGAGCTCGGCCAGCAGCGCCGCGGCGGCAACCGTGGCGCTGCCGGTGGCGGGATCTTCGATCAGGCCGCTCGACCCGGGGAAAAACATCCGCGCCTGAAGATCGCACAGCGCCTCCGCCGCGGGCACGTCACGCGTGTAGAAATAGATCGCGAAGGCGCCGTCACGGGGCAGCACACGGGAAAACGCCCCGGCATCAGGCTTGGCCCGCCGCACCGCATCGCGCGAGCGCAATTCCGCGACCACGAACGCCGTTCCGACGCCGACGACCTCAGGCGCGTGCCGATCGGCGGTGACGTCCTCCGCACTCAACGACAGGCAGGCCGCAACTTCCGCCGGCGAGAGCTTTGAGGCGCGCGTCAACGCCTGCGGCGCGGTAAGCTCGGTGCTGACAACGCGGCCCTGCTCTCGCCTGATGTCGACCGGCACCAGCCCCGCCTTCTCCTCGAACAGCAGGCGCGGCTTCGGCTCCTTAGCGAGCGTCGCCAGCACGTAGGCGGTGCCGACGTTCGGATGGCCCGCGAAGGGAAGCTCCCTGACCGGCGTGAAGATGCGCACTTCGGCATCGTTCATCTTGTCGCGCGGCGGCAGCACGAAGGTCGTCTCGGAATAGTTGAACTCGGTCGCGATCGACTGCATCTGCGCCGTGGTCAGACCGCCGGCGTCGAGCACGACGGCGAGCGGATTGCCGCCAAAGGCGCGATCGGTAAACACGTCGACAGTGATGTAACGCCGCTGCATCTGAATTCCCTTATGCAAAGTGTCGGGCGCACTCTACATGCGGACACAGTCAGCCGTCATGCCCCAAAATTCGGTGCATTCGGTGCAATCGTGCGCGAGGGATTTTTTGCCGGCGCTATCCCAGTTGATAGACCGCCACTGGCTGCTCATAGCCGCGCACTTCGACCTCGCCCAGTGCAACCGCATCGTTGCCGTCGTCGCCAAGCGCCTCGCGCACGGCGGACGAGATCAGGAGCTGCGAGCCAAATTCCTTGTTCAGCGCTTCGAGGCGCGAGGCGAAATTCACGGTGTCGCCGATCACGGTATATTCCTTGCGCCGGGGCGAGCCGATATTGCCGGCGACGACCTCACCGAAATGGATGCCGATCCCGATCCGCAGCGGCCAGCTCGATTCCGCGTTGATGTGCTCCATCGCACTGAGCATCTCGCGGCCCGCGGCAACGGCGCGATGCGCCGCGTCGGACGCCGCCAGCGGCGCGCCGAACAGGGCGAGAAAGCCGTCGCCGAGAAACTTGTTCACGATGCCCCCTTGCCGGTCGAGGATATCGACCAGCACGGCGAAGGCGCCGTCGAGCCGGTCGACGACCTCCTGCGGCGAACGCGTCTGCGCACCGGCCGTGAAACCGCGGAAATCGACGAACATTACGGCGACGCGGCGGACGTCGCCGCCGGCACTCGTGCCCTCCGTCATCAGCCGCTCCACGACCTGCGGCGAGACGTGCTGGCCGAACAGGTTGGTGACGCGGTCGCGCGCGGTGGCGGCCGCGATGCTGGCTGCGAACTGCCGGCGGAGCTGCGCGCCGACCGCACCTGCGAGCACGCCGCAGATCAGGATAATCACGCTGCGCACGGCATGGAAATAGGTCTCCGGCACACCCGTGGCGTCGACCGGGTGGTAGTACATGGCGACGGCGAACAGCTCGGCTGCGGCCACAAAGCCCGTGAATGTCGACAGCCAGAAATCGAGCCGCAGCGTCGAGAGAATGACGAAGATGAAGTAGATCAGCGGCACGACGAAGCCCAGCGCCTGGCTTGCGCCCATGCTGCGGATCTGCAGGATCAGGATGACGGTCGGGAACGAGGTTTCGATGAAGGCGCCAATATAGCGCCTGACCACCGGCAGGTCGCGGTCGAGCTTGAGGTTACGCCTGATCTGGGAATGGACCCAGACCTCGAACAGGATGAAGCCCACCAGGAGGCCATAGACCTGGCTCAGGCCGAGCGTGCCGCGCCAGACCCTTTCCACGACGCTGGGGTCGATGAGGTCGATGGCGGTGAAGAACACCATCATGACGGATCCCGTCACGATCAATGCCCTGACGCGCAACAGCTCGGTGCGCAGCACTTCGCGCGTCAGCTCGCGCTCGAAGTCATCCGACACCACGGCGTGTTGCCGGGCCTTCCTGCTTGCAAAACTGACCATCTCTCCCCCGGGGCTTCCCGGAGCATCTTGCCTCAATCGAGCGTGCGACGGAAGCGCATCACCGCGATCGTCATGGCGAACAGCATGAGGGTCGCCAGCGCGATCGTGTCATATTGCAAATTCTGCACGGTTGCGCCTTTGAGCATGATGGCGCGGACGATTCTCAGATAGTGCGTCAGCGGCAGGCCTTCGCCGAGATATTGCGCCCAGACCGGCATGCCCGCAAAGGGGAACATGAAGCCCGACAACAATATGCTCGGCAAGAAGAACATGAACGACATCTGGATCGCCTGGAGCTGGTTCTGCGCGATGGTCGAGAAGGTGTAACCGATCGACAGGTTGGCGGTGATGAACAGCATCGAGAGCGCCGCCAGCATGGCGAGGCTACCGAGGATCGGCACGCCGAACAGCAGGACGCCGATGGCGATGATCAGCGTGGCCTGGATGAAGCCGACCAGCACATAGGGGATGATCTTGCCGAACATCACCTCGACCGGCTTGATCGGCATCGACAACAGGCTTTCCATCGTGCCGCGCTCGACCTCGCGCGTCACCGACAGGGCGGTGAAGATCAGCATGGTCATGGTCAAGATGGTGCCGACCAGCCCCGGCACAATGTTCAGGCGCGAGGCCGCGGCCGGATTGTAGCGGGCATGCGCGCGGATCTCGAATGGCAGCAACGGCGGATCGCCGATATAGAGATCGTGCTGGAGGGCCGTCTGCACGATCGTTCCGAGCGAGCCGAGCGCGGCGCTTGCGGCAACGGGATCGGTCGCGTCGGCGGCCACCAGCAATGCCGGTTTGTCGCCGCGCCGGACTGCCCGCTCGAAGCCGCGCGGAATCTCGACGCCGAACAGCACCTTGCCGGACTTCAGCAAATTGTCGAACTCGTCGACATCATGCACTTCATGAACGAAGCGAAAATAGGAGGTATTCTCCAGCGCCTTGAGGATCGAGCGCGCGAGGTCGCTGTCCTCCTGCAGCAGCACCGCACTCGGCAGATTGCGCGGCGTGGTGTTGATGGCGAAGCCGAACAGCAGGAGCTGCATCACCGGGATCAACACGATCATCGCAAACGACACGCGGTCGCGCCGGAGCTGGATGAACTCCTTCGCCACCATCGCATAGGAGCGCCGCCAGAAGCCGAAGCGCTCCCGGATGTCGTGCGCACCACTGGACGTATCGACCGCGCTCATTGGAAATTGTCCTTCGAGCGGGTCATCAATTCGATGAAGACGTCTTCCAGCGAGGGCGACGATTTCACCCAGTGCAGGCCGCCTCTCGCACGCCAGGGCGCGATGCTGGCTTCCAGTGCCGCGACGTCGCGGCCCGAGACATGCAGGGAGGTGCCGAACGGCGCCACCATGTCGACGCCGGGCTTGTCGGCGAGCTCGCCGGCAAGCCCGTTCAGGTCGTCTCCGGTGACGGTGTAGGTGGTGAGCGCCGATTTTGCGATCACCTCCTCCACCGTGCCATGCGCGAGCAGATGGCCATAGGCGATGTAGGCGATCTCGTGACAGCGCTCGGCCTCGTCCATGTAGTGCGTCGAGACCAGCACGGTGAGACCTTCGGCCGCAAGTGCGTGGATCTCGTTCCAGAAATCGCGTCGCGCCTTGGGATCGACGCCTGCGGTCGGCTCGTCCAGCAGCAGAAGCTGCGGATTGGGCAGCGTGCAGGCCCCGAGCGCCAGCCGCTGCTTCCAGCCGCCCGACAGCTCACCTGCGAGCTGTTCCTCGCGGCCGGACAGCCCGAGCCGCTTGATCATCTCGCGCGCCGCACCGCGGGCGTCCCTCATGCCGTAGAGTCGCGCGACGAATTCGAGGTTCTCGCGCACCGAGAGGTCCTGATAGAGGCTGAAGCGCTGGGTCATGTAGCCGACCTGCCGCTTGATGCGCTCGGCGTCGCGGCGAATGTCGTAGCCGAGGCACGTGCCCTCGCCGCTGTCGGGTGTGAGCAGCCCGCAGAGGATGCGGATGGTAGTGGTCTTGCCGGAGCCGTTGGGGCCGAGGAAGCCGTAGATCGAGCCACGCTTCACCTGCATCGACAGATCATGCACGACCTCGCGGCCGCCAAAGGATTTAGTCAGCCCCTTGACGTCGATCGCGATGCCGTTGCTGGTTGCCGTCCCGTTCATCACTTGGCCGCCACGGGTGTCTTCGGGTTCAGGTAGACGCTGACGGGCTGGCCGACGCGCAGCACGTCGGGCCGTGAGGGGCGCGCCTGGATCAGGTAGACGAGCTTGTTCCGTTCATCGAGGCTGTAGATCACTGGCGGGGTGTATTCAGCCGTGGTCGCGATGAAGTAGATCTTGGCGGAGATATCCGCCGCACAATTGTCGCAGGTTACCCTCACCTCGTCGCCGATCGCGAGCTTGGGCAGCTCGGTCTCCGGCACGAAGAAGCGAATCTTCATGTTGCCGGGCGGCATGATCGAGAGCACCGGCCGTTGCGCCGCGACCATCTCGCCCTCGCGGAAGTAGATCTGCTGGACCTTGCCCGCGACCGGCGCAAAGCCCTTGCGCCTCGCCATCCGCGTCTCCGACGTCGCCACACGGGCTTCGGCGACCCGCAGGTTCGAAACGGCGGAGTCGAGATTGGCCTGCGTGCCCGAACCCGTCCTGCTCAAGGAGGCCGCACGGTCATAGGTCTGCTGCGCGTTCGCCAGCGTCGCCTTGTTCTGGTTGAGATCGGCGAGCTGGAGATCGTCATCCACGGAATACAGGTGATCGCCCACCTTCACCTCGTCGCCCTCGCGCACGTTCAGCTTGGTCACGCGTCCGGCTTCATCAGGGCTGACGAAGATCATGTCGGCCTCGACCCAGCCCTGGAAACCCGGATCGCGCGTCTCCTTGCAGCCGCCCAATCCGGCCGCGAGCAGAACGGCCAGCAACACACCAAATAACTTCCGCGACGACGTCATGTCGTCCTCCGTTCACCAAAAATCAAATCGAGATGCACACGCAGCATCGCTTGCGCGTCGAGCGGCGCATGTCGCTCGAACAGGCTCTGCCAGATCACCGAAATCAAAACCGGCGCGACCAGGATCTGCGGAAACTTCGCAAGGCCCTTTTCGCGGATCTCGCCCCGGGCGATGCCGAGCTCGATCAGCATGCGCATGCCGCCGATCCCGCGCTGCACGACCTCGCGGTAGTAGAAGTCGGCCACCGCCGGAAAGCGCGGGCCCTCCGCCACGATCAGCCGCACGAGGTCCCCGCGCCTGGTGTTTGCAACTTCGCGCAGGAAGGTGCTGGCAAAGGCTTCGACGAGGTCGCGCACCGAGCCGGCCGGCGGCGGCAGCTTGGTGAGCCGCTCCACCACTGGAACGATGACGAGGCGCACCAGCTCCTCGAACATCGATTCCTTGTCCTTGAAGTGCAGGTAGATCGTGCCCTTGGCGACGCCGGCGCGCTTGGCAATGTCGTCCAGCCGCGTCGCGGCAAAGCCGCGCGCGATGAACTCCTCCAGCGCCGCCTCGATGATGGCCGCGCGCCGCTCGGCCGCGCGCGCGGCACGGTTCGAGGCGGGCGCCTCGTCCTGCACGGAGCCTTTCGCCCCGCTCTTGCGCGCCACTGCGGCTTTGGTCGGCTTCGATGTCATGCAACTTTATGACTGACCGGTCAGTCATAGTCAAGCAGCGAGCCTGAGCGCAGCTTTCACATGCGCGCGAGCTAAATGAATTAGCATTGACTAATGAATTAGCGATTGCTAATTGATCGACATGACCGAAGCAGCCCTCAGCCCCGTGACGACCGTGATGCGCGCCCTCGCCGATCCGACGCGGCGCGCCGTGTTCGAGCGCGTCTTCCACAGCAACGAGATCACCGTCGCCGAGCTGACGCGCGGCAGCGGTGTCACCCAGGGCGCGATCTCGCAGCACCTGAAATCGCTGAAGCAGGCGGGCCTCGTCGCCGAGCGCGCCGAGGGCCGCAACGTCTACTACCGCGCCGCGCCGCAGGGCCTCGAACCGCTGGTCACCTGGATGGATCATTACGGCGTGTTCTGGCGCGAGCGTTTCCAAAACCTGCGTGACCTCTTGAAGGAGATCGATCCGTGAGTGCAGCCGAGTTGAAAGCCGAGCCCCAAGAAAACACACAGGACATCGTCATCGACGAGGTCTTCCCTCACGCAGCAGCGACGGTCTGGAAGGCGCTGACCAGCGCGCAGTTGATCGCGCGCTGGTTGATGCAGCCGACCGGCTTTGAAGCGACCGAAGGCAACACCTTCACGTTCCAGACCACGCCGGGTGGCTCCTGGGATGGCGTGATCCATTGCCGCGTTCTGGAGGTCGTGCCGAACCGTCGGCTCGTCTATGCCTGGAAGGGCGGCGACGAGCGCAACACCGGCTATGGCGCGCCGCTCGACACCGTCGTCACCTGGTCCCTCACCCCGGTCGAAGCCGGCACGCGGATCCGCCTCGTTCACGCGGGGTTCGTCATGCCCAGGAACGAGTCGGCCTACACGGTCATGAGCGGCGGCTGGAAGAAAGTCGTCCGCCAGCTCAACGAAATCAGCGGCGAAGAGTGAGTGGGAGATATTGCGATGAACAAGCCCTATACCGGCGGCTGCGCCTGCGGTGCGATCCGCTATTCGATTGCCGCCGAGCCCGTGTTCAGCAATCACTGCCAGTGCCGGGACTGCCAGCGTGAAAGCGGCACCGGCCACGGCTCCTACCTCACCTTCGCGCGTGCCGGCGTCACGCTGATGGGTGACGCCAGGCAATGGGACATGGTCGGTGACAGCGGCAACGTGAAGACGCGCGGCTTCTGCGCCGTGTGCGGCGTGCCGGTCTACCTGACCTTCGCAGCACAGCCTGACATCTTCACCATCCGCGCCGCGAGCCTCGACGAGCCCGTCCGCTACAAGCCGCAGGTGGTGACCTACGCCGCGCGCGGCCACGCCTGGGATCATCTCGATCCGGGCCTGACGAAGTTCGAGACCATGCCGCTGGCGTGAGGCGCCGGCTCTAGCCAAAATCCAGCACCATCCGTCCGTCGATCTTGCCGGCCTTCATCCGGTCGAAGACGTTGTTGATCTCCGTCAGCGGCACTTTGGTGATTTCCGACCGCACCTTGCCGTCGGCGGCGAAGGCTATCGCCTCGTTGAGATCGCGGCGGGTGCCCACGATCGAGCCGCGCACCGTGATGCGCTTCAGGACGACATCGAAAATGGGCGTTGGGAATTCACCCGGCGGGAGTCCGACGAGACTGACGGTGCCCTTCCGGCGCACCATCTTCAACGCCTGGGCAAAGGCCGCGGTGGACACAGCCGTCACCAAAACGCCGTGCGCTCCGCCTCCGGTTGCGGCCAAGACCTTGTCCACAGCATCGGTCTCCAGCGCGTTGACCGCGAGGTCGGCACCGGCCGTGCGTGCGAGTGCAAGCTTGTCCTCGGCGATATCGATCGCAGCGACCTTCAGCCCCATCGCTTTCGCGTACTGGATCGCGACATGGCCGAGCCCGCCGACGCCGGAGATAACGACCCACTCGCCGGGCCTCGCCTCGGTCTCCTTCAATCCCTTGTAGGTGGTGACGCCGGCGCACAGGATCGGCGCGACTGCGGCGAAATCCACGTTCGCCGGCAGTTTTGCCGCGAACGCGGCCGACGCGATGACGTATTCAGCGAAGCCCCCGTTCACGCTGTAGCCGGTGTTGTGCTGATGCTCGCACAGCGTCTCCCAACCGGTCTCGCAATATTCGCAGGCCATGCACGCATCGTGCAGCCAGGCAACGCCGACGGCGTCGCCGACCTTAAGATTGGTAACGCCCGGGCCGAGTTCCGCAACGATGCCGGCCGCCTCATGGCCGGGAATGAACGGCGGCACCGGTTTCACCGGCCAGTCGCCGGAGGCGGCGTGCAGATCGGTGTGGCAGACGCCGCAGGCCTTCACCTTGACCAGGACCTCGCCGGGCCCCGGTTGCGGCACCGGCACCGCCTCGATCACCAGCGGCTTGCCGAATTGCTTGACGATTGCGGCTTTCATGGTCGGCATGTTTCTGCTCCTCGCATTTCTGCAGGCAAGCTAGCGACCGCACGCTAACTCCCTTTGATCGGAGTCAAACAGCACAATGATTGCGCAGGGAATGCGTCACATATCTGTTACAGGTTGCGAAGCTCGCGGAACGCGTCAGCTATGGAACTTCAATCCATCGACAATTTTATCGATCACCTTGCGCTCGGCGCGCAAGGCGATGCCGACGAGATTGAGATCGGTGCGCGCGACCGCCCTCACCGCCTCGCGATTGGCGGCATCATGCGTGGTCTTGAACATGTCCTCGGTATAGACCGCGGGCGTGACGTTGCGTGTCAGCGCCCGGTCGAGCGCGCGCGTCAAGGCCGGACCATCGGCACCGTAGATCAGGATCGGCTGGCCGATCAGCGAAAGATATTTTGTGCCGGACGCGTCTTCGTAGGGGTCGCCGATGCAGGCCGGATGGGCCGCGGCAATGCCGCTGGTGAGGAAGGCTGCGACGTTGAGCTTCTGCCAGGCCTGGAGATCGGTGCGGATCACGACCGCGATCTTGGTGTCGAATTGCATGAATATCCTCAATCGTCATTCCGGGGCGCGCCGCTTGGCGCGAGCCCGGAATCCATCAGGCCGCAGAGTCGGTGGAGAAATGGATTCCGGGCTCGATGCTCCGGGCCGCGCTCCGCGCGGTACCGTCGCATCGCCCCGGAATGACGGCAATGAGAAATCAGCCCTTGGCGTCGCAGGCCCAGGCCCGGATCACGCATTCCTTGCCGCCGAATTTGTAGCATTCGCGCGTGGCGGCGTTGAGGGTGCTCGAGATCTTCGGCTTCACGGCATAGCCATAGGCACCGCAGGGGTTGGCGAGATCGACCGCCATCGCGGCACAGGCACGCTTCATGGTCACGGTCGTGCAGTCGCCCTTGCACTGCCTGGCAGCCGCGGCGCGCGCGGCGGCTTCTCCGGGGAAATCATAGGCCTGGCCATAGGCGCCGCATTTGCCGACGGCGAAGGCGCCGGCAGCGTGCGCGTCCGTGACGTGGCGGGCCCCGGTCACGACAATGGACAGCGCAAAGAAAAACATCGCGCAACGGCGCGCGACGACGGTCGAAGCCATGGAAATTCCCCTCCCCCGAGGCAGGCGGAGGCAACTCTAAGCGCCGGTCGTTTCCAGATGGTGAACGGGTGGTTGAAATCGAAGGTCCGGAGGCGCCGTAGGGTGGGCAAAGGCGCGAAGCGCTGTGCCCACCACTTATCAGCGCTCATGGCTGGAATTGGTGGGCACGCTTCGCTTTGCCCACCCTACCGCACCGTCATCCGCGTCTGGCCGCCTCCAGCGCCTGCGGCGTGTCAATGTCGAGGAATGCGCTCTCGCCGTCGACGGGCACTTCGGCCACGACCTCGGCGTGCTTGGCGATCAGGTGCCGCGCGCCGATGTCGCCGTCGAGCGTCATCAATTCGCTGAAGAAGCGGCGCGACCACAGCACGGGATTGCCGCGGCGGCCTTCGCTGACGGGCACAACGATGAGACCGCCGCGATCGGGCGCAAAGCTGTCGATCATGCGGTCGATCAGATTGGCGTCGATCAGCGGCATGTCGCCGAGACAAACGATGGCGCCGTCACAACTCGCGGGCACGGCGCCGATGCCGGTCTTGACCGAGCTCGCGATCCCGCCGGCAAAATCCGCATTGCGGACGAACTTGACCTTCAACCCTGCGAGCGCCTGCTCGACCAGCTCGGCCTGGTGGCCGGTGACGACGATCACCTCGGAGGCCTTTGACGCCAGCGCCTGCTCGGTCGCAAGCCGCACCAGCTTCTTGCCGTCGAGCTCGGCGAGCAGCTTGTTCGGCCCGCCCATCCGCGTCGAGCGGCCCGCCGCGAGCACGATGGCTGCGACCTGGCTGTTGCCTTCGGTCTCGGGCTTTGCGCGCGGCTGCGGCCGCGTCACGATTTCCATCAGGAGACCGCCGACGCCCATGCCCATCAGCTCGGCGCGCGTCACCTTGATGCCGGCAAGCAGCCGCATCAGCACCCAGTCAAAGCCGTTCTCGACCGGCGAGCGCGCGCAGCCCGGTGCGCCCAGCACCGGCACGCTGCCGGCCCGTCCGATCAGCAGCAGATTGCCGGGATCGACCGGCATGCCAAAATGCTCGATCGCGCCGCCGATCTCGGTGATCGCCGCCGGGATGACGTCGCGGCGATCCGCGATGGCGGAAGCACCGAACACGATGACGAGCTCGGCACCGAGCCCCAGCAATTCCTTGATCGCCGCCGAAAGCGCCCTCTCCTCATGCGCCACGCGCCGCTCGGCGATGATGCTGGCGCCGGCCGGCGCGAGCCGCTCCGCCGTGACGCGCAGCGTCTTGTCCAACACCTTTGACGACAGGCCCGGCAGCAGCGTCGAGACCACGCCGACGCGCTTGATCACATACGGTGCGATCTTCAGCACGTCGCGGCCCGCGGCCTTGACCGCGGCATCGCGCAACGCGCCCTCGACACCGAACGGGATGATCTTGACGGTGCCGACCATCTCGCCCTCGACCACCGGCTTGAACGCCGACAGCGTTGCAAAGGTGATGGCCTCGTCAACATTGTTGATGCGATCGACCGCGGCGCGGTCGATCACCAGCACGCCCGGGCACGCAGCGAACAGATTGGCGCGGCCGGTAAAGGCGCGCTCGACATGGATGCCCTCGCCGCCGACCGCTTCCGCGATGCTGGCAGCGGCCGCATCCTCGGAGACGTCGCCCTCCTCCAGGCGCACGACGACGACGTCCTTGATGCCGGCGCGCGTCAGCGCCTCGACCTCGTCGGGGCCGATCGTCGTGCCCTTCTTCAGCACCAGCGGTCCCTGGCGCAAGGTGTGGACGGTCACCCCGCCGATCGCATCCTTGGGGCTCGCCGGGCCGAACTTCATGCCGCTTCTTCTTTTTCTTTTGCCGGCAACCGAAGCACCGCCGTGATCTCGGCCATGATGGCGACCGCGATCTCCGACGGTGACACCGCGCCGATCGAAAGCCCAATGGGCGCGTGAATGCGCGCGATGTCGCTCTCCTTCGCGCCCAGCGCCCGCAGCCGGTCGCCGCGCTTGGCGTGCGTCTTCCGCGAACCGAGCGCGCCGATATAGAAGCAGTTGCGCTCGAAAGCGTGCAGCAGTGCCGGATCGTCGATCTTGGGATCGTGCGTCACCGCCACGAAGGCGGTGTAGGGATCGACGTTGAGCGGCGGCAGCGCGACGTCGGGCCAGTCCGCAACCAGGGGAATGTCGGGGAAGCGCTCGGGGCTTGCGAAGGCCGTGCGCGGATCGACCACGGTCACGTCATAGCCGAGCGAGCGCGCCAGCGGCGCTAAGGCCTGGCTGATATGGACCGCGCCGATGATGACGAGCTTTGCGGTCGGCGCGTAGACATTGAGGAACAGCTTCTTGCCGCCGGCCTCGACATTGGCGCTCTTGCCCATGCGAAGCTGCTTTTCCAGCTCGGCACGCAGCGGGTCTTTGGCAAAGTCCTGGGCCTTCACCAGACGCTGCTCACCGCTCTCGGTGTCGGTGACGAGAATGACCGGGCGGCGCGCGGCGCGCTCGGCATTGAGTTCGTGCAAGATTGCGAGCTTCACGGCTAGCCGACCTTCTCGACGAAGACGCGGATGGTGCCGCCGCAGGACAGCCCGACATTCCAGGCGGTCTCGTCGGCGACGCCGAACTCCAGCATCTTTGGCTTGCCGCTCTGGATGACATCCATGGCTTCGGTGACCACAGCGCCCTCGACGCAGCCGCCGGAGACCGAGCCCAAGAACGTGCCGTCGTCGTTGATGACGAGGCTCGAGCCTGCGGGTCGCGGCGCCGAGCCCCAAGTCTCAACCACCGTGGCGAGCGCGACGCCATGACCGGCCTTCTGCCAGTCCTCCGCCGCCTTCAAAATATCCTCGTCGCGATCGAGCATGGGGAGCCTCTCAAGCTGCGGAGCGGATCAGGCTGCGGTGATGCGGCGGCAGCGGCTGGGAGAGCGTGGTGATCAGCTCCTGGATCGAACTCAAATTATGCACCGGGCGGAATTCGTCAACGTGCGGCAGCATCATTTTGATGCCCTGCGCCTTGGCCTCGAAGCCCCCGAAACGCAACAGCGGGTTCAGCCAGATCAAGCGCCGGCAGGAGCGGTGCAGCCGGTCCATCTCGAAAGCGAGCTTGGAATCGGCCTCCCGCTCCAGCCCGTCGGAAATCAGGAGCACGATGGCGCCCTGGCTCAGCACCCGCCGCGCCCACAATTTGTTGAAGTTGTGCAGCGAGGTCGCAATGCGCGTTCCCCCTGCCCAGTCCTCGACCGCCGCCGAGCAGCTGGCCAGCGCCTCGTCCGGATCGCGCTGGCGCAGCGCCCGCGTGACGTTGGTGAGCCTTGTGCCGAACAGGAACACCGAGACGCGCTTCCTTGCATCCGTGATGGCGTGGAGGAAGTGCAGGAACAGGCGCGTATACTCGCTCATCGAGCCGGAGATATCGAGCAGCGCCACGATCGGCGCCGGCTTCTCGATGCGGCCGAGACGGTGGATGTCGATGATGTCGCCGCCGGTGTGCAGCGAGGCGCGCAGCGTGCGGCGCAGATCGAGCCTCAAGCCGCGCGCGTCGGGCCGCTGGCGGCGCGTCAAAAGCTCGGCCTGTGGCAGCTTCATCCGCTCGATGGCCCGCAGCGCTTCGCTGATCTCCGCGGCGCTCATCTGCGCAAAATCCTTCTTCTGAAGGATCTCCTTGTCGGAGACCGACAGGCGCAGATCCTGCTCCTGCTTTTGCGGCGTCTCGGTCATCTGCGGCTGTGACATTGCCTCCTGGACGCGGCGGGAGGCCGGCGGCGGCTTCTTCTTGGCATGGTCGGGCAGCGGCACCGAATCCAGCAGGTGCTTCCACTCTTCCGAGGCGCGGAAGAACAGGTTGAAAGCCTGCTTGAAGATCAGCGCATGCTCGTGGCGCTTGACGAAGATCGCCTCCAGCGTCGTGAAGACGTCGGCGCGGCTGCCGATGTCAATCACCTGGAGCGCGTTGACGGCATCGATGACGGCGCCGGGCCCGACCGGAAGCCCGGCGGCGCGAAGTGCGCGGGCGAAGCCGACGATGTTGTCGGCGAGCTGCTCGGTTTTTTCCGGCGCAAGGTGATTGATGGCCATGGTCTCGTATCCATCCCCTCGTCATTCCGGGGCGCGCCCTCTTTGGCGCGAGCCCGGAATCCATACTCCCGATCGTGATTATGGATTCCGGGCTCGACGCTTGCGCGTCGCCCGGAATGACGGGAGTAGTTATGACCCGCGAGCATCAATTCTCGCTCGTCGCGTCCTTCAGCACCTTTTGCAGGGCATCGCCCTGCATCCGCACGATATCGTCCTGGTATTTCAACAGCGCGCCCAACGTGTCGCCGACCACCTGCGGCGTCAGCGAACGGGCGTCGAGCTCGGAGAGCGCAGTCGCCCAGTCGATGGTCTCCGCGACACCCGGCGACTTGTAAAAATCCTGGTTGCGCAGCGCCTGCACGAAGCGCACGACCTGCTGCGACAGCTTTGCCGAGATGCCGGGCACGCGGGTCTTGACGATCGCGAGCTCGCGCTCGGCGGAGGGATAGTCGACCCAGTGATACAGGCAGCGGCGCTTCAGCGCGTCATGGATCTCACGGGTGCGGTTCGAGGTGATGATGACGATCGGTGGGCTCGGCGCCTTCACGGTGCCGAATTCGGGGATCGTCACCTGGAAGTCGCTGAGGATTTCCAACAGATACGCCTCGAACGCCTCATCGGCGCGATCGAGCTCGTCGATCAAGAGCACCGGGGGACCCGCAACATCAGGCTCCAGAGCCTGCAGCAACGGACGCTTGATCAGGAAGCGGTCGGCAAAGATGTCCGATGATAGCTGGTCGCGATCGGTGTCGCCGGCAGCTTCCGCCATGCGGATGGCGATCATCTGCGAGGCGCTGTTCCACTCGTAGACGGCCGAGGACACGTCGAGGCCCTCGTAGCATTGCAGGCGGATCAGCTTGCGCCCGAGTGCTGCCGACAGCACCTTTGCGATCTCGGTCTTGCCGACGCCGGCCTCGCCTTCGAGGAACAGCGGCCGGCCCATGCGCAGCGACAGATACGTCACCGTCGCCAGCGACCGCTCGGCGAGATAGCCGCGCGACGTCAGGAGTTCGAGCATCGCATCGACCGATGCCGGCAGTGCCGCTGCAGTCATGTAAGAGCCAGTCTCGCTACGCCCTCAAGGGGCCGTCATTGGGCCAAGCTAGTCCTTCAAGCTAGTCCTTGGCGTTGGCGGCGTCGAGGGCGCGCTTCGTCAGCACACCGATGAGGTGCGCGCGGTATTCGGCGCTGCCGTGGATGTCGCTGTTCAGGCCCTCCGCCGGCACGCTGATGCCGTCGAGCACCTTTGAGGAGAAGCGCTTCTTCAGGGCTTCCTCGAACGCGGTAACGCGGAACACGCCTTCCGAGCCCGCGCCGGTGACGGCCACGCGCACGTCGGACGGACGTCGCGCCACGAACACGCCGACCAGCGCGTAGCGCGAGGCCTGGTTGCGGAACTTGATGTAGGCCGCCTTCTTCGGCAGCGGGAACATCACCTTGGTGATGATCTCGTCGGCTTCAAGCGCGGTCGTGAACAGGCCCTGGAAATACTCTTCGGCCTTGAGGCGGCGCTTGTTGGTGACGATGGTCGCACCGAGCGCAAGCACGGCCGCCGGATAGTCCGCGGTCGGGTCGTTGTTGGCGAGCGAGCCGCCGATGGTGCCCTTGTGGCGGACGGCGGGATCGCCGATCTGGCTCGCAAGGCTCGCAAGTGCCGGGATAGCCTCACCGACGATGGCGGAGCTAGCGACTTCCGCATGCCTGGCGGTCGCGCCGATCACCAGCGAACGGCCCTTCATCTCGATCGCATCGAGGCCTTCGATGTGGGAGAGATCGACCAGATGCGGTGGGCTCGCCAAACGCTGCTTCATCACGGGGATGAGCGTGTGGCCGCCGGCGATCACCTTGGCGTCCTCGTTCTTCACCAGGAGATTGGCCGCCTGCCGCACGGTCGCAGGGCGATGATATTTGAATTCGTACATAATGGACTTCCTGATCGCGAGAGGCGCGAGAATGTCAGTTTACGCGAGATCGGATTTCGCCATCGCCTTCGCGCCGGCGGCGATCGAGGCGACGATGTTCTGATAGCCGGTGCAGCGGCAGAGATTGCCTTCCAGCTCCTCGCGGATGGTGTGGTCGTCGAGTTCGTGACCCTTGCGGTGCACGATGTCGATCGCGGTCATGATCATGCCCGGCGTGCAGAAGCCGCACTGCAGGCCGTGGTGCTCGCGGAAGGCTTCCTGCATCGGATGCAGCGGCGCGCCGTCGGCGGCCAGCCCCTCGATGGTCTTGACCTCGTGGCCGTCGGCCATGACGGCGAGCGTGGTGCAGGACTTCACGGCCTTGCCGTCCATGTGCACGACGCAGGCGCCGCACTGCGAGGTGTCGCAGCCGACATGGGTCCCGGTCAGCCGCAGCTGCTCGCGCAGGAACTGCACCAGCAGGGTACGGGGATCGATATTGGCGGTTACGGGATTGCCGTTCACGATAAGGGAGATTTTGGCCATCAGGACTCTCTGTCAGCACCCCGCCGTGTCAGGCGAAGCGGTTCTTATAATTATTCCAACCCATCATATGGGCCATTGTGCCAAGGGGCAACATTGCCCGGGAAGCAGGGCGCTATGACCTGGGGCGCAGGTCTGGCCTTCAAAGCCTAGCCTTGTACCGCCTTGGCAAAATTCGCAAAAAATTCGTCGGCGAGCTTCTTGGCGGCGCCGTTGATCAGGCGTTGGCCGAGCTGCGCCAACTTGCCGCCGATCTGAGCCTCGACGTCATAGCCGAGCAGCGTGCCGCCGTCCTTCTCCGAGAGCTTCACGGTTGCACCGCCCTTGGCGAAGCCCGCCACCCCGCCCTCGCCTTCGCCGGAGATCTTGTAGCCGTTCGGCGGATCGAGATCGCTGAGCATCACCTTGCCCTTGAAGCGCGCGGACACCGGGCCGACCTTCATCTTGGCAACGGCGCGGAAGCCGCCGTCGTCGGTCTTCTCCAATTCCTCGCAACCGGGGATGCAGGCCTTCAGCACTTCGGGATCGTTGAGCTTGGCCCACACCGCCTCGCGCGACGCCGCAAGCTGGACTTCGCCGTTCATTGTCATGGCCATGGGGTGCCTCCCGGGATCGTCTTTGGTCAGGCTGCTCAAGTAACGCACGCGCGCCGCAAAAGAAAGGGCGCGCGGGGATCACGTGCAATGCATATTCGCAGCCGCGAAATGCTTACAGCGGCGTCTGCGCATTTGGCAGGCAGCGGGACGTTGCCCGGCCAGCAGCGGCAATCCATGATCCGGACCGATTCGCAATCGCGAGCGCGAGAGGACATCCCATGCCCATGATCGATGCCGACGGCTGCCTGCTCAACGTCTCCGTCGAGGGCCGTGACGGCGGGCCGACGCTGATGCTCTCCAACTCGCTCGGCGCCACGCTCCAGATGTGGGAGCCGCAGATGAAGGCGCTGACGCAGGTCTTCCGCGTGATCCGGTACGACCGTCGCGGCCACGGCAAGTCGAGCGTCGCCCCCGGCCCCTATTCGATGGAGCGCTTCGGCCGCGACGTGCTCGCGATCCTCGACGACCTCAACATCGAGAAAGTGCATTGGTGCGGCCTGTCGATGGGCGGCATGGTCGGGCATTGGCTAGGTGCCAACGCGCCGGAGCGGTTCGGCAAGCTCGTCCTTGCCAACACCACCTGTCACTATCCCGACCCCACAAGATGGCAGGAGCGCATCAAGGCGGTGCAGGACGGCGGCCTGGCAGCCGTCGCGGACAGCGTGATCGCGGGCTGGCTGACGCAGGATTTTCGCGACCGCGAGCCGCAGATCGCCGCCAGGATGAAGGCGATGCTGCTGGCCTCGCCGGTGCAGGGCTATCTCGCCTGCTGCGAGGCGCTGTCGACGCTCGACCAGCGCGAGCTGCTGCCCAGGATCAAGAGCCCGACGCTGGTCATCACCGGGCGGCACGACATGTCGACGCCGATCTCGGCCGGCGAGTTCATCCGGTCGCGGATTCCGGGTGCGAGCATGACCATCCTGGACGCCGCACACATCTCGAATGTCGAGCAGCCGCACGCCTTCACCGACGCGGTGGTGGGCTTTTTGACGCAGCGCTAGCGCGCCCAGCCGACCAAAACATCGAAAACAACCCCATGCACAGTAGCCGGCGGCCGCCGGTGCAATGTTGCGAGTTTTCCGAATTCTATCGAGGCGTCAGGCAGTTGGGCGGCATAAGGCCGTCAATCGCAACGGGCCGGGCGCGACGCTTCAGGGAGTGGTCGGCGCGAACTGCGGCGTCGCCAGCGGCTCGACGGCTGCCGGCCGCTGAGCCGGCCGCTCGATCACCAGCACGACGGCCGCACCGAGCAGGAGCAAGAGCTCCGTCGCATGCAGCTTCAGCGCGGCCATTTCGCCGACCTTCGAGGCCATCACCATGCTGGCAAAGGAGATCAGGCTGCCGATGGCCAGCGCGATGCCGAGCGCCTCATTGCTGGCGCCGGACTTGCGGGTCCGGGGAATGGCGAACAGGGCGAGGGAAATGGCGAAGAACGCCACGACCGTCAGCCGTCCCAGCGCCAGAAGCCAGGCGGCGCGGACGGTGCTCATGCCGGACATCTGAAGGTGATCGCTGATGAATAGCGCCACTGCGACGCTCGGCCGCTCAAAAAGGCCGTGCACCGGGGCAACCATGATGTTGAAGGCGACGAGCGTCCAGGCCGGGATGAAGTAGGCGGCCAGCACCAGGCCGTTGAACGAACCGATCCGCCAGTGTCCAGACATTGCCGCTTCCCGCTGCTTCCCGCTTCCTGGCCGCGGTCCCCGAAGGACGGCGGCTTTGGCCGGCAGCTAACTCCGCTCCAGCTGGGGCGGCAATTTAAACTGTCTGTTTACCTTAACTGCTGTGGACAAGCCTTGGCGATGCCACGGAAAAAGCCCCGCCTTTCGGCGGGGCCTGCTCGCACTCCAGTGGAACTTCCAAGGACTGGAAAAGGGCTGGAACTTGCCGGATCAGCGGCGGTCCTGGTCGTGCTGGCCGCCATGCTGTTGTCCGGGCTTGTCGCCCTGGCGCATCGGGTCCTGCTGCTGCTGTCCGGGTTTCTGGCCGCCGCCCTGCTGCTGACCCGGCTTCTGGGCGGGGTTCTGATTCTGCTGGCCCGGATTCTGATTTTGCTGCTTCGTCATTACGGGAAACTCCCTGGTTGGACGTCAGAGCGGGACCAACGACCGGCCTCCGATTTGGTTGCGGGGGAACCGGGTTCCTCCGGCAGGCGGGAACCCGCCTTTGAAAAACTAGCTTTGCACAAGCCCTTATACTGAGACCTCGGCTGTTGCCGCGGCTGGTTCCCTCCTGTTAGAAAACATCCGGACAATGCGCCACGTCGGGCTGCCGGGGCCCAAGAGCTATCCTCAAGTCGTGTCAGGTTCGGTAACGGCAGCCCATGGACTATTTCGCCCAGCAGCTCATCAACGGCCTCGTGCTCGGTTCGATCTACGGCCTGATCGCCATCGGCTACACGATGGTCTACGGCATCGTCGGCATGATCAACTTCGCCCATGGCGACATCTTCATGATCGGCGGCTTCATCGCGCTGATCACCTTCCTGATCCTCATCTCGTTCGGCCTGACCGCGGTACCGCTGATCCTGCTGATCGTGCTCCTGGTCTCGATGGCGATCACCGCGCTCTATGGCTGGACCGTCGAGCGCATCGCCTACCGGCCGCTGCGCCACTCCTTCCGCCTCGCGCCGATGCTCTCGGCGATCGGCATGTCTTTCGTGCTGACGAACTACTCGCAGGTGGCGCAGGGCGCCCGCGTCAAGCCGATTCCGCCGCTCATTACCGGCGGCCATACGCTGCACGAGAGCGCCGACGGCTTCGTGATCCAGCTCTCCAACATCCAGATCGTGGTCGTCATCACGACAGTCGTGCTGCTCGCGATCTTCACCTGGCTGGTGTCGCGCACGCGGCTCGGGCGCGACATGCGCGCCTGCGAGCAGGACCAGACCATGGCGGCGCTGCTCGGCGTCGACGTCGACCGTACCATTTCCATGACCTTCGTGATCGGCGCTGCGCTCGCCGCCGTCGCGGGCCTGATGTACCTGCTCTATTACGGCCTGGTCGATTTCTTCATGGGCTTCGTCGCCGGCATCAAGGCCTTCACGGCAGCCGTGCTGGGCGGCATCGGCTCGCTGCCGGGCGCCATGCTCGGCGGGCTCGCCATCGGCCTGATCGAGACCTTCTGGTCGGCCTATTTCTCGGTCGAGTACAAGGACGTCGCCGCGTTCTCGATCCTGATCGTGGTGCTGATCTTCCTGCCGACCGGCCTGCTCGGCCGTCCCGAAGTCGAAAAAGTCTGACGGGCCCCGCGCGTGACAGCTCTCTCAACTGAAACTTCCCTCGCCAAGCGCGCAGCCGGCATCCCCTTCATCCTCAAGAAAGCCTCCCTCAGCGCGCTGGTCGCGCTCGTGCTGTTCTCGCTGATGATCGGCATCCGCACCGAGGCAGGCCCCGACGGCCAACTGACCTACTGGACGCGCTTCGGCGAGCTCGCCTCCCTGGTCGGCCTGGTGTTCGGCGGCTCGATCGTCATCGAACTGCTGCGGCAATGGATCGGGCCCACGGGTGCCGAGAATCTGGTGCCGGCCCCCGTGCAGAGGGGTCTGTCGTTCCTCGGCCGCTATCTCGCGCCGGTGCTGCTGATCTTCACCATCCTCCTGCCGGTCATCTTCTATGACCAGCGCTACATCCTCGACCTCGCCATCCTCGTGCTCACCTATGTGATGCTGGGCTGGGGCCTCAACGTGGTGGTCGGGCTCGCCGGCCTGCTCGACCTCGGCTATGTCGCCTTCTATGCAGTCGGCGCCTATTCCTACGCGCTGCTCGCAACCAATTTCGGCTGGTCGTTCTGGATCTGCCTGCCGCTCGCCGGCATCCTCGCCGCCTTCTGGGGCGTGCTGCTCGGCTTCCCCGTGCTGCGGCTGCGCGGCGACTACCTCGCCATCGTCACGCTCGCCTTCGGCGAGATCATCCGGCTCGTCATCATCAACTGGCAGAGCCTGACCGGCGGCCCGAACGGCGTCTCCGGCATTCCACGCCCGACCTTGTTCGGCATCCCGCTCGACAACAGCGACGACGGGCTCGCCGCCAAGCTCGGCATCGAGTACTCGCCGACCCACCGCATCGTCTTCCTGTTCTACCTGATCCTGGCGCTCGCGCTGCTCACCAACTGGGTGACGATCCGTCTGCGGCGGCTGCCGATCGGCCGCGCCTGGGAAGCCTTGCGCGAGGACGAGGTCGCCTGCCGCGCGCTCGGCATCAACACCACGACCACGAAGCTCACGGCGTTCGCGACGGGCGCGATGTTCGGCGGATTTGCCGGCGCGTTCTTCGCCACCCGCCAGGGCTTCATCAGTCCGGAATCCTTCACCTTCCAGGAATCGGCGCTGGTGCTCGCCATCGTCGTGCTCGGCGGCATGGGCTCGCAGCTCGGCGTCGCGCTCGCGGCGCTCGCCATGATCGGCGGCTTCGAGCTGTTCCGCGGGCTGGAGCACTACCGCATGCTGGTGTTCGGCATGGCGATGGTGCTGATCATGATCTGGCGGCCGCGCGGCCTGATCGGCCATCGCGCGCCGACCGTGTACCTGAGGAAGGCGCAGGCAATCTCCTCCGACCTCGTGAAGGAGGGACACGGATGAGCGGCGCAAAGATCCTCGACGTCAACCAGCTCACCATGCGCTTCGGCGGCATCGTCGCGGTGCAGGAGCTGTCGTTCTCGGCCGAGCGGCGCAAGATCACGGCGCTGATCGGCCCGAACGGCGCCGGCAAGACCACGGTCTTCAACTGCATCACCGGCTTCTACAAGCCGACCGGCGGCACGATCCGCCTCGCCCATGACGACGGCAAGGTGATCGCGCTCGAGCGGCTCAACGATTTTCGCATCGCCAAGCAGGCCAAGGTCGCCCGCACCTTCCAGAACATCCGCCTGTTTCCCGGCATGACCGTGCTGGAGAACCTGATGGTGGCCCAGCACAACATGCTGATGCGCGCCTCGGGTCTCACCTTTCTCGGGCTGATCGGGGCGCCCTCCTACCGCAGCGCCGAGCAGAGCGCGATCGATCTCGCCACCGACTGGCTGAAGCGGGTCGGCCTGCTCGACCGCGCCGACGACGCGGCCGGTAACCTCGCCTATGGCGACCAGCGCCGGCTCGAGATCGCACGCGCCATGTGCACCGAACCTGCATTATTGTGCCTCGACGAGCCCGCGGCCGGCCTCAATGCGCGCGAGAGCGCGGCGCTGAGCGAACTCCTGCTCTCGATCCGCGGCGACCAGGGCACCTCCATCCTGCTGATCGAGCACGACATGTCCGTCGTGATGGAGATTTCCGACCAGATCGTGGTGATGGACCACGGCGTCAAGATCGCCGAAGGCACGCCGCGCGAGGTCCGCGACGACCCGAAGGTGATCGCGGCCTATCTCGGCGCCGACGAAGAGGAAGCGATGGCCGTGATGGAGAGCGGATCGTGACGGCGGCAGCTGCTCCCCTGCTCGCGATCCGGGGCCTGCGCGCCGCCTATGGCAAGATCGAGGCGCTCAAGGGCGTCGACATCGAGATCAGCGCCGGCGAGATCGTGGCCCTGATCGGCGCCAACGGCGCCGGCAAGTCGACGCTGATGATGACCATCTTCGGCAAGCCGCGCGCCCGCGCCGGGCAGATCCTGTACGAGGGCAAGGACATCACCCATGTCCCCACCCACGCGATCGCGCATTTGCGTATCGCGCAGTCGCCGGAAGGCCGCCGCATCTTCCCGCGCATGAGCGTTGCGGAAAACCTCCAGATGGGCGCGGATGCCACCGGATGCACCGAAGCCGAGCGGGACAGTACGCTGGAACGGGTTTTCACGCTGTTTCCCCGGCTGAAGGAGCGCATGACCCAGCGCGGCGGAACCCTGTCCGGCGGCGAGCAGCAGATGCTGGCGATCGGACGCGCGCTGATGAGCCGGCCGCGCCTGTTGCTGCTGGACGAGCCGTCGCTAGGGCTCGCCCCCCTGATCGCGCGGCAGATCTTTGACGCGATCCGGACCCTCAACCGGCAGGACGGGATGACCGTCCTGATCGTCGAGCAGAATGCCAACCACGCCCTCAAGCTCGCCCATCGCGGCTACGTCATGGTCAACGGCCTGATCACGCTCGCCGGCAGCGGCGCCGAGTTGCTGCAGCGCGCCGAGATTCGAGCGGCCTATCTGGAAGGCGGCCGGAGGGCTTAAGCTCGCCGTTGGACTTAAGGCGTATCCGCGTGCGGCCGATTGTTGCGAGATATCTTCGCGAATGCCCGTATTTTGCCGGTGACTTCTCCGAAGATTCATTCAAGAATGGGACCGGTTTGGACCGGGCCTGGCCCGGCAACTTCCACAGGCGACCACCCGCGAGGTATCTCATGAAATCACTAAAGCTCATCGGTCTGGCATTCGGCGCGTCGATTGCGCTATCGAGCGCGGCATTTGCGCAGGATGTCACCATCGCAGTTGCAGGTCCGATGACCGGCGGCGAATCCGCCTTCGGCCGCCAGATGAAGAACGGCGCCGAGATGGCGGTGGCGGACCTCAACGCCGCCGGCGGCGTCGGCGGCAAGAAGCTCGCGCTCAGCGTCAACGACGACGCCTGCGATCCCAAGCAGGCCCGTTCGATCGCGGAGAAGATCGCCGGCGCCAAGATCCCGTTCGTCGCGGGCCATTTCTGCTCGTCGTCGTCTATTCCGGCTTCGGAAGCCTATGCCGACGGTAACGTCCTGCAGATCACGCCGGCCTCGACCAACCCGCTGTTCACCGAGCGCAAGCTCTGGAACGTGGCACGCGTCTGCGGCCGCGACGACCAGCAGGGCCTGATCGCCGCGCAGTACATCGGCAAGAACTTCAAGGGCAAGAACATCGCGATCCTCAACGACAAGACCACCTACGGCAAGGGTCTTGCGGACGAGACCAAGAAGGCCCTCAACAAGGCCGGCATCACCGAGAAGATGTACGAGTCCTACAACAAGGGCGACAAGGACTTTAACGCGATCGTGTCGCGCCTGAAGAAGGACAACATCGACCTCGTCTATGTCGGCGGCTACCACCAGGAAGCCGGCCTGATCCTGCGCCAGATGCGCGACCAGGGCCTGAAGACCGTGCTGATGTCGGGCGACGCGCTCGCCGACAAGGAGTACGCCTCGATCACCGGCCCGGCCGGCGAAGGCACGCTGTTCACCTTCGGCCCCGACCCGCGCAACAAGCCGACCGCCAAGAAGATCGTCGAGGCGTTCAAGGCCAAGGGCATCGACCCCGAGGGCTACACCCTCTACACCTACGCGGCGATGCAAGTCTGGTCGCAGGCCGTCAAGAAGGCCGGCACCACCGACGCCAAGAAGGTCATGGAGACCATGAAGGCCGGCAAGTGGGACACGGTCCTCGGCCCGATCGAGTATGACGCCAAGGGCGACATCAAGCAGATCGACTACGTCGTCTACAAGTGGGACGCCAAGGGCAACTACGCCGAGCTCGGTGCCAAGGGCTCCTAACGCCCCCAGCCCTAACCATATCGCTACAGACGCCCCGGTTCGCCGGGGCGTTTTTGCTTGGGATCAGACCGCGGCCTGGAACCTGGACGACTGGGCCGATTTCAACGCCTGGAGCAGGTCGTTCGGCCGAAACGGCTTTTGCAGGCAGACCACGTTCTCGAGGTCGGGCGACTCGTCCATGAAGTCGAGCGCGGTCATGCCGGAGACGGCAACGATCGGGAACCCCGGGCAACGTTCGCGGATCGCGGTAATGACCTCGACACCGCTGGTCTCGGCCAGGAAAATATCGACGATTGCCGCGTCGAACTCGCCCTCGCCGAAGGCCTTCAGCCCTGCGGCGGCACTGTCCGCCTCCACCACCTCGTAATGATTGACCCGGAGCACGATGGACACCATCGCTCGGACGTCCTTCTGGTCGTCGACAACGAGAATGCGGCGCATGGGAACAACTCCCGCCTCGTGAACTTAGTGTCCAGCCAAAAAACCAGCTTCCCAAACGGGTCCCGCGTCGGCGGGAGGGGATAGTATCGACCCGGCTAAGTAAAAGCCATCTTACCGGGTCCCCGCTCCTCGTTGCCAGAAAAGTTAAGTAAGCTGTAACCATCGGTTGAGTCGTGGTCGCACCCCCTTAAGTCGCGCGCCCAGAACGGGCTACCATGGGCAAGAGGGTCGGAGAGTCGAAACCAGAAGGGCGAGTGCCAATGCCGGTCCGCGAGAGGTAGCCGTGCACGCTGGTGGCGACCGAAGTACTTTCCTTTCCACCTTGCCGGCCTCACAGCGCGACCGCAGTGCGGCATTGGCCGTGGTCGGCGTGTCGTCGCTGCTGTTTGCGCTGGCCGTGCCGTTCGCCGGCGTCCCGCTGGTGCCGGTGCCCGCCTTCGTCGCGAGCTACCAGTCGGCGCTTGCGGTCAGCGACACCGTCACCGCGGTGCTCCTGCTCGCGCAATTCGCGGTCCTGCGGAGCCGGGCGCTGCTCGCGCTGGCGACGGGCTACCTGTTCACCGCGGCGGCGGCCATCGTCCACGCCCTCACCTTCCCCGGACTATTCGCACCAAACGGACTGCTCGGCGCCGGTCCGCAAACCACCGTCTGGCTCTACATGATCTGGCATGGCGGCTTTCCGCTGTTCGTGCTGACCTATGCCTGGCTCAAGGACATCGACGGCGGGCCCAAGATCTGGAAGCCGATGCGCGAGACCATCCTCGGCTGCGTGCTCGGCGTCGTGGCGCTGATGATCCTGTTCGCCTGGACCGTAACCGCCCACCACGACCTGCTGCCGGTGCTGCTGAGCGAAGGCCGCTACACGCCGGCCATGATCGGCGTGGTCTCCTTCGTCTGGTCCTTGAGCTTTGCCGCGCTGATCTCGCTCTGGTTCCGCAAGCCCTATTGCGTGATCGACGTCTGGCTGATGGTCGTGATGTGCGCGTGGCTGTTCGACATCGCGCTGTCGGCGATCGTCAACGTCGCCCGCTTCGATCTCGGCTTCTACACGGGACGCGTCTATGGCCTGCTCGCCGCGAATTTCGTGCTCGCGGTGCTTCTCGTCGAGAATGTCGGTCTCCAGGCGCAGATGGACAACCTGGTCGGCATGCTGCGGCGGCGGGCGGCCTCGGATCGCGACTACTACAGCGAACGCGAGCGGTTGTTCGCAGCCGTCGTGCAGTCCTCCAACGATGCCATCATCACCAAATCGCTCGACGGCACGGTCACGGCCTGGAACCGCGCCGCGGAACGCCTGTTCGGCTACTCCGCGGGCGAGGCCGTGGGCAGGCACATCGATCTGATCGTGCCACCGGATCGGCGCGATGAGCTCGGCGAGATCCTGGCGCGCATCCGCAACGGCGTGAGCGTCGAGCAGCAGGAGACCATCCGCCGCCACAAGGACGGCCGCGAACTCAACGTGGTCCTGAGCATTTCGCCGCTACACGCCGCCAATGGCGAGATCATCGGCGCCACCAAGATCGCCCGCGACATCACCGAGCGCAAACGCACGCAGAGCGCGCTGCAGCGCGAGATCGAGGAACGCCAGCGCATCTTCGAGACCTCCCAGGATCTCATCGTGGTCACCGACGGTTTCGGCACGTTCATCCAGGTCAGCCCGAGTGTGACTCATATCCTGGGCTTCAAGCCGGAGGAGATGATCGGACATAGCGCCGTCGAGTTCATTCATCCCGATGACCTGGAGAAGACCCGCGAGGAAATGCGCGCGGCGCGCCGCGGCCTTGTGAAGCGCAACTTCGAAGCGCGCTATCCGCACAGGGATGGACACGACGTGACCCTGAACTGGCTCGGCAGCTGGTCGGAGCCGGTGAAACGCCACTTCTTCATCGGCCGCGACTTGTCCGAAAAGCAGGCCGCGGAAGCCCAGTTCCGCCAGGTCCAGAAGATGGACGCGATCGGCCAGTTGACCGGCGGCGTCGCCCACGACTTCAACAACGTGCTCACGGTCATCACCGGCACGATCGGGATCCTGGCCGACGCCGTCGCCGACCGTCCCGATCTCGCCGCGATCACGCGCCTGATCGACGACGCCGCCGAGCGCGGCGCGCAGCTCACGAAACACCTGCTCGCCTTCGCCCGCAAGCAGCCGCTCCAGCCGCGCGAGATCGACGTCAACGCACTGGTGTTGGAAGCGGCCAAACTGCTGCATCCGACGCTCGGCGAGCAGATCCAGATCACCCCGCAGCTGACGGAGGAGGCCTGGCCCGCGCTGGTCGATCCGAACCAGCTCACCACCGCGATCCTCAATCTCGCGCTCAACGCGCGCGATGCCATGCCCGACGGCGGCAAGCTGGTGCTGGAAACCCGCAACGTCTTTCTCGACGAGGGCTACGCCGCCATGAACGCCGAGGTCACGGTCAGCAATTACGTGATGATCGCGGTCAGCGACACCGGCACCGGCATTCCTGCTCCGCTGCTGGAGCGTGTGTTCGACCCGTTCTTCACCACCAAGGAGGTCGGCAAGGGGACCGGGCTCGGCCTCTCCATGGTATTCGGCTTCGTCAAGCAGTCCGGCGGGCACATCAAGATCTACAGCGAGGAAGGCCACGGCACGAGCGTCAAGATCTACCTGCCGCGCTCGACCGGCGTGCAGGAGACCGACTACGAGCAGATGCAGGCCGGCGCTATCGAAGGCGGCGACGAGAAGATCCTGATCGTCGAGGACGACGCGCTGGTCCGCCAATATGTGGTGACCCAGATCAAGAGCCTCGGCTACGAGGCGCTCGAGGCCGCCAATGCTGCCGAAGCGCTGGCGATCATCGACGGCGATGATGGCATCGACCTGCTCTTCACCGACGTCATCATGCCGGGCGCCATGAACGGCCGTCAGCTCGCCGACGAGGCGGCGCGGCGCCGGCCCGCACTGAAGACGCTGTTCACCTCGGGCTATACCGAGAATGCCATCGTCCATCACGGACGGCTGGATTCCGGCGTGCTGCTGCTCGCAAAACCCTACCGCAAGTCCGAGCTCGCACGCATGATCCGCGTCGCGTTGATGAGCTGAGAGCGGCTCTTTTGTTTGAGCATGATCTTCGCGCAAACGCGATCCGCGTTTGTCGCGCGGGAAAAAGCGCTGACACTCTGCCGGATCGTGATCTAAGCTATCACTAAGACCCGTTGCCGATAGCCCCACGGACCCGCACACGTGAAAAACCTGCTCACCGATATTGCCGGCGTCCGCGTCGGCCACGCCCATGATGCCGCCCTCGCCTCGGGCGCCACCGCAATCGTGTTCGACGAGCCGGCGGTGGCGGCGATCGACGTGCGCGGCGGTGGGCCGGGCACGCGCGAGGACGCGCTGCTCGACCTCGCCAACACGGTCGAACGCGTCGATGCGATCGCGCTCTCCGGCGGCTCGGCGTTCGGGCTCGAGACCGGCGGCGGCATCACGGCCTGGCTCGCCGAGCAGGGCCGCGGGTTCCGGGTCCGCGAGGCGCTGATCCCGATCGTGCCGGGCGCGATCCTGTTCGATCTGCTCAATGGCGGCGACAAGGCGTGGGGACGTTTCGCGCCCTATCGCGATCTCGGCTATGCCGCGGCCGTCGCCGCCGGGGAAGATTTTGCGCTCGGCAGCGTCGGCGCCGGTCTTGGCGCCACCACCGCGACGTTCAAGGGCGGGCTCGGCTCGGCCTCGGCGGTGACCGCCGACGGCGTCAAGGTCGCGGCGATCGTCGCCGTCAATGCCGTCGGCAGCGCCACCGTCGGCGACGGCCCGTGGTTCTGGGCGGCGCCGTTCGAGGTGAACGGCGAGTTCGGTGGCCGCGGCCTGCCCGAGACGTTCACGGACGACATGCTCAAAATGCGCATCAAGGGCGGGCCTGCGGCAAGCGCGCGCGAAAACACCACGATCGGGCTTGTCGTGACGGACGCGGTGTTGACAAAACCCCAGGCCAAGCGGCTGGCGATGATCGCGCACACCGGCTTTGCCCGCGCGATCTATCCGGTGCACGCGCCGAACGACGGCGACGTGCTGTTTGCCGCCGCCACCGGCTTAAAACCGATCGAGCCGCTGGTCGGCCTCACCGAGCTCGGCACGCTCGCCGCCAACGTGGTGGCGCGTGCCATTGCGCGCGGCGTCTACAGCGCAACCGCGCTGCCGTTCGCGGGGGCGCAGCCGGCTTGGAAGGACCGGTTCGGTTAGTCAATCACGACTGTCATCGCCCGGCGAAGACCGGGCGATCCAGTATTCCAGAGACGGTTGTGGGATACGGAGAAGCCGCGGCGTACTGGATGCCCCGGCCTCGCGGGGCATGACAGCGAAGTGATGGCTTACACGCTCATCGACAGCGACGATGCCGCGGACGACGTCCCCGTCTGTCCCTGCTGCATCATCTGCTCGAACCAGTTGTAGGGCGAGTTGCCGGCGCCCGATGCGCTGGAGGCGCCCGGCACCGTCATGGTCATCTTGAAGCCGTCGGCATATTTGACGGTCGTGGTGGTCGAGCCGTCGCTGTTGACGACGGTGGTTCGGGTTGTGCCGCCGCTCGATTGCTCGGAGTCGGAGCTGTCGCCGGTGCCGTCGGACCCGCTCGCGCCCTGGGCGTGGTGGTGGCCGTGCCCGCTCTTCAGCGCCTTCGACATCTCCTCGAGGCTGACACTGCCGTCGCCGTCGGTATCGAGCTTGTCGAACACCTTGTCGGCATTCGCAAGATTGGTGCCGCCCGCGCCGAGCGCGTCCTCGAATTCCGTCTTGTCGATCTGGCCGTCGCCATTCGCGTCGATCTGCGAGAACAGATCCTTCAGCGCGGCCTCGCGGGTCGTCGGCGTCGAAGACGTCGATCCGGTGCTCGACGACGACTGGCTCTGCGCCGCGATCAGCGCGCTCATCGTCTCCGGCGAGATCGGCGCGCAATTACCTGAACTCGTTGACGAGGTCGCAGACGTCGTCGTGCCCTTGGAGCTGTCGATCGAGAAAGGATTGCTCGCGCCTTGCGAAAGGCCGGTCTGCTGGGTCGAGGACGTCTTCGACGACGTCAGCGTTTGCAACGCGTCGAGCGCGGACGAAACTGCACCAAGGGCGAACAACATTGCCAGGGACTCCAACCAGCGCCGCGCGAGGGCGCGGCCAATGTCTGACAACAGGCAGCAAGCCCCGTGCCAGCGCGAAAACCTCAATGAATTCCGCTCTTGCCGCGCATTCGAGGCGCCGCCGCCCCGGGCAATTCATGCCGGCTGCGGCAGAATTTTCCGCCCACAGGGAACGTTGTCAGCCGCATTGCGGCGGCACACCCCCCGTGTTAGGCGAGGCCCGTCCGCGGACCACCCCTTGGGAACAGCGCCATGACCCAGCCCTTCACGCCCCGCCCCCTGGTGATCGCCCCGTCGATCCTGGCGTCCGACTTTTCCAGGCTCGGCGAAGAGGTCCGCGCGGTCGACGCCGCCGGCGCCGACTGGATGCATCTCGACGTCATGGACGGGCATTTTGTCCCGAACATTTCCTACGGCCCCGACGTCATCAAGGCGATGCGCCCCCACAGCAAGAAGATCTTCGACGCGCATCTGATGATCGCGCCCTGCGATCCCTATCTCGAAGCCTTTGCGAAAGCGGGCTGCGACCACATCACCGTGCATGCGGAAGCCGGCCCGCATCTGCACCGCTCGCTTCAGGCAATCCGCGCGCTCGGCAAGAAGGCCGGCGTCTCGCTCAATCCGGGCACACCGATCAGCGCGATCGAATATGTCATCGACCTCATCGACCTCGTGCTTGTCATGTCGGTCAATCCCGGTTTTGGCGGACAGGCCTTCATCCCCTCCGCGCTGGCAAAAATCCGCGACCTTCGCGCCATGACGGCGGGCCGCCCGATCGACATCGAGGTCGACGGCGGCGTCGGACCTGATGTCGCGGGTGCGCTGGCCGCCGCAGGCGCGAACGCCTTCGTCGCCGGCACTGCGGTGTTCAAGGGCGGCACCGAGGCGGCCTACAAGACCAACATCGCCGCGATCCGCAACGCGGCGGCAAGCGCACGCGGCGAGGCCATCTGAGCCCGCCTTCCGAACCGTTTCCCCGGCCGTCCCGACCAACGGCCATGGATGAACTCCGCTCCACCCCGTTTTCCGCCGGCCTCCGCCGCCTGCTCGCCGACACCCTGGAGGATGGCGAGCGGGTGATCTGGCAGGGTCAGCCCGACGGCGTCGCAAACATGATGATGTGGCGCTTCCTGTGGTGGGTCGGAGGCCTGTGGCTGCTCGTGACCATCATTGCCTTTGCCAACGGCTGGATCGACCAGGCGACAAAACCACTGCTGATGGTCGGGGCCGCGATGCTCGGGGCACCCTTCGTCATGCTGCTGCACGACCTCCAGACGCTGTTCGCGATCACCAATCGCCGCGCGCTGATCCTGCGCACGGCCTGGGGCCGGCGCACCGCCCGCGCCACGTCGTTCAAGGCAATGGACAAGGAGCTCGAGATCCTCGACATCGGCCGCGGGGCCGGCCACCTGAACTTTGCGTCCGGCCTCTCAACGCGTTCGCCAGATACCGACTACACCGGCCGCTACGGCTTTCGCTGCGTTCGCGACCCCGCCCGCATCCGCGACATTTTGGGGCACGCCCGCGCGCAGAAGGCTCCGGCACGCTCGCGCGGCAAGGCGATCTGAGCGACGTACGCCGGCGAGCTCAGGCATTTACGGGTGCTGCGGCGCGCAATGAATCACATTGCAGCCAGAATCCGTACTCATCCGGACTTCCCTGATTCGCGCAAATCACTGCACAAGAGCGCTCCCCTCTGGGACGGGAGCACATCATGACGACGACCCTGGTTTGGACTGGCGTGGCGTTGTGGCTTGGGTTCAATGCAGCGATTGCGGCTCGCTGCCTCTACGTAGCGCGACCGGTCAAGGTCGCCTCTCGCTCCGCCCGCATCATCCATTTCGATCGTCACCGGGCGTGAGCGAACCGACGATTTGAGGCCCGAATTTGTAGAGACAGGTGCGTTCCGGTCGCCGTGCCGGCATTGATCCCCTTTTGGAATGAACTCATGAAACCATATTGCCCCAACTGCCTGCGCGAAATGTCGAAGGCAGCCTTCTCCCGTAACCTGTTCAATTGCGAGCCCTGCCGCGAGATCATCCAGTTCTTCGGCGACAGCGCCGATCACGGCGACGCCGGTCCGCACTTCGCCTGGCCGATCCGCCGCAAGAGTGCCGGCCACACCGCCTGCGTGGCCTGAGGCTCTAGATTCTTGTTTTGACGCGTTTTCTTGACGCGAACCGGCGTCCACTTCGCTGGAAAACGCTCTAGCCCTCCGCGGCCTCTCCTGACTCCGCGGCAAGGCGCTGCGGCCGCACCACGGTGACGGTGCAGGACGCTTCGGACGCCACTTTTGACGAGACGCTGCCGAGCAGCGTGCGCCTGAACGAGTTTTGCCGCGCCCCGATGATGACGTGGTCGACGTGATTGACCTCGCAGAATTCCAAAATCGCCGCCGCGGGGTCCACCGCCTCCAGCACATGCGCCGATAGCCTGTTATCGCCGAGCTTGAGCGGCGTGGCCCAGTGCCGCAGCGCCACCAGCCGGTCGACATGCTTGTTGGAGCCCTCCTCGTCCAGAGTGCGATCGATCGCGATCCGGTTCAGCTTCAGCACGTTGAGGCAGGCAAGCCGCGCCGAGGGCAACGTGGTCAGTATCCGCTCGGTGGTAACGCGCAACGCCTCGTTCAGCTCGGGCGCGCCCTCGGCGGTGTCGAGCGCGACCGCCACGATCGGGCTCGAGGCGATCTGCGCGGCAACGTCGGACGCCGGACGCGCCTGTTTCACGCTCGGATTGAAGCGCCGCCGCCACGCCGTGGAGAGCGGATCGCGCTTGAGCCGCTCGGAGCGCGCCGTCAGCTTGACCTGATCGGGATACGAGAGATCGAAGGCCAGTTGCGAGGCGGTCGGATAGCGCCAGACCGGCTCGATCTCCAGACACCGCAGCACGATCTCCTGGAGCCAGGGCGGGTAATCGGCGCGCAGCGCGCGAGGCGGATAGGGATCGCGCCACAGCCGGCGCCGCATCGCGCCCAGCGTCTCACCCTCGCCGAAGGGCCGCTCGCCCGTCGTGAAGAAGTAGAGCAGCACGCCCAGCGAGAACAGGTCGCTGCGGGGATCGTCGCGCACACCGTGCAGCCGCTCCGGCGCCATATAGGGCGCGGTGCCGTAAGGCAGACGGAACTCCTCCTGCAACAGATCCGGCAGATGGTTGTGATGCGACAGCCCATAGTCGATCAGCACGGCTTCGCCGCTCTCGCGGAACATGATGCTGCTCGGCTTGATGTCGTGATGGATCACGTTCTGCCGATGCAGGTCGGCCAGCGCGGTGGCGATCTTCGCCACCAGCGTGCGCGCCTCCTCGTACGGCAGCGGCAGATCGGGCAGCCGCTTGTAGAGCGTGGTGCCCGGGATGAGCTCGATCACCACATAGGCTTGCTTGGCAAAGTCGCCGGTGCCGAAGCAGGTCGGCACGTGGGGACCTGCCAGCCGCGGCAAGATCATCATCTCCATCTCGAAGGAGACGATCGCCGCCGGGTCCTCGCCCTCCGACACCCGCGGGATCTTCATCAGCAGCGGCACGTCGATGCCGGGATGGGTGACGGTCCACAGCGTCGCCATGCCGCCGGCATGGACGCATTCGCCGATCGTGTAACCGTCGATTTCGGCGCCGGCCTTAACCAGTGGTTTTGGCATCGCTCTCAGCGCCCCTGCGACAGCCGGTCGGCGAGCCAATCCGGCAGGCCGTTGTCCCGGATCGCTTTCGCGGCGGCCTCGATATCATAGGGCACGCGGCAATAGGTGATCTCGCAACTGTCGGTGTCGAACAGCACGAAGGACGCGGCGGGATCGCCGTCGCGGGGCTGGCCGACCGAGCCGAGCACCGCCAGCCATTGCCGACCGCGCAGGAGCTGCACCGGCACGTCGGTCTTCGGCAGGAAGCTCGTCATCTTGGCCGTCGCCGACATCGAGTAGAGCGCGGGACGGTGGATGTGGCCGCAGAAGGTGACGTGGGCCGGCGTCGCGATCATGCTGCGCGCCGCGTCCGGCGTCGTGCGGACATAGTGCCAGCGCGCCGGCTGGGACGCTTCCGAATGCACGTAAAGACGGTCCTGATCCCCCACCGTCAGCGGCAGATCGGCCAGGAAGCGCCGCTGCGGCGCGCCGAGCCGGCCGCGCGTCCATTCGATCGCGATCTGCGCCTCGGCATTCATGGTCTCGGCGGAGGAGTTCACGGCCTGGTCATGGTTGCCGCGCACGGCGAGAGCGCCCTGCCCGACCAGCTCCATCGCGGTGTCCACCACCCATTCCGGATCGGCACCGTAGCCGACGAAGTCGCCGAGCAGGACGAACCGCTCAGCGCCCCTCGCGCGGGCCCCCTTCAGGCATGCGTCGAAGGCCTGCCGGTTGGCATGGATATCGGCAAAAACGGCCAGTCGCACGCGTCCTCCACCCTCAAAGCGTAGTCCTCAGCGGATTAGGCAATTTGAGGAAGGTCAACAAGATGCGACAGCGCGAGTTCGGTTTCTAGTGCCTCGCGCGTGATGAGATTGGGTCAAACTGGTGCGGCATCGGGAAATCACCTCTCCCTTGGGAGAGGTCGGCGCTCTTGCGCCGGGTGAGGGTTTACGGCCTTACCTTGGTGAAACACCCCTCACCCGATTTGCATGTCCAGCGGATTGATTGGTAACAAAACGGACCGGATGGATTGGTAACAATCGTTCACGGTTCCTTCCTCTGCGTTG
>NZ_JAFCJM010000140.1 GCF_018130955.1 Bradyrhizobium liaoningense
GCCCATGCCGGGCAGGCGGCCGAGAGATCGCGAGCCCAAATTTTCAGATCTCTGCCCCGGCTGAGAGCGTCGATCCTACCGACTTCTGCAACAAAATCGGCCCTTGCGAGACCTGGTCGTTGGGGCCTCGGATGTCCGCTCACTCGGGTAAAGCAGAAGCCACGGCCCCAAGGGCGAACCGACGAGATCGACCCCTTTGCCGACATATCGAAATCAAAAAGACCGGAGAGGCCGAGACGAGAAGCAGCGCGGCCTTAACTACGGAAGTCTTTTTGTCGCCGCGAAGGGATTGAACCCACGTTCCGCGAGGGCAGCCCACGAAGCTGCGCCAAGATGTGGCAACCGGAAATAGAGGCGTGGCCTGGCCGGATCGGTATCCAACATGAACCCAGTCGGTAGCGCGCGGACACTTGTGGCATAGAACCCGCCATCCGGCGACCTCTGGGATTCTATGACAGCGATCAACGACTCTGCCCTCCCAGCCCTGCCGAGCAATTTCAGCAAGAGAGCCATTTGGCTCGTCCCTTCGGTCCACACACCGTCTCGGTCTTCACCGTAAGAAAAGCCCTTGTCGACACTCATTCGCTGTTCGGCGGTCGTAATTGCCGATGCAAATTTCTCGGCCGCTCCGGGGAGCGCCGTTAACGGCCAGACTTGAGCATCAAGGGCCAAAATCGGATTGCGCGTGACGCCGTCTTCAGCGGTCCCTGCGGCGAAACAGGCGCAGGCCGGATCCCACATCGTGTCGACGAAGCGCTCAGCAGCTGTTGCCATATCACGCCAGCGCGAATCGCCGGTGCGGGTTGCAAGAAGGCCAAACGCGGCGGCAAGGTCAGTATTGTGTTCGGTTGATTTCCATGTCCGTACGTCGGGCGTCGGCTCGTGCCCGAACGTACCGCCCGTGAAACCGCCAGTGCCGCGCGTGTCGGCCCATTGCGCGACCCAGGTGCCAAGCCGTGCCGCACCATCGCGGAACGGAGAGCCGGTGTTCACATCATCAATCGACAGCAACGCCAGCATTGCCCATGCCATGTTACCATTATCGCTGCCGGCCTGATATCGATCTTCTAGCCACTTGTTCTGCGTATTGTCCCACCAACCCGGAAGTTTGGCGGAGCCACTGGCCACCACACCCGCGGCGTATGCGTTCCGGAGCCGCCCATCATGCCAGGTGCGGTCGTTATCGATGGCCCAGAGAATCGCCGAGCCAATTCGATACGCTTTGTCTCGCTCGCCGCAACCGACCAGTGCGATGGCGGCTACCGCATTGTCATAGAGGTAGGCGGCGCCATGGAGAGGCCCCGATTCGACGGTCGGATAGCTGGGCAGGAACAACGGCCCTGATGGCGATGCCTTATCGATTAGACCAGCAAGATATCCGCACGCTGACGCTTCCGGTGTTGCTTGAGCCCGGAGTGGAGTGGCGACCACAATGATTGTGAAAGTCGTTACGATCCATACGAAGGTTGCTATTCGGCCCACTTGCTGTTCTCCGGGTGGACGATGGTCCTATCTATACCCATCGGGCGATGTCTTGAAGTGGCCCGTGGCTGACCTTACCCCAGAGCGCCACCACGTCCGGTAGCTGTAGGTAAGCCGACTTCGACGATGCAGAAGCCGTAGGCCGCCTTTGACCCAACGGCGACGTGTTGATCGATCCATGGCACTATCTCCAAAGCGTCGAATGGAATGCGTACCGTCGATCAGCGAGAAGCAATGGAAGAAAAAACGGCAATCCAAAGATGAGAATGGCGGTAGCAGCGGCGGTCATTCCGTAGTCAGGCTTTGCCGCTGCAAACCGTATGCTGGCAATAACAAGTGTAGAAATGAAGTTGAGCACGAACACCGGAAAAGCTATCTGCCAAGCTCGCTGAGACAGGAGCGGTTGCCTGAATGCGTAGCCATACAAGCCAACGAGCTGAGCGACAGTCAGTCCTTGAATGAGATAATCCGCTACAGGATAGATTGCGTGTGGTCCCTGAACGACAGTCACGCAAATGCTAGGTACGACAAAAAGGCTCAATATCCCAAAGTAAAGTTTCCAGAGCATCTGGATAATGTTCTCCCCACTCGCCCAGTAGTTGCGTCTGGTCCGCCCCTCGGTAGGCTGGCTCTTTCATATCAGGCCAAGCCTGCTATGTCGCCTATTGGGCCGATTTTGTTGCAGAAGTCGGTAGGATCGACGCTCTCAGCCGGGGCAGAGATCTGAAAATTTGGGCTCGCGATCTCTCGGCCGCCTGCCCGGCATGGGC
>NZ_JAFCJM010000141.1 GCF_018130955.1 Bradyrhizobium liaoningense
CAACCTGGCTTTGTACCGGCAATGGTGGTCGCGGAAGCAGGGTCGTCGCCTTGTCCCATCGTGCCGGCGAGCAGCGGCGGGTCGATCGAGATCGAGTTTGCGACCGGAGTTCGGATGCGGATCACGGGTGCGGTCGACGCGGCGACGCTGAAGGCTGCCGTGGCAGCGCTGGCAGATGGGCGGCCGCGGTGATCCCCATTGCGTCGGGCGTGCGGGTGTGGATTGCGACCGGCCACACCGATATGCGTCGCGGCATGAACTCACTTGGCTTGCTGGTGCAGGAAGCCTTCAAGCGAGACCCGCACGGTGGCGACCTCTATGTGTTCCGCGGCAAAAGCGGCAAGCTGATCAAGATCCTTTGGCACGATGGACTGGGCATGTCGCTCTACGCCAAGCGGCTGGAGCGCGGCCGCTTCCTGTAGCCGTCGTCGGCTGATGGTGCGGTGACAATCACCCCAGCCCAGCTTGGCTACCTGCTGGAGGGTATCGACTGGCGGATGCCGCAACATACCTGGCGACCGCAGGCGGCGGGCTGATCGCCGGGATTTGAACCGGTGGCAGGATCAGCGGTTCGGACAGCGACCACGTCTTGTGATTCTCTGATCGGTGATGGGCGCTGATGATTCTCTTCCCGACGATGTGACCACGCTGCAAGCGATGCTGCGCGCCGAGCGAGCGGCCCGGTTAGCCGCGGAAGCCGAGGCCCAGGCGGGGACCTTGCTGATCGAGAAGCTCAAACTCACGATCAAGAAGCTCCGGCACGAGCAGTTCGGACAGTCCTCCGAGCGAGGCGCGTTGCTGGATCAGCTCGAGCTACAGCTCGCCGATCTGGAGGAGAACGCGGCGCAAGCTGAGACCGCGGCGCAGACGGCAGCCGAGAAGATCGCGGTGCCATCGTTCGAGCGCCGCAAGCCAGCCCGCCGGCCCCTGCCGGAGCATTTGCCGCGGGAGCGCATTGTCTATCCGGTGCCTTCCAACTGCCCATGCTGCGGCGACAGCCGATTGCGCAAGATTGGCGAGGACGTGACCGAGACGCTGGAACTCGTTCCGCGCCAGTGGAAGGTGATCCAGCACGTGCGCGAGAAGCTCGTCTGCCGGGCCTGCGAAGCGATCACCCAGCCGCCGGCTCCCTCGCATCCGATTGCGCGCGGTCGTGCAGGGCCCAAGCTGCTGGCCCATGTCCTGTTCGCCAAGTACGGCCTGCACCTGCCGCTTCATCGTCAGAGCGACGTCTACCAGCGTGAAGGCATCGATCTCGACGTATCGACACTCGCGGACTGGGTAGGTGCCTCCGCGGCAACCCTGATGCCGCTGGTTGACGCGATCCGGAGCCATGTCTTTGCCGCCGAACGCATCCACGCCGATGACACCACGGTGCCGGTCCTGGCCAAGGGCAAGACCCGGACCGGCCGGCTCTGGACTTACGTGCGCGACGACCGTCCGTTTGCTGGCCCAGATCCGCCGGCGGCCGTGTTCTTCTACTCGCCCGATCGTGGCGGTGCGCATCCGGAGCAGCATCTGGCCGGCTATGCCGGACTGATGCAGGCCGACGCCTACGCCGGTTTTGGCAAGCTCTACGAGGCCAATCGTAAGGGCGGCCCGATCATCGAGGCCGCGTGCTGGGCGCACGGCAGGCGCAAGTTCTTTGATCTGGCACGGCTCACCAAGGCGCCGATCGCGGCCGAGGCGGTCAAGCGCATCGATGTCCTGTTCGCCATCGAACGTGAGATCAACGGTCTTGCTCCCGAGGTGCGCCTGCGTGTGCGCCAGGAGCGCAGCCGCCACCTGATCGTCGAGCTGGAGGCGCGAGCAGCGCGCCAAGCTCTCCAGGAACAACGACACGACCAAAGCGATCAATTACTGCCTCAGCCGCTGGGATGCATTTGACCGCTTCCTTGATGACGGACGGCTTTGCATGACGAACAATGCTGCTGAGCGTGAGCTACGGGCGGTCGCCGTGGGACGAAAAAATTGGACCTTCGCCGGCTCCGATGAGGGCGGCCGGCGTGCGGCTGCGATCTACACCCTCGTCGCCACCGCCAAGCTCAACGACATCGATCCACAGGCTCGGCTCGCCGACATCCTGGCCTGCCTACCGGATCATCCCGCCAAGCGCATTGACGAACTCATGCCCTGGAATTGGCGATCTCAGAACGTCGCCCACGCCGCATAGCGCGATCGC
>NZ_JAFCJM010000142.1 GCF_018130955.1 Bradyrhizobium liaoningense
ATCGGGATAGGGGGGAGCCTCTCAGCTCCGCCCCTCCCACACCACCGTACGTACGGGTCCGTATACGGCGGTTCGGTGGATTATGCGCACGGCAGTTCCGCGACGGAAGCCAAGCCGAGTGATCTGAAGAACGCGATTGGCATGGCGATGGTGAGCGCGGGGCTGTTCGCGAGCCGCCAAGGGCCATTCGGGCTGCCGGCAGTTTGTGCCGCCAGATCCCGGCCGACGCCGCAGCGTCGCAACTCGGCAAAGCGGGTGCCGCCGCGCTTCCATTGTTTCCAGGCGATGGCGCGCAACCGCCGCCTGAGCCATTCGTCAAGTGTGCGCAGCACCGACGGGGTTTGGCAGAAGCCGAAGTAGCCGCGCCATCCGATCAGATAGCGCGATAGCTCCTTGGCAATCTGCGCGAGGCTTCGGCCGCAGGTGCGTCGCGTCAGTCCTCGGACCTTCGCCTTGAAGCGGGCAAGTGCCTGCGGCGCGATGCGCCGACGCGGTTCTTTCCCGCCGGTAAAGCTGAAGCCCAGGAACTTGCGACCCCCCGGTTTGGCAACCGCGCTCTTGGCTTTGTTGACCTTGAGTTTGAGGCGCTTTTCGAGGAACCGTTCGATGCCCGCCAGCACCCGCTCGCCCGCCTTTCGACTGCGCACATAAATGTTGCAGTCGTCGGCGTAGCGCACGAAGCGGTGGCCGCGTCTTTCCAGTTCCTTGTCCAGCACATCCAGCATCAGGTTCGACAATAGCGGCGAGAGCGGACCGCCCTGCGGCGTGCCCTCCTCCGTCGGACTGACCAGCCCTCTCTCCAGCACACCCGCATTCAGGAATCCGCGGATCAGCTTCAGGAGGCGCTTGTCAGTCACCCGCTTGGCAATGAGCCCCATCAGGATGTCGTGGTTGACCCGGTCGAAGAACTTCTCCAGGTCGATGTCCACGACGACGGCGTGTCCGGACGCAATATACGTCTGCGCCCGCTCCACCGCCTGATGCGCCGAGTGCCCCGGCCGGAAGCCGAAGCTGGTCTCGGAGAACGTTCCGTCCCAATCCGCCTGCAGCACCTGCATCATTGCCTGCTGGATGAAGCGGTCGAGCACCGTTGGGATGCCGAGCGGCCGCAGGCCGCCCGACGCCTTCGGTATCTCGACCCGCCGCACCGGTTGCGGCTTGTAGGTGCCTTCAAGCAACTGGGATCGGATTGTGGGCCAGTGCTCCTTCAGGTAGCTCGGCAGTTCGCCGACGGTCATCCCGTCGACGCCCGCCGCGCCCTTGTTGCGCGTCACTTGCGCCAGCGCTTTCTTCAGATTCTCACGCTCGATAACTGCTTCCATCGACGGCCCTGCGGTCGCCGGGCGTTCGAGGGCGGTGGTCGCCGCGCGCGCTTCGGACTCTTGGGCGGCGGCGTTCGGGGCTTCACCCTTCGCTCCGGTGCCCAAGTTCAGCTCGACCTGATTCTTCTGCCGCATGGCTCGCGCGAGATCACCGTTCTACTGGCCACTTCCACCGTTTGGGCCTTCGACGGTACGCTGCCGCCTACTATGCCCGCTGCTGACTTCTGCGCTGCGGTCAGACCGCCTTACGGCGGCCTCAGTCCCGTTGCCAGGACACAGTGCAGACCTCCCGAGGTAAGACCGACCGCCTTCGCCGCGCGCCCGCCGGATTTACCACCCCGACCCTTGATGACCTTGGACTTCGCGATCATGTGCTCGCTCGTCCGGCCGGGTAGGCCTCGTTATCCGGTGCTTGTCCATCGAGCCGCGGTTTTGCTCCACGCTGTCTTCAGACCCCACCTCGCGATGACGCCCTTGCGCTTCGCTAATCCTTCGCCGTCATCAGGCTGGATAGAGGACTTCCACCTCCAAGCTGTCGTTCATACTCGGCACA
>NZ_JAFCJM010000143.1 GCF_018130955.1 Bradyrhizobium liaoningense
GCCAGTTTGTCGTCATCGAAGGGATCACGGACATGAATTTCCAACCGCGCGGCATCAGCGACCGGGCCATCCAGGGGCCGGCGTCCTACCAGAGCGAGATCGAGGCGGCGGAAGCCCTCCTCAAGGACAAGGCCACCTGGAACGGCGTCACCGCCGAAGCGGTGGCGCGCATGCGGCTGCAGAACCGCTTCAAGACCGGCCTCGACGTCGCCCGCTACACCGCGGCGGTGATGCGCGCCGACATGGCCGCCTATGATGCCGACAGCACCAAATACACCCAGTCGCTCGGCTGCTGGCACGGCTTCATCGCCCAGCAGAAGCTGATCTCGGTGAAGAAGCATTTTGGCACGACGGACCGCCGCTATCTGTACCTGTCGGGCTGGATGATCGCCGCGCTGCGCTCCGAGTTCGGCCCGCTGCCCGACCAGTCGATGCACGAGAAGACCTCGGTGCCGGCTTTGATCGAGGAGCTCTACACCTTCCTGCGCCAGGCGGACTCCCGCGAGCTCAACGACATCTTCCGCAGCCTCGATAAGGCGCGCAAGGAAGGCGACACGGTCAGGGAGAAGGAGCTGATCGCGAAGATCGACAACTTCCAGACCCATGTCGTGCCCGTCATCGCCGACATCGACGCCGGCTTCGGCAATGCGGAGGCGACCTATCTGCTCGCCAAGAAGATGATCGAGGCGGGCGCCTGCGCGCTGCAGATCGAGAACCAGGTCTCGGACGAGAAGCAGTGCGGCCACCAGGACGGCAAGGTCACCGTGCCGCACGACGTCTTCCTGGCCAAAATCCGCGCCTGCCGCCACGCCTTCCTCGAGCTCGGCGTCGAAGACGGCGTCGTCGTGACCCGCACCGACTCGCTCGGCGCCGGCCTGACGCAGCAGATTGCCGTCAGCCACCAGCCCGGCGACCTCGGCGACCAGTACAACAGCTTCCTGGATTGCGAGGAAGTCACGGCGGCAACGGCCCGCAACGGCGACGTCATCATCAACCAGAACGGCAAGATGATGCGTCCGAAGCGGCTGCCCTCGAACCTCTACCAGTTCCGTCCCGGCACCGGTGCAGACCGCTGCGTGCTCGACTGCATCACCTCGCTGCAGAACGGCGCCGACCTCTTGTGGATCGAGACTGAGAAGCCGCATATCGAGCAGATCGCCAGCATGGTCGATCGCATCCGCAAGGTGGTCCCGAACGCGAAGCTTGCCTACAACAACTCGCCGTCCTTCAACTGGACGCTGAACTTCCGCTGGCAGGTCTACGACGCGATGAAGGACGCCGGCCAGGACGTCAGCAAGTACAACCGTGCCGAGCTGATGAAGGCGGAGTACGACGACACGCCGCTGGCGAAGGAAGCCGACGAGCGCATCCGCACCTTCCAGGCGGATTCGGCCAAGCGCGCCGGCATCTTCCACCATTTGATCACGCTGCCGACCTATCACACGGCGGCGCTGTCGACCGACAACCTCGCCAGGGAATATTTTGGCGAGCAGGGCATGCTCGGCTACGTCAAGAACGTGCAGCGCGCGGAGATCCGCCAGGGCATCGCCTGCGTCAAGCACCAGAACATGGCCGGCTCCGACATCGGCGACGACCACAAGGAATACTTCGCCGGCGAGGCCGCCCTGAAGGCGGGCGGCGCCCACAACACGATGAACCAGTTCGGCT
>NZ_JAFCJM010000144.1 GCF_018130955.1 Bradyrhizobium liaoningense
ACTGGTCCTCCCAGCCGACAGAGAACTGTTACCAATCCATCAGGTCTACTTTGTTACCAATCTATCCGGGCTGAACAGGGAATTCACCTCTCCCCGGTGGGGAGAGGTGAACGGAGCCAGCGGACAAGCGCTTCAACTAAAGGTCAGTGCGCGCTCAGCCGCGCACGCGCTTCAGCATCTGCTCGACATGGGCGATCGGCGTTTCCGGCTGGATGCCGTGGCCGAGATTGAAGATCAGCCGCCCCTGCCCGAAGTTCGCGAGCACGTCGTCGACCGAGCGGTTCAGCGCATCGCCGCCAGTGATCAGCACCAGCGGATCGAGATTGCCCTGGACGGCGACTTTTGACTGCACGCGCTCGCGGACGAAGGACGGCTCCGCCGTCCAGTCGATGCTGACCGCGTTGACCCCGGTTGCCTCCACATAGCCCGGCAGCAGCGCACCGGCGCCGCGGGGGAAGCCGATGATTTTTGCATCGGGCGCCTTGGCGCGGACGCCTTCGACGATCCGCCGCGTCGGCTCGACCGACCAGCGCAAAAATTCCGCCGGCGGCAGCACGCCGGCCCAGGTGTCGAAAATCTGCAGCGCATCGGCGCCGGCGGCGAGTTGCGCGAGCAGATAGTCGATCGAGTTCGCGACGATCGCATCGATGATTTTCGCAAACGCCAGGGGGTACCGATAGGCCATCATGCGCGCCGGCGCCTGGTCCGGCGTGCCCTGGCCGGCCACCATGTAGGTTGCGACCGTCCACGGCGCGCCGCAAAAGCCGATCAGCGCAATCTTCGGGTCGAGCGCGCGGCGCACGATGCGCAGCGCCTCGAACACCGGCTCGAGCTTTGTGAAGTCCGCGCGCGGCGCCAGCGACTTCACCTTGTCGGGATCATCGAGCGGATCGAGCCGCGGACCCTCGCCGACCTCGAAGCGCACCGAGCGGCCGAGTGCGTAGGGGATGACGAGGATGTCGGAAAAAATGATCGCCGCGTCGAAATTGAAACGGCGGATCGGCTGCAGCGTCACTTCGGCCGCGAGTTCCGGCGTGAAGCAGAGATCGAGGAAGCCGCCGGCCTTGGCGCGGACCTCGCGGTATTCGGGCAAGTACCGGCCGGCCTGCCGCATCATCCAGACCGGCGGGATGGCCTGCCGCTGGCCGGCGAGCACGTCGATGAAGGGTTTGGCGGGGGAGTGGGTCACGAACTGTCCTGGCAAGAGTCCTAGCATCGGTTGCGGTTCCTGATACACCGCCGCTGCCCCAGGGCCAACAGGGGAACCTGCGGAAATCAGGGGCGTTGACCAGCCAACGGAGGACATCCATGGCTGAAAAGTTCAATCCTGCACCGCACGACAAGCACGCCGAAGATCTGCGCGATGCGCTTGCCGCAGACGCCAGGCTCGATGCCGGGCTGATCGACACGTTCCCTGCGTCCGATCCGGTCAGCGCCGCGCAGCCGACGCCGTCAAAGGCCGACGCCGAGGCCGAACATCCCTCGCTGTGGGACAAGGTCAAGGCGATCTTCCACTAGCAGGCTGCTGAAAAACTGTTCTCGACGGCAATAATGACCTGTGATTCCGTGGAAGTGAAGGCACGGGGTGATTT
>NZ_JAFCJM010000145.1 GCF_018130955.1 Bradyrhizobium liaoningense
CCGTAGAGCCTGTGAGCCAATTCGTTTTTCGGCATCGACATTGAGGGGCGTTAGCGCCCCTTGATGTCAGAAGCCTGCGGCATCCGGTCATCGTGTATGCGTCTGCGGTCTATGCTTTTGCGAGCCGGTGTCCCTGCAGGATGTTGTTGGTGAGGGCGTGCCAGAGCACGACGGCACGGACTTTCTCGATGCCGCGCACGGTCAATTGCCTGAGGTCCCAGTTCCGCCATCGGGCATGAATGCATTCGCAGATCGTGCGGGCTTGGTATTGTGCCTTGCCGGCCTCGCTGGCCATGCGGGCCCGCCAGGCCGCCACTCCAGGGCCGTCGCTGCTCCGGGGTAAAAAGGGATCGACACCGCTCCTGGATTTGGGCGGTGGACAGTAAACCTCGATGCCTTCGCCATGCGCCCATTCGATGTCCTCGCCACTGCAGAACCCACCATCGGCGAGGTAGCGGCGCGGCAAGCGCTTCAGCCGAGCGCGTGTTCGCTCGAGCATCGGTCGCATCAAGCCACGATCTGAGCCGCTGTTGTCGACATCGATCGCGACCACGATCAATTCGCCGGCCGCGCTGGCCACCTGCACATTGTAGGCCGGGCGGAAGCCGGCATCCGCCATCTTCATCACCCGCGCCTGCGGGTCGGTGGTGGAGGCCCGTGGCTCTTTTGGCTTTTTGCCGTTGCCGCCCTTGTCATCGAGCTGTTTTCGCTTGCGCTTGATCTCAGCCAGCGCGGCTTGCGCGGCCTGCACCCGCTCGCTGCGTTCCCGCGCCACGCGCTCTTTAGCCGCCCGGATACGCCGATTGCTGGCTTCCGGATCCGCATCGACCTCGCGCTTGAGCCCTTCCACCACGGCCTCGGCCTGTGCCAACTGCCGATCCAGCGTCGCCTCCCGCCGGAACGATCCGGTCCCGGCACTCGCCCGTATCCGCACCCCGTCCTGAGTCAGCTTCTCCAGATCGATCAACCCTGCCTCGTTCAGGGCTGCCAGATGTTCGACCAGCAAACGGTCGAGCAGGTCGGCGTAGCCGACCCGGAAGTCCGACAACGTGTGATAGTTCAAAGACACGCCCCCACAGAGCCAGCGGTAGACGTCGTGACTGTCGCAGAGCCGGTCCAGCGCTCGCGCACTGCCAACGCCGTCGCTCGTAGCGTACAGCCAAAGCGCCAGCAGCAACCGGGGCGATGGCGCCGGATGACCCGGCCTGTTCTCCCGCGCCTTGACGCGATCTTCCAGCTCGCTCAGATCGAGCCCTTCGACATAAGCCCAGATCACCCGCGCCGGATGATCCTGCCCGATCAGGCTATCGATATCGACCGCTCGTAGCTCGACCTGATCGCGCACGGGCTCACGCAGCCGAGGTGCGCCCCGCGGCACTGCTTCGGTCCGGGGCGCCGACTGTTCCGGCAACTCGCCAAAAAGGCTGTCGTCAGCCATCATTCTCTCCAGCAGATCAATCTGCTCAGAGAATCATATCCGCTCGACACTCGATATGGGAAAGAGTCACAGCCTCGTAGG
>NZ_JAFCJM010000146.1 GCF_018130955.1 Bradyrhizobium liaoningense
TCGCCTGATAGGCAATCGCCTTGGCGATGTGCGACTTCCCGGTGCCAGGTTTGCCAACAAGCAGAGCGTTCTCGCCAGCGGCAATGAACGCCAGGGTGTGGAGCTGGAAGCAGGTCTGACGTGGCAGTTTGGGATTGAAGGACCAGTCGAACTCGGCGAGCGTCAGCTTTTCGTCGAGCCCGGATTGCTGGTATCGCCGCTCGATAAGACGGGACTGACGACGGTCCAGTTCATCCTGCAGGATAAGGGAGAAGGTCTCGAGGAAGGGCTGGTTGGCGCCCTGCGCCTGGAGCACGCGCGTCTGCAGCGTGTCGCGGACACCCGACAGGCGCAGCTGTCGTAGGCAACGCTCAATTTCCGGCATGGTCATCATGTGGCTAGGTCTCCAGTTTAAGGTGAGAAGGTGCAGCGGGAGCGCTCGTGGCGCCGGAGTTGGCCGGGGTTGCGCAGGCGACACGAGCGCGGATTGCCGTGGCGTGATCGTCGTGAGCCTCGGCCTGCCGACCATTGTCGTCGGCGTCGCGCCGCACAGCGCGGCTGAAGAGGTCGCCGTATTCCGCGGGGGTACGGATCAGCGGATGATCCTGGGTGAGCGGCGATGCCGGCTGTGGCGTCACTCCAACCTGCTCGATCGCCTGTTCGAACAACCGCTCGACGGTCGCACGCACGTGCTTGTAGCGGTAGATGCGGTTGTCGATGGCGTGCGCGCAGGCCTGCTCGACCAGCCGCGCCGGATACTTCCGGCCCAGCCCGACAATGCCCCACATCGCGCGCTGTCCGGGGCGCCCTTCGGTGTCGAACACCTGCTGGCACAAGGCCCTGGTCTGCGGTCCGATGCGCTCGGCGCTCGCCAGCAGCACGGCGGTTTGCCGCGACGGGTTGAACGGCCGTTCGCTGGTCGGCAGGACGACAGAACCGGGGTGCGCCATCCGGGAATGAACACGCAGCAGCGCACGGGTGTGGCGATCACGGATCTCGATCGTGGTGGTGTAGATGCGCACGACGACCTGGCTGCCGATCGGCGCGGGCCGCGCGGCGTAATAGCTGTTGTCGACGCGTACGGTGGTGTCGTCGCAGACAGTCCGGACGACTTCGGTGAAGATGCGGAAGGGAGCGACAGGCAGCGGCCGCAGGTGCGGCTTCTCTTCCTGGAACATCGCCTCGACCTGACGGCGCGTGCTGCCGTGGATGCGTTTGGAAGCCCAGTTCTCCTCCCAGTGCCTCAAGAACTCGTTTTGCGCCTCCAGCGTCTCGAAGCGCCGTCCGGCCAGCGCAGTGCCCTGGGTATGTTGAATCGCATTCTCGACGCATCCTTTCCGATTTGGATCGGCCACGCGCGCGGGATCGGCGACCACGGCGTAATGAGCCAGCATCGCGCTGTAAATCGGGTTGAGCTGGGGCTCGTACAAATCCGGCTTGAGGACGCCTTCCTTCAGGTTGTCGAGCACGACATAGCTGGGGACCCCGCCAAAATACCGGAACGCCTCTTCGTGGAGCTGCGC
>NZ_JAFCJM010000147.1 GCF_018130955.1 Bradyrhizobium liaoningense
GGGCGGATTCAACCGGTCGTCGCGACACTCTGCCAAAGGAGGTTGCGATGAAGGGTGGTGATCAGTGTTCGGGTCGGCATGTGGGAGCAGTCCAGCGATCGCCAGGTCGGCCTCGAGAGGCCTTGCGAGAGAGTGGTAGACCATTCTGGGTCGCGATTGCCTCGGGGCGATCAAGCGAGGATGCTGCGGTTGACGCCGGGGTGTCGCCGGCTGTCGGAGTACGCTGGTTCCGGAGGGCGGGCGGCATGCCGCCAACACATTTGTCGCAATCGTCAAAGCCTCCGTCAGGGCGCTACCTCTCGTTCGCCGAGCGTGAGGAGATCGCCATCTTGCGCGCGCAGGGTCATGGGGTGCGAGCCATCGCTCGTCAGCTCGATCGGCCGCCATGCACGATCTCTCGTGAACTCCGGCGCAATGTGGCGCGCCGTCACGGCGCTCCAGAGTATCGAGCGACCACGGCACAATGGCACGCTGATCGATCCGCCCGACGGCCCAAGGCAGCTAAGCTGGCGATCAATCCGAGCCTGCGGGATTATGTGCAGGACAGGCTTGCCGGTATGATCGCCAAGCCGGACGGGGAGCCCCTCGTTGGCCCGAAGGTCGTGTGGAAGGGACGCCGGGCTGTGCATCGGCAAAACCGGCGCTGGGCGACGGCGTGGAGCCCGGAACAGATTTCTCGGCGACTTCGGCTCGACTTTCCCGAGGATGAGACGATGCGCATCAGTCACGAGGCGATCTATCAGGCACTTTACGTGCAGGGTCGAGGAGCTTTGCGTCGCGAACTGACGGCCTGCTTGCGCACCGGGCGGGCGCTGCGCATGCCGAGGGCCCGCGCCCGTAAAGGCAGAAGCTTCATTCCTTCCGAGATCATGATCAGCCAACGTCCGGCCGAGGCCGCCGACCGAGCTGTGCCGGGCCACTGGGAAGGTGATCTCATTTTGGGTCTCGGAAGTTCCGCGATCGGCACCTTGGTGGAGCGCACGACACGCTTCACCATGCTGCTGCACCTGCCGCGCATGACGGGTCATGGCCACGAAGCTCGCGTGAAGAACGGACCCGCACTCGCCGGACATGGCGCTGAGGCTGTGCGCGACGCGATTACCCGTGCGATCGTCACTTTGCCTGAGCAACTGCGGCGCTCGCTGACGTGGGATCAGGGAGCTGAGCTGGCCCAGCACGCAAGTCTGAAGATCGACGCGGGCGTGCAGGTGTACTTCTGCGATCCTCACAGCCCATGGCAGCGCGGCACCAACGAGAACACCAATGGGTTGCTGCGCCAGTATTTTCCAAAGGGTACCGATCTCAGCATACACAACGCTGATGACCTCGAGGCCGTGGCGCTTGCACTCAACACCAGGCCCAGGAAAACTCTTGGCTGGAAAACCCCGGCGGAAACTCTCGACCAATTGTTACGGGTGAGCGATACACAGAGTGTTGCGACGACCGGTTGAATCCGCCC
>NZ_JAFCJM010000148.1 GCF_018130955.1 Bradyrhizobium liaoningense
GACCGGCTTTGATCCGCCGACCCTGACGCTCTCAACGCAACTCCTACGCTACGCAATGCACAGGGCATGAGCGGGTGGTGGTCGCGCAACGAACGATGCGAGGCGCCTCAGATTTTGAGCGATGGCAGCCAGAACAAACTCGTCCTGGGCGCCCCGTGGGCCACGAAGTCGAAGCCGACCAAGCCTCAGGATGCGCTTCAAGTGTGCAAACTGCATCTCGATCTTCTTGCGCTCACGTCGCGACGTCTCGAAGCCCTCGGTGCCAGCAAACGACCGAGCGACGTCCCGGGCGTGCTCATGTATGTCGCGCGGGATCTTGCGCGATGGCTCTTTTGGACAGCACTGCGGTTTAAGCGGGCATGTGTCGCAGTCGAGCTTGCTCGCACGATACAGAAGCGTTTTGCCCTCGTGCACGGTGCCGCTCGTCCCGAGCCGCTTTCCACCCGGGCAGTGGTAGACGTCGCTGGTCGGATCATATCGAAAGTCGCTACGCGAGAAGGTACCGTCATCTCGCTTCGATTTGTCGAACACGGGGATATGTGGCGCGATGCCCTTCTCCTCGACCAGCCAGTTCAGCATCGGAGCAGCCCCGTAAGCGGTATCCCCGAGAAGCCGCTCCGGCTTGAGGCCAAAGCGCTCCTCTGTTCGTTCGATCATTGTCCTCGCCGCTCCGACCTCGGCCTGGCGAATGGAGCGGGACGCCTCGACATCAACGATGACGCCGAACTTCACGTCGATGAGATAATTGTCGGAGTAAGCGAAGAATGCTGGTCCCTTGTGAGCTCCGGTCCACTGGGCCGCGGGATCGGACGGCGAGATAAACTTCGGGACGACGTCACTGGCCGCACCCCACGCCGTATCGTCGAGGGTTGCCAGATACTCCTTCACCGCGCGGCTTGACCTCGCCGGATCACGATCCCTGCGCCAATCCTGACCCGCGATCGCACGCTGCTTGTTGGCATCTGCCTGGATCAGGCTCGCGTCTACCGCAAAACCTTCGCCGCCAACCAGACCGGCCACAACGCACGCCTCGACGATATGTTCGAATACGCGACGAACGACATCTCCCTCGCGGAAGCGCTCATTGCGGGCCCGCGAGAAGGCCGAATGATCCGGGATAGCATCCTCGATACCGAGCTTGCAGAACCATCGATAGGCGAGGTTCACCTGCACTTCGCGGCAGAGCAGCCGCTCCGAGCGGATCGCGAAGACATACCCCACGATCAGCATCCGGATCATCAGCTCCGGATCGATCGACGGGCGCCCCATGGACGAATAATGAGGAGAAAGTTCGCTGCGAAGCCAAGACAGATCGAGAGCAGTGTCGATCTTCCGCACTAGATGATCTTCGGGAACCGCGTCGCTGAGATGAAACTCGTAGAACA
>NZ_JAFCJM010000015.1 GCF_018130955.1 Bradyrhizobium liaoningense
ACCCGGGAGTCGTCTTCAGAATCCGTCTTGCCTTACAATGCAATAGCTAGCGAAAACCCATATGCGATTCCCCTGCCGCTTGCGGGGAGAGGGTTGGGGTGAGGGGGAGTCTCCGCAGGGACGGAGACAGATGGACTCGTGGAGAGTCCCCCTCACCCGCCGCGCGTTCCGCGCGTCGGCCTCTCCCCGCAAGCGGGGAGAGGCGAAGGAAATCGATCAGCTCGCCAGATCCAGCTTCGACGCCACGGTCGAATCCGCGTTGAGGCGATAGATGATCGGCACGCCGGTGGCGAGTTCGCGCTTCAAGATGCCCTCGGGCGACAGCTTTTCCAGCACCATGATCAGTGCGCGCAGCGAGTTGCCGTGGGCGGCAACCAGGGTGCGCTTGCCGTTGAGCACCGCCGGAAGAATCTCCTGCACGTAATAGGGCAGCGCGCGCGCCAGCGTATCCTTGAGGCTTTCGCCGCCGGGCGGCGCAATGTCGAAGGAGCGACGCCAGATGTGCACCTGATCCTCGCCCCACTTCTTGCGCGCGTCGTCCTTGTTGAGCCCGGAGAGATCGCCATAGTCGCGCTCGTTCAGCGCAAGGTCCTTCGATGTCGGCAGGCCGGTCTGGCCGAGCTCGGTGAGGATGAGATCGAGCGTGTGCTGCGCGCGCGTCAGCACCGAGGTGAAGGCGACGTCGAAGACAAGCCCATGCGCCTTGAGCTTGCGGCCGGCCTCCTTGGCTTCCGCAACACCCTGCTCGGTGAGATCAGGATCCTTCCAGCCGGTGAAGAGGTTCTTCAGATTCCATTCGCTCTGGCCGTGGCGCACGAGCACGAGAAGACGTTCGCTCATCTTACCTTCCATACGGAACTAAGTTTGACTATTGCGGCATCGACAGTGCCGAACCTCTCCCATAGGGAGAGGTCGGCGCGTAGCGCCGGGTGAGGGGAGTGGTCCCTCGAGGGACCTGAGCCCCCTCACCCGATTTGCTGCGCAAATCGACCTCTCCCCATTGGGGAGAGGTGAAGGGAGCTTGCGGTGAGAACGAGCAATCATCCAGTTCGTTCAGAAGTCGGCGAGGCCGAGCACGTCGGCCATCGAGTAGTGTCCCGGGCTCTTGCCGTGCGCCCAGAGCGCCGCCTTCAGCGCACCATGCGCGAACAGCATGCGGTCCTCGGCGTGATGCGACAGCGTCAGGCGCTCGAACGGCCCGAGGAAGCTCACGCTGTGATCGCCGGCCGCGGTGCCGCCGCGCAAGGAGGCGAAACCGATATCGCCGCTCCGGCGCGCACCGGTGATGCCGTCGCGTCCACGCGCCGAATGATCGTCGAGCGGGATGCCGCGGCCGGCGGCCGCCGCCTGGCCCAGCATGAGCGCGGTGCCCGAGGGCGCATCGACCTTCATACGGTGATGCGTCTCGACGATCTCGATATCGAAGGTCTCGTCGAGCGACTTGGCCACGCGCTTGACCACCGCGGCGAGCAGATTGACGCCGAGGCTCATATTGCCGGACTGCACCACCACGGCGCGGTTGGTGACGCTCTTGATCACGGCATTGTCGGATGCGGACAGGCCGGTCGTGCCGACGACGTGAACGAGGCCGCGCTCGGCCGCAATCGCGACATTGGCGATCGTGGCCGCCGGCACGGTGAAATCGAGGATGCCGTCGGCGTCCTTCGACATCGCCCAGAGATCGGCCGAGAGCTTGATGCCGTTGGCCGGGAGCCCCGCCAGCACGCCGGCGTCCTTGCCGAGCAGTTCCGAGCCCGGCGCCTCCAGCGCGCCGGCCAGCACCGCGCCTTTGCTCTCGGAAATCGCCCGTGTCAGCGCCCGGCCCATCCGGCCGCCGGCTCCTGCAACAATCAAGCGCATGTCGGACATGGTGTGATCCTCTTCGTGGCCGTTGTAGCGGGGGGACGCAGTTCCGGCAACCGAGGGGGCACCTAGTGAAAACGAACGCTCCCACCCTCCCCTGGAGGGCCTGGAGGGGGAGGGTCGATCGCGCGGAGCGCGAGCGGGGTGGGGTGACAGTCCCTCCGCGACAAACAGTGCCCGAGTGGAGAGATCACCCCACCCCGTCACGCAACCTCGCTTCGCTCGATCGCGTGCCGACCCTCACCCTCCAGGGGAGGGTAAGAAAGCAGCCCTACGGCTGCGGGCCGTCGTAGCCCTCGATGATGATGAGGTCGGCGATCGAGTGGGGCTGACGGACCTTGATATTGGCCTGGTATTCCGGTGAGTTGTAGCAGGCGAGCGCGGCCTCGTAGTCCGGGAATTCGATCACGACGTTGCGCGCGCGGCTCTGGCCTTCGACGCCGGTAAACTTGCCGCCGCGAACGACGTAGCGACCGCCGAACGTCTTGAAGATCGCGAGATTGGCCGCCGCATAGGGCTTGTAGCCATCGTCATTGTGCACGTCGACGCGTCCGATCCAGTAGCCTTTTGCAGCCATTCTCGTTCCCTTTCTTGTTCTGCTGTTTAACCCAAAGCCTGCGCGATCTCGGCATGGATCGCGTCTGCGACCGCCTTCGGATCGGCGGCCTCCACCACTGGCCGTCCCACGACGAGATAATCGGCGCCCGCGGCGATCGCGCGGCCCGGCGTCATGATGCGCTTCTGGTCGCCAGTCGCGGATCCCGCGGGCCGGATGCCGGGAGTAATGAGCTCCATCTGGTGGCCGACGATCTTGCGCAGATTGCCCACCTCCTCCGGCGAGCAGACGAGGCCGTTGACGCCGAGCACCTGCGCCTGCTGGGCGCGGGCCTCGACCAGTTCCGACACGCCGATCCGGTAACCGGCCGCGTGCAGATCGTCGTCGTTGTAGGATGTCAGCACCGTCACCGCGAGAATCTTGAGGCTTGACCCTGCGCGCCCTTCGACGGCGGCCTTCATGGTCTGCGGATAGGCGTGCACGGTGACGAAGGTCGCGCCCGACTTGGCGATGCTCTCGACGCCGCGTGCCACCGTGTTGCCGATGTCGTGCATCTTGAGGTCGGCAAAAACCTTCTTGCCCTGGCTCGCAAGCTTGCCGATCAGCGGCAGGCCGCCGGCATAAGCGAGCTGATAGCCGATCTTGTAGAAGGTGACGCTGTCGCCGAGCCGGTCGATCATCGCCTCCGCTGCGGCAGGACTCGGCAAATCGAGCGCTACGATCAGGCGGTCTTTCGGGGCGATTTCGGCTTGCGTCATGTCACCTCACATCATGCGTTGGGAAATGTCGATCAACTGCCGCACCAGCTCCTTCAGCGCGTCGATATCGCTCTGGTTCTTCAGCCTGTCCATATCGTCATAGGCCTGGTCGGCAAAGGACAGCGCGAGCTGGCTGGCAATCACATTGGCGTGGCACGAGGTCAGGATCAGCCGCAGCGCCATCAGCGCGCGGCTGCCGCCGAGCCGGCTCTGCGATGCACCGGCCAGCGCAAAGGCGCGATTGCGAAACACATCGCCGCGCCTCTCATGCGGATCCTGCACGCGGCTGACCCAGTCGATCGCGTTCTTGAGCAGTGGCGGGACGGAGGCGTTGTATTCGGGTGTGACGATCAGCACGCCATGATGGCTGCCGATCATGCGCTTGAGATTGAGGGCGTTCTTCGGCACGCCGGATTTCGCATAGAGATCTTCGTCATAGATCGGCAGCGGAAAATCGGCGAGCGAGATGCGGGTGACGTCGACGTTGGCCTGGGTGAATTCATAAGCGGCCACGGCCGCCAGCTTCGCATTGTGCGAACCGGTGCGCAGCGAGCCGGGAATGACCAGGATCTTTGGTGCGGGCATCCAATACAGCGCGTTCGGCGAAAACAACTCCCGCCGCGCGAAGGACGAAGCCGGCGGAATTAGTCCTTGCGATACACCCAGACGCGGGCGGGCGGAAGGTTCATCCAGATCCGCTCCGAGGCCTCTGTGGACACGCCGGGCAGCGATTTGGGGATCGGCGGCGCCACCGAATAGGTGAACTGCACGAAGGGCGCGCCGGGCGCGAGCGCCGTGAAGGCGTCGCGGATCAGCCTGAGGCGCGTCAGCATCGGTTTGGTAACCAGCGGAAGGCCGGAGACGACGGCGGACGCGGGCGCGCCCAGGACGTTCCGGAGCGTATCGCGCAAACGATAGGCATCGCCCTGCAAGACCTTGGCCCGCGGATAGCGGTCGCGCAGCAGCGCGCAGAAGCCGGGATTATATTCGACGAGGACGAGACGTTTCTGATCGACCCCACGCTCGATCAGGGCCGAGGTGATTGCGCCGGTGCCGGGGCCGAGCTCGACCACCGGTGCATCTGAATCGACGTCGACGTAATGCGCCATGGTCCGGGCAAGCAGCTTGCCCGACGGCATCACCGCGCCCATGTGCAGCGGCTTTTCTATCCATGAGCGGAGGAATCGAACCTCGTCGTCAAGACGGGGCTTCTTCGACGCACGCACGGACGATTGCAATGGCATGTCAGGACCGGACGGGACCGCGTCACCGCGGCGTGTCAGAAAATGGTCATAAAGACCTATAGGTGACAAGCGGTATGGTCAAGCCGGGTCAGGTCGCCCGATTACCGAAGAAATCCTTGACCTTGGAGAAAAAGCCCACCGATTCCGGCTGCGTGGCGCCGGAGGACAATTTTTCGAACTCCGCGAGCAATTCCTGCTGCTTCTTGGTGAGGTTCTGGGGTGTTTCGACCGCAACCTGGACGTACATGTCGCCCATCTGGCGCGAGCGGAGCACCGGCATGCCCTTTGATGCAATGCGGAATCGACGGCCGGACTGGGTCCCGGCCGGGACCTTCACCTTGGTCTTGCCCTTGTCGATGGTCGGGACCTCGAATTCGCCGCCGAGCGCGGCGGTCACCATCGAGATCGGCACCCGGCAATGCAGATCGGCGCCGTCGCGCTGGAAGAACTGGTGCTGGGCCAGCGACAGGAAGATGTAGAGGTCGCCGGACGGACCGCCGCGCACACCGGCCTCGCCCTCGCCGGCGAGCCTGATCCGCGTGCCGTCCTCGACCCCCTGCGGAATGTTGACCGACAGCGTCCGCTCGCGCGTGACGCGGCCCTGGCCCGAGCAGGACGGGCAGGCATCCTCGATCATCTGGCCGCGGCCCTGGCAGCCGGGACAGGTCCGCTCCAGCGTGAAGAAGCCCTGCGACTGCCGCACGCGCCCGGCGCCGCCGCAATGCGAGCAGGTCTTTGGCTTGGTCCCGGCCTTGGCGCCGGTGCCCGAGCAAGCTTCGCAGGTGACCGAGACCGGAATCTCGATCTGCGCGGTCTTGCCGCCAAAGGCTTCCTCGAGCGTGATCTCCATGTTGTAGCGCAGGTCCGCGCCACGCTCGCGGCCGCCACGGCCGCGTTGTCCGGCCATGCCGAACAGATCCTCGAAAATATCGGAGAAGGACGACGCAAAGCCCGCGCCGAAGCCGGCACCGCCGCCGCCGAAGCCGCCGCCCTGCTCGAAGGCGGCATGTCCGTAGCGGTCGTAGGCGGCGCGTTTGTCCTTGTCCTTCAGGATCTCATAAGCCTCGTTGATCTCCTTGAACCGCACCTCGCTGGTATCATCCCCCGGATTGCGATCGGGATGGAATTTCATCGCCAGCTTGCGGAACGACGATTTCAGTACGGAATCGTCGGCGGTCCGTTCGACTTCGAGGGTTTCGTAATAGCAGCGCTTGGTGGACATGTTGAACCCGGTCTCGTCGCAATTCAGGTCGGGGTGGAACAACGTCGCCACGCGACGATACGAGCGCCCTCACGCCCTGCGGCAGAGGACGGCAAAGCAGCGTTCAGAATAACGGCTGGGAGTTGATCGATCGTAACGCGGACGCGTCCCGTCTGACCCGGCACGACGGCCTCCCCCTTGTGGGGGGAGGCGTTCGCGATATGGGTCCAAGCCGTCCGCATCATGACCCTCGCGGGCTCTAGGCGGACTTCTTGTTGGTCTTGTCGTCGTCGACCTCGGTGAACTCCGCGTCGACGACGTCGTCCTTGGCAGCATCCTTCTTGGCGTCGGCCTCGGCCTGCTGCTTGTACATGGCCTCGCCGAGCTTCATCGAAGCCTGGGCCAGCGTGTTGGTCTTGGCCTTGATCGCCTCGGCATCGTCGCCCTTCAGCGCTTCCTTGAGGTCGCTGACGGCATCCTCGATGGCGCGGCGCTCGGTCTCGGCGACCTTCGAACCGTGCTCGGCAAGCGCCTTCTCGGTGGAATGCACCAGCGCATCGGCATGGTTCTTGGCGTCGACCGCCTCGCGGCGTTTCTTGTCGGCGGCCGCATTGGCTTCGGCGTCCTTGACCATCTTGTCGATGTCGGCTTCGGACAGACCGCCGGAGGCCTGGATGCGGATCTGCTGCTCCTTGCCGGTCGCCTTGTCCTTGGCGGACACGTTGACGATGCCGTTGGCGTCGATGTCGAAGGTCACCTCGATCTGCGGCATGCCGCGCGGGGCCGGCGGAATGCCCATCAGGTCGAACTGGCCGAGCATCTTGTTGTCGGCCGCCATTTCACGCTCACCCTGGAAGACGCGGATAGTGACCGCGTTCTGGTTGTCCTCGGCGGTCGAGAACACCTGGCTCTTCTTGGTCGGGATCGTGGTGTTGCGGTCGATGATGCGGGTGAACACGCCGCCCAGCGTCTCGATGCCCAGCGACAGCGGGGTCACGTCGAGCAGCAGCACATCCTTGACGTCGCCCTGGAGCACGCCGGCCTGGATCGCAGCGCCGATCGCGACGACCTCGTCGGGATTGACGCCCTTGTGCGGCTCCTTGCCGAACAATTGCTTCACGACTTCCTGGACCTTCGGCATGCGCGACATGCCGCCGACCAGCACCACTTCGCCGATCTCACCGGCGGTGACGCCGGCGTCCTTCAGCGCCTTGCGGCAGGGCTCGACGGTCTTCTGGATGAGGTCGTCGACCAGCGCCTCGAACTTGGCGCGGGTGAGCTTCATGGTCAGATGCTTCGGCCCGGTCTGGTCCGCCGTGATGAAGGGCAGGTTGATCTCGGTCTGCGTCGTCGACGACAGCTCGATCTTGGCCTTTTCAGCGGCTTCCTTCAGGCGCTGCAAAGCGAGCTTGTCGTTGCGCAGGTTGATGCCCTGCTCCTTCTGGAACTCGTCGGCGAGATAGCCGACCAGGCGCATGTCGAAATCTTCACCGCCGAGGAAAGTGTCGCCATTGGTCGACTTCACCTCGAACACGCCGTCGCCGATTTCGAGAATGGAAATATCGAACGTGCCGCCGCCGAGGTCGTACACGGCGATCGTGCCGGCCTTGGTCTTGTCCAGACCATAGGCGAGCGCGGCCGCGGTCGGCTCGTTGATGATGCGCAGCACTTCGAGGCCCGCGATCTTGCCGGCGTCCTTGGTCGCCTGGCGCTGGGCGTCGTTGAAGTATGCGGGAACGGTGATGACCGCCTGATCGACCTTCTGGCCGAGATGGGCTTCCGCGGTCTCCTTCATCTTCTGCAAGATGAACGCAGAGACCTGCGAGGGCGAGTAGGTCTGGCCGTCGGCCTCGACCCAGGCGTCGCCGTTGGAAGCCTTCACGATCTTGTAGGGAACGAGCTTCTTGTCCTTCTCGACCATCGGGTCGTCGTAGCGGCGGCCAATGAGGCGCTTCACTGCGAAGAACGTGCGCTCGGGATTGGTAACGGCCTGGCGCTTGGCGGGCTGGCCGACGAGGCGTTCGCCATCATCCGTGACGGCGACGATCGAAGGCGTCGTGCGCATGCCTTCGGAATTCTCAATGACTTTGGCGTTTTTGCCATCCATTACGGCGACGCACGAATTCGTGGTGCCGAGGTCGATCCCAATGACCTTTCCCATGGTCCTGATATCCTTGTTTTTGCGGCAGGTTGGTTGGGCCCAGAAGGCACCCGATCCAAACCCCCTAAGATCAAACATCCGCGATATTGCGATGATTGAGGCTCATATAGGAGGGGGGGACCTGCCCGCAAGGACCGAAACCACGTTTCGGCCGTGAAAACATTGGGTTTTGGAGGATCGTATCGGGCTACCCGGCCCCTTGCGGGTGAGGGTTTATCAACAGGTTGCGGGCCACCCGGCCCCGGCCGGGCCCGATGACCCGCCCTGTTGCGGGAACGCCAAACCCGCTAAAAGGCGGGGCGACCGGATCGCCCCCCTGATCCGACCCTTGATCGATCCTTGGGCTCCCACCGCGACAAAGGGGCCCGATGGCCGTCCATCGAACGGCCTCAATGTGAACCAAGTAGAGTCTTCATGAAGCCCATTCGCCTGCTGACCGCGCTCGCCCTCGTCGTCATCTCCGCCGTTTCGGCGATTGCCCCGGCCTTGGCCGCCGATCCCGTCTTCCCGTCGGGAGCCCGCCTCGGGATGGTCCCGCTGATCGGCCTGAATGCAGCCAAGACTTTTCCGGGATTTGAGAGCGGCGACGGAGGCGTGAAGGTGCTGGTCACCGAGCTGCCGGCGGATGCCTATGGCGAGGTCGCAAACGCCCTCAAGGCCAATCCCGCCGGCACCACCGCGATGAAGCCGGACAAGATCGAGACCCAAGCGGGCCTCGCCTATTTCACCGTCGAGACCGGCAAGAACGGTGCGGAGACCGTGAAGCGCTATTCGATGATCGTGCCGGGCCAGGGCTTCTCCGGCTATGTCGCGGTGCAGATCCCGGAGAACGCCGCCAAGATCTACACCGACGAGGCGGTGCGGCAGATGTTTGCCACAGCGGTCACGCGCAAGGAGGTGCCGGTCGACGAGCAGCTTGCGACGATGCCGTTCAAGATCAGCGATCTCGGCAACTTCAAGAACGTGCGCATGATCGCGCCCGGCGCCAGCATCGTCTTGGCGGACGGCGACGAGACCGCCAGTCTCGAAACCAAGCCGTTCATGATCATCAGCCTGATCGGCTCGACGCCGCAGAATGCGGACGACCGTGCCCGCTTCGCGCAGGAGGCTGCGCAGCAGATCCCGGGCCTGCGCGAGGTACGCGTCACCATGTCCGAGCCGGTCCGCATCAGCGGCACGCCGGGCTTCGAGACCCGGATCGACGGCGTCAGCGGCAAGGACAAGACCGAGGTCACGGTGGTGCAGTGGATCCGCTTCGGCGGCGGCACGTCGCTGCGCATCATCGCCAGCGCCCCGCGCAGCCAGTGGTCCGACGCCTTCACCCGTTTCCGCGCGGTGCGCGACGGCATCCAGCCGAAGGGCTAGCAAAGGTCATCGCGCGACGACCGACCAACCAACCTGCTCGGTGTCGTCCCGGCGGGGATTTGTCCGGCCAGCAAGCCTACACGTTGACCAAGCCAGGCCGCATTTTCGGGCTTTTGTTTGTACACAAATGGAACTACGCTCCCTCCCCGTCGGGTTCATCTTGGAGGGAGACGGACTATGCTTGATCGACGCAAGGTGCTGTTCGGGATTTCGACTGCAACGCTCGCAACCCTCGTTCCTGCCCCGCTCTGGGCGGCGGCATCAATCAAGCCGGACGAGGCGTCGGCGCTGCTCGTGATCGACGTGCAAAACTGCTTCCTGCCCGGCGGCAGCCTCGCCGTGAAGGAAGGCGAGCAGGTGGTGCCGGTCATCAACAAGATGGCCAAGGCGTTCGCGAACGTGGTGATGACACAGGACTGGCACACGCCGGGACACATCTCGTTTGCGTCGGTGCATTCCGGCAAGAAGCCGTTCGAGACCGTCGATCTTCCCTACGGCAAGCAGGTGCTGTGGCCCGACCATTGCGTGCAGGGCACCGACGGCGCTTCGCTGTCGAAGGATCTTGCGATCCCGCACGCCGAGCTCATCATCCGCAAGGGTTTTCACAAGGACGTCGACAGCTACTCGGCCTTCGTCGAAGCCGACGGCAAGACCTCGACCGGCCTCGCCGGTTATCTCAAGGGCCGCAAGATCAAGCGCGTCTTCGTTGCGGGCCTGGCGACAGATTTCTGCGTCGCCTGGACCGCGCTCGACGCGCGCAAGGCCGGCTTCGAGACCTATGTGGTGGAAGACGCCTGCCGCGGCATCGACACGCAGGGCTCGCTCGCAAAAGCCTGGGCCGATATGGCCAAGGCCGGCGTCAAGCGGATTCAGTCCGGCGATATCGCAATGAGCGCGTAAGATAGCAGCTTGTCATTCCGGGGCGGCTCGAAGAGCCGAACCCGGAATCTCGAGATTCCACAATGCGCAATTGCGCGTTGGGGCTCGATGCTTCGCATCGCCCCGGAATGACGTTCAAACTTACGCCGCGCTGTTCGGCTCGTTGGTGTTGGCGGCCGGCGCGGCCTTGGCGCCGCCCTTGGACACACCGACCAGCGCCGGGCGCAGCACGCGCTCGCCGATCAGATAGCCGGCCTGCACGACCTGCACGACGGTGCCCGACGGCACCGACGCATCGGGCACCTCGAACATCGCCTGCTGGAAGTTCGGATCGAACTTCTGACCCTGCGGATCGAACTTCTTCACGCCGTGCTTTTCCAGCGCGTTGAGCAGCGAGCGCTCGGTCAGTTCCACGCCCTCGATCAGCGCCGTCAGGCCGGGATCGGCGGCGGCACGCGCCTCGGCCGGAACGGCGTCGAGCGCGCGCTGCAGATTATCGGCGATGTCGAGCACGTCGCGGGCAAAGCCGGTGATGCCGTAGAGCCTGGCGTCGGCGACTTCCTTGGTGGTCCGCTTGCGCAGGTTTTCCATCTCGGCAAGCGTCCGCAGCATCCGGTCGCGCGCATCGGCCGCTTCCTTCTGCAGCAGCTCGACAGAACCGGGCTCGGGATCGTCGGGCATCACGTAAGGCTTTGACACCACGGGCTCGCCGGTTGCCGCGGTCGTGTCTTCGGGTTGCCGGTCTCGATCGGTCATCGGCTGCTTCTCGGTCTCAGTTAGGGGAGTTTCTGGCCGGGATATCGTGCTTTGCGGCGCGAAAATCAAGCGCCCGTGATCGGCGAAAAACGCGCCTCAGCCGCCCAGCAGGCGGCTGACGATGCGGGCGGCATAGTCCACGGTCGGGATCACGCGGGCATAATTCAGCCGCGTCGGACCGATCACGCCCAAAACGCCGACGATGTGACCGGCGGCATCCCGATAGGGCGAGATGATGGTGGAGGAGCCGGACAGCGAGAACAGCTTGTTCTCCGAGCCGATGAAGATCCTCACGCCCTCGGCGTGTTCCGCGCGGCCGAGCAGATCGATCACGCCGCGCTTGGTCTCGAGGTCGTCGAACAACAGGCGCACCCGCTCCAGATCCTCCAGCGCATGCAGGTCTTCGAGCAAATTGGCATGGCCGCGCACGATGAGCTGGCGGTCCTCGTTCTCGCCGCCGGACCAGCTCGCGATGCCGGCCGAGATCACTTTCTGGGTGAGCTGGTCGAGCTCGGCGCGGGCATGCGCCAGCGCGGTCTCGAGCTCGAGCCGTGCTTCCGCCAGCGTGCGGCCGCGGATCCGCGCATTGAGAAAATTGCCGGCTTCGATCAGGGCCGCGGCCGGAACCCCGGGCGGCAGCGTCAGCACGCGGTTCTCCACCTGGCCGTCCTCGCCGACCAGGATCACCAGCGCCCGCTCCGGTTCCAGGCGGACGAACTCAATGTGCTTGAGCCGCGCGTTGGATTTTGGCGTCAGCACCACGGCGGCCGCCCGCGTCAGGCCGGAGAGCCGCGTCAGCGCCTCCTCCAGCGCGGCCTCGACCGACTGCGCCTGGCCGACGGAGGACAATTGGCTCTGGATCGCCTGCCGCTCGGCGTCGGTGAGGTCGCCGACCTGCATCAGGGCGTCGACGAAGAAGCGCAGGCCGAGTTCCGTCGGCAACCGGCCGGCCGAGGTGTGCGGGGCATAGATCAGGCCGAGCTGCTCCAGATCGGCCATGACGTTGCGGACAGAGGCCGGCGACAGCGGTACCGCGATCAGCCGCGAAATATTGCGCGAGCCGACGGGCTCGCCGGTCGCGAGGTAACTCTCGACAATTTGACGAAAGATGTCGCGCGAACGTTCGTTGAGCTGGGCAAGGCCTGCGCGCGACGCGATCAGATGAATCGGATCGTGATGGGCCACAGACGTTAACTCCTCTCAGTTGCTGATAATTTGTCTATCCAAGGGCGCTCTGACAAGCGCGCATTTGGGCCGAAAAGGCCTTGCCGCCCACCCTTCCCCCACATACAAGCACCGCGAACAGCATTTTCCCGTGAGTTTTGGAGGATTCCCATGCGGCCAAGCCGCCGTGCGCCCGACGAATTGCGCCCCGTGACGCTGGAGCGCGGCGTGGTCAAATATGCGGAAGGCTCCTGCCTCGTGAAGTTCGGCGACACCCATGTGCTGGTCACCGCCACGCTGGAAGAGCGCCTGCCGCCGTGGCTAAAGGGCCAGGGCCGCGGCTGGGTCACCGCCGAATACGGCATGCTGCCGCGCGCCACGCTGGAGCGCACCCGTCGCGAGGCTTCCGCGGGAAAACAGAGCGGCCGCACCGTCGAGATCCAGCGCCTGATCGGCCGCTCGCTTCGCACCATCGTCGACCTCGAAGCGCTCGGCGAGCGCCAGATCACGGTCGATTGCGACGTGCTCCAGGCCGATGGCGGCACCCGCACGGCGTCGATCACCGGCGCCTGGGTCGCGCTCGCCGACTGCATCAACTGGATGAAGTCGCGCAACATGATCAAGGCCAACGTGATGCGCGACAACGTCGCCGCGATCTCCTGCGGCATCTATCAGGGCACACCGGTGCTGGACCTCGACTATGCCGAGGATTCCGAAGCCGAGACCGACGCCAATTTCGTCATGACGGGCGACGGCCGCATCATCGAGGTGCAGGGCACCGCGGAACGCGAGCCGTTCACGCAAGACGAGTTCCTGGCGCTGATGGCGCTGGCGCGCAAGGGTGTGGCGCGTCTGGTGGACTTGCAGAAACTTGCGGTGGCATAGTCAATAGGCCATGGCCCGCCGAATCACAGGCAAGCTCGTCATCGCCACCCACAATCCCGGCAAGCTCGCCGAGATGCGGGAGCTGCTGGCACCGCACGGCATCGAAGCGGTGTCGGCCGGCGAGCTCGGCCTCGGCGAGCCCGAGGAGACCGGCCACGACTTTCGCAGCAATGCCGGAATCAAGGCGGTCGCAGCGGCGCAAGCCGCAAAGCTGCCGGCCTTTGCCGACGATTCCGGCATCGTGGTCGACGCGCTCGACGGCGCGCCCGGCATCTTTTCCGCGCGCTGGGCGGGACCGACCAAGGACTTCACCGCGGCGATGACGCGCATCGAGCGGCTGTTGCAGGAGCGCGGCGCGACCGCGCCCGACCGCCGAAGAGCCCATTTCGTCTCCGCGCTCTGCGTCGCCTGGCCCGACGGTCACCGCGAAGAGGTCGAGGCGCGCGTCGACGGCACGCTGGTCTGGCCGCCGCGCGGCACCGCCGGCTTCGGCTACGATCCGATGTTTCTGCCCGACGGCCACACGCGCACCTTCGGCGAAATGGAGAGCATCGAGAAGCACGGCCTGCCGCCGCTCGGCCTCGGCCTGTCGCATCGCGCCCGCGCCTTCGTGAAACTGGCGGAGATCTGCCTTGAGCCGCGCTGACAAGGACGCCTTCGGCGTCTATGTGCACTGGCCATTCTGCCTGTCGAAGTGCCCTTACTGCGACTTCAACAGCCATGTCCGCCACGCCGCGATCGACGAGGCGCGCTTTGCCAGCGCCTTCGCCCGCGAGATCGAAACCACCGCGCAGCGCGCACCCGGCCGCGAGGTCACCTCGATCTTCCTCGGCGGCGGCACGCCGTCGCTGATGCAGCCGGCAACGGTCGGCGCGGTGCTCGACGCGATCGGCAAGCACTGGCACGTCGCCGGCGATGTCGAAGTCACGCTGGAAGCAAACCCCACCAGCGTGGAAGCCACGCGCTTTGCCGGCTATCGCGCCGCCGGCGTCAACCGCGTCTCGCTCGGCGTGCAGGCGCTCGACGACGCTTCGCTGAAGATGCTGGGCCGCTTGCACTCTGCGCGCGAGGCGCTCGACGCCGTCGCCATCGCGCGGCGCTCGTTCGACCGCTATTCGTTCGACCTGATCTATGCCCGCCCCGACCAGACGCCGGCGATGTGGAGCGACGAGCTCCGTCATGCCATCGACGAGGCGGCCGAGCATCTGTCGCTCTATCAGCTCACCATCGAGGAAGGCACGCCGTTCTACGGCCTGCACCAGGCCGGCAAGCTGAAGACGCCGGACGAGTCACTCGCGCGCATCCTTTACGATGTGACGCAAGAGACCTGCGACAAGCTCGGGCTTCCCGCCTACGAGATTTCCAATCACGCGCGGCGCGGCGCCGAGTGCCGGCACAATCTCGTCTACTGGCGCGGCGAGGAATATGCCGGCATCGGTCCCGGCGCGCATGGGCGTCTCGACATCGACGGCGTCAGGCACGCGACCGCCACCGAGAAGCGCCCCGAAGCCTGGCTGATGCGGGTCGAGACCAACGGCCATGGCGTTGTCACCGACGATCTCCTCAACAGCGAAGAGCGCGCCGACGAATTCTTGCTGATGGGATTGCGGCTCGCCGAGGGCATCGATCCCAAGCGCTACGCCGCGCTCGCCGGCCGCTCGCTCGACCCCAGGCGCATCGCGCTATTGCGGGAGGAAGGCGCGATCACCGTCGATGCTACTGGCCGCCTGCGCGTGACAAGCAGTGGTTTCCCCGTGCTGGATGCTGTCGTCGCTGACCTGGCGGCGTAAAGGCTTTGATAAGCGAACCGCCGGGATTTCCGGCGGTTGACGGCCCGATGTGCTAGATTGGCTCGCGCGTTATCCTGCCCCCGCCTTCGGACGGCCATGAACGAGCGAACCACGCCTCCTGCGATCCATGATCCAGAACTCGACCGGCGCGTGAAGGATGCCGGTGCGAGCAAGACGGTCTACGCCCTCGTCACGCCGGAGACCGAAGCGGCAAAACACGCCATCCTCGGCAATTGCCTCGTGTCGCCCGATGCCGCGCGCCGGCATCATCTCGAGCAATTCCGCGACGCCTGGACCGGCAAGCAATTTGCGCTTCATGAAGCCTTTCTCGAACGCTGGATGGCGTGGGCCGCCCCGGTAGTCGCGCTCAAGCCCGCCGGATTTCCCTGGCGCTATCCGACAGCCGGCGGCAGCGAAGCCCTGTTTCACGTCATTACCGCCTACGGCAACCGCGCGCGCAGCGAGCGATTTGAGCCCGAAGTCCATGTCTTCTGTGGCGAGTACGAGGGCTACAAGGCCTATGCCGAGGCATGCGGGATCGCGGTCGTCGAGCATGACCGCGCCGATTGGCAAACGGTCGGACGTTCGCTTCCCGCGACCGCGCTGTTCTGTATCAGCCAGCCCTCCGCGATCGACGGCAATGTCTGGCCCGACGCAAATGCCTTCTTCGACCTGCTGTCGGCAGGCGCCGCAAAACCGCGCCTGCTGCTCGACGTCACCTATGTCGGCAGCATCGCCGAAGCGCTGGCTTTGCGAATTGCCGCCGACAGCCCTGTGGTGCAGGCCGTCGCGTTCAGCCTCTCAAAACCGTTCGGCGTCTACTACGACCGTATCGGCGGCATTTTCTGTCGCGAGGCCATGCCATCCCTGTTCGGCAATCAATGGTTCAAGAACCTCACCTCGCTGCAGCTCGGTCTCGCGCTGATCGAGCGCCATGACGTGTTCGACCTGCCGCGGCGCTACAGGAGCGTTCAGTGCGAGGCGGCGGCGCAGGTCGGCCGCCGGCTCGGCATCGCGCTCGAACCGACTGACGTCACGATCCTTGCACAGGCATCACAGTCAGACGCCGTCGATCCAGCGCTCGCCGCCTTCCTGCGACGGCCAGCGAACAATCCCCGGGCCAATTTGCGCGTGTGTCTGACCCCCGCCATGGCTGATATGATCGGCACGGCCGGCCCGATCACCGGAGGCGCGTCTTGAAGAATCTCGTCGCGTTGACCAATCCTGAAGACATCCACCGTCATGTGCTTGCCTTATGGCGATGCGAGCCGATCCGCAGCTCGCACGCCAACAATGGCTTCATCCACGACATCGTCGAACAGTTCGCGAGCCTGCCGCGGCTGTTCTGCGACACGACGAATGACCGGCTCGAACGCGCCCATTTCTGCTCCTGGTGGGGCGTGACGATGAACCGGACCTACGACAATCCTGCGATCGAGGATCTCTACCGCCTGCACGAGATGTTTCATTCCGCCTTCATGCCCTACTTTCCGGGCATCGGCTTCGATGCGTTTCACCGCAAGATGGAGGACAACGAGCTGAAGGCGAGCGTCTGTTCGGAGATTCGCGTCTATTTTGAACTGCCGCAGCTGAGGAACCTTGCGTTTGAGCATCCGATCTATGCCGACCGGTTCCTGTCAGACACCTCGATGCAGACGCTCTGGCAGAAGAACAAGCCGGTCGCGATCGAGACGCTGCAGGAAGCGCGCCGCGATGTGATGTTCTCCAAGCCCGAACATGAGATGGACCTGGCGGAGCGATGGATCCGGCGCTTTGCTCTGCAAAACCGCCAGTGGTCGACATGCTGGTACGATCGTTATCTCGAGATCGAACAACACATGTACGACTTCCAGATTCGCGCATTGCAGGGTGATCGCTCAGGCGCCATCGCGGATCACCTGACCTGGATCGAGGCTCAGGCCGGCCAGGACGCCGACGATCAAATTCCCTATCGTCAGGAGGCCGCGCTGTTCGCGAACATCTATTGGAGCAACCGGCGCCGTTACGAGGCGCAGGTCCCGGCTGTGGTCAAATCGGGTTAGTTCAACGGGCGAAGGCCCGTTAAGCCCCAAAACTCCTCGGCGAGCCCGCGACCGCGACGCCGCCGCCTTGCGCGACCTTCATCACGGCAAGACCGCGTTCGTTGGTGCCGTCGGCGCGGAAACGGAACAGGCCATCGATGCCTGCAAAGCCGGAAGGGTTCGTCAGTACGTCGGCCGAGAAACGCTGGCCGCCCTGCGTGCGCGCGAGCGCTGCGACGAGCGCCACCGCATCATAGGCGAGCGTCGCCGTGCGCACCGGCTCGCCGCCATATTTGGTGCGATAGCGGCCCGCGAAGGCACGGAACCCCGCGGGATCCGGCGCGGCATAGAGACCGCCCTGCAACGCCGGGCTCGAATAGACACGCGGATTGTCCCACAGGCCGGTGCCGAGCAGCTGGATGTTGCGCAGGTTGGCACCCGCGGCCGTGAGCGCATCGGCCACCGCAACGACCGCATCGCCGTCATCGGCGATGAACAGCGCATCTGCGCCGCCAAGCTGCTGCGCCACCGTGCGCGCGGCGGTGGCACGGTCGGCGCCGTATCTTTCGAACGCGACTATGCGGCCGCCGCGGCGCGGCACGGCCGGCTTCAGCGCCGCCTCGACGACATTGCCATAGGCATTGTCCGGCACTAGCGCCGCGAACGAGCGTTTGCCGATGCTGGCGGAGTATTCGACGATGCGATTGACGTCGGACTCCGGCAGGAAGCTGAGCAGGTACACGCCGCGGCCGGCGATGCTCGAATCGGTCGAGAACGCGATCACCGAAACACCGCGTGCCCGCGTCACCTGCGCGACGGCCGGAACCGACTGCGCGAACAGCGGCCCCAGAACGATCTCGGCACCTTCCTCGACCGCCTGCTGCGCACCCTGTTGGGCGCCTTGCGGCGTGCCGTTGTCGTCCTTGATCAGGAGCTGGATGTTCGGGTTCTGGAACTCGGCGAGCGCCATCTCGGCGGCGTTGCGCATGGACTGCGCGGCGAGCCCGGCATTGCCAGCGGCCGACAAGGGCAGGATCAGGCCGACCTTGACCCCGCCGGTGCCGGCGACGGCAGCCTGCTGCGGAGGACCAGCGGGCCCCGGCGATGGCGAGGAGCTGAACGGATTGGAGAACTGGCTGAGGCTCTGCTGAACGCCGGCGCAGGCCGACAGCAGGGGTGCGCCGAGCAGCAGGCCAAGCGCGGTCCGGCGGGTCGCCCCTGATAAAGGGGCACCCGAGCGGGACGACTTCAAACGACGCGGGCCCACCATGGCAACTCTTGTAACGACCGGTGGAAACCGGTCTGGATCTCCGTTCCGCTAGAAAGAGGCGGATTCAGGCATATTGTCGGCGAATAGTTAACCAAAACAAAAGGATAATAATCACCTAACGCGATTGCACGTCGTTCATGGAAAGCCGTTCGCCTCCCCGAGGCCAGGCATCAACCCGGCGTTTCCGTCGCGAATATGGCGCTTGCGCTCCTCTCGCTCCAGAGCTTCCGTTCCGATGGAATCGGAGCCGAAGCTCTAGATTCTTGTTTTGACGCGTTTTCTTGACGCGAACCGGTATCCACTTCGCTGGAAAACACTCTAAGTTGACATTATGCGCGCAAAGCCTGCCCCGATAAATACGCCTGAAGGCGCGGCCGACACCGCCGCGCGGGGTTTTTCCATCGATGCCCACCGATTTGCAGCGCCGAAGGCAGCGCCGGGTCTCTATCTGGTGGCGACCCCCATCGGCAATCTCGGCGATATCACCCTGCGCGCGCTCGAGACGCTCGCAGGCGTCGACATCATCGCCTGCGAGGACACCCGCATCACCCGGCGGCTGATCGAGCGCTACGCGATATCGGCCCAGCTAAAACCCTATCACGAGCACAATGCCGAAGCGGCGCGGCCAAGAATCCTGGGGCTGCTTTCGCAGGGCGGCGCGATCGCGCTGGTGTCCGATGCCGGCACGCCCCTGATCTCCGATCCCGGCTTCAAGCTGGTGCGCGAGGTCTCGGCCGCAGGTTATGCGGTGTTCGCCCTGCCCGGCCCCTCCTCGGTGCTCGCGGCGCTCACGGTCGCAGCCTTGCCGACCGACCGCTTCTTCTTCGAGGGCTTTCTGCCGTCGAAATCGGTCGCGCGCCGCAACCGCCTCGCCGAGCTTGCCCGCATCGAGGCGACGCTCGTGATGTTCGAATCCGGCAATCGCGTGCAGGACACGCTCGCCGATCTCGCCGAGATCATGGGCGACCGCGAGGCGGCGATCTGCCGCGAGCTGACCAAGCTGCATGAGGAGGTTTCGCGCGCGCCGCTCAGCGAGCTGGCACGTGACGCGGCTACGCTGGAAACACGCGGCGAATTCGCGCTGGTGATCGCGCCGCCCGCCGCGGACAGCCAGGCCATGACGCCGGACGCGCTGGACGATCTTTTGCGAAAGCAGCTTGCCACGCACAGCGTCAAGGACGCGGTGGCGCATGCGGTCGAGCTTTCCGGGCGGCCCCGCCGCGAGATCTATGCCCGCGCGCTCGAGCTCGTGAAGGACTTGCGGGGCGCTCATGACGAAGACTGACGGCGTGACGCCGGCGGAGCCGAAGGCCGCCTCCCCCGAACGCGTCGCCGCGTTCCGCACCGGGCTATCAGCCGAAAGCCGCGCCGCCGCCTACCTTCTGGCGAAGGGCTACCGTATTCTCGCAAGACGCTACCGCACGCCGCATGGCGAGATCGACATCGTGGCGCGCAGGCGCGATCTGATCGCCTTCATCGAGGTCAAGGCGCGCGCCAGCCTCGATGACGCCGCCTATGCCGTGACGCCCCGCCAGCAGCAACGCATCGTCAATGCGGCCCAAGGCTGGCTTGCCGCGCATCCCGAGCATGCGGAGTTTGAATTGCGATTCGACGCCATGCTGATTGCGCCGCGCCGACTTCCACGCCATCTGTTGGCGGCATTCGACGCCTCGACCTGAAAGGCCGCCCATGAAACTGAACGTCGCCGTCCAGATGGACCCCATCGCCCGCATCAATATCAAGGGCGATTCCACCTTTGCGCTGCTGCTGGAGGCCCAGAAGCGCGGCCACGGGCTGTCCTATTACACCCCCGACAAGCTGTCGCTGGTCGGCGAGGAGCTGGTCGCCCCGGTGCAGCTTTTGACCGTGCGCGACGAGCCGGGCGATCACTTCACCCTCGGCGAGCCCAGGCGCGAGGCGCTGAACGGTTTTGACGTCGTGCTGCTGCGACAGGACCCGCCGTTCGACCTCGCCTACATCACTTCGACGCATTTCCTCGAGCGCATCCATCCCAAGACGCTGGTCGTCAACGATCCCGCATCCGTGCGCAACGCGCCGGAAAAATTGTTCGTGATGAACTTTCCGCAATTGATGCCGCCGACACTGATCTCGCGCGACCTCGACGAGATCAACGCCTTCCGCCTGCAGCACGGCGCGGTCGTCATGAAGCCGCTGCACGGCCATGGCGGCGCGGCGGTGTTCCGCGTGATGCCGCAGGACATGAATTTCGGGTCGCTGTTCGACATGTTCTCGGTGACCTTCCGGGAGCCCTGGGTGGTCCAGCAGTTCATTCCCGAGGTGAAGCACGGCGACAAGCGCATCATCCTGGTCGACGGCGAGTTCGCAGGCGCCGTCAATCGCGTGCCGGCCGCCGATGATCTTCGCTCCAACATGGTGCGCGGCGGCGCAGCCAAGGAGACCGAGCTCACCCCGCGCGAGCGCGAGATCTGTGAGACGGTCGGACCGGCGCTGCGCGAGCGCGGCCTGCTGTTCGTCGGCATCGACGTCATCAACGGCAACCTCACCGAGATCAACGTGACTTCGCCGACCGGCATCCGCGCAATTGGACGGCTCGGCGGGCCGGACGTGGCAGCGAAGATCTGGGACGTGATCGAGAAGAAACGGGCGAAGTAGCATCGTGGCCTGGCGACCCATCCCGCATTTCGCACTTGCCGCCGGCATCCTGCTCATCTGCCAGTCGGCCGCCAGCGCCGCCTGCGTCGCCAACTATCGTTTCCACATTACCTCCGAGGGGCCGTGGAACGCCTACGGCGCGATCGGACAGGGCAAGAGCTGCACCGGGAGCTACACGGCGGGCGGCAACATGGTGTTCAAGCGCCTCTGGCTGGTCAGCGCGCCCGCCCGCGGCAAGATCCAGCTCCACGAGGGCGGCACCTACACTTACACCGCGCCGAAGGGCTACACCGGTCCGGACTCCTTCACGCTCCGTGTTTGCGGCAAGGAGGGCAACACGGAAGGGTGTGCGAACATCGTCTACAGCATGACGGTGTCGTAGGCGTGGGACGCATCTCCATCTCGTCATCCCGATGAGCGCAGGCGACGCGACGACGACAAGCTAACCTTGCGTTCACCATGACGCGGCGCCCAGCATCCGTAGCGTGCGTAAATCTACGGACTTATCGCTTTCCGAATAACGCCCCGTTCACCATGCGGCCAAAACCCGCTGCGTGACGCGCGATCACATTCGGGCCTGCAACATCCCTTATACTTTTACTGGCCTACTCATCGAGACGGGGGAACCCGCCACGTTCGTGCGGTTCGTGTATCCGCGTTGAGAGTAGCAAGCGTATGAATACCGCACGCATCGTCGTTCTCGTCATTGCGCTCGGCGCCGGCGGCGTCGCCGCCTATCTCGCCAGCGGCTACGAGAACAAGCCCGTTGCGCCGGCACCGGTCGTCGAGAAGCTGCCGACGGTCGACGTGCTGGTTGCGAAGAACGACATCGGCCTCGGCCAGGTCGTCAAACCCGAGGATCTGCTCTGGCAGCCCTGGCCGGCGACGGCCGCGAGCGGCGCCTTCATCCGCCGCGACGGCAGGCCCGATGCGGCAACCCAGATCGCCGGCTCGATCGCGCGCACGCCCTTGATGCAGGGCGAGCCGATCCGCGAGCAAAAGCTGGTCAAGGCCGATGGCTCCGGCTTCATGGCGGCGATCCTGCCGACCGGCATGCGGGCGATCTCGACCGAAATTTCCGCGGAGACCGGCGCCGGCGGCTTCATCCTGCCGAACGACCGCGTCGACGTCATCCTAACCCGGCGCGACAAGAACCCCGGCGCGAACGCGGCCAATGGCAGCAATGCTCCCGACCTCGTCTCCTCCGAGGTCATCCTGTCCAACATTCGCGTTCTCGCGATCGACCAGGCTCCGAAGGAGAAGGAAGGCCAGAACACCGTCCTCGGCAAGACGGTGACGCTGGAGTTGAAGCCCGAGCAGGCGGAAACGCTCACCCGGGCGCGGCAGACCGGCAGCCTGGCGCTGGCGCTGCGCAGCATCGTCGATGCCAATGCAGTCGACAAGAATTCTGACGAGCAACCCGCGAAGCGCGGGGCGAGCGTGAACGTCGTCCGTTACGGCATTCAGAGCACGTCGTCACAGAAGTGATGGGGATAGAAGATATGAAGCTTGGGGGACATCAGGGCGCGATGCGGATCCGGGGGGATCGCGCGCGCTCATTGTGGACGGGGGCAATGCTGATGCTCGGCGTCGTCGCCGGATCGCCGGTGGCGATCGGTGCCGAAGCAGGCGTCGGCGATCAGACACCAGCGCAAGCCGCGGACCTCGGGCTCTCGCCGGTCTCAACCGTCGCCCCGGCGCGGACGCGCTTCCTGGCACTCGGCGTCGGCAAATCCGTCGTCATCGACCTGCCGCGTGACGTCAAGGACGTGCTGGTCGCCGATCCCAAGATCGCCAATGCGGTGATCCGCTCGGCGCAGCGTGCTTACATTATCGGCGGTGCGGTCGGACAGACCAATGTCGTGTTCTTCGGCGCCGACGGCCAGCAGGTCGCCTCCTACGACATCGCGGTGAAGCGCGATCTCAACGGCGTGCGCGCAGCACTCCGGCAGTCGCTACCGGGCATTCAGATCGAGGGCGTCGGCGACAGCGTGATGCTGACGGGCTCGGTGTCGAGCCCGGTCGAGGCGCAGCAGGCCGGCGACGTCGCGGCAAAGCTGGTCGGCGGCGCCGAGAAGGTCGTCAACAACATCATCGTGCGCGGCCGCGACCAGGTGATGCTGAAGGTGGTCGTTGCCGAAGTGCGGCGCGACATCGTCAAGCAGATGGGCATCGACCTCTCGGCCAGCATGAATGCCGGCACGGCGGTGGTGAATTTCAACAACGCCAATCCCTTCACGGCCTCCGGCGTGCCGCTGGTGTCCGGCAATGCGCTGACCGCGGCCGCGGTCGCCAAGGGCATGCCGACGGTGACAGCGACGATGCGCGCGATGGAAAGCGCGGGCGTGGTGCGGACGCTGGCCGAGCCGAACCTCACCGCGATCTCGGGCGAGGCCGCGACCTTCATCGCGGGCGGCGAATTCCCGATTCCCGCAGGCTACTCCTGCGACCCCACCACCCATGTCTGTACCACGCAGATCTCGTTCAAGAAGTTCGGCATCTCGCTCAACTTCACGCCGGTCGTGCTCAGCGAGGGCCGCATCAGCCTGCGGGTGATGACCGAAGTGTCGGAGCTGTCGAACCAGCATTCGATCACGGTGTCGCAGGCGATCAGCTTGAACTCGACCAATTCGATCACCATTCCGTCGATCCAGACCCGCCGCGCCGAGACCACGCTCGAGATTCCGTCCGGTGGCTCGATGGCGATGGCGGGCCTGATCCAGCAGCAGACCCGGCAGGCGATCAACGGCCTTCCCGGCGTCGACCAGTTGCCGATCCTCGGCGCGCTGTTCCGCAGCCAGGACTACGTCAACAACGAGACCGAACTGATGGTGATCGTCACGCCCTATGTCGTGCGTGCCGTCGCGCAGAAGGAGCTGTCGCGTCCCGATGACGGATTCGCGCCGGCTTCCGACGCGCAATCGGCCCTGCTCGGCCGCATCAATCGCCTCTACGGTCTTGCCGCGCGCCGCGTCGATCCCGTGGCCGGCGTCCAGGGCGATTTCGGCTTCATCGTCGACTGAGAACGAAGCTTCAACACGAGGGGGATGAAGCGATGACGAATCGACCGGTCGATCACCGCAGGGGATTGCGTCTCGCCGGCGTGCTGATGGGGTTTTCCGTCGCGCTCGGCGCCTGCACCTATACCGAGGAGGTCACCCAGTCGGTGCCGACCGATTATCGCCTGCGCCACCCGATCGCGGTGCAGGAAGCCAAGCGCTCGATCGTGATCTTCGTCGGCCAGTCGCGCGGCGGCCTGTCGGCGGCGCAGCACGCCGACGTCACGGGCATTGCCCGCGATTGGGTCCGCGAAGGCACCGGCTCTGTTATCGTCGACGTGCCCGTCGACACCGCGAATGCCCGCGCAGCCGCATCGGCCTATCGTGAGATCCGCTCGGTGCTCGCCGCAGGCGGCGTACCGTCCCGCGCGGTCGTCCAGCGCCCCTACCGGCCCGAGGATCCCGGCCTGCTGCCGACCATCCGCCTCAGCTATTCCCGGATCGCCGCGGTCGCCGGTCCCTGCGGGCTGTGGCCGGAGGATACGGGGCCATCGATCTTCGACCCCGGCTACAACGAGAACCGGCCCTACTTCAATCTCGGCTGTGCCTCGCAGCGCAATCTCGCCGCGATGATCGACAACCCCGCCGATCTCGAACAGCCGCGGGCTGAAACGCCGGCCTACACGGCGCGCCGTTCGATCGCCTACGACAAGTACCGCAAGGGCGTCTCCACCACGACCACCTATCCCGAAGCCGACAAGGCCAAACTCAGCGACACAGGCAAATGATGCGCGGCCACAGCGAAGAAGAAGCCGACGATCCCAGGCATCCCGACGAGCACATTGCGCCGGTCCCGCGCATTTCGGTGCAGGCCTATTGCGAGACCGACAAGACGCTTGCTGCAGTCACGGCGGCCGGCGAGGACCGCCGTCTCGCCAAGGCGCATCTGACCGCCAAAGACGGCGGGCTCGCCGCCGCGATCGAAGCCTATGAAACGATGCCGACGCCGAACGTCATCGTGATCGAATCCGACGGCACGCGCGACATCCTCGAAGGTCTCGACGATCTTGCCGGCGTCTGCGACCCCGGCACGCGCGTGGTCGTGATCGGCAATCCCAATGACACGGCGCCCTATCGCGAGCTGGTGCGCCGCGGCGTCAACGATTATGTGGTCGGACCGGTCGAGACCATCGACGTGGTGCGCTCGATCTGCAGCCTGTTCTCGGCGTCCGAAGCCATCATCACCGGCCGCGTCATCGCCGTGGTCGGCGCCAAGGGCGGCGTCGGCGCCTCGACTGTTGCGCATAACGTCGCCTGGACGATCGCGCGCGACCTGTCGCTCGATTCGGTCGTGATCGACCTCGATCTCGCCTTCGGCACCGCCGGCCTCGACTACAACCAGGACCCGCTGCAGGGCATCGCCAATGCCGTGCTGTCGCAGGACCGGCCGGACACGGCGCTGCTGGAACGCCTGCTCGCCAAATGCACCGATCGCCTCAGCCTGCTCGCGGCCCCCGCGACGCTCGACCGCGTCTATGATTTCGGCGCCGAAGCGTTCGACGCCGTGTTCGACACGCTGCGCATGACGACGCCCTGCATCGTGCTCGACGTGCCCCATCAATGGTCGGGATGGACGCGTCGCGCGCTGGTCAGCGCCGACGACATTCTGATCGTGGCGGAGCCCGATCTCGCCAACCTGCGCAACACCAAGAACATGCTGACCGTGCTGAAAGGCGCGCGGCCCAACGATCGCCCCCCGCTCTACTGCATCAACCAGGTCGGCATGCACAAGCGTCAGGAGATCGAGGTCAAGGCGTTCGCCAAGACCATGGAGAGCCAGCCGATCGCGGTGATTCCCTTCGATTCGAAACTGTTCTCGACGGCGACCAATAACGGCCAGATGATCGCGGAGATCTCCAAGAGCCACCGCATCACCGAGACGTTCCAGGACATCGCCAACCGGCTTGCCGGACGCGGCGAAGTCAGGAAACCGAAGCGCTCGCTGCTCGGCCCGCTCCTGAAGAAGCTGAAGGCGAAGACGGCGCGGCGCGGACAGGCGCCGCATCGCAAGGCGTCGTAAGCTTCATTTCGTGAAAGAGGCGCGGCGGACCAGAGTCTTATCCATCGCGATGGATAAGGCTCTGGATTCTCGTCTTGACGCGTTTTCTTGACGCGAACCGGTATCCACTTCGCTCGAAAACGCCCTATCTATCCGCTCGCTGCTGCTTCTTCGCCAGCATCTCGCGCAGCGCGTTGACCTTCGCCGCAGCTTCATCAGGGGGCAGATCCGCCTTCACGAGGACTTCGGCCTCGGCCTGACGTCCCTGCAGGCCCAGCACGAGCGCGAGATTGGCACGGACTCGCGCATCGTGCGAATTGCGCTGATAGGCGCGACCTAGCGTCTGTTCGGCCTTGGGCAGATTGTTCTGCAGCACATAGGATAGGCCGAGGTTCGACAGCACCGACGGCTCGTCGGGCCTGATCTTCAGGGCGCTGGCGTAATATTGCTGCGCCTCCTCGTTGCGTCCCATCTGGTCCAGCACCGCGCCCTGCGCCGACAGGATGCGCCAGTCGGGATCCTCGGGCGAATGTGCCTTGGTCAGCACGTCGAAGGCCTGCTGGAAATTGCCGTTGTCAGCGAGCGCCCGGCCATAGGCCGCGAGCAACGCCTTGTTTTTCGAATGATTGAGCACGGCCTGCTCGAGAACTGCGACCGCCTGTGACCGCTGGCCGCTCTCGCGCAGCGCCTTGCCATAGGCGAGCGCGATCTCGGGATCGCCCTGCCTGGCGCGATAGGTTTCCCGCAAGCCGTCGAGATCGGACTTGGCCTCGGCCCTGGCCTCACCCGCCCGCGACTTTTCCGATTTGCCGCCCAGCGCGCCGGTGACGTCCTCGATCCCTGCGGTCTGGCAGCCGCACAGACCCAGCACCAGAAGCGCGGGCAGGAAAACTCTCGCCGGGGAAGAGGAACGGAACAAACGCTGGGACATATACTCTGATCTACTGTCGGCGACTGATCAGAGATGCTTCCCTATTAACGCTAAATTCCCGTTAAGGACGCGCCAAAGCGCGATGAATTCAGGTTGAAGCATCATCGCGCTTTAGCTGTTTGTTTGAGCATGATCGTTCCGGAAAACCGCTACACACTTTTCCGGATCATGCTCTAATCGGTGAATTCCGCGCCGAATTCGCAGCCGATGCGCCAGCGCAGGCGGCATTGGCGGCTGTAATCGGGCGCGAAGATGATGGTGAATTGCGGCGGCACTTCCAGAAACTCCGCCACCACTTTCACACCCCCGTCCGAAATATCCGTAACCGTGCAATCGCGCGGCAAGGAGCCCGCCCCGAAATGAATCTTGGCGAGCCGGCTGCACACCCGACGTTCGCTTCTCCGGCGATTTACAAGCATCTCGACCATTCGCTGTTAGATCACGGCCCATCCCGCACCCTCATCAGTAGCGGACATGTGTTGGGATGTGCTGAGTGGAACCGGCGGCATTCGAGGCGTAGTCGATGCTTAATCGCGGCTTGATGTCCGCATTCCCTTCACCTTCCGTTAGGAATTGCCGGAGCAACGGCAATGTTCCCGTAATGTTCTTGCCAAGCAAACCCAATTCCGCTACCCTTGATTGTGCAAGAGGGGCTGGATGGTTCAGCGCGTTTCTACCGTCGCTTTTGAGGGAATCGAGGCTCGCGCGGTCGACGTGCAGGTGCAGGTCGCGCCTGGCCTGCCGGCCTTCATTATCGTCGGCCTGCCGGACAAGGCGGTGTCGGAGGCACGGGAGCGGGTCCGCTCGGCGCTGATCGCCTCAGGGCTGGCGCTACCGGCCCGGCGCATCATCGTCAATCTCGCCCCGGCCGATCTGCCCAAGGAAGGCAGCCATTACGACCTCCCGATCGCGCTCGGCCTGATGGCCGCGATCGGCGCGATTCCCCCGGATGCACTCACGGGCTTCACCGTGCTCGGCGAGCTCGGGCTCGACGGCTCGATCGCGCCTGTCGCCGGCGTGCTGCCCGCCGCCATCGGCGCCAATGCGCGCGAGGAAGGATTGATCTGCCCCGCGTCCTGCGGCTCGGAAGCGGCCTGGGCGAGCCCGGACATCCAGATCGTCGCCGCACACTCGCTGATCCAGATCGCCAACCATTTCAAGGGCACGCAAGTGCTCTCGCGCCCTGCCCCCAAGGTGCACGAAGCCGCCGCCTCTCCGCTCGACCTGCGCGACATCAAGGGTCAGGAAAGCGCCAAGCGGGCGCTCGAGATCGCGGCCGCCGGCGGGCATCATCTGCTCATGATCGGCGCACCCGGCGCCGGCAAGTCGATGCTGGCGGCCCGCCTGCCCTCGATCCTGCCGCCGCTGTCGCCGGGCGAGCTGCTCGAAGTGTCGATGATCGCCTCCGTTGCCGGCGAGATCGAAGGCGGCGCGCTGACCGCGCAGCGGCCGTTCCGCTCACCGCATCATTCCGCCAGCATGGCGGCGCTGACCGGCGGCGGCGCGCGCGCAAAACCCGGCGAGATCTCGCTCGCGCATTAGGGCGTGCTGTTCCTCGACGAACTGCCGGAGTTCGATCCGCGCGTGCTCGACTCCCTGCGCCAGCCGCTGGAGAACGGCGAGGTTTCGGTCTCCCGCGCCAATCACCGCGTCACCTACCCTGCCCGCTTCATGCTGGTCGCCGCGATGAATCCATGCCGCTGCGGCAACGCATTCGAGCCCGGCTATGCCTGCAAGCGCGGCCGCATCGATCGCTGCACATCGGACTATCAGGCGCGCATCTCGGGCCCGCTGATGGATCGCATCGATTTGCGAATCGAGGTGCCCGCCGTGACGGCGGCCGACCTGATCCTGCCGCCAGCGGCGGAAGGCTCTGCCGAAGTCGCCGCGCGCGTCGCAGCCGCGCGGGATGTCCAGCTCGCGCGCTATCAGGCTGCCGGCCTGCCGCAGGTCCGCACCAATGCCGAGGCGCCGGCCTCCGTGCTGGAAGTGATCGCCAAGCCCGATGCGCAAGGCGCAAAACTGCTGCGCGATGCCGCCGAGACCATGCGGCTGTCGGCGCGCGGCTATCACCGCGTGCTGCGGGTGGCGCGCACGCTCGCCGACCTCGACAGCGCCGAGAAGATCGGCCGGCTGCATCTCGCCGAAGCCCTGTCCTACCGGGCACTCGCAGAGGATGTGCGGCAGATGGCTTGACGATCCCCGGCATCAACCCGGCGGTAACGAGTTTCCTTTACGGTCTGCAAACCATAAGCGCACGGGCCCTGTCGGTCCGGCTTTGGCGAGTAGAGTGCCATGTTGCGTTTCAAGATCCTGGCTTCGGTCGTTCCCCTCCTGGCGGCCGCGGTGTTCCGCGGCGAGGTCGGCTCGACATCCCATCCCTGCATTGCCTTCGGCGAGACAGCGGTCGAGCTCGCCTCGGTTCCCTGGGGCGCCGACCTGCATGTCGGCTTCACCGACGATCCCAGCCGCGCCACGGTGCGGGTACAGATCACCGACGACGCTGATGCGGCGGACTTTGCCCTGGTCGACGACACCTCGACCTCCGAGACCGGCGCCTGCCAGGGCCATGCGACGACGCGCTCGATCGCGATTTCGGGGTGGCCGAGCACTAACGGCCCGGTGATCTATCTCTCCCAGGACGGCCCGGCCGACTATCGCATCTATGTGCGCTCGAACGCGTTCTCGCCGCGCGACGCCGCCGCGCTGATCGTCGGCGCCAGCGGCGGACACCGCCACATGCAGGCCGCCTCGCTGTAGATTCTTGTTTTGACGCATTAACGTTTCGTCAACCCTGTTCGTAAGGCGCCGCAAAACCTCAAACTCTTCGCAAGGTCGAACGACACATCGTCACGTAAGGCGAGCATTCATTTCAGGGCAGCATCGGGGTCTTTGGCGATGGGTCGGGCGTTCCGGATCAAAGTGCGCATGCGCCGCTTCAGGCGCCGCTATCCCAAAATCTCGTTCACGGTCCGCTCCTTCCTGATCTTCTCGGCGACCTTCGGCGCCGCCTATGGCTTCATCACCGCGAGCCGGTCGGAAAATTCCGGCTACGATCCCAACGCCTTTGCAGTCGGCGCCAGCTTCCTGTTCGCGCTCGCCTGCCTCGGGCTTGCCACGCTCAGCATGCGGCTGCGTTTCGTGAACAAGCGCCTGCGCGCGCTGGCGGCCCATAACGAGGCACTGGTCGACCGCAATTGGGAGCTGAAGGAAGCTGAAGAGCGCGCGCGCAGCCTGTTCGAATCGCAGGGCGACCTGATCGTGCTGCGCGACACCCACGGCCGCATCACCTTTGCCAATGACGCCTATTGCACGCTCGCCGGTCAGGCGCGCGGTGCGCTGGTCGGCACCCGCTTCAATTTCGACGTGCTGGAGCAGGGCGAGAGTGCGCGCGAGAGCAACGGCACGCGCATCCACGACCAGAAGATCGCAACGCCGCTCGGCTCGCGCTGGATCGCCTGGCGCGAGGGCCTGGTACGGCTCGACGCCGGCCAGCCCGCCGAATTGCAGAGCGTCGGCCGCGACGTCACCGACCGCACCGAGAGCGAGCGCGCGCTGTCGGAAGCGCGCGACCAGGCCGATGCCGCCAACCGCGCCAAGTCGCGCTTCCTCGCGATGGCGAGCCACGAGATCCGCACGCCGCTCAACGGCATCATCGGCATGAGCGGATTGCTGCTTGACACCACGCTGACGCCGGAGCAGGGGACTTACGCCAAAGCCGTGAAGACCTCGGGCGAGGCGCTGATGGCGCTGATCGAGGAATTGCTCGACTATTCTAAGATCGAGGCCGGCAAGCTCGACCTCGAGCAGCGCGCCTTCGCGCTCTCGACCCTGATCGAGGAGATCACCGAGTTGCTGGCGCCGCGCGCGCAGGCCAAGAACCTCGAGATCGCGGCGTACGTCGACGAGCGTCTTCCGCTGGAGGTCGTCGGCGACGCCGCGCGGCTGCGCCAGGTGCTGCTCAATCTTGCCGGCAATGCGATCAAGTTCACCTCGACCGGCGGCGTCGCACTGATCGTCGAGCCCGGCGTCTGGCCGAACGAGATCAGTTTTCTGGTGCGCGATACCGGCATCGGCATCGCGCCCGAGGCGCAATCGCGCATCTTCCGCGAATTCGAGCAGGCCGACGAGCGCGTCGCGCGCAATTATGGCGGCACCGGCCTCGGGCTCGCGATCAGCGATCGCATCGTCAAGCGCATGGGCGGCCGGATTACGCTGGAGAGCGAGCAGGGCAGGGGCTCGACCTTCGAAGTCTCGATCCCGCTGCTCGCCTCCGACGCAAAGGCCGGACAGACGACCTTCCCGAGCCCCGATCTCAACGGCAAGTCGATCCTCCTGATCGCCGACGGCATCGAAGCTTCGCTGATCGCGCGCCGGCTGGAGCGCTGGGGTGGCCAGACCTGCATGGTCTCTGATGCCGCCGTCGCCGAAGCCCTGCTGCCGGAACGATCCTGGCACGCGATGCTGGTCGATCGTGCGCTCGGCGCAGACAGCGTTGCGCGGCTCGGCGCAGCCGCGCGTGCACACGCGACCCAGCGGCTGGTTCTGCTGACGCCGGCCACGCGGCATGAGCAACAGCTTTCTGCTGATCTCACCGGCTTTCTCGTCAAGCCTCTGCGCACCGCTTCGCTCGCTGCGCGACTGTCACTGACCCCGGAGGTCCCATCGCCTGAGCTGGCACCGGAGCCGCCGAGCGAAGCAAAGCCGGCAGCCACGACATCGAAGGGCCTGTCGATTCTGGTCGCCGAGGACAATGAGATAAATGCGCTCTTGATGCGATCGCTGCTGACCAAACTCGGTCATCGCGTCGTGATCGCAACCCATGGCGAGGCCGCGCTGGAATCCTGGCTGTCCGCAAAATCGGCCGGCACGCCCTACGACCTCGTGCTGATGGACATCCAGATGCCGCAACTCGACGGCATCGAAGCGGCCAAGCGCATCCGTGCGCGTGAAGCCGGCGAGCCCGGCCGCCGTACGCCGATCCTGGCGCTGACCGCCAATACATTGGTCGAGGACCGATACGCCTGTTTCGAGGCCGGCATGGATGGGTTCCTGATCAAGCCGCTCGACCGCGAGAAGCTGGAAGAAGCGCTGGCCGCGCTCGCCGCGTCGCGGCATCTGGTGGCGTGATCGTCAGGGTGCGGAGCGCCCGCGCGCTCACGCGCTTGTCAGCAACTCCCGATTGAAATCGACCGCGGAGCGCATCACCATCCTCTTGGCGGGGACGTGCAAGTCACCAAGAGGATGCGCCGATGAAAGCGCTCTATCGCCTTGCCCTCCTTGCCCTTTTCGCCGGCTACGGCCATGCCGCCGCAGCCGATACACACGACCTCATCTCGGCGCTGAAGCAGGGCGGCTATGTCCTCGTGTTCCGGCACACCGCAACCGACGACAGCCAGAAGGATATCTATCCCTTCAGGTTCGACGACATGAGCGCCCAGCGTCAGCTCAGCGAAAAGGGGCGGGAGGCGGCGCATCAGATGGGCGCCGCAATCAAGAGCCTCGCGATGCCGATTGGCGAGGTCTACACGAGCCGGCTCAATCGCGCGATCGAGACCGCCAAGCTGCTCTCGGGCAAGGATGTGGAGCCGGTCGATGCGTTGACGGACAGCAGCAATGCCAGCGCGTCGGGCATGGCCAATCCCACGGCTGGGAATACGAAGGCCGGGCTCGCTATGCGTCAGCTCGTCGATGCGCCGCCAAAACCCGGCACCAACACCTTCCTCGTCACGCACAAGACCAACATCACCGATGCCTTCGGCAAGGAAGCCGGCGACGTCGGGGACGGCGAGGCTTTCGTCTACAGGGCAAGCGGCTCAGGTCCAGCGGCCTTCGTGGCGCGGATCAAGCCCAGTGATTGGATGGCGCAAGCCGGCAACTGATGCTGCCACAATCGACGCAACCGCAGGGTGGGCAAAGCCAACGGGTCGCGCGAACGCGCCCGATGACAGGCTCCGCGTGCCCACCACTTCTGTCTCATGCGAGGAAAGATGGTGGGCACGGCGCGCGAAGAGCGCGCCCTTGCCCACCCTACGACTACAACCCTGCGGCTACAGCCGCCTGAGCGCCACGCTCTCCACCACGTGGTCGGCGCCCTTTTTCAGGATCAGCGTCGCGCGGGGGCGGGTGGGCAAAATGTTGTCCTCGAGGTTCGCGAGGTTGGTACGTTCCCAGATCGCGATGGCCGTGGCGGTCGCTTCGTCGTCCGACAACAGCGCGTAGCGATTGAAGTAGGACTTTGGATTCGTGAACGCGGTGTCGCGCAGCGCCAGGAAGCGCTTGATGTACCATTGCCGCAGCGCCGCCTCGTCGGCGTCGATATAGACCGAGAAGTCGAAGAAGTCGGAGACCACAGGCACCGCCTTGCCGTCACGCGGCAGTTTTCCGGTCTGCAGCACGTTGACGCCCTCGACGATCAGAATGTCGGGCTGGTCGATCTCGGCCCACTGGTTCGGCACGATGTCATAGGTCAGATGCGAATAGACCGGCGCGCGCACATGGCGGCGGCCGGACTTGATATCGGAGAGGAAGCTCAGCAGCAGGGGCAGATCGTAGCTCTCCGGAAAACCCTTCTTCTGCATGATGCCCTGCCGATCGAGCACCGCGTTGGGATAAAGAAATCCGTCTGTCGTGATCAGCTCGACCTTCGGCCGCGGCGACCAGCGCGCCAGCAGGGCCTGGAGCACACGGGCCGTGGTGGACTTTCCAACCGCGACCGAGCCGGCGACGCCGATGATGTAGGGCATCTTGCGATCGCGGATGTTGAGGAACTGGCGCTCCGCGTAGTAGAGGCGCTGCATAGCATCGACATAGATCGACAACAGGCGCGACAGCGGCAGGTAGATGTCCTCGACCTCCTGCAAGTCGAGGCGATCGTGCAGCGAACGCAGCCGGTCGAACTCACCCGGCTCCAGCGTCATCGGCGTATCGTCGCGCAACCGCGCCCATTGCTCGCGCGTGTAGACGCGGTACGGATTGTACAGCTGCTCGGGTGCGCGGATATCCATGACGCCGCCTTTCCGTTAATCGCCCTTGCGTGACGCCTTTTCTTCGAGCCCGGACATCGCAGTGCGCTTGTCCAGTGCCGCCTCGACCTCCTCCAGTCTTACGCCGCGCGCCTTGAGGAGCACAAGGAAGTGGTAGAGCAGGTCGGCGCTTTCCGCGATCAGATGCGCGCGATCGTTTTCGACTGCTGCGATTACGGTTTCGACTGCTTCCTCGCCGAACTTCTTGGCGCAATGTTCCGCGCCCTTGTCGAGCAGCTTGCGGGTGTAGGACGCCTCGCCAACGGACGCCGCGCGGGCGTCGATGGTTGCAGCCAGGTCGTGGATCGTGAAACGCGACATACGAAATACTCAGAAACACGCCGCCGGCCGCCCTGGCCGGTCCCCTCCGGCCTGTGTAGCATTTTTACGAACAGGAGTCGTTATGCATCCATGCGCATGGGCAGCCCACGCCGGGCCATGTGCTCCTTGGCCTCGCGGATGGTGAATTCCCCGAAGTGAAAGATCGACGCCGCCAACACGGCCGTGGCGTGCCCGTCGCGGATACCGTCGACGAGGTGATCGAGATTGCCGACGCCGCCCGAGGCGATCACGGGTACCGGAACGCTGTCGGCAATCGCCTGGGTCAGCGGGATGTCAAAACCCTGCCTGGTGCCGTCTCGATCCATCGAGGTGAGCAAAATCTCACCGGCGCCGAGCGAGACCACTTCCTGGGCATACTCGACCGCGTCGATGCCGGTCGAGTTGCGCCCGCCATGGGTGAAGATCTCCCAGCGGTCAGAGCCGCCAGGGCGCTTGACCCGCTTGGCGTCGATCGCGACAACGATGCACTGCTCGCCGAATTTTTCGGCCGCTTCCTTGACGAACTCGCGCCGGGAGACCGCGGCGCTGTTGATCGAGACCTTGTCGGCGCCAGAGCGCAGCAGCGTCTTGATGTCGTCGACCGTGCGGACGCCGCCGCCGACCGTCACCGGCATGAAGCAGGCCTCCGCCGTGCGCCGGACCACGTCCAGCATGATGCCGCGGTTCTCGTGGGTCGCGGTGATGTCGAGGAAAGTGAGCTCGTCGGCGCCGGCGGCGTCATAGGCGATCGCCGCCTCGACGGGGTCGCCGGCATCGCGCAGGTCGACGAAGTTGACGCCCTTGACGACCCGGCCGTCCTTGACGTCGAGGCAGGGGATCACGCGCACCTTGAACATCTGGCGTTCTCCTAAGCAGCCGCGCGCGCGTTGCGGATCAGGGTGAGGGCGGCCGCGGGATCGAGCCTGCCGTCGTAAAGCGCGCGACCGGCAATCGCGCCGGCGAGCTTCTTGGCCCGCGGCGTCAGCATCGCCTTGACGTCCTCGATCGAGGCGAGGCCGCCGGAGGCGATCACGGGGATGGAGATGGCATCTGCAAGCGCGATCGTCGCGTCGAGATTGAGGCCCTTGAGCAAGCCGTCACGCGCGATGTCGGTAAAGATGATGGCGGCGACGCCGGCATCCTCGAAACGCTGCGCGATCTCCAGCACCGTGACCTGCGAGGTCTCGGCCCAGCCTTCGACGGCGACCTTGCCGTCGCGGGCATCGAGCCCCACGGCGATGCGGCCGGGGAATTTTTTCGAAGCCACCTTCACCAGCTCGGGATCGCGCACGGCAGCCGTGCCGATGATGACGCGCGTGATGCCCTTGGCAAGCCAGGCCTCGACGGTCGCGAGATCGCGAATGCCGCCGCCGAGCTGCACCGGCATCTTGATCGTCTTCAGCATGGCCTCGACGGCGTGTGCATTGACCGGCTTGCCGGCAAAGGCGCCGTCGAGATCGACGACGTGGAGATATTCAAACCCCTGCGCGGCAAAGCTCTGGGCCTGCGCCGCGGGATCGAGGTTGAACACGGTGGCGCGCGCCATGTCGCCTTGCTCCAGGCGCACGCATTGGCCGTTCTTCAGATCGATGGCGGGGAAGAGGATCACGGCTTCCATCTCAAAAAGTTCGAGATCAGGGCCAGGCCAAAGCGCTGGCTCTTCTCGGGGTGAAACTGGGTGCCGATGGCGGTGTCCTTGGCGACGATGGCCGTGACCGGTCCGCCATAATCGGCGCGCGCCAGCACGTCCGCCTCATTGGCGGCATTGAGGTGATAAGAGTGCACGAAATAGGCGTGCTGGCCCTTGGGACCGAGCGGCAGCTTTTCCAGCACCGGATGCTCGCGCAGCACGTCGAGCGTGTTCCAGCCCATGTGCGGGATCTTCAGATTCTCGTCGCGGGGCGCGATCTTCTCGACGTCACCGGCGATCCAGTTCAGGCCCTCGGTGATGACATGCTCCTTGCCGCGGGTTGCGAACAATTGCATGCCGACGCAGATGCCGAACATCGGCCGCGCCTTGACCCGCACGGCTTCGGTGATCGCGTCGACCATGCCGTCCACGGCATCAAGCCCGCGCCGGCAATCGGCGAAGGCGCCGACGCCCGGCAGCACGATGCGATCGGCGCGATAGGCGGTGTCCGGATCGTGCGTCACGATGATCTTCTGCGGGTCCTCCATGCTGCGCGCGGCGCGCTCGAAGGCTTTTGCAGCGGAATGCAGATTGCCGGAACCGTAATCGATGATGGCAACGCTCATCGTGACCCTCCCGGTTCTGGAAACAAGCCAATGATGCCGCCGGACGGCAGCGGCGGCGGGTTGGAGAACGGCTCGCCCGGCACGTTGCGGGTCGGCGGCGGGCCACCGCGATCGACGGCCCATTGATCGTTGACGATGCCGCGCTGCTTCTGGCTCCAGCGCTCGAAGAAACGCCGCTCGGCGGTGTCCCGGTCATCGGCAACCACGACGTCGAGCTGCCGCCACTTACCGCGCGACAGCGTCCAGCGGCGCAGGCTTGTGGCCTCGAGCCCCATCAACAGCGCCAGGATAATGTCGGCGAAGAAGATCGAGGTGCGGCCGACGCCGAGGCTCGAGAGCCCGGCCTGAAACGCGGCGAAGAAGATGACCCAGCCGATCAGCGCCAGCCACAGCCGGTGCCAGAGCAGCCAGATCGGGCCAAAGATCATCGCCCAGAAATGGAAGCCATCGCGCACGAAGGCGAATTTCTCGGTGGCGCGCAGATCCGTCCCATGGGGGGAGGGAGCATGGACTGTATAGACAGGCATTCGGATGCCCCGTTCCAAAAAATTCAATTGAACCCGCCGGCGGCGCCCGATGGCCCGCGAGACGGAGATGTCAGCCGCCGAGCGAGCCCTTGGTGGACGGCACCTCACCCGCTGCACGCGGATCGATGGCGACGGCCGTCCGCAGCGCCCGCGCCAGACCCTTGAAGCAGGATTCGGCGATATGGTGGCTGTTCTCGCCATATAGGGTCTCGACGTGGAGAGTCACGCCGGCATTCATGGCGAAGGCCTGAAACCATTCGCGAACCAGCTCGGTGTCGAACTCGCCGATCTTGTCGCGGGGAAAGTCGGCCTTGAACACCAGGACCGGGCGGCCCGAAATGTCGATGACCACGCGCGACAGCGTTTCGTCCATGGGCATGTGGACGCTGGCATAGCGGGTGATGCCCGCCATGTTGCCGAGCGCCTGCTTCACGGCCTGACCGAGCGCGATGCCGGTGTCTTCGGTCGTATGGTGATGATCAATGTGCAGATCGCCCACCGCCTTGACCGTGAGGTCGATGCGGGAATGGCGGGCGAGGAGATCGAGCATATGGTCGAAAAAGCCGATGCCGGTCGTGATGTTGGACACGCCGGATCCATCGAGGTTCACGGATACCTCGATGTCGGTCTCCTTGGTCTTGCGCTTGATCGTCGCGGTGCGCATTGGAAAGCTGGCTTCCACTTTGGTTTTGAGCATGATCCTCTCGGAAAACCGGTACCCACTTTTCCGGATCATGCTCCTTTGAGCCGAAAACGGCGGTCTTTTAACAGCCAAATGACGCCTTCGCTACTGCGGGATGGCCCTAGCAGGGCTCTAGTTCTGCCTATGGTGAGCGAAATCGGCCCAAAGCCGGGCGTTGTGCCCCGGTTGTGCCCTTGGCCCCGACCCCCTAAATCAGGCCGGACAACGAGGTATTTCATGCAGGATTCCCAGAACAGCTCGCCGGTCTGGCACGGCACGACCATTGTGACGGTCCGCAAGGGCGGCCGGGTGGTGGTCGGCGGCGACGGACAGGTCTCGATCGGCCAGACCGTGATCAAGTCCAACGCCAAGAAGGTCCGGAAACTCGGCAAGGGCGACGTGATCGGCGGGTTTGCCGGGGCGACGGCCGATGCTTTCACGCTTTTTGAGCGGTTGGAATCCAAACTCGAGCAATATCCGGGGCAACTGACCCGGGCGGCCGTCGAGCTCGCCAAGGACTGGCGCACCGACCGCTATCTGCGGCGGCTGGAGGCCATGATGATCGTGGCCGACAAGGACGTTTCCCTGGTCCTGACCGGGACCGGCGACGTGCTGGAGCCCGAGGCCGGCGTAATGGCGATCGGCTCGGGCGGCAATTACGCGCTGGCCGCGGCTCGCGCCCTGCTCGACACCGACAAGGACGCCGAGACCATCGTCCGCCGCTCGCTCGACATCGCCGCCGACATCTGCGTCTACACCAACCGCAACGTCACCATCGAGAGCCTGTCGAGCGGCTAGGCGATGACGCCCGCCTACACCTTCCGCCCGATGACGGCGTCCGACCTGCCGCTGATCGGGCGGTGGCTGGGCGAGCCGCATGTGCGGGAGTGGTGGGGCGATCCGGACGAGCAATATGCGCTGGTGGCCGGCGACCTCGACGAGCCCGCGATGGACCAGTTCATCGTGTTGGCAGGTGGCGATCCCTTCGGCTACCTTCAGTGCTACCGCCTGACGGCGTGGAATACCGGCCTTGGGCCGCAACCGGAGGGTACCCGTGGCATCGATCAGTTCATCGGTGTGTCAGACATGATCGAACGCGGCCACGGCTCGACCTTCATCCGCCAGTTCGTCGACCACCAGTTGGGGCAGGGCTTGCCGCGCATGGTCACCGATCCCGATCCCAAGAATCTTCGCGCGGTACGCGCCTATCAGAAGGCGGGCTTTGAAAGAACAGGCATGGTCGAGACGCCGGACGGGCCGTCGCTGCTGATGGTGCGCGATCGATGACCATGGCGCGCGTCGACGACAACAAGATCTCGATTCCCTCGATCTATTGGGTCGGCATCGCGCTGCTCCTGCTCGCGCTGCAGGCCTCGATCCTGTTTGCGATGGGCCGCGTGCCGATCTGCACCTGCGGCTATGTCAAACTCTGGCACGGCGTGGTGCAGAGCTCGGAGAATTCGCAGCACATCGCCGACTGGTACACGCTGTCGCATGTGCTGCACGGTTTTCTGTTCTACGGCCTGACCTGGGTGCTGTTCTCGCGCTGGTCCTGGCCGGCGCGGCTCATCCTCGCGATGCTGATCGAGGGTACCTGGGAGATCGTCGAGAATTCGCCCTTCATCATCGAGCGCTATCGCGCCGGAACCATCTCGCTGGACTATTACGGCGACAGCATCGTGAACTCGGTGTCCGACACCGTGGCCATGATCCTGGGTTTCCTCACGGCGCGCGCGCTGCCGGTGACCGCAACCGTGCTGCTCGCACTCGTTTTCGAAATCGTGATGGCGCTCCATATTCGCGACAATCTGACGCTGAATATCTTGATGCTGATCTACCCGCTTGACGCCGTGAAGCAGTGGCAATCGGGTCCGCCGATCATCTGATCGCCGAAAAATGCAGCTTGTCCTCGCCCGTCTCTGACCCTAGCTAAGCAGACATGACAGACTTCTCCCCCCGCGAAATCGTTTCCGAACTCGACCGTTTCATCGTCGGCCAGGCCGAGGCCAAGCGCGCCGTCTCGATCGCGCTGCGCAACCGCTGGCGCCGCCAGCAGCTCACGGGCTCCCTGCGCGAAGAGGTGCTGCCGAAGAACATCTTGATGATCGGCCCGACCGGCGTCGGCAAGACCGAGATCGCGCGTCGCCTCGCAAAGCTCGCCAACGCACCGTTCCTGAAGGTGGAAGCGACCAAATTCACCGAGGTCGGCTATGTCGGCCGCGACGTCGAGCAGATCGTCCGCGATCTCGTCGAGGTCGCAATCGCCCAGGTGCGCGAGAAGAAGCGCAAGGACGTGCAGGCGCGCGCCCAGCTTGCCGCCGAGGAACGCGTGCTCGACGCGCTGGTCGGCGCCAACGCCAGTTCCGGGACGCGGGAATCGTTCCGCAAGAGGCTGCGGGCCGGCGAGCTCAACGACAAGGAAATCGAGATCGAGACCCAGAGCTCGGGCAGCGGCCTTCCGATGTTCGAGATCCCGGGCATGCCCGGCGCGCAACTGGGCGCGGTCTCGCTCGGCGACATCTTTGGCAAGCTCGGCGGCCGCCCCAAGATGCGGCGGCTGACGGTCGAAAGCTCGCACGAAATCCTCGTCAACGAGGAATCCGACAAGCTCCTGGACAACGACCAGCTCGTGCAAGAGGCGATCAGCGCCGCCGAGAACAACGGCATCGTATTCCTCGACGAGATCGACAAGATCTGCGTCCGCGACGGCCGGGTCGGCGGCGATGTCTCCCGCGAGGGCGTGCAGCGCGACCTCTTGCCGCTGATCGAGGGCACCACCGTCTCGACCAAGCACGGCGCGGTCAAGACCGACCATATCCTGTTCATCGCCTCCGGCGCCTTCCACATCGCAAAGCCGTCGGACCTGCTGCCGGAATTGCAGGGCCGCCTGCCGATCCGCGTAGAATTGCAAGCGCTGACCCGCGACGACATGCGGCGCATCCTCACCGAGCCCGAGGCCTCGCTGATCAAGCAATATGTGGCGCTGCTGCAAACCGAGGGCGTCAAGCTCGACATCACCGACGGCGCGATCGACGCGCTCGCCGACATCGCGGTCGCCGTCAACTCGTCGGTCGAGAACATCGGCGCGCGGCGGCTGCAGACGGTGATGGAGCGGGTGCTGGACGAAATCTCCTTCACCGCGCCCGACCGCAACGGCGAGACAATCCAGATCGATGCCGATTATGTGCAGAAGCACATCGGCGACCTCGCCAAGAACGCCGATCTGAGCCGGTTCATTTTGTAATTTCCGGCCAGTCCGCTATCTATTCCGCCGTCGTCCTGGCGAAAGCCAGGACCCATTACCACCGGCGTTCCTTATTGGAAAAGATAGCGGCCCCAACCTTGGCTCACACAAACATTCGTGGTTATGGATCCCGGATCGGCGCTCGCTGCGCGAGCTTGTCCGGGATGACGGCGGAGGTGGACGCACGCCGGGTGGCTCGTGCGCGCTAGCATCCTGCAAAACCCATGGCGGCTTTTGCTCGCGGTCAACGCTGCAATCATCGTCGGCGTCTTCATTAATAAGATCCAGCTTCCGCCCTGGGTCCCCTACATCCACCTCGTCGTCGACTATCATTTCGGCTTCATCAAGCGCGCGCTGATCGGCGCGGCCGTTGCGCTGTTTACCGACAGGGTGCCGGTGTGGCTGGTGTTTGCACTCGCCGACGTGACCTGGCTCGTAACACTTGCGCTGTTCGTAAGACTCTTCCGAAAAACGTTCGGCTTCAACGAGAAGACCTTGCCGCTGTTCGTCTTCATGGCGGGCTCGCCGTTCTTCCTGAAGAATTTCATGCACACGCTCGGCCATTTCGACATCTATGGCTGCGCGCTGGCGATCGTGCTGCTGATGATCCCTGCCCGCTCGCTGCTGTTCGTCGCGCTCGCCGCGCTGTTCTCGATCGTCCTGATCCTGATCCACCACATCCATCTCCTGATGTATGTGCCGACCATCGTCGTCATCGTGCTGCTCAGGCACTACCTCGGCCATGGCATCGGCCGGACCAATGTCGCGTTCGGCGCAGTTGCGCTCGTTTGCGTGAGCGTGCTGTTCTTCGCCGCGCAGTTCTGGGGCGTGATGCCGATCCCCGAAGCCGACTTCGTGCAGCATCTGCGCGGGCGGATGGCCGATCCGACACGCAGCGATCTCCTGCAGTTCAGCTACATCTGGTACCAGCCGCTGTCGAAGGAGATTTCCGATACCTGGGGCCGCATGCCCCACAACATCCTCGGCGTCCCCGTCTTCGTGCTGCTGATCTGGCTGCATACGCCGCTGTGGCGCTATTTTGCCAACGTCATCCGCGCCCTCGCCGATGAGATGCACCGGCGCCTGGTCATTGCCGGCCTGATCGGCGTTGGCCTCGCCTATCTCGTGATGTTTGCGATGGTGTTCGATTATTCGCGCTGGATCTCGAACTGGGCGGTCTGCATGTTCTTGATCCTGCATGCCGTGAAGGCGCTCCCGGCTGCACGTGAAGTCACGCCGATTCCCAGCGAGGATCGCAACACCAACATTTTTGGCGTGATCGTCACCCTGATCCCGCGCGTCGGAATCGTGCGGCCGTTCTAACCTCGCGCCCGTCGTATCCGCACATAGAGCGCGCCCTCGCCGCCATGGCCGATGCCGGCTTCCTCAAAGCCGACAACAAGGCTGCGAAACTCCGGCAGGCTCAGCCATTGCGGCACCTGGCGGCGCAGCACGCCGCTTTCGCCGCCGGTGCGACCCTTGCCGGTGATGACGAGCACGAAGGTCAGTCCCTCGTAATGTGCCCGCTGCAGAAAATTCGACAACGCGTGATGGGCGCGGACCTGCGTCATGCCGTGCAGATCGAGGCGCGCCTCGATCCCGCTGCGGCCGCGCGAAAGCTTGGTCCGCTCGCGCTTGCCGAGCGGCGCCAGCGGCGGCACCGCGGGTTTTGCCACGCGCGGCGCGGTCGCAGGTGCATGGGGGCGCGGCGACATTGACGGCTTTGCGACCGGCGGCACGGTTGCCGTCGGCTCAGAGCGCTTCGCGGCATGTGACTTCGGCGCGCGATGTTTCCTTAGCGGCTTGACCTGCTTCGCAACCAGGTCCCAGAGCGCGCGATCCTCTTCGCTGAGCGCACGGCGGCGCGGCGATGGAGGTGGGTCCAGCACGGGCGGGCGCGACGATCGTTTCATTGCTGAATTGCGCGGCGACGAACGTGCTTGCGCTGCTCGCGGCTCGGCTTGATGACCGGGCGCGGCTCCGGCAATGGCACCGGGTTCGCCACGGCCACTGTCGCACCGGCGGCTTGCTGCGCAGCAGGAGCAGCGTTCTTCTGATCTTTGGCAGGAGCCGTCTGCGGAAACAGTTTTGCGATTTTTTCCGACGGCCGGGGATCTGGCACCGGCAATTTTTGGCCGCGTGCCACGGGATCAAGGCTCTTCGGCACCAGCATCACAAAATGCATGGGATGACGCAGGCGGCCGGAGACGCGGCCCGCTTCCTGGCCGGCGCCGAAATAGAGATCGGCGCGTGCGGGCCCGACGATCGCCGATCCCGTGTCCTGCGCGATCATCAGGCGGTGGAACGGGGTCTTCGACCGATCGGACTCGATCGGCAATTGCCCCTCGATGAAGAACGGCGTGCCGTAGACGTGCAGCGCCTTGTCCACTGCGATCGAGCGGCCCGCGGTCAGCGGCACGCCCTGGGCGCCGACGGCCTCGTCCTTGTCCGACAGGTTCACCTCGCGGAAGAAGATGTAGGAGCGGTTTTGCCGCCGCAGCTCCTTGGCGCCATCAGGATTCTGCGCCATCCACTCCCTGATCTTCTGCATCGACATCTCCTCCTTCGGGACGATGCCGCGCTCGATCAAAACTCGCCCCACGGCGGTGTAGGGATAGCCGTTGTGGGCGTCGTAGTTGATGCGGACGGTCGAGCCGTCCTCCAGCTTGATCCGCGCCGAGCCCTGGATCTGCGCGAAGAGGAGATCGGTGGAATCCTTGAGGTAGCAGATCTCGAGCCCGCGGCCGGCGATGATGCCGTCCTCGATCTCGCCGCGGTCGTAATAGGGCACCAGCTTGCGGCGGCCGATCTTGCGGAACACCTGGCCCTTGTTGGGCAGGCTGACGGAATCCTGCTTGTAGCCGCGCACGAACAGATTGGAGGGCCGGCGGTAGACCGGCACGGTGTAGGCATCGGTCGGCGTGCGCGAGCCGTCGAGGATCGGCTCGTAATAGCCGGTCACGAATCCGTCGGGCTCGCCGAGGCGCGAGATGCGGAGCGGGGAAAAATGCTCCTCGAAAAATGCCTTGGCTTTGACGTCGTCGGACAATTCCAGCGTCTTCGTGATCCGGCACGGCTCGTTGAGCGAACCACCCAGCGCCTTGGCCTCAGGCGACGGCTGGTTTTGCGGCGTGATCGACTTGCAGCTCACGCGAAAGGCCTTGTAGGCGGCGAGATGGTCGTCGTCGCTCCAGCCGGCGATGTCGGTCCAGGCGAGCGGCAGATATTGCGTTCCGGGAATGTCGAAGGGCAGCGCGAGGTTGGGGTAGGGCAGCGCCCGCGCGGGCACGGCTGCGATAGTCGGAGCGGGATGATGACGGCCGTGGGAGTGGCGGCGCGCAGCCTCGGCGGCGAGCGAAAACGACGACAGCGCGACGGCTCCTGCGCACAGCGCCGTCACGCAATTCCAAAAGGCTTGCTTAATGCGCGCTTCCGGTGCCAACCAGCTTCCAGTTCGGATCGCGAGAACCTGTGTCGCGGGCGAAGGTCCAGACGTCGGTGATGTCGGCGACCTTGTCGGCGCTGCCGTCGACGATGGCGCCGGCCTTGTCGCGGGTGACCGAGATCATCTGCGAGACGAAACGCACCGTGAGTTGCGCGGTGCGGTCGCGCGCCTCGGCACCGACGAGCTCGGCCTTGTCGATCGAGACGAAGCGCGTCTCGGTCTTCTGCTCGGCCTTCTCGCGCTCCTTGATCGCGGCGTCAAAGCTCTCATAGACCTCCGACGACAACAGGTCGCGCAACGCGCGGCGGTCGCCATTGGCAAAGGCAAGCACGATCATCTCATAGGCGCTGCGGGCGCCCGACAGGAAGTGGCGCGGGTCGAACGAGGAATCCTTCTCGACGATGGCATCGAGGCCCAGCGCGAGCGACGTGCCGGGTTCGGCGAGATCCTTCCAGCGGTCGCTCGGCGGCGCGACATCGGCGCTCGGCGCGAGCGGGGCCTGATCGATCACCTTGCCGGGCATCGTCACGACATTCTTGTCCGCGCCCTGGAGGGCGTTGCGCGCGGTGCGGTCGAAAGGCGGCCGCTCGTTGCCGGTGCGCTGCCCCAGCACGCTGCGCAGGCGCACGAAGATGAAGACCGCCAGCGCTAGGAAGATGATGGTGTAGATGTCCACGTGGTATTCGCTTTCTGGTCCTTGCCGTCTGGCCTTTGCCGGGAAAATAAGTCCGGCCAGTAGACCGTTCCTTACCGGAACGGCAACACTACATCACCTTTTTAGGTCCGCTTCAGGTCCGCGGGATGTAGGCACGAAATCTTGCCCGGCCAATGGCGCCTTTTGGCACAGTGCGAATTCTAGCGCGTTTTATGCTTAAGGGGAAACCCGATCCTGCCCGGAAATCACGCATCTTCAAATGTTTAAGATGCATGCGGGAAGACCGGGACGGGTAGGGAGGCACCCCCGCAACCCGCGCCGGAAGACGTCCTCCGGGGTCGTTCGTCCCTTGTGGAATGAGGCGCCCCTATGTTAGCCAACCCGCCGCGATATCAGGCCCATTCGGGGTTAAGGAGAGATTTTCATGACCAACGGTAACGGCAACGCCCCCGACGCGGCCCAGGCTCCCCAGCTCAACGTGCTGGCGCAGTATACCAAGGACCTCTCGTTCGAGAATCCCAACGCGCCCGCCTCGCTGCAGCAGCAGGGTCAGCAGCCGCAAATCAACATCCAGATCAACGTCAACGCCAACAATCTCAGCGAACAGGAGTTCGAGGTGACGTTGTCGGTCGAGGGCAAGGCTGAAACGGCCGGCAAGGTGATGTTCTCCTTCGAGCTCGCCTATGCGGGTGTGTTCCGCATCGTCAACGTGCCGAAGGAAAACCTGCACCCGCTGGTCATGATCGAATGCCCGCGGCTCTTGTTCCCGTTCGCCCGCGAGATCATCGCGACTGCCGTGCGTGACGGCGGGTTCCCGCCCCTGATGCTCGATCCCGTCGATTTCGTCGGTCTCTACCGCCAGAACATGGAACGGCAGATGGCCCAGCAGGGCCAGGCCAAGCCGAGCTAGGCGAAGTCGAGCTAAGTCAGGTCGGACTGGCCGCGGTTGCGGCCAGATATTCGTTCCAGATCGCCTTGTCCCCCATCGTCGCGATGAAGGCACGATGGGCCTCGCGCTCGGCCTCGCTGACGCGCGGGGCTAGCGGCGCTGGCCGTTGCCGCCGTGGCACGTCGCCACTCGTCCCGACTCGAATTTCCTCGGACTCCGACGCCAGGATGAGTTGCGACTGACGCGCGCCGATCAGGTCGACATAGACTTCCGCAAGCAGCTCGGCGTCGAGCAACGCGCCATGCTTGGTGCGGTGGGAATTGTCGATCGCATAGCGCGAGCAGAGATCGTCGAGGCGATTGGACACGCCGGGATGCTTGCGCCGCGCCAGCAGCAGCGTATCCACCAACCGCTCGCGCGGGATCGCCGCACGCTTGATGCGGTCGAGCTCGGCGTTGATGAAGCTGATGTCGAACGAGGCATTGTGGATCACCAGCGGCGCGTCGCCGATGAATTCCAGGAACTCGTCGACCACCTCGTCGAATAGCGGCTTCGTCGAGAGGAATTCGCTCGACAGCCCGTGCACGGCAAAGGCTTCCGCCGGCATGTCGCGCTGCGGGTTGATGTAGCGATGGAAGCTCTGGCCCGTCGGCATGCGGTTAAAGATCTCGACACAGCCGATCTCGACCAGGCGATCGCCGCGCAGGGGATCGAGGCCGGTGGTTTCGGTGTCGAGGACGATTTCACGCATGATTTAAGATACCGCTATGAAGCGAATCAGTTTCGCCGCTGCGGCATCTTAACGACCTCGGCCAGAATGTCCTTGATTTGCGCCCGCACCGGATCGAGGCCGTGCGAGGTATCCACCACGAAATCGGCGCGCTTGCGCTTCTCGGTGTCGGGCATCTGCTTGGCGATGATGGCATCGAGTTTTTGTGCGTCCATGGTGCCGCGCGCCAGCACGCGCTCGCGCTGAAGTTCCGGCGACGTCGTCACCACGACAACGGCGTCGACGCGCTTCTCGCCGCCGGTCTCATACAACAGTGGAATATCCAGGATCACGACCGGCGCCTTCGCCGCCTCGGCGTCCGCGAAAAACTTCTGACGCGAGGCCCCGAGCATCGGATGGACGATCTGCTCCAATTGCTTCATGGCCGCGGCATCGCCAACCACGCGCGCCGACAATTTTGCACGGTCGACCTTGCCATTGGCGGTCGTGCCCGGAAAAGCCGCCTCGATCGCCGGCGCGGCTTCGCCCTCATAGAGCTGGTGGACCGCGGCGTCGGCGTCATAGACGGGAACGCCCGCCTCCGCGAACAGCTTTGCTGTCGTGGATTTGCCCATCCCGATCGAGCCGGTCAGTCCCAGGATCAACATGACAGCGCCGCCATCTATCTGGTCACACCGCAACTAGCCCTTCGTGGCGGAGGAAGGCAAGCAGCGGCAGGAGCGGCAGGCCCAGGATGGTGAAGTGATCGCCCTCGATTCGCTCGAACAGATGCACGCCCAATCCTTCGAGCTGATAGGCGCCGACGCTGGTCGTGACGGCTTCGCTGGCGGCATCGAGATAGGCGGATATTTCGGCCTCGGAGAGCGATCGCATCGTCATCCGGGCCACCGAAGCGTCCTCGAACAGCAGCTTGCCGCCGCGGGCAATTGCGACCGCTGAATGCAGCTCATGGACACGTCCGGCAAGATCGTGGAGCTGCCCGGCCGCCTGCTCCCGACCCGCGGGCTTGGTGAAGAGACGCTCGCCGAGCGCCAATGTTTGATCCGCGCCGATCACGTAGCGATCGCGCTGCTGCGCCGAGACCGCCTTCGCCTTCTCGCGGGCCAGCAGCATGGCGACGTCGCGCGGACTGGAGAGCCTTGAGCCGGCCTGAATCCCACGCTCGTCGATATCGGCGGGTACTGCTTCGAACGGAAGTCCGGCATTCGCGAGCAACATTTTTCGCGCCTGGCTTTGCGAGGCCAAGATCAGCGGAGCTTTGCCGCGCCAGAGACTCATCGGCCGCATCTACTCCGAAGGACGGTTGCGTTGCCGGTCGGTGTAAAGCTTCATGACCGCGGCGGCGGTTTCCTCGATCGAGCGTCGCGTCACGTCGAGCAACGCCCAATTGTGCTTGGCGCTGAGTTTTCGTGCGAATGCGACTTCGTCGGTCACGGCCTGCTTGTCGATATAGGTGTCACTGCCTCGCTCGGCCCCCATGCTCAGCAACCGGTTCTGGCGCACCTGGATCAGGCGTTCTGGCGTGGCGTGCAGGCTTACGATCAGCGGCCGCGTCAGCGTCTCCAATTGATGCGGGACAGGAATGCCCGGCACCAGCGGAACATTGGCCGTGCGGATGCCACGGTTGGCGAGGTAGATCGAGGTCGGCGTCTTCGAGGTGCGCGACACGCCCACGAGCACCACGTCGGCTTCTTCGAGGCCTTCGACGTGCTGGCCGTCGTCGTGGATCATCGTGTAGTTCAGCGCGTCGATTCGCTTGAAATATTCGGCATTGAGCACGTGCTGGGCGCCGACACGCCCCGTCGTCGCAGCTCCGAGATAGGCCTCGAACAATTGCATCACCGGTCCGATGATCGAGAGGCTCGGAACGTTGATTTCCTTGCACTTGTTCTCGAGCCTCGCGACCAGATCCTTCTCGAGCAGCGTGAACAGCACGATACCCGGCGCTTCCTCGATCTCGTCAAGCACACGATCAAGCTGCTTCTGGCTGCGCACCAGCGGATAGACATGCTCGACCGGCGTGACGTTGGCGTATTGCGCGGCGACCGCGCGCGCCACGGTGATCAGGGTCTCGCCGGTGGAATCGGAGACGAGGTGCAGATGGAAATAATTGTTCGATGTCGGCACGAAATCTCTTTGTATGTCGGCGGGACGAGCTGTGAATAGGTGTGGAGCTTAACCCCTCGGAAAGGGTTGTGCGACACCAGGGGCGGGATAACGGCCAAGTTTCTTCACACCGGTCCGTCAAAGGATAACTCCGACGCCTTGCGGGCGCGGAAACGGGATTGTGCGTACAGGCCTCTTGATAAGCCGCCGACAATTATGCGCAAGCCCTTGAAGATGGGTGGCTTATCCGGATCTCGCGGATCAGCGCTGGAAATGTTGATGGGTGTGAAAAAGCACAGGCAAAGTGGCGGACCGCATTGCATGAGTCCAATCCACGGTCACTCAGACTCAAACCTTTAAGAATCTATAAGTTTTAGGTTTAGAAGAGCCGAGCGTGCGGATATGTGTGCGCTCCAATCTCTAAATGAATTCTTACCAATTCGGGTTCCTCCACCGATTGATGAGAAGCGAAGGTTTTGACGTATGTACGAGTGGATCAAGGCGCTGCACGTGATTGCCGTCATCTCCTGGATGGCGGGAATGCTCTATCTGCCGCGGTTGTTCGTCTATCACTGCGAGGCCGAGGTCGGCTCAAAGCAGTCCGAGACCTTCAAGGTCATGGAATGGCGGCTGCTCAAGGTCATCATCAACCCCGCGATGATCATCACCTGGCTCGCCGGTCTCTATCTCGCGTGGTCCGGCCATTGGTTTGCGTCACCCTGGTTGCACGTAAAACTGGCACTGGTGCTGGCGCTCTCCGCGGTCCACGGCTTTTTTTCCCGCTGGGTGAAGGATTTCAAAGCCGACCGGCGGCCGCGTACCCAGAAATTCTATCGGATTATCAACGAGGTGCCGACAGTCCTGATGATCTTCATCGTCATCATGGTGATCGTGAAGCCGTTCTAGGCAAGGATCGTGATCGACCGCTCAGTGCTTCGGCTTGCGCCGCGAGAAGCGATTTTCTATATTAGCGACATCCCACCCAACGCAGGCGGATGTGGTTGTGTCCGAGCTTTTTGACAGCCGGACACCGCATCAGGTTTGAAGCCTCACCGGCACTCTCCTTGCTAGACCTGCGGACCTTACCTGCTCGCGTCCGCATTTCTCAGGCCACCTCGCACCCCCTTCCCAAGGTTACCCCACAGGACCACCCCAATGCGGGAAATCAAACTCCAAGACCTCAAATCCAAGACCCCGGCCGAGCTCGTCTCGTTCGCGGAAGAAAAAGGGGTCGAGAACGCCAGCACGCTGCGCAAGCAGGAGCTTTTGTTCGCCATTCTCAAGCAGCTCTCGATTCAGGAAACCGACATCGTCGGCGAGGGCGTCGTCGAGGTGCTCTCTGACGGCTTCGGCTTTCTCCGCTCGCCGGATGCCAACTACCTGCCCGGCCCTGATGACATCTACGTCTCACCATCGCAGATTCGCCGCTTCGGCCTGCGCACCGGCGACACCATCGAAGGCCACATCCGCAGCCCGAAAGAGGGCGAGCGCTACTTTGCGCTGCTCAAGGTCAACACGCTCAATTTTGAGGACCCGGAAAAGGCCAAGCACAAGGTCAATTTCGACAACCTCACGCCGCTGTTTCCGAATCAGCGCTTCCGGATGGAAATCGACGACCCGACGCGAAAAGACCTTTCTGCAAGGGTGATCGACATCGTTGCACCGATCGGCAAGGGCCAGCGCGCGCTGATCGTCGCGCCGCCGCGCACCGGTAAGACGGTGCTGATGCAGAACATCGCGCACTCGATCACCGCGAATCACCCGGATTGCTATCTGATCGTGCTGCTGATCGACGAACGTCCGGAAGAAGTCACGGACATGCAGCGTTCGGTGAAGGGCGAGGTTGTGTCCTCGACCTTCGACGAGCCGGCGGTGCGCCACGTCCAGGTCGCCGAGATGGTGATCGAAAAAGCAAAGCGCCTGGTCGAGCATGGCCGCGATGTCGTGATCCTGCTCGATTCGATCACGCGCCTCGGCCGCGCCTACAACACCGTGGTGCCGTCATCGGGCAAGGTGCTGACCGGCGGTGTCGACGCCAACGCGCTGCAGCGGCCGAAGCGCTTTTTCGGTGCCGCCCGCAACATCGAGGAGGGCGGCTCGCTGACCATCATCGCGACCGCGCTGGTCGATACCGGCAGCCGCATGGACGAAGTCATCTTCGAAGAGTTCAAGGGCACCGGTAACTCCGAACTGATCCTCGATCGCAAGGTCTCGGACAAGCGGACCTTCCCGGCGATCGACATCTCGCGCTCCGGCACCCGCAAGGAGGAGCTCATCACCGATCCGCAGGTGCTGAAGAAGATGTACGTCCTCCGCCGCATCCTGAACCCGATGGGCACCATGGACGCGATCGACTTCCTGCTCGACAAGCTGCGCTCGACCAAGAGCAACTCCGAGTTCTTCGATTCGATGAATACCTGAGGTCTGCTGCAGCAATGTTTGCGAAGGGCGCCTCCGGGCGCCCTTTTGCTTTTGCTGCAGTTTTGCTGCGGGATCAGGCGCAGCATGGCCGGCGCGAAAAGGCTGCGGACTAGTTTTCAACTTGTTGTATTTACACAGATATTTGGCGATCTTGGCGCACTGTCTGAGCCAAACGCCGTAGACCAGGCAACAGAAAATGTTACGCCGCATATTGCGTCGCACAATAGCAACACTTTGCGCGGCGACCGGCGATGGAGGCGCGTCCGGCGCTTGAATTCGGCGTTTGCCTTTTGGCCGGTTGGCCGACAAATAGGCCGCCATGCATCCAAGGGACCAGACCATTTTTGCGCTGTCATCGGGACGGCCGCCGAGCGCGATTGCCATCGTGCGGGTCTCGGGGGCCGTCGCTGGCGAGGTGCTGGCCGCGCTGGCGGGCAGGCTCCCGAGCCCGCGGCAGGCCAGCCGGGTGACGCTGCGGGATGCGGAGGGACAGCCGATCGACGATGCGGTCGTGCTGTGGTTTCCGGCCCCTGGTAGCGCGACGGGTGAGGACGTCGCCGAATTCCACGTCCATGGCGGACGCGCGGTGCTGGCGGCGTTGCTCGCTGCTATTTCTGTTATTCCGAATGTACGCGCGGCAGAGCCCGGCGAGTTCACGCGCCGCGCATTCGAGAACGGCAAGCTCGACCTCACCGAAGCCGAGGGCCTCGACGACCTCATTCACGCCGACACCGACCGGCAGCGCCGGCAGGCCTTGCGTCAGTTGCAGGGATTGCTCGGCGACCGCGCCCGCGACTGGCGCGAACGGATCATCGACGCGTCGGCACTGATCGAGGCCGGAATCGATTTCTCCGACGAGGGCGATGTGCCCATGGAATTGCAGGCGCCGGCGTTGAAGGCAATCAAGGCCCTGCACGACGAAATCGCAAAAGTGCTTGCGGCGCAGGGCAAAGCCGAACGCCTGCGCGAGGGCCTCGTGGTCGCGATCGCCGGCCCGCCGAATGTCGGCAAGTCGACGCTGATCAATCAGCTCGCGCGGCGCGACGTCGCAATCGTCTCGCCGCACGCCGGCACGACGCGCGACGTGATCGAGGTGCAGCTCGACCTCGACGGTTATCCCGTCACCGTCATCGACACGGCCGGCATCCGCGAGACCGACGATCCCGTCGAGCAGGAAGGCGTGCGCCGGGCACGTGCGCGCGCGGACGAGGCAGATCTCGTGCTGTGGATCTCCGATGATGGGGAGAGTGGTGACGCTCCGTCGGCCAGGGGAGCCCCGGTGTGGATCGTGCGGAACAAGATCGATCTCGCTTCGGGAGGCTTGAGTCCAGGGGCCGGGAAGGTTATTGCCCCGGACGCGAATCCCAAGGTCTTTGCGATCTCGGCGCAGCGCGGCGACGGACTGCCCGACCTGATCATGTCCTTGGTCGAGTTTGCCGGTGCATTCTTCGGGGCGAGTGAAGGCGCGCTCGTAACCCGGGCTCGCCAGCGGGAGCTGTTGCGCCAGACCGCTGGGTCCCTGCAGCGGAGCATGGACCTGCTCGGCGAGGGCGAGGAACTCGCTGCAGAGGAACTCCGGGCTGCGGCCTACGCGCTCGGCCGGCTGCTGGGCCGGGTGGATGTCGAGGATGTCCTTGGGGCCATTTTCCAAAAGTTCTGTGTTGGAAAGTAGAGCTAGTTCTAGATTGTAGAACTAGCGCTTGTTCCGGCTCTTCGTTGTTTCACGTGAAACAATTGGAGAGATGGGAACGCCAGCTACTTTGCATGGGGTTGTTTTCGCGAAATTTGGCGGGAGCTTGCGGGGGTGCGCTGTTTCACGTGAAACACGGGCCGAGTTTCCACTTCCGGCTTTTCTCGCTCTGGGCTAGAAGTCCACGCTATGCGGACAGAGCGAGATTCCTTCGACGTCATCGTGATTGGCGGCGGGCACGCCGGCTGTGAGGCTGCGGCTGCGGCTGCGCGCATGGGCGCGGCCACGGCATTGGTGACCCACCGCTTTGCCACCGTCGGCGCAATGTCCTGCAATCCCGCCATCGGCGGTCTCGGCAAGGGTCACCTGGTCCGCGAGATCGACGCGCTCGACGGCCTGATGGGCCGGGTCGCGGACGCCGGCGGCATTCAGTTCCGGATGCTCAACCGCCGGAAGGGTCCTGCCGTTCGCGGTCCGCGGGCCCAGGCCGACCGGAAGCTCTATGCGGCCGCGATGCAGGCAGCGATCCGCGAGACCGATCGTCTCAGCGTGATCGAGGGCGAGGCGGACGAGTTGATCGTCAGGGACGGTCGGGTCACCGGTCTGCGCCTGGCTGATGGACGGACCTTGCGGGCAGGGGCCGTTGTCGTCACCACCGGGACCTTCCTCCGCGGTCTGATCCATCTTGGAGAGAAGAATTGGCCGGCCGGGCGCGTGGGTGAAGCCCCCGCGATGGGGCTCTCGAAGTCTTTTGAGGCCGCCGGTTTCACGCTGGGCCGGCTCAAGACCGGCACCCCGCCGCGGCTCGACGGCACCACGATCGACTGGTCGGCGGTCGAAATGCAGCCCGGCGATGATCCGCCAGAGCCCTTTTCGGTCCTGACCGAGCGGATCACGACCCCGCAGATCCAGTGCGGCATCACCCGGACGACATCGGCGACCCATGAGGTCATCCGGGCCAATGTACATCGCTCTCCGATGTATTCCGGCCAGATCAAGAGCTCCGGCCCGCGCTATTGCCCCTCGATCGAGGACAAGATCGTCCGCTTCGGCGACCGCGACGGCCACCAGATCTTTTTGGAGCCCGAGGGCCTCGATGATCCGACGGTTTATCCCAACGGCATCTCGACTTCGCTGCCGGAGGAGGTCCAGCTCGCGATCCTCGCCACCATCCCGGGCCTGGAGCGGGTCAAGATGGTCCGGCCGGGTTATGCCATCGAATATGACCATGTCGATCCCCGCGAGCTCGATCCGACCCTGCAGACCAAGCGTCTGCGCGGTCTTTTCCTGGCCGGACAGATCAATGGCACCACCGGATATGAGGAAGCCGGCGCCCAGGGCATCGTGGCCGGTCTCAACGCGGCGCTTGCCGCCAGCGGAGCGGCGCTGACGGTCTTCGATCGCGCGGACGGCTATCTTGGCGTGATGATCGACGACCTCGTGACCCGGGGGATCACCGAGCCCTATCGGATGTTCACCTCGCGGGCCGAGTATCGGCTGACCTTGCGGGCCGACAATGCCGACCAGCGCCTCACCGAGAAGGGCATTGCTCTCGGATGCGTCGGGAGCCGTCGCACCGAACATCATCGGGCCAAGATGGTGGCCCTCGGAGCGGCGAAGACGCTCTCGAAGTCGCTGACCATCACCCCGAACGAGGCCAGCAAGCACGGCCTGTCTCTGAACAGGGACGGTCAGCGCCGGTCGGCCTTTGAGCTGCTTGCCTATCCCGAGATCGGCTGGAGCCAGGTTCGGGCCATCTGGCCGGAGCTGTCGGTCATTGACCCCGCCATTGCGACCCACCTCGAGATCGACGCCAAGTATGACGTCTATCTGGAGCGTCAGAGCGCCGACGTCGAAGCTTTCCGGCGCGACGAGGCCATGGTGCTTTCCGATGTCGACTACGCCCAGGTGCCGGGGCTTTCCAACGAGGTGCGGGGCAAGCTCGAGCGTGCGCGGCCCTTCACGATTGGTCAGGCCGGCCGGCTCGACGGCATGACGCCCGCGGCGCTCGGCATTCTTGCGGCCTACCTCCGCCGCGAAGCCCGCCGCAAGACCTCGAAGGCGATGGCCTAGGCGTTTCACGTGAAACAGCGCGGACCCGGCACGGGCAAATCCTCTTCACGACGACCTGGCGAAGGCGAGGGGACGACCAAGTTGCTGGGGGCCCAAGGTCGGTCATTGGACGAGGCGATCGCGGCGGACAAATCTGCTGCGCTGAAACTGGCGCCCGTTTCACGTGAAACCGAAGCTCGCCTCGATCGCTATGTCGCGCTGCTCTTGGAGTGGCAGGCCAAGACCAATCTCGTTGCGCCCTCGACGCTGCCGCATCTCTGGACCCGGCACATCGCCGATTCGCTTCAGCTCGTGTCGCTCGTTCCAGGCGCAAAGCGTTGGGCCGATCTCGGCAGCGGCGGAGGCTTTCCCGGCGTGGTCCTGGCTTGTGTGATGGCTGAGGCGCCGGGCGCGAGCGTTCACCTCGTCGAGCGAATCGCCAAGAAGGCCGCATTTTTGCGCGAAGCCATTCGCGTCACGGGATCGCCGGGGGTCGTACATCTCGCCGAGATCGGGGATAATGTGGATAGAATCACCGGCCCGGTCGATTGCGTCACCGCACGCGCGCTGGCTCCGCTACATCAACTCATCGGTTTTGCGGAGCCGCTGATGCGCCATGGTGCAAAAGCGCTATTCCTCAAAGGTCAAGATGTAGAGGCTGAATTGACCGAAGCCGCTAAATATTGGAATATTCAGCCTCGACTCCATCAAAGCCGCACGGGTGACGGCTGGATCGTGGAGCTCACCGCGGCCACGCGGCGCGGGTGAGGCGTCAAGGGGTGAGTGGGGGACAGGCATGGCCGTGATCGACGAACCGCAGCACGAACAGACCGACATTGTCCCGCCGGGCCATCCGCGGATCCTGGCGCTGGCGAATCAGAAGGGCGGCGTGGGAAAAACAACCACGGCGATCAATCTCGGCACGGCACTCGCAGCGATTGGCGAGCGTGTCCTGATCGTCGATCTCGACCCCCAGGGCAACGCCTCGACCGGTCTCGGCATCGACCGCCGTAACCGGAGCTGCTCGACCTATGACGTGCTGGTGGGCGAGGCCGCCTTGCGCGAAGCCGTTGTCGCGACCGCCGTGCCGCGGCTGCACATCGCGCCCTCCACCATGGATCTCTCCGGCCTCGAGCTCGAGCTCGGCACCACGCCCGGCCGCGCCTTCCGCCTGCGTGACGCGATTGCGTCGCTCAACAACAACGTCTCGCCGGATTCCGACTACACCTATGTGCTGATCGACTGTCCTCCCTCGCTCAACCTGCTCACGGTGAACGCGATGGCCGCATCGGACGCGATCCTGGTGCCGCTGCAATGCGAGTTCTTCGCGCTCGAAGGTCTGTCGCAACTCTTGCAGACGGTGGAGCAGGTGCGCTCGACGCTCAATCCGAACCTGTCGATCCACGGCATCGTGCTGACCATGTTCGACTCGCGCAACAATCTCTCGAACCAGGTTGTCGCCGATGTCCGGCAGTTCATGGGCGAGAAGGTCTACAAGACCATGATCCCGCGCAACGTGCGCATCTCCGAGGCGCCGTCCTACGGCAAGCCGGTGCTGGTCTACGATCTCAAATGCGTCGGCAGCGATGCATATTTGCGGCTCGCCACTGAGGTGATCCAGCGCGAGCGCGAGCTGCGCACGACGCATTGAATCCAACGACGTCATTCCGGACAATTCGCGGTACGCGAATTGATCCGGAATCTCGAGATTCGAAGTGAAACAATGTCGAGATTCCGGGTTCGCGCTTCGCGCGCCCCGGAATGACGAAGATAGGTAACAGGAGCGTTCGAGTGAATCCAAGGGAGCTGGCGATGGCCGACGAAGCGCGTTCGCGACTGGGCCGGGGTCTTGCGAGTCTGATCGGCGATGTCGGCGGCGAGGCCGCGCATGTCGAACGGCCGCGCGCGCAGCGCAAGGTGCCGATCGAGTTCATCAAGCCCAATCCGCGCAATCCGCGCCGGACCTTTTCGGAAGTCGAGCTCAAGGAGCTCTCTGATTCCATCAAGCAGCACGGCGTGATCCAGCCGATCGTGGTGCGTCCGGTGAAGGGCGCGCAGGACCGCTTCGAGATCATCGCCGGTGAGCGACGCTGGCGCGCCTCACAGATCGCGGGCCTGCACGAAGTGCCGATCGTGCCCGTCGACATCAGCGACAGCGATGCGTTGGAATTCGCGATCATCGAGAACGTGCAACGCGAAGACCTCAACCCGATGGAAGAGGCGCAGGGCTATCACGCGCTCGCCAACGAGTTCAAACGCAGCCAGGAAGACATCGCTAAGGTCGTCGGCAAGAGCCGCAGCCACGTCGCCAACATGATGCGGCTGACGAAACTGCCGGCCGAGGTGCAGGCGTTCATTGCGACCGGTCAGCTGACGGCGGGCCACGCCCGCGCGCTGATCGGCGTGCCCGATCCGCTGGCCGCGGCCAAGCGCATCGTCGAGGAAGGCCTCAACGTGCGCCAGGCTGAAGCGCTCGCGCATGAAGAGGGCGTGCCGGAGCGCAAGCCGCAGAAGGCACGCGCGGGCGGTAAGGAGAAGGACCCTGATACGCTCGACCTTGAGAAGCGCGTCAGCGACGCGCTCGGGCTCAAGGTCGTCGTCAACCACCGCGATCCCGGCGGCAGTGTCCAGATCAGCTATCGCAACCTCGATCAGCTCGACGAGGTGATGCGGCGGCTGGCGAAGGGCGTGCTCTAAAGCATGATCCGGCAAAGTGCACAGCGGTTTTCCGAAAAGACCATGCTCAAACAAAGAGCGATGACGATTCAATCTAAAGCCATGGCGCTTTAGACGCACCGACTCTCGATCACCGTCACCCTGAGGCGGCCGCTTCTTCAGCGGCCTCGAAGGGCGACGGCCCGGCTGCATCGGGGCCGTTCATCCTTCGAGGCTCTCCGCGCGCCGCGGTGCGGCGCGCAGCTCGCACCTCAGGATGACGGATGTGGCTATCCGGATTGCTTCGTCGCTTACGCACCTCGCAATGACGTGGGGAGAGGGTGGGGGCCTAGCCCCGCCGCTTCGCATTCGCGGCGATGGCCATCAGCGTGCGCTGGGCGATCGCGGCGGCGAGCGCCGGCTGTTTGCGCGTATCGAGGGCCGCAGTTGCAAGCTGCTCGATGATGCCGGAGAGGCGTGGCGCGCTGAAATTGCGCAGCGCCGTTTCGACCACGCCCTTGCGTGAAAAATGCAGCCGCGGAAAGCCGCCGTCGAGCACCGCCGTAACAGGCGTGCCCTCGGCAACCGCGAGCGCCGATTTGTGCAGCCACGCCGCCTGGCGCTGGGCCGCCGAGATGATCACGCCGGGATAGGTGCCGGCGATCATCGCTTTCGCGAATTCGCTCTCGACGATGTCGGGTCTGCCTGCAAAGGCGCCGTCGACGATCGGATCGAGCTTCAATTCGGAGGCATCGGCAACGACGGCCATGACGTCGTCGAGCGTGATCTCGCCTCTACCATGGGCGTAGAGCGTCAGCTTGCGCAGCTCGTTGCGCGAGGCCTGGCGGTCGCCGCCAAGGAACGACATCAGCGCCGCGCGCGCATCCTGGGCGATGCGCAAATTCGCGATCCTGAGCTCGTCGTCCATCAGCTTTGCGAGATCGCGTTCGGTGTCGGGATAGCAGCCGATGGCGACCGCCGTCTTGGCGCGCTCGCAGGCCTTGCGCAGCGGCGATTCCGGGCGCAGCTCACCGGCCTCGATCACGATGCGGCAATCCCTGACACTCATCTCGGCCAGCGTATCGACGCCGCTGGCAAAGCTGCGCGCGCCGGCGCGAATGCGGATCGCGCGGCGGCCGCCGAACAGCGGCACCGTCATGGCCTCATCGACCAGGCGCGACGGCTCGGCCGAGAGCTCATCGCCATCGAGCTTCACGAGCGAGAAGGGGTCATTGGGATCGTCGACGGCGGACGCGATCAGCGCGTCGGCGCGCTCGCGCACCAGGCCTGCATCGGGGCCGTAGAGCAGGATGATCGGGCGGCCGGCATCGGGCCGGGCGAGGAAGGAATCGATCTCTTTTCCGCGAAGCGCGACCATCTGGCCCAACTGTCATTCCGGGGCACGCGAAGCGTGAACCCGGAATCTCGATCCACAATCTCTGGATTCCGGGTTCGCGCGTTGCGCCCCGGAATGACGGGGGTGTTCTTAAGTGCCGGCGGTGAAGAACGAGGCCAGCCGGGTCGTGATGTTCTCGGCGATCTCGTTCGCGGCGCGATCCTCGGCGTCGCGATAGGCGCGCGTGCGGGCGAAGCGCTGGTAGGAGCCCGGCATGTCGTAGGACACGCGGGAGAAGGTCGTGCCCGTCATCACCGACTTGTTGGTCGCGATCTCGATCAGATTGTACTGGGCGTCGATGCCGTAGTTCTCGCTGCTCGGCAGGCCGGTATTGGGATCGACGATCAGCGATTGGCGGTTGGTCGAGAAGCGCAGCACCAGGCGGTGGGTCGGCGGCATGCCGGTCGCCGTGCCATAGAGCTTGAACGCTAGGGCGTTGCGGACCTCGACCCCGACGCGGGCCTCGCGCGAGGCGTTCGGCTTGTCGACCGGGGGAATGTCGACCCCCATCAGCTTTTCGCGCAGGCCGGGGGTGCCGTCGGTCCGTTCGGCATACATCGGCTGGAAGCAGCCAGCCGTCAGGGCCGCCAGGGCGGCGACCGCCACAAGACGGGCTGCGATGCGGATCCTAGCCGACAACATTCACGATCCTCTTGGGGACGATGATCACCTTGCGGACGGGCTTGCCGTCCAGGGCCAGTTTTACCGCATCGAGGGCCAAAACGGCAGCCTCGATTTCCGGATTCTGGGCCGCTGTTGCAACCGTGACCTCACCCCGCTTCTTGCCGTTGACCTGGACCACCAGGGTCACGGTGTCTTCAACCAGCAAATCGCGTTCGATTTGGGGCCATGCAGCCTCCGAAATGAGCCCCTGCTGGCCCAGCACCACCCAGCACTCCTCGGCCAGATGGGGCATCATGGGCGCAAACAGTTGGACAAGGATGATTGCGGCTTCCTTGACGGCCCAGGCGACGTCCGGCGCCGGCGTGCCACCCTTGCCGAGCACCTCGGCCAGTGCATTGGTGAATTCGCGGATATGGGCCAGGCAGACGTTGAAGTGCAGCCGCTCGATCCCGGACGAGACCTTGTCCAGCGCTCCATGGGCCGCCTTGCGCAGGGCCAATGCATCCGCGCCGAACGCGGCCGGCCGCGCTGCCGGCGCGCCCTTTGCCAGCTCGGCCGATTCGTTCACCAGGCGCCACAACCGTTGCACGAAGCGCGAGGCGCCCTGGACGCGCTCGTCGCTCCAGATCACGTCCCGATCGGGCGGTGAGTCCGACAGCATGAACCAGCGGGCAACGTCGGCACCGTAGGTCTCGATGATGTCATCGGGGTCGACCGTGTTCTTCTTCGACTTCGACATCTTCTCGATCGGGCCGATCGTGACGTCCTCGCCGGTCGCCATCAGCACAGCGCGCCGGCCATTCCCGCCGACTTCGATCTTGACCTCGGCCGGCTGCACCCAGCTGCCGTCGGCCTTCTGATAGGTCTCGTGCACCACCATGCCCTGGGTGAACATGCCGGCGAACGGCTCGCTCATGTCGACATGGCCGGTCGCCTTCATCGCGCGGGTGAAGAAGCGGCTGTAGAGCAGATGCAGAATCGCGTGCTCGACGCCGCCGATATACTGGTCGATCGGCAGCATCCGATTGGCGACTGCGGGTGTCGTCGGCGCCTTCTCGTTCCAGGGATCGGTGAAGCGCGCAAAATACCAGGACGAATCCACGAAGGTGTCCATGGTGTCGGTTTCGCGTTGCGCCTTGCCGCCGCATTTGGGGCAATTAACGTGCTTCCAGGTGGGATGATGGTCGAGCGCGTTGCCCGGCTTGTCGAAGCTCGCATCCTCCGGCAGCGTCACCGGCAGCTGATCGGCCGGCACCGGAACGACATCGCATTTCGGGCAGTGAATGATCGGGATCGGGCAGCCCCAATAGCGCTGGCGCGAAATGCCCCAGTCGCGCAGGCGGAAATTGACCTGCCGCTCGCCGACCGGCGCGTTGCCGCGCAGCTCGCTTTCCAGGCGTTTTGCGGTTTCTTCCTTCGCCTGCTCGATGGTCATGCCGTCGAGGAAGCGCGAATTGATCATGCGGCCGTCACCGTCATAGGCGGTGTCGGTGATGACGAACGATTTGGGATCCTGACCCTCGGGGCAGACGACGGGCGTATTGCCGAGATTGTATTTGTTGACAAAGTCGAGGTCGCGCTGGTCGTGCGCGGGGCAGCCGAAGATCGCACCGGTGCCGTATTCCATCAGCACGAAGTTGGCGACATAGACCGGCAGCTTCCAGCTCGGGTCGAACGGATGGATCGCCTTGATGCCGGTATCAAAGCCCTGCTTTTCGGCGGTGTCGATGATCTCCTGCGCGGTGCCGATCTTCTTGATCTCGGCGATGAACTCCGCAAGCTTCGGGTTCTTCGCGGCAGCCGCCTGCGCCAGCGGATGATCGGCCGAGATCGCCATGAACTTCGCGCCGAACAGCGTGTCCGGACGCGTCGTGAAAATCTTCAGCTCGCTCTCGCCAGCCGGGGTCGTTGCCGCGTCCAGGGCGAAGCGGATCAACAGGCCTTCCGAACGGCCGATCCAGTTGCGCTGCATCAGCCGCACCTTGTCGGGCCAGCGATCCAGACCGTCGAGCGCGTCCAGCAGCTCCTGCGAGTATTTCGTGATCTTGAAGACCCACTGGCTCATTTCCCGTTGTTCAACAACGGCGCCTGAACGCCAGCCGCGGCCGTCGATCACCTGCTCGTTGGCGAGCACGGTCATGTCGACCGGATCCCAGTTGAGCTTGCGCTTCTCGCGCTCGGCGAGGCCGGCGCGCAGCATGTCCAGAAACATCTTCTGCTGATGCTTGTAGTAGCTGGGGTCGCAGGTCGCGAATTCGCGTGACCAGTCGAGCGACAGTCCGATCGACTGCAGCTGCTTCTTCATCGCGGCAATGTTGTCGTAGGTCCACGCCTTCGGCGCCACCTTGCGCTCGATCGCAGCGTTCTCTGCCGGCAGGCCGAACGCATCCCAGCCCATCGGGTGCAGCACGTTGAACCCCTTGGCGCGCATGAAGCGGGCCAGCACGTCGCCGAGCGTGTAGTTCCGGACATGGCCGATATGGATGCGCCCGGACGGGTAGGGGAACATCTCGAGCACGTAGTATTTCGGCCGCGGATCGTCGTTCTTGGAGGCGAAGATCGCCTTCTGGTCCCACTGGCGTTGCCAGCGCGGTTCGGAATCGCGGGCGTTATAGCGTTCGGAGGTCATGGAATCGTTGGGGTTTTGTGTGCTTCGGCGGTCCTAAAGACGGCGGACTAGGCCATAAAAGCAGCTATGGGGTCAACGCCCGGGACCCCGAAAAAGACCGCAGGAGAGGCGGGGCAGGGGGGCGGTATCAGCCCGCCATTTCAGCCAGCATGGCCATTTCGGCATCGCCCTCGGTCAACGGCACGATGCCGTGCTCGGCGACGGTGTTCCGGCCGCGGTGCTTGGCGGCGTAAAGGGCGGCGTCGGCGGCCTCGATCAGGTCGCCGGGGCGTGAGGATTCGTTCGGCCGGGTGGCGGCGACGCCGATCGAGACGGTCACCAGCATGTGGCTCGAGGTGATGTGGGGCAGGGAGAGCTGCAGCACCGCCGCGCGCACCTTCTCGCCGATCTCGACGGCGCGCGTCAGGTCCGCATTCGGCAGCAACAGGCAGAACTCCTCGCCGCCATAGCGGGCCGCAAAGCCCATGGTGTCGGCGGCAATGCCGGACAGCGTCTCGCCGAGCCGGGTCAGGCAGGCATCACCCTCGAGATGTCCGTAGCTGTCGTTGTAGAGCTTGAAATGGTCGACGTCGATCATCAGCAGCGAAAGGTCGCTGCCGTACTGCTGTGCCCGCATCCATTCGAAGTCGAGGCGGCTCTGGAAGCCGCGCCGGTTGGCAAGACCCGACAGCATGTCGATCGACGCCATCACGGTGAGGCGATCGTTGCTGGCGACCAGCTCGCGCTCGCGCTGGCCGAGCTGTGCGGCCATGGCGTTGAAGGCGCGGGCCAGCGGTACGAACTCGGCCGGCAGGCGACTGCGCGCCGCGCGCGCCGAGAGGTCGCCCTCGCCAAAACGCTTGGCCATGTCGGCGAGCATTTCGATCGGCCTGATGACGAGCTTTTCGGCTGCGATCAGTGCACCCAGCAGAACGAACACGACGACGAAGCCGAGCTGGAGATAGGCGGTGCGGATGTCGCGGTTGACAGCCGCGGACACCTTGTCCTCATCGATGCTGGTGATGAGACGCGCATTGGTGCCGGCGATGCGGATGAAGCTGACGGCGCGCCTGGAGCCGTCGACCGCCATGAAGGAGAGCGAGCCTTCGTCCTGGTCGGACCGCAGCGCCATGTCTGCTATCGCCGACATCAGCGGCATGTTGTCGAGCGGCCGTCCGATCTCGCTGCGCTGATCGGCGGGTGCGGCAAGCACGGTGCCGGCACTGTCGACCAGAATCGCAGAAATGCCGGGGCGGCCGCCCAGATTGCCCATGACCTTCGACATCCAGTCGAGATTCACGGTCGCGAGCACGACGGCGCCGGATTCGCTGCCCATCGCGGAGACCGGATAGGCGGCCATGACAGTCGGGGTCTGCGCGGGGCGCGACAGCAGGAAATCGGACAGCACGAAGCGGCCGGTCTCCTGTGCCTGTTGGAAATAAGGCCGGTCGCCCAGGTCGAGGCCGACATACATGTTGTTGGTCGAGCACTGGATGCGTCCGTCCTGGCCGGCGATCAGCAGCGTGCGGATCCAGGGCAGGCTCGTCGGCAAGCTGGCGCGCAGCACGTCGCAACTGCGGCTGATGCCGCCGGCAGAGGCGCGGATGAAGGCTTCGGCTTTCAAGATGGTTTCGACCGACGAGATCACCTCGCGCTGCGCATCGGCGCTGTGGCGTGCAACGATCGTGAATTCGGCGGTGGCCTGCGCGATCTGCTTGACGCGCGCCTCTTCGAGCGAACGGACGCGCTCGAACATCAGCGGCGCGACCAGAATCACCGCCAGCAATGCCAGGCGTGCCCGGATCCCGAGAACCTGCTTGAGTTTCGCGCGTTTACGTTTGAGACTGACGTTTGCCATCTTCGCTACCCACCCCGCGCGCAAGGTAGCTCGAAGGGTTCAAAAAGCCTTTCTTGAACTCGGTAAAATTGGACCTACTTCCGTAAGATCACGGTCAATCGACGTCATGACACACGCAAACGCCTCGCCGCTAACCGCGGATTCACCAAACGCGCTCGCCGCTGTGGAGGCCGAGATTGCGCGCGCCTGCAAGGATGCGCGGCGCGATCGGGCCTCGGTGACGCTGATCGCCGTGTCCAAGACGTTTGCCGCCGACGCGATCACGCCCGTTATTGAAGCCGGGCAGCGCGTATTCGGCGAAAATCGCGTGCAGGAAGCCAGGAGCAAGTGGCCAGCGTTAACATCCGTTTACCCCGGCATCGCGCTGCACCTGATCGGGCCGCTGCAGTCCAACAAGGCCAAGGAGGCCGTGGCGCTGTTCGACGCCATCCATTCGGTCGACCGCCCCAGCATTTGCCAGGCGTTAGCCAAAGAAATCGAATCCCAGAAGAAGCACCCGCAGCTCTTCGTGCAGATCAACACCGGCGAAGAGCCGCAGAAGGCCGGCATTGCGCCCGGTGATGCGGATGCGTTCCTGGCGAGCTGCCGAGACACCTATGGGCTTCAGATTTCCGGGCTGATGTGCATCCCGCCGGTTGACGAGCCTCCGGCCGCGCATTTCGCGCTGACCGCGAAGATCGCCGCGCGCAACGGGCTGCAGAATTTGTCGATGGGCATGAGCGCGGATTTTGCGACAGCGATCGCGCTCGGCGCCACGCATGTGCGCGTGGGGTCCGCGATCTTCGGGCATCGCTAGTTGTGGTCGTCCTGGCTTTCGCCAGGACGACGGCGGAGAGCCTACGCGAATCTCACCGACACGTGTCCCAGCACGCCAAAATCCGCCGCAAAATGATCACCCGCCTGAATCGGCAATGGCGGATGGCATGTGCCTGTCGTTACCACCTCCCCGGCCCGCAACGTAATGCCAAGGCTGCGCAGCTCGTTGGCGAGCCACGCGAGTGCTGCGCGGGGATCGCCGAGCACGTTCTTGCCGTGACCGACGTAAGTCTGGCCGCGCAGGGTGATGTTCGGACGCTCTTCGACGAGATCCATCGCGCGCCAGTTCGCGGGCGTCGCTGCGCCAAGCACGAACAGATGCGCACAGGCATTGTCGGCGATCAACTGGGCCTCGCCGGCGCGGGCGAAATCGGCGAAACGCGAATCCGGAATCTCGATCGCGGGATGTAGTGTGCCGACGGCGGCGAGCACCTCGTCGACGCTGTACGGCGCGGGCCGCGGCGACAGGTCGTGCGCCATGCGGAAGGCGAATTCCGGCTCGCCGACCGCCATCGCGTTGCCGTTCATCGAAGCCATGCCGCCGTCGGCGATCACGGTATCGCCTAGAATGCGCCCGGCCATCGGGCCCGCGACGTTGATGTGCTTTTGCCCGGCCTCGCTGGTGGCTGCGATCTTCCAGCCGAACAGTTTTCCCGACGCATGCGATTCAAGCGCGGCCTGCACTGCATATCCTTCCGCGCGGCTGCGCGGACGCAGCGTGGCCTCGAGCTCGCCGAGCTTGGTGCCAGCGCGCCAGTGATCGAACAGGATTTTCGACGCCGCAGCGATGTCCTTGTCGCGCATGGTCCCTCACCCGATGATGATTTTTGTTCGCGGTCCCATCCGTCGCAAAAGTTGCAGCATCGCTCGTTTCGTCATCGAGACGCAGCCGGCCGTCGGGCCAAAATTGTCGCGCGCGAGATGCAGGAACACGGCGCTGCCGCGACCGGGAATGCGCGGCCGCGTGTTGTGGTCGATCTCGACGATGAAGTCATAGAGATGGTCGGCGCGCGTCAGCCGGTCGCCGCCCTGCTCCCGTTCCAGCCGGATCGGCTGGTTGTAGCGCCGGTCGGTGGGGTCCTCGCACCAGGCGTCCGCAGGGGTGATCGTGCGCACCGGCAGGAAGGTTTTGGGCCGGCTGTGACGGTCGCCGCGCCACCATAGCTGTCGCGGGCGAAAACTGCCCTTCGGGGTGCCCCCGTCACCCTCGCGCTTGTTGGCGCGGATGCCGCCGCGCCCCAGCGCGACCGGAATGACCAGCGGTCCGGCGGTCAGCCAGCCCCGCCGCGGGTTACCGGCGGCCGCCTTCACAGTGATCGCCGAGCGCGGTCCGGCGGTCGATTTTTTTGTGTAACCCACTGGCGCAGAATGTTTTTTCATATGAATATGGGATGTCGGGTTCATTACAGGACATTCATCAAAATGCCCTGCTAATCTGAGTTAGAGTGGTTCTGGCTTGTGAATCGGTAACAGCCCACTACTTCAACACGAACAACAATAAAATCAGCCGACCCTCAACTTACCATCGCGACTGGGCGCGGCATGCATGTGCGGCGCGCCCGACCCCAAAAGGATGACCCCATGGCCAATGCCCGCAAGATCCTGATCGTGGATGACGATTCCGATCTGCGCGATACGTTGGTGGAGCAATTGTCGCTGCACGAAGAGTTCGAAGCCTCCGCCGTCGACACCGGCGCCAAGGGCGCGAGCGCAGCCAAGGCCAATTCCCCCGATCTCGTCCTGATGGATGTCGGCCTGCCCGACACCGACGGCCGCGAGGTCGTGCGCTCCCTGCGCAAGGGTGGCTTCAAGGCCCCGATCATCATGCTGACCGGGCACGACACCGACTCCGACACCATTTTGGGCCTGGAATCCGGGGCCAACGACTATGTGGCCAAGCCCTTCCGCTTCGCCGTGCTGCTGGCCCGTATCCGCGCCCAGCTCCGCCAGCACGAGGCCAGCGAGGACGCGGTGTTCTCGGTCGGCCCCTACAGCTTCCGGCCCGGCTCAAAAATGCTGACGGCGGCCAATGCCCGCAAGGTGCGGCTGACGGAGAAGGAAACCGCCATCCTGCGGTTCCTCTACCGGGCCGGCCAGATGCCGGTCTCGCGCGAGACCCTGCTCCAGGAGGTCTGGGGCTACAATTCCGGCGTCACCACCCACACGCTGGAAACCCATATCTACCGCCTTCGCCAGAAGATCGAGAAGGACGCGGCCAACCCCGAGATCCTGGTAACCGAAGCCGGTGGCTACAAGCTGGTGCCGTGATACGCTTGAAGGACCTGCGATTCGTCCGTTTTCGCGGGCCTTTTGAGCCTCGGTCCTGAATGTCGATCGAAGACGATGTAGCGCTGCTCGAGCGTGTCCCGACACTGCGCTTGTTGGGAGACGCCTCGTTGCGCATGCTCGCGATCGGCTCCGAGCAGCGCGGCTTTGCGCGCGGCGACACTCTCTTCAACATGGGCGATGAGGCCGACGCCGGTTTCGTGGTTCAGCGCGGCGCCTTCCGCGTCGAGGACGGCGCCGGCGCCGAGATGATCGCGGGCCCCGCCACGCTGATCGGCGAGCTCGCGCTGGTGGTGCCGATGAAGCGGCCGTCGACGGCGATCGCGATCGAGCATTCCGCGGTGATCCGGATCGCGCGCAGCCTGTTTCAGCGCGTGCTGGAGAGCGACCCTGCCGCGGCGCGCCGCCTGCGTGACGAGTTCGCGGTCCGCGCCAGCCAGATCGCCAGCGACATCTTGATGGCCGGCGCGAAGCTGAGCATCTGATCAGACGTCCAGCGTCACCGTCACAGGCACATGGTCCGACGGCCGCTCCCAGCCGCGGGCATCGCGCAAGATCCTGAAATCGCTGACCGCGTCCTTCAGCGCGCGTGACACCCAGATGTGGTCGAGCCTGCGGCCGCGATCGCCGACGGTCCAGTCGGCGGCGCGGTAGCTCCACCAGGTATAGACTTTCTCCGACATCGGGATGCGCTCGCGTGCGACGTCGATCCATTCGCCGGCCGACAGCGCGGCCAAAAGTTTTTCGGTTTCGACGGGCGTGTGCGAGACCACCTTCAAAAGCTGCTTGTGCGACCAGACGTCGTTCTCATGCGGCGCGACGTTGAGATCGCCGACCAGGATGTGGCGATCCTCGCCCCGCGGATGCAGCGGCTCGCACGCCTTCATCTCGTCGAGGAAGCGGAGCTTGTGGTCGAACTTTTCGTTCAGCGCGGGATCGGGAATGTCGCCGCCGGCGGGCACGTAGAAATTATGCAGCACCACCGGCTTTGCGATGTTGGCCTTCTCGCCAAACGACACCGAGATGTGGCGGGAATCCACCTTGTCGCAGAAGGTTCGGATGTCCTTGTTCTCGAACGGCAGCTTCGAGACGATGGCGACGCCGTGATAGCCCTTCTGCCCGTTCAGCGCGACATGCTCATAGCCGAGCCGCTTGAAGCGCTTGAGCGGAAAGGCATCGTCGATGCACTTGGTCTCCTGCAGGCACAGCACGTCCGGCCGTGCGCTCTTCAGGAACTTGGCGACGAGATCGATGCGCAGCCGCACCGAGTTGATGTTCCAGGTTGTCAGGGAAAGACGCATGGGAGTTGCGTCTTAGCAAGCCGTTGTCGGGTGGGCAAAGGCGCAAAGTGCCGTGCCCACCGTTTCCCAAAGCGTTTTCGAGCGAAGTGGATACCGGTTTGCGTGAAGAAAACGCGTCAAACAAGAGTCTAGAGTCCCGTTCCGATTCCATCGGAACGGAAAAGGCTCTAGCCCGGCGGCACGCTGTAATTGGTGAAGTCGATCTTGAACATGCCGGGATCGAGCTTCTTGGTTGAATCCAGATTGTAGACCGCAAAAGTCGTGTCGTAGCCCTGCGGATCGGTCACGGTCCATTGCTTCAGCTGGCCGTCCTTGGCGCCGAACATCAGCAACAGCCGGCTGGTGCCGACCAGCGCCTGCTTCTCCTCGATGGTGACGCTGACGAACATGTCGTCCGCGGTGACGCCGATGACGTTGGTGTCCTTCATCAGGTCGATGCGGTCGGACAGCAGGAAGCGCAGTGGGGTCTGCGACAGCGGATAGACGTCCTGGGTCGCAAGCTTGCGGTCGCGTACCACCAGTGACGAGCCGTCGGCGATGATATCGATCGGGTTCGGCGGATCGTATTCGACGCGCATCTTGCCGGGCTTCTGGATGTAGAAATCGCCCTGGGTCTTGTTGCCGTCGGGACCGACCTGCACGAAATTTCCGACCAGCGTCTGCATCGACGACAGATAGGCGCTCGCCTTGGCGGCCTGCGCCTTCTGGGTCGCATCGAAGGTCTGGAAGATGCTGCTGGGCACGTTGCGGCGCGGATCGGGGATGATCGGATTGGGCGGCGCTTGCGTAGCACCGGTAGTTGCCGGACCCCTCAGCGTATCGGCAGACCCGCCGTCGCGGCCCTTCGGCGCCGGCTTCGGAACGGGTACGGACTGCGCATATGACGTCGCCGTGAGCAGGGACGCGGTGATGAGAAGCGCGCCTCCAACGCGCGCGCCTCGCGCAGCAAAGGAAGCGGCAAACGGAATTTTCGGAGTTCTGATCAACGCGTCGTCCTGTGTGGCTAGGCGCCCTTTTAGCGTGATTTCGGTCAAAAGCGGATATCGTTTTTGCGTGAAAATCTCATTCCGAGGCAGGCCCAAGACTTAAGATTTAAGGGCCCCCCTGCCTCACATATGGCTGTCTTCTTCCTCGACCAGAATCTCGCGTTTGCCGGCGTGGTTGGCGGGGCCGACGATGCCTTCCAGTTCCATGCGCTCCATCAGCGAGGCGGCACGGTTGTAGCCGATCTGGAGCCGGCGCTGGATGTAGCTGGTGGAGGCCTTGCGATCGCGTTTGACGATCGCAACCGCCTGCGCGAACAGGTCGCCGCCGCCGTCCGCGCCCATGCCGGTCGCATCGAACACCGCGCCGTCTTCGCCCTCCGCAGGCTCTTCCGCGGTGACCGCTTCGAGATATTCCGGCTGCCCCTGCGTCTTCAGATGGCGCACCACCTTCTCGACTTCCTCGTCCGACGCAAACGGGCCGTGCACGCGGCTGATGCGGCCGCCGCCGGCCATGTAGAGCATGTCGCCCTGGCCGAGCAGTTGCTCGGCGCCCATCTCGCCCAGGATCGTGCGGCTGTCGATCTTCGAGGTGACCTGGAAGGCGATGCGGGTCGGGAAGTTCGCCTTGATCGTGCCGGTGATGACGTCGACCGACGGACGCTGCGTCGCGAGGATCACGTGCAGGCCGGCGGCGCGCGCCATCTGCGCGAGGCGTTGCACCGCGCCCTCGATGTCCTTGCCCGCGACCATCATGAGGTCGGCCATTTCGTCGACGATGATGACGATGTAGGGCAGCGGATCGAGTGAGAGCTTCTCTTCCTCGTAGATCGCCTTGCCGGTCTCCTTGTCGAAGCCGGTGTGCACCGTGCGCGTCGGTTCTTCGCCCTTGGCCTTCAATTCGACCAGGCGCGTATTGTAGCCGTCGATGTTGCGCACACCGAGCTTGGCCATGTTCTTGTAGCGCTCTTCCATCTCGCGCACGGCCCATTTCAGCGCGACCACCGCCTTCTTCGGATCGGTCACGACGGGCGTGAGGAGATGCGGAATGCCGTCATAGACGGAGAGTTCGAGCATCTTCGGGTCGACCATGATCAGGCGGCACTGATCGGGACGCAGCCGGTAGACCAGGCTGAGGATCATGGTGTTGATGGCGACCGATTTGCCGGAGCCGGTGGTGCCCGCGATCAGCATGTGCGGCGTGCGCGCAAGGTCGATGATGACGGGGTCGCCGCCAATGGTCTTGCCGAGGCACAGCGGCAGTTTCGCCACCGTGTCGGTGGCTTCCTTGGCGACCAGCAGCTCGCGCAGATAGACTTTTTCGCGATGTGCGTTCGGCAATTCGATGCCAATGGCGTTGCGGCCGGGCACGACAGCGACGCGTGCCGACAGCGCGCTCATCGAGCGGGCGATGTCGTCGGCAAGGCCGATCACGCGCGAGGATTTGATGCCGGGCGCAGGCTCCAGCTCGTACAGCGTGACGACCGGGCCCGGATTGGCCTTCACGACCTCGCCACGTACGCCGAAATCCCCGAGCACGCCTTCGAGCGAGCGCGAGTTGGCTTCCAGCTCGGCCTTGCTGAGCGGCTGGCGATCGCCGGCCTTGGGCGCGGCCAGCACGGAGACGGACGGAAGCTCGAACTTGTCGGAGTTTTTCTTGGAAGCCGCCTTCGGTGCAGCCTTCTTGCGCGGCGCGCGTGCGGCGGGTGCCTCCTCTTCCTCCTCCTCGTCGACTTCCTCCTCTTCCTCCTCGTAGTCCTCGCCTTCACCGTGCGGCGAAATCGGAGGAGCTTTTCGGCCGCCCAGAGAGGGCTCCTGGCGGTCGAAGGAAACTGCGCGAGGTTTTGCTCCGCTCGACACCAGCGAGCGATAGGCGGCACCACACAGCCAGACCAGCCGCGCCTTGGTGCTCATCAGGGCGTGGAACAGCCAGCCGAGCGACACTGAACCGCGATCCTCGCCCTCTTCCTCGAACGGCGTATCGTCGTCCTCGATCGGCGTCAGCTCCTCGTCATGCTCGCGTGCGCCGAAGCCGCAGGCGATCAGGAAGGTCGCAGCCATCGCAACGAAGAGCAACGCGCCGAGGATCAGGCGATAGATCGTGCCGGCGGGCCCGAAGATCACGGCCGGCGCGCGCACCAGCGCATCGCCGACGACGCCACCGAGCCCGGTCGGCAGCGGCCATGCGCCGCCATGCGGCCAGCAACTGGCAAAGCCGGCGGCGATTACCGTGCAGAGAATCCAGGAGCCGAGCCGCAGCGCCTCGCGATCGAACGGACGGTGGGTCAGCATGCGCCAGCCCCACACCGCGACGGTGAGGATCAACATGATCGCGCCGAGGCCAAGGATCTGCATCGACAAATCGGCGCCGATCGCGCCGGGATAGCCGAGGATGTTGCGGATCGGGCGCGAGGTCGCGTGGCTGAGACTGGGATCCTGCACCGACCAGGTCATCAACGCGGCAGACGCAATGCCCGTCAGTCCGATCAGGCCGAGACCGGCGAGCTCGCGCACGCGCCGCGTCAGCGCCTCGCGGATGGAGGGCGGCAGGTGGCCGACCAGGGGGATGACGCGTTCGATTGCCGACATGCTCATGGGCCCGCCTAACCCAGAGTTTCGACCAGCCGGTGCAGCGCCTGCGCCGTGGTCTCACTATCCTGCACCAGCGCCAGGCGAATATAGCCGGCACCGGGATTGAAACCGTCGGGCTGAACCCGCGCCAGATAGGAGCCGGGCACCACGCGTACGCCGGCCTCCCTAAAGAGCTTGAGGGTCACGGACACGTCGTCGCCGATCTCGGACGTGTTGAGCCAGACGCAGAAGCCGGCGTCGGGCCGGCGATAGCCGTAACGATTGCCGATGATCTGGTCGGCGAGATCGAATTTGATCCGGTAGAGCCTGCGGTTCTCCTCGACATGCGCCTCGTCGCCGTAGGCAACGGTTGCGACATGCTGGAGCGGTACCGGCACCTGGGGCGCTGCGATATTGCGCAGCTCGAGGAACATGCCGATGAACCTCTTGTCGCCGGCGGCGAAGCCGACGCGCAGGCCCGGCAGGTTGGAACGCTTCGACAGCGATTGGAACGCAGCCACGCGGGTGAAGTCGGGACCGGCGCATTCAAGCGCACTGCCCGGCGCTTCGCGCGTGTAGATCTCGGAATAGCACTCGTCGCTGAGGGTCATGAAATTGTAGCGATCGGCGAGTTGCTTCAACCGCTTGAAATAGTCAGGCTTGGCGACCGAGCCCTGCGGATTGGCGGGAGAGGCCAGGTAGAACGCGACCGTGCGCGCCAGCGTCGCTTCGTCGATGGCGTCGAGATCGGGCAGGAAGCCGTTTTCGACTGTTGTCGGCAGATAGATCGGCTCGCAGGCCGCAGCGCCGGCACCGGCGCCATACACCGGGTAGAACGGGTTCGGCATCAGGATGGCGGGCTTGCCGGGACGCGGGCCGACATAGCGGGCTGCCGCGATCGCGGCGAGGAACAGTCCCTCGCGACTGCCATTGAGGACGAGAATCTCGCTCTTGGGGTCGAGTGGCCGCGGCAGCTTGAAGCGCGACGATAACCAGGCGCTCGCTGCGTTGCGGAACGGCTCGGTGCCCTGGTTCATCGGGTAACGGCCGAAATCGGCGATGTGCTTGGCGAGCTCCGGGCCGACGAAATCCGGTACCGGATGCTGAGGTTCGCCGACTGCGAGCGAAATCAATGGCTTACCGGGCTGATGCGGCGCCAGCAGCTCGTTCAGCCGAACGAAGGGCGAGCGTGCGTTGTCGGAGCTTCCACCAGCCAGCGGCGCACGGGATGAAGCGGTCATAGCCATTCTGGGCGCCAGCACTCTTGGAACAGCCGGTCGCGCGGGAGCGCCGGCGGGAAATGGTTCAGTTCACCATAGATAGGGCGAGGTTAAGACGCGATTAACCATCGGCCGGCCCGTCCGTCCAGCACCGAATAATTCGGCCGATAACAACGGGATGCGCGGGGCGCCCGGTTCAGTCCAGGGCATTTTAGGCAAGCCCCTCGCGTATCGTTAACTGCCCCGGCCAAGTTCATTTTCGCCTCAGCGATTCGCGCATCCCGCCGGTGCTATGGCTGCGCGCCAGTAACGGGGCGGGTTCGTGACCATTCATATTTCCACGCATGGCGATGTTTTGCGCCACGCCGGCAAGCGCGCGGCGATTGCCGCGGGCATGACCATCCTGATGACGGCGACGACGTTGCTGCTGCATCTCGGCACCGATTTCAGTGCGACCGTGACGGTCGGCTACATCATCGGCTTCGGCCTCTGCATTGCGACCCTGATCTCCGCCATGGTGTCCGGCGCGCTCAGCTATCGCTCGGCGCTGTTGATGCAGGAGCTCACCCTCACCCGCAGCGAGCTGTCGCGCATTTCCCAGACCGACCAGTTGACCGGCCTGTTCAATCGGCGCGGCTTTGACGATGCGGCCGTGCTCGCGCTGACCTCGGCGCGCAAGCGCAGCGTGCCCGTCACCGTGTTCCTGTGCGACATCGACCATTTCAAATCGATCAACGACCGGTTCGGTCACGAGTCCGGCGACAAGGTTTTGGTCGAAGTGGCCGACGTGCTGCGGCAGCTCGCAAGGCGTGAGGGCGTCCTTGTCGCCCGTTATGGCGGGGAGGAATTCGCTGGTCTCCTGGTCGGAGTTACGCGTGACCAGGCCGAGCAATATGCCGAGCAGGTGCGCACGACCTGCGCCGCGCGCGAAATTCCGATCGGTGAGAATCTCGAGCGCGTCACCATCAGCCTGGGCTTCACGGTGTCCTGCGCCGATGCGGAGCTGTCCGAACTGATGCGGATCGCCGACCGCGCGCTCTACGCCGCCAAGCACCGCGGCCGCGATCGCGTGGTCCAGGCGGACGACCACTCGCTCGCGGCGTGATTTTTCTTAGGGCCTTAGCTATTTCCCCAGCGTCATGCCCGGGCATAGCCGTCCGAAGGACGGCGTCGCTTCCGCTCGCCTATGTCCCGGGCATCCACGTTCTTGGTACGGCTGTGAAGGTCGTGGATGGCCGGGACAAGCCCGGCCATGACGAGCTGCGTGCTCCGCCCGCGTTACCGCCCCGGTAGCTTCTCGAAAGTCGCTATCTCCGCGGGGATCTGGTGAAACGCCTGCTTGTCGCAGGTGTAGATCGCCATCTGCGGCTGGAACTGCGACGGCTCATCCAGCGTGCCGACCTTCACCACCACCGCGGGCAGGCCCGGAACTTTTGTCACCAGATGCGTGCCGCATTGGGCGCAGAACTCGCGCGTCACGGCGCGCTCAAGGTCCTTGCGCGTAAATTGCTTGGGTTGCCCGGTGATGTAGGTGAAGCCGCCTGCCGGCATCGCGATGAACGTGTTGGGCGCGCCGCCCGTGATGTACTGGCATTCGCGGCAATGGCATTGCGCCTGCATCATCGGATCGCCCTCGGCGATATAGCGCACCTCGCCGCAGTAGCATCCACCTTCCAAACGCATGACGACCTCCCGTTGTTGTCTTCTTGGCGCAGCTTTTTCTTCTGAGCATGATCCCTTCGGAAAACCGCTGCACACTTTTCCGGATCATGCTCCATTTCTGCGCCGGCGGCCGCGCTTGGCAAGCCGTTTCTTTGCCCTTTGTTTTACAGGGCGCGTCAAAAAAGGATCAAAAAGAAAGGGGCTCCAACTTGCGCTGGAGCCCCTCAACGGTCGGGGCATTGCCGGGTATGTGCCCAAACCGTAGGTCTGGATGCGATCTCCCTGAAGAGATCGCATCCGGGAGGAGAGAGTTACATGTTGTAGGCGCGCTCGGTGTGCTCGGTGATGTCGAGACCTTCACGCTCGGTCTCAGCGTTGGCACGCAGGCCAACGATCACGTCGACGACCTTGTAGAGGATCGCCGAACCGACGCCCGACCACACCAGCGTGGTGCCGACGCCCCAGATCTGGGAGGTCATCTGCGCCACGAGGTCGTAATCGGCGACCTTCGGCGGGATCGCGGTGTAGTCGATGATGCCAGCTCCACCCAGCGCCGGGTTGACGAGGATGCCGGTGCCGAGAGCACCGACGATGCCGCCGACGCAGTGCACGCCGAACACGTCGAGCGAGTCATCGTAGCCGAGCGCGTTCTTCACCACGGTGCAGAAGAACAGGCAGACGATGCCGACGACGAGGCCGAGAACGATCGCACCCATCGGACCGGCGTAGCCGGCCGCAGGCGTCACCGCCACGAGGCCCGCGACCGCGCCCGAGAGCGCGCCGAGCACCGAGGGATGACCCTTCACGATCCACTCCGCGAACATCCACGACAGCGCGGCGGCCGCGGTGGCGACGAAGGAGTTGGTCATGGCGAGCGCTGCGCCGCCATTGGCTTCGAGGTTGGAGCCGGCGTTGAAGCCGAACCAACCGACCCAGAGCAGCGAGGCGCCGATCATGGTCATGGTCAGCGAGTGCGGGGCCATCAGCTCCTTGCCGTAGCCGATGCGCTTGCCGATCAGCAGGGCGCCGACCAGGCCGGCGATACCGGCGTTGATGTGCACCACGGTGCCGCCTGCGAAGTCGATCGCGCCCTTCTTGAAGATCCAGCCGGCGTCGGCGTTGATCTCGTCGAGCTTGGCCTGGGCCGCGGTCTTCGCCGCCGCGTCACCCGCAGCAGCCAGCGCCTTGGCAGCGTCCTGGATCGCGTCCGGACCCGGCCAGTACCAGACCATGTGCGCGATCGGGAAGTAGATCAGCGTGACCCAGAGCGGGATGAACAGCGCAACCGCCGAGAACTTCATGCGCTCGGCAAAAGCGCCGACGATCAGCGCGGGCGTGATCGCCGCGAAGGTCATCTGGAAGCAGACATAGACCAGCTCCGAGATGTTGGCGTCGACCGAGAAGGTCGCGACCTTCGAGTCCGTCGTGATTCCCATCATGAAGGCCTTGGAGAAGCCGCCGATGAAGTCGGAACCGCCGGTGAAGGCGAGGCTGTAGCCGTAGAGAGCCCAGAGCACGGTGACGACGCAGACCGTGTAGAACACCTGGGCGAGAACCGAGAGCATGTTCTTGGAGCGGACGAGGCCGCCGTAGAACAGCGCGAGGCCGGGGATGGTCATCAACAGCACGAGCACTGTCGATGTCAGCATCCAGGCGTTGTCTCCCTTGTTGACCGTTGGCTCGGCGTAGGCTGCGGTCGCAGCGAACATGCCGACTGCGAGGGCTGCCAGTCCCGCGCCGTAGGGACGCTTAAACGTCATTGCATTTCTCCTGATTGAATTGGGTTGAGCGCGAAATCAAAGCGCCGCGGCATCGGCCTCGCCGGTGCGGATGCGAACCGCATGGTCGAGGTTGATGACGAAGATCTTGCCGTCGCCGATCTGGCCGGTCTTGGCTGCGGACGTGATCGCGTCGATGGTCTTGTCGACCTGGTCGGAGGCGACCGCGACTTCGATCTTGATCTTGGGCAGGAAGCTCACGGCGTATTCGGCACCGCGATAAATTTCCGTATGGCCCTTCTGCCGGCCATATCCCTTGACTTCCGTCACCGTGAGTCCGTGAACGCCAATGGCGGTCAGGGCGTCACGGACTTCTTCCAGCTTGAATGGCTTGATAATCGCCATAACAATTTTCATGGGTCCTATCCCCGCTTGGGCCCGGTCCGGACGTGGCCGGGCGTTTCTCGACTGGTTCGCCACGAGGGAGAAAGTTTCACTACGCGGGCACAGCCGGGCCCATAGAATCAAATGCCGTGCCAGATCGAAGGGCTTGCCTAACGGATTATGAAAACGGGACTTTTTGGGCTTAGCGGGTACCGCAATGGCGTGCGCTATTACGTCGCGCTCAAAACCTAGCCATGCCTGCCCAAAACGCAGGCATGACAATGTCCCGACACATTGTTGCTCACGCGTCGGGCAAAGAAGCGGTGTCTAATTACTGATCGCTGCCTACTGCAGCGCCTCGCCGTGCTGGGAGATGTCGAGCCCCTCGAGCTCGTGCTCCTTCGAGACGCGCAACGGCACGAACAGGCCGACCAGCTTGAGCAGGACGAAGGTCGCCCCGCCCGACCAGACGAAGGTCACCGCGATCCCGTAAAGCTGGATCAGGACCTGCTGCGGATGGTTTTCGAACAGCCCGGCCGTCCCGCCGATGGCTGATGTCGCGAAGATGCCGGCGAACAGGGTCCCGGTCAGTCCGCCGATACCGTGGACGCCGAACACGTCGAGCGAATCGTCATAGTTGAAGCGCTGCTTCAGCCAGGTGCAGGCCCAGTAGCAGACCACGCCTGCGACGATGCCGATGACGATGCCGTGCCAGGGCGCGACGAAGCCCGAGGCCGGGGTGATCGTGCCGAGACCCGCGACCGCGCCGGAGATCATGCCGAGCACCGAGGGTTTGCGCCGCGTCGACCATTCGATCGCGCCCCAGGTCAGGGCGCCGGCACAGGCCGCGAGATGGGTGGCGATGATTGCCATCACCGCGCGCGAATTCGCAGCGTACGCCGAACCACCGTTGAAGCCGAACCAGCCGACCCACAGCAGGCCGGTGCCCATCACGGCGAGAGACAGATCGAACGGCGAGAGATTCTCGCTGCCATAGCCGTGACGGCGTCCCATCACTTTTGCGGCGACGAGACCGCCAGTGCCGGCGGAGAGATGCACGACGAGACCGCCGGCGAAATCGAGCACGCCCATGCTGCCGAGGAAGCCACCGCCCCACACCCAATGCGCCAAGGGGATGTAGACGAAGATGAACCAGCCGATCGAGAACAGGAGATACGCGGAGAAGCGCATGCGGTCGGCGACCGAGCCCGCCACCAGCGCCACCGTGATGATCGCAAACGTCATCTGGTAGAGCATGAACAGCGCTTCCGGAATCGTCTTGGCGCCGGGATGGACGCTGTCCATCGTCATGCCTGCGAGAAACCAGCGATCGAGCGTACCAAGCCACGGACCGTCGCCGACGAAGGCGAGCGAATAGCCGAACGCGACCCAGAGAATGGAAATCATCGTCACCGCGGCGAGGCTCTGCGCCATCGTCGCGAGCACGTTCTTCTTGCGCACCATGCCCGAATAGAACAGCGCGAGTCCCGGAATCGTCATCATCAGCACCAGGGCGGTGGCGACGATCATCCAGGCGGTGTCGGCGGTGTTGATGTCGGTGGCTGCAGCGTGCGCCTGCGTCTCGAATGAGGTCGCAAATAATGCGATCGGCGCAGCCATAATGGCTGCGCGGCGCAATAATCCCGGCATGTCGTTTCCCCCAGCTTGTTATTGGGGCCGCACAGGTTGCTCGGTGCGGCCCAAGAAAAAGTCGAAGCAAAAAGTCAGAGCGCGTCGCTGTCGGTTTCGCCGGTGCGGATGCGCAGCGCGTGGTCGATCGGCGTGACGAAGATTTTCCCGTCGCCGATCTGCCCCGTGCGCGCGGTCGAGGTGATCACGCTGACGGCTTTCTCGGCGACGTCGGAGGCGACCGCGATCTCGATCCGCAGCTTGGGCAGGAAGTTCACGACATATTCGGCGCCGCGATAGATCTCGGTATGGCCCTTCTGGCGGCCGTACCCCTTCACCTCGGTCACGGTCATGCCGTGGACGCCGATCGACGTCAGCGCCTGGCGGACCTCATCGAGCTTGAAGGGTTTGATGATCGCGACGACGAGTTTCATGGTCTGGCCTATTCCCCGGGCTTCGCCACGCAGCGGATCGGTGGCGCTGCGTCAATTTGGCATCTTTCTAGGCAAATGGCATAAAAAAGTTGCAGAATGAAGGGGGAAAACTCGGGGGCGACACACCCGCGCCTCTGTACAGTGCATGGGGTTGTTTTCCAAAATTTTCGATTGTGGTCAGAGCGGGTGAACCTCCCTGTCCCAATCGGTACAAAAGTAAGTCAGGAAGGGGGGCGTCTATGGCGAGTTGGTTCTACGCATCCGAGGGCAAGCAGCAGGGGCCCTATCAGGAAGCGCAATTCCGCGAATTGATCGCACAGGGCGTGGTGCGGGCCGATACGCTGGTCTGGTCCGAGGGCATGGCCGGCTGGCAAAAGGCGGCCGAAATCCCCGGCCTGATGGCAAGCGCCGGTGGGCCGCCGGTGGTTCCGCAGATGGGCGGCGTTACCACCCGCGGCAGTGGCGGCGGTGGCGGAAGCGGCCCGCTTTCAACTGACGTCAGCGTGTTCGGCCTGCTTGGCCGCAGCATCGTGTTCGTCATCGGCATGCTGCTCGTCATTCCCGCGCCGTGGGTCGCCTGCTGGTTCTACCAATGGATGTCGTCGCACATCCAGGTGCCGGGCCGGCCGAACTTGGGCTTCGCGGGCCAGCCCATGGACATCTGGTACGTGCTGATGGGAACGGCGCTGTTGAGCTACGCCGGCGCCAGCGGCAGCTCGCTCGTGCAACTGGTCGCGACCGTCCTCCAGGCCTTCTTGAACTGGATGGTCATCCGGTGGATCGCCGCCAACCTCACGTCGAACGGCGAGCGTCTGCCGATCTCGTTCAAGGGCAGCGCGATCGGCTATATCGGCTGGTATGTCCTGATGCTGATCTCCGCCATCACCATCATCGGCTGGGCCTGGGTGATCGCGTTCTGGATGCGCTGGATGTGCAGCAACATCGACGGCACGCGGCGTGAAGTCACGTTCAACGGCTCGGGCCTGCAGATCCTGTGGCGCACGCTGGTGTTCGTGATTGCCTGCAGCTTCATCATCCCGATCCCGTGGGTGCTGCGCTGGTACACGAACTGGTACGTGTCGCAATTCGCGGTCGTCGAACGCGGTGCGATGGCTCAGGCCTAGTTTTACTTGCGCTGGCGCACGGAACCTTCCTGCGCCACCGACGCCACCAGCGTGCCGTCGGGCTTGAAGATCAGGCCGCGGGTCAACCCGCGGCCGCCTTGCGCGCTCGGCGAATCCTGCGCGTAGAGCAGCCATTCGTCGGCGCGGAACGACCGGTGAAACCACATCGCATGGTCGAGGCTCGCTGGCATCATGCGCTTGTCGAACAGCGTGCGTCCGTAGCGCGCCATCACCGCATCGAGCAGCGAAAAATCCGACGCATAGGCGAGCGCGCACATGTGCAGCGCCGGATCGTCCGGCAGGGTCGCTGCGGTCTTGATCCAGACATTGATGCGGCCGTCCTCGATCTTCTGGCCAAAATAGCGGCCGAGTTCGACCGGGCGCAGCTCGATCGGACGATCGGATTCGTAATAGCGGCGGATGAATTCCGGCATTTCGCGGAACATCGGCTGCTTGGCCACCTCTTCGGCCGTAAGCTTATCCGGTGGCGGCACATCGGGCATCTTGTCCTGATGATCGAACGCGGTCTCCTCCTCGGCATGGAACGACACCATGATCGAGAAGATCGCGTTGCCGTGCTGGATCGCGGTGACGCGGCGCGTCGAATAGCTCTTGCCGTCGCGCAGCCGCTCGACCTGGTAGATGATCGGAACCTGCGGATCGCCCGGCAGGATGAAATAGCAATGCAACGAATGCGGCAGCCGTCCCTCGACGGTGCGGCAGGCCGCGACCATTGCCTGTCCGATCACCTGGCCGCCAAAAACCCGCTGCCAGCTCGTCTTCGGGCTGTTGCCGCGGAAAAGATTTACCTCGAGCTGCTCGATGTCGAGGATGGCGATGAGGTCGATCAGGCTTTTGGACATTCGCTGGCGCTTTCGCGTTGTCGTCATTCCGGGGCGCGCGTCAGCGCGAACCCGGAATCCAGAAGTTGTTGCGCGAGATTCCGGGTTCGCCTCTTCGAGGCGCCCCGGAATGACGGTTGCGGGCCGATCGGCCCTTGTTTCACCTCACTGTTTCGCCCAGCTATAACCTGCTAGCAAGACCAAGAATTGACCGGGATTTCGGGTATGTCAGTACAGGGTAGCATTGTCATTGGCGGCGGCGCGTTTGCCGGGCTGGCGCTGGCGCTGGCGCTGCGCCAGGGCTTGGGGCCTGAAATTCCCGTTGTTGTCGCCGATCCGGCGCTCGCCATGCGGCCGAGCCGCGATCCGCGTGCCACCGCCATCGTCGCCGCCTGCCGCCGCCTGTTCGAGGCGATCGGCGCCTGGGACGACGTCAAGGGCGAGGCGCAGCCGATCCTCGACATGGTCGTCACGGATTCCAAGCTGGAAGACGCGACGCGCCCCACCTTCCTGACCTTCGCCGGCGATGTCGCGCCGGGCGAGCCTTTTGCGCATATGGTCGAGAACCGGCGGCTGATCGACGCGCTTGTTGCGCGCACGGAAGCCGCCGGCGTCGATCTCAGGGCGACGGCCGTGACGTCTTATGACGCGCGCCCCGACGGCATCGACGTGACGCTCGGCGACGGCAGCACCATTGCTGCGAGCCTCCTGATTGCAGCCGATGGCGCGAAATCAAAGCTGCGCGAGCGCGCCGGCATCGCTACCCATGGCTGGGACTACGATCAGTCCGGCATCGTCGTCACCGTCGGCCATGAGCGCGATCATGAGGGCCGCGCCGAAGAGCATTTTCTTCCCGCCGGTCCGTTCGCGATCCTGCCGCTCACGGGAAAGCGCTCGTCGCTGGTGTGGACCGAACGATGCGCGGAAGCCGAGCGCATCATCGCACTGAGCGAGGAGGAATTTCACAGCGAGCTCGAGCAGCGTTTTGGCCTGCATCTCGGCGAGGTGAAGGCGCTGGACAAGCCGCGCGCGTTTCCGCTGTCCTATTTCGTCGCGCGCTCCTTCATCGCGGAGCGTCTCGCGCTGGTCGGCGACGCCGCGCATGTCATTCATCCGATCGCGGGTCAGGGCCTCAACATGGGGCTGAAGGACGTCGCTGCGCTGGCCGAGGTCGTGGTCGATGCCGCGCGGCTCGGCATCGACATCGGTCAGGCCGACGTGCTCGAGCGCTATCAGCGCTGGCGCCGTTTCGACACCATGTCGATGGGGCTTGCAACCAACACGCTGAACTTCCTGTTCTCCAACAAGTCGACCCTTCTGCGCACCGTGCGCGACATCGGCCTCGGCCTCGTCGATCGCGCCCCGCCGCTGAAGAACCTCTTCATCCGCGAGGCCGCAGGTCTCACCGGCGACGTGCCAAAACTGTTGAAGGGCGAGGCGCTGTAAGGCTCGCGGCACTCGCACCTCGTCGTCACGGCCTGCGCCGGGACGACAGCGAGCAATTGGCGCCGCTAGACCCTCAATCGATCTTCCGCGCCTCTTCCGGCAGCATGATGGGGATGCCGTCGCGGATCGGATAGGCGAGCTTGGCCGAACGCGAGATCAGCTCTTGCCTCGCGGAATCGAACTCCAGCGGTCCCTTGGTCAGCGGGCACACCAGGATCTCCAGAAGCTTGGGATCGACGGTGTTTTCGGGGCGTTCGGTGGGCGTGTTCATCACATCAAATCTCGGGTTCGCGGCTTGCTCTAGCACATCCGTTCGCGCGGCGTAACATGGCTAGCGCGCGACGATCCGCAAGAGTTCGTCGAGCACGTCTTGCTGCCGCTCCGGCGAAAGTTGCTGGTCCGACAGCGCGAAGCCGAAGAAGGCCCAGAACAGGATTTGCGCGCGGGCGCGGGCGATCTCCTCGGCAAGGCCGGCCTGCTTCAGGAGCTCCTCGATATAGTCGAGCCGGCGCCGGTCCATCGCCACGACCGCGGCACGTGCCCGCGGATCGTTCGCGGCCCAGCTTCGCACCGCCTTCTCCAGCAACAGCTTGCGGCCGAAGGTCAGCCGCAGCAACACAGCAAGCGGGTCTTCGCCGCTGTCCTGGTTTTTGGCAGTCTCGACCCCGGCGATGATCTGCTCGGTGGCGACCTCGCGCCAGCGGTCGAGGATCGCGGCGTGAAAGGCGCCGATATCGGCAAAGTGCCAGTAGAAACTGCCGCGCGACACGCCCATCGCCTTGGCCAAAGGCTCGGCCTTCAACGCCGTGAAGCCGCTTCTCGCCAGTATCTTCAGGCCGAGATCGACCCAGTCCTTCGCCGAGAGCTGATCGGCCATGGTTCCCCGCCTCGTGAAATCCAACCATACACTAGTGTATTGACAGGCGCCAGTGCACGAGCCTATAACCATACAGTGCTGTATGGTCAGCGCCGTATGGTTTTCGGAGGTTCGAATGCGCGATCTTCTGTTGCAGGCTGCGGGTGTCATCGCCATTCTCATCAGCCTTGCCCACGCCGTGCTCGGCGAGACCAAAGTATTTGCCCGCGCCACGATCGAGCCTCCGCGGCTGCGCACCCTCATCCGTCTGGTCTGGCAGGCCGGCACCGTGGCGTGGATTGCCGGCGGCGTGCTGTTGATCGCGGTGCCCTGGATGGGATCGGATGCGGCGCGGCATTGGATCGTCGGAACGCTGGCGGTGGTGTTCGGCTTCGCCGCCCTTGCGAATGCGCTGGCGACGCGCACGGTGCATCTCGGCTGGATCGGGATGAGTGCCGTCGTGGCGCTTTCGGTCGCCGCCTATTAGCGGTGCCGCTGCGATGGAGGTGCACGCCCCTTCCGAGGCCGGCTTCGACCGGCGCTATCTCGCAGCCATCAATGCCTGGGCCAATTTCAACGTCTGGGCCGGGTTCGAGGTGACGATGGCTGCGGACGGCGACGCCGAAATCCGCATGAACTGGAACGACAGTTTTGCCCAATATTCCGGATATCTCCATGCCGGCATGATCGCGGCCCTGCTCGATACCGCCTGCGGATTCGCCGCGGCCACCATGGTCGGTTCGGTGACCGCCTCGCACTTTTCGATGAACTGCCTGCGGCCGGCGGTTGGCGATCGCTTCGTTGCCCGGGGAACCACGGTGCGCGCCGGGCGTAAGCAGATATTCGCCAGGGCCGAGCTCTTCGCCGCAAACCGGCAGGGCGAATTGTCGCTCGTCGCAACCGGCGAAACCGTGCTCGTTCCCGTAAGCGCGGACGAGCAAAATCGTTGAGGGCCAAAACATGCCGCTGATACTCGTCACGGGGGGCACAGGCCATCTTGGTCAAGACATCGTCAAACGGCTCGTGCGCGAAGGACATCGCGTGCGCGTCTTTGCCCGCGCGCCGCGAGCCGATACCGAGGTCGAATGGGCGATCGGCGATCTCGCCACCGGCGCAGGTCTCCGCGAAGCGCTGCACGGCGTCGACACCATCATCAACGCCGCCACCTATTCGCCGATCGCGCGCCGTGGCGGTGTCCGGCCCTCGGACTTTTTCGCCTCGCCCTCCGCGGTCGATGTGGAAGGAACCGGGCGGCTGTTGTCCCTGTGCCGCGAGGCTTCGGTGCAGCACTTCCTCCATGTGTCGATCGTCGGGCTCGACGAGGCCACGCTGCCATATGCGCGGGTCAAGCTCGCGGGCGAGCAACTGGTCCGCAGCTCGGCGCTGCCCTGGTCCGTCGTCCGCGCGATGCCGTTCTACTATCTGCTCGACAAACTGCTCGCAGGACTGAGCTGGCTTCCGGTGTGGCCGGTGCCGACGACGCTGTTCAATCCGGTCGACACGTCAGATGTCGCCGACCACGTCGTGCAATGCGCCTTCGACGGCGGCCGCGGCGACCGCGCCGAGATCGGCGGGCCGGATGATCTCGGCTGCACCGAGTTCGCGCGCCAGTATCTCGAGGCTCGCGGCATGCACCGGAAGATCCTGCCGATGTCCCTGTCAGAGCAAAGGGCGCGCGGCATGGGTTTTGTCGTCAGCCGCGGTGTGCGCGGACAATTGTCATGGGCGGATTGGCTGCGCGGTCAGTATCCGGCCTCGCGCGCTGCGGCTTAGCCAGAACGTTTTCCAGCGAAGTGGACACTGGTTCGGGTCCAGAAAACGCGTCAGAACAAGGAGACGACCGCTATTGCAGCGGCGGATCGCCGCTGGTGCGCTTCTTGGCGAGATCCATCTCCGTGACGGCGATCAGGATTTCCGCGCGCGTCTTGAGGTCGGGCGCTTCCAGCATGGCCTGCTTTTCCGCCGGGCCATAGGGCGACATCATCGCGAGCGCATTGACGAGGGCTTCATTGGGTGCGCTCTCGACGCCTTCCCAATCGACCTTGAGGTTGTTGGCCTTCAGGAACTCCGCGAGCGCGACGAGAAGCGCGTCGCGGTTGACCTCGTCCTCGCCCTTGCGCGCGGTAAAATCGTCGGTGAAGGCGAAGAAATCCACCTTGCACTGCCGGTAGGCCGTGAGCACTTCGAGCTCCTGAATCACCTTGAAGCGCGCGACGCCGGTCAGTTCGAGGATGTAGCGACCGTCGCCGGATTCGGCGAGCTGGGTGATGCGCCCGACGCAGCCGACCTGGAACAGCGACGGCTTGTCCGTGTTTTTCGGCGAATGCGCGATGTCCGGCTGAATCATGCCGATCAGCCGATGGCCGTCGCGGAAGGAATCGTCGACCATGGCGAGGTAGCGCGGCTCAAAGATGTTGAGCGGCATTTGGCCGCGCGGCAGCAGCAGCGCACCCGGCAACGGAAACACCGGAATGATCTCCGGAAGATCGGCGGGCCCGCGATATTCGATGTTGATCGGCATCTGGAGCCCCGTCCCGGTGATCTTGTTCAGCATACCGCCTGTCTAGAGCATGATCCGGAAAAGTGCGCAGCTCCCGAAGAGGTCATGCTCAAACAAAAACCTTAGGCGCGAAGACCGCGCCTAGGAAAACAGGATGGTCGACAGCTTCTTGCGTCCTTCGACGGTTGCATCATCCGTGCCGCCCCAGGCTTCGAAGAACTGGATGAGCTGCTTGCGCGCGCCGTCATCGTTCCATTTGCGGTCGCGCTTGACGATCGCCAGCAACTGCTCGGTTGCCGCCGCCCGGTTACCCTGCGCGTTGAGCGCGGTCGCGAGGTCGAACCGTGCCTGATGATCGAGCGGATTTGCGGCGACTTTCTGTTCCAGCTCGGCGACCGGCCCGAGCGACTGCGCCTGCTCGGCGAGATCGATCGAGGCCTGCACGGCCTTCACGGCGGCGTCGTTGCGCTTGGATTCCGGCACCATGGCCAGCGTCTGCTTGGCCTGCTCCATCGCGCCCGAGACGACGTAGCATTTTGCCAGTCCCGCAAGCGCGGCGATGTTGGTCGAATCGACCTGGAGCGCCTCGGCATAGATCTGCGCTGCCGCCGCGGCATCGCCTTCGGCGAGCACGGCCTCGGCCTCCTGGATGATCTCGGCGACATTGACCTCGCCGGGCGCGGTGACGCCCTTGGTCAGCCGCTCGATGAAGGCATTCACCTGGCTCTCCGGCACCGCGCCCATGAAACCGTCGGCGGGCTGGCCGTTGACGAAGGCGATCACGGCGGGAATCGACTGAATGCCCATCTGGCCGGGGATCGCCGGATGCTGGTCGATGTTCATCTTGACCAGCTTGACCTTGCCCTTGGCGGCCTTGACCGCCTTTTCCAGCACGGGGGTGAGTTGCTTGCAGGGACCGCACCACTCCGCCCAGAAGTCGATCAGCACCGGCTGGCGCTTCGATTCCTCGATGACGTCCTTCACGAAGGTCTGGGTGGTCGTGTCCTTGATCAGATCGGCCGCAGCCTGGCCCGCGGCCCCGTTACCCTGGTCAATGATCGTCACGGGTCCCTCGTCTTATCCAAATGAACTGGGCGGTCTTTAGCACGCCGCCAAGGCGGATGCTGCCGTACCGGCACCTAAATTGGGCCGGGATGGCCGATTTTCAATGTGCCGGAACCGATTCGGGTGCTTCCAGGCCAATTTGGCCCCGTTTTCTTTGGTTTGAGGCCATATGGGGTCATCGAATGCGATTCTATGCCGCCGGTAGCTGTTGCATTCACCGGCGGCTTTTGGCATACGACAGCCGTTGCCGGCGCGTCATGCGACCGACACAGGACGCGGGTGTAGCTCAGTGGTAGAGCACGACCTTGCCAAGGTCGGGGTCGAGGGTTCGAGCCCCTTCGCCCGCTCCAATTTTCCCCCAAGCGCCTGGCCTGACTGAGACGGATCTTCCGTCGGTCTTGCCGTCGCCTGAGGAACGTATGCTGGAAGTGCAATGACAATCCTGGTCACCGGCAGCGCGGGCCATCTCGGGGAAGCGATCCTCCGGACGCTGCGGGCCCGCGGCACGCCCGCGCGCGGGATTGATCTGAAGCCTTCGCCGTTCACCAATGCGGTCGGTTCGATCGTCGATGCGGATTTCCTCCGTACGCTGATGAAGGACGTTTCCGCCGTCCTGCACACCGCGACGCTGCACAAGCCGCATGTCGCAACGCATTCCATGCAGGACTTCATCGACACCAACGTCACCGGCACGCTCAACCTGCTCGAGGCGGCCGCGGCCGCCGGTGTGAAAAGCTTTGTGTTCACGAGCACGACGAGTGCGTTCGGCTCGCAGCTGAGGCCGGATGCGGCCGAGGCAGCGGTCTGGGTCACCGAGGATTTGCCGTCGGTGCCGAAGAACATCTACGGCACCTCAAAGCTGATGGCGGAGAGTCTGTGCGAGCTGTTCTTTCGCGAGCGGCGTCTGCCCGTCGTCGTGCTCCGGACGTCGCGCTTCTTCCCGGAGGACGATGACGATCCGGTCGCGCGCGCGACCTATGCGCTGGAGAATGCACAGGCGAACGAGCTCCTGTATCGCCGCCTGGACATCGCGGACGCCGTGAGCGCGCATCTGGTGGCAACTGATAGGGCGCCAGAGATCGGCTTCGCACGCTACGTCGTGTCGGCGACGAGCCCCTTCACGCAACGACATGTCGCTGCCCTGCGCCGCGATGCGGCCGGCGTGGTGCGGGAGCTCTATCCGGACTGCGAACAACTCTACGCGACGCGCGGCTGGTGTCTCTTGCCGGAGATCGACCGCGTCTACGTCAATGATCGCGCGCGTCGCGAGCTGGGCTGGCAACCCCGGTTCGACTTTGCCCATGTTCTGGACAGCCTTCGCACGGAGCGGGATTTCCGCAGCGCGCTGGCGCGCGAAGTCGGCGCGAAGGGATATCACGATACGATCTTTGAGGATGGGCCTTACCCTGTCGGCCCGTAAGCGACGGCGCAATTTCGCGGCTGCTGCGCCATGCGGGGAAAATCTGGCAATCTCAGTCCTTTCGGGAGGAACGAGAAGCGCCACCTGAAGTTTTCGCTAGTGGCGGGGACGAAAGGGATCCTTACCGCATGGCGCTCCCTGGGAAGCGCATCTGCATCGGGCTTGTGATTGCCCTGATCGGGAGTTCGGCGTCAGGCGCCGAGATGAAGCCGGACGCCATCAACTCCGCTCAACCATCTTCAAAAGCTCTGTCGAACGAGAAAGCGAGCCCATTGGGCATTCGTCTTCAGGTGCTCCTGGATCGCGCAAACTTCTCGCCGGGCGAGATCGACGGCAAATTCGGTGAGAACGCCAAGAAGGCGCTGCGGGCCTATGCTGAGGCGCAACAATTGCCGAGCGGCGATACCGTGACCGATGAGGTCTGGAAGAGGCTGGTCGCGGACGATCGGTCCGTACTCGCCGACTATGCGATCACCGACAAAGATGTTTCGGGACCCTTCCTGAAAAAGCTGCCCTCCAGGATGGAGGACATGAAGGACATTCCCAAGCTGGGCTTCACCAGCGCGCGGGAAGCGCTCGCTGAAAAATTCCACATGAGCGAACAACTTCTCTCAGTCCTCAACCCTGCCCAGCATTTTGATCGCGCAGGAGACAAGATCATCGTGGTCGATACGAATGGCGGACAAGCTGCTTCTTCCGCCAAGGCCGAAAGGATCGAGGTCGACAAGGGCCGGCAAACCGTGAGGCTCTTCGACAAGACGGATGCCCTGCTCGGCTTTTATCCCGCGACGGTCGGAAGTGAGGAAAAGCCTTCGCCCTCCGGCACGCTGAAGGTGACCGAAGTCAATCGTAACCCGACCTATCGCTACAATCCCGACTATCATTTCAAGGGTGTCCACGCGCGCAGGCCCTTCAAGATCAGGCCCGGCCCGAACAACCCGGTCGGCACAATATGGATCAACCTCTCGGCCGACGGGTACGGCATCCATGGCACGCCGTCTCCGGGTAAGGTGTCGAAGGGGGAGTCGCACGGTTGTGTCCGATTGACGAACTGGGATGCCGAACGAGTCGCAGAACGCGTGGCCAAGGGTACGCAGGTCGCTTTCGTCGAAAGGAGCGATCGTCCTGCCAACAAGTCATTCACCGAGCGGCAGCCAAGCGTCCGCGGGGCCGATACTGCCCAAGATACGAGCAAGGATGCGAGACGGAGTCGCGCGCGTTAGCACCGGCCGAATATTGCGCCGCAACCCAGGCCGACGACACAGCTCGGCCCGGAAAGCTACTTCACCATTTTGATTTCAGTCTCAATTTTCTTTGAGCGCGGGCGCGCGCCGTGCGCACTGCGCTTCTCACCGCCTGCAGTTGTGCTAACCTTTTTATGTCTGCCGTTCTGACAGACTCCGAACTTCGTCTCTCGAACAGTCAAAACAAATAACGGCGCAGCCCATGTGGCTGGCCTAGGGGAGTGACGCGATGAAATCGGTATTCTTTCAATCCGTGTTTCGATCTGTCTTGGCGCTAGCCGCGGTTGCCCTTCTTGCGGGGACAAGCGCCGGCAATGCGCAACAGGACAAGAACCGGACGCTCAAGAAATACGAATCCGGCACCAAGGAATTCTGGACCCATCCGCCGGATGACTGGTTCCTCGGCGACGAGACCGAGGCCCAGAAGGGCCTCGCGCCGCCGTCGGGCCCGCCGACCGGCGCGTCCGAGGCGGAACTCGCCGCCATGATTAAGAAGATCAAGCTGCCGCCCGGCTTCAAGATCGAGGTCTGGGCGCCCGGCGTGCTGGCCGCGCGGCAGATGGCCTGGGGTGACAAGGGCACGCTGTTCGTCGGCTCGTTCGGCCTCGGCAACGTCTATGCGATCAAGGACAATGGCGGCAAGCGTGAGGTCAAGACGGTCCTCAAGGGCCTGAACATGCCGACCGGTCTCGCCTTCAAGGACGGCGCGCTCTACGTCATCGCGGTCGACAAGCTGATCCGCTATGACGACGCCGAAGCCAAGCTCGACAATCTCGGCCAGGGCAAGGTCGTCTATGACGACATGCCGTCCTATGCCGCGCACGGCTGGAAGTACATCGCGGTGGACAAGGACGGCTGGTTCTACCTGCCGTTCGGACCGCCATTCAATATCGGTATTCCCCCGACCAGCGTCTCGCAAATCCGGCGCGTCGATCCCAAGACCGGCAACGCCGAAATCTATGCGCTTGGCGTCCGCAACTCGGTCGGCGGCGACGTCGATCCGCGCACCGGCAAGCTCTGGTTCACGGAAAATGCCCGCGACTGGATCAGCGACGATCTGCCGAGCGACAAGCTCAACATGATCAGCAAGATCGGCGAGCACTTTGGTTATCCGTATTGCCACCAGGGCAATCTGCCTGACGACAAGTTCGCCATGGGCCACAAGTGCTCGGAGTTCACGCCGCCCGTGCTGAATCTCGGGGCCCATGTCGCTCCGCTCGGCATGAAGTTCTATACCGGCGACCAATTCCCAGCCGAGTACAAGAACAACATCCTGATCGCCGAGCACGGCTCCTGGAACCGGCACAAGTACCAGGGCGCGCGCATCATGCGCGTGATCGCCGGGCCCGACGGCAAGAACGCCAAGCAGGAAGTGTTCGCTTCCGGCTGGCTCGAGGGCGACCAGGCTTATCTCGGCCGTCCCAACGACATCATCCTCGCCAAGGATGGCTCCATCCTCGTCGCCGACGACTGGGCCGGCGCGATCTATCGCATCAGCTACAGCAAGAAGTAGCGCGTGACGAAAGGGGGGCTGCGGTGGCCCGAAAGGCGGCCGCAGCCTCTTTTGCGTGATGCGACAGGCGGTAACGGGAACGCATGCGTCGTGCCCGGACTTGATCCGGGCATCCATCCCAATGAACAACCTCTACAAAACGCGATGGATTGCCGGGCTATCCCCGGCAATGACAGTCGGAGAGAACAGCAATGCGCGTTGCCTGGGTCGCAATTTTGTCGGCAGGTCTTCTGTTCCCGCCGCTTGCGCACGCGGCCGATGCTGCTGCGGCGAAGGAAAAGGCCGTGGTCTGCTCCGGTTGTCATGGTGACAACGGGATCTCGCAGACCGAGAACATTCCGTCGCTTGCGGGACAGCCGGATCAGTTCATCCAGTGGCAGCTCGTGTTCTTTCGCGCCGGCTCGCGCAAGAACGAGCAGATGCAGCCTATCGCGGAAGAGATCACCAACGAGGACATCCGCAATCTCGGCGCCTACTTTTCGCAGATGACGCCGCCTAAGGGAGCGGAAGACGGGGATCCCGACCTCTCGAAAAAGGGCGCACAGGTCGCCGTCGGCCGCCGCTGCGCCTCATGCCATACGGATAGCTATGCCGGCACCAAGGCAGTCGCGCGGCTTGCGGGCCAGCGCGAGGAATATCTGGTGAAGGCGCTGCACGATTACAAAGCCGGCCAGCGCGTCGGCGGCGGCGTCGCTGCGATGGCTGATGTCGCCTATCACATGAGCGATGAGGAGATCACCGCCGTGGCGCATTATCTTGCGCATTTGAAGTAGCGGTAAATCTAGCAATAATCCCTTCGCCGGGACGACAGCGAGTGTGTGGCTTCCTAACCCGCTCGCTGCTTCTCATACGCCTTGAGATGCGTATAGGCGATGCGCAGTTTTGGCACGGGTACCTTGGCGGCATCCGCACGCGCGATGAGGTCGCCGATGACGTGATCGGCCTCCACCGGCAGGCCGGCCTTGATGTCGCGGAACATCGAGGCCGTCATCGGCGAGCCTTCGGCCGTGATCATGCCCTTGACGCGCTCGAAGAACGGCCCGCCCGGCGCATAGCCCGACGCGGTGGCCGTCGCGCTGGTCTCATCGAGCATGCCGAGCAAGAAGTCCTTGCCGCCGGGCACGGCGAGGATGTTGCCGACGGAGGTGCGCATCAGGCTGGTGGACGCCGCGAGCGACGACAAAAACACCCACTTCTCCCACATGTCCTGCAGGATGTTCTGGCTGGCGCCGGCGCCCGCGATGCCGCTCTTGAAGGTCTCGTCGATCGCCTTCACGCGGTCCGACAGTTTGCCGTCGCGCTCGCCGTAATTGATCGACTGCATCGGCTGGAGCTGCACCACCTCGCGCCGCTCGTTCAGCGTCGCGGCGATGGCGCAAAGCCCGCCCAGCACGCGGTCGGCGCCGAATGTCTGGTCGAGCACGTCGAGATGCCGCATGCCGTTGAGCAGCGGGATGATCGCGGTCGAGGGGCCGACGGCCGGCGCGAACGACTTGATGGCGTCGTCGAGATCGAACGCCTTGCAGCTCAGCAGCACGACGTCGAATTTTTCGTTGAGCTTGTCGGCCTGCACCGCCGGCGGGTTCTTCAGGGTCGCGTCGCCGTTCGGACTCTTGATGACGAGGCCCGCGCTCGCAAGCTCCTGGGCTCGCCGCGGCCGCACCAGGAAGGTGACGTCCCGGCCGGCCTGTAACAGCCTGCCGCCAAAATAGCCGCCAATGGCGCCGGCACCGACCACGAGGATACGCATGGGATGGTCCCTTTTGTTGCTCTTGTTTGTTCTTCGTCGTCCTGGCGAAGTCCAGGACCCATTACCCCAATTGCTGGTTGTCGGACAAGTTTGATCCCAGCTTATCGCACCAATGACCTCTGTGATTATGGGGCCTGGCTTTCGCCAGCACGACTTCGGAAGGGTGCTCTTCTTGTCGGTGACGAGGGAATCAATTTCCCATCACCATCTCCTCGACCTCGCGCAACTGCTCCTTGCCAAAAAACATCTCACTTCCGACGAAGAAGGTCGGCGAGCCAAACGCGCCACGGGCGACGGCGTCTTCGGTGTTCCTGATCAAGGTAGCCTTGACCTCGGGCTCCTGCGCGCGGGCAAACAGCTTTTGGGCATCGAGGCCCGAGGAGGCGAGCGCCGTCATCGCGACTTCCGGGTCGTCCATCTTCTTCGGCTCGCGCCACATATGGTGGAAGGCAGCCTCGACATATTTTTCGAACACGCCTTCGCGCTGCGCGGCGATCGCCGCGCGCATCAGGTTCAGCGTGTTGACGGGAAAGAAGGGATTCCACACATAGGGCTGGACGTGGAAGCGTTTGAGAAAGCGCTCGGTCTCGACGGCGTGGAATTCGCGCTTGTTCTTGATGCCCGCGAGTGTCTCGGCCGGCGACTTGTTGTTGGTCGCCTTGAAGATGCCGCCGAGCAGGATCGGCACGTAGTCGAACTTCATGCCGGTCCGCGTCTCGATGGCCGGGATCGCCTCGTGGCTGAGATAGGCATTGGGGCTGCCGAAATCGAACAGGAATTGTGGGGCCGCGCACGTCAATGTCACCTCCCTGAAATCATCTTCATCACATTGTCGCGCAGGGCCGAGCGGAGGTCCACCGTTTAATGATGGTCGTAATACCTAGTATGGCGACGCCTGATCAGATCAGGCGCCGGATCGCGCGTTTCCGCCACACCAGCAGGTAATAGCCCATCTGCAGAAGGAGCATGGCGGAGAACGTGATCGGATAGGCCGCCCAGATGCCTGCGATGCCGATGCTGCGGCTGAGCAGGATCGCCGAGGGCACTTCGATCGCCGAGATCGCGAAGGCCGAGATCAGCAGCGGGAGCCAGACCGTGCCGCCGGCGCGCATCGCACCGGAAAACACCGTCGCCATGCCGAACAGGACCATGCTCCACAACACGATGTGCAGCAGGTCCTGTGCGAGGACGAGGACGGCCGGATCGGTGATGAAGGCGCCGATCACGGAACGGGAGAACAAATATCCGAGCACGACCAGCCCGCCGGTCAGGAGCACATTCATCTCCAGACCGGTGCGCACGATCGCGCCGATCTGTGTCGCCTCATTGCGGCCGATCGCCTGTGCGCCAAGGATAGACACCGAAATCGCGATCGACAAAGCCGGAAACTGCACGCAGGAGATCACCTGGTTGACGGCGCCATAGGCGGCGGTCGCCTCGGAGCCGAAGCCGTTGACGAGGCCGAGCAGTACCAGCTCGGCCACCGACATCACGACCATGCCGATCGCGGTCGGCACGCCCAGTCGCAGGATCGTCGGCAGCAGCGCCAGATCGGGCCGCATCGCGCTCAGCAGGGAGACGGTCGGCGCCAGGATGTGGTTGCGGCGGCGAAGATGCAGCGCGAGCCACACCAGCGTGAGGAAGCTTGAGACGACGGATCCCCAGGCGGCGCTGACCAGCCCGAGCCGCGGCAGTCCGAGCCAGCCCAGAATTAGGGCCGGTGTCGTCACGAGGCCGATGGCGGCGGAGATCGCCAGCGCCACGAGCGGTGTCACCGGGTCGCCGGCGCCGCGCAGCATCGCGGTCATCAGCATGAAGGTGAAGATGAGCGGCATCGCCATCATCATGATACGGGAATAGGAAGTGGCCGCCGCGACGATCCCGGCGGGCGTTCCCAGCGCGATCACGAGCTCTCGCGCAAAGACGCCGCCGACGATCGCGATCACCGTGGCGAGCAGCAGCCCGATGGACAGCGTCGTTCCCGCGACGGCGCGCACCTGGTCGATCCGTCCGGCGCCAAAAGCCTGGCCGATCAGCACGGTCGCGCCCATGCTCAATCCCATGATGAAGGCGAGGAAGAAGAACATCACGGGGAAGAACACCGAGACGGCGGCGAGCGCGTCGACCCCGATCATCTGGCCGAGATAGACGTTGTTGATGGTGCCGAACAACGTTTGCAGAATGTTGCTCAGCATCATCGGTGCAAGGAAGGTAGCAAAAGTCTTTCGAAGCGATGGGGTCGGCATGGCTGGTCCTTGTCGTTGGGGCATGCGAGGCCGTTGCCGCGCGGAACGCGCGCGGCTTGAGCCGTCGATCGTTGAGAGGGTCGTTCTCGCCTAGGCGCGGTCGCTGGTGGCGAGCTTGACGACGTGGTCGCGGATGTCGGTTGGCCAGTCCGCGATCAGTCCGACGAAGCGTCGCCGGTCATCCGCGAACAGAGCGCGCGAGGCTTCCTCGAAATTTGCGAGATTGCCCGCCATGGTCGACATGAAGTGGTAGGCCGCATCGCGCGCCTGCCGCTCGCGGTCCTTGTCGCCGCTTAAACGTCGCGCGTCGTCGACGAGCTTGCGCAGCGCCACCGACGCGCCGCCGGGCTGGGCGTTGAGCCACTCCCAGTGCCGCGGCAGCAGCGTCACCTCGCGCGCGACAACGCCGAGCTTTGGCCGGCCGCGTCCGCGCGGTTCGGTTGGCGGCTTGGTTGCTTCGGCGGAGGGTGGCGGCGCCAGCTTCGCCAGCCGCGCCGTCACCTCGCGCTCGTCGCCGCGCAGGTCGAAATCAATCGGGCGACCCGTCGCATCCGTGAAGATGATGATCGGATCGCCGCCACGGGCCTGCGTCCGCTTTACGGCGAGTGCGACCTCGGTCATCGGTCCGGACGCCAGGCGCCGCTGGCCGGCGAAGGCGGTGAAAGTGTCGGTCATTGGAATCATTGCCAATTTGATCAGCGTGGCGATTTTATACCCGGATGAAATACATCCGTCAATATGCCCGGGTAAAATTCAAGCGACCGGCGGCTCGACATTCCGCCGCCGGGCTGGCACGAACGCGAGCCAATCGACCACGCGATCGGGGATCAAAGCGATGCTGACCGTTCACCACCTCAACAACTCGCGCTCGCAGCGCGTGCTGTGGCTGCTCGAAGAGCTGGGTGTGCCCTACGAGATCGTGCGCTATCAGCGCCAGCCGGACATGCGCGCGCCAAAAGAGCTGCGCGCCATCCATCCGCTCGGCAAGTCGCCCGTCATCACCGACAACGGCAACACCGTCGCCGAATCTGGCGCGATCATCGACTACATCGTCAGCACCTACGGCCAGGGTCGCCTCGTCCCGCCGGCGAACACGCCGGAGCGGCTGCGCTACACCTATTGGCTGCACTATGCGGAAGGCTCCGCGATGCAGCCGCTGCTCTTGAAGCTGCTGTTCACGCTGATGCCGAAGCGCGCACCGGCGCTGTTGCGTCCGCTCGTGCGCAAGGTCTCGAACACGGCGCTGACCACGCTGGTCAATCCGCAGCTCAAGCAGCACATGGATTATTGGGAAGGCGAGCTCGGCAAGAGCGAATGGTTCGCCGGCAACGAATTCACCGCGGCCGACATCCAGATGAGCTTTCCGCTGGAAGCCGCCCAGTCCCGTGGCGGGCTGGAGCAGGGCCATCCCAAGGCAATGGCGTTCCTCGAGCGCATCCACGCGCGTCCCGCCTATCAACGCGCGCTACAGAAGGGCGGGCCGTACGAGCTGGCGCGCTAATCGCTTTCTGTCGTCATTCCGGGGCGATGCGTAGCATCGGACCCGGAATCTCGAGATCCCGGGTCTGGTCCTTCGGACCATCCCGGAATGACGATCTTAGTTGGTCGCCGCGATCACCTCCCGGATAAGCCGGGCCACGCCGCGGATGTCTCCGGTCGGATCGACGGAATCGCCGAGGCGCACGACGACCATGCGCTGCGAGGGGATGATGAAGATGCGCTGGCCGAGATCGCCGGAGGCGAAGAAGGCATCGCGCGGAATGCCCGCCTGCACGCGGCCTTTTGCGTGCGGGTGCTCGCTGCGATTGGTCCAGAAGCCGGCCGCATAATCCGTGTCGAGCGTCGCCGCCGCGCAAAAATCCACCCAGTCCTCGTGCAAAATGCGCTTTCCGCCGACCACGCCGTCATTGAGATAGAGCAGGCCGAAGCGCGCCCAGTCGCGCGCGCTCGCGAGCATATAGGTCGTGCCTTGAATGGTGCCGGCGCCGTCGAGCTCCAGCGTGACATGACGCATTCCGAGCGGGTTGAACAATTCGCGCCAGGCGAAAGCGAGGCTTCGCTCGGGCCCACCGGTGCCGTCGCGGACGATGCGCGCCAAAATCTGCGTGCTGCCGCTCGAATAATGCCAGCGTTTGCCGACCGGCGCGATCAGGCTGGCCTGCACCGCGAAGCCTGCCATGTCGTCGGGCAGGTACATCATCCGGCTCGACGGATCGAAGCCGCTATTGGTCTCGTCGAGGTCAAGTCCCGCCGTCATCCGCATGAGATGCCCGACCTCGATCTCGCGACGCGGATCGGATGGGTTGCGCCATTCGGGCACGGGCGCAGGCACTGAAGGGCTCAGAATATCCTGCTGCGTCATGATTCCGAGCAGCGCGTTGATGACGGATTTGGTCATGGAGAAGCCGAGCAGCGGCGTGTCGACGCCGATGCCTGGTGCATAGCGTTCGGCGATCACACGGCCGTCGCGCACCACGACGATCGCCTTGGTGCGCCGGAACGGCGGGCTGGCCGGTTCCTCGAAAGCATGATCGAGCGCCGCCTTCAGTGCGGGCTCGGCGGGCGCGACGACGGCATCGCCTGCGATCTCGGGCAGCAGCGGCGGCGCCTTCGGCGTCTTCGCCGCCACGAGGTCGATCTTCGGCAGATAGGGCGTTCTCGTGCCATGGTGCAGCACGCAACCAAAGCCGTCGCGAAAGATCGCGTGGCTGCGGAAGCGGCCGAGCACGGTGACGTCGGCGGTCTTCGCCGCGCGATCGAGATCGAGCCGCATCAGCGGGCTCAGCCGGCTTATGCCTTCGCGCTCGGTCGTCTCCCCGAACACGATCTGCGGGTCGAGGCCGGAAACGAACGTCTTGCTGCAAACGTTGTGCGCGACGAAGCCGGTTGCCACGCGAAGTGCGTCGTCCGGGCGATAGACGACGCCGAGCGCGCCGCCGGCAAGCAGCGCCAGCACGATGAGCGCGGCCGAGATTCGCAGGAAAAGTCTCATGGAGGCTCGTTTTGACGCCGGAGCCTGCGTCGATATCACGACGAAGCTGCGCTCAAAAGTCCGGTACTGGCAGGCTCCTATTGCCCCGCCGCTTCCGCGCCACGGGTGCGGGGATCGGGCGCGCCGAGCGGACCGTTCGGCGTTACCGCGATCGAATTGGCCGATGTCTGGCCCATCGGCTCGACGACGAGATGGCCCATTGCCTTCAGCTCGGACAGCACGTCGTCGGGAAACCCCTTCTCGACGCGCACTTCGTCGGGCAGCCATTGGTGATGCAGGCGTGGTGCGGCGACCGCTGCCGCCACGTCCATCTTGTAATCGAGCACGTTGACGATCACCTGGAGCACGCTCGAGATGATGCGGCTGCCGCCGGGCGAGCCCGTGACCAGCACCGGCTTGCCATCCCTGAGCACGATGGTCGGCGACATCGAGGACAGCGGCCGTTTGCCGGGGCCGGGCAAATTGGCCTCGTAGCCGACGAGGCCGTAGGCGTTGGACGTGCCGACCGCGGCGGTGAAATCATCGAGCTCGTTGTTGAGCAGCACACCGGTGCCCTCGGCAACGAGGCCAACGCCGTAGCTGAAGTTGAGCGTGTAGGTGTTGCTCACCGCATTGCCGCGGCCGTCGACGATGGAGTAATGCGTGGTGTTGCTGCCTTCGCGGAGCGGCGCCGCGGCCGCGACGATCTCGCGCGCCGGCGTGGCGCTATCGACCTTGATGCCGTCGCGCAGCCTGCCCGCATAGTCCTTCGCGATCAGGGTCTGGATCGGCGCCTTGACGTAAGCGGGATCGCCGAGATAGCGGGCGCGGTCCGCATAGGCACGTTTCATCGCCTCGATCAACAGGTGCAGCGACGGCGCCGAGCCCTGCTTCAGGTCGGAGAGTGGAAAGCCTTCCAGAATGTTGAGCGTCTCCACCAGCACCACGCCGCCGGACGACGGCTGCGGCATCGAGACGATGTCGTAGCCGCGATAGGTTCCGCGCACGGGTTCGCGGACCACGGCACGGTACGATCTGAGATCGTCCGGCGTCATGATGCCGCCGGCGTCGCTCACGGCCTTGGCGAGCTTTTCCGCGACCGGACCCTCGTAGAATCCGCGTGGCCCTTGCGCGGCAATGGTCATCAGTGTTTCCGCAAGGTCGCTTTGCACCAGACGATCATCCTCGCGGAGCGGCGTGCCGTCCGGCCGCGAGAAGATTTTTGCAGAGGAAGGAAAGCGGGCCAGCCGCCTATGCCAGCTCGGCAAGGTGTCGGCGATGTCATCGCCGATGACAAAGCCGTCGCGCGCCAGCGCGATCGCCGGTTGCAGCAAGTCAGCCAGCGTGAACTGGCCCGAGCCGTATTTCTCCAGCGCCAGCGCCAGTCCGGCAACCGTACCAGGCACACCGATGCCGAGTGCCGAATCGCGCGATTTGGCGATGTCGGGCTTGCCGTCGTCGCCAAGGAAGATGTTTGCCGTGGTCGCGGCCGGTGCGGTCTCGCGATAGTCGATCGCGACGGCTTCCTTGCGCTCCGTCGAGTGGATCACCATGAAGCCGCCGCCGCCGATATTGCCGGCGCGCGGATAGGTGACGGCCATGGCAAAGCCGGTGGCGACGGCAGCATCCACGGCGTTGCCGCCCCGCCGCAGGATATCGGCGCCTACCTGGGCCGATATCTTCTCCTGCGCCACCACCATGCCATGTTCGGCACTGACGGCGTGGACCGAGTCGAGCGAAGGGGGTACATAGACGCGCCGCTCTTGCGCGGTGGTGGGCAGGACTCCCGCAAGCAGAATCGCGATCGTCGCGAGGAATATCCGCCGTGTTGTATAAGACGATATCATCACACTTCCGCCGTGCCTTCAGGCCAATCCCACAGTATCTCCTTGATGCTATACGGTTTGCGCCAAGTCGGGCAAAACGCCTGTTCGTGATAAGGAATTGACGATGACGACGATCGCCACAGAGGTGGGCATGGTGCGGCGGACTTATCCGTCGCGTGCCGCCGTCGTCAGCTGGATCTTCTTCGATTGGGCCGCGCAGCCCTACTTCACGCTGATCACGACCTTCGTTTTCGCGCCCTATTTCGCCACCAATATCGCTCCGGATCCCGCGACCGGGCAGTCGCTGTGGGGATTTGCGATGGCGGCCGCCGGCATGGCCATCGCGCTCCTGTCGCCGGTGCTCGGGGCGATTGCGGACGCCGCCGGTCGCCGCAAGCCGTGGATTGCCGCATTCGGCGCCATGCTGGTGATCGGTTCCTGCACGATGTGGATCGGCAAGCCGGGCGATGTCGGCATCATCCCGCCGCTGCTCACGGCGCTCGCGCTCGCGAGCGTCGGCGCGGAGTTCGCCACCGTCTTCAACAACGCGATGATGCCGACCCTGGTGCCGCCGGAGCGGATCGGCCGGCTCTCGGGCAACGGCTGGGCCACTGGCTATGTCGGCGGCATCGTCAGTCTGATCATCGTGCTCGGCTTCCTCGCCGCCAATCCCGAGACCGGCCGCACGCTGCTCGGCTTCACGCCGCTGTTCGGGCTCGATCCTGCCTCGCATCAGGGCGATCGCATCACCGGACCTCTGACCGCGCTCTGGTTCGTCGTCTTCGTGACGCCGATGTTCCTGTTCACGCCTGACTATCCGGCCAAGCGCCCGGTACGCGAGGCTTTGCGGCAGGGCCTGTCGGAGCTGAAGCAATCGCTGGCCGAGCTGCCTAAGCGGAAATCGCTCGCGGCATTCCTGCTCGCCAACATGATCTACACCGACGGGCTGGTATCGCTGTTCGCCTTCGGCGGTATCTACGCGGCCGGCACCTTTGGCTGGCACACGATCCAGATCGGCACGTTTGGCATCATGCTCGCGATCGCCGGCACGTTCGGCGCCTGGCTCGGCGGCAAGCTGGATGATTCCTTGGGGCCCAAGCGCGTGATCGCCGGCAGCATGCTGATCCTGCTGCTGTCGCTGGCGGCGATCCTGCTCGTCGACAAGGACAGCGTCCTGTTCGTCACGGTTGCGCCGCCCGTGCCCGGTGGCCCTCTGTTCTCGGGCGCGGCCGAACGCGCCTATCTCGTGCTCGGTTGCCTGATCGGAGCCGCCGGAGGCCCCTTGCAGGCGGCCTCGCGCACCATGCTGATCCGCCTCGCACCGAAGGATCGCATCGCCCAGTATTTTGGCCTGTTCGCGCTGACCGGCAAGGTGACGTCCTTTGTCGGCCCGCTCCTGATCGGCGCGATCACGGCCGCAACCGCCAGCCAGAAGGCCGGCATGGCGGTGCTGGTGGTGTTTTTCGTCGCGGGGCTCGCGCTGTTGATGCGGGTGCGGGACTGATCATGTCAGGCGCCCGGCTGCGGATTTGCCTGCTGATCGCCAACCTTGGCGCGGTAGCAGGCATTGCTTCGACCTTCATCTCGGCACTTCGCGGCGTTCACCGCTTCCCGATCGAAGCGGCGATCTATGTTGCCGTTTTGCTTGTCCTGTTGCTTTCGAACGCCGCCTATATCTGGCGGCAGCGTCGTTCGCCGCAGGATTAATGCCGGAAATGCCGCGTGCCCGTGAAGACCATGGCGATGCCGTGCTCGTCGGCGGCCTTGATCACCTCGTCGTCGCGCATGGAGCCGCCGGGCTGCACCACGGCGGTGGCGCCGGCCTCGATGCAGGCGAGCATGCCGTCGGCGAACGGGAAGAACGCATCTGACGCCACGACCGAGCCCTTGGTCAGCGGCTCCGCGAGCTTCAGTTCGTTGGCCGCATCCAGGGCTTTGCGTGCCGCGATCCGCGCCGAATCCACCCGGCTCATCTGGCCCGCGCCGATACCGACGGTGGCGAGGTCCTTGGCGTAGATGATGGTGTTGGACTTGACGTGCTTTGCGACCCGGAACGCGAATTTCAGGTCGCGCATTTCGGCGTCGGTCGGCGCGCGCTTGGTCACCACCTTGAAGGTCATGTCGTCGACCACGGCGTTGTCGCGGCTCTGCACCAGCAGGCCGCCGGCCACCGTCTTCGCGGTGAAGCCGGCCGCGCGCGGATCGGGTAGGGCGCCGGCCAACAGGAGACGAAGATTCTTGCGCGCGCCGATGATGGCGATCGCCTCCTCGCTGGCATCGGGCGCGATGATCACCTCGGTGAAGATCTTCGTGATCTCGCGCGCGGTGTCCGCGTCGAGCGCGCGGTTCATCGCGATGATGCCGCCGAAGGCGGAGGTCGAGTCGCAGGCGAGCGCCCGGCGATAAGCGCTGACGAGGTCGGGACCCTCAGCGACGCCGCAAGGGTTGGCATGCTTGACGATGACACAGGCCGCGGTGCGCTTGGCGTCGAACTCGCCGATGCACTCATAGGCCGCGTCGGTGTCGTTGATGTTGTTGTAGGACAGCTCCTTGCCCTGCAACTGGCGCGCGGTGGAGACGCCCGGGCGCTTGTCCGGCAGCGCATAGAACGCCGCGGTCTGATGCGGGTTCTCGCCGTAGCGCAGCGCCTGGATCAGGCGGCCGCCGAAGGCGCGGAAATCGGGCGCATCGATCTCGAGCTGACGCGCAAACCAGTTCGAGATCGCGGCATCGTAGGCGCCGGTGCGTGCATAGGCCTTCGCGGCGAGGCGACGGCGCAGCTTCAGCGTGGTCGCGCCATCGTTGGCGGCGAGCTCGTCGAGCACCGCCTGATAGTCCTGCGCCTCGACCACGACGGCGACATCATCATGGTTCTTCGCGGCGGCGCGGATCATCGCGGGGCCGCCGATGTCGATGTTCTCGATGCACTCCTCGAAGCCGGCGCCTTTGTCCACGGTCGCCTCGAACGGATAGAGGTTGACCACGAGCAGGTCGATCGGCGCGATGCCATGCGTCTTCATAGCGGAGGCGTGCTCGGCATTGTCGCGGATCGCGAGCAGGCCGCCATGCACCTTCGGATGCAGCGTCTTGACGCGGCCGTCCATCATCTCGGGGAAGCCGGTCAGCTCCGAGACGTCCTTCACCTTGAGGCCGGCGGCGGCGATCGCCTTGGCGGTGCCGCCGGTCGAAACCAGCTCGACGCCATGCGCAGCAAGCGCTTTGGCAAACTCGATCAGGCCGGTCTTGTCGGAAACGGAGAGAAGGGCGCGGGTGACGCGGCGGGGATGGTCAGTCATGAGCAAGATCCTCTGTTCAGGGAGTCCCTATGCCCAGGCGCGCGGCAGATGTGTCCCGCGCTTCCCGATGGTGCTCCATCCAAGGTCGCCAGTCGCGCGAGCGAGGGCTCGTTAGCAGTTTTCGGCGCGCTTCACAACGACCAGCTATGCCTGAACCACATGCATCTACAGCGGAAGTTCCGGCTCGCGGCGCGCGTTGCGGCGGGCATTGGTGACCGTGGGCGAGGCGGTGGAGCGGACAAAGCTCCAGCGGATCGAGGGAGCCTGGCGGGCGTCCTGCCGGATCACGATCTGGGCGGTGCGGCGGGGGCCGTCATTGCCGGCCAGGAACACGCTGTCCTCGAGGTCGACCTTGTCGTCGAGCGCCTCGAAGGTCCAGACGTCGCGGTTCGGCAGCACAAGCATGACGCCGCGGGCATCCGACAGGCGGCTCGCCTTCACCGCCGGGTGCAAATGGAAGCGCAGCGCGAAATCGGCGTTGGCGCCTTTGAGACGTCCGCCCTGCGGCGGCGACAGCGTGTCCTCGCCGTCGAGCCGCGTGCCATCATCGGCGACCATCACGACACGGCGATGGATCACGCCGAATTTTGCGAGATAGCCGTCATGCGAGGCCGTGAGCAGCGTGCCGTTCTGCACGACCTCGCGATAGCTCTCCACTTCGGACGGCCCGCTGACGACGGGCGCGCCGTGCAGCAGCTTCTTCATCGCCGACAATTCCACGAACTGGCACGACGAGGTGTCGTGATAGGTCAGCGTCGAATGCGCCGCAGTGCCGCGCGCAAAGGGTCGCCAATTGTCGCGGCCCGTCGTCGGCATGCCGCAATTGGTCACGATGCGGCTGATGCCCGATGACAGTTCGAAGGACAGGCAGCCGGCATGCGCGTCGTGGCTGACATTGGCCGGTGGCGGCGCACCGGTGTCCATGATCAGCGTCAACTGTCCGGCGTCGAGCCGCTGGAAGCCGGCATGCGGCATGTTCGCCATCGGCGCGCCGTGGGTGTCGTCATAGGCGAGCAGGGTGGCAAGCAGATCCGACGGCGTCGCACTCATGCCGTTGAACAGCGCGAAATTGCCGTCGCCGTGCCGGAAGAAGCGCAGCATCGGCATCATGCGGTCGATCGCGTTGAGCAACGCGGGCGGTGGGGCGATGTTGCGCGCGGCAAAGGTCTGCCGCAGCGGCAGCAGGTCGATCAACAGTTCGATCAGCGCGCCCGGATTGCGGGAGACGTGCCCGCCGTCCGGCAGGATCTGACGCTGCAGCTCGTCCGAGAGTTTTCGCGAGGCGCTGCGGATGTGACGCGCCTGGTTGGCCAGGCACAGCGCGGCGTAGCACAGCGCCATCAGCACCTGGAGCCGCGGCACCCCGTCCGGGATGTCGACCATGGTGTAGCGGAGATAACGAATCTCGCGCGCAAGGCCGCGCAGGTAACGGCGATAGAATTTGTTGTCGGTATCGCCGAGCACCAGCGGCGCTTGCGAGAGAAGCGAGATCACGCGACGCGCCAGCACGTCGGCACGGCGGGCGACCGGACGGCGCTTGTTGGCCGGGTTGGAGATCCAGTCCTCGACCAGAGCGCGCGCGTTGGCCCGTGTCAGTGCGGTGTCGGCGGCACGCAGATGGCGCAGCCAGCCGAAGCCGAGCAGCGCGACCTCCCAATCCTCCGACGGCGGCTCGAGATCGAAGATCGAGCGGCCATGGCAATTGACGATCTTTCCGGCGAAGACGAAGCGGCCGGCGTAAATCTCCGCGGCTCGGGTGGCGTCCGCGGTGCGCAGATCATGCGGCGCGATGATCAACCGATCGGTGCGTCCGGGCCAGAGTCGCGACACCGCGACCGATCCGCCGCTCGCGCGCGCAAGCACGTTCCGCGCGAAGCGGTTCATGACCAGCGTCGAGATGCGTCTGCGTTGAGCGACCGACACGCCTTGCCTTGAAGGGGGAGAGGATTCCGACGAATCCTTTTAATCCCAAAATCGGGCGCCTGACACCACCTTGAAACCGTACGAATCAGCGCCCCAGAAGCAAAAACCGGTGCAAAATCAGGATTTAACCAGCCGGGCGGCAAAAAATCCGTCGAGCCCGCCGAGCCTCGGGTCGGTATGCGGCAGATGGCAGGGCAGGGTGCGCAGGTCACCGTCGGCAGTGATGATCTCGGACAGGCCCGCGACCTCGGACGCCGCGATCGGGACGCGGCGGAGCGTGGGCTCCGCGGCGAGCAGCGCTGATATCGCCTGCTCGCCCTCCTCGGGTTCCAGGGAGCAGGTGCAATAGACCAACATGCCGCCTGACTTGAGCAGCGTGATGGATTTCCGCAGCAGCCGCTGCTGGAGCGCGGCCAGCGACGCGATGTCGGATTCCTGCCGCAGCCAGGCGACGTCGGGGTGGCGGCGAATCGTACCGGTCGAGGTGCATGGGGCGTCGATCAAAATGCCGTCGAACCCTTCGGCCGGCCCCTGCCATTCTACGGCATCGGCGACCACGGTTTCCGCCTGGAGCATCAGCCGTGCGAGGTTTTCGCGTAGCCGCGCGACGCGGGCCGGCGAGCGGTCGATGGCCGTCACCCTGGCGCCGGCCTGTGCCAGTTGCGCGGTCTTGCCGCCGGGTGCCGCGCAGAGGTCGGCGATCGATTTTCCGGCGATGTCGCCGAAGAGATGCGCGGGCAATGCGGCGGCGGCGTCCTGCACCCACCATTGGCCGTCGCCGAATCCGGGCAGCATGGTCACCGAGCCGTGCAGCAGCGTGCGCACCGTTCCGGTCGGCAGCACCTCGCCATGCAGCCGGCTCGCCCATTGCGCGGCGTCCGATTTCACCGTGAGATCGAGCGAGGGTTCGTGGCCGAGCGCCTGTGCCATCTCGCGCGCAGTGGCCTCGCCATAATGCGCGCTCCAGCGCGCCAGCAGCCAGGGCGGCAGGTCCAGCGATTGTGCGGCAACTTCATCGACCAGCGCCTTGCCCTCGCGCGCGCAGCGCCGCAGCACGGCGTTGACGAGGCCGGCATAGCGCGCCGCGCGGCGATCGGATTGCACGAGGCGGACCGAGAGATCGACCGCGGCGTGATCGGGAACGTCCATCCAGAGGATCTGCGCGGCACCGATCAGCAGCGCGCTCTGCGCCCGCGGCGCATCGGAGGGAATCCCCTTGTCGAGCAACCGCGACAGCACGTGGCCGAGCGTTCCGAGCTTGCGCAAAATGGTCGCTACCAGGCGGCGCATCAGCGCGCGGTCGCGATCGGCGAGCGTCTTCAGTCCGGGATGGGCGCCGGCGCCGTCAAGCTGGTCATCCAGCGTGCGGTGCTTGTGCAGGACGCCGTCGACGATGTCGGCGGCGATACGTCGTGCCGCGAGACCGGGCACTTCAGTCGGTGGAGCGAAACGTTGAGGAGGCATGCGGACGTAAGGTTCTGAGCGAGCGGCAGTTCCGCCGCGGTCGGCGTATGCCTGATGATCCGCATCTGTGGCATGCGAATATGCCAAATGTAAGAATCGCCTCTGGTTTTTTCATCCGATCGTGACGACCTCTTGGACGGTCTCCTGGACCATCTGTTCGACGATCTCTTGGGGGATCGCGCGGAGCGCGGTCCTGGGGTAAAGAGCCTCTTGATGAGCGACAATTCTTCTTCACCGGAACGAAAACCCTTGCCGCCGGCCGCCCAGCGGGCGCTGGCCGAGGCCGAAGCGCGCCGGAACGCCGCCGCGGCCGAAGCCGAAGCTCGAGACAAGGCGCGGCCGAAGGAAATGCAGGGACCGAAAGGGCCGGAGCCCACGCGCTACGGCGACTGGGAACGCAAAGGCATCGCCTCGGACTTCTGAGTCCGGGCTGTTGCTTGGCCCTCTCTTGCCGGTTCACCCGACTCAGTCCAGCGTCGGCAAATGTCTCCTTACGATCGACCCAATTCCTATCGGCCGTCGTTTCGCGGTTCGCCTTTCGGCCGTCGTTTCGCAGGCCTTCTGCCGTGGATGTTCGTGGTCGGCATTGCGTTCGCCGTGGTGCTGACCTTTCGGCATGGGCTGAACTGGCCGTTGTCGCGGTCGGACAACGTCCGGGCGCAGGATGCCGCGATCGTCCTGCAACACGCCGGCAATCCTGACACGCGCCAGGCCGTGGATGTCATCCGCATCATCGACGGCGATACCTTTCTTGCTCGCCTGCATCAGCGCGACGGGCGCGATCTCGTCACGCGGGTTCGCCTGCGCGGCATCGATGCGCCTGAATTGAAGGCCTCCTGCCAGGACGAGCTGACCAAAGCCGAGGCCGCGACCGACGCGTTGCGCGAGCTGCTCGGCCAAGGCGGTGTTGCTATCTACAACATCGGTCCGGACAAATATGAAGGGCGCGTCGTCGCCGACGTCGCAACCAGACGAACCGCCAATGTTCGCTGCTCGCGAGCGGCCATGTCCGCAGCTACAATGGCGGCCATCGCGACGGCTGGTGCGCGCGAGGCTGGCGATTCTGGCAATGAAAAAGTCGCGTCGAAACGCGGCTTTCCTCTCTCAGCGGATCGGAGCGGTCAGCGCGTCACGACCACGGTCGTGCCGACCGACACGCGCGAATAGAGATCGGTGATGTCGTCGTTGAGCATGCGGATGCAGCCATAAGAGACGAAGCCGCCGACCGAGCCCGGAACGTTGGTGCCGTGGATCGCGTATTCGCCGCCCGCGAGCGTCATCGCCGCGACGCCCATCGGGTTGCGCGGCGAGCCGCCGGGAATGACGTCGGGAATGCTCGGCTTGTCGCGCTTCACCTCGGCGGGCGGTGACCAGGCCGGGTTGAGGTATTTGCCGTCGATACGGGTCGTGCCAGCCCATTGCTTGCCGGATTTGCCGACGCCGACCGGATAGCGCACGGCATGATCGGTATCGAGAATGAGATAGAGCCGGCGTTCGTTGGTCCGGACCACGATGGTGCCTGGCGAATACTCGGCAGAGCGCATCCCCACCATTTCCGGCCGCGCCTCGGCCGCCGTCGACATCAAGACCCCCGCCCCGATGGTGGCGGCCAACGCCACCGCAATCCTCATCGACATTATCTGCTCCACTTCCCAGCCGCCCCTTCCGGGGTCCTCAATTTCGTCGCGCAGACCGCTTGAACCTGAGCCTGCCGGCCTCACCCACGCATTCTTAACCGCGTGTCTTAACCGGATGGTTTCCACGTCCGGCGCGGGGGCCTGTCTTATGGCGGGAACAAAGGAAATGTTCGAATTAAAGTAAATGACCTGAAAACAACACTCGGCCGGAAAGAAGCAGGTGGCGCCGGAGGCGCCCCTGACAAGTGCGTGAGACCAACCAAAACTGTCATTCCGGGCGCGCGAAAGCGCGACCTCAGATGCGCAATTGCGCATCGGGGAATCTCGAGATTCCGGGGTCGATGCTTGCGCATCGCCCCGGAATGACGTCTGCAAATCAAGCCGACGCGCTCTTCTTGTTCTGCCGGTTCTTGACGAGGTCGTCGACCACGGCGGGATCGGCCAGCGTCGAGGTGTCGCCTAGGCTGCCCGGCTCGTCCTCGGCGATCTTGCGCAGGATGCGGCGCATGATCTTGCCGGAGCGGGTCTTTGGTAGGCCCGGCGCGAACTGGATCTGGTCGGGCGAGGCGATCGGGCCGATCTCCTTGCGCACCCAGGTCACGAGCTCCTTGCGCAAATCCTCGCTCGGCTCGACGCCGGCCATCAGGGTCACATAGGCATAGATGCCCTGGCCCTTGATGTCGTGCGGGAAGCCGACGACGGCGGCTTCCGACACCTTCTCATGCGCCACCAGCGCACTCTCGACCTCGGCCGTGCCCATGCGGTGGCCGGAGACGTTGATGACGTCGTCGACGCGGCCGGTGATCCAGTAATAGCCGTCGGCATCGCGCCGGCAGCCGTCGCCGGTGAAGTACTTGCCCTTGTAGGTCGAGAAATAGGTCTGCTCGAAGCGGGCGTGATCGCCATAGACCGTGCGCATCATACCCGGCCATGCGCGGGTGAGGCAAAGATTGCCTGACGTCTCGCCGTCCAGCACCTTGCCGTCGGCGTCGACGATCTCAGGCACCACACCGAAGAACGGCAGTGTCGCCGAACCCGGCTTGAGCTTTGTCGCGCCCGGCAGCGGCGTGATCAGGATGCCGCCGGTCTCGGTCTGCCACCAGGTATCGACGATCGGGCAACGGTCCTCGCCGACCACGCGGTGATACCATTCCCAGGCTTCCGGATTGATGGGCTCGCCGACCGAGCCGAGCAGGCGGAGCGACGCGCGCGAGGTCTTCTTCACGGGCTCGTCGCCGCCCTGCATCAGCGCGCGGATCGCGGTCGGTGCGGTGTAGAAGATGTTGACCTTGTGCTTGTCGACGACCTGCCAGAACCGGGAATTGTCCGGATAGTTCGGCACGCCCTCGAACATCAACGTGGTCGCGCCGTTGGCGAGCGGTCCATACAGGATATAGCTGTGGCCGGTGACCCAGCCGACGTCGGCGGTGCACCAGTAGATGTCGCCGTCGTGATAGTCGAAGACGTATTGATGCGTCATCGAGGCATAGACGAGATAGCCGGCGCTCGTGTGCAGCACGCCCTTCGGCGTGCCGGTCGAGCCCGACGTGTAGAGAATGAACAGCGGGTCCTCGGCGTGCATGTGCTCGGCGGGGCACTCCGTCGTCACCATCGCCGCCGCCTCGTGATACCAGAGGTCGCGCGACGGGTTCATGTCGATCTTGCCGCCGGTGCGCTTCACAACGACGACCCAGTCGACGCCGTCGGCCTTGGCGAGCGCGGCATCGACATTGGCCTTCAGCGGCACCTTCCTGCCGCCGCGCAGGCCTTCATCGGCGGTGATGATCACCTTGGACTGGCAGTCGTTGATGCGCTGGGCGAGGCTGTCCGGCGAGAAGCCGGCGAACACCACGGAGTGGATGGCGCCGATCCGCGCGCAGGCCAGCATCGCGTAAGCGGCCTCCGGGATCATCGGCAGGTAGATCGTGACCCGGTCACCCTTCTTGACGTTCCGCGTGCGCAGGATATTGGCCATCCGGCACACTTCATCGTGCAGTTCCTTGTAGGTGATGTGCTTGGACTGCGAGGGGTCGTCGCCTTCCCAGATGATCGCGGTCTGGTTGGCACGCTTGGCGAGGTGCCGGTCGATGCAGTTCCAGGCAACGTTGAGCACGCCGTCCTCGAACCATTTGATGGAGACGTTGCCGGGCGCAAAGGAGACGTTCTCGATCCTGGTCGGCGCCTTCATCCAGTCGATGCGCTTGGCCTGTTCGGCCCAGAAGCCGTTCGGGTCCGAGATTGAACGGGCGTACATATCCTTGTATTTGGCCTGGTCGACCCAGGCGCGCTTCGTCCATTCAGCCGGCACATCGTAGATCTTCTCGGACATATTTTCCCTCCACCTGCGGCACACCGGGCACACGCGGCCAGTCGAGCCAGCTTGATCATTAACTTGATTATGCGTCGGGCTAACCGGGCCCGACAAGGAGGACAAGCTGGACCTTCGGGGGGCCCACGGCCATGCGGAAAATCAAGCCTGTCGCAGATATGAAACAGGTCGGACGGCTGCTTGAGCTCTTTACCGAGATATCGGGAAGCGCCCCTGCAAACCCCCTATGCGGCCCATCGCGGTATTTAGGAACCGTCCGTCACCGATTCGGGACTCGCAATACGGTTCGGAACCTCCTAAATGCCGAAACCGGGCTCCAAGAGGCCCGACAGGAACAAAAGCCAAAATAACGGCATTGACGGGTAACAGGCGGAGCTAAGGCGTAAGACTATGATGGATCAGCAGAATCTCGGGGCGCTTCAGCCCGCTTCGGCCGATCCCGCCGCTGTTGCGCTCGCAAAAGCGCTCGGACAATGGCCCAAACCGGCCTCTTTTCGGCGTCCGAGCCCGAAAAAGACCTATGACGCGGCCCACACGACCTCGGTGGAAGCACTCGCCCGGGAGCTGGGGCTGCGCCTCGGCGACCAGAACGAGCTGACCATTCGCCGCATCCGGCGCGGCAAGGGCTACTCCTTCGTCCGCCCCAACGGCGCGCATATCCGCGACGCCCGGACCATTCGCCGGCTGCACGCCATGGCGGTGCCGCCGGCCTATCGCGAAGTCCGCTATTCGGCCGATCCCAGCTCGCATCTGCAGGCCGTGGGTCGCGATGCCGCGGGCCGACTGCAATACCGCTATCACGCCGATTGGGAAAAGGTCCGCGAGCAGCGCAAGGCGCATCGCCTGGAAAAGCTCGTCGGCGCGCTGCCAAAGATCCGGCGCAAGGTCTCCATGTTCCTGTCCGGCGAGGAGCCGACGCGCGAGTTTGCGCTTTCGGCGGTGATCGAGCTGATCGCCCGCACCGCGATCCGTCCCGGCAATGAGTCCTACGCGCGCCTCAACGGCACCCGCGGCGCCACCACCATGCTCAAATCGAACGTCACGCTCGAAGACGACAGCTTCGTGCTGACGTTCAAAGCCAAGGGCGGCAAGGCGGTGCGCAAGGAATGCGACGCGGCCAAGCTCGTGCGCGCCATCGGCATTCTGCGTGGCGTGCCGGGAAAACGCATGTTCCAGTATCGCGATGCCTACGGCATCGTGCGCGCGGTGAACACCACGCAGGTGAATGCGTTCTTGCGCGAGATCGCCGGCATCAAGATCTCGCTGAAGGATTTTCGTACGCTGATGGCCTCCGCCGTCGTCGTGGAATCGCTGTCGCGGATCACACCGGCGACCAGCCAGCGCGGCCGCAAGAAGCAGGTGCTGGATGCGATCCGCGCCGCGGCCGACAAGCTCTCGAACACGCCGGCGATCTGCCGCAAGAGCTACGTGCACGACACCATCGTCACGGCCTTCGAGGACGGCATCCTCGAGCGCTTTGCCGCGACCATGAAGGGCCAGCGCTCGCAGGCGCGACGCGAGCAGCTTCTGGCGCAGGTCGTGGCAACGGCCGCGGTTTAAGTCTTTAGTTTGAGCATGATCTTTTCGGAAAACCGCCTCACACTTTTCCGGATCATGCTCTAGCTTACATCTTCTCGTTTGCCAGGCCCTTGTCGGGGCCCGGATTCCGGCCGGCGGCTGCGCTCGTCAGCCGATCCAGATAGTGCGCCCAGCCTCTGTCATGGCTGATGCACTGCGCTTCGTTGGGCAGGCCGCTATGGGTCATGCGCAGCAAGGTGCCGCCGTCGCGCTCGATGAGATCGATCTCGATCAGGCTGGAGCCGGGCGGCACTTCCTGGCCGCCGTCCCAGCCGAAGGTGTAGGCCAGGCGATGCACCGGCACGACCTCGCGAAATGCGCCGCGGGCCACGCCGCTGCGGGGACCGATGCCCTTCAGCAGATAGAGCCCGTCGGGATGCGGCTCCATCGTCGCCTCGGTACCCATCCAGCTCAAGATCTTGTCGGGATCCGTCAGGAAAGCAAAGACGGTGGCACGCGGGGCCGCGATCTGGGTCTCGCGTCGGACTATGAACGGCTCGGTCATTGCGGCTGCGTTCTCCGTTGCGCTGGGTGAGATGGCGGTGCCGGCGTTCCAGTTCAAGGATAGGCCGTGACAAAGATGGCGCCCGGACGCCATGATCGGGGCATGAAACTTTCCTCCACGCTCGCCTGGCTGGTCGATTCCGCCGCGGAGACCGCGGGCGCGGACCGGTTGCTCGCGGAACTCGGCGCGCATCTGGTCGCGGACGGGTTGCCGCTTGCGGCCGGTGCGCTGACCCTCGACGTGCCGCATCCCCTGATTGCGCGACGAACCTGGCTGTGGCGCGCCAACAGCGGCGAGGTCGTGGAAGCCCTCGGCTTTGCCTCGGGTGCGGCAGTGTTTGCGCCGCAAGCGCCTGGTGACGCCGGCCGCCGCTGGCTCGGCGACATCGCAAGCGGCGTGGTGCACGAAGACGTGATCGGGCCGCGACAAGACGGCCCGTCGCTGGGCTGGATCGGGCCGCGGCCCTTCACGCCGGAGGAGGTCGATGAACTCAGGCAGGCCGCGCGTTTCGCCGCCGCACCCTTGGCCGTGCTCGCCGCGCGCGCGACGCTGTTCGCGACGCTCGAAGCCTATCTCGGACGGCGCAGTGCCGCGCGCGTGCTGGCAGCTCCGTTGCGACGCGACCTGGGTGAAACGATTCAGGCAGCGCTGCTCTACGCCGATCTGCGCAGTTTCACGGCACTCTCCGAAGACAATCCGCCTGAAGCTGTCATCGCGGCGCTCGATGCCTGGTTCGACCGCATCGCCGGCGCCGTTCACGCCTTCGGCGGCGAGGTCCTGAAATTCATCGGCGACGGCGTGCTCGCGATCTTTCCGGTGGTCGACGGGCGACCGCGTCGTGCGTGCCAGGCGGCTCTGCGCGCGGCCGCGGCCGCGCAGGCTGGCATGGCGCATCTGAACGAGGAGCGGCAGAAACAGGGACTGCCTTCCCTGTCGTTCGGCGCGGCGCTGCATCTCGGCGAAATGCTCTGGGGCAATATCGGCGCCGCCAACCGTCTGGACTTCACCGCGATTGGAGCCGCCGTGAATCTCGCGAGCCGGCTCGAAGGCCTGTGTCGGCCGCTCGGCAAGACCGTGCTCGTCTCAGGCGCGCTCGCCGCCGAGACCGACGCGCAGTTGATCGCGCTTGGAACGCATGCGCTGCGCGGCATTGCGTCGCCGTGTGAGGTGTTTGCCCTGCCGGAGGGGTAGGTCTAGCCATCCGTCATTGTCGCCGCGGAAACAGTCTGGATTGCTTCGCTGCGCTCGCAATGACGAGCCATTGTGCCTACAGCCCGCCCATCTTGCAGACGAGCTTCCACTCCTCGGCCGTCACCGGCTGCACCGACAGCCGCGAATACTTCACCAGCGCCATGTCCGCGAGCTTCTTGTCTGCCTTGATCGCGGCCATCGTCACCGGCGTCTTCAGGGGCTTGTCGGCCTTGATGTCGACGCAGACGAACTTTTCGGTCTTGTCGGTCGGATCGGGATAGGCCTCCTTGATGACCTCCGCGATGCCGACGATCTCCTTGCCCTCGTTGGAGTGATAGAAGAACGCCTTGTCGCCCTTCTTCATGGCCACGAGATTCTGGCGCGCGGTAAAATTGCGCACGCCGGTCCAGGCCTCGCCTTTCGCGCCCTTGGCGACCTGCTGGTCCCAGGACCACACGGACGGTTCGGATTTCACCAGCCAGTACGCCATGCTCATTCCTCAGCCTTGAAGGGGCGCGTCAAAAGTCCGGAGATCGCGGCGTCGATCGTGGTCTTGCCGCTCAGGATCGCCGCCACCGCCTGTGATACCGGCATCTCGATATTTTGCGAAGCCGCCAGTTCGATCAGCACGGGCGCGGTGAATTCGCCCTCGGCGAGCTTGCCGGCCGGCGGCTTCTCGCCGCGGCCGAGTGCGAGCCCGAGCGCAAAGTTGCGCGATTGCGGGCTTGCGCAGCTCAGGATCAGATCGCCAAGGCCGGAGAGCCCGGCCAGCGTCTCGCCGCGCGCACCGAGCACCCGGCCGAACCGGGCGAGCTCGGCAAAGCCGCGCGTGGTGAGCGCGGCCTGCGCGGACGCGCCGAGCTTGCGTCCGACCGCGATGCCCACCGCAATCGCCAGCACGTTCTTCGCCGCGCCGCCGATCTCGACACCGCGGACGTCCGTGGAGTGATAGGGCCGGAAGGTCGGCGAGCCTAGCGCCTGCACCAATGCGCTTGCGATCTGCTCATCCTTTGCGGCGAGCGTGACTGCTGTCGGCAGGCCGCGCGCGACGTCGTCGGCAAAACTCGGACCCGAGAGGATCGCAGGGCACGTGGCGGGCGCGGCTTCCGCGATCACGTCGGTCATGAATTTGTGCGTGCCGTGCTCGATGCCCTTGGCGCAGGCGATGACAGGCACGGGTCCCGTCAGATGCGATGCCAGCGCGTTGACGGCGCCGCGCAGATGCTGCGCGGGCGTTGCGATCAGGATCATGTCGGCTCGTGCCGCCAAGGCCAGCTCGCTCGTCACCACGATGTCCGGCGGGATCGCCATGCCCGGCAGCCGCGGATTATCGCGCGTCGAGGCAATCCGCGCGGCGTGCTCCGCATTGCGCGCCCAGAGGGTGACGCTGCGGCCCGCCCGCGCCGCGACCGTTGCCAGCGCCGTTCCCCAGGCGCCCGCGCCGATCACCGCGACCGATTGGAATGCCGGCATGGCTAGAACCCCGCGCGGGTGTTGCCGTAGCCGGCGGGCGCCGTGGCATTTGCGTCGAGCAGCCAGCGTGCCCGGGGCTGCGCTTCCATCGTATCGGTCAGGCCGAGCGCGAGGCGTTCGGCGCCGGCCCAGGCGATCATGGCGCCGTTGTCGGTGCAGAGCGCCGGCGGCGGCATGATGAGCTGGGTCTGCGCCTTGTCGGCGACGTCCTGCAACGCGCCGCGGATCGCCTGATTGGCGGCGACGCCGCCGGCGGCGACGAGCGCATGCGGCGCACCGAACTGTTCGCGGAAGAGTTTGAGGCCCACGCTCAGCCGATCCGCGGTCGATTCCAGCACCGCGGCCTGAAAGCTGGCGCAGAGGTCGCTGATGTCCTGCGGCTCCAGCGGCACGATGCGGCTCGCTTCGTTGCGCACGGCCGTCTTCAGGCCCGACAGCGAAAAGTTTGCATCAGCCCGTCCCAGCATCGGTCGCGGAAGTGCAAATCGCGCGGCATCGCCGTTGCTGGCCTCGCGTTCAACCTGCGGTCCGCCGGGGTAGGGCAGTCCCAGCATCTTCGCCACCTTGTCAAAAGCTTCGCCGATAGCATCGTCAACGGTGGTGCCGAGCCGTACATATTGGCCGACGCCGACAACGGCGACGATTTGCGTGTGACCGCCGGAGGCGAGGAACAGGCAGTAGGGAAAATCGAGCCGATCGGTGAGGCGTGGCGTCAGCGCATGCGCCTCGAGATGGTTCACCGCGACAAGCGGCGTGTCGTGCACCATCGCAATCGCCTTCGCCGTGGTGAGCCCCACGATGACGCCGCCGATCAGCCCGGGACCTGCGGCGGCGGCGACGCCGGACAGTTCCGCAAAACCGACTCCGGCCTCCTTCATGGCGCGTTCGATAATACCGTCGAGCAGGTCGACATGGGCGCGCGCGGCGATCTCCGGCACCACGCCGCCGAAGCGGGCATGCTCGTCCACCTGCGAGCGCACGATGTTGGAGCGGATCGTTCCGCTGCCGTCAGGCGCGCGCTCGATCACCGCCGCGGCGGTCTCGTCGCAGGTGGTTTCAATGCCCAGCACCAGCATTGGCGATTCGTTATCCAATTTGCGGCCTTGCGCTCATCCGTAAAGCAGAGTTCTGGTACGTCCGGTAGCATTCCGGGGTCGCCAAGCGCAATTGTCACGCTTTGTCTTTATCCCTTGAAGCTTCACCACGACGTGCCGGGGACTATAGACCATGGCCATTCTTGTGACACGGCCGCATCCTGACAATGAGACCACCGCGGTCGCCTTGCGCGCGCGCGGCTTCGACGTGCACCTTGCGCCGCTCCTGAAGTTCGAGCCCGTTGCGTTCCACGACGCGGGCGAAATCAGATATGGCGCCGTCATCGTCACCTCGGCCAACGCGATCCGCGCCATCGTGCCGCAACTGGCGGAACTGAAGCTGTCGAAGCTTCCGCTGTTCGCAGTCGGCGAACACACTGCCTCCGCCGCCCGCGAGGCCGGCTTTGTCGAGGTCATCGTCGCCGGCGGCGATGCGGCCGCCTTGCGCGACACCGTGCTGAAGGGCGCGCGCGACAAGCTCTTGAAGAAGAAAAGCACGCTGCTCTATCTGGCGGGGGCCGACCTGTCGCGCGATCTCGCCAGCGAACTGGGTGCCGAAGGCTTTGACGTGGTCACGCAAACGACCTACCGCATGGCGCCGGTCAGGCATCTGCCCCGCGAGGTCTGCGACGGCTTCGCCGCCCACGGCATCGAGGCCGTCCTGCATTATTCCAGGCGCAGCGCGCGGGCTTTCCTGGACGCGGCGCGCAGCGAGGGCGTCGAAATCTCGGCGCTGGCGATTCCCCAATGCTGCCTGTCCGAAAATGTCGCCAGTGTCCTGCGCGAGGCGGGCGCGACACAGGTTACGGTAGCGGCTTCGCCCGACGAAAATGCCCTGTTCGAAACCTTGGAGCGTGCGTTGCGCACCCGTTTGGCGTAAGAGAACGGGCCGAATCCGGTAAAATGGGTCCGGATCAGTACGCTTTGCAAGTTGAGGAAACGTCACGATGGCCGATGACAAGCCTGAAGACGCAGGATTGGCCCCCGAATCCGGCCGTGCCAAGCGCACACCGCCCACCATCGATCTCGAAGCCACGGAAGTTTCCACCCAGCCGCAGCAGGCAGGTGAGGCGGAGCCGCAACCCGAGCACGCCAAGGCAAGTGTTGAGGCAGGTACGGAGACAGAGGCGGCGGCTGCAAGCGAGCAGGTCGAGGCACAGCCCGAGCCGGAGCGGCGCGAGGCCACGACGGCCGTTCCGCCGGCGCCGGTATCTGCCTGGGTGATCGCGCCGCTGTCGGGCGCGGTGGCGGCCGCACTCGTCATCGCGGTCGGCTGGATGCTGGGCTGGCCCGCGGTGCAGGCCCCGCCCGCTGCGCCGCAGGTCACGTCAGCAGCCGTCGATGCGTTGACTGGCCGCGTCGCCAGTGTCGAAGCCAAGGTGAGCAAGCCCGCCGTCGATCCCGCCGCGGCCGCCCGCGTCGATGCGCTTGAGAAATCATTGGCCGGCCTGCGCAGCGATATCGCCGCGGTCCGCGCGCAGTCGGACAAGCTTGCCAGCACCGTGGACGCGGTGAAGGCAGCGCCGCACGATGCGGCGGCCGCGCCCGATTTCTCCGCCGTCAACGAGCGCATCGCCCAGCTCGAAAAGAACATCAAGGCCGAGCGTGCCGAGCTCGCACAGCAGGGCGAGAAGATCGCTGACGCCAAGCCCGCCGACGACAAGCCGCTACGCCGCGTCGTGGCGGCCTCGCTGCTCGATGTCGCCGTTCGTCACGGCGACGGCTACGCCGCGCAGCTCGCGGCGGCGCGCTCGTTCTCCGCCGATCCCAACATGCTGAAGCCGCTCGACGCCTTCGCGGCGTCAGGCGTTCCGAGCCCGGTCGTGCTGACTCGCGAGCTGCTCAACATCGTGCCAAAGCTGTCGCCGCCCGCGGAGGCGCAGACAAGCGGCACCGGCATCGTCGATCGCCTTCAAGCGGGCGCGGCCAAGCTCGTCCGCATCGAGCGCACCGATGCCGTCGGTAACGATCGCGCCGCCATCGTCGCGCGGGTGACCGCCGCGGCGCTGCGCAACGATTTCAACGAAGCGCGTCGCGAATTGAAGACCTTGCCCGAGGTCGACCGCGAGCCGGCAAAAGCCTGGCTAGAAAAGACCGATGCGCGCGACGCGGCGCTCGCCGCCTCCCGCAAATTCGCCGACGATGCCATGGCGGACCTCGCCAAAGCTGCGCAATAGGATTTTCATGCTTCGCGTCGTTCTGTTTCTCATCCTGATCGCGCTGGCCGGGGCCGGCGCAGCCTGGATCGCCGACCAGCCCGGCGATGTCGTGATGACCTGGGGCGTTTTTCGGGCCTCACCAAGCATTCCGGTGTTCGCGCTCGGCCTCGGTCTATTCGCCGTAGCAATCGTCTTCCTCTGGAGCATCCTGACCGTGATCTGGCGCATGCCGGGTCGGTTGCGCCGCCGGCGCCACGAGAAACGCCACGCGCGCGGCCGTCATGCCATCACCCATGGTCTGCTGGCGGTCGGTCATGGCGATACCACGGCCGCGCGCCGTCACGCCGATGCCGCACGCCGTCACACCCCGCACGATCCGCTTGCACTGCTGCTGCACGCGCAATCGGCGCAGCTCGAAGGCAATCGCGATGAGGCGCAGCGCGCCTTCCGTGCCATGGCCGAGCGCGAGGATACGCGCCTATTGGGCCTGCGCGGTCTCTTCATCGAGGCGCAGCGTGCCGACGATGCGGTCGCCGCCGTGATGATCGCGGAGGAGGCGATCAAGCTGTCGCCCTCGTCGACCTGGGCTTCGCACGCCGTGCTCGGCTTCCGTTGCGCGCGCAGCGACTGGAGCGGCGCGCTTGCGATCCTCGACTCCAACCTGTCCGCGGGTCTCATCGACAAGCGGGCCTATCGCCGCCAGCGCGGCGTGCTGCTCACGGCGCGCGCGCTCGAACTGGAAACGATGGACCGCGACGTCGCGCGCGAGAGCGTGATGGAAGCCGTCAAGCTCGCGCCGACATTGGTGCCGGCCGCCGTGCTCGCCGCAAAATTCGAGAGCGAGGCGCATCAGGTGCGCCGTGCGATCAAGATGGTGGAGGCGGCCTGGCTAGCACATCCGCATCCCGATCTCGCGGATGCCTATGCGCATGTGAAGCTCGGGGATTCCGCGCGCCAGCGTTTGCAGCGCGTCGAGACGCTCGCCGCGAAGACGCCGGGCCATATCGAAGGCGCGCTGGCGATCGCGCGCGCTGGGATCGATGCCTCCGAGTTCGCCCGCGCCCGCGAGGTCTTGGCGCCGTTCGTGGCCGATCCGACCCAGCGCGTCGCGCTGTTGATGGCCGAGGTCGAGCGCACCGAGCATGGCGATAGCGGCCGTGCCCGCGCCTGGACCCTGCGCGCGGTGCGCGCCCGCCATGATCCCGCCTGGACCGCGGACGGTTATGTCAGCGATCGCTGGCGCCCGGTCTCCCCGGTCACCGGCCGCCTCGACGCCTTCCAGTGGCAGACGCCGGTGGCGAGCCTGCCGTCGGACAGGGGCACCACGATCGAATCGTCCCCGTTCGAGGAGGCGATGCTGGCCGCCCCGCCGCCGAAACGGGTCACGGCTGGCACCACCGCGCCGATGGAACCGGTCCGCGAGGTCTCCCCAGCAGAGCCGAACCCCGCGCCGGCGCCCCAGGACAACTCTCCGCCCGCAGCCAAGGCGCCTGAGGCCAAGGCTCCTGAGGCCAAGTCTTCCGAGACCAAGCCTTCCGAGCCAAAGGTTTCTGAAACTGGCGCTTCCGAGGCCAAGATTATCGAGCCTGCGCCCGCCGAGCCGGCCAAACCGGCCCCGGAGCCGGTCGAATCAGCGCCGGTGGCGGCTACGCCCGTGTTCCGGGCCCGACCAGACCTCGGCAAGCCTGCGCCAGTGCCGATTCCCGCCGTCATCCCGATTGTCCGTGCGCCAGACGATCCCGGGATCGATGACGAGGGTCCGGTCGACGAATTCACGGAACAAATCGGCACGCCGAAGGCCCAGGACGGCGGCTGGCGCGGATTCTGGTCCCGCTGGGGCGCCTGATCGGGATCCCGGGGCCCGCTTCTCCTTGCCAATTCGGGCCATGCCCGATATCAGGGGCGCGCGTAGGGGGCCAGCACCGCTTCGGCCCCAAAATGGTCCGCCGCAATAGCTCAGTCGGTAGAGCACGTCATTCGTAATGACGGGGTCGGGGGTTCGAATCCCTCTTGCGGCACCAGCGCCTTCAACCCATCCCACGCGACAATTTGAGCGCGCGCCAAGTTTTCGTGGCTGCTAGTCTGCAGGCCTCGCCACAGCAGATCCCCAACGTGACCGCCCCCGCCAAGCCACGCCTTCTCATCTTCATTGTCGCCTACCATGCCGAGACCACAATCCGGCAGGTGCTGCGGCGGATTCCGGCGCGACTCGGTGACGAGTATGACGTCGAAGTCCTGATCATCGACGACGGCTCGTCCGACCAGACCTTTCGGGAAAGCGCGAAGGCCGATGCCGAGGGCTTGCCGTTCAAGGTGACCATCCTGTTCAATCCGGTGAACCAGGGTTACGGCGGCAACCAGAAGATCGGCTACCACTACGCGATCTCGTTCGGCTTTGATTTCGTGGCGCTGCTGCATGGCGACGGCCAGTACGCCCCGGAGATGCTGCCCGAGCTCGTCCGTCCGCTAAGGGAGGGGCAGGCGGATGCAGTGTTCGGCTCGCGCATGATGAAGGCCGGCGAGGCGCGGCGCGGCGGCATGCCGCTCTACAAATATGCCGGCAATGTCATCCTCTCGATGCTGCAGAACCGCATACTCGGCATGACGCTGAGCGAGTTTCACAGTGGCTATCGCGTCTACGCGGTCAAGGCGCTTTCGGTGCTGCCCTTCGAGCGCAACACCAACGATTTCCATTTCGACACCGAGATCATCATCCAGCTCAACCTCGCCGGAAAGCGCATCGCCGAGATTCCGATCCCGACCTATTATGGCGACGAGATCTGCCGCGTGAACGGCCTGCGCTACGCCAGGGACGTGATCAAGGCGTCCGTGCAGGCGAGGCTGCAAAGCGCGCAGGTGTTCTACGACCGGCGTTTCGATTGCCGTGTCGATGTCGAGGGCGAGCGTTATCCCTCGAAGCTTGAATTTGACAGCACCCATTCGCGCGTGGTCGGTCTCGTGCCGGCCGCCACCCGCGTGCTTGATCTCGGCTCAGGCCTCGGCGTCGTCGGCGCCGCCCTGAAGGAGAAGGGCTGCCATGTCGTCGGCTGCGACATGGAGCGGGGGCCGTTCACCGCGAGCTACGACAAGTTCGTCACGGCGGATCTGGATCAGGGCATTCCGGCCTTCGATGAACATGAGCGCTACGACTATATCCTCTGTCTCGACGTGATCGAGCATCTCGGCCGTCCCGAAGATTTTCTCGATCAGTTGCGTGAGCTTACGGCGAGGACCGGCGCGCAAGTCATCCTCACCACAGCCAATATCGGTTTTGCGCCGATGCGGCTGTCACTCCTGCTCGGCCGGTTCGAATATGGCAAGCGCGGCATTCTCGATCTCACCCACACGCGCCTGTTCACCTTCGCGACCATGCGCCGCGCCATGCGCTCGGCCGGGTTTGAACTCCTCGCCTCGGAAGGCGTGGTGGTGCCGCTTCCCTTCATCTTCGGCGACAATGCGTTATCGCGCGCGCTGCTGCGCCTAAACGGTTTGCTGGTGCGGATCTGGCCGTCGATGTTCGGTTTCCAGATTCTGTTGCGGGCCAAGGCGAGGCCGAATCTCGAAACGCTGCTGTCGCAGGCGCAACAGGCGGCAGTTGCAAAGGGGGCCGGGGATCGTGCGGCTTAGCTGGAGTCGTGGTGCGTTGAGGGTGGATCGGTGATGGGCGGCTTGCAGATTCTGTCGCCCGCGCTTGCACGCGCCCGAACGGCGTTCGAGACGAAGGCGGCGCTCAGCTACGCGATCGTGTTCCTACTCGTGGCCAAGACCGTGTGGGCCATGTGGCTCTACCGCGACCTCACTTTCGGCGACACGTCGTCCTATTTCGCGACCGCGATCCGCTGGGCTGAAAACTTCAAGGACAACATCCTGTGGTCGCCGCTCTACACCTCGTTCTATGGCGAAATGCTGCGCATCACCCAGAGCGCCTATGGCGCGACCAATTTGCATCGCATCGTCATCGTGTTTGCCGCGGCCCTCGGCGTGCTCGCGCTGATGCGGCGCTTGATGTCGCCGGGCATGGCGCTGCTGGTTGCGCTGTGGTGGACGGTGATGCCGATCAACTTCAACACGCTCTACGAGGTGCATCTGTTTGCGCTGTTGCCGATGCTGCTGGTCCTCGTCCTGGCGTGCTCGGCGACAGGGCCGCTTCACCGCGGCATCATCCTGGCCCTGCTGCTGGTCATAACAGCGCTGGTGCGGAACGAAACCAGCATCGTGCTGGCGGTCTTCGCCGCCTTCTGTGCTTACGAAGAGTTTCTCCAGCCGTTCGATGCCAAGCCGAGGACCAGGACGTGGTGGCAGAAGCGACTGGTTGGCTACGCGGCGCCGCTTGCGGTCGCTGTCGCGCTGATTGCGGCGTTCTATGCGCAATCCGTGATCAAATATCCGCAGGCGTCGGCCGCGGCAGAGGCGAAGCACACGCTCAACATGTGCCAGGTCTATGCGTTCGGCTATTCGCAGCGCCATCCCGAGCACACCGCAAGCCCGTGGACCGAGTGCCAGCCGCTGATGAAGTCGACGTTCGGCGCCGAGCAGCCGAGCCTGCTCGAGATGCTGAAGGCCAATCCCGCGGCGACGCTGAAGCATTTCGCATGGAATGCGAGCCTCGTCGTCAACGGCTTTCAGGTGGCGCTGTTCAATGCCATGTCGGGTTCGGTCAATCCGGACTATGCGCCGGTGCAGGCGCGGCAGATCCATGCCGCGGTGCTGAGCGTGATCTGCGTGTTGTTGCTTCTCGCCGGGGCACGGCGATTCTGCTCCGACCGGTCGACGATGCGGGCGGCTCTGATCCGGCATCGTCACCTGCTTGTGGTGTTGGTGGGGCTCGCTTGCACGATTTCCGTTGTGGTCGTGACGCAGCGGCCGCGACCGTCCTATCTGTTTGCCTTCACGGTCTGCATCATGGCGCTGGTCGGCTTGAGTGCGGATCTGTTGACGCAGCGCGTCAGGGCGCAGGTCAATGCGGCGGCATTGCTGGTCGCCGCTGCGCTGATCCTGTTCCTGCCGTTCTACCAAGTGACGCACGCCTCGCCGCGCGCGTTGTATGCGAATTTGGCGCGCCTGCAGCCCTATCAGTCGCTGCTGGCTGCGCCCAACAACAAGCTCCTGATCGGCGACTACGCCGGGGAGCTCAGCTCCTATCTGCAGTACCGGACGAACAGGCGCAGCGCGGTCTTACTGTCGTTCCGGACCGTCGACTATTCGGTCCTGACCGAATGGGATCACCGGCAGCCGCTCGAGCTGTTTTTGGAAGAGCGAGGGTTCACTGCGATCTTCGTTCAGCCGCGTATCATGGAGGAGTTGCAGGCATTGCCTGCCTCGAAGGCGTTGGTAGCGGGGGACACCGCGTTCCGACGGCTGAATCCCTTGGTCGATCACGATTGGGGTCTCTACGTGCGGCCGCCGTCGAGGCCGGGCGGCTAACTTGCGTGATCCACATCACATAACCGCGCGCCCACTTCTCCTAGCTTCCGGCCACGCCGAAAACGGGAGCCACACGATGCGCAAAATCCTTCTGATTGCCGCCCTGGTTCTCGCCTCGGCGTCCGCCGAGGCCGCCGGCCCCCGCAGCCTGTCGCTGGCTTCGGCCAACGAGCCGGCCGCCGCGCAGCCGGCCACGACCAACATGGCGGTGGCGCAGTCGACCGATGCGGCCAAGCCCGCCGCAACGCCGGCCTATGTCGAGCGGCCGTCCGCGGTCTCGACCCCGGCGCTTGTCGCCGCCACGACCACGAATTCAGCGCCTGCGGCCACGCAGACCCAGGTCGCCACCACCACTACGACCCAGCCGGCTACCCAGACCACGGTCAAGACGACTGCAAAGGCGAGCAAACCGAAGCACAAGACCATCTGGACGGAGCGGAGGATCATCAGCGAGCTGCATCGTCACGGCATCTACTGGTAAGGCCTGCGCGCACTCTCCCTGAAACGACAATGGCCGGGCGGGAGCCCGGCCATGACGCATCTATGCGCTGATTTGACGCGCTACTGCGAGACCGTCTGCACCACGCTCGAGATCGGGCGGGCGTTCGTTGCAGCAGTCGGCACTTTGAGGTCCTTGAGCAGGGCCTCGTCATATTCGGGCAGCGTCTGAAAGATCGTCTTGGCCTTCATCTGCACGACCTTGTAGCCGCCGGCCTTGAGGCGCGCGAGCAGTGTCGGCAGCGCTTCGCCGGTGTGTTTCTGGAAGTCGTGCATCAGGATGATGCCCTTGCCGAGCTTGTCGAGCCTCGTCATCACGGTCTCGACGATCTTCTCCGGCGTGGCACCCTTCCTGAAGTCGAAGGAGTCGATGTCGGTCGAGAACATCGCGACGTTGCGGGTGCCGAAATAGTTCACGATCGCCGGATTGTGCTGAAGCTGCGGGAAGCGGAAGAACGGCGCCGGGTTGGTGCCGAGCGCGTACTTCACCGCGCTAAAACCCTTCTCGACTTCGTCCTTGGCCTGCTGCTCCGTCATCTTCTTGCCGTTCAGGTTGACGTGCGACCAGGTGTGAGTGCCGACGGTGTGGCCCTGTGCGAGCACCTGGCGCAGGATTTCCGGATGATAGGTCGCATGCTTGCCGACCGAGAAGAACAGGCCTTTCGTGCATTCGTCAGCGAGCGCCTTCAGCACGGCGGGCGTGTTGTTCGGCCACGGACCGTCGTCGAAGGTCAGCACAACTTCCTTCTCGGTGAGGAAATCGAACTGCTTGAAATGATCGAAGCCGAAGCCGGGGCCGCCGGTGGTGTCGATCTCGACCACGCGGGAAACGCCGAGCGCATTCGGATTGGCGCAGGCCGGCTTTTGCGCGACGGGGGCCGGCGGAGGCGCGGGCGGCGGAGGCGGTGCGGCCGCTGCGACCTGCTTGCCGGACAGTGCCGCCGTGACTTCGACGTCGTCCTTGGCGGAGAGTTTTGCCGGCGCCGGATCGGGCTTGCGCGCGGCTGTGGTTTGGGGAGCGCCCGTTTCGGCGCGCGAGGAATAGAAGAACCAACCTCCGGCGATCACGACCGCCGCAATCACACTGGCCAGCATCAGGCCCAACGCATTACGCATCGCTATTCTTTCCAATTACGCAACCAAACAAGCGCTTTTCCCTCGCGCCCAGCCATTAATGCGAAGGAACAGTTAACGTGACACCAACACGACGGCGATTGCGGAGGAATTTCAGGCGGGTTCGCTTATGTGACTGACGTCACAATCCGGGGGTCGCCCGTGACAGTCATCACAGTGGAAACGGTTTTCATGGAGCATCGTAGTTCCCATTAACAACGGGCCCGCGAGACGCGGCGCCAATGGGAGCTTCAAATGAATACGTCTCTGATTGCCAAGATCCGCGACTCCAGCCTGGCCCTGGGCTTTGCCGCCCTGGTTTCGATCATCTCCTCGACCTCCAGCTTCGCCTACACCGCCGAAGCGCAGCAGATGTGCACCGGCGACGCTTTCCGCCTGTGCTCGTCGGAAATCCCCAACATCCCGAAGATCACCGCCTGCATGATGAAGCACCGCGCTGACCTCAGCCCCGGCTGCCGCGCCGTGATGGACAAGGATCTTGCCAAGGGTGCGACCCGCAAGGTTGCCGACGCCAACGAGAGCGCCAAGTAAGACGTCTGTTCTCCGAGCTTCCTCCCTTGGTGCAAGTGCCCCGGCGCAAGCCGGGGCCACTCGCCCAAGATCAACGCTTTCACAAAAGTCGTTGCGGTGATGGAACCGTCGCTCTAGCTTCGCCCGCCTATTATCCGGGTAAGAGGCGTCACGCGATGACCAGATTTCTTTTTGTCGTTCCCTTTATTCTTGTTGCATCGAGCGCATCAGCGCAGCAGGGGCATGATGCCTGCGCGCGCGACGTCTCGCGCTTCTGCCGTGCCGTGATGAACAATGGCGACATGGCCGTGTTGTCGTGCCTCAAGCAGAATCGCCCGCGCCTGAGCAAGGCGTGCGACAAGGTGCTGACCGAGCACGGGCAGTAGGCTTCCCCACCGCGTCAAGGGATTGTAGCCCAGATGAGCGCAGCGATATCCGGGACGCTAGCCCCGCATGTCGCTAACGCTCATGCGGGCTACACGCGCAACAGCTACGTGCTGCTTCCCGCGGCGGTCGCGACCACCGGCAGCACCTCGCCTGCGGCGGGGTCCGGCGTTCCCTCGTTCCAGCGCACCGAGCCGAACGGACGCTCCAGCATGCGACGGATCCGCACCGGCTCGGGTCCGATGTGAAAAGCGATCGCCTGCTGATGCAGCGCGCGCTCGGACTGCGTCGAGCGATTGCGTTGACGCAGGTAATCCAGCCATGTCGGGCAATGATAGCGCTCGGTCCACAATTCGGGGTCGGCGATGTCGCGCGCGATCGACCAGCCATAGGCGCCGTTGCGCTGCCTGGAGAGCTGCACGTCCTGCATCACATTGTGGAAGGCGCGCGCGTTCTCTTGGCTGACACGATACTCGATCTCGACCACCAGCGGCCCGCTGCGCCCGGTCAGCGACAGCTTGACTTCGGGATCGGCCAGCACCTCGGCATCCTCATTGCGCGCGCCGACGCGGGGCATGGCGAGCCAGAGTCCGACCAGCGGCGAGAGCAGCATCGTTCCGGCCGCAACGAGCAGCGCGTATTCGACGCCGACATAGTCGGTGAGGTGACCCCAGCCCCAGGCGCCGATCGCAATACCGCCGGCGATTGCGGCCTGAAACGCCGCGAGCGAGCGTCCCGCCACCCAACGCGGCGCGGAGAGCTGCACGCCGATGTTGAACAGCGCCACCGCGGCCATCCAGACCGCGCCGGCCAGCACGAGGGCTGCCGCCGTCAACACCGGCTCCTTGCTGATCGCGAGTGCAGCCATCGCAAAGGCCATCGAGATCGTGCAGGCGCGGATCGCCGATTCGCCGCTCATGCGCTTGCGCACCTCGTGGATGTTGAGCGCGCCGACCACTGCGCCCATGCCGAACGCGCCCAGCAGGATGCCGTAGGTCTGCGCGCCGCCATGCAGGAGATCGCGTGCGATCAGCGGCATCAGCGCCATGACGGCGCCGCCGATCAGGCCCATCACCAGCGTGCGCGTCAGCACGATCTTGATCGGTGGAGAGTTGGTGATGTAGCGAAAGCCGGAGACCATCGCCCGGTTGAGCTTCTCCCGCGGAAGGCGCGAGGGTTCGGTGGTGCGCCGCCACAGGATCAGCACAGCGAATAGCGGCAGATAGAGAATCGCGTTGGCGGCGAAGGCCGCCACGGCACCCAGGGACGCGACGATGACGCCGCCGATCGCGGGGCCAAAGCTGCGCGCGATGTTGTAGCTGATGCCGTTCAGCGCCACCGCCGAGGGCAGCGCATCCGGCGGCACCTGCTCGCTGACCGAGGATTGCCAGGCCGGGCCGAACAGCGCATTGCCGCTTCCGACGATGAAGCAGAAGGCGAGCAGGGTTTCCGGGGTGATCAGCTTGAGCCAGGCGAGCACGGTGAGTGCGGTCGCGCCGATCAGCGCGATCGAGAGCGAGACCAGCGTCACGATGCGCCGGTCATACATGTCGGCGATGGCGCCGGCCGGCATCGAGATCAGCATGATCGGCAGCATCAGCGCGGTCTGCACCAGCGCCACCTTGTCCGCCGAGGCCGCCATCTGCGTCATCGCCCAGGCCGCGCCCACGCCCTGGATCAGGAGCCCGAGATTGGAGAGCAGGCTGGCGAGCCAGATGCGCCGGAACACGGTGTACCGCAGCGGGGCGGTGATCCCGTCGGATCTCGGGCGTTTCGGCTGCTCGGTCATATCCCCTTCCACGCAGGCTGCTAACAGCGGTTCGACGATTCCAGGTCCAAAATTCCAGGTTCAAGTGATGCCTGCGAAAGTCCTTCGCTGTCCAGTGTTTAGGCGGCTATAAGCGACGCAGCGGACAGGTTTTGAACGCTTGAGAAGCCAGGGAGGAACACGATGAAACTGTCGCGACGGACGATCTTGCTGGGCGCGAGCGCCCTGCCTTTCGCGACTGCGAAGTTCGGCACGGTGGCGTGGGCGCAGACTGCACCCCCGCCCGGTGAGGTGCCGCCGATCCTGTTCGTCCATGGCAATGGCGACTACGACGCGCTCTGGATGACGACCCTGTGGCGGATGGAATCGAACGGCATCGCGCGCGAGCGCATGATGGCGCTCAATTTCACCAATCCGAATGCGCGCAGCGACGACAAGGTCGAGCAGCCGGATCGATCCTCATCCGAGGACCAGCGCCGCGAGCTCGCGGCGGCGATCGCCGAACTGAAGCGTCGCACCGGCGCGGCACGCGTAGCGCTGGTCGGCAGCTCGCGCGGTGGCAACTCGATCCGCAACGTCATCAAGAATGGCGGCGCGGCCGATGTCAGCCACGCCATTCTCTGTGGCACGCCCAATCACGGCGTCTTTGCCACCGACGACGCGCCGGGCAACGAGTTCAACGGCCGTGGGGCGTTCCTGCGCGCGCTCAACGAAGGCGAGAGCGAAGTGACGCCGGGGCCTGCGTTCCTCACGCTGCGCAGTGACGGCATGGACAAATACGCGCAAGCGGACGGCCGGTTCATCGGTCGGCCCGGCGTGCCGACCAACGTCACGGTCGAGGGTCCGGAGCTGAAGGGCGCCACGAACCTCGTTCTTGGCACGCTCGATCACCGCGAGGTCGCGTTTCATCCACGCGCATTCCGCGAGATCTACAAGTTCATCGCGGGACGCGAGCCGGCGCGCATTGCCATCAAGCCGGAGGCGAGTGTCAAGCTGAGCGGCCTGGTGACCGGGATGCCCGGCGGTACGCCGACCAATCGTCCGGTCGCTGGTGCCACGGTCGAAGTCTTCCGCGTCGATCCCGAAACTGGTGAACGCAGGGGCGACCCGCTGTACAACAGCAAGACGGCGGCCGACGGCCGCTGGGGGCCGGTGCAGGTCGATCCCACCGCATTCCTCGAATTCGTACTGACCTCACAGGACGCGCCGACGACGCATATCTATCGCTCGCCGTTCCCGCGCTCGTCCGACGTCGTGCATCTTCGAGCTGCGCGCCCGCTCGGGCCGACCGATGCCGGCGCCGGCGCGGTCGTGATCATGTCGCGGCCGCGGGGCTATTTTGGCCTGCCGCGGGACGTCGTGCTGTTCGACGGCAAGGAGCCGGCCGACGTCAAGCCGGGCGTGCCCACGGATTCGGCAGCCACTCTGCGGCTTCCGGCCTCGGACGTCGGGCGTAACATTGTGGCAGAGTTCAACGAAGAACGGATTGTGGCACGGGCCTGGCCCGCCCAGGAGAACAGGATTGCGGTTGTCGAACTGACTTACTAGCTATTTTGTTGCAGCGCGCCTGCCGCGGAGGGAGCCATGAGCATCGCCGAAGCCTATGACGCACCGGTGGCACGTCGGCCCCTGGTCCCGCCGAGCCCGCCCCGTGCGCCCGAAGGCATGGGGACGATCGGCCGGATCATGGCGATGCGCGACAGTGTGATCTCCACCTGGGGACCGCGCGCCTATCAGGAAGATCTGATCCAGGCGCGCTTCTTCCTGCGCAGCAATTTCATCGTCAACCGGCCCGACGCGATCAAGCACGTGCTGGTGGACAATTACGAGAACTACACCAGGACCGCGCCGGGCATCCGCGTGCTGCGTCCGATCCTCGGCAAGGGTGTGCTGATCGCCGAAGGGCGACCCTGGAAACATCAGCGGCGCACGCTGGCGCCGGCCTTCGCGCCGCGCGCCGTCACCACGCTGGTGCCGCACATGATCGCCGGCGTCGACGAGGCGATCGAAAAACTCAAGGCCAATGGCGGCCAACCGGTCGACATGCGCGACGCCATGCAGCGCATGACCTTGGAGATCGCCGGCCGCACCATGTTCTCCTTCGAAATGGGACGCCACGGCACGACGCTGCGCGAGCTCATCATGGAGTATGGCGAGAAGCTCGCGCGGCCTCATCCGCTCGACCTGCTGTTGCCGTTGAGCTGGCCGAGCCCGCAGGATTTCGCCCGCGCGCGCTTCAGCAAGCGGTGGATGGAGTTCATGACGACGGTCATGACCGAGCGCCGCGCCATCGGCAAGCAGGAGGGTGCGCCGCCGCGCGATCTGTTTGATCTGCTCGACGCTGCGCGCGATCCCGAGACCGGCGCGGCATTCTCCGAGGAGCAATTGCGCGACGAGGCCGCGACCATGATCCTCGCCGGTCACGAGACGACTGCCACCGCGCTGTTCTGGGCGCTCTATTTGCTGTCGCTCGATCCGGCGACGCAGGATGAGGTGGCCGCTGAGGTGAAGACCGCAATGGCCGCCGGCGCACTTGAGCTCGACCGGCTAAAATTCACCCGCGCGGTCATCGACGAGACCATGCGGCTCTATCCGTCGGTGTTTCTGATCGCGCGCGCCGCGGCGGCGCCGGACATCATCGGCGACAAGCAGGTGCGCAAGGGCGACGTCATCCTGATCTCGCCCTGGCTGCTGCATCGGCACGAAAAGCTCTGGACCGATCCGGATGCGTTCATCCCGGCGCGCTTCATGCCGGGCGCGCCGCAGCCGGACCGTTTTGCCTATCTGCCGTTCGGCGTTGGGCCGCGCGTCTGCATCGGCGCGCAATTCGCCCTCGTCGAGGCGACCCTTGCGCTCGCAAAGCTGGTCGGTGCATTCCGCTTTGACCTGATCGACAAGAAGCCGGTGATGGCGGTCGGTGTCGTGACGACGCAGCCGGACTATTCGCCGATGTTTTCCATCACGCCTCGCTGACGGAAGGCCCGATCGGGAATTATCCCGATCCTCACCCGAGAGGGACTGTCATGAGTGATATCAAGGCTCAGTTTGCGCTACTGAGACAGACCGCGGATGCGACGGTGGCCGATGCTATCGAGCATCTTGTGGAGAAGGGGGCCGATCCCGAACTCAACCGCATCAACGCGATCGACTTCGCCAAGCGGGGCGGGCTCGACGAAGAGAAGGTCATTTCCGGTTTCCTTCACTCGTCGAGGCTCGGGCTGTTCGACCTGACCTGGAACGTGCTGTGTCCGGGCTGCGGAGGCGTTCTCGGCGCGCATTCGACGCTGAAATCCCTCAAGCCCGACGACTACCATTGCGGCCTGTGCGCCTGCGGCTATGAGGCGTCGGTCGACGAGCAGGTCGAGGTCGCCTTCACCGTCAGCCCGCGCGTGCGACGCATCGCGGCGCATGATCCCAACACGCTGCCGGTTTGGGACTATTACAAGCAGATCTTCTGGAGCTCGGGCGTCGACTTCAACGTAGAGGGCTTTTCGACGCTCGCCGACGAGGTGACGCTCGATACGCTTGAGCTGCCGGCGGGCGAGAAGGCGGTGCTGTCGCTGCAACTGCCGAAAGAATTCATCATCATCTTCGAGCCGGTGACGCATTCCGCGCAGTTCATCGACGTGCAGGGTGAGCCGACCAAGGAACGTCAGCAGCTCTCGCTGGTCTACACCAAGACACCGACGCCGACCGGCGGCACGCGGACCATGCGCCCCGGTCCATTGCGGCTGTCGCTCGACAACCAGGCGGACCAGCGCGTGCTACCCTCGGTCTTCATCGCCGGCGAGGCGATGCATCATCTGATCGGCAAGCGTAAACCGTTCCTTACCGCGAAGCGGATGCTGTCCAACCAGACCTTTCGCGACGTGTTCAAGGCCGACAATCTCAGCGTCGACCAGCGGCTGAAGATCACTTCCCTGACCTTCCTGTTCACGGATTTGAAGGGCTCGACTGCGCTCTACGAACGCGTCGGCGATCTCGCCGCCTTCGACCTCGTGCGGGCGCATTTCCACGCGCTCTTGGAAATCATCGCCTCCGAGAAAGGTGCGGTCGTGAAGACCATCGGCGATGCCGTGATGGCGACGTTCATCCGTCCCGAGCACGCGATCGTCGCCGGCTTGAGGATGCGGGCCGCGATGGATGAGCTGAACAAGCGGCGCGGCACCGACGATCTCATCGTCAAGATCGGCATTCATGAAGGCCCGTGCCTTGCCGTCATGCTCAACGAGCGGCAGGACTACTTTGGCCAGACCGTCAACATCGCCGCGCGCGTGCAGAGCCTGTCGACGGCGCAGGAGATCCACATCACCGGCCCCGTGCTCGACGCGCCGGCCGTGGCCGAGATTCTCGAGCAGCGTTCGATCAGGCCGATCCAGAAGCAGGCCGCGCTGCGCGGCATCGCCGACAAGATGGTGGTGTACGAAATACCGTAGTGCGACATCGTCCAGATTGCCGAAACGTAATGCAGCGCGCGGACCTGACGCACATTGCGCCGGTTGGGTTTCACGCTCATATAAGAGCTAGTCGAAGCCGCCCTCGCGGCACCCCCCATCATCGGACTCGGCAGGACGTAATGCTCGACGGATTGCGCCAATTCATCTCCGACATCGTTTCCCCTCAGGCGCAGGAACGTGCCTTCGGCGATAGCGATTATCGTCTGGCCGCCACCGCGTTGCTCATCCACGTGATCTCGCTCGACGGCGAGCCGACACCGACCGAGAAGCGCAAGCTGCACGGCCTGATCGAAAGCCATTTCGGTCTGGACCGCGGCACGGCCGACCGTCTGATTGCATCTGCGACGGAAGTCGAAGGCGACGCCGTCGACCTCTATCGCTTCACCAGCATCATCATGCGCGCGGTCGACGAAGAGGGCCGCAAGCGCATCGTCGAGATGATGTGGGAGCTGGTCTACGCCGACGGCCATGTCACCGAGTTCGAGGACAATGTCGTCTGGCGTGCCTCCGATCTCCTCGCCGTGTCGCAGCGGGACCGGATCGATCTGAAGCACATCGTTGCCAACCGTCGCACGGGCCAGGTCAAGGACAGCGTTACCGGCGGCTGACCGCTCGCGCCCTGCGACCGGGGCGTGCATCGCCGACATGACAAAACTTTAATGTTTCTGACGATTGCCGGGCAATGGAAGAGCCCTGCAAAACAGGGCATTTTCCTGCACGTCCTATCCGCTGCTCACGGCGCCATGCGGTGGGACGGCTTGCGTCGTTCGCAACGCCTATGCTCTCGTCGGTTTTGTTTCCTTCCAATTTGCTTGCATTCAAGAGACTTCCATCGTGACTGAGCGTGTGACGCTGATTACCGGCGCCTCGGCGGGCATCGGCGCGGAGCTGGCGCGTGTGTTTGCCGCGAACGGCCATCGTCTGGTTCTGACCGCGCGCCGTGCCGACCGGCTGGAAGCGCTGGCGAACGAGATTGCCGCCAAGGGCGGCACCAGGCCGATCGTGATAGCCTGCGATCTTGGGGACAGCAGTGCCGGCGACAAGATCGCGGCTGCGCTCGCGGCTGAAGGTGTCGAGCTCGATAATCTCGTCAACAATGCCGGCTTCGGCGTATTCGGTGAGGCAACCAAGCGCGACCGCGCGGAGCAGCTCGGCATCATCGACGTCAATATCCGCGCGCTCACCGATCTGTCGCTCCGCTTTGCCGATCAGCTCGTCAAGAATCGCGGTGGAATCCTCAATGTCGGTTCGGTCGCGGGCTTCCTGCCCGGCCCCGGAATGGCCGTCTATTACGCGTCCAAGGCCTATGTGATCTCCTTCACGGAGGCGCTGCGCGGTGAGCTCGGGCCGCGTGGCGTCCGCGTTACCGTGCTTTGCCCGGGGCCCGTGCCGTCGGAGTTTCAGGCGCGCGCGGGTTTTGCGCCGGGATTTGATTCGGCAGTCCTCAACGTTTCGGCTGCGGATGTCGCACGGGACGCCTATCGCGGCCTGATGGCCAATAAACGGGCAGTGCTGCCCGGTCTTGGCATCAAGATCGTGCCGTTCCTGCTCCGCTTCTTCCCGCGCGGCTTCATCCTTAATGCGGTCGGCCGGTTCCAGATGCGCAAGCGCTAGATTTCGCGTTTTCTTGAACGCGAACCGGTGTCCACTTCACCGGGAAACGCTTTAGGCGCAAAAATCCCCGCATTGGCCCGGGGTTTGCTTTGCAAACCATGTGTGCGCGAACTCACACGAAATTAACGATCGCTTAGTTATGCTGGCGGTCAGGAATCAGCTTTCGGAAAGGCAATGTCGTTCCGGTCTCTCAGCGTTGGTGGCGCAAATCTGGTGCCCTTCCCTCGAAGGACGCCGGGCGCGACCGCCGCTCACCGCGAGCCTTTGCCGGTCCTCATCGTCCTGCATCAGGAATCCTCCACGCCCGGCCGCGTCGGCAATGCGCTGCATGCACTCGGCCACCGGCTCGACATCCGCCGCCCGCGCTTCGGCGATCCCTTGCCCGACACGCTCGAGCGCCACGCCGGCGCCGTGATTTTTGGCGGGCCGATGAGCGCCAACGATTCCGACGATTACGTTCGTCGCGAGATCGACTGGATCGAAATTCCGCTCCGTGAACAACGGCCGTTCCTCGGCATCTGCCTCGGCGCGCAGATGCTCGCCAAGCAACTCGGTGCGCGCGTCGCGCCGCATCCCGAGGCGCTCGCCCAGATCGGCTATTATCCGATCCGCCCCACACGGGCGGGCCACACGCTGTGTCCGAATTGGCCGGATCAGGTCTATCACTGGCACCGTGAAGGTTTTGAGCTGCCGGCCGGAGCCGAGCTGCTCGCTGAGGGCGATGACTTTCCGGTGCAGGCGTTTCGCGCCGGCAATGCCTTCGGCTTCCAGTTTCATCCCGACGTGACCTACGCGATGATGCATTGCTGGACCACACGCGGCTATGACGGCTTTGGCGCACCCGGCGCACGGGCGCGTCATCATCACTTTGCGGACCGTGCCGTCTACGACGTCGTGGAACGTGCCTGGCTGAAGCAATTCGTCGACGGTTGGCTGGCCTGCCGGCCCGTGCTGGCACAGGCCGCAGAATAGTCGCGGCACCTCGCCGCTCGCCATAGTCCTTGCCAAATCCGCAGATGTGTTAGGGTCATCGCCACAAGCAGCCCGGAAGAGGCATGCGTGAGGGAGACCCCATGACAGGCGAGGATTTCGCAAAACTGCTCGACGCGTTCACGCACTCGGCGGAGTCCGGCGACGGCGCCCGATTTGCGCAGCATTTTACCGAAGACGGCGTCTACTACGACTACATCTACGGCCCGCATCGCGGCCGCGCCGATATCGCGCACATGATGCAGGGCCTGTTTCACCGCGATGCCACCGACTATCGCTGGGAGATGTTCGATCCCGTCTTCGACGGCCATCAAGGCTATGCCTGGTCGCTGTCGAGCTTCACCTCGACCATCCCGCAATTCCAGGGCAAGCGCGTCGTCATCGACGGCATGAGCCGCTTCATCATTCGCGACGGCCTGATCGCGGAGTACCGCGAATCCGTCAATGGCGGCGTCGCGATGGCGCAGCTCGGTGTCGAGCCCGCACGCATGGCAAAAGTGTTTTCACGCTGGAGCGGCTGGCTGAACGAGCGGCCGGAAACGCAGGCCTATCTCGCGCGTCCCAGGGGCTCGCGCGCAAAGAGCTAAGCTGACAACAAGAACACAAGGGAGAGAGCGCCGTGAGCTACGAACACATCCTCTATGATGTAGCCGAGAAGATCGCGACCATCACGCTGAACCGTCCCGACCGCATGAATGCGTGGACGCCGATCATGGAGAGGGACGTCCGCCACGCGATGGAGGCGGCAGCGGCCGACGACAATGTCCGCGTCATCATCATCACCGGCGCAGGCCGCGCCTTCTGCGCCGGCGCCGACATGGATGCGCTGAAGGGGCTCGACCCCAACGACATCAGGCGTGCCGCGAGCCTGCCGTCCTTCGACATGAACCGCCGGTCGGACTGGCAGACGCGCTACGGCTATTATCCCTCGATCGGCAAGCCCGTCATCGCCATGCTCAACGGTGCGACCGCCGGCATCGGGCTGGTGCACGCGCTCTATTGCGACCTGCGCTTCGCGGCTGACAACACCGTCTTCACCACCGCCTTCGCGCGGCGCGGACTGATCGCCGAGCACGGCATCAGCTGGATGCTGCCGCGCATCGTCGGCCATGCCAATGCGCTCGATCTCTTGATGTCGGCGCGGCGCGTCTCCAGCGAGGAAGCGCTGCGGATCGGCCTCGTCAACCGGCTCTGTCCGCCCGAGAAGCTGCGCGAGGAGACCTATGCCTATGCCCGCGACCTCGCCGATTTCGTCTCGCCTAGCGCCATGGCCGTGATCAAGCGCCAGCTCTACGAGGTGCCGTTCCAGACGCTCGGGGAGGCCACGATCGAGGCCAACCGGGAAATGATGGTCGCGCTGAACGGTAGCGATTTCCGGGAAGGCGTGGCGAGCTTTATGGAGAAGCGGCCGCCAAGGTTTACGGGGAAGTAGGGGAGCTCGGCGGGGAGGCCTTAGTCCGTCTTCGCCCTGCGGGCTACGCCGGACACCACGCTTCGCCCTTCTGGCTCCTCGTGGCTGCGCCACGCGTAGCCCGAAGGGCGAAGCGTGGTGGAGCCAGGCGGGATCGAACCGCCGACCTCGTCATTGCGAACGACGCGCTCTCCCAGCTGAGCTATGGCCCCGTCGTGGCCGCTCTGGTGGAACGCGGCCAACAATCGGCCGCCATTTAAGTCGCCGCCAAGGTCAAGTCAAGGACGGCGGTAACGCGGTTTTAGCCCTACGGGCGCCGGAACTTCCCTTGTTTGGGCCGGGGGGAACCGATATCTAGCAAAAGTCCACTACCCCGCCCCCGAAGCCAGACAGAGTTTGACCGCCATGCGTGCCGTTCTCGACATCGTCATTATTGTGCTCGACCTCTACGTCTGGCTGTTGATCGCCTCGGCGATCCTGTCCTGGCTGATCGCGTTCAACGTTGTGAACACCCGTAATCAGTTCGTCTCGGCGGTCGCGGAATTCCTTTACCGCATTACCGAGCCGGTTCTGGCGCCGATTCGCAACTTCCTGCCCAGTCTCGGCGGCATCGACATCTCGCCGATCATCCTGATCCTGATCATCATGTTCATCGAACGGGTGATCATGTACTACATCTACCCGAACGTGATTTAGGCCGGTCATCGGAGCCTTCTGTCGACGGAGCCGTGACGTTGAAAGAGCCTTGGCGCTATTCGGCGACAGGCGTCAGCATCGCGCTGCGGGTGACGCCGCGCGGCGGCCGTGACGACATCGACGGGATCGAGCAACTGGCCGACGGTCGCAGCGTGCTCAAGGTGCGGGTGCGGGCTATTGCCGATGGCGGCGAGGCCAATCGCGCCGTTTTGGGACTTTTGGCGAAGTCGCTCGGTGTCCCCAAGGCCAGCGTGCGGCTTCTGTCCGGGGCCACGTCGCGGTTGAAGCAGATCGCGGTCGACGGCGATCCCGTGCGCCTGGGCGATGCCCTGCGCCGGCTCGCGTCGTCCGAACCAAGGGAATCGAAATGACGGCCAAGATCATCGATGGGAAAGTCATTGCCGCGGAGCTGCGCGCGCGCGTCGCCGACGAGGCCGCCCGCGTCAAGCGCGAGCACAATTTGGTGCCCGGGCTTGCGGTCGTCCTGGTCGGCAATGATCCGGCCAGCGAGGTCTATGTCCGCTCCAAGCATACCCAGACCCAGGCCGCCGGCATGGCCTCGTTCGAGCACAAGCTGCCGGCCGATGTCTCGCAGGCAGATTTGCTGGCGCTGGTCACAAAGCTCAACCGCGATCCTGCCGTGCACGGCATCCTCGTGCAGTTGCCGCTGCCGAAGGGCCTCAACACCGAAGCCGTCATCAATGCGATCGATCCCGCCAAGGACGTCGACGGCCTGCATCCGAACAATGCCGGCCGGCTCGCCGGGGGCTTTCAGGCGCTGTCGCCGTGCACGCCGCTCGGCTGCATCATCCTGACCAAGAGCGTGCATGCCTCGCTCGAAGGCATGAATGCCATCGTCATCGGCCGCTCCAATCTGGTCGGCCGTCCGCTGGTGCAGTTGCTGCTCAACGAGAACGCGACGGTGACGATCGCGCATTCGCGCTCGCGCAATCTGCCGGGCCTGGTGAAACAAGCCGATCTCGTCTACGCCGCCGTCGGCAAGCCGGAGATGGTCCGCGGCGACTGGCTGAAGCCGGGCGCGACCGTGATCGATGTCGGCATCAACCGCATCCCCAGGGACGACGGCAAGACAAAGCTCGTCGGCGACGTCGCCTATCAGGAAGCGCTAGGTGTCGCCGGCGCGATCACGCCGGTCCCCGGCGGCGTCGGTCAGATGACGGTCGCCTGCCTCTTGGTGAACACGCTGCGCGCCGCCTGCGCGATCGCGGGCCTGCCGAAGCCGGGGGTGTAGCCAAGCGCGCCGGACTTTCCTCGCCTCGCCCCGCTTGCGGGGGAGGCGGACTCTCCGCGAATCCAACTCTCACCGCCCTTGCGGAGGCTCCCCCTTACCATAGCCGATGCTTCGCATCGGCGTTCTTTTCTGAGAACGGCGGCCGAAGGCCGCCTACGCCTCTCCCCGCAAGCGGGGCGAGGGAGAAGAGCTCACCCCGCCGTATTCTCGATCAGCCGCCGGTAGAACCGGATCATGTCGGCATAGCCTTCGATGCTCAGCCGCTCATTGGTGCCGTGAAAGCGCTTGAGGTCTTCCGAGTTGGCGCGCACCGGCGAGAAGCGGAAGATGTTGTCGGTGATATCGGCATAGTGACGCGAATCGGTTGCCGCCACCATCAGGCCGGGTGCGACGACGACGTCGGGAAAGACCTCGCGAATGGTTTTGTTCAGCGCCTGATAGGACTTGCCCGCCGTGCCCGTGACTGGTGGCGGGTTGGTATTGCCGGGGAACGGTGCGATCGAGATCTTTTCGTTCTGGATCGTGGTGCGGACGTGATCGGTAACGCTGTCCTGGGTGTCGCCGGGCAGCAGACGGAAATTAACGGTGGCCTCCGCAATGCCGGGCAGCACGTTGTCCTTGTCGCCGGCATTGAAGATCGTCAGCGCCGTGGTGGTGCGGACCATCGCTTCGCTGGGGCCGCTCTTCGCGAATTCGCGTAGCAAGAGCGGCTTGAACAGCCAGAGGTTCGACAGCACCACGCGGTTGAACCCGCTCATCTCCGGCGCCAGCGTGTCGAACATCTCGGCGACCGTGCCGCGAACATGCATCGGCAGGCGGTTGTCCTCGAGCCGTGCCAGCGCCGCGCTCATCATGCCGATCGCGGTCTCGCGCGGCGGCATCGAGGAATGGCCGGGCGTCGAATGCGCGGTCAGCACCAGCGTGGCATAGCCCTTTTCCGACAGGCCGATCAGCGCCGCCGGCTTGTCGAGGCCTTTCATGACGCCATCGGCGATCAACAGGCCTTCGTCGAGCACGAAGTCGAAGCGCACCCCGCGCGCGGCGAGCGCTGCCGCGATCGGCTTGGCGCCGCGGGTGCCCGCCACTTCCTCGTCATGGCCGAAGGCGAAGTAGATGGTGCGCTTCGGGCGAAAGCCCTCCTTCGCCATCTGCTCGGCCGCTTCGAGTATCGAATAGAGGTTGCCCTTGTCGTCCCAGGAGCCGCGGCCCCAGATGTAGCCGTCGGCGATGGCGCCATCGAACGGCCTTTGCTGCCAGTCCTTCTCGGTGCCGGGCGCGATCGGCACGACGTCCTGGTGCGCGAGCAGCGCAATCGGCTGCGCCTTCGGATCAGATCCTTCCCAGATGTAGAGCAGGCTGTGACCGCCGATCACCTCGCGCTTGGCAGCAGCGTGGAAGGCCGGCAAGCTCGCAATGATATGCGCCTCCAGGGCGCGCAGCGCCTCGGCGTTCTGCTCCGGATTGAGGAAATTTGAGATGGTCTGGAAGCGGATCGCCTCCGACAGCCGTTTCGCCGCGCCCTGCGTGTCGACGGGCGCGCGCGGAATGGCGGCGACCTGGATCTGCCGCGAGCCGCGGGTCACGACGTTGTAGGCGAGCACACCGGCGAGAATTACGATTCCAGCGACGATCAGCAGAGCGACGTTGCGGATGATTTTGAGAAGCCGGCGCATGAAAGTGTTCGCGTGCCCAAACTGCCCTGTCATTCCGGGGCGCCCGTAGGGCGAACCCGGAATCTCGAGATTCTCAGGTGCGCAATTGCGCACCATAGTTCGGCTCTTCGAGCCGCCCCCATTGCGCAACTGCGCAATGACGACTACGTCGTCACTTCTTCTTTTTCGCGCGCTCGATGCCTTCGGTGATCAGCTTGTGCGCGTCTTCCGGACCGCCCCAGCGCAGGATTTTCACCCACTTGCCCGGCTCGAGGTCCTTGTAGTGCTCGAAGAAGTGCTGGATCTGCTGCAGCGTGATGTCGGGCAGGTCGGAGTACGACTTCACCTTGTCGTAGCGCTGCGTCAGCTTCGAGGACGGCACCGCAAGAATCTTCTCGTCGCCGCCGGCCTCGTCTTCCATGAACAGCACGCCGACCGGGCGCACGCTCATGACGGCGCCGGGGATGATGGCGCGGGTGTTGACGATGAGGACGTCGCAGGGGTCGCCGTCGTCGGACAGCGTGTGCGGAATGAAGCCGTAATTGCCGGGGTAGCGCATCGGCGTATAGAGGAAGCGGTCAACCACCAGCGTGCCGGCCTCCTTGTCCATTTCATATTTGATCGGCTCGCCGCCCACCGGCACTTCGATGATGACGTTGACTTCATGTGGCGGTTTGGTCCCGATCGAGACCGCGTCAATACGCATGGAAAGCTCCGTTAATGCCGAGGTCGTTCAATCGCCCGGCAGCGATTTGGCCCTGTCATACGCGGGCTTGGAGCAGCTATCCACCCAACTTTCGCGAAATAATGAACTCAGCTTCCGGCCTACGCGAAAAAGCGCAACGGTATCAACGGAAGGATAGAGCTTCCCGAACTCAGTTGGTCCAGGCGAAGGCAACCTTGTCGAGCGACTTCGGCCCGAATCGCTCCGAGGAGCGCGCCACCATGCGGCCGCCCAGTGCCCGGTAGAACTCGGTGGCCGGATCGTTGTCGGACAGCGCCCAGACCACCATGCTCTTGAGGTTGCTCTGCATCAGGTCGCGGCGGGCCGCGGCGAACAGGCGGCGGCCAAAACCCAGGCCCTGGAATTCCGGGCGCAGATAGAGCTCGTAGATCTCACCGTCAAAATGCAGGCTGCGGGCACGGTTGCGGCCGTAATTGGCGTAACCGGCGATCTTGTCTCCGAACACCAGCACGCTGACACGGCTACCCTTGCGGATCGCGCTATCCCACCACTGCGGACCGCGGCGGTTGATCAGCTTTTCCAGTTCGGCGCCGGGGATGATGCCCTGATATGCGGAGCGCCAGGCCTCGTCATGGGTCGACGCCACCGCAGTTGCATCTGCAGGCTTGGCCGGCCGGACCTCGATCAGGGTTGTGCTCATGGACAGGATCAAACCAAGTCGCCGCGCCGGCGGCAAGGGCTATCGTTAATTATCGGTTAACGTGTGGATTTTCTGCATCAGTATTTCAACTAAGTTGTACCGAAAGAGGACAGGACGCCGCATTTGATGGCACGGGACTGTGACGTGCCAGTGCAAAACTGCCGCGGCGGCGATGGTTTCAAGCGCTGGTGAGCCCATGCAGAAAACAGCGGCCAAGTTGATTCGCGCCCGCTACTCTGCCCGCGATCTCTGCATCCCGCCCCGGCATTTCATGCGCTGCTTCAAGGTCGTCGTCGCCATCCTCGTGCTTGCCGCGTTCGCAAGCGCGCCAACGCGGGCGCAAAACGGGCTCGGGCCGCTCGGCGGCGAGGACGAGCCCTATCGAAAGCAACAATGGCGCCTGCCGTCTTCAGACGCGGACCATCCTGCGCGGGGTCTGCTGTTTCGGCCGCCCGGCGACGGGCCGTTCCGCCTGGCTTTGATCGCCCATGCCACGACGCAGAACGTCCTGCGTCGCGTGCAAATGCCGCAGCCCGAATACCAGGCGCTCGCCGCGTTCCTGGTCGCGCGCGGCTTTGCCGTGCTGGTGCCGGAGCGGCTCGGCCATGGCGCGACCGGCGGCCGCTACGCCGAGGATCAGGGCGGCTGCGACGAGGCCGACTATGCCAGCTCCGGCCGCGCCACCGCCGAGCAGGTCTCGCTCGCGCTGGAATTCTTGCGCGGCCAGAGCTTTGTCCGCGAGGACGGCGCGGTCGTGCTCGGCCATTCCGCCGGAGGGTGGGGCGCGCTTGCGCTCGCCAAGCAGGACCCGAAGGCGCTGTCGGCCATCGTGGTCTTTGCAGCGGGGCGCGGCGGACACGCCAACGACTTTCCGAACCGCATCTGCGCGCCGCATACGCTCACGGCGGCCGCGGCCGAATTCGGCAAGGCGGCGCGCATTCCGGTGACCTGGCTCGTGGCCGCCAATGACACCTATTTCGCGCCGGCATTCTCGCGGCAACTGGCGGACGCGTTTCGTAGCGGCGGCGACAAGGTCGATTTCCGCGCGCTGCCGGCTGTTGGCGGCGAGGGGCACTGGATGATCGAGACCGAGGCCGGCGTCAAAGCGGTCAGCGCCGAGCTTGACCGGGCTCTGAAAACTTCGCCGCCGGTGGCGGCCAGAAAACCATGATGCTGTATTTCCTGGTCAAATATCTGCATGTGCTCGGTGCCATCGTCATTCTCGGCACCGGAAGTGGCATCGCCTTCTTCATGCTGATGGCGCATCGCAGCCGCAACGTCGAGTTCATCGCCCGCACCGCATCGGTCGTGGTTATAGCGGATGCGCTGTTCACGCTGTCGGCCGTGATCCTCCAGCCCGTCACAGGTGGCGTCTTGATGATGCTGTCGGCGACATCGATCGCGGAGCGCTGGCTGACGGCCTCGCTCGCACTCTATATCGTGGCAGGCCTGTTCTGGGTGCCCGTGGTCTTCATGCAGATCGAGATGCGCGACCTCGCGCGCAAGGCGGCGGAGATGCGCGAGCCGCTTCCGCCGCGCTATTTCGTGTTGTTCCGCCGCTGGTTCATATTCGGCTTCCCCGGCTTTGGGGCGACGATGCTGATCCTGTGGCTGATGATCGCAAAGCCGTTCTGAGGGAGTGATGGGCGAGGTTTCGCAAAATATTCTCCTGCTCGGCGCGTCCGGCCTGATCGGCCGCTTCGTCACCGATGATCTGCGAGCGCGGGGATTTCGCGTGATCGGCGTCGCCCGGTCCCTGTCGCCGGCGCAGAAGATGAGCGCGCTCGATCTCGAATTGTCGATCCTGTCGCTGGATGCGGCGGCGCTGACGCGCCTATTGCGCGAGCACGCGGTCGAAATGGTCGTGAACTGCCTCGGTGTGCTCCAGGATGGTCCCGGCAGCGACACGAATGCCGTGCATCGGGATTTCGTCGCGCGCCTGGTGCAGGCGATCGGCGACAGCGGCCGCGCGATCCGGTTGGTGCGCATCTCGATTCCCGGTGCGGCCAACGATGACCGTACCGCTTTCGCGACGACCAAGCGCGAGGCCGAGCGCCTGATCGCAGCATCCGGCATTCCCCATGCCATCCTGCGGCCCGGCTTCGTGGTGGCGCCATCAGCCTATGGCGGCAGCGCCATGCTGCGTGCGCTCGCCGCCTTTCCGCTCGATCTACCGGAGAAGGAAATGGCGACGCCGTTCCAGCCCGTCGCGGTTGAAGACATCGCCGCCACGATCGCGTGGCTCGCCGCACGCGACGTCGACGACGCATCCGTGACGGCCGTGACGTGGGATCTGATGCAGCCACAGCCGATCACCATGGCCGGCGTCATCAAGCAGTTCCGCTTCGCCTTCGGCACCGCCGGCTGGCCGCATGTCGCAATGCCTGCCTTCCTGCTCGATTGCGGTGCAAGGCTCGGCGATTTCGCCAATCGCCTCGGCTGGATGCCGCCGATGCGCTCCACCGCGATTACCGAGCTGCGCCGCGGCGTGACCGGCGATCCCGCGGCCTGGGTCGCCGCGACCGGCATCACACCGAAGACGCTGGCGGAGACGATCGGCCGGCATCCCGCGACCGTTCAGGACAAATGGTTCGCCCGGCTGTTCCTGGTGAAGGCGCTGATCATCGCGAGTCTGGTGGCGTTCTGGCTCGTCTCCGGCTTCATCGCGCTGTTCGTTTCCTACCGCGCCGCCGCCGGCATTTTGACCGCACACGGCTTTCCACCTGGTCTGGTCGACCCGATTACGATCGGCACCAGCCTGATGGACATGAGTATCGGTGTCTTGATTGCATTTCGCCGCACCTGCGCGATCGGGCTCGTTGCCGGGATCGTCGCCTCGCTCGGCTACATGGCCGGCGCAGCGATCCTGACACCGGACCTCTGGATCGAGCCGCTCGGTGCGCTCGTGAAGACCGGGCCTGCGATCGTGCTGATGTTGGTGGCGCTTCTCATGTTGGACAACCGCTGATGAGTCAGTGGCCCGACGATGACGTGATCCTCTTCGACGGCGTCTGCATCTTCTGCTCCCGCTGGGTTCGCTTCGTCGCCAAGCGCGACACTGCGCGGCGGTTTCGCTTCACGCCGATCCAGTCGGGCTACGGCACACGGCTCGCGCGGACTTTTGGGATCGACCCTGATGATCCCGACACCAATGCGGTGATCCACGGCAGCAAGGTATTTCTGAAGTCAGACGCGGCATTGACGGTGCTGTCGCAACTACCCGGCTGGAGCTGGGTGCGCGTGCTGTTCGCCGTGCCAAAACCGCTGCGCAACGCCGTCTACAATCTCGTCGCCCGCAACCGCTACCGCATTTTCGGGAAGTACGATGCGTGCTTCGTGCCGGATGCGGATTTGCGGGCGCGAGTGATTGAGTAGCTGTCAGCGCGAGACTGGCGACACCAACTACCTGTCGTCCCGGCGAAAGCCGGGACCCATATGTGGACGGCCCCCGTGGCACAAGAGCTGTTTAATGAGATCGGGTCGCTTGCATCCATATGTCCGGCCTGTTGAGCGCGATCGGGTAGACCGCTGGCCAAGATGGTTTGCGCGATGCGAGTTCCAAACAACCCGGCGACCTGTTGACGGCCAATGGGTCCCACGGATTGTCTCGCATCGTTGCTCGATCGATCGCTCCATCTGCTCTTGCAGCTCCGGGACGTCCGGCGAGTGGGCCCGCCGGCCGGCCAATCTGTTAGGCGGCGACTGCCGCAGCGGCATTCAATCGTGCGGCGTCATAACTCTCGCCCGTCGCCATCAGCTTCCATGCGATGCGGGCCACCTTGTTGGCGAGAGCCACGGCCGCAAGCTTCGGCGGCTTGCGCGCGATCAGGGCCAGCAGCCAGCGCGAGTGTTGACCACGGCCCCGCCTGGCCTGCTGGATCACCGCCGTGGCCCCGACGACCAGCAGACGGCGTAGGTCCTCATCGCCCGCCCGGGTAATCTTGCCGAGCCTGGTCTTGCCTGCGGTGGAATGGTCCTTAGGCGTGAGGCCGAGCCAGGCCGCAAAGTGACGGCCGGAGCGGAACGCCCGCGGATCAGGCGTCTTCATCACCAGCATCGTCGCAATGATCGGACCGACCGAAGGGATCTGCGCCAAGCGCCGGCCCATGGCATCGCCGCGGTGCCAGGCCATCAGCTTGGCCTCAACCGTCTCCAACTCGCCCTCGAGCCTGACGAGCTCCCGGCCCAGCACGACAAACAGCTCACGCGCCAGAGTGGGAAGCGTCTTGTCCTGCGCGATCTGCGCCAGCAGCGGTTCGATCGCCTCCCGTCCCTTCGGCGCGATCAGGCCATATTCCGCCGCATGGCCGCGGATCGTATTGGTCAACTGGGTGCGCCGGGCGATCAATCCATCGCGCCCGCCCGTCAGCATCAACGCAGCCTGCTGTTCGGCGCTCTTCACCGGCACAAAGCGCATGCTCGGCCGGCTCATCGCCTCACACAGCCCTTCCGCATCCCGGTAGTCATTCTTGTTCCGCATCACGTAGGGCTTCACCAATTGCGGTGCCATCAGCTTCACCTCGTGACCGAGCTTGCGAAGCTCTCGCGCCCAATGTTGCGAAGCTCCGCAGGCCTCCATCCCGATCACGGTCGGCGGCAATTTGGCGAAGAACTCCAGCACCTGCTTGCGCGACAGCTTCTTGCGCAAGACCGGTTGCTCCGCCGCATCAACCCCATGCAGCACAAAAATATACTTCGACGTATCCATCCCAATGCGGATAATCTGGTTCACGGACGGCTCCCATGTATGAGATCTAGACAACCTCATTCTGGCACACTGATGCCGTAGGGGGCCGTCCACACCATCAACCCCAGGGAGCAGTTTGGCGAAGACTGGGAGTTAAAGCTTCAATGCGCGGTACGAACACTGAAGTTAACGGATAGATCACGCGGTGGGTCCCGGCCTTCGCCGGGACGACATTGGGGATGGTCTAGCGCCTTGCCAACGCCGCCAGCACTTCCCTCGCCGCGCGCTCGCCTGAATCCCTTGCCCCATGCGCCGTCGAGAAAAAGTTCGGCGAGGTCGCTTCTCCTGCGAAAAACAGCCGTCCATCCACCGGCTGCGCCAGCACAGCGCGGTCGCCGGAATGGCCGGGCAGGGCGTGCGAGTAGGAGCCGCGCGCGAAGGGGTCGAGCGTCCAACGCGATTCGCGCAACGGTTTTAGCTTGCGGCGAATGTCGTTGCCGAGGAAGCCGGCGATCTCGTCGATGCTGTGCGCGGCAATGGCGCCGTCGCCGGCATTTTCCAGCTCGCGCGCAAACGTGCCGCCGAAAAAGCCCTCGATGCAGGGTTGGCCGAACGGGCGGATATGATAGGTGCCCATTTTGGTGCGCATGGTGGCGCCGCGCAAATTGGCTTCCTTGGGAAAGACGTCTGCATCTGCAAGCGCCAGCGTCACCTTGTCGTCGGCGCCGAGCGGCAGGCCGCGCGCCGCATCGACCTTGGCGGGCAGCGCCGGCGAGAAGCGGATCGCTTCGTCGGCGATCAGGTTGGTCGGCACGGTGACGATGATCTTGTCCGCGGTCAGCGCGCCCAGCGAGCTCTCGATGCGCACGCGCTTGCCGGAATGATCGATCAGCGTGACGTTGCAGTTGAACGCCACGGGGCAGGGCGCGCCATAGGCTGCGATCAGCGTGCCATAGCCGCGGCGCACGCGCCAATTGGTGTTGGTGTCCTCATAGGCTTCCCAGTCGAGGATCGAGACCTCGTCGAGCTCGCAGCCGTTCACATAGGTCGAGATCGCATCGATCATCGGGTTCCAGCGATTGCCGGGTGCGAGGCAGGTGGCGGCCGGCCGATCCTTGCCGCTCGCGGCGGCGTCGCTGAGGCGATCGTAAAACTCATCGAGCGCGCGCATAAAATCGTCGCGCTCGCTTTGCGGAAAGGCGTTGCCATAGGCGCGCTCGCGCCAGGGCGGCAGGCGCTTGTTGAGCTCGAAGCCGAGCTCTCCTGCGATCGCTGCAAAGGAATTTTGCTCGGCCGAGTGCAGCCAGCCGCAGCCGACGTCGAACGTCACCTCAGGCGAGGCTTGCACCGTCCAGGCGCGCCCGCCGAGCCGGTCGCGCGCCTCTAGCACGACCACGGAAAGGCCGGAGCCATTCAGCGCATGCGCCGCGCCGAGGCCGGCCGCGCCCGCGCCAATGATCGCGACGTCGACGGAGGAGGGGAGGGACATTGCGCCGTCTATTTCATCGTCATGCCCGGGCATAGCCGTCTGAAGGACGGCGTCGCTTCCGCTCGCCTACGTCCCGGGCATCCACGTAGTTCCCACCCAGTATCGAAGACGTGGATGGCCGGGACAAGCCCGGCCATGACGATTTGGTTTGGCCAGTAGGCTTACGCCACCGCTTCCCGGGCCTTCTCGGCGCGCTTGCGCTCGTTCGGGTCGAGGTGCTTCTTGCGCAGCCGGATCGATTTCGGCGTCACCTCGACGAGCTCGTCGTCCTCGATATAGGCGAGCGCCTTTTCCAGCGTCATGCGGATCGGCGGCGTCAGGCGCACCGCTTCGTCCTTCGAGGTGGTGCGGATGTTGGTGAGCTGCTTGCCCTTCAGCACGTTGATCTCGAGATCGTTGTCGCGGGTGTGCTCGCCGACGATCATGCCGCGATACACCTTCCAGCCCGGCTCGATCATCATCGGGCCGCGATCTTCCAGCTTGAACATGGCGTAGGCGACGGCTTCGCCCTGCTCGTTGGAGATCAGCACGCCGTTGCGACGGCCCTGGATCTCGCCCTTGTACGGCGCATAGCCGTGGAACAGGCGGTTCATGATCGCGGTGCCGCGGGTGTCGGTGAGAAGCTCGCCCTGGTAGCCGATCAGGCCGCGGGTCGGCGCGTAGAACACCAGACGCAGGCGGTTGCCGCCCGAGGGCTTCATCTCGATCAGCTCGGCCTTGCGTTCGCTCATCTTCTGCACGACGACGCCGGAGTGCTCCTCGTCGACGTCGATGACGACCTCCTCGATCGGCTCCATCGTCGCGCCGGTGGCCTCGTCCTTCTGGAGCACGACGCGGGGACGCGACACCGAGAGCTCGAAGCCCTCGCGGCGCATGGTCTCGATCAGGATCGCGAGCTGCAATTCGCCGCGGCCCGAAACCTCCATCGAATCCTTGTCGTCAGCCTCCACGACGCGCAGCGCGACATTGCCCTCGGCCTCGCGCAGCAGGCGGTCGCGGATCATGCGGCTGGTCACCTTGTCGCCCTCGGTGCCCGCGAGCGGCGAGTTGTTGACGATGAACGACATCGACACGGTCGGCGGATCGATCGGCTGCGCCGGCAGCGGCGTCTCGACGGAAGGGTCGCAGAAGGTGTCGGCAACGGTGCCCTTGGTGAGGCCGGCAATGGCGACGATGTCGCCGGCTTCGGCTTCATCCAGCGGCGTGCGCTCGATGCCGCGGAACGCCAGGATCTTTGTGATGCGTCCCGTCTCGATCTGCTTGCCGTCGGCGGAGAGCACCTTCACCTGCTGGTTCGGCTTGAGCACGCCGGAGGAGATGCGGCCGGTGATGATGCGGCCGAGATAGGGATTGGCTTCGAGGATGGTGCCGATCATGCGGAACGGACCCTCTTCGACCTTCGGTGGCGCGACGTGGCGCAGGATCAGGTCGAACAGCGGCTCCATGCCCTTGTCCTTCGGACCCTCGGGGCTGTCGGCCATCCAACCCTGCTTGGCCGACCCGTAAAGAATGGGGAAGTCGAGCTGCTCCTCGCTGGCGTCGAGTGCCGCGAACAGGTCGAACACCTCGTTGATGACTTCGGTCGGGCGGGCGTCGGGGCGGTCCACCTTGTTGATGACGACGATCGGCTTCAGGCCGACCTTCAACGCCTTGGAGACCACGAATTTGGTCTGCGGCAGCGGGCCTTCGGCGGCGTCGACCAGCACCAGGGCGCCGTCCACCATGTTGAGGATGCGCTCGACCTCGCCGCCGAAATCGGCGTGGCCGGGGGTGTCGACGATGTTGATGCGGGTGTCCTTCCACTGCACCGAGGCCGCCTTGGCCAGGATGGTGATGCCGCGCTCGCGCTCCAGATCGTTGGAGTCCATGGCGCGCTCGGCGACCTTCTGGTTCTCGCGGAACGTGCCGGACTGCTGGAGGAGGCGGTCGACCAGGGTCGTCTTGCCGTGGTCGACGTGGGCGATGATGGCGACGTTGCGGAGGTTCATGGGTAGAGCTTCTTTGCGTTCGAACAATGGGTTAAGCGCGATCTCGCCGGTCAGACCGGGACCTCTTCTCGGACAACGCTGAAAACGTGAAAAACGGGGCCTGCTTCGCCCAAAAAGGAAGCCCGGCCAGATCGACCGGGCACACCCTGCGCGTTTGCGGCGCAATATATGCAAAAACCGTCAAAAAACAATGTGTTCTTTGGCTGTTGGTTGACTGAATTTTGCCCGGGGATTCCCGGGGCTTAGGGGCCGGCCGGGGGTCGTTTGGCGTTCCGGCCGCCAATCGCCTTCGCGATCAGCCAGATTCCCCCGGCGCTCACCAGCAAACAGACCAGGACGATCACGGTGATCACCGGATCGCGGCCGCTTCCGGCCCCGAAAGCCAGCGCGCAGAGGCCCGGGAACAACAGGATGACGCCGACCACGATCATGAGCGCGGTCCGCCAGCCGCTGCGCCCGGGCGGCGGACCCGCGGGTGGGGGTGCGCTGTCGGTGTTGCTCATCGTTGCCTAGCTCCGCCGTCCCTTGATGGCCACCCAGATCAGCGCGACCCCGACGGCGCCCACGACCAGACCCAGGAAGACCAGCGGCGCGATGTCGGCATCGATCCGGCCGCCCTCGGACACGGAGATACCGCCGAAAACGATCGCGCAGAGGCCCGGGAGCAGCAAGATGACCCCGCAGATCACCATGAGCGCCGTCAGGCAGCCGCCGCGCGCCGGCGGGACCGGCGGAGCGGCCGGAGGATTTGGCTCGCTCATCGCTGGATCTCCTCACTCTGTCGCGCCTCGCGATAGGTCTGGCCGGCAAGCTCGGCGCGGATGCGGTGAATCGCGCCGTTGCGGTAGAACAGATTGTAGGTGTCGAACGGGATGATCGCGCCGTTCTCGGTCACGAAATGGATGCAGGATCGCTTGACGTTGCCGACGCAGAAATTGAAGCGGTCGAGAAACTGCACGATGGTGACGCGGAAGACATTCTCGTAACCGAGGCCTTCGGGCACCTGGAAGGTCGGCAGACAGCACAACAGCTCGCAGACGCGCTCGGAGGTGTTGAGCGGGCCCGATGAGAGCGAAAACAGGTCGACGAATTTTTCCCGCAGCACCGGATATTTCTCCGGACTGATGGTGTTGGGCATCACGGCGAGAAGCTGCTCCTGCGGGATCAGCGAGGTCAGCGGCAACACCTTGTCGCCATTGCGCAGGCCGTAGCCGATCGAAATGCTCTCGGGGTTGCAGGGCAGCGGGATCATGTCCTTGTCGCCGAACACTCCGGTGTCGATCACGCGCTTGCGGATCTCCGACAGCATGATGCGGTCGGTCTCCTTGTTGAAGTCTTCGTTGCGGCCTGCGTCCTGCACCGGCTGGAGCGTGACACCGCGCACGCATTTCCATGTCAATGCGTGGCGGACGATGTCGCCGATCTCATGATCGTTGACGCCGCGTTTGATGGTGGCGACGAGGGTCGTCGACACGCCGTAATGCTCGAGATTTTCCAGCGCCTGCTGGCGTATCTTGCGCAGATCCGCACCGCGCAAATTGATCAGCGCGTCCCGCTCCAGCGAATCGAACTGGAGGTAGACCTCGAGTCCCCGCCTGTTCTCGGCGAGTCGCGCGACGAAATCCTTTTCGCGGGCGATGCGCAGGCCGTTGGTGTTGATCATGACGTGGCGGATCGGTCGCGCGCGCACTGCGTCCAGGATTTCGAAAAAGTCCGGATGCAGCGTCGGCTCGCCGCCGGAGATCTGCACCAAATCCGGCTCGCCCTCGCTTGCCACCAGCGCGTCCAGCATTTTCTCGATCTTCGGCAGCGGCGTGAATTGTGTCCGCGCCGGCGAGGATTCCGCAAAGCAGACCGGGCAGGTGAGATTGCAGTGCTCGGTGATTTCGATCAGCGCCAGGCAGGAATGCTGCTCATGGTCGGCGCACAGGCCGCAATCATAGGGGCAGCCGAACTCGGTGCGTTGCTGGAACTGCAGCGGCCGGTCGCCCGGCTTGATGAAATCCTTGCACAAGCGCCAATAGGCGGCGTCGGTCGAGATCAACGTCGACTGCACGCCGTGCTCCTTGCAGCGCTTCTCGTACCAGACCTCGTTGCCGAGAATCTGGATCTTGGCCGGCACCAGCTTCAGGCAGGTCTCGCAGAGCGACTGGGTCTGGCCCCAGAAAACATAGGGACGGGCCCTACGCAGCGGCGCGTTCATGCAGGGGTCTCACTTTTGACGCCGTCGCCAGCATGACGGCGGCATAGAGCAGGATGAAGAGCGACAGCAGGTGAAACAGCGTGAAGGGGCCGATCAGCGCCCCGTAGGGCTTGAGGAATTCCCACAAGAACCGCTGCGATCCGTAATAGACGAGGGCCAGGTAGAACCCATTAGTGATGACAAAATCGTTTCGGTTCAAGACGGCCAGGACGTAAGCGACCGCGAAGGCCGCCATCGCGCCGCTCTCATAGAGCTGCACGGGATGACGGCTTAGTCCGTCGCCGAAATCATGGCCCCAGGGCAGCGCCGTCGGCGTGCCGTAGGTGAAATCATCGAGTCCCGCGAAGTAGCAGCCGAGCCGTCCGATCGCGATGCCCAGCGCCAGCGGCAGCGCGAACCGCGCACCGGTGCGCAAGGCAATGCCGGCGGACCATTTGTAGAGCTCGATCGCGACAATGCCGCCCGCCAGCGCCCCCTCGACCGAGCGCGCGATGCCGGCCTGGCCCGACAGCCACAGGTTCGACGAACCGAACAGGTAGGCGCCGAGGCCCGCGCCGAACACCAGCGCGGCGATGTAGGGCAGCTCGAACGATTGCGAGGGAAATTTCAGCCCGCGGCGCGACAGCCAGTACACCGCCGCGCCCGCCACGAGCCATGCCGCGATATCGAAGACAATGTGAAGCCCAGCCCCGCTCATGCGGGGATATTAGCGTGAGTTCAATCGGGAGCGATACGCCTTCCAAGCACTCTTCCCGCGTTTCGTGCGGCGAGGTGCAGGACGATCCCGTCACGCCGAGCTCTGGCTCGTCTCCTCGGTCGGATAGACGCCGCGCAGCACCTCCTCGAAATGGGCTTTCACCGCGTCGTTGCACAGGCAGCTGCGCAGACGCAGGCCGTTGCGGTTGCGGACCAGGATCGAGCCGCGCCGCGTCTCGATCACACCCTCGGCCTTGAACGACTGGATCACCCGGCTGGCATAGCTGCGCCCGACCCCAAGCAGGGTCGCGAGCTGCTCGTGCGTCAGCGGCACGCTGTCGTTACCTTCGGTCCGCTCCATCGCGGCCAAAATCCATTTTGCGGTGCGCTGCTCGATCGAGTGGATGGCGTTGCAGGCGGTCGACTGAAAGATCTGCGCCAGCATGCAGTCGGCGTAACGCGCAAAGATGTTGCTCAGCGTTTTCGATTTCGCCTTCGCTGCTTCCAGTCTGCCGACGCGAATGCGTGCAAAGGGTCCGCCGAATTTTACGATGATACGGGTGTAGGCCGGCAGAAAACCCTCGCTGACGATGCCGCCGACCGCACCCTCGCGGCCGACCAGAATGGTCTCGACGTCGCGCCCGTCCTCGTTGGCGACGAGAAAGGTTGCGAGCGCAGGCCCGCACGGAAAATGCACGACCTGGACATCGTCGCCGGGATTATAGAGCAGATCGTTGGCGTCAGTGGTTTCGATCGTGACGTGCGGCGCGATCAGCGCGTAGTCCGCGTCGTTCAATCTCCGCAACAGATTGTTGTAAGGCCGGCTGGTCGTCTCCGCCGCCTTGCCAGTCAACACGTCCATCGCCGATCCCCTTCTCCCTTCGTCACGTTAGCGAGGTTCGTCCAGAACTCGTGTGCACAAGTGGACAGACGGACCAACGGCGATGTGGTGAGTTTCGTTCCTGGAACTCTCCGACATGTTGGGCGCAGGTGTCGCGTTGAGGCTTCCAAGAAGGGAAGAAACATGCAGCCCTACGTCAACGAGATCATGGCATCCACTTTGCCTGACGGCCCCGACCATCCCTCCGACGTCTTGATCGCCGAGGACGACCCGATCATCGCCATCGATTTCGAAGACCGCCTGCTGGGGTTCGGCGTGAAGCACGTGCGCACGGTTGCCTCCGTCGCGCGTGCGCTTCAGGAGATCGAGAGGCGGGCGCCCGATTTCGCACTGCTCGATGTCGAGCTGGTTCGCGAGAAGAGCTTTGCGATTGCCGCGCGGCTGACGGCGGAGCAGATTCCATTCGTGTTCGTCACCGGCTATGGCGCGGAGGTGAGTATCCCGCCACAATTCGCCGGGATACCGCGGCTGCAAAAGCCGTGTCCGAGCGATGCGCTGGAAGCGGCGCTGCGCACGCGCGCTCCGTGACGGTTACTTGCCGGAGCGAATGCAGAGTTCGGCGAGGTCGCTTTCAACGCCCTCGAAGAAATTGAGTGGAGTCATTTGCGGGGACTGAACTGCCTTGATGACCGCCGCTTCCGCAGTCGCCGCCTGCTCGGACAATTTCAGGAAGCGCTTCAGCGCCTTCGACCGACTGCCATCGACGAATCTGTCCAGCGCCTCTTCCGTGGCATCGATCGGATTGAGACGTAGCAGGTCTTGATTGCCGGTGCCCAGAGGATAAACCGCGCGAAGCCTGACCCGGCGGACCAGATTGTAGCGATCGAAATTCTCAAAGACGACGTCAAGGATTTTCGCCTGACGCATTGGTTCTTCCATGGCCAGATAACGCTTAACGTCCGCATTGCCTTTCAGGCGTTCGAGTTCGGCCGTGCCCGCAAATGGCCTGGCGGAGATCTGCTGGTCGATGGGCGCCAACAAGCCTTCCAACAGCCGCGTGCCCCATTTGATGACGATGTCGCGGCCGCGCGGCCCGAGCTGGTCGGCCGCGAGCCCCTTTTCGGTCAGGCACGTCGGATCGGCGCTGACGCGCAGCGATTTGCCGAGCTCGGCGGTCAAGGCGATTCCGTAAGGCGATGCGAAGGCCTCGCGCACCCGCGCGGCCTTGTCCTTCTCCGGGGCTTGCGCCCAGGCGAGCGGTGCCTGGATCAGCAGCAACGCAATGACAATCGATCGGCGGTTAAACTGCACGGCTTCAACTCGAAATGGGCTCAAACGAAATCAGGCCCGTCCCGAAAGCGGGACGGGCCTGCAATGGTCGTTCGGGCCGGCCGGATGGTTCACCGCCAGCGGACGCAGAGTTCGCCTTAGACCGGTTTCGGATCGAGCGTGGTCGACCATAGCGCGACGTCGGCACGGTCGCGCAGCGTCACCGTCATCTGCCCGTTCGCGCCATCAATCTTGACGTGGCCGAAGAACTGCATGCCGGCTGACGGCGGCAGGTTCGGCTTGTCCTTGCCCGGCGCCTTGATGAAGCGGACCTCGGGACCAAAGGTGTTGTCGAGATCGTTGGGGCCAAACGTGCCGGCATGCAGCGGGCCGGAAACGAATTCCCAGAACGGATCGAACTCCTGGAATTGCGCCTTGTTCGGATCGTAGTAATGCGCGGCGGCATAGTGCACGTCGGCCGTGAGCCAGACCGTGTTCCTGATCGGCGCCATCTTGATGAAGCGCAGGAGATCGGCGATCTCCAGCTCGCGGCCGCGCGGCGGGCCGTCGCCTTGCGCAAAAGCTTCCGAGCCGCCCTTCGCGGTGTCGGCGACGATAAGGCTGAGCGGCATGTCGGAGGCGATCACCTTCCAGGTCGCGCGCGAGTTGAGCAGGCCGCGCTTCAGCCAGGCGATCTGGTCCGGGCCGAGGAAGTAGCTGGCGGGCCCGTAAGTCGTTTCCTGGTTCGGACCGTTGGCGCCGCGATAGCTGCGCTCGTCCAGCATGAAGACGTCGAGATGCGGGCCGTAGGCAATCTGGCGATAGACCCGGCCCGGCTCCACGATGCTCTCGCGCATCGGATACATCTCGTGAAAGGCGCGCGCAGCTCGCGCCGCGAGCAGCGTGATGTTGCGCTCCTTGTAGGCGACCGGCAGCTCCTTCGACAGCGACCAGTTGTTGGTCACCTCGTGGTCGTCCCACTGCACAAAGATCGGGACTTCGGCATTGAAGGCGCGGACGTTGTCGTCGGAGAAATTGTACTTGTGCGCGGCGCGGAATTCGTCGAGCGTTTCGGCGACCTTGGCCTTCTCGGCAATGGTGACGTTCTTCCAGAGCTTGCCGTCGGCGAGCTTCACCTCTGAGAGAATCGGGCCGTCGGCATAGATCGTGTCGCCGGAATGCAGGAAGAAGTCCGGGCGGTGCTTGCGCATGGTCGCGAAGGTGAACATGCCGCCGTCATCGGGATTGATGCCCCAGCCCTGGCCGGCGACGTCGCCGCCCCAGACGAAGCTGACGTCGCGACGATCGGCGGGCGCAGTGCGGAAGCGCCCGACCACAGGCTCGCTCTCGGCGGCAGTAAAGGAGAGATCGCGGAAGCGGACGCGGTAGAAGATGTCCTGCCCACCGGGAAGATTCTCAAGCACCATCTTGGCGGTGAAATCGCTCTCGGGCAGCGCTGGGATCGGCGGCAGCGCGCGCGCATTGCCAAAAGACTCCGATGTCGCGACCTCGACCAGCATTTGCGAGGGCCGGTCGGCACGCGCCCAGACCACGCCGCCGTCGACGGTAACGTCGCCGGACTGCACGCCGTGGCTGATCAGCGGCCGGTCGGCGGCGCGCGACAGATGCGGCATCGCGATCGCGCCGAGCGCGCCGGCGCTGGTGGAGAGGAACCGACGGCGGGAGAGTTTGATTTTCATTGGGGGATTCGCTGGCTGAGACACGGTCATTCCGGGTTCGATGCGTACCGCATCGCCCCGGAGTGACAGGGACAAGCTATATTGAGACAATGTGACGCAGCAATAACGCCGGCAAGGTGCTCAGGCGTTGCCTGCCGCGCGGAATTGCGCGCCGGCGCGCTGGAGGTTTTGCGGCAGGCTCAAGAGCACGGCCTTGCGGTCGGCAACCGCCGCATGGAATTGATCGAGCGCGATGTTGAATGCGGCGAGCCCGCCTTCCTCGATCGCGCCATGATCGAAGCAGCGCAGCGTATCGCGTAGGATTTCGTCGGCCTCGGTCTGCATCTGGTCGAGCTCTTCGGTCGTCTCGCTCTTCCTTGCCGCGACGATCATATCCATGAGCCGTTCGCGCAGATGGCTGTTGTTGTCGCGTTCGTCCTTCTTCAGGTAACCCGCGAACCACGCGCCGATCGAGCCCATGGCGGAGAGCGCCATCAGGCCCCACCAGATGTAATCGCTGTACTTGTCGAGGAAGGTCTTTTCTTCGCCGTCGACGAAGGCGGCCGCACCCGGATGCACGGGAATCACGGCGTCCTTGTCGGTGTCCGGCGTCTCGATCTTCGCGGCCAGCGGGAATTCCGTCACCAATTGCTGACGTATGGCGAAGAGCTGCCGGGTGAACATCGCAACCGTGGTTTCCGACAGGCCTTTGCGCGCCACGATGTGGTGCGCGAAGCTGATCGTCTTGACCTCTTCTTCCGGCCGGTCGGGAGAACCTCCGTAAGTGCCGGCAGGGATCTCCGCGGCTTCATACACCGGATGGTTCTGTGCGATCGCATCGGCCGAGTCGATCGCAAGGAAGGTCGGAACGCCGCCGTCCTTGGCCGAGGCCGCAATGGCGTCGGCGGTGATCTTGCTGTTGACGGGACCGGCGGCGAGGAAGGCATCGGCCTTCTGGCCGCGGATCATCTCGGCGGCTTCGTTCGCCGGGAATTGCACGATGTCCACCTTGGCGGGATCGACGCCATATTGCTGCAGGATCACCTTCAGCAGGTTGACGTTGGCCTGCGTGCGGCCGACCACGCCGACGCGATGGCCGGCAAGCTGCGCGATCTTGGTGATCTTCGGGCCCTTCTTCTTGCCCTTGCCGGGCGGCGGCACCCAGAGCACCACGACGTTCTTGCGCAGCGTCGCGACGGCCTGTGCGTTCTTGGGAACGTCGAGGTCGCCGCGCACGATGGCGAGATCGACCTTGCCTTGCGCGAGCGCTTCGGCGCTGGCGGTCGCGCCGTCTGTCTGAACCGGGCGCAGCCGCACATAACCTTTGCTCTGCGCGAAGGCCTGGGTCAGCGTCTGCACGACCTTGACGTCATCGCTGTTGGCAGGCCCCACCGCGATCTTCAGCGTCACCGGCCGCATCGCGAAGTAATAGCCGCCGACCAGCGTGCCGATGACGGCGAGCACGAGTGCGAGCGACACAAGCATGGTCTTCCGCGCCGCCGATCGCGGCGACGTCGGCGTGGGTATGTCGGCCAGGTCGGTACCCCCGGTCATCGATCTCCCAAACATGCGTTTCAGGCCTGGTTTCATCCTGGCCTGATAGCTACGCCCACAATTGTAGCAAATTTCTTGCCCGCCGGGGTTACATCTCCGTCATGGTTAGCGGATGGACGAAATCCGTATGAACCGGGGCGTAAGCCGGGTGTTAGGGTAAAGTTCCCCTGAAGAACGGAGGCGGTCATGGCGGAGCGGTTGTCGTCGGAAGCGCGCAAGCAGGCCCTGGGCGGGCTGGCGGGCTGGAATGAGACCCCGGGACGCGAAGCGATCGGCAAGACCTTCACGTTCAAGGATTTCAACGAAGCCTTCGGCTTCATGACTCGCGCGGCCCTGGTCGCCGAGAAGATGGATCACCACCCCGAATGGCGCAACGTCTACAAGACGGTGGAGGTGGTGCTGGCCACCCATGACGCCGGAGGCGTCACGGCCCTCGACATCGAGCTCGCCAGGGCGATGAACGCCATCGCCAAAGCCTGACCGCGACAGTTCGGTATCTTGCGGGGCGTCGGCCAATCCCCATCTTGTGAACGACGACGGATGCGGCCATCGGCCGCGCCGGGCTGAACGGGGAGTTTCGACCATGGCTGCCGAACACAGTGTCGGCTTCGAGCCGGCCGATCGGCTCGCGGAAGATCGCGACAGCGTGCGCCGGCGCTTCTGGCGGAAAGCGAAGCGTGTCGCGGCGCACCTGCCATTCGCCGAAGATCTGCTTGCCGCCTATTACTGCGCCTTCGACAAGCAGACGCCGCGCCATGTCCAGGCGTCGCTGTTGGGAGCGATCGCCTATTTCATACTGCCGTTCGACTTCGTTCCCGACGTGCTGCCGGTGCTCGGCTTCACCGACGACGCCGCGATTCTGGCGACCGCGATCAAACTCGTCGCCAGCAACATCACGTCGGAGCACCGCGAAGCCGCCCGCGCCGCGCTGAAGCGCGGCGTGGAGGAGGCGGCGGGGTAGGCGCAATCGCGCTCGGTTGCCAACCCCAATGTCGTCCTGGCTTTTCGCCAGGACGACCATCCGGAAAAAGACGCCCGCTACTTCCGCGCCTGCGCCCGTGCGTTCTCGGCTTCCCAGGCCTGGAATTGCTTGAACAGCGCTTCCTTGTCGGTCTCCGACTGCACCACCTTGGCCGCCGCGGGATTCTGCTTCAGGAAGGCCTCAAAACGCTGCCGTGCCACCGGCTCGACGCCGTGGCTGTCGAGCCATTGCTGGGCGACCGGCAACCGGTTCCAGCCCGACAGGGGCGCGGCGAGCGAGACTTCCTTCCATTTCGGATGGAACGGCGGATTCTGCAGCGTCGGGAATTTCGTGAAGAACGCGTCCACGAATTGCGCGATCTTGCGATAGCGATCGGTGTTCGCCGCCCAGCTATAGGCCGCGAGCACGGCCGGTACCGCGATCGTATCGACGGTCTCGCCGTCCTTGATCAGGTTCGGGTAGTCCTTTGCGGTCAGCGTCGCCGGCAGGTAGTCGCTCTGCAACGGCTTCGCATAGTCGACCGTCGCGAGATGGAAGCGGCCGTCATTGTTGAAGGTCGAGACCGACTTGTACGGTTTGCCGCCGACCACGATCACGGCGTCGATCTCGCCGGCCTTCAATTTCTCCATCGCGATGCGCTGCTCGACATAGACGAAGTTCGCCTTGATTCCGAGCCGCTCGAACACCGTCAGCGCGGTGACGAAGGTGCCGCCATTGGGCAGGTCGACGCTGACCTTCTTGCCTTCGAGATCCTTCAGAGTCGCAACCGATCTCGGCGCGATCACCTGCATCTCCTCATTGTAGAGCTTTGTCACATAGGTGAACTGCTTCTTGATGTCCTTGGCAAAGCCCTTGCGCTCGAGATAGTCGAGCGTGTCGGCCCGGACGATGCCGAGGTCGACGCCTTGCAAGAACAAAATGTCGGCGACGCTCTGCACCGAACCGCGGCCGACGATCGGCAATACGCGCAACTTGTTGCCGTCGTCGAGCACGGAGGCGAGGTCTGCCCCGAACTGTACATAGGTGCCGCCGATTGTGCCGGTGATCAGCGTCACCGTATTGGCGTTGAGTGCCTGCTTGGTCGAGGTCGAGCCGAACTGGAAGATCGCCTTCAGACTGTCGGAGACCTTGGTCGGGTCATATTCGGCCTGCTCGGCGGCCTGCGCGGCAGAGCCGCAGATCATCATCATGGCGGCAAGCGCCATTCTCGCAACGTTGCGCATCGTGTTCCCTGCTAAGTCGGTTCTAGTTTTGAAGCTGAGTGAGGCGCTGCCGGGCTTCCGCCGAGCCGAGCTTTGCCGCTTTCTGGTACCAGTCGCGCGCGGCGGCCGGGTCTGCGGTGATGCTGCGTGTGTCCTTGGTGCCGAGCACCGCCGGATCGAAAGTTTGTCCCAGCATGAAGGCGGCGGCTGCATCCTGCGCATTTGCGGCGCGTTCGAGCAGCAGCCGTGCGGCCGAGATATCGCCGATGGCGATCAGGCTTTTGGCGCGGGTCATCAGCCCCGCCAGCGTATCGGCGTCGAGCGTCTTCGCGACCGGAGGCGTCGGCGGGGGTGCCGGCGCAGCGGCGGGCGCTGGCGCAGGTAATGGCGTCTGCGCCTGCAGCGCGGTCTGGTAGGCGTTTGCGATCGCCTCGCGGCTCGGCGCCGCCGGTGCCGGTGCCGGTGCCGGTGTCACGACATCCTTCGTGTCGGCGCTCGCAAGCTGCATCGGGTTCGATACGCGCGCCGGATCCTTCAGCGGGATCTGGCGGACCGGCGGAACGTTGGCGGGTGGCGTGGCCGGCTGGTTCGCCATCACGCTGCTCACCCAGGCGCCGGTATTGAGTTGCAAGAGGCGGCTGACATCGGCCTGAAACAGGACGATCAGCACCGCAATGGCGCTCGCAGCGAGAACGCTCGCCACGATCTGCGTGGCGAGGCCGGCGCGCGGCCGCACGCTGCGTGGCGAAAATTCCTGCGGGTCGGGCGCGCTTTCCGGATCGGACAGAAACAGCGGAATCGGATCGTGTGGTGAAAGGTCGGTCCGGTCAGCGCGTGCCAGATGATACGGCATGGCTAGCGGATCGTTCGTGTCCTGCGCGACGTCGAAAGCCCTCGACGCCGCGGAGGGACGGTAGGCCGTCGTCTCCATGGTCAAACTCCCCAAATACTGAACGCAACGCTGGGGCAGTCCCTGACGCCAGTTTTCTTATTGTTGTTGTCCAGAAGCGCCCCGCAAACTGGAACCGGTAAATCGCTGTTTGAATCAGCCCAAAAAACGACGGCGGTTTGCGCGAATCAGGAAACTTTTGGGTTTGATTGGGGCGATGCCGCGGAGCGCACCACAATTTTGCGCGCGGTGGTTGAAGGTAAATTTACCATGCCAGAGACGCTGTGCGTGCAACGAAGTCTCAGCAAAACCACGAATTGAGGGCACGGTTTCGCCCACCCACCGCTGTCATGCCCGGGCTCGCCGCCTTCGCTAAGGCTTCGGCGGGCGAGCACTCTTGTGGCCCGGGGTGAGTCGGGACCGGGGCATCCAGTACGCCGCGGCCGCTCGGTTAAGTCGCAGCCGTCTCTGGAATACTGGATCGCCCGATCAAGCCGGACGTTGACAGTTGAATATGTGGCGACGCTGCTGCGACGGACACAATCTGCAACACATCACGGATGCAAGATCACCTTGCCCATCGCCTGACGTCCGGCGAGCACTTTCAGCGCGTCGGCGGTCTGCGCGAGCGGGAAGGTGCGGTCGACATGCGAGGAGATTTTTCCTTCTGCCGTCCACTTCACGAGCTTCTCGAGATTGGCGCGGTTCTTCGCCGAGTTGAGCCGCGTCCAGGCGCCCCAGAACACGCCGCGGATATCGCAGCCTTTGAGCAGCGCGAGATTGAGCGGCATTTTTGGAATGTCGCCGGCGGCAAAACCGATCACCAGGAAACGGCCTTCCCAGGCGATCGAGCGCAGCGCAGCTTCCGCGTAAGCACCGCCCACGGGATCGAAGATGATGTCGACGCCCTTGCCGTCGGTGAGTTTGCGCAGGCCCTCCTTCAGATCTTCCTTGGCGTAGTTGAGCGTCAGCTCGGCGCCATGCGCCTTCGCGAACGCAAGCTTCTCGTCCGACGAGGCGCAGGCGATCACCTTGAGGCCCAGCAGCTTGCCGAGCTCGCAGGCCGCAAGGCCGGTGCCGCCGGCCGCGCCCAGCACCGCGAGCGTCTCGCCGGGTTTCGGGCTCGCGCGATCTTCCAGCGCATGCAACGCGGTGCCGTAGATGATGATGATGCCCGCGGCGCGGTCATAGTCGAGATTGTCCGGGATCTTCACGATCGAGGCGGCCGGCAGCGCGATCTTTTCGCGCGCGCCGTTGTGGCCGCACGACGCCACCACGCGATCGCCAACCTTGAGGTCGGTCACGCCGGGGCCGATGCTCTCGATCACGCCTGCGACTTCCGCCGCCGGCGAGAACGGGAAGGGCGGCTTGATCTGGTACTTGCCCTGGATCATCAGTATGTCGAAGAAGTTGAGCGCCGCCGCCTTAATTGCGATCACGGCCTCGCCGGGACCTGCCACCGGATCCGGTACGTCAGCCAGAACGAGATCGTCGGGTTGGCAATATTGCGAGCAGAGGATGGCTTTCATGGCGGCACCTTGAGTGTTTCAGAACTGGCGTTTCCGAGCTGGAATTATAGTTTGCCCGTTTCTGCCGGATTTAGGCACGGGCGACAATACAGCGCGAAGGATTCAAACGATGTTTGAAACAGGGCTGCTCAGCGGCAAGCGCATCCTGGTGACGGGCGGTGGCTCGGGCCTTGGCGCTGCGATGGGGCGGCGCTTCCTCGAACTCGGCGCCGAGCTCGTGATTTGCGGCCGCAAGGTCGATCGGCTCGAGGCCGCGGCCTCTGTGATGCAACAGCAGACCGGCGGCAAGGTCACGACGATCGGCTGCGACATCCGCGACGGCGCCGCAGTTGATGCCATGATGGATCAGATCTGGCGCGAGGCGCCGCTCGATATCCTCGTCAACAACGCTGCCGCAACCTTCATCGCGCAGAGCGAGCATCTGTCATTCCGTGCGGCGGACGCCATCCTTGCGCCGACGCTGCATGGCGCGATGTATTGCACGCTCGCGGCGGGAAAGCGCTGGATCGAGGGCAAGCACAGGGGCGTCGTGCTCTCGATCCTGTCAACCTCGACCATCACCGGCCGCGCCTTCACCGTACCGTCGGCGATGGCGAAGTCGGCGATGCTGGCGATGACCAAGAGCCTTGCGGTGGAATGGGGGCCGAGGGGCGTCCGCACCGTCGCGATCGCGCCGGGGCCGTTCCCGACCGCAGGCGCCACCGGGCAGTTGCGGCCAGAGGGCCGCGACGAGGGTTGGACCTCGCGTAATCCGATGGGCCGCACCGGCGAGCATCGCGAGCTTGCCGATCTCGCAAGTTTTTTGGTCTCGGATCGCGCGGGCTACATCAATGGCGAGATGGTGGTGATCGACGGCGGCGCGCATTTGCGCAGTTCCGGCGCCGAGGATCTGTTGCGCTGGACCGACGCGCAATGGGCCGAGCAGCGCGCCGCGCGAACCAAAGGCTAACTCTACGCCGCTCCTAACTACCTTCCCAAGCAGGGTTTTCCCGGGTATCTCTGCCCGGGGACAAAGCGCTCTCGGGCCATCTTCCAGTCACAATATTGAGGGAACCACTCCGGCATGTGGCGGGTGCTATTGGCTTCGATGACTGTTGTGGTGGTGTGCGGGATTGCCGATCTCGCGCAAGCGCAGACTGCGCAACCGGCGCCGAAAGCGGCGCCCAAGGCGTCAACGACGGCACCGAGTCCCGCGCCGAAGACAGCGGCCAAGCCCGAGAGCAAGCCCATGGCGCCCCCCGCAGCGGTTACCGGTGGAGCCGAGCCGACCCTGATCGGCCAGTTCGGAACCTGGGGTGCCTATTCCGCCGTGCCCAATGGCAAGAAGGTCTGCTTCGCGCTGGCCAAACCGTCGTCGTCCAAGACCAATCCGCCGAATCGCCCGCGCGACCCCGCCTATGCCTTCGTCTCGACCCGGCCGTCGGAGAAGGTCTCCAACGAAGTCTCGATCATGATCGGCTACGCGCTGAAGCCGGGCTCTGAATCGACGCTCGAAGTCGGCGGCGGCTCCTACGCGATGTATACTCAGGGCGACGGCCTTTGGATCAAGAATGCGGCCGAGGAGGAGCGGATGGTGGAAGCCATGCGCAAATCGGCCGATCTGGTGGTCAAGGGCATGTCGGCCAAGGGGACGGAGACGACCGACACCTTCTCGCTGAAGGGCCTCGCCCAGGCGCTGGACCGCATCGCGCAGGACTGCAAGCGTTAAGACCGAAAGCGTTAAGACCGAAAGCGGTCAGCGCGGTCGCAATCGGCGGTTCCGGTTGCTATATAGGGGCGGTTCCAAGCTTTCTTCCGTCATTCCGGAGCGATGCGCAGCATCGAGCCCGGAATCTCGAGATTCCGGGTTCGGCTCTTCGAGCCGCCCCGGAACGACGAAAAAAACACCCAGGTCCAATCAATGCAACCGACGACCGAGCCGCATAACGCAACCCTGGTGGAGAAGACTCCGCTCGAGACCTACGTGCCGCCGGCCAAGCCGTCGCTGATCGGGTTGTCACGGGCCGAGCTCGCCGATCGTCTCGGCGAGATCGGCGTTCAGCCTTCACAGCGCAAGATGCGCGTCCAGCAATTGTGGCACTGGATCTATTTCCGCGGCGCCAAGAGCTTTGACGAGATGACCTCGGTCTCGAAGAGCATCCGCGCCGAGCTTGCGGAGCGCTTCACCGTCGACCGGCCCGAAGTGGTGGCCGAGCAGATCTCCAACGACGGCACCCGCAAATGGCTGTTGCGCCTGCCGAGCGGCGACAATGTCCAAAAGGCGCATGAAGTCGAGTGCGTCTACATCCCCGAGACCGATCGCGGCACGCTGTGCGTCTCATCGCAGGTCGGCTGCACGCTGAACTGCGCCTTCTGCCACACCGGCACGCAGCGCCTGGTGCGCAATCTCACTGCCGGCGAGATCGTCGGCCAGGTGATGGTCGCGCGGGATCGTCTCAATGATTGGGCCGATCGCGAGGACGGCACGCGCCGCGTCACCAACATCGTGATGATGGGAATGGGCGAGCCGCTCTACAATTTCGACGCGGTGCGTGATGCGCTCTTGATCGTCGGCGACAATGAAGGCATCGGCATTTCCCGTCGTCGCATCACGCTGTCGACCTCGGGCGTGGTGCCGAACATCGTACGCGCGGGCGAGGAGATCGGCGTGATGCTGGCGATTTCGCTGCATGCAGTGCGCGACGAGCTGCGCAACGAGCTCGTGCCGCTCAATCGCAAATACCCGATCGCCGAGCTGTTGCAGGCCTGCCGCGACTATCCCGGCGCATCGAACGCGCGCCGCATCACCTTCGAATATGTGATGCTCAAGGGCGTCAATGATTCGCTGGATGACGCCAAGCTGCTGGTGAAGCTGCTCAAGGGCATTCACGCGAAGATCAATCTGATCCCGTTCAATCCCTGGCCCGGCACGGCCTATGAATGTTCGGACTGGGATCAGATCGAAAAATTCTCCGAATACATCTTCAACGCCGGCTATTCCTCGCCGGTGCGCACGCCGCGCGGCCGCGACATCCTCGCCGCCTGTGGCCAGCTCAAGTCGGAAACCGAAAAGCTGTCCGTCCGCGAGCGCGATGCATTGCGTGCCATGGCGATGACGGATTGACATGAAGCGGCCATCAACATCCGTCATGGCCGCTGACGGGTCCGGGCGTGACGGTGGGGATGTTGTGCTGCTTCTTGTGAACGACGATGGACGTGTCCGATGGGATTGATCGGGCGCCTCTTTGTCATTTTGATCGGATTTTTCGCGTCATGCCTGGTGGGCGGCATGATCGTGGTCGGCGCGCTGTTGTTTCCCGAGTTCGCGGATCTCGGTGCCGGTCCCGTCGATGAGAGCACCATCGACATCTTGCTTGGCTTCGGCTTCATCTTCGTCTCGGGCTTTGCGCTGCTGCCCGCGATGCTGATCGTCGCGATCACCGAGGCGCTCTATATCCGCAGCGTGCTCGCCTATGCGATCGGCGGCGGGCTCGTGGGACTGGCCTGTTATCTTGGCCTCGTGCCGTTCGATCCCGACACGCTGCAATTCTCCGGCATCGTCCGCCGCCACCTCGAGATCATGACCGGTGCGGGCATCGTCGCCGGCTTCGTCTACTGGATCATCGCCGGCCGCAATGCCGGCGCCTGGCGCCATCCGCCGCCCCCGCTCAAGCCACCCCCGCCGCTCCCCGCGGCGTCGCGCCCGCCGGACGCGCCGTAAACAACGGTGTCATTCCGGGGCGGCTCGAAGAGCCGAACCCGGAATCTCGAGATTCCCCGATGCGCAAGGGCGCATCTGAAGTCTGGTCCTTCGGACCATCACGGAATGACAACAGGCGGGGTTTTCATGTGGTGCCGCCTCGGCTAAACCGCGCGCCATGAACCGGACCGGACTTTTCGTTGCGCTGGCGCTGTGGCTCGTGATCGGCCTCGTTTTCGGCATCTATCCCGAGCTCGACCTCAAGCTTGCCAGCCTGTTCTTCGACCCTGAGAGCAAGACCTTTCCGCTCAAGCTGAACGGATATGCCGGCATCGCGCGCGACGCGGCGATGTGGATCGCCTGGGCGTTCGCGTTGCCGTCGATCGTGGCGCTGGTGGTCAAGCTTGTCAGGCCCGACCGGCCGCTGATGGTGTCGGGACGCGCGATCATCTTCCTGCTGCTGACGCTGACGCTGTCGGCCGGCGTCCTCACCAATCTCACCTTCAAGACCTATTGGGGCCGGCCGCGTCCGGTGGTGGTGACAGAGTTCGCCGGCGACCAGCAATTCGTGCCGTGGTGGGATCCGCGCGGTGGCTGCGGCCGCAACTGCTCCTTCTTCTCCGGCGAGGGCGCGACCGCGTTCTGGACGCTGGCGCCGGCCGCGCTGGCGCCTCCGCAATGGCGACCGCTTGCCTATGCCGGCGCCGTGGTTTTCGGTGCCGTGACCAGCGGGTTGCGCATGGCGTTTGGCGGGCACTTCTTCACCGACGTGGCGATCGCGGGCCTCGTCACCTTCGTCGTGATCTGGTTCGCCTTTGCGCTGATTTACCGCTGGCCGCGGACTCGGCTGTCCGATGCGGCCATCGACGCCGCGCTGACCCGTTTGGCCTGGCCCGGCTATCGGCTCCGCCAGCGGCTGTTCGGCCGCAAAACGGGGCCCGCGCCGTCCCTTTGAGCCATTAAAGGCGTGCTTACGTCGGCGAAATTTGTTATTCGCGCACTCAAACCCAGCCCTACGACATCCGATTGGAAGCACCATGACCACGATCCTGAAAAGCCTGCCCAAGGGTGAGAAAGTCGGCATCGCTTTTTCGGGCGGCCTCGACACCAGCGCGGCGCTGCTCTGGATGAAGCAGAAGGGCGCGCGCTGCTACGCCTACACCGCGAATCTCGGCCAGCCCGACGAAGCCGACTACGACGAGATCCCGCGCAAGGCGATGGACTTTGGCGCCGAGAAGGCGCGGCTGGTGGATTGCCGCACCCAACTGGTCCACGAAGGCATCGCCGCAATTCAATCCGGCGCCTTCCACGTCTCGACCGGCGGCCTCACCTACTTCAACACCACGCCGCTCGGTCGCGCCGTGACCGGCACGATGCTGGTCGCGGCCATGAAGGAGGACGGCGTCAACATCTGGGGCGACGGCTCGACCTTCAAGGGCAACGACATCGAGCGCTTCTATCGCTACGGCCTTTTGACCAATCCGAGCTTGCGGATCTACAAGCCCTGGCTTGACCAGCAGTTCATCGACGAGCTCGGCGGCCGCGCGGAAATGTCAGCGTTCATGACCGCCAATGGCTTCGCCTACAAGATGAGCGCCGAGAAGGCGTATTCGACCGACAGCAATCTGCTCGGCGCAACGCACGAAGCCAAGGATCTCGAAAACCTCGACAGCGGCATCAGGATCGTCAACCCGATCATGGGCGTGCCGTTCTGGCGCGACGATTGTGCCGTCAAGGCCGAGACGGTCGTAGTGCGTTTCGACGAAGGCCAGCCGGTCGCGCTGAACGGCAAGACGTTCGCCGATCCCGTCGCGCTGTTCCTCGAGGCCAATGCGATCGGCGGCCGCCACGGCCTCGGCATGAGCGACCAGATCGAAAACCGGATCATCGAAGCCAAGAGTCGCGGCATCTACGAAGCGCCCGGCATGGCGCTGCTGCACATCGCCTATGAGCGCCTCGTCACCGGCATCCACAACGAGGACACCATCGAGCAATACCGCATCAGCGGCATGCGGCTCGGCCGTCTGCTCTACCAGGGCCGCTGGTTCGACTCGCAGGCGCTGATGCTGCGCGAAACCGCGCAGCGCTGGGTCGCGCGCGCGGTCACCGGCGAGGTGACGCTCGAACTGCGCCGCGGCAACGACTACTCGATCCTGAACACCGAGAGCCCGAACCTGACCTATGCGCCGGAGCGGCTCAGCATGGAGAAGGTGGAAGACGCGCCGTTCACGCCGGCCGACCGCATCGGCCAGCTCACGATGCGCAATCTCGACATCGCCGACACCCGCGTAAAACTCGGTCTTTATTCGAAGACGGGCCTGCTGTCGGGCAGCGAGGGCTCGCATATTTTCAGGCTCGAAAGCGACAAGGGTTAGTGCGGCGTCGTAGGGTGGGTTAGCCAGACGGCTGCGCGAAGCGCAGTCGGCAGGCGTAACCCACCACTTCTGTGACCGCGGAGAAAAAAGAGGTGGGTTACGCTTCGCTAACCCACCCTACAAAGCTACGAAGCGAAAACAAAAAGGCCGGGATCGCTCCCGGCCTTTTGCTTTTGTATGCCTGTCCTCAGCGCGGCGGTGCGGTGCCGGGCGGGGGCGGCGGCAGCGAGGCCTGTCCGCCGTTGAGCAGCGGCGTGATGTTGCGGATGGTGACGCGCCGGTTGATCAGGCTCGGCCCTTGTGTCTGCTCCTTCAGATACTGCTCGCCGTAACCCTGCGACGTCAGGTTCTCTGCCGGCACACCGAATTGCTGGGTCAGCAATTCGGCCGCGGACTGCGCACGACGGTCCGACAATGACAAATTGTCGACCTCGTTGCCGACTGCGTCGGTGTGACCTTCGATCAGGAACACCACGCGCGGGTTGGCCTGGATCGCACGATTGAGGCCGTCGGCGATCGACTGCAGCTTCGCCGCCTGGTCAGGCGGGATAGTCCACGATCCCGTCTCGAAGTTGATCGTGTTGACGTCGATGCTCGGCATTTGCATGCGAACATTGGGGCTGTAGCGGATCTCGTCGAGCGTGTAGCGACGATCGATCCGTTGGACCGGCGGTGCCACCATCGTCTGGTAGATCACATCCGGCGACGCCTCCTGGGCGTCGACGATATAGCGATCGTAGGGAATGTTGACGACCGGAGGCGGCGCGTCGACATAGAAGCCGCCGACCGATCGCGGATCGCGGTAGCTGTTGTCGATGATGATGATCTCGCGCCCGCTGGGGTCCCTGCGGATTCGCCGCAGCAACCGACCGTCCGGACCGACCACGGTGATCACCTCGCTGCCGTCGGGACGGATCACGACGGTGCGGGTGTCGCCGCCGACGGTGTCGGTGCGGATGTCGCGGGCGCCATAGCGGAAGCGATAGAGATCGTTGCCGCGGACATATGCCTGCCCGCCCGGATCGCGGATGATGATGCGATCCGGTTCGGTGTAGATCGTGCGGCCACCTTCGACGACCTCGTGTCGCTGGTTGCGGTAGTCGGCAATGGTCGCGCCGATCACGGCGCCGGCCACGACACCTGCACCGATCGCGAGCGGTGTCAGGTCACGCTGTGGCGGGCGCGGCGGTGGCGGCAGCGGCGCTGTGACCGTCGGCGCAGCCCGGAAGGCCGGCGCCACCGTCGGCGGAGCGTTTTGCGCCCTGTCGGGTGGTGGCGCTGCGGCTGGCGTGCCCGGGACGACACTTGGTGCCGCGGCGCCGGCAGGAGGTGTGGGCCGGGGTCCGCCCGCCTGCGGCGGTGGAGGCGGCGTTCCGGCAGGCGTGCCGGCGGCAGGTCCGGTCGCAGGCGCGCCAGCGGCGGGTGCGCCGGCCGGCGGCGCACCACCCTGACGTCCAGGAGGCGGCGTCGGCGCGCCACCCGCAGGCGGCGTGCCCGTGGGTGCCGGCGCCGCGCCGGGTGCAGGCGTCGGCGATCCCGCCGGAGCAGGCGGTTGGCCCGGGCGTCCGGGAGGCGGCGTAGCGGTGCCAGCCGGAGGAGTTCCGGTGGGCGCGGGCGTCGCGCCGGGACCCGTTGCAGGCGCGGTTGTCGGCGCGCCGGCAGGCGGCGGACCCGAGCGTCCCGGGGGTGGTGCGATGGGAGTCGCTGTCGGAGCAGGCGCTGCACCTGGAGCGGGTGTCGGTGCAGGCGGAGTGCGTCCCGGCGGCGGTGAAGCCGGGGGCGGCGGCGGAGGCGGGGTCGGTGTCGCGCGTGTGGTCGGCGGCGGCGGAGCTGCTGGAGTTGGCGTCGGAGCAACGCGCGCCGGCGGCGCAGCCGAAGGCGGCGGAGGCGGAGGTGGCGTTGGTGCATGCTGCTGCGGAGCCGCGGCCGGAGGCGGTGTCGGCGCCTTCGGTGCTGCAGCGGGCGGCGGCGGCGGAGGAGGCGCCGGATGCGCCGCGGGCGGCGGCGGTGGCGGCGTCGGACGTGACGGAGCAGGGGGTGGCGGAGGCGGAGCAGCCGGGCGCGGAGGCGGCGGCGGTGCGGCCGCGGGCGGCGGCGCGGTCGGACGCGCGGGAGGCGGCGGCGGTGCTGCGGCGGGCGGAGGCGGGGGAGCCGGCGGCTTGGCCGCGGGCGGCGGTGCCGCCGGGCCTGGACCTGCCTTCGGCGGCTGCTTCGGTTTTCCGTCAGGGCCGACTTCGCCTGCCGGCCCGGCCTGCGCGATCACGATGGGCGTCGATGCGCTCTGCGCATGCGATGCGGAGCTTGCGAATGGCATCGCGGTGAGAGCCGTCGTGGCAAGCAGCACGAAGCGAAGGTGAGTCATGAGAATAAATCCCCGGAAGGTTCTTGAACGAAGTCGGGTGAATAGTCGTCGGACGATGAACAGATACGCGTTAGGCCGGATTGTGGCGGTCGAGCGCGACGCGGCTCGATTTATTTCCGCATGCGAAGCGATTCAAAACATCACCGTTCATTGCGCATTCAGATGCATCTTGCAATCGCTTCACATGCGTGGCCCGCGACAAATCGGCGTCGGTCGCGGGATTTGGCGTGCGCGGCCCGTTCGGACCGCGCGGCGGAATCTCTTCGGGAATGTGGCCCGGCAGTTCGTCCGGTTGCGGTGATTCGCCAGGCTCTCGCACCGGCGGCGTGATTTCGGGCTGCGGATTCCCGGGCGGAATGCCCGGCGGAGGCTCGGTGGGATTGCCCGGCGTTGCCGGAGGTATCTCCGGCGGTTCGATCGGCATCGTGCATCATCTGGGTTCGTTGCTCGAAGGACAACAACGTCGGCGATGCGGCGATGTTCCGCGGTGCGCGAGGTCGGAACCCGCTCAGGCCGGCGCGTGGCAGACCGCCTCGATATTGTGTCCGTCGGGATCGAGCACGAAGGCGCCGTAGTAGTTGGCGTGATAATGTGCGCGGATGCCGGGCGGTCCGTTGTCGCGTCCGCCGGCGGCGATTGCGGCCTTGTAGAACGCGTCCACCGTGGCGCGATCCTTCGCCGCGATGGCGACGTGCACCGGCTTGTTCATCGCGCCCTCGCCGCCGATCCAGAAATCCGGCTTGCCGTCGGCGCCGAAGCCCGCAGCGGAATCGTGGCCGGTCTGCTCCGGCGTCACTTCCATAATCAGGCTGTAGCCGAGCGGCGCCAACGCCTTCAGATAGAACGCCTTGGCGCGCTCATAGTCGGAAACCGAAAAACCCATATGGTCGATCATCGCAATCTCCGTTGTTCGAACTCACGCACGTTGCAGGAAGGTATTGCTGCGTGTCTTTTTGATGATCGCAAATCCGCGCGCGACCATGTCCGCAATACAATCCTCGCGCCATTCCCTTTGTGACAGGTGCTCGATCACCACCGCGCGCGGCCACAGCGCGGGCGGTGCCTCCGTGAAGAAGGGGATGAGGACGTGATCCTCAAAACCCTCGACATCGATCTTCAGGCCGTCGACGTGGCTGACGCCGGCCTCTTCGAGGATCCGCGTCAAGCGCAGCGACGGCACCTTGATGGCTTGCGCCGTTGCCGTGCCTGACACGACGTGGCTGGCACCGAGATTGTCGCCGTCGGTCTCGATCATCAACTCACCATCGCTCGGACCTGCCGCCGCCTGCACCAGGCGCACCTGCGGCACGTTCGACGCCGCGTGGTTGAAGGACAGCCGCGCGAAAGTGGTCGGATGCGGCTCGATCGCAACCACCTTGCCCTGTGCGCCGACATGGCGCGCCATCACCAGCGAGAACGTGCCGACATTGGCGCCGACATCGAGGAAGACGCCGCCTGATGGCGTGTGCTGGCGCAGGAAGTGGAGCTCATCGAGATTGTAGTCGGGATTGAACAGCGCGCCGCGCTCGGTCGCACTGCCCTGGTGATAGAAGCGGAACGAGGCGCCCTGATAGGTAACGTCGACGGGGCCCGCCCGCATCAAATTGACCAGCCGCGACAGCCACGGACGGAACGCGCCGCGCTTCAGCCGTGAACGTTGTGCGAGGCTGATAATCGCAGCCTGCGCCGCATTGGGCGCGAAAGCGCCGAACGGCGCGGGCGAAGGGTCGTTGTCGGGAGTCAAGTCAGGCGTCCTCGTTGCAGGCGGCGTAGCCATAGCCGGTTTTGCAGGGGACTCCAATGTCGCATGCAAGAGCGTGTAGCCCGGATGGAGCGCGGCGAAATCCGGGATCCCTCTCGCGGGTGAGACCTGTCCCGGATTTCGCTGCGCTCCATCCGGGCTTCTGTAACGGGCCTTGGTTAGTCAATCCCTTTTTGCGTCATCCTCTCGCCGGGTACTTGCTTCTGTA
>NZ_JAFCJM010000149.1 GCF_018130955.1 Bradyrhizobium liaoningense
CCAGTTGGGGTAGAGAGACCCCTAGTCCATGTGGATCCTACAACCGGGAAATGTTGGATCAAGTGGCCTCGGAATAATTAAGAAGGGGGGGCTGAATTAATTATTAATGTTCCTTAACTAATTAAAAACTTATCATTCTTAGGCTTTTACTATGTTGTTAAAAAAGTAAAGAACATAAATATAAACTTAACCAAAAGTAAAAGCGATAATTAAAGTGCACAACAGAAATTAAAGAGTGTAGGGAAGAAAAAGATAAACACAAGATTTATACTGGTTCGGCCACAACCCGTGCCTACATCCAGTCCCCAAGCAACCAACGGTTCTTGAGATTTCTTTCAACCTTGTAAAATCCTTTACAAGCAAAGATCCACAAGGGATGTACCCTCCCTTGTTCTCTTTGAACAACCAAGTGGATGTACCTTCCACTTGAACTGATCCACAAGAGATGTACCCTCTCTTGTTCTCAGTTACAACAACCCAAGTAGATGTACCCTCTACTTGTACCACAAAGGATGTACCCTCCAATGTGTTAAGACAAAGATCTCAGGCGGTTAAACCCTTGATACTTTGTGAATGGGGATACAAAAGAATTCTCAGGCGGTTAGTCCTTTGAACTCTTTTGTAATAGGGAAAAGGAAGAATCAAAAGAATTCTCAGACTGTGTCGTTTTGAATTCTTTGACAAGGGAGAAGGGAGACACAAAAGAATTCAGGCGGTTAGTCCTTGACGAATTCTTTTTGGCAAAGGGAGAAGAGAATGAAAAAGGATGAATAGCACAAGTTTTCAAGGTTTAGAAAACCAGAAAACTTCAGAAAACTTTTGGTACAAAGAAGAAGAAGAAGTTCAAAGTGACTCAGAAATCAATGTGGAAAACTTGCTTGTGTAAAGAATGAATTGGAAAAGATTGATTGATAGAATGAATGAATTAATTGAAAAATGCAAAACAAAGTCTTGCTTTTATAGACTCTTCGTGTCTGGTTAAGAAGACCATTTAGAAGAGTTATAACTTTTAGAAAAACTTAAAACCAATTTGAAAAAGTCAAAAACCTTTTGAAGAGTTACATCTTTTGATTTATTCAGAAACAACACTGGTAATCGATTACCAAATTGGTGTAATCGATTACACAAAGCTTTTGTGTGAAAGGATGTGACTCTTCACATTTGAATTTGAATTTCAACGTTCAAAGACACTGGTAATCGATTACCAAAACATTGTAATCGATTACAGCTTTTTGAAATAAATTGGAACGTTATAAATTCAATTGAAAGGTTTTTGAAAAACATTTTTGGTACTGGTAATCAATTACAATAATCTGGTAATCTATTACCAGAGAGTA
>NZ_JAFCJM010000150.1 GCF_018130955.1 Bradyrhizobium liaoningense
TGCGTGCCGAAGTAAGCCTCGTCGGGCGTGCGCCCGTCAAGGCTCGAGTGAGGGCGTCCCTGATTGTAGAAGGCCAGATACTTGGCAATTGACGCTCGCGCCTCGGACACGCTGTCGTAGGCGCGGAGATATACTTCTTCGTATTTGACCGTGCGCCAGAGCCGCTCGACAAACACGTTGTCGCGCCAGGCGCCCTTGCCGTCCATGCTGATGGCGATCTTCGCGTCCAGCAGCACATCGGTGAACTCGAGGCTGGTGAACTGGCTGCCCTGATCCGTGTTGAAAATCTCGGGCCTGCCGTGCTTCGCCAACGCCTCCTGGACCGCTTCGACGCAGAAGGCCGCCTCCATTGTGATCGAGACGCGATGGGCCAGGACCCGTCGGCTGAACACATCGACGACCGCCGCGAGATAGACGAAGCCACGCCGCATCGGAATGTAGGTGATGTCCATTGCCCACGCATGGTCGGGCCGCTCGATCTTCAATCCGCGCAACAGGTACGGGTAGATCTTGTGACCCGGAGCCGGCTTGCTCGTGTTCGGGCGACGATAGACCGCCTCGATCCCCATGCGCTTCATCAGCGTCGCGATGTGGCGGCGACCGGCGTATACGCCCTCCCGCCGCAGCAACGATCGCAGCATACGCGCTCCCGCGAAGGGATAATCGAGATGCAGCTCATCGAGCCGACGCATCAAGGCAAGGTCCTCGGCCGAAACTGGCCGAGGTTCATAGTAGACCGTGCTGCGAGCCAGCTTCAGGACCTTCGCCTGGCGCACGATAGAAAGATCATGATCGCGGTCGATCATCGCTTTGCGCTCAGCAGGCCCGCCTTGGTGAGCGCGCCGGACAAAAAATCGTTTTCCAACGCCAGCTCGCCGATCTTGGCATGTAACGCCTTCAAATCGACCGGCGTCTCGGCCGATGTCTTGTCATGCCCAAACACGCCGGCGGCGCCTTCCAGGAGCTGGTTTTTCCAGATCGTGATCTGGTTCGGATGAACATCAAACAGCTGCGCCAGCTCCGCCAGTGTCTTGTCGCCTTTGACCGCAGCCAAAGCAACCTTCGCCTTGAATGCCGGAGAATGCGTCCGGCGGCTCTTCTTCGTCATCTTCGCTCCTGATTCGCAGCAAGAATCCTCGCCGCTATCAGGCAGAAAATCCACTCAAGCTACTGTCCGAATTTGCGGGGCCAGCTCTCTGAGCCACTTCCGGTAATGGCCGATTGTGTTGCAAAAGTCGAAAGTTGCAGGGCTCAAGATTTTTCGCGAAAACACTAAGCAGCGAGCGATCGCTGATTCGTATGACCTCA
>NZ_JAFCJM010000151.1 GCF_018130955.1 Bradyrhizobium liaoningense
CAGATCGAGAGCAGTGTCGATCTTCCGCACTAGATGATCTTCGGGAACCGCGTCGCTGAGATGAAACTCGTAGAACAGTTGACCTTGGTCACTCTTCAGACGGCCCATCATGGATCGACCTCGTCGCGATTCGCGTCAACACAACGGAATCACGCTTGCCGGCTCGCCTCAACCGACTTTTGCAACAAAATCGGCCACGAACGGACATCGCTCGTCTGATTTGAGAGAGGCCGCCAACCGAGGCGGCAGCGGACCCATGCGTTCCTAAAGTATCAGCCTGGTCTCATTGGGGATAAAAGCCTGAGGCTATCAAGCCCGGAACTCCATCGATCGTCACTTTGCTCACATAGGCCCATTTCTGCGACGGCTCGGTTTGTCCGGGCTTGGGAAACATATAGTCGACCCATCCCGATCCCCTGGTTTCGGCCGTTTTGATAATTTCGTTATGGAACAGCTTGCCCCTGGCGTCCTTCTGACCGCTCACGTTGGTCCCTTCGCGCATCGGAAAAGCGGGATTGAGCAATACGTTGCCCTTCAAATCGTAGGCGAACAAATAAGTCGCACCGTGAAACCACTCGCTGTCTTTTTTTCTGAACTCGGCAAAAGCTGCCTTGCCATCTTTATCGACCAGCGCCGCAGCCTTATCGACCAGCGCTTTGGTTTGTTTTGCTTGCTCTGAAAGCGGTGGAGCTTCCTGGGAAATTGCCGGCGAAGCAGCCGCAAGCAATGCAGCAATTATGAAGCCGATGGCTGGAGCCTTCGTGTTCATCGCGATCTCCCGACATAGTTGGCAAAAAATTGCCAACTAGAGTTGGACTATCGCCCCCTTCGTGACGAATAAAACGATACTACCGAGGAGGCATCTTGAGAAGCCGCTCCAACGCAGCACGGCGCGAGGCAAGCGTCATGTCCGCGTCGACGGCGGACACAGGCAACACCATTGAACTTTTGCAATGGTTGAGATTGAGGCTGGACGCACTGAAGCTCTGCTCAGACTATGCAAGTTCAGTATCAGCGGCTGGTGAACCCGGTGTCGGGGGCGGTGGCGCTGGGCACGCTGCTGGCGGCGGCGACGTTGCCGGTGGTGGTGCTGATCGTGGCGGGATGGTAGCGCCGCATCGCGAGCGCGAAGGCAATTTGCGTCGGACAAGTTCTTCTCGCGCTGGCCTCCGTCCGCTCGCAGCGCACTGCGGACTTCACGCGAACATCGCGCTACTTCCGAGAAGGGCCGATTTTGTTGCAGAACTGTCTTGAGGAGCCGAGCGAACCGTGATTCCGTCGAGGTGAAGCGGCCATCGACGGAGA
>NZ_JAFCJM010000152.1 GCF_018130955.1 Bradyrhizobium liaoningense
TGAGCAACCGGCGAGATGGGTAACAGTTCAAACCGACGACATGGGTAACACAATTCTTGTTTCGTTCAGGTCTGTTGCTGTTGAGGCTGTGGACCCTGGGGGCAACGCGCAGCGTTGTCCCCAAGTCCACAGCCCTTGCGTTTGGGTCGTCGCAGCTCGTCTCCGCGATGGGCGATGGTGCCGAGCATGATCGGGCCGTAGCTGACGATCCAGCCGTCCTCAGATCCAGCCAGGCCGACTGGCTCCCCCGCCAGAGCTGCTGTGATGTAGATGAACTTGCCGTCCAGTTTGATCTCTCCGTTGTGGCGAACCCGGCGGACTTCCTGATCGCCATAAACCGGTGAGCGCAGAATGCCGTCAAAACGGCGTACCGAAGCCTGATAGCATTCTGCGGGCGTGGCATCGTCGAGTGCCTGGTGCGGGCGCTCTTCGTTGTAGAGCCGTTGGAAGCTGCGTAACCGCCTCAACTGTTCGCGCATGCTATGTGCCGGCGGATTGGCCACCTCCTGCAATAGCGTGAGATGCATGCGCTCATGGCGCCCGTTCTGCTGCGGCTTGCCCGGGGCAATACGTTCCGGCGTCACGCCGGCCTTGATCAGCTTCACCGACAACTGCGACAATCCGCCAGCGCCGCACGAAGCAAAGGGGGATCCGTTGTCCGACCGTATGTAACGGGGCAGCCCAAACTCGCGGAAAGCTGCATCGAGCACCGGCCAGACATGCTCGGTATCCGTGCGAGGCAGCGCCTGACAACGCAACAGGTAACGGCTGTGGGCGTCGGTCAAGGTCAGCGGCTCACACCGCTTGCCGTCCCCGGTCAGGAACCAGCCCTTGAAGTCGATGCACCAGACATCGTTGGCGGCCTCGCAATGGGCAAACGGCGCGCTGGATGGCGGACTGCGCCGGCGCAGCTTGCGCTTCACCGTCAGCCCCTCGCGGTCGAACAGCTCTCCGATCGTGCTCGTCGCCGGCCAATCCGTTTTGGGCGCGGCGCGCTCCAAATAGGCCCGCACCTTCATCGGCCCCCAGGTCGGATGCGCCCGACGGACCTCAAGGCAGCGCTCGGCAATTTTTGGCACTATTGCTTGTGGGTGACGCCGGGGGGCCCGTGAACGGTCGAGCAAACCGGCGACCCCTTCCTCTTCAAAGCGTGCCAGCCACTTGTATCCAATGCGGCGACTTACATCGAACCGACGGCAGATCGCGGCAAACGATTCCTCGCCCTTCTCAACCGCCACCATAAAGCGCATCCGCTCGTCCACGGCACAGGTCTCCTTCCAACCCATCGGCAAAG
>NZ_JAFCJM010000153.1 GCF_018130955.1 Bradyrhizobium liaoningense
GGCAGGGCTATCGCATATGGCTGAGGGCTGCCATGAGGAAGGCATTGTCCCAGCCGGCGCGCTTGATTTTGCGCCGCAGAGAGGCTGGATCCGGGTGAGTTCGCAGAATGTTGAGGGCGAGCCTGCGGAGAATGGCAAGGTTCTCGGGCGCATGGTCGCAGCGCGAGCGGTTGCTGTCCTCGGCAAAATGGACGTCGAGTACCCAATGGAGTTGGTTCTCGATGCCCCAATGGCTGCGAGTGACGTGGAGCAACCGCTTGGGAGCGATGTATTTGGACAGGAGATAGTGACGGACGACGGGCGCATCGGCGCGCTGCTCCGCCAGGCGTCTGCGCGAGGTGATGCGCCCTATCGCGGCGGCCCCTGGAAAGCCGTAGAGGCCTGCCAAACTGGTGTTGCGCATGATTGTGGCACGTCGCACTTCGCGTCGATCGTGGGTGGAAGGGTCGATCTGTTCGGCTGTGCTGCGCTTGCCCGATCGCGCAAATTGCTGGGTCACCGCGGTGAACAAGCGCCCGCGGTTGGCCTTGATCGCCAGGACATAGTCGCCGCCGCGCTCGCGTACTGTAGCCGCAAACGCGCGGGTACAATGCAGCGCATCGGCGGTAACGATGCAGCCTTCCAGCGACAGAAGGTCCAGCACCTCCAAAGCGCCCGCCGTCTCGTTGCGACCAGATGCCTTTTGCTGAGCCAAGGCCATGCGGGCATCCACCGCAAAGACGTTGACCATGTGCAGGGGGGTGGCCTTGCCGCCGCGTTCGTAGGCCCCGCGCAGGGCCTTGCCGTCAACCGCCACCACCCCAGTCAGCTTGATGTGATTGGCCTTGGCAAAGGCCGCCATGAAGCGGCGAAATGCGCGCTCAAAGGCTTGCGGTTTGAGCAGGCGGAACACCCGACTGAATGTATCGTGGCTTGGGATGCCATGCTCCAGGCGAAGAAAGAGCCGCAACAGCTCCTCCTTCGACTCCCCGAAGTCCGCCATGTCCGAGCACGACTCCGCTCCGCACAGCATCGCCGCCAGTGCGATGAACAGCACTTCCAACAGATCGTGCCTGGCATTGTCCGCGCGCGGGTCCGGCAACCGCCGAAAGGCCTTCTTGAACTTCTTCATCCGACCCCCTCCATAACCCGGGAGTCGTCTTCAGAATCCGTCTTGCCTTACAATGCAATAGCTAGCGAAAACCCATATGCGATTCCCCTGCC
>NZ_JAFCJM010000154.1 GCF_018130955.1 Bradyrhizobium liaoningense
CCCACCCTTGTAATAGCGCAATCAGATATTGTCGGCGTGTTCCGTGAGGAATGGCCTGCCGCGGCAGCAACCCGCGGCAGGCCGCTGGCGATCGGATCGCGCCCACCCTGAGCAGTTTGTGGCTGCCCCGTAGCAGGATCGCGCCAGCACCTTCATCGGACCCGGATGGTTGCCGGAACAATCAGGTTCGCTTCACAAGGCAGGGTCGACGAAGATGGCACAGACTAGCACGACGACAGCGGGAATCGATACGTCCAAGGCGAAGCTCGACATTGTAGTTCATGGTCGAGACGAGGGTTGGGAGGTCGCCAACGACCTTCCCGGTTGGCGGAAGCTGGTGCAACTGCTGACCAAGGCTGGCGTCAAGCGAGTCGGGATCGAAGCGACCGGCGGTTACGAGCGTGGGGTAGTGGAGCATTTGCGAGCGGCCGGCGTCATCGTGCTGGTGCTGCAGCCGATCCAGGTCAAGGCGTTCGGCCGCTCCCGATTGCGTCGTGCCAAGAACGATACGCTGGATGCCGCGCTGATTGCTGCCTGCGCGGCGTCGCTCGAAGAGGTGAGGAGCGCGCCGGATCCGCGCTTGGCGGAGCTTGCCGAGCAGCTCACCTTCCTCGAGCAGATCGAGGACGACATCAAGCGCTTCAAGACCCGGCTCGAGCATCTCGATAAGCCTGGGCTACGCCGCATCGTGCTGGATGACATTGCCCGGTTGAAGGCAAGGCGGCTCTCCCAAATCCGTCACATCGCCAAGCAACTACGCGCTCACCACGATCTCGCTGTCCGCCTTGACCTGGTGATGAGCATTCCCGGGATCGGTGAGCGCACGGCACTGGCCCTCCTGGTCCGCATGCCTGAACTCGGCCGTGTCAGCCGGGAGGAAGTCGCAGCCCTTGCCGGGCTGGCTCCCTTCGACAACGATAGCGGGCAATACAAGGGCCAACGCCGTATCGCCGGCGGCCGCGCTCGCCTGCGTCGCTCTCTGTTTGCGGCAGCCCTGCCTGCGGCCTTCCGCTGGAACAAGGCCGTCATGGCCCTCTATGCCCGCCTGACTGCGGCCGGAAAGGCTCACAATGCCGCTCTCATCGCATGCGCGCGCAAGCTGCTCATCTATGCCAACACCGTCGTGCAACGCGGAACGCCGTGGACTGAAAAACTCCTCGGCGTTTAATGGTTGCTACG
>NZ_JAFCJM010000155.1 GCF_018130955.1 Bradyrhizobium liaoningense
TTGACGTAGGCATCGATGTGTTCCTGAAGCTGCTTGAGGCTCGTGAAGGAGGTGCCGCTGAGCGACTGCCCCTGCAAGATGGAAAACCATACTTCGACCTGATTGAGCCATGACGCACTTGTCGGCGTGAAATGAAATTGCACGTTGGGGTGGGCCTTGAGCCAGTCCTCGTTCTTTTTATGGGTGTTGAGGTTGTCGAGGATGACGTGAAGCTTGCGGTTCGGAAAAGCCGCGGTGACGCTGTTCATGAAATCGAGAAACTCGACGCGGCGCCGGCGTTTTGAATGGGTCGCGATGATCTTTCCGGTGGCGACTTCGAGCGCCGCAAACAATGTTGTGGTGCCATGCCGCTTGTAATCGTGGCTTTGGCCGGTCAAGGCGCGGCCATTGGGCAACTTCAGATAACCCTGCGCTCGCTCCAAAGCCTGGATCGAGGGCTTCTCGTCCACGCACAGCACAATGGCCTTCGCCGGCGGCGCGACATAGAGGCCGACAACATCGGCGGCTTTGGCCGTAAAGTTCGGGTCGTTGCTCTCGCACCAGGACTTGCGAGCCACCAGGTCAATCTTGTGGCTGCGCAGGAACCGCCAGACATATTGGACATCGACATCGCCCAGCGCCTCGGCCAGCAGGGGGCCGGTCCAGCGCGCAAACCCTTGCGGTGGCGGCTTATCCAGCAGCTTCAGAATCCGCTTGTCGGTCGTCTTCGTATAGATCGGCTGCTTGCCAGGCCGCGGCTTGTCTTGCAGCCCTTCAAGGCCATGGTCGGCATAGCGATGCCGCCAAAGGCTGACAATCCGCGGCTGGACCCCAACTTCCTTGGCGATCGACCGGGTGCTGCGCCCATCCGCCGCCAACAGAACTATCCGCGCCCGCTTCAAATCGCGCTGCAACGTCACCGGTGAGCGACAGCACGCCTCAAGCACCTTGCGATCTTTCCTCGAAAGGTGGACTTCTCTTGCTTCGGGTATCATCCCGACCTTGAATCACGACTCACGTTCCAAGAAAAGTGGGTACTAGTGCGCTGTGGCGCGAGGAGGTCACCGCGCTGCATGAAGCGGAGTTTTCCGATGTCGAGCTGACCCATCTCTATGTCGACAACGCCGCGATGCAGATCGTGCGGGCACCCTCGCAATTCGACGTCATGGTGACCTGCAATATATTCG
>NZ_JAFCJM010000156.1 GCF_018130955.1 Bradyrhizobium liaoningense
GAGACGGCCTCCGACGTCGGTGTTACCTCGGCCGGCAAGGTCACGCTGCGCAGCTCCACCGGTGCCGACCTCAGCGTTACCGGCAAGTCCGACCTGCTCAAGGCCCTCGGCCTGAGCTCGGCGACCGGCGGCGGCAACGCGTCGGTGAGCGTCACCCGCACCACCAGCGCTGCTTCGCTCGGTCAGCTTGTCCAGGACGGATCAACGCTGAATGTCGATGGTCACATCATCACCTTCAAGAATGCTCCGGTTCCGGGCTCTGCGGGTGCTCCTGCGATCCCGAGCGGTTATGGCAAGAGCGGCAACGTCATCACCGACGGCAACGGCAACTCGACGGTCTATCTGCAGGCCGGCACCGTTGCTGACGTTCTGAACGCGATCGACCTTGCCACCGGCACCCAGACGGCCAGCATTGCCGCCAACGGCACTGCGACGCTGTCGACCGCCACGGGTCAGTCCAACTCGACGATCAACACCTCCGGCCAGCTCCGGATCTCGACCGGCATCAACGCCGACCTGTCGATCACCGGCACGGGCAATGCCCTGAACGTGTTCGGTCTCGCCGGCAACACCGGCACGGCAAGTGCCTTCACCGCGGCGCGTACCTCCGGCATCGGCGGCATCGCGGGCAAGACCTTGACCTTCGCCTCCTTCAACGGCGGCACGGCGGTCAACGTCACCTTCGGCGACGGCACCAACGGCACGGTCAAGACGCTCGATCAGCTCAACACGCAACTCCAGGCCAACAACCTGGCCGCGACGATCGACGCCAACGGCCTGCTGACGATCACCGTCTCCAACGATTATGCCTCGTCGACGATCGGTTCTCTGGTGGCGGGTGGCGCGATCGGTGGTACCCTGACTGCGGCGCTGACGTTCTCGACGGCTTCCACTCCTATCCAGGATGCGGTGGCGCAGACGGCGCGTGCGAATCTGGTGTCTCAGTACAACAACATCCTGAACCAGATCGACACGACCTCGCAGGACTCCTCGTTCAACGGTGTCAACCTGTTGAACGGCGACCAGCTCAAGCTGGTGTTCGACGAGACC
>NZ_JAFCJM010000157.1 GCF_018130955.1 Bradyrhizobium liaoningense
TGTCCAGCGGATTGATTGGTAACAAAACGGACCGGATGGATTGGTAACAATCGTTCACGGTTCCTTCCTCTGCGTTGCCACACCTGTAGTCCGGCGCAGCTTGCGCGTCTGCAGGTCGATAACGCCGATCGGAACGTCGAAGAAGCGTACTTGCCAGTGTCCGCCGTCGGCTTCCTCGATGGCGATCGTCTCGCCAATCAGGCTGGTGCAGATATAGACGAAGTCGCCTCGCCATTTGATCGCACCGTTGGAGCGGACCTGGCGCACTGCTGCCTCAGCCGGATAGTCTGGCTCCGGAAGCCGGGTTGGTATCGAACGCGAGGAGCGTTGGTAGACACTTGCAGGCGCACGCTGCCCGAGCGCTTCGTGGGGACGCTCTTCATTGTAATCGCGTGCGAATGCTGCAAGCCGCCGCGCTTGAGCGGTGCGGTTTGGCGGCGGCGGTCGCATCGCCTCCAGCAGCGTCAGGTGGAAGCGCTCGTGCCTGCCGTTCTGCTGCGGATGGCCGGGATCGATCCGCTCATGGCGAATGCCAAGCTTGATCCACCACACCGACATCGCGGTCAGACCGGTTGTCCCTGTCGAGGCAAAGGGCGCCCCGTTGTCGGAACGGATCACCTCCGGAAGACCGTACTCCTGGAAGGCCCGCTCAAGCAGCGGCCGGCACTCGGCCTGTCGGGTGCTGCGCGTCGCCGCAACACCGATCAAGTAGCGGCTGAAGCCGTCCGTCATCGTGAAGGGTTCGACCCGCGAACCGTCGCCCAGCCTTATCCAGCCCTTGTGATCAATGCCCCAGACGTGATTGGCGTATTGCGGAACCGTGAGTTCGCCAAGCCGCGGCGGCGCTCGACGTCGCATGCGACGACCGCCAACCAGCCCAGCTCGCTTGAGCAGCTCGCCGACCGTCGACGCCGAAGGCCAGTCCACAGCCGGCTGGCGCTGTTCAAGTTTGGCCACGATCTTGCGCGGTCCCCAGCTCGGCCGCTCCCGCCGCAACCCGACAATCGCTTCTACGATGTTCGGTGGCGTCGCCCGG
>NZ_JAFCJM010000158.1 GCF_018130955.1 Bradyrhizobium liaoningense
TGATACGGCGTAGGATTCGGTTGTGAAGCCAACCCCATCACCTCCAACCGCGAACGCCACGCCCGCCATGACCGACGATACGATTCCGCCCTTCTCGTTTCCAGCCGTTCACGCCAAGAAAGTCACAGCTGCCTTCGATGGTGGGCGCCTAACCTCGAACGGGGGCGTGATGCTTCTGGCGATGGCCGAGCGGCGTCTCGGTTTGGCCAACAATCTGGCCCGGGTGTTCCCGGATCGGCGCGATCCGACGCGGGTCGTGCACAGCCTGGTCGATATGTTCCGCGCTCGCATGTTCGCGATCTGCTGCGGCTACGAGGACGCCGACGACCTCGATCATCTGAGGTCCGATCCGGCATTCAAACTGGCCTGCGGACGGCTGCCGGACACGGGCCGGGATTTGTGTTCCCAGCCGACGCTGTCGCGGCTGGAGAATGCTCCGCGCCTGCGCGACGTGATCCGGCTGACCTACATTTTGGTCGACGCATGGATGGATAGCTACCCGCGCGAGCCGGCATCCGTCACGCTCGACATCGATGATACCTGCGACGTCGTCCACGGCCATCAGCAGCTCTCGCTGTTCAACGCTCATTATGACGAACGCTGCTTCCTGCCGATCCACGTCTACGACACGGAGAAGAGCCGTCCCGTGGCGGTCGTGCTGAGGCCCGGCAAGACGCCGGGCGGCGTCGAGGTGCGTGCCCATCTGCGCCGCCTGGTACGGCATATCCGGACGCGATGGCACAACACGCAAATTACGTTCCGTGGCGACGGGCACTATGCCCGGCCGGAGGCCATGGCGTGGTGCGAGACCAACGGCATCGACTACATCTTCGGTCTGTCCGGCACCAAGCCTCTCGCCAGAAAAGTCGACGAGGTCGCCGACGACATCCGCACCCGACGCGCCATCGAGAACCTGCCGGTTCTGCGTGGCTATGCCGAGACGCGCCACAAGGCAAAGTCCTGGGATCGCGAACGGCGCACTGTCGCCCGTATTGAGGCGACGAT
>NZ_JAFCJM010000016.1 GCF_018130955.1 Bradyrhizobium liaoningense
CTCTCCAGCAGATCAATCTGCTCAGAGAATCATATCCGCTCGACACTCGATATGGGAAAGAGTCACAGCCTCGTAGGATGGGTTGAGCCCTTGCGAAACCCATCATAATCGCCGAGGCGATCGGCGATGGGTTTGGCTTCGCTTTACCCATCCTGCGAGCTAATTGCCGTTATCCGCCGCAAGGCGCAGAAATTGCCGCTTCATCGCGTTGACCCTCGCGACATAGCTTGCGACGAGGTGATCGCCGCAGCGCTCGCCGGCCATCATCTGAAAGTGACGGCGCGCGTAGGCTGTGGCGGGACCCGCGCCGCAGAGATGGATGAAGGCGGCCAGATCCTGCTTCTGCTGCGCGCTTGCCTTCACATCGCCCGCACGGCCGAGAACATCGGCCACATTGTTGTCCAGATACACCGATGCCAGCTCGATCGCGTGGCTCGGAATCGCGCGGATATAGAGACTGGTGAACCCGCAGCCGGTATCCGTGACCGCGTTATCACGGACACAGAACCGTGCGGCCTCGGCGTAGGCTGCGTCTAGCATCTGGTAGAGGCCGACGGCGCTGGAGGCGGGCCGGTAGATCGCGAGGGGATTGAGGCTCAATCGCCAGCGCCAGTAGGTGCGCGCGACCGGATTGCCTGAACTCTCGACCTGCGCCAGCGCGGCCAGCAATTCGGGCGTGATCGTAGCGGTGGAATGCTTGCGGAACAGCGGCCCGTATTGCCGCCAGTTCTCTGATGGATCCTTGTCGAGGGCGTTGCCGACAAGGACAAACAGCTCAGTCGGCTTGCGGATCATTTGATAGACGATGTTCAGAAGCGCGACGCCCGCAACCAGGATCGCCACGCCGCCCGCGATCCGAGCCATCCGCGGTGCTCGTGCGAACCTCTTCCGCGCCCACCGCGCGCCCCGCCGCAAGCTGCGAAGGCGACGGAGGAGGCGACTGCTTTTTCTTGGCATGGGTCTTGTGGGCGTCCATCACGCCAATTGCTGCGCTCCACCGCTGAGGCGACATGTCAGTCGGCAGGGTTCCCACGTGCTGTGCGGGACCCGTCGGTTAACACATTGGTCATTCGTTTGCGGTCATTTTCGTAGCCTCATTCAACAAAGAGGCACCATGACTGACATCACCATTCCCGGCGGAAAAATTCGTTCGTTCGTCGAGCGAATCGAGAACCTGGATACTGAATTGCAGGAGTTGAACGAGCAGAAGAAGGAGGTCTTCTCGGAAGCGAAGGCCGAGGGTTTCGATGTGAAGATCCTCAAGGAGATCATCAAGTTGAGGAAGCAGGACCAGGACGAGCGCGACGAGCGCGAAACCCTGCTTGATCTCTATATGCGCGCGATGGACACGGCGCAGACCGAGAGTGTCGCAAAGGCGGCGTGATACAAATCATCAAATCAAGTGACGAGAGTCGCTTGAGTTGGCGAGCCGGTCCGCGCTTCGCGCGGCCCGGTTGCACCTGCAAGCGACATCGCGAGGAAGCAGAATTTTAAGATTCGCTGCGGGCCGATTTGCGCGATTCCGATTCGTTCCTTGAGAACGAAGCGGAGTCAGATGCAGAACGAATGTCTCTGCAAAGGCATGTGAGTGAGCTTACGGTGCTCGCACGGCGTAGAGTCTTTGGTAGATCATCCGCTCGGGGAGCCGATCCAGCAGCCGGTAGCCAAGCGGCAGCTTGAGGAGGATGCCGACGATCCGAGATGAAAGCGGATGCCAATAGACCGACAGATTATAGAATCTGATGACCGTGAATCCGAGCGTCTTGAATTCGAGCATCAATCGCCTGTGGCTGAAGTATCTCTGATAATCGATGATGGGACCCGAAAGCCAAAGCAACTTGCCGGAGTGTTCCCTGGCAACCTTCGCCAGAAATGCTCCCTGCTCCTCATGGGACAAATAGTGGATACATTCGAGGGCTGCGATCACGTCGTAACCCCCAAACGACGTGTCCAGGAGGTCCGCGGCCTCGAACCTGGCATTTCCCAGATTCAACGACTTCGCGCGGGCAATCGCGACATCGCTGATATCGACGGCAGTCACCGATCGCGCCCTGTGAAAAATCACCTGGGTGAGGTGGCCTTCGCCGCAGCCAAGCTCAAGAACCGTTTTCTTGCGAATGGATCGCGTCAGGCGCCGGCGCAGCACCTTGTCCCTGAATGTCGCGCGCGCGTAGCCCCACGGATCAGGCGTTGCATAGTAGCGATTGAAATCTTCGGCCGTGCGCATGGCGAGGCGGCTAGAGGCTGGCGCCTGAGGCCATCAGCATTGCGCCGACGGCCATGAGAAGAACTCCTGGCCAATTCGATTTGAAGCCAAGGAAGCGCAGACTCCGCCGCGGCGGTTCCAGCGTACCGCGAACGTCCCGAGCGGAATCCTGACCGCTAAGCGGTCCTCGCCAAATCGTGGCGCGCGCCATGTACAGGAGTCCGCCGATGATGAGCAGCGCGCCAAGGCCCATCAGGACCATTTTCGCCTCTCAACTCGTCAGTGCCACCCATAACGGACGTAGCCTATTTCAAAACCTTGAATGGTGATTGGTTCCACACACCGCCGCCATCGCTGGGTATCGGCTTCCGCCTTCGCTCGCTGAGCTTCGGCGAGACAAGTCCGCCTTCGCTCTCCGAGCCATGGCGGACAAGTCGCTCTGCCCATCATACCGGCTCACCAATCCGGATCGCCGTAATAAGGGTCGACCATGTATGGCGGGGGCGTCCAGGGTCCGCGCGGCGGCCTGGGCCGCCGAGGTGTGGCCGCGGGAATGTGCCGACGCGCAGCCATATCGGTCTCCTTCATCACGCTCTGCCCGGCGGGTTTCGCGGATAAGGTCGTAAGCTGCGTTTGCAGCGCCTGGACCTGCGCGGCGAGGCGCGCATTGTCATGAGCACCTTTCTCCTGCGCGGTCTTGAGTTGTTGAATGGCGTCGGCCTGCTCGCGAAGCGTTTGCTCGTTGCGGCTCTTCTGTTGCTCGAGCTTTTCGTTGATGCTCGCAAGTGCCTCGGTGATGGTCTTGAGCGATTGCGTCAGCTCGGCGGATGCCTGGTTGGGCGATGTAGCGCCGGCCGGCGGAGCGCTTTCCGCCTCCTTGTGGGCCGGCGGTGCGGGCAGGGGCGTCTGCTCATCCGCAGCAGCCAGCAGGACCGTCGGCGGCCCTGCCGGACTGCGAACCTCTGATACCTCCGGGGGCGGGTTCGCGACCGGCGGGGCCCATCGGGCCATGATCGCCTTGGCCTCATCGCGGTATTGCGAGGCGAACGCAGCACCAAGGACGCCTATCGCCAGCAACAGGCCAACGAAGGCTCGCAGCATGGGCCGGTCCCCTTTCAGGCCTTGATGGCGAGCCTTGCTCTCCGGCGCTGGCGCCTGGGGAGCGTCGCCTCGTTCCGCACCAGCTCTTACCTGCCGGACCGGTGGGCTGTCGCTGCCGCGCTCCAATCCGGAGACCACTCGATCCAGCCGTGCAAGTTCCTCATTGGCGCTCTTGATCCGTTCATAGGCCTGCGCCAGCTCGACATCCGAGCGCTGTCTGCCTTGCGGATCGTCCGGCTTGGGGGCGTCCGGTTTGGGGGCGTCCGGTTTGGGGTCGTGCGTCTCAGGCACCGATGCGCTCTCCATCCAGTCTTGCGTCAACGGAATGAGTGCGGCAGTCCGCGGATGTGGAAAGAATAGGTCCCGCCGCCGTCGCGATCAAGACAACGCAAGCTGTTCTATCTCGAGCGTTCGGCCGCCGCAGTCAGCACTGGATAGCGGGCGTAGAACGTGTCGACGCGGTCCCGCCACATCGCCACGAACGCGGCCGAGGTGAGACCATCGACCGACTTCCATTCGCGTTTGACCGCCGGCAGCGTGTTGCCCCAGATGGCTCGCTTGCACCATCGCTCGCCCTTCTCCGAGCCCTCCTGGGTTGCGCACATGGACTTCCAGGCAATCCGCTGCGGATGGCTGATGTGTTCGGCGGCTCCTTGCCAGCCCTGCTGGTGGATCAGGTAGAGATCGGAAAGGGTCGGCTTCTTCTGCGTTAATATTTCGAAGAGCGCAGCCTCGGTGAGGAACTTGTAGGCGGCACCCATCGCGTTGTCGCGCGGATTGAGGATATCGCCCGATCCGAATTTGCCGAACTCGTACTTGCTCAGCTGGAACAGGCCGATATAGGAGCCGGTGCGTTGCTTCGGATTGAAATCGGATTCGATCTTGGCGACTGCCTTCATGAAATTGGCGTCGATACCGAACGCTTCGGCCGCGCGTTCGATCTCCTGGACCGGCGTTCCGAGCGGAACGTCGCTCAACGCCGACAAGGCGATCTTCGCGGGCTTCTCCGGCGGCGGAATTTCCGAATAGACGTAGTACTTGAGATACGATTGTTTGCCTTCGCCTGGATTGGGCGACGGAGCCGGCGCACGGTCCTGCGGTTGCGCCGCCTCGTTTTCTGGCGGCGCAGTCTCCAGGCTGGCGACCTGCAACCCTGGCCCTTGCGAACCGGTTACATCGGACGGCGGCACCGAGTCCCGCGCCGCGGCGCTGAATCCCGCCGCAACTTTCGCATTCGCCGATAATCCCGTATCGAATTTCGCCGCGATGACCGGGGTCGGATACGCCGCGCTGGCATTTGTCAGCGCCGTCGTCACATTCAGCGCGATGCCGCTGAATGCATCGGCAACTCTCGCATTCGGCGTTGCCATGCTCGGGCGCAATACCGCGATCGGATGAATCGCGCCAAGCGACGCCGCGGTCAGCGCGGCGGCAATATAGCTTGCCTGCCAAATCTTCAATGTGGCCAGCCGCGCGGCCGCGGTCCCCCCGTTCATGGCCCCGACTAGGCACGCAGATTAAGGAGGCGAGGGGATGACAATGGGGCGCATCTGCGGCGCAGATGCGGCCAGTCTCGGCCGCGTCGCCAAGGTCGCCTTAATTGGAAGCCCGCAGGATGGGGTTGAGCTCGCGAAACCCATATCGTCGTGGGTCGCAATTGATGGGTTTCGCTTCCGCCTTCGCTCGTCGAGTTACGGCGGGTGTAGTCGGCTAATCCACCCTACGGGCTGTTCGCCGTCTCCGTCCAGCGCCTCGGCGTCGCGCGCGCCGCGGTAGAGCCGTAGGATGGGTGGAGCGCAGCGATAGCCATCGCCTTGGTGCGTCACGATTGATGGGTATCGCTGCGCTCCACCCATCCTACAACATCGCGCCGCTGCGCGTGTCAGCCCTGCAGACGCATGGGTTGAGCGCGCGGCGGCGTCGACGTACCTCCAGACCATGGACCAACGCACGCGCGGCACCGACGCGCTCACTCAAAAGCCCGACGCGACACCGGCGCTGCTCGGCATCGTCTGCGGCCTCGCGGCGGCGCTGTTCTGGGCGCTCGGCTTTGCCGCTACGCGGCACGGGCTGAAGGCCGGCTTCACGCCGGTCGATCTTTTGGTGCATCGCTACGTCTGGTCCGGCATCGCGTTCGTGCCGCTGGTGCTGCGCGCAGGCATCGGGGATCTCTGCGGCATCGGGTGGGGACGGGGCCTCGTGCTGATGGTGCTCGGCGGCCCCGTGATGTCGCTGATCTCCTATACCGGCTTCCTGTTCGTGCCGCTCGGCCATGGCAGCGTCATCCAGCCCTCGTCGGCCACGCTCGGCGGCCTCCTGCTCGCGGCCGTCGTGCTGAAGGAGAAGATCACGGCCTCGCGGCTGGCGGGCGCCATCGTCATCGTCGGCGGCCTCTGCGTGATCGGCGCAGAGTCGATCGGCCATATCGGTGCCGACGGCGTGCAGGGCGATTTGATCTTCGTGCTGACCGGCTTCATGTTCGCGAGCTTCGGCATGCTGTTGCGCCGCTGGCGCGTCTCGGCCTATTCCGCCGCCATCGTCATCAACGTGCTGTCGCTCGCCCTGCTACCGATCTACCTCCTCACCGGCGGCCTCGCGCGCGTCGCGGCACTTGGGCTCACCGAGAACGCGCTCCAGGCGCTGGCGCAAGGCATCCTGGCCGGCCCGGCCGCGCTCTATCTGTTCGCCGTCTCCGTCCAGCGCCTCGGCGTCGCGCGCGCCGCGGTGTTTCCGGCCTGCGTGCCAGCCCTGACGCTGCTCGTCGCCTGGCTCTTGCTCGGCGAGCATCCGACGTCACTGCAGATGGCGGGACTGGCGACGGTGCTGTGCGGGTTCTGGCTGGCGCAGAGGCAGGGGTAGGGCGCCGGCCAACGGATCTTTGCTCGAACACTTAGACGCAGTAGAACCTCGCCGGGCGGCTTCGCGCGGGCTGGCGTGGAGCGGGGATCGGGGCCATCGAAGGAATCGCAGTGGACACGCGCAAACTTGCCGACCGGGCTGCCTTGCAGTGACGAAACGATTCCTGACGGGAGCGTTGCCGTTTTACGCGCTGGCTGGACTGGCCATGTGCGTGTACCTGCTGCTCTACAAGACAAACATCCTGGACATGAACGCGATCGTGCTCGAGGCGGCCGCCTCGTCATGGTTTCCGGTTTTCATATTCGTGTGTGTGCTGCTGGAGTCGGTCTTCCCGTACTTCGGCTATTTTCCAGGAACCGCTCTGATCCTGATGTCCGTTGCGCTGAATCCCAAGCCCGCGGATGCCTTCGTCTTCATCCTGGCATGGCTGGCCATCATCGTGGGCGCCGTCCTCAGCTATGGACAGGCCCGGTTCTTCAGGCCGTTCCTGAAGCGGATAGCCTCGAGAGCCGCGATCAGCAAATGCGAATCCCTGCTCGACGCTTACGGGCCTTATGCGCGGATCGCCGTGTTCGTTCACCCCAACGCCGGCGCGATGTACTTCACGGCGCTCGGACTTCTCGACCGCAACCTGACCGGTGAATTCGTCCATCTCTGCCTGGGGGCCGCGGTCTCGGTCGGCATCCTGTTCGTCGTGGTGACGAGGCTGTTGTCGTCGGTCGGCTCCACCGATGACGGCGAATTGCAACTGTTGCTCGCGGCAGCGCTCGTCGCGATCGGGACCCTCGTCGGTCTCTACGCGGCCTTGCGCCGCGGCAGGACGGCATAGGCTTCGCCCGATATTACTCAACGATCTATCCGAATTGAGTGCACTGTCACCGTAATCTCCGGCCCTGACACAGCTCGTCGCCTGGCTGCTGCTTGGCGAGCATCCGACGTCACTGCAGATGGCGGGACTGGCGATGTTGCGGTGCGAGTTTTGGCTAGCACAGAAGTAAGGGTAGGGGCGAGCAGGAGCGACGTCCGGTTCATTTATACGACCAGCTTGCCGGACATCGCTGCCGCATTTTTGAGGGCACCACTATGCAACCAAGGCGAGATATGATTTTAATGTGCTATCCGGAGGAGGCGACGGTTGCCGGCTAACTGCGGATTACGCCTTCGGCTGGTCCGCCCTATGCTTGCTTGAGCCTGTAGTCATTTAGCCGGGGCATCTGGTTGAATGATCGGAGTCGCTTCACGCTGTTTTTGCAAATCGCTCGAGTAAAGGATCTCACGCAGTAGATAGCCGGGTGTTACGGCGGCTATTCCGACGTTTTGAGCGTACGTTGGTAGGACTGCATTAGGAGTTTGCAGGAGACCGCCAACCCGCGGCTCGTTGAAGTTGCCGCGCATAACGCCAGCGAGGGTGATTTCATCGCTTCCAACAACGATTGCGCCCGGGACACGATCGATCCCTTGCGAGAAAAACACCGGCGAACCACTGTTCCCACCGAACGACATGGTTTCAAGGAGGGAAAGTTCGACCATCTCCAGTGGCTTCCCTTGCTCCTGCCAGCGGACTCGATCATCTGTCAGCATCGCTACTCGTCCGAAACGAAATATCGGAACATTTCGCTTCTCGCCGTAGTGCGGCACGAACAAGCCGCTGAAGAAAACATCCGAACCGGGTTGTATCGTGCCAGCCCTGAACTGATCCTTCGTTTTGATCATGGAAGTAGGTATCGCTAGGAAATCGAAATTCTGGTCGGGTAGTGCGGGAATGACAGCTATATCTACGGTGGGATCGGGATGAATAAATACGTTCTGCTGCGGCCGGGAATCATTAAGATCGAGCACGATGAAGCCAGAACCCTCTGCTTTGTGATTTACGCGTAAGAACACGCGCTTGAAGAAGTGGCCGTTCGCGTCCTTCAGGACATGTTTTGCGGTAACCACATATCCCCAACCGCCTGGTCCCCCATCGTTCTCTACCAAGACAAAGAAGCCGGTTCCGACTGCCACCGGGGCACCGTTTTCCACGAGCGGATTGCCCGCCAGATCTGCAAGAAAGATAAAGGCTACTGTCTTCGGAATATCCTTCGGCGGTGGCGATGCCATGACAGGTCCCGTGAATAGGAGCCAGAGCGCGGCTGAAAGAATTTTGAGCATCTTTGGTCCGGTGCTGCCAGTTCGATAGGATGCTGCTCGTCTTGGTTGTAGTCGATCGGATAGAAAAATAAAGGGCGGCCCTTCGGCCGCCCTTCGTGGATGCCCGGGTCAAGCCCGGCCATGACGTTCTTGTTGCGACGCGCTACCGCCTCACGAACACCCCGTCGTGCTTCCGCACGTATCGCACTTCATGCACGTGCCATTCCGCACCAGCGTGAAATTTCCACACTCCGAGCACATCTCGCCTTCGTAGCCTTTGGCTTTCGCTTCCGCGCGGCGTTCGGCTTTGGTGGGGACGATCGTCTGGGCGGCGGTGCCGGCCTTGCTCCACTGGATTGCCTCGAGCTTCTCGGTGGGCGAGAGGTCGTGGCTGGCTTCCTGCTTCAGTGCGACGGCGCCTTCGACCGCGTCACCGGCGCGGGCCGAGGTGCCGTGGGAGGCCAGCGCGGTGACCTTGTTGCCGCCGTCCGTGCTCGCCGGCATCGTGCCGCCGCGCATCACGACGAGGTTGTCGGTGCGGGAGCGGGTGAGGCCGCGCGACACCAGTTTTGTCGCGTGGTGGCCGCGGTCCTCGTCCGGCTCCTTGCCTTCCTCGACGCCCTTGCCGAGCGCGTCAAAGCCGGTCTCGTTGGGATCGACATGGGCGAGGTCGAAGCGGGACAGATACGACACCGCGAGCTCGCGGAAGACGTAGTCGAGGATCGAGGTCGCGTACTTGATCGAGTCGTTGCCCTGCACGGGGCCCGCCGGCTCGAAGCGGGTGAAGGTGAAGGCGTCGACATATTCGTCGAGCGGCACGCCATATTGCAGGCCGAGCGACACGGCGATCGCGAAGTTGTTGATGAAGGAGCGGAGTGCTGCGCCTTCCTTGTGCATGTCGATGAAGATCTCGCCGAGACGGCCATCGTCATACTCGCCGGTGCGGAGATAGACTTTATGTCCGCCGACGACCGCCTTCTGCGTGTAGCCCTTGCGTCGATCCGGCATCTTCTCGCGCTCGCGCATCACGATGATGCGCTCGACGAGCTTTTCGACGACCTTTTCGGAGATCTGCGTCGCACGCGCGGCCATCGGCTTCTCGTAGAGCGCCTCGACCGCATCGTCCTCGTCCTCATCGTCGCTGATGAGCTGCGAGTTGAGCGGCTGGGAGAGCTTCGAGCCGTCGCGGTAGAGCGCGTTGGCCTTGAGCGCGAGCTTCCACGACAGCATGTAGGCGGACTTGCAGTCCTCTACCGTGGCGTCGTTCGGCATGTTGATGGTCTTGGAGATCGCGCCCGAGATGAAGGGCTGCGCCGCCGCCATCATGCGGATGTGGCTCTCGACCGACAGATAGCGCTTGCCGATCTTGCCGCAGGGATTGGCGCAGTCGAACACCGCGTAATGTTCGGCCTTGAGGTGGGGAGCTCCCTCGACCGTCATCGCGCCGCAGATGTGGACGTTGGCTGCCTCGATCTCGCGCTTGGTGAAGCCCACGGCCTGGAGCAGGTCGAAGCCGGGGGCCGCAATGGCCTCGGCACCAATGCCGAGCTGGTCGCGGATAAAATCCTCGCCAAAGGTCCACTTGTTGAAGGCGAACTTGATGTCGAAGGCGGTCGGCAGGGCCTTTTCGACCTTGGCGATCGCTTCATCGGTAAAGCCCTTGGCCTTCAGCGTCGAGGCGTTGATGCCGGGGGCGTTGGAGAGCGAGCCGTGGCCGACGGCGTAGGCCTCGATCTCCGCAATCTCGCTCTCGCGATAGCCGAGCGCACGAAGTGCGGCGGGCACGGCGCGGTTGATGATCTTGAAGTAGCCGCCGCCGGCGAGCTTCTTGAATTTTACCAGCGCGAAGTCCGGTTCAATACCCGTCGTGTCGCAATCCATGACCAGGCCGATCGTGCCGGTCGGCGCGATCACCGTGGTCTGCGCGTTGCGATAGCCGTGCTTCTCGCCGAGCTCGAGCGCCGCATCCCAGGCCGAGGTCGCGTGTGCGATCAGGTCGGCTTGCGGGCACGAAGCGTGGTCGAGCGGCACCGGGTTGACGCTGAGCGCCTCGTAGCCGGAGGCCTGGCCGTGCGCGGCGCGGCGGTGGTTGCGGATCACGCGCAGCATGTGCGCGGCGTTCTTCTTGTAGCCGGGGAAGGTGCCGAGTTCGCCCGCCATCTCCGCCGACGTCTTGTAGGTGACGCCGGTCATGATTGCGGTCAGCGCGCCACAGAGCGCACGGCCTTCCTTGGAGTCATAGGACAGGCCCATGGTCATCAAGAGGCCGCCGATATTGGCGTAGCCGAGGCCAAGCGTGCGGAACTCGTAGGAGAGTTCGGCGATCGCGCGCGAGGGGAACTGCGCCATCATGACCGAAATTTCCAGCACGATGGTCCAGAGCTGGCAGAGATGCTCGTAGCCCGCGACGTCGAACTGCTTCGTGGTCGTGTTGTAGAACGTCAGCAGATTGGCGGAGGCGAGGTTGCACGCCGTGTCGTCCAGGAACATGTATTCCGAGCACGGATTGGACGCGCGGATGTCGCCGGACGCCTTGCAGGTGTGCCAGTCGTTCATGGTGGTGTTGAAGTGCAGGCCGGGATCGGCCGAGGCCCAGGCGGCGTAGCCGATTTTTTCCCAGAGGTCGCGCGCCTTCAGGGTCTTCGTCACCTTCTTGGAGGTGCGGGCGTTCAGATTCCAGTCGCCATCGGTTTCGACCGCACGCAGGAAGTCGTCCTTCAGCGAGACCGAGTTGTTGGAGTTCTGGCCGGAGACGGTGAGGTAGGCTTCGGAATCCCAGTCGGTGTCGTAGACGTCGAACTGGATGTCCTTGTAGCCCTGCTTGGCGAACTGGATGACCCGCTTGATGTAGTTGTCGGGCACGAGGTTGCGGCGCGCGAGCTTGATCTCACGGCGCAGGGCAGGGTTCTTCTCCGGATCAAAACAGTCGTCGCCCGACCCTTCGCAGTTCACGCAGGCCTTGTGCACGGCCTTGAGGTGCTTCTGGTTGATTTTTGAGCCGGTGACGAGAGCGGCGACCTTCTGCTCCTCCTTCACCTTCCAGTCGATATAGGTCTCGATGTCGGGGTGATCGACGTCGACCACGACCATCTTGGCCGCGCGGCGCGTGGTGCCGCCCGACTTGATCGCGCCCGCGGCGCGGTCGCCGATTTTCAGGAAGCTCATCAGGCCGGAGGAGCGGCCGCCGCCGGAGAGCTTTTCGCCTTCGCCGCGCAGGCGCGAGAAATTCGAGCCGGTGCCGGAGCCGTATTTGAACAGGCGCGCCTCGCGCACCCAGAGGTCCATGATGCCGCCCTCGTTGACGAGGTCGTCACCGACGCCCTGGATGAAGCAGGCATGCGGCTGCGGATGCTCGTAGGCCGACTTGGACTTGGTCAGCTTGCCGGTGAAGGGGTCGACGTAATAATGGCCCTGGCCGGGGCCGTCGATGCCATAGGCCCAGTGCAGGCCGGTGTTGAACCATTGCGGCGAGTTCGGCGCGACCATCTGCATAGCGAGCATGTAGCGGAGCTCGTCGTAGAAGGTCTGCGCGTCTTCGTCAGAGGTGAAGTAGCCGCCCTTCCAGCCCCAATAGGTCCAGCAGCCGGCGAGGCGGTCGAACACCTGCTTGGCCGAGAGCTCGCTGACGAAGCGCTCTTTCTCGGGCAGGGAGGCAAGTGCGTCGGTGTCAGGCACGGAGCGCCACAGGAAGGAGGGGACGGATTCCTCCTCGACCTTCTTCAGGCGCGCGGCAACGCCGGCTTTGCGGAAGTATTTTTGGGCAAGCACGTCCGAGGCGACCTGCGACCACTCGGTCGGCACCTCGACATTCTCGAGTTTGAACACCACCGAGCCGTCGGGATTCCTGATCTCCGACGTGGTCAGCCGGAAATCGATCCCGGCGTAGGGTGACTGTCCCGAAGTGGTGTGGCGCCGCTGAATCTGCATAGTTGCCCCGTCCTTTTATTTGGCCGGCTCCGCCTCCGTTCAGGCGTGCCGGATCGTTATGTCTTGCGCGAATTCCTCCCGGCCTTTCGGCCTTCAGGCTTCGCAGTTGCTGCCGGTGGATCCGGCCCAGTTTCTCTCGCCGCAGCTCCGGTGTTTGCACCGGCACTGCGTCGGCATGCCGCCTCATCCCACCCCCGGGATGAAGGGCCATGCGTTCAACGCCCCACGCCACTTGTTCAACCAGGCTCTTTCGGGTCTGTGCCGACCCGTTCGAGCGCCCCGGAGGTTCGCGTTTTCAGGGCAGACAAGCCCTTCCCCCGCTGCCTCTAACCGGCCGGCGGAGTGGTTCTTTGCGGACCCTTTTGGGGAGTGACCGGCGGGACGCAAACACACTCGCGCCGAACGGATCGAAAGCTAGGACTCTCCGTTGCGCCCGTCAAGAACTAGTACGAGTTCCTGAATCAAATACTAAATATGGTGGAATGACGGGGATAACAGGGGTCCGTGCCGCGCCTGTTGTGGAGGCAAGTATCAGTGAGTCCTCAGAGATTCGAAACCGAAAAAATTTGTTTCCGCGATGCTCGCGAGGCTTCGTCCCGCTGTTCACAGGTCAGCTATTTTTTCGCGCCTCAGGATTGCGTCAGTGAGACTCACGTAGTGCTACGGAAATAAGCGGTCAGCATGCCCGTTGAGGTGGTGGCGGCGGCGTCGAATTCGCGCCAAGGTAGGCAGAATATTGCCGGGTCTATCGCATGCATGATTCGACGCGACGGGGGATGCGCCCACGCATCGCCCCCGCGGGCCTGATGTTCCTCGCCATCACCTCGGTCGGCTGGGGTTTTAACTGGCCGGTGACGAAATTCCTGTTGTCCGAGCTGCCGCCGCTGACCTTGCGCGGGGTGACGGGCGTGCTCGGCGCGCTCCTGCTCGCCGTCTTTGCGATCTTGCGCCGCCAGAGCCTGAAGGTTGCGCCCGAGATCTGGCCGCGGCTGTTGCTCGCGGGCCTGCTCAATGTCACCGGCTGGATGGTGCTGATGGGGCTTGCGCTCTTGTGGCTGCCGGCGAGCGAGGCGGCGCTGATCGCCTACACCATGCCGGTCTGGGCCTCGATTATCGCCTGGCCCGTGCTCGGCGAGCGGCCGACGCTATTGCGCACCATCGCCCTGGTGATGGCCTTTGCCGGGCTCGCCGCCATCATGGGCGGCAACGGGATTGCGGCGAGCGAGGAGAAGCTGCCCGGCATCATCATGGCGCTCGCGGGCTCGATCGGCTTTGCCGTCGGCACCGTGCTGTCGAAGAGGCTGCCGATCCATCTGCCGCCGATCACGGCGGCGGCCTGGCAGATCGGCGCCGGCTGCCTGCCGGTCGCGCTCGCCGGCCTCTTGCTCGAGACCACGCATCTGGACCGGATGACGACGGTCGGCTGGGTGCTGGTGGTCTATTCCACGGTGGTGCAGTTCTGCATCGCCTATGTGAGCTGGTTTGCAGCGCTCGCGCGCCTGCCGGCCTCGGTCGCCGCGATCGGCACCATGGCGGTGCCGGTCATCGGCGTGGTGTCCTCGGCGATCGCGCTGCATGAGCCGCTCGGACCCGGGCAGATCGCAGCGCTGATCTTCACGCTCGCGGCCGTGGTGCTGGCGACGCGGGGCTAGGACGCCGCCGCGTCGGCGCTTCCGTTCAGCGCAAGGCGGATCATGTCGGCGAGCTTGTTGCGCCGGTAGGGCTTTGTCAGCAGCAGCACGCCTTCGCCAAGCTTGCCCTGCTTCACGACCGCGTCGTCCGTGTAGCCCGACGTGAACAGCACCTTCAGCCCGGGACGGCGCTTGGCGATGATTTCGGCGAGCTCCCGCCCGCTCATGCCGCCGGGAATGACGACGTCGGTGAACAGCAGGTCGAACACCGCGCCGCCGTCGACCAGCGCCAGCGCGGCGCGGCTGTCGGCGGCCGCGATCGTCCGGTAGCCGAGGCTCTCGAGCTGCGCGGTGACGAAGGTGCGCACGAGGTTGTCGTCCTCGACGACGAAAATGGTCTCGACGCCGCCGGCCGCCGGCGGCGCCACCGTGCCGGTGGCTTCCGTCTCGCCCTGGCCCGGCGGCAGATAGAGCTTGATCGTCGTGCCGTGGCCGATCTCGCTGTAGATCTTGATGTGGCCGCCGGACTGCCTGACGAAGCCGTAGACCATGGAGAGGCCGAGCCCCGAACCCTTGCCGACCTCCTTGGTGGTGAAGAACGGCTCAAACGCCTGCTCCTGGATCTCCTTGGACATGCCGGTGCCGGTGTCGGAGACCGCCACCATCACGTAAGGGCCGGGCAAGACACCCGGATTGGCCTGCGCATAGTCTCCGTCGAGCTCGACCTTGTGGGTCTCCAGCAGCAGCTTGCCGCCACCCGGCATGGCGTCGCGCGCGTTGATCGCCATGTTGAGCACGGCGTTGGTGAGGCGCGAGGGATCGATGTGCGAGGTGACCGCGCCCTGTTCGAGCGCGGTCTCGATCTGGATCTGCTCGCCCAGCGTCGGACGCAGCAGCTTTGCGATGTCGGTGAGCGCGGCGTTGACCTCGACATTGCGCGGATGCAGCGGCTGCTTGCGGGCGAAGGCGAGCAGATGCTGGATCAGCTCGGCGCAGCGGTCGGCGGCGTCGAGGATCAGCTTTGCCACGCGCTCCGGCTCCGGCTGCTCCTTCAGCTCGGCAACCAGCGTCTCGGTATTGCCGGAGATGACGGTGAGCATGTTGTTGAAGTCATGCGCGACGCCGCCGGTGAGCTTGCCGATCGCATCGAGCTTTTGCGACTGGGCCAGTTGCCGCTCGGTGTCGCGCGAGGCGGTCGCGTCGTGATAGACCAGCACCGCGCCGCTGATCGCGCCCTGCGCGTCGCGCATCGGCCGGCCGCTGACGACGAGATGTCGCATCGGGGTTCCGTGATAGGGCAGGACGACGATTTCGAGCTCTTCGAACTCTTCGCCGCGCAACACGCGCATGGACGGCAGCTCCTCGGGCATCAGCGGGGTGCTGCCGTCGCTGGTGACGACGTCGCCGCGCTCGCGCAGGTCCTCGAGGTTCATGCCGGTGCGATGCACCAGCATGCGTTCCGCTGCCGGGTTGGAGAGCAGCACCTCGCCATGGCTGTCGATGACCAGCACGGCTTCGGCCATGCTGTTGAACGTGCTCTGGAGCACGTTGACCGACAAACGGAGCTCGTCATGGGCGGTGACGAGATGCTCGGTGCGCTCGGCAACGGCCGCTTCCAGGGCTTCGTTGGCGGCCTTGGTCTCGTGCAGAGTGCTTTGCAGCTCGACCCTGGTGCGCCGGGTTTCGCGCAGCAGGAGCGCCACTAGCAGCAGGATCAATATCGCGCCGGCGACATCGATGCCGAGCAGGACGATGCCGGTCCGGCGCGAGTCGGCCGAGCGCGCGGCAAGCTGCTCTTCCTCCGCCGCGGTCAGCCGGTCGAGATTGGAGGTGACCGTCTCCATCAGGCCGCGGCCCTCGGCCTTGCCCTGGAGTGCGGCGATGCCGGCCTCGTCGCGGTCGGCCCGCAGCCGCATCGCTTCGGCGGCGATGTCGACGCGGCGCTTGATCAGCGGCTCGGTCGCCTCGACGAGCGCGACCTGGTCGGGATTGTCACGCACGGCGCGCTTGAGATCGGCGAGCGCGGGCGCGATCTGCGCCCGCGTGGTCTGGAACTCGTCGTTGAAGGTCTGGCCGCGATAGAGCTCGTAGCCGCGCGCCGCACTTTCGGCGCGGCGGACGAGCAGGCGCAGGTCGGAGATCTTTTTCAGCACCTCGACCGCGTGGTTGGTCCAGGCAGTATCGGCGCGTGACTTGAGGTCGAGCCCGATCGAGGCAGCGGTAATGATCAGGAGGATTGCAAGTCCGGCTGCAAGAATGACGCGCTGCGAGGGAATCAAGGGGATGACTTGTCCTTCGTCGGGGCACTCTCGTCCGGCCGGCCGAGACATTCCTGAATGGTGGAGAGAAGCGTAGCCGGCGTGAACGGCTTGCGCAGGCAGCGCGTCGCGCCAAGCTCGAGCGCCATGCGCAGGAAATCGGGGGAGGGTGAGGCGGATGAGGCGAAGGCGTAGCCGGACATCGCGATCAACGGAACGCTCGGCGCGCGCTCATGAAAGATGCGGATGGATTCGTAGCCGCGCATGTGCGGCATGAAGATGTCGACCAGCATCACGTCGAACGTCTGCGTCTCGAGCGCAGCCAACCCCATCTCTCCGCCGTCCGTCAACGTGACGTCGAAGCCCTGGCGTTGCAGGAGGACCTCAATGGTCGCGCCGACCATCGGATCGTCATCTACCACGAGTATCCGCGGCATGACATTGCCTAACCAATCGAAGTCCCCACCGCGATTGCTGATATAGGCGAATCGCGCATCCGGTCAATTTTGGATTGGATCAGTACAGATATGCCCGGTGGGGTGCATAGAGCTTGTTCCCACGGAGTCGCGCGCGCCGCACAGAAAAAAGGCGTCGCCGAGCGGCGACGCCTTTTTCATCACGTGTCGAATGCGCGTGGCGCGGGGCTGCTACGGGCACGGATGCCGCAAGCCGTCATAGCCGAGATAGGTGCCTGACGCCGGGTCATAGGACCGGTAGCGCTGCTGGCAGTAGGCGACGGAATCGCCGCCCTCGGGCACGACTGCGACAGACGCACTGTCATCGTAGTAGCCGTCATTGTAGTAATAGGAATCATCGTAGTAGGGCCCGCCGCCGTAATAGGCGTACGAGCCGATCGCGGCTCCGGCCGCGACGCCCGGCCAGAATCCGCCGCCGCGATGGCGCCAGTGGCCACCGCGCCAGCCCGAACCCGGTGTCGCCGCTGCGACACTGCCACCGGTAAAGGCCGGCCCCGCTCCAATGCTCGGCCGCGTGGCACCTGCTGTGAAGCCGCGCCCACCGCCAAAGGCTGGCCCTGCACCGATGCTCGGCCGCGACACTGCGGCGCCTGCCGCGAAGTTGCCGCCACCGCCACGGAAGGCCGCACCTGCGCCAGGTCCAGCGCCGGGACCACCGCCCATCCGGGCACCACCACCGCCGCCACCCATCGCGGCGTGTCCGCCACCGCCACCGGGGCCGCGGCCTCCACCACCGGGACCCTGTGCGAAGCTGGCGGACGGCGCGATCAACGGCAACACCAGCGCCAAAGCCGCCGCGGCGCTTAAAACTCTGAGACTGTTCATGTTCGGCTCCTTTTCCCGGAGGACAAACCCCGTGACGGGGCCGCAGTTCCCGGGCCGCGCACACGATTGCGCGCGCGGGGCAGCCTCTCACTGGGCGACTGTACCCGGCATGAACGGATCGCGACTGCTTTGCGGCAGATCTACTTTAGGGCCCAACTGGACAATTCGGCTCCCGGATGGCATCAGGGCGCCAGACAGCAGGGCCCGCGCCGCATGAAACAGTTCTTTCTCAAGCTCTTCACCTGGTGGAATAGCCAGACTTTTGGCACGCAGCTCTGGACCTGGCGGTTCGGCGAGCTGGTCGGTGCGGACGAGCAGGGCAACCGCTACTACCGGACTCGCGGCGGGGTGATCGATCCGACGCTTGGATTCGAGCGGCGCTGGGTGATCTACAATGGCGTGGCCGAGGCGAGCCGCGTGCCGCCGTCCTGGCACGGCTGGCTGCACCACGTCGTCGACGTGCCGCCGACCCAGGACGGTTACAAGCCACGCGAGTGGGAAAAGCCGCATCAGCCAAACCTGACCGGCACACCCGCGGCGTACCGGCCGTCCGGCTCGACGCTTGCGAGCGGCAAGCGCCCGAAGGCCACCGGCGACTACCAGGCCTGGACGCCCGGCAGCTAGCCCTTCGACTTTCGCGCGTTGGATGCATTCGCATCCGTATCTCAGGCTGTGAACAACGGGATCAGCGGGGACGCCGCGTGCGCACCCGTTGCGTCCGCACGCGTCCTGCGGCTCAATGTACCCATCTTATGGAGATGGGAGACCATCGCGTCGGTTCGGGCAACAGATCGCGACTGTCCCGAGAATGCAGCGGCTGCCGAGCAGGACTCGATCGGGAGATAGGCCCCCGGTCAAAGAATTCCGAAATCGCCCGGTGATATGTGCAGCCATCGTAAGACAGGAAAGGCCGCTTGGGAAACCGAGCGGCCTTTTTCTGTCGTGGTTCAGTATCTCACATCACCCGTGCTGCAGCGCGCTTGTTGGCTTCCATGCGGCGGGCCTGCGACGGCGCGATCTTCTCCTTCATCAGCGCGAGCACTTCGGCGGGCGCGGTGTCCGGCGAGCCGGCATTGAAAGGCGGGGCGGGGTTGTATTCGAGCCGGAGCTGAATCGCCTCCGCTAGCGTGCGGTTGACCAGGATTCGTTACCGCAGGCATCGATTTTGCGCTGAGCGCCGGTGGCGCGGTTGCGATCGATGCAGACGCGCGACTTGGTCGGCGTTGCCCCGAACAATGCCAACGCGTCCATCGCGCTCCAATGGGTGGTGGCGCGATAGCCCTTCAACAGGCCCGCCGCACCCAGCACCAGCGAACCCGTGCAGACCGACGTGACGAATTTGGCCCCTTCGGCCTGCTTGCGCAGGAAGTCCAGCGTCTCCTCGTCGTTGACGAGCTCGTCGGTGCCAAAGCCGCCGGGCACGCAGATCACGTCGAGCTGCGGGCAGTCGGCGAAGGTCGTGGTCGGCGTCAGCGTGAGCACGGAATCGCTCGGCACCGGCTCGATGCGTTTCCAGATCAGATGCACTTTTGCGCCGGGCACGCTCGAAAACACCTGCACGGGGCCGGTGAGATCGAGCTGGGTGACGCGCGGAAACACGAGAAGTCCGATCTGAAGCGGCTGCGACATCGGGAAGGCCTCCAAGATTTGGCTTGACGGAACCACGATGCCATGGTGGCCTTCCGTCCGAAATGGCGTAATTCCCTCATTTTAGGACATGGCTGATATCATCATGATCGGCGTGCTGATCTTTCCGGATTTCCAGTTACTCGATGCAGCGGGCCCGATCTCGGTATTCGAAATCGCCGCGCGCTACACGGGGAAGGTGCCTGCGATCCGCGTGCTCGCGGTGAAGGCGGGTCCCGTGCGCAGCTCGTCCGGCGCAGAGATGCTGGCGCGCGATTTCAAATCGGCTGGCGCCATCACGACGCTGATCGTGGCGGGCGGCGAGGGGATTGCGACCGCGTCGCGCTGCCCGATCACGCTGGCCTTCGTGCAGCGGATGGCCAAACGCGGCGTGCGCGTCGCAAGCATCTGCTCCGGCGCTTACGTGCTGGCGGAGGCAGGGCTGTTGGACGGCCGGCGGGCGACCACGCATTGGGGACGGACGCGCGATTTCGTCGCGCGTTATCCCAAGATCAAGTTCGAGCCCGACCAGATCTTCACCCACGACGGCCCGATCTGGACGTCCGCCGGCATCACCGCCGGAATCGACCTCGCGCTCGCCATGGTCACCGAGGACCACGGCGAGGCCGTCGCGCAGGATACTGCGCGCCAGCTCGTGCTCTATCATCGCCGCAGCGGCGGCCAGTCGCAATTCTCCTCGCTGCTGGAATTGAAGACGCCGAACGGCCGCTTCGGCCCGCTGCTCGCCTGGGCGCGCGAGAATCTCGACGCACCGCTGACGGTAGAAGATCTCGCCGACCAGGCCGGCATGAGCTCGCGGCACTTTGCCCGCGCCTTCACCGCCGAGACCGGTACGACGCCGTCGAAGGCCATCGAGCGGCTGCGCATCGAGGTGGCGCGCGAGCGCGTGCAATCGTCGAGCGAAGCGATCGAGCTCGTGGCGCAATCCACCGGCTTTCGCGATCCGGAACGGATGCGCCGCGCCTTCATCCGCGCCTTCGGCCAGCCGCCGCAATCGCTGCGCCGCGCGGCGCGGGCGGTTTAGCGCGTACGCGTCGCGCCTGTTCGTAGCCGATACGGCGGACGCGCAAGCTTCAATTCAACGTCTTCAGCCACGTTCCGATCTCGCTCGCCGCGACATCGGCCTGCTGCAGCAGCCTGCCCATGGTGAAGAAGCCGTGGAATTGGCCGGGGAAGTGGCGGTAGGCGACGCCCACGCCGGCCTGCTTCAGGCGCGCGGCATAGTCACAGCCCTCGTCGCGCAGGGGATCGGCGCCGGCGGTGAGCACATAGGCGGGCGGCAGGCCGACAAGCGTCGAGGCGCGTGCGGGGGAAGCGCGCCAGTCGTGGGTGTCGGCGGCGCCGTTCAGGTAATGGTCGCGGAACCAACGAATCACGGAATGCGTGAGCAGCACGCTGGTCTCGGGCTCGCTGTGCGAGCGATGCGTCATCGCAAAGTCGACGGCGGGGTAGATCAGCACCTGTCCTGATAGCGCCGGGCCGTTGCCGTCGCGCGCGGCGATCGCGACCACGGCCGCGAGATTGCCGCCGGCGCTGTCGCCGCCGACACACAGGCGCGAGGCGTCGATGCCGAGCTGTCTCGCATTGTCAGCCACCCATTGGGTCGCGGCAATGGCGTCGTCGACGGCGGCCGGAAATTTGTGCTCGGGCGCGAGGCGATAATCGACTGAGATCACGATCAGCTCGCCCGCGTCGGCAAGCTTGCGGCAGGCGACGTCATGGGTGTCGAGATCGCCGATCACCCAGCCGCCGCCGTGGAAGAACACCAGCGCCGGCGATAGACCGTTCCGCTCCCGCAGGCGCTTGGGCACGTAGAGGCGCGCCGGGATTGCGCCATGCGGCGCCGGGATCGCGAGTTGCTCGACCCGCGCAAGCTCGGGCGGCTCCGGACTGACGACGAGGCGGGCCTGCGAATAGGACTCGCGCGCTTCGGCCGCGGTCAGCCTTTCGTAAGGCGGCCGGCCGGCCTCGAGGAAGGCCTTGTAGACGGCGGCTGCATCGGGATCGAGAACGACGGGCATGCGGGCAGCGGACCTGTGATTTGAGGGAGTCATTCCGGGCTCGCCTCTTCGAGGCGCCGCTCCGGTTGGCCTGGAGACGCCAGGGGCCCGCGACGGGGCCCCTGGCAGCGACTATTCCATCTGCAGGGCGCTCTGGCCAGACGGCCGGCGGGCGGGGCAGGGTTGCCGCCCTTTCCCCGCCGTATTCGCCGTGTTAACCGGAAGGTCTGCGAGCGGCGGTAACCCCCTGTACAATGTCCCGAAACCCGATTCGCTGTTGAAGCCGCGCGAGATGTCTCGAAACCTTGTCCTGACCGGTCTTGCGGCCCTGCTCGCCGCCACAGCGATGACGCTTGCCCCGCCTGCGCAGGCGCAGATCGGCACGATTTTCTCCGATCCGCCGCCGCGGCCGCCGGGTGCAATTCCGCGCGGCAATCAGCTGCCCCAGCCGATGCCCGACGACGACGAAGAGGTGGTGCCGGAGCTGCCGCGGCAGGGCCGCGTGCTGCCGACGCGTCCCGCGCCGCCGCCGGCCCAGCAGGGCAATGCGCTCCCGGGTCCGGTGCAGTCGCAGCCCCTGGCGCCGCCGCCTGGCGCGACGGTTGCGCCCCAGAACCAGCCGCCCGCGGTCGCCGTCGCGCCGCCCAATCCGCAAGCCGCGCCGCAGCCTGGCGCAAATCCGACGCTGCCGGGCCTGCCGCCCGGCCAGCGCCAGCCCAAAGGCGCGCCGGGCGCCGTACCGCAGACGCCGGCGAGCCTGCAGCCGGGCGACGAGGTCGTCACCGAGCCGCCGGCGCAGAAGATCGTGAACAAGAAGGCGACCTTCTCCGGCCTCGACAAGATCACCGGCCGCATCATCAATTTCGACGAGGAGATCGGCGAGACCGTGCAGTTCGGCGCGCTGCGCGTCAAAACCGACGCCTGCTACACGCGCCCGGCGACGGAAGCCGCAAACACCGACGCCTTCGTCGAGGTCGACGAGATCACGCTCCAGGGCGAGGTGAAGCGGATCTTTTCGGGGTGGATGTATGCGGCGAGCCCCGGCCTGCACGGCGTCGAGCATCCGATCTACGACATCTGGCTGACCGACTGTAAGGAGCCGCAGACGACGATTGCGACCGCCGCGCCCGATCCAGGCGCCAAGCCGCCCGCACCGCCTCCGGCGCAGAAGAAGTCCGCGCCGCCCAAGCAGACGGTGCAGCAGCAGCGTCCGCCGCAGCCGCTGCCACAGCCGCAACAGCCACCGCCGCCTCCGCCGCCCCAGCAGCAGCCGGGCCTGTTTCCGTTCCCGGGTTTTGGCCGCTAAGCGATACGCTTCGATCGGCTAAGGCGCGATGATTGAATCGTCATCGCGCTTTAGCTCTTTGTTTGCGCATGATTTCCGCGCAAACGCGTTCCGCGTTTGTCGCGAGGGAAAACCGCTGCGCGCTTTTCCGGATCATGCTTATTGCCGCGCGGCGATGATCTCGAGCGCGCTTGTGCCCGCAATCGGCTGCTCCGGCGGCAGCCTCAGGAAATCGGCGGGATCGCCGGCGAGCGCCTTGTCGAGCAGGGCAGTGTAGCGCCGCCGCGAGATCTCGACCGCGCCAAAGCTCTTCAGATGCTCGGTGACATATTGCGTGTCGAGCAGCTCGAATCCACCCGCGATCAGGCGCGCCACGAGATGCACCAGCGCCACCTTGGAGGCGTCGCGCACGCGGTGAAACATGCTTTCGCCGAAGAAGGCGCGCCCCAGGCTGACGCCATAGAGTCCGCCGACGAGATCGTCGTCCTGCCAGACCTCGACCGAGTGGCAATGGCCGAGCGCGTGCAGCCCGCCATAGAGGTCGCGGATGCGCTTGTTGATCCAGGTGTCCTCGCGTCCGGCCTGCGGCGCGGCGCAACCGGCAATCGTCGCCTTGAAGGCGGTGTTGACGGTGACGCGAAACGCGTCCGAACGCACCGTCCGCGCCAGCCGCGAGGCGATGCGAAAGCCGTCCAGCGGAATCACACCGCGCAGCTCCGGCTCGACCCAGAACAGCGTCGGGTCGTCGGCGCTCTCCGCCATCGGAAAGATGCCGCAGGCATAGGCGCGCAACAGGACGGCGGGGGTGATTTCAGACGAGGCGGAGTCGCGCGAGGTCATTGCCGAACAATAGCAGGATCGTATCGCGCTTGCGATGGGGTCGCGAGATCAGCTCGCGGCGGCGCTGCTCGCCGGAGCCGCCGTTGCAGGCACGCGGCGGAACTTCAGCACGATGCGGGTCCCCGCATGATCGGGATCGCGCTCGACACAGGCATCGAGCTTGGAGGCCATTGCCGCGACGATACGCTGGCCCATGCCGGTCGAGCGCGGGTCGGCCTTGACGGCATCGCCGACGCCATCGTCGGTGATCGACAGCAGGAGATCGTCCTCCTGCGAGACGAGCTCGACATGAATGGGGCCGGCGCCGTCGGGATAGGCGTATTTGACCGCGTTCATCACCAGCTCATTGACGATGATGCCGACGGCAACCGCACGGTCCGGATCGATCTCGACCGGCTCGGCCTTCAGCGTCAGGCGCGACATCCGGTTACCTTCGGCGGAGCGGCGGAGATCCTCGAGCAGGGAATCCAGATACTGGTTCAGGACCACGCTCTTCAGGTCCTGCGAGGTGTAGAGGCGGCGGTGCACCTGCGCGACCGCGGCGACGCGGCCCATCGCGTTGGTGAGGGCGGCCTTGACCTCTTCCTGACCGGCGGAACTCGCCTGCAGATGCAGGAGCGAGGCGATGATCTGGAGCGAGTTGCCGACGCGGTGGTTGACCTCGCGCAGCAACATCTCGCGCTCGGCGGCGAGCGCGGCATAGCGGTCGCGCGAGGCGTGGATTTCGGCCTCCGCGTCTTCGCGCGCCTTCTGCAGCTCGGCCTGCCGCAGCGCGCCGTCGGCCGCGACATGCAGGAGCGGGATGAAGTCGCCCTTCACGTCCTTGACGAGATAGTCGGCCGCGCCCGCCTTCAGCGCGGTGACCGCGATGTTGGAGTCCTGCGACGCCGTAACGAAGACGACCGGCGGCGCCTCCGTGATCGCCATGATCTGCTCGAGCGTCTCCAGCCCGTCGAGGCCCGGCATGTACTGGTCGAGCGCCACGACGTCGATGCCGCCTTCGCGGATGCGCTCGAGGCCTTCCTCGCCGCTCGATGCATTCAGCACTCTGTAGCCGCGCCGCGTCAGGCCACGCTCGACCAGGCGCGCAAGCGCCGCGTCGTCGTCGATATAGAGCAGCGTCGGCATGGTTTGGCTCATGTGGCGGCCGCCGGGACCTGGATCACGGAGAAGAACAGGCCGAGCTGCCGGATGGCGTTGGCGAAGTTCTCGTAGTTGACGGGTTTGGTGATGTAGACGTTGCAGCCGAGCTCGTAGCAACGCTTGATCTCCTGGGAGTCGTCGGTGGTGGTCAGGACCACCACGGGCGAAGCCTTCAGATATTTGTTCTCCTTGATCCGTCGCAGGATGTCGATGCCGCTCATGTCGGGCAGGTTGAGGTCGAGCAGGATCAGGAGCGCGTGGCCCTTCTGCACGAGCCCGCTGCCGTCGGCACCGAACAGATATTTGACCGCATCCGTGCCGTTGGCAAAGGGCACGATCTCGTTGTTCACGCCGGAACGACGGATGTTGCGCTCGATCAGGCGCGCATGTCCCTCGTCGTCCTCGATCATGATGATGGTCACGGGTTGAGTCATCGGTCTCTAGTCCGCTTGCTGGCGTTCCAATTGATCGGCAGCGTGATGGTGAATGTACTGCCTTGATTGAGCTCTGACGATACGGACATAGTGCCGCCCAGTCGGCGTACCAGTGCACGCACATGGGCAAGACCGATGCCCTGGCCCGGCTTGTCCTGGGTTCCGGCGCGGCGGAACAAGTCGAAAATGCGCTGATGGTCCTTGGCGTCGATGCCGCGGCCGTTGTCGGCAACTTCATAGATCGCGTAGCCGAGCTTGGTGCGGCCACGGACCGTGATCTTGCCCGCTTCGTCGTTCCTCAGATATTTGACGGCGTTGTCGATCAGGTTGGAGAAGATCTGCTCCAGCGCCAGACGGTCGCTCGTGATGTCGGGCAATTCGCCGATGCGGATTTCGGCGTTCGCCTCCGCGGCCTGATGGGCCACGGTCGCCGCGATGGCCTCCATCAATTCGCGCATGTCGATGCGAACAGGCTCGAACGCGCGCCGTCCTTCGCGGGTGAGGTTGAGGATCGCCGAGATCAGGCGGTCCATCTTGGCGATCGACGATTTGATGAAGCCGAGCGCCTCGGAAAAGTCCTGGGAGAGCTGCTTGTCCTGCGCTTCCAGCGTCTCGCCGCCATCGCCCGGGGCGATTGGCGGTCCGCCGGCCGGGACCTGGGTCAGGCTTGCGATGCGGCCGAAAATATCGTTGCGCAATTCCTCGAGCTCGCTGGTGAAGCCCATGATGTTGACGAGCGGCGAGCGAAGGTCGTGGCTGACGATATAGGCGAAGCGCTGGATTTCGTCGTTGGCTTCACGGAGATCGGCGGTGCGCTCGTCGACCGTGGTCTCGAGGTCGACATTGGCGTCGCGCAGGCGCGCCTCGGCTTCGTCGCGAAGCTGCGCGGAACGCCGCACCAGCCAGATCGAGACCAGGGCGAGCACCACGACCAGACCGGAGCCGATGCCGGTGAGGGAGGCAGCCAGGGTCTGGCTGCTGTCGGCATTTGCCGAGCGGAGCGTGAACAGCCGCTGCTCCTCGCGGAGCATGGCGTCCGCCGCATCCCGGATGGCGCCCGTTGTGTTGCCGGCGGCCGCTTCGCGGACGAGCGCGGTGGCGCTCGCGAAGTCACGCTGTTGGATGAAATTCATCTCGCGCGCGAACTGATCGAGCCTTGCTTCGACCGCCGGTCGGAGCTTACGGACGTTTTCCGTCTGCGCCGGATTGTCCTTGGTCAGTTCGGCGAGTCTCTCGAGATGCGGCAGGATCGCCGCCACCGCGGTCTGGTGGTCGGTCCAGAGTTCCGGCCCGCGCGTGAGGAGAAATCCGCTGGCACTGCTCTCGGCGCGACGAATTTCCAGGAGCAGCGCATGAACCTGGTTCTCGACCTCGATCGTGTGGATCACGGCGGCGTTGTCGTCGCGGGCCTTGTTGACGAGGTAGACCGAGCCGGCGCTGATCACCGTCAGCACCAAGAGTCCCGCCGCAAGCAGCAGGATCTGCCAAAATGCACGCCGCCGCCTCAGGTCGGGCGTTGCGGCCAATTCGGTCCGGACTTTAAGAATTTCCACTCCCCCGAGCGCAAATGCCGGCGAATAACGCCTCTGGAGACGTCCGGTTCCATGTCACGGGGGATCTCTTGCCGATCACCCGCCGGACTGGCCGGCCAGGTACTGTTCCAGCCAGTGGATGTGATAGTCGCCGTTGATGATGGCGTCTTCGCGCACCAGGGCCCGGAACAGGGGCAGCGTCGTCTCGATGCCGTCCACCACCATCTCGTCGATCGCGCGGCGCAGCCGCATCAGGCACTCGGCGCGGGTCTTGCCGTGCACGATCAGCTTGCCGACCAGGGAATCGTAATAGGGCGGGATCGTGTAGCCCTGATAGACGGCGGAATCGATCCGCACGCCCAGACCGCCGGGCGGATGATATTGCAGGATGCGGCCGGGCGAGGGGCGGAAGGTCTGCGGATTCTCCGCGTTGATGCGACACTCGATCGCGTGGCCGATGATCGCGATCTCCTGCTGTTTCGCCGGCAGATCGCCGCCGGCGGCGATGCGGATCTGCTCCAGCACGAGGTCGATGTCGGTGATGCTCTCGGTGACGGGATGCTCGACCTGGATGCGGGTGTTCATCTCGATGAAGTAGAACTCGCCGTCCTCGTAGAGGAATTCGATGGTGCCGACGCCGAGATATTTCATCTCGCGCATCGCCTTGGCGCAGGTCTCGCCGATCTTCGCGCGCGCGGCGGCGGTGAGCACGGGCGAGGGGCCTTCCTCCCAGACCTTCTGGTGACGGCGTTGCAGGGAGCAGTCGCGTTCGCCCAGATGAATCGCGCCGCCGCGGCCGTCGCCGAGGATCTGGATTTCGATGTGGCGCGGCTTCTGGAGGTACTTTTCCAAGTAGACGGAGGCATCGCCGAAGGCCGATCTGGCTTCGTTGGCTGCCGTCGATAGCGCAATCTGCAGGTCCGCCTCGCTGTGCGCGACCTTCATGCCGCGACCGCCGCCGCCGGCAGCCGCCTTCACCAGCACCGGGAAACCGATATCCCGGGCGATCGCCATCGCGTCGTCCTCGGGGCCGACCGCGCCGTCGGAGCCGGGCACCACGGGGATGCCGAGGCGCTTGGCGGTCTTCTTCGCCTCGATCTTGTCGCCCATCAGGCGGATGTGTTCGGCCTTGGGGCCGATGAAATGCAGATTGTGCTCGGAGAGGATTTCCGCAAAGCGCGCGTTCTCCGACAGAAAACCATAGCCCGGATGCACCGCATCGGCGCCGGTGATCTCGCAGGCCGCGAGCAGCGCGGGCACGTTGAGATAGCTGTCCTTCGACGGCGGTGGGCCGATGCACACGCTCTCGTCCGACAGCCGCACATGCATGGCGTCGGCGTCGGCGGTGGAGTGCACGGCGACGGTCGCGATTCCGAGCTCCTTGCAGGCCCGCAGGATGCGAAGGGCGATCTCGCCACGATTGGCTATGAGGATCTTGTCGAACATGGTGTCCTTAGGGGACGAGTGGCGCGCAGGATGTGGCGAGGCGTCGCCACTCCCAGCTATTCAATGATCACCAGGGCTTCGCCGAATTCGACCGGCTGACCATCCTCGATCAGGATCTGCGTCACGGTGCCGGCGCGGGGCGAGGGGATCTGGTTCATCGTCTTCATGGCTTCGATGATCAGCAGCGTCTGGCCGACCGAGACCTTGGAGCCAACGTCGATGAACGGCTTTGCACCGGGCTCGGGCGCCCAATAGGCGGTGCCGACCATCGGCGAGGTCACCGCGCCCGGATGTTTTGACATGTCGGCGGGCGCTGGTGTCGCAGCCACGGTGACGCCGGCGATCGGGGCCGCGCTGATGGTGGGGACCGGCATGGGCATCGTCGCGGCGACGCTGATGTTGCGGGCGACGCGCAGGCGCAGGCCTGCGCGCTCGATCTCGATCTCGGTGAGGCTCGTCTCATCGAGCAGCAGTGCGAGCTCGCGGATGAGGGCGGAGTCGTCGCTGGAGAATTTTGCGTCTGATTTGTCGTCTGGCTGGCGCGCCATGATCTCTGTTCCGAACCGTGTGTTGAAAGGGTGCGTCAGGCTTTGGCCTTGACGCCGATTTTGGCGGCAAGACCCTGTATCGCGAGGCGGTAACCCTCGATGCCGAAGCCGCACAGCGACGCGAAGGCGGCGCGGGCGGTGTAGGAGTGGTGGCGAAAACTCTCGCGGGCGTGGATGTTGGTGACGTGCACTTCCACGGTCGGGATCTGGACTGCCAGCAGCGCATCATGAAGCGCGATCGAGGTGTGCGAATAGCCGCCGGCGTTGATGATGATGCCGCGCATCTTCCTGGCATGCGCCTCGTGGATGAAATCGATCAGCTCGCCCTCGCGGTTGGACTGGCGGCAGTCGGCCTTGAGGCCGAAGAGCGCTGCCGCCTCGCGGCACAGCGCCTCGACGTCGGCCAGCGTCGCATGGCCGTATTTCTCCGGTTCGCGCGTCCCCAACATGTTGAGGTTCGGGCCGTTGAGAACGAGAATCGTATCGGTTGCTGGTTCAGCCATTTCCATCCCGCAGAAGGTGCTTGGCGCAGGTGGCGGGGTTATAGGTAACAAAGGGCGTCAGGGGAAGCCTTGAAGGACCTCGGAAGGGGCTTCAAACAGCTCATCCGGCTTGCAAAAACCTGTGCGGAAGCTACGGAAATTGCTTGTTAACCAGTCCAAAGCATGGCTGTCGGCCATATGCAAAGGGGCGGGCATTGCTGCCCGCCCCCGAAGCGTCTCGTCCGCCGTGCCTTAGACGTTCAGGACGGCCACGATCTCGAAGGTCGCCGGATCGATGATCACGATTTCCTCGCGGACCAGGATGTACTTGTAGGCCCGCCATTCCGGATAGATCGTCACGACCCGGGACGGCAGGGCGTGAAGCGTGATGCCCTCGCGCGGCACGCGGGTACCGACCGAAATGTTGAAGTTCACGTTGGTCACCGGCGCCACCTTCTCCTCGCGGATGACCGAGGTGATCTGCGTGCGCTGCTCGGTCGAGAGCTTGGCGCTCGCGCCGGCCTGGCCGACGGTGGTCGAGGACGAAGTACCGGTCTGGCCCTGGGCCTTCATATCCGTGCTGGTGCCGGGGCGGGTCTCGGCGCTGCTCTTGCTCGCTGCGCCGCTCTTGCTGTCCTCGGCCTTCATGTCCTTGGTGCCGGACTTGGTCTGGGTCTCCGAGCTCATGCTCTTCGACTTGTCCTGCTGACCTTCGGTGCGTTGGCCCTTGGTGGCGCCGGCCTTGTCGTCAGCCGACTGGTTCTTGTGCATCGTGCCGGAGCGGTCGTCCTTCATGGCGCCGGACTTGTCCTCGGACTTCATGGCGCCACCAGCCTGTCCGACGGTGCCCTTGTCCTTGGTCGCATCCTTATCCTTGTTCGTTTCCTTGTTCATGGCGCCGCCGTGCTCAGCCGCGCCACCCGAAGGCTGCGAGTGCTGTTGCATCGGCTGCGCGCTGGGCGAACCGGCGTCGCGGTTCATCGTGCCCTGTGCGTTCGCCAGGCCGGTTCCGGCGACGAGCGCGAGCGCGGCAACCGAGATCATGAAGCGATTAGACATTGAAACTCTCCTCACGTGTTTTGTGCGTCATTGCCCGCGCCGACAACGAAAGGAGATATCGGTTGTTCCTGAACTTCTCTTGTTCCGCGGCGTTTGTTTGTTGAACGCCGGATGAATGGAAGCGCCGCGTTCGCGACACCTGCGCGCAGGAGACGGCGCGAAAAACAAAGAGGCCGGCGCTCCGGCCGGCCTCTCGAAAACGCTTGCGATCGTGAGTGGGATCAGCAGGTCGCCTTGCCGCAGCGTGCGATGCCGATCTTTTCCTTGAGCGCTTCGACGCCGACGGCGCCGACGATGATCTGCTTGCCGATGACGTAGCTCGGCGTGCCGTTCATGCCCATCGCTTCGGCGAGCTTGAAATTCTCTTCGATGGTGGCGCGCACTTCGGCGCTCGAGAGATCCTTCTCGATCCTGGCGGTGTCGAGGCCCGCTTCCTTGGCGGCAGCCATCGCGTGCGCCTTGTCGGCCTGGCCACGGCCGCCCAGGAGCTTCTGGTGGAAGTCGAGATATTTCTTGCCGGTGGGATCCTGCATGCGCACGGCAACCGCCACTTGGGCTGCTTCCACCGAGCCCTGGCTTAGCACCGGAAACTCCTTCAGCACGACCTTGAGCTTGGAGTCGCCCTTCATGATCTCGATCATGTCGGTCATCGCGCGCTTGCAGTAGCCGCAATTGTAATCGAAGAACTCGACGAAGGTGACGTCGCCGTCCTTGTTGCCGAGCGTCACCTGGCGCGACGAGTTGAAGATCGCGTCCGCGTTCATGGCAATGCTCGCCTCGTGCTTGGCGGCTTCGGCCGCGGCCTGGCGCTTGGTGAGCTCGGCCATTGCTTCCTCGAGCACCTCGGGATGGGTGACGAGATAGTTCCTGACAATGGCCTCGATGTCCGAGCGCTGGGTGTCGGAGAAGCTCTGGGCCGAGGCGGGGCCCGCGGCGCCGAACATTGCGAGCGCAAACAGCGCGGGAACGAGCAGGCGCAGCGAAGGCATTGGCAAATCCTCTTGTCGAAACCGGTTTCGGAAAAGCGTCCCCTCTGGGACTAGTGATGCTCGGTTTAAGTCTAGTTACCGCGCGGCGGCTTCGCCGTCACGATGTCGTCAGCCTTGACCCATCCGGGTGTCCCCACCGCGAAGCGGGTCTTTGCGCGGGTGGCAAGCTCGCGCGCGGTCTTGTTATCGCCGCGCAGGTACGCGGCTTGTGCCGAAGCCAAGTCGGCCTCCGCATAGTCGCCCTTGCGGCCATAGGCCATCGCGAGCTGCGTGTAACCGATCGGCGCCTCCGGCTCGCGCGCCACCGCGGCACGGAGAATCCGGATGGCCTCGTCCGTGTAGGCCTTATTATCGGTTCCGACCAGCGCCTGCCCAAGTAACATCTCGATGAGCGGCGCGTTGCCCGACAGGTGAACCGCCTTTTGCAGTGACGGGATGGCTTCGGCCGGCTTGCCGCTTTCCAGCAGCGCCTGACCGCGCACCTCGTAGATGTACGGGTTGTTCGGCTGGACCTGGATCAGCGCGTCGATCTGCGTCAGCGCGCTGCGCAAATCGCCGTGCAGATAGGTGCTGATGGCGCGGGCATAGCGCGCCGGCACGCTGTCATTGGACTGGGGATAGCGGCGGTAGACGGTTTCCGGCCGCTCCATGAAGGCCGAGATCTTGGCGCGCGCCATGTCGTGGCGCAATTGCAGCGCCGGGTCGTCCTTCTTGTCCCAATAGGGGCTCGAGCGGGCGAATTGCGCCAGCGCCTCGACGCGCTCGGCGGGCATCGGATGCGACTGCAGATAGGGGTCGGCGCCGCGGGCGGCAAACAGGCTCTCGCCGGTGAAGCGCTTGAAGGTCTCGTACATGCCGCGCGGCGACTGGCCGGTCGCGGTCAGGAACTTCACGCCGGCGCGGTCGGCATTCTCTTCCTGCTGGCGCTGGTAGGACAAGAGCGAGCGGCGGATCATCTCCTGGGGGCCGGCGACGGCCGCAGCACCGGCATTGGCAAGGCCGTTGTTCGGGTTGCCGCTGCGGGCGCCCGCAACCATCGCGCCGGCGCCGAGCAGCATGGCGATGATCATCTGGGTCTGCGCGGCAGCGAGCTGCTCGCGCAGCTTGGCGAGATGGCCGCCGGCCAGATGTCCGGTCTCGTGCGCGAGCACGCCGATCAACTGGTTCGGGGTCTCCGACTGCATGATCGCGCCGTAATTGACGAAGATGCGGCGGCCATCGGCGACAAACGCGTTGAACGAGCTGTCGTTGAGGATCACCATCTGGATGTTCTGCTTCTCCATACCCGCCGCACGCAGGATCGGGCGGGTATATTCGCGCAGCAATTGCTCGGTCTCGGTGTCGCGCAGGACGGGCAGTCCCTTGGCCTGCTGCGCCTGCGCCGCAGGCAGCGGCGACAGGGCGAGGCCCACCGCCGTCACCAGGGCGGTCAGGGCGGAGGCCTTCTTGCGTGAAACGAACTGGAGCAACATCGATCGGTCTTGAAATGCAGTTTCGTGTTTGGCTTGGCGATTGGCGGCGGACCGGATACGGGATATGCCCTAATGAACCGCACAATGCGGCCAGTCTGGGGCGCATCGGCCCCGGTTCCCGGTCCCGGAAGGGGCCGGCGGAGAGCGAAATAGCAGATATCCATGGTTGAGGCGACCTTGAGAAACCGGCTGGGACAATGGCTGGAGCCGTCCCGTCGCAGCGATGTTCCCCCGTTCATGGTGATGGACGTGATGGCGGCCGCGGCGCGAATCGAGGCGGCCGGCGGCCATGTCATCCCCATGGAGGTGGGCCAGCCCGCAGCATCCGCTCCCAGGACGGCGATTGCGGCCGCGCACGCGGCCCTCGACACCGGGCGGATCGACTACACCTCCGCGCTCGGCATCCCCAGCTTGCGCGAGCGCATCGCCCGCCATTACCGCGATGCCTATGGCTGCACGGTCAGCCCCGACAGGGTGGTCGTCACCACGGGGTCCTCCGGCGGATTCATCCTCGCATTCCTGTCGATGTTCGAGCCCGGCGACCGGGTCGCGGTCACGGTGCCCGGCTATCCGCCGTACCGCCACATCCTCACCGCGCTCGGCTGCGAGCCGGTGCTGATCGAGACCACGAACGAGACGCGTCATGCGCTGACCGGCGAGGCCTTGCTGGCCGCCCATCGCAAGGCGCCGCTGAAGGGCGTGCTGGTCGGCAGCCCGGCCAATCCCACGGGAACGATGATGTCGAAACAGGCGCTGTCGAGCCTGATCGCAGCGGCGGAAGGCGCGCGGATCCGCTTCATCTCGGACGAGATCTATCACGGGCTCGACTATGCGTTCCAGGCCGTTACGGCAGCCGCGTTGTCCGAGCAGGCGCTCGTCATCAACTCCTTCTCGAAATATTTTTGCATGACGGGCTGGCGCGTCGGCTGGATGGTCGTGCCGGAGATCCTGGTCCGGCCGATCGAGCGGTTGCAGCAGAACCTGTCGATCTCGGTGCCGGCGCTGTCGCAGATCGCGGCCGAAGCGGCTTTCGACGGCGCGGCAGAGATGGAGGAGATCAAGCACGGCTACCAGGAGAACCGCCGCATCCTGATCGAGGGCTTGCCGAAGGCGGGGCTGACTCGGTTCCTGCCCGCGGACGGCGCATTTTACCTCTATGCCGACGTCTCCGACTTCACCTCCGACAGTTTTGCCTTTGCCCAGGAGATGCTGGAGAAGGCCCATGTTGCGGCGACCCCGGGCATCGATTTCGACCCGGTTCACGGCCGCTCGTTCATCCGCTTCTCCTACGCCCGCTCGGCCGAGGAGATGCGCGAGGCGGTCGAGCGCATCGCCCGCTGGCTGCGTTAGCGCTGTCAATTTAACTGCAGGCCCACTTCAAGCGGCAGGCGGCATTGACTCTGTCCGCCTAATGGAATTTGGGTGAGCACAAGGGACAAACGCCGTTCACGGGGAGGAACAACTTCATGGCTGAAGCGATCGCAACCGGAGCGCCTGCAGTGCGAGAGACTGCGGCAAAGCCCTGGTACAAGGTTCTCTACGTTCAGGTTCTGATCGCCATCGTCCTCGGTGCCATCGTCGGCTGGCTGTGGCCGACCCTTGCCACCAACGAGTGGATCAAGGCGATGGGCGACGGCTTCATCAAGCTGATCAAGATGGTGATCGCGCCGATCATCTTCTGCACCGTGGTATCCGGTATTGCGCATATCCAGGATGCCAAGAAGGTCGGACGCATCGGCGTCAAGGCGCTGGTTTATTTCGAGGTCGTCTCCACCTTCGCCCTCGTCATAGGCCTCGTGGTCGGCAACCTCGTGAGGCCGGGCGCCGGTTTTGGCAATGCGGCGGCGAACGCGCAGGCCGTTGCCGGCTTCGCCAAGCAGGCGGAGGCGCAGAGGTCGGTCGACTTCGTGCTGCACATCATTCCCGACACCGTGGTGGGGGCGTTCGCGCAGGGCGAAATCCTCCAGGTGCTCTTGTTCTCGGTGCTGTTCGGCTTCGCGATCATGAGCCTCGGCGAGCGCGGCCACACCATCCGCTCGTTCATCGACGACGCCGCCCACGCCGTGTTCGGCGTCATCTCCATCGTGATGCGCGCAGCCCCGATCGGCGCCTTCGGTGCGATGGCCTATACCATCGGCAAATTCGGCACCGGCGCGATCCTCAATCTGATCGGGCTGATCGCGACGTTCTACCTGACGGCGGCGCTGTTCGTGTTCGTCGTGCTCGGTATCATCGCGCGGACGGCGGGGTTCTCGATCTTCAAGTTCCTCGCCTACATCAAGGACGAGCTCTTGATCGTGCTCGGCACCTCGTCCTCGGAAAGCGCGTTGCCGTCCTTGATGGAGAAGCTCGAACGGCTCGGCTGCTCGAAGTCGGTAGTCGGCCTCGTGGTGCCCACGGGTTACTCGTTCAACCTCGACGGCACCAACATCTACATGACGCTGGCGACGCTGTTCATTGCGCAGGCGCTCGGCTTCGATCTCTCCTTCAGCCAGCAACTCACGATCCTGGTCGTGGCGATGCTGACCTCGAAGGGCGCTTCCGGCATCACTGGCGCGGGCTTCATCACGCTGGCTGCGACGCTGGCGGTGGTCGATCCGCGCCTCGTGCCGGGCATGGCGATCGTGCTCGGCATCGACAAGTTCATGAGCGAATGCCGCGCGCTGACCAATCTCTGCGGCAACGGCGTCGCCTGCGTGATCGTTGCCTGGTGGGAGGGCGAGCTCGACCGCGACAAGCTCAACGCCAACCTCGCCAAGCAGATCGATCCGACCGACATGGAGACGGCGATCACAACGGATTAGTCGTCTCGGTTGATGGCAATGCCTGGGATGCTCAGGTCCGCTTCTTCCCGAATCGGACCTGAGCGTTCGCCCTGCCGGTCAACCTTTGCGGACATTCGCCAGGAATCGATCGAGCTCATGGCGCAGCTTGGTGCTTCCGGCTGAAAGCGTCTGGGCCGAAGCCAGGATATCGCCGGAGGCCACGCTGGTCTGTCGCGTTCCCTGGTTGACCGCATCGATGTCGGTTGTGACGTCCCGCATGCCGTTTGCGACGCGCTGCACGTTCTGCGCGATCTCCTGTGTGGCAAGGCCCTGTTGCTGAACCGCGTTGGCGATCGCCGAGCAGATGCCCGAGATTTCGTCGATGGTGCCGCCGATGGTCTTGATGGCCCCGACCGATTCATCGGTCGTCTGCTGAAGTTCGGAGATCTGTGATGAAATGTCGTCGGTCGCATGCGCTGTTTGCGCGGCCAGCGATTTCACCTCGGACGCGACGATGGCGAAGCCGCGACCCGCGTCGCCGGCGCGCGCGGCCTCGATGGTTGCGTTCAACGCCAGCAAATTTGTCTGCTCGGCGATCGCGGTAATCAGCTTGACGACGTCGCCGATCTGTTGCGTTGCACGCGTCAGCCTTGCAATCCGCTCGTTGGTCTCGGTCGCCTGGATGACTGCGCGTGCCGCGATCTGTCTGGATTCCTCGGCACGGAGTCCGATCTCCGTGACCGACGCGGAGAGCTGTTCTGTCGCCGAAGCGACGGCCTGGACGTTCGACGATGCGTCGCGAGAGACCTGCGCGACGCGCCCGGTCAAATCCTTCGTCAACCCGACCGTGCTCGTCAATGTATTTGCGGCAGAGCCGAGTTGCCTGGCCGAAGTCGAGACGTCGGTCACGATGGCTCCGACCGCGGCCTCGAATTCTTCGGCAAACCGGTGGAGTTCGCGACGGCGCTCGTCGCGGCTCGACCTGCTCATCGCGTCGCGCTCGGTTGCGTCACGCTCCGCCTTGGTGACGGCACGGCTCTTGAAGTCCTCGACCGCAGCGGCCATCTGGCCGATCTCGTCGCGGCGGCCGAGTCCCGGCAGAACGACGTCAAAATTGCCTTCGGCCAGCTCGCGCATGGCCTTGCACAGCCGGGTCATCGGGCGGGAAATCCCGCGACCCAGGACGAAGGCGAGCAGGCCGCCGATCACGGTTGTCGCCGCGGCAAGGCCAACAACGAAGGTCCGCGTCGTCGAGATCAAGGCCTCGGTCTCGCGCTGGATCGCGCTCTCCTCGGAGATCGAGCGGCTTCGGACCTGCCCGGCGTCGGCCACGATGCGACCCGTCAAGCGGTCCATGTCCTTGAGCAGCGCGTCGATATTGGCGGATACCGAGACCATCTCGTCGAACGCCTTGCGATAGGTCGCAAGCTGATCGTTCAGTGCCGTGATCCTGCGCGACATCATGGCGCTCGGAGAGCGGATGTCGCCGATGGTCTTCTCCAGCGCCTTGAGCCGTTCGGTCGCGGCGCCTGCGCTGGTCTCGTCGTAGCGCACCAGCATGGCGTTGATCGCCGTCGCGAGCGACGCGAATTGCGTGGTCGCTTCCTTGGCCCCGGCCTGGATGCTGGCCACGTCCGCGAGCATTGCCGCCTCGCCGAGCTCCTCGATCTTCTGCTTCAGCCCGGTTGCGTCGCGGGCGATGGCGGCTGTGGCGGACTTGTAACTGTCGCGCTTGGCGTCAACGATGCGCGCGAACAGCTTGGTTGCGGTTTCGAAGTTGTCGGACAGCCCGTTGAGAACCTGCTGGCGCTGGGGATCCTCGGTCTGGCGCAGCGATTCCTGAATTGTAGTCCGCAAGACGGACTCGGCCTTCAGTGCCTTTGCTGCGTCTGCTTCGTCGCCGGTGGCGACAAAGTAGCGCGTGCCAAACTGGTAGGCGGCGGCATCCCGATCGATCGCCTGGGCGGATATGCCTTCGGCAACGCTCGACCGATAAGCCGTAAATCCGGTCGAGACCTTGCCGTAGCCGAGCGCGGCGACTGCCGTCACGACAATGGAGAGTGTGAGAACAGAGACGAAGCCAAGGACGATCTTGGTCTGAAATGATGCATGTCCGAGGAAGGTTCCTCGACCGGCCCTCGCGCCGCCATCCGCCATGGACTGCCCCCGTTCGATTCGCATTTCCGCCCGCGAGCGCAAGCGTTTGGCATCCGAAATCTGGTGTCAATGACCGCGACGACGGTGGTCCATAACACGATGTTAAGGAGCGTTTGGGGACCTCTCGAAGCGTAGCGGGTCGCGACATGTAGATCGCCCGCCGGAATCGGCGCTGTCGTCCGTTTGACCTGCATCTGGCTTCTCGGGTGATGGGACGGACGGCATCGTGAGCACGGCGGCGGTCGATCGAATTCTGTTGCAGGCGGTTGGGCACTACGAAGCAGGGCGGGTGGAGCAGGCCGGTGCGCTCTGCGCCGGGCTCCTGGAGAAGCATCCGGACCATTTGCCGGCGCTGCACCTGTCCGCAATTATCGCTTTCGTCTCCGATCGGGTCGCGGACGGGGTGACGCTGCTCGGCCGCGTGTTCGGCCTCGATCCGGATCACGCGCCGGCGCTGGTCACGCTGGGCGATGCGCTTGCGGTCAAGGGCGAGCATGACGGCGCGGTGGCGGCGTTTGGGCGCGCGCTGCTCCGGCGGCCGCACGATGCCAGCCTGTACAACAAGCTCGGCATCGCCCTCTGCGAACTGTCGCGCCTTGCCGAGGCCGAGGCGGCTTATCGCCGTGCCATCGAGCTCGATCCTCAGCGTCGCGGCGTCTGGCTCAATCTCGGCAATGTGCTGGTCGACATGGGGCAGATTGAGGAGGCAATCGCCGCCTATCGTCGCGCGCTGGAGGCTGATCCCGACGATGTGGGCCTGCTCCGCAACCTCGGCGCCGCGCTTTATCGCCGGGGCCTGCTCGAGGACGCGCTTCTCCACTATCGGCGCGCAACCGAACTTGCGCCGGACCATGCGCCAGCGCTGCGCCTGCTCGGCCTCGTCCTGCATGAGGCCGGCCATCTGCGGGAGGCGGTCGAGGTCTACCGGCGGACGATCGCGCGCGACGATGTCGACTACGTCATCGCAAGCAATCTCGGCGCCTGCCTCTGCGAGCTCGGCGCGTTCGACGAGGCGATTGCGGCTTGCGAGCGCGCGCTGGCGCTCAGGTCCGATCACGCGCCGGCTCACACCAATCTCGGCATCATCTTCGAGAAGCAGAACCGGGTCGAGGCCGCCGTGGCCGCGCATCGGCGTGCGGTCGCCGCCGATCCCGCCTACGCCAAGGGCCATGCCAATCTCGCGGTCGCGCTGCGCAATGCCGGCGAAATCGACGAGGCGCTCGCGGTCTCGCATCGCTCCGTCGCGCTCGATCCGGCACAGCCGCTAGCGCAATATAACCACGCGCATTTCCTGCTGCTGAATGGTGATTTCGCAGCCGGCTTCGAGGCCTATCGGTGGCGGCGCAAATGCAAGACGCACTGCGAAGGCGATCCGGTGTTTTCCGAGCCGGAATGGCTGGGCGAGCCGCTCGCGGGACGCACGCTGCTGCTGTTCGCCGAATTCGGGCTTGGCGATGCCCTGCAATTCGTCCGCTATCTGCCGATGGTGGGTACGATGGGCGGCAAGATCATCCTGCAGGTGCAGCCGGCGCTCGCTGCGTTGTTGCGAACGATGACCGACGCCACGGTGATCGCGCGCGGCGAGCCGCTGCCGCCGTTCGACCTGCAACTGCCGCTGATGAGCCTGCCGCTTGTGTTCGGCACCACGCTCGACACGATTCCGGCCGAGGTGCCGTATCTGCAACCGGATCCGGCGAAGCTGGCGCGCTGGCGCTCTGCGCTTGATGGTGTGACTGCGCTCAAGGTCGGTGTGGTCTGGGCCGGCAATCCCAGGCACAAGGGCGACCATCAACGTTCGCTGCCGGCGGAAGCCGTGCTGCCGCGTCTGGTCACACCTGGCGTGCAGCTCTACAGCCTGCAAAAGGAGCCGCGGCCCAGTGACGTTCCGGTGCTATCCGCGCTGGGTGCCGACATCGTCGATCTTGCGCCCGCGCTCGGTGATTTTGCCGACACGGCGGCGGCGGTCGCAGCACTCGATCTCGTCATCGCCGTGGATACGTCGGTTGCGCATCTGGCCGGTGCGCTCGGCCGCCCGGTGTGGATGCTGCTGCCTTACGCACTGGACTGGCGCTGGCTGCGCGATCGCGAGGACAGCCCCTGGTATCCGACCATGCGGCTGTATCGCCAGGAGAAGCCGCAAGCCTGGGACGGCGTGCTGACGCGCGTCTCCGCCGAGCTCGCGCGGCTCGGGGAGGAGCGACAGCTCATCAAGCGCGGTTAGAACCGATCCACCCGATACGGCGTGGGATCGATGGAGGTGGCCCCGCCATTCATCATCTCTGCGAGCAGGCGGCCGGTCGCGGGCCCGAGCGTAAAGCCCTGGTGGCCGTGACCGAAGTCGAGCCAGAGACCGCGATGACGCGGCGCCGGTCCCAGCACCGGCAGCATGTCCGGCGTGCAGGGCCGCGTGCCGAACCATGGCTCGGGCTCGACGCGCGTTCCGAGATCGAGCAATGTTCGCGCGGCGGCTTCGGCATGGCCGAGCTGGATCGGGGTCGCCGGCGCGTCCGGGCTCGTCAGCTCCGCGCCTGTGGTGATGCGGATGCCCTTGGCCATCGGTGCCATGGCATAGCCGAGCGCGGTGTCGACCAGCGGCAGGTCGAGCGAGGTGCCGCCGTGATAGTGCATGTGGTAGCCGCGCTTGCGCACCAGCGGCACGCGGTAGCCGAACCTTTGCAAAAGATCGGGCGACCAGGGGCCGAGCGAAACCACGGCGGCTTCGGCGTCGATGCGCCCTTCGTCGGTGTCGACCGACCAGCCTGACGACGTTTCGCCGAGCGTCTGCGCGTCGCCGTGCAACAGCCTGCCGCCGAGCCGCTGGAACAGGCGCGCATAGGCCGCAACCAGGCCGCCGGGATCCGACACGGTCCAGGGCTCGAGCCAGTGGATGGCACCGGGCAGGTCGTCGCGCAGCAGCGGCTCGGCCTTGGCGAGCTCGTTTCCATCGAGCACGCGGAACTGCACGCCGTACTCGCGCTGGTTCTCCTCCGCGGCCTTGATCGCAAGCTCGAACGCCGCGGGATCGCGATGGAGCAGGCGATAGCCGGCGCGGCGGACGAGGTTGTCGGCATAAGCCTCGCGGATCAGGACGTCGTGCTCGGGCGTGGCGTAGGCGATCAGCCGCGCCCAGGCGGCGGTGGCCTCGCGATGACGCCGCGGCGCGGAGTGCCACCAGTAACGCAGCAGGGGCTCGATATGCTGGGAGAGCGCGGCCAGGCGATAGCGCACATCATTGGTGCGGCCCATCGCGATGCGTAACAGCGTGCCGAGATCGCGCGGCATCGGATAGGGGCGGACGGCTTCGCTCTGGACGATGCCGGCATTGCCGTAGCTGGTTTCCTGTCCGGGCTCCCTGCGGTCGACCAGCGTGACCGACCAGCCGCTGCGTTGGAGGTGCAGCGCCGCCGAGACCCCCACCATGCCGCCGCCGAGGACGATGACGCTCTTCATTGCCGACGACCTTCCAAATCAAAAACCGCCCGGCGCGAGCCGGGCGGTTTGGTATTGCGTGGCTAGCCTATTCGCCGCCGCCGAAACGGCGCGACCACCAGCCGGCGCGACGCGGCTGCGCCGGCGGTTCGGCAGTCTCGGTGGCCGGGGCGGGCGTGACAGGCGGCTCGACCTGCGTCGGTGCCTGCGTGACGGGCGCGCCGGGCTCGGCCTGGCTGCTGGTCATGAAGCTGACCTTCTCGCGCACCGTGGAACGGCGGCGGGCGGCCTTGTCATTCTCGGACGAAGCTTCTTCCGTTGCAGCCTCTGCGACCGGTTCGGACGGGGCCGGCTCCGGCTCAACGGGTGGCGGTTGAACGGTCACCTCGGCGATCGTCTCGGTTTGCGCAATCGAAGGCGAAGCCTGCGGCGCAAAACCGTCGAAATCAGCAACCGCTTCGGTCGCCTCGGACGGTGCATTGGCGCTCAACTCGTCTGAGATCGATCCGGCAAGCCCTTCATCCGGTCCGCCGCGCCGGCGGCGTCCGCCACGGCGTCCACGCCGGCGACGGCGCTCGCCGCCACCCTGCTGCTCGCCGCGCCCCAGATTGGCCTCCTCGGACTCCTCGCCATCCTGCTCGGTGTCGCCATCCTCGTCGGCTTCAGCCGCCGCCAAGGCAGGTTCGGGCAGGGTGGGCGCGGTGTCCTCGCGCAACTCGCCATCGCGCTGGCCACCGCGGCCGCGGCGGCGGCGGCGGCGCTTGCGGCGCTGGCCGTCCTGCTCGGGGGCTGCGTCGCCTGCGGCCTGCTCGTCGGCGAGACCTTCGGTCTCGTCGGTCTCGACCTCGGATTCGGTCTCGATGTCGAACAGATCCTCGTCGTCATAGGCCTCTTCAGGCAATGGCGGCGGGCTCGCCGCAGCCTGGGCCGCCAGCAGCGCCTTGGCGGCCTCAAGCGTGTGGACCTGCTCGCCGCGATCGATGAGATAGGCCTGCGGTCCGCTGACGCTGGGATCGGCGATGATCGACAGCGTGACCTTGAAGCTGTTTTCGAGGTCGCGCAGATGGCCGCGCTTGTGGTTCAGCACATAGAGCGCGACGTCGGTGCGGGTGCGGACCACGAGGTTGTGGGTCGCGCCCTTCATCAGGATTTCTTCAAGCCCGCGCAGGAGCTGCAGCGCGACCGAGGAGACCGAGCGGACATGGCCGGTGCCACCGCAATGCGGGCATGGATCGGTCGACGATTCCAGCACGCTGGCGCGGATGCGCTGGCGCGACATTTCCAGCAAGCCAAAGTGCGAGATACGGCCGACCTGGATGCGCGCGCGGTCCTGCCGCAGGCAGTCGGAGAGTTTTCGCTCCACCGCGCGGTTGTTGCGCTTCTCGTCCATGTCGATGAAGTCGATGACGATCAGGCCGGCGAGGTCGCGCAGGCGGAGCTGGCGGGCGACCTCTTCGGCCGCCTCCAGATTGGTCTTGAGCGCGGTATCCTCGATATGGTGCTCGCGTGTCGAGCGGCCGGAGTTGACGTCGATCGAGACCAGTGCCTCGGTCTGGTTGATCACGACATAGCCGCCGGAGCGCAACTGCACGGTCGGCGAGAACATCGCATCGAGCTGGCTTTCGACGCCCATCCGCGAGAACAGCGGCTGGCCATCGCGATACTGCCTGACAGCGCTGACATTGGCGGGCATCAGCATCTTCATGAAGTCGCGCGCTTCGCGGTAGCCGGCTTCGCCCGCCACCTGGATCTCGTCGATCTCCTTGTTGTAGAGGTCGCGCAGCGAGCGCTTGATCAGTGAGCCTTCCTCATAGACGAGGGTCGGGGCCTGCGACTTGAGCGTCAGGTCGCGCACCGTCTCCCACATCCGGATCAGGTATTCGAAGTCGCGCTTGATCTCGGGCTTGGTGCGGGAGGCGCCCGCCGTGCGCAGGATGATGCCCATGCCCTCGGGCACGTCGAGATCCTGCACCACTTCCTTCAGGCGCGAACGATCCTGGGCAGAGGTGATCTTGCGGCTGATGCCGCCGCCGCGCGCGGTGTTGGGCATCAGGACGGCATAGCGGCCGGCGAGCGACAGATAGGTCGTCAGCGCCGCGCCCTTGTTGCCGCGCTCTTCCTTAACGACCTGGACCAGCATCACCTGGCGGCGCTTGATGACTTCCTGGATCTTGTACTGGCGGCGCGGGCGGAAGGTGCGCTCCGGCACTTCTTCGAGCACATCGTCACCGCCGACGGATTCGACAACCTCTTCCTCGGCCTCTTCGCCGTCGTCATCGTCCTCGCCGTCAGCTTCCGCTTCGGTCGATTCCAGTTGCGGGGGGGCGCCGTCATGGTCGGCTGCGTAGACGGCATCTGCCGGCTCGACGGCCGCGGTGACGGCTTCGGCCAGCGCTTCGGCGTGTGCCTCGTGCGCGGACGCTTCCGAGGTCGCCTCTTGCGGCTCCGCGGCGGCTACCGCGCTCGGGGCTTCCTCCGTGCTCTGAGGCGCGGGTTCGGTTTCTGCAACCGCAACGGCCTCGGCCGCCTGCGGCGCGTCGGTGGGCTCGCGATCCTCGTGCTGGCCGTGATGATCATGGTCGTCATGATCGTGGTCATGATCGTGGTCATGGTCATGGTCGTGATGATCGTGGCCGTGGTCGTCGTGATCATGGGCCGCGAATTCGTGATGCTCGGCGTCGGCATGCGGAGGCGCACCGTCCTGCACGGCGGCTTCCGCCGGCAATTCGCCTTCGGTCGGCTGTGCGGCGGGATCGGCGCCGGCCTCGAGGCCTTCGACGATGTCGCTGCGGACGCGATCGCCATGGCCGCGGCGGCGCGCATTACGGTGACGCGAACGGCGACGGTTATGGGAACGACTCTCGTGCTCCTCTTCGGCCTCACGATGGGCCTGTTCGTCGGCCTCGATCAGCGCCTGCCGGTCCGCGACCGGGATCTGGTAGTAGTCGGGATGGATTTCGCTGAAGGCAAGGAAGCCGTGGCGGTTGCCGCCATATTCAACGAAGGCGGCCTGAAGGGACGGTTCGACCCGTGTGACCTTGGCGAGGTAGATATTTCCGCGCAGTTGCTTGCGTTGCGCGGTCTCGAAATCAAACTCTTCGACGCGATTGCCGCGGACCACGACAACCCGGGTCTCTTCCGGGTGGGTGGCATCGATCAACATCTTGTTGGGCATGTCTTAGCTCTCGGCGGCGGCGGGCGCGGTTCACCGTGGGCGCGTATCGCGCCGCCGGGTGACGCGACGGTCCACCTGATTCGGGGGTGAGGGGAAGGCCAAAACGCCCTCGCTCGCGCCGCTCCGAACGGGAAGCCGAAGGCGCAATGGGACGCGTGGAGATGTCGCTCCGCGGCGTCGCGAATTGTCCTTCAGATTTCGTCGGCACAGTCTGGCGCATCAAGCGTCGGCCCGTATGAAAACTTGGGCGGCGAGGGTGCCGCCCCTTGATCTGTCGCTGCTGGCCAGGTGTGGCGCCAAAGCGCTCGCCTGAGGAGGAACAACCGGCCCCATGCTCGGGACTGGGGTTAGGGGCCGCGCCGCCTGTCAGACCCGTCCCTGGACCTTAAGTGGTAACCTGGGACCGTCGCCGCCGGAGCTGGAACCCGTCCAAACCTCGCTGCCGCGCGCCGCGCTGGCCTTGAAGGAGGACGGAAAACGCTGGAATTCCCAAACCTTGAGAGCTCCGGCGCTGCACCGGGAGGCTGATTGCGACACAACCGGAAATATTGGCCGTCAGCACCTCGTACATACGTGGAATGCGACCTTCGTGCAAGGGAGCGTCGCTCGGCGGTCACAGTCGCCGATATTTGGTAGGGGAACGTTAAGAGCCGATTAACCCTGTGGTTCTATTGCGATAAAAGGGCTGCTCGGAGGCACGGAATCGGTGGCGAGCCGCGCAAATCAACGTCTTTTGCTGGGGTGTGCGCTGCTGTGCGCCGCGGCATTGCCGTGCGCCGATTCGAGTTCGCTCAGAGCTGCCGAAGGTGCGCCGCAAGCTGCTGTCGCGGCGTCGAATTTCCCGGTCGCGACGGGGGCGCGCCTGGCCGGCGATGCCAAGCAGACCCGCTTCATCCTCGATCTCGACCAGACCATCACCTTCCGTGCCTTCACGTTGGGCGATCCTTACCGGGTGGTGGTCGACATTCCCCAAATCAACTTCCAGCTTCCCGCAGGTGCGGGTGCGAGCGGGCGGGGACTGGTCAAGGCGTTCCGCTACGGCTTGGTGATGCCCGGCGGCTCGCGAATCGTGGTGGACCTGACCGGGCCCTCCAAGATCGCCAACTCCTATGTGCTCGAAGCGGCCAACGGCCAGCCGGCGCGGCTGGTGCTGGAGCTCGAGGAGGTGGATCGCGCCGCCTTCAGCCAGTCGCTGGCACCTGAGAGCCGCGCGGCCTTGCGGCCGGGCACAGCGGAGGCTGCGCCCGCCACGGTGGCGGCAAAACCCGAGCCCACCCAACAACAGAAGCCCGCTGCGCCGGTCGACTCGCGGCCCGTGGTTGTCATCGACCCCGGCCATGGCGGTCTGGACAACGGCACCCAGTCCAGCGGCGAGAGCGAGAAGAACCTGGTGCTCGCCTTTGGCCTCGCACTACGCGACCGGCTGGAGAAGAACGGCAAGTACAAGGTCGTCATGACCCGGGACGACGATACGTTCATCCCGCTGAACGACCGGGTGAAGGTTGCTCGCGGCCTCAATGCCGCGCTGTTCGTCTCGATCCACGCCGACGCCCTGCGGCGCTCGGAAGGCGATGCCCAGGGCGCCACGATCTACACGCTATCGGACAAGGCGTCCGACGCCGAGGCCGAGCGGTTGGCGGACGCTGAGAACCGGGCGGACGCCATCGGCGGGGTCAACCTCACCGACGAGCCGGTCGAGGTCGCCGACATCCTGATCGACCTGGCGCAGCGGGAAACCCGCACCTTTTCAAATCGCTTTGCCCGCCTCCTGATGGGGGAGATGAAGTCCACCGTGCGGATGCACAAGCATCCGCTTAAGTCGGCCGGATTCCGGGTGCTGAAGGCGCCCGACGTGCCGTCCGTCCTGGTGGAACTCGGCTACGTCTCGAACAAGAGCGATCTGGAGCATCTGGTCTCGGAGAGCTGGCGCTCCAAGACGGTGGCGTCGATGGCGCAGGCGATCGACGCGTTTCTGGCCAAGCGGCTGGCCACGGCCGGTCCGGGCAATTGAAAACGGAGCCTGGCGAGCCGCCCAAAGCCCTAGTTTGGCCACAGCGGGCGCCTTATAAAAACGGGATGAGGGGACCCGGAATCGGTGAGATCTCCCCCGGCAAGCGTGTTAGGGCTCGGCGCCCAGTGATGCTTATGACGTAGGCCGAAGACTTGGCTTCTTGAGGAAGAAGGCTTCGCTTCTTGAGGAAAGCGCCTTTTGCCGGCGCCAAAGGTTATTCAAGGGTTGGGACGGATAGACAGATAATGCGCTTGCTGGTGCGGTTTTTCGGTTTCCTGTTCGCCGCGGGAACAGTCGTCTTCCTGGTCGGCGTCGGAGCTGTGGCGGGCTTGATCTGGCATTTCTCCAAGGACTTGCCGGACTACTCTCAGCTTCAGGATTACGAGCCGCCGGTGATGACTCGCGTGCATGCGGTCGACGGTTCGCTCGTTGGCGAATACGCCAAGGAGCGGCGGCTGTATCTGCCGATCCAGGCGGTGCCAAAACTCGTGATCAACGCCTTCCTCGCCGCCGAGGACAAGAACTTCTACGAGCACGGCGGCATCGACTACACCGGCATGGCGCGCGCCGGCGTTGCCTACATTCAGAACTACGGATCCAACCGCCGCCCGCAGGGTGCCTCCACGATCACCCAGCAGGTTGCGAAGAACTTCCTCCTGACCAACGAGGTCTCGTTCGCACGCAAGATCAAGGAAGCCTTGCTGGCGATGCGCATCGAGCGCACCTATTCCAAGGACAAGATACTCGAATTGTATCTGAACGAGATCTATCTCGGCCTCGGCGCCTACGGCATCGCGGCCGCCTCGCTGGTCTATTTCGACAAGTCTGTCAACGAGCTCACGATCTCGGAGGCCGCCTATCTCGCCTCGCTGCCGAAGATGCCGGCGACGCTGCATCCCGTCCGCAATCGCGACCGCGCCATCGAGCGCCGCAACTACGTGATCGACCGCCTCGTCGAGAACGGCTGGATCAAGCAGGCCGACGCCGACAAGGCGCGCAAGGAACAGCTCGTCGTCGCCGGCCGCGGCAACGGCGCCCACACCTTCGCCGGCGAATATTTCGCGGAAGAAGTCCGCCGCGACATCTTCGAGCGTTATGGCGAGAAGAAGCTTTATGAAGGCGGCCTGTCGGTCCGCACCACGCTCGATCCCAAGATCCAGGTGATGGCGCGCAAGACCATGGTGACCGGCCTCGTCAATTACGATGAGCAGCAGGGCTATCGCGGCGCCGTCAGCAAGCTCGACATCTCCGGCGACTGGGGCGTGAAGCTCGCCGACGTCAAATCGCTCTCCGACATCTCGCCGTGGCGGATGGCGGTCGTGCTCGAGACCAGCGACCAGTCGGCGCGGATCGGCTTCCAGCCGGGTCGCGAACTCGGCGGCGCCATCAGCAAGCAGCGCGAGACCGGGCTGATCTCCATCGACGGCGTGAAATGGGCGCGGGCGACCGCGGGCAACGCAAAGGGCCGGCAGCCATCGTCGGTTGCGCAGGTGCTCCAGGCAGGCGACGTGATCTACGCCGATCCGCTCTACAAGGACGGCAACCCGGTCGAAGGCCAGTACCGTCTGCGCCAGATTCCCGAAGTGTCCGGTGCGATGGTGGTGATGGATCCCTGGACCGGCCGCGTGCTCGCCATGGTCGGCGGTTTCTCCTTCGACCAGAGCCAGTTCAACCGCGCCACCCAGGCCTATCGTCAGCCCGGCTCGTCGTTCAAGCCGATTGTCTATTCGGCCGCGCTCGATAACGGCTACACGCCGTCGACCGTCGTGGTCGACGCGCCGATCGAAATCGACCAGGGGCAGGGCGCCGGCGTCTGGCGGCCGGAAAACTTTGATGCCGGCAAGTACAACGGGCCGATGACCCTGCGTAACGCGCTGCGCCTGTCGCGCAACACGGTGACGGTGCGGCTCGCCCAGGACATTGGTATGCCCCTGATCGGCGAATATGCCCGGCGCTTGGGCGTCTATGATGAGTTGCCCAATTACCTGTCCTATTCGCTCGGCGCCGGGGAGACCACGGTGATGCGGATGGTCACGGCTTATTCGATGATCGCCAATGGCGGCCGCCGCGTGAAGCCGACCCTGATCGACCGCATCCAGGACCGTTACGGTCACACGGTCTTCAAGCACGACCAGCGCGAATGCCGCGGCTGCGACGCGCCTGGGGGCTGGAAGAACCAGGCGGAACCGCAACTGATCGACCGGCGCGAGCAGGTGCTCGACGCCATGACCGCCTATCAGATCACCGAGCTTCTGGAAGGCGTGGTCCAGGCCGGCACCGCCACCGTCATCAAGGAGGTCGGCAAGCCGATCGCCGGCAAGACGGGCACGACCAACGAGGCCAAGGATGCCTGGTTCGTCGGCTATTCGCCCGACATTGCTGTCGGCGTCTATATGGGTTTTGACAAGCCGCGTCCGCTCGGCCGGGGCAACGCTGCGACCGGCGGCCATCTCGCCGCTCCCATCGTGCGCGACTTCCTGAAGCTCGCGCTCGCCGACAAGCAGGCTGTTCCGTTCAAGGTGCCGGCCGGCATCAAGCTGATCCGCGTCGTCTCCAAGACCGGCATGCGCGCTGGTCCGGGCGAAACCGGCGGAACCATTCTCGAAGCCTTCAAGCCCGGCACCGCGCCGCCCGACAACTATTCGGTCATCGGCGTCGCCGACGCCGACGGACGGCTGCCGCAGCAGGCGCCGCCGGATTCCGGCTTCTTCATGCGGCCCGGCACCGGCGGATTGTACTGAGCCAACAGATTTGACGTGAACGAGCGGGCGGTTGCGCTTTGGCGCGACCGCCGTTACATCCCCATCTCAATCGAACGCGGTCATTCCGCGAGATCAGAGAACAACATGCGCGCCGAAATCGAACGGTTGGTAGAAGAGATCAAGCAGTCAGTCGGGCTGCTGAGGAGGCATCTTTGACGTCGAGAAATCGACGGCGCGCCTCGCTGAGCTGAACAAGCTCGCAGAAGATCCCAATCTCTGGAACGATCCCCAAAAGGCCCAGAAGCTGATGCAGGAGCGAACCTCGCTGGAGGATTCGCTGTCGGGCATCGGCAAGGTCGAGCAGGAGCTCGAGGACAATATCGGCATGATTGAGCTCGGCGAGGCCGAGGGCGATGAGGGCGTCGTCGCCGAGGCCGAGACCGCGCTGAAGAACCTCAAGAAGGAGGTTGCGCGGCGCGAACTCGAGGCGCTGCTGTCGGGCGAGGCCGATCGTTTCGATTCCTATCTCGAAGTCCATGCCGGCGCCGGCGGCACCGAGAGCCAGGACTGGGCACAGATGCTCTTGCGCATGTACACGCGCTGGGCCGACACCCACGGCTTCAAGGTCGAGGTCCTGGAAGAGTCCGAGGGCGAAGAGGCCGGCATCAAATCCGCGACGATCCAGGTTTCCGGCCACAACGCCTATGGCTGGCTGAAGACCGAAGCCGGCGTGCACCGGCTGGTGCGCATCTCGCCGTTCGACTCCAACGCCCGCCGGCACACCTCGTTTTCGAGCGTGCAGGTGTTCCCGGTCATTGACGACAGCATCAAGATCGACATCAAGGAATCCGACGTCCGCACCGACACCATGCGTTCGGGCGGCGCCGGCGGCCAGCACGTCAACAAGACCGAATCCGCGGTGCGCCTGACGCATATTCCGACCGGCGTCGCGGTGGTCTGCCAGGCCGGCCGCTCCCAGCACAAGAACCGGGCGCAGGCCTGGGACATGCTGCGCGCGCGCCTCTACGAGATCGAGCTGAAGAAGCGCGAGGAGAAGGCAGCCGCCGACCAGGCCGCCAAGACCGATATTGGCTGGGGCCACCAGATCCGCTCCTACGTGCTGCAGCCCTATCAGATGGTAAAGGACCTTCGCACGGGCGTGCAGACTTCCGATACATCGGGCGTGCTCGGCGGCGATCTCGACGAGTTCATGGCGGCAACGCTGGCGCAGCGCGCGTTCGGAACCACCACGGGCGACGTCGAGGACGTGGATTAGCCATGGCGCGCGTTGCCTTCATCGGGCTTGGACGGATGGGCCATGGCATGGCCGGCCGTTATCTCGATGCCGGCCACACCGTTGCGATCTGGAATCGCAGCAAGGCCAAGGCGGAGGATTTGATCGCGCGCGGCGCGCGTTGGGCGACCTCGCCGGAGGACGCCGCTGTTGATGCCGACGCGGTCGTCACTATGGTCGCCGATGATGAAGCTTCGCGCGCGGTCTGGCTCGGCCCCACGGGCGCTGCCAAGACCGCGAAGGCCGGTACGATCGCGATCGAGTGCTCCACCGTTTCCTACGATCACGCACGCGAACTCGGCCGCGAGCTGAACGCGCGCGGCCTGATGTACATCGACTGCCCCGTGACGGGATTGCCGGATGCCGCGGCGGCGGGAAAGCTGACGCTTCTGGTCGGCGCAGACGCCGCCGATCTCGAACGCGCGCGGCCTTTTCTCGAGCCGATCGGCTCGACCATCCGCCATTTTGGCGCGGTCGGCTCCGGCACGGTCTACAAGCTCATCAACAACCTCATGGGCGCGATCCAGATCGCGGGCCTTGCCGAAGGCCTTGCGATCGCCGAGCAGGCCGGGCTCGACATGAAGCTGGTGCTGGAAGCGATCCAGGGCGGCGTTGCCGCAAGCCCGCAGGTGCTGCGTCACTCCAAACGCATGGTCGCGCGCGACTTTGCCGGTGCGACTTTTACGGCCGCGCTGCGGCACAAGGATGCCGCCTACGCCGTGAAGCTCGCCGAGAGCTTGCTCGCCGGCAAGCCGCTGGTCGCCCGTGCCGCGGTGGAAGCCTATGCTCAGGCCAAGGCGGCGATGCCCGACGAAGACGAGGGTCGCATGATCGAGCTGGTGTCGCGGCCGAAATAGGGACGCTTGGCTCTCCCGGAAATCGGGTGGTCATTCCCCTGGCTTCGCGCTAGGCGGCGTGTCTGACGCCGGTGGCCAAAACGCCAAAACGCAATGCCTCACACTGACAACAGAATCGACGCGCGCGACTGGCTGTTGCTCGGCCTGCTCTCGGTGTTGTGGGGTGGTTCGTTCTTCTTCAACGGCGCAGCCTTACGGGAATTGCCGCCGCTGACGCTGGTGTTGCTGCGGGTGGCTCTGGGCGCGGCCTTCTTGTTGCCGCTGCTGCGACTCTATCGGATCAGCCTTCCCGGGGGTGTCGCAGGCTGGCGGCCGTATGTCGCCATGGCGTTTCTCAACAACGTGCTGCCGTTCTCGCTGATCGTGACGGGGCAATTGTTCATTTCGAGTGGGCTGGCGTCGATCCTCAACGCCACCACGCCGCTGTTCACGGTCGCCGTGATGGCGGCCGTGGGAGAGGAAGAGCTGATCGCGCGGCGGGTCGCCGGCGTCGTCGTGGGACTCTTTGGCGTGATCATTCTGCGGGGGACGGGCGCCGAGCTGCTGACGGGTCAGGGAATCGGGATCCTGCTCTGCCTCGCCGCGGCGCTCAGCTACGGTTTCTCGGCCCTGGTGGCGCGGCGCTGGCTCTCGACATCACCGCCACTTGCAACGGCGACATGTCAGTTGCTGGCATCGACAGTCATGATGACGGTTCTGGCCGTCGCAATCGATCAGCCGTGGCGCCTGCCGATGCCTGGTATCACAACCTGCCTCGCGGTGCTCGGCTCGGCAGGCCTCTCGACCGCGCTCGCCTACCTCGTCTTCTTTCAGGTGCTGCGGCGCTCAGGAGCAACCAACGTGACCCTGGTGACGCTGCTCATTCCCGTGACCGCGATCCTGCTCGGCTATCTCATCTTGGGTGAGCCGATCTCGGTGCGCGAGATCGTCGGTGCCTTGGTCATCGCCAGCGCGTTGCTCGTGATCGACGGGCGCGCGCTGACGTGGCTGCGACGATAGGTTAGCCGCGCGCCGCCTGCCATGCCGCAAGCCACCCCGTAAATCTCCCGCTGTCGCGTGCGCCGCCATGCCAGGCGGCGTAGACGCTGCCGTCGCCGGCGACCAGGATCACGGCATCGAGCCCCTTGGAGCGGCGCAGCGTGTCGACCGCCTGTTGCGGGGTCTGCGCGATGGGGCCGGCGACGTTGAACGACGTGTTGACCGACATCTCGACACCGATGCGGCGGCCGAGCGCCCTAAGATAGGCGTAGGTGAGGGGATCCTCGTCGGGGCCGACGATCTGGATGCGACCGGTGCCGTCGGCGTGAATGACGGCCGGTATTTTTTCGCGCGCGCCCGGCTTCGCGTGGGCCGTCAGCACCATGTAATTATAGGCGTTATAGCCGGCGTCGGAGGCACCGTCCTCCAGCACGAAGTACTGCTGTGCGGCCTCCAGCGTCGCCATCGGCGCGAGCGGCCGGATGGCCTCGCGATATTTGACGCGGGCATTGAGGTTTTCGCGGGCGCCGGCGTCGCAGGGGTTGGCAAAAATCGAGCGGTGGCCGAGCGCGCGGGGGCCGGTCTCGGCTGCACCCTGGTAGAGCGCGATGACCCCGGATTGCGCGACGATGGACGCCATGAGATCGGCGATAGCGTCGCGGTTCTCCGGTGTGGAGATGTCGCCGAGGCGTTGTGAGGCGACATCGTCGGCCGCGAGCGCCGTCTCGATGTCCGCCCGCACCGGCGGCAGGCCGCAATAGAAGGCGTGGCGCATCGGCGGACCGCGGCGTGCGCCCGCCATCTGCGCAAACAGCCAGGCCGCGCCGATGGTGACGCCGGGATCGCCGGGCACCGGCGGCACCCAGAGGTGCAGGCGCGCCTTCTGCCCCAGCGCCTTGGCGAACCAGCTCACGTCAAAATGCTCGAGCAGCCGCATATTGCCGACGGCATTGAGCGCGACACCGCCGGTCAGCACGACGCGGTTGGTGCCGGTCGTGCGCAACAGATGATCCACCACATGGATCATGGCGTCCTCGAATACGAGCTGGGTCGCGGCCGCCTTGTCGAGGCGGTCCTTAGTGTCGGAGCGGTGCTGGATATCCTCGACGCGCAAGACCGCGTCGGGATTCCAGAGCTGATCGGGGCGCAACGGCTCGCCCAAAATGTCGATCAGCGGCTGCTTGTAGGGATGGTCGAAGGGATCGCAGTACCAGTTCGCCATCGCGCGGTTGATCTGCACCTCGCCGTGGGGGCCGAAATGCAAGACCTGTTTCAGGCGTGCGTAGTAGGGATTGCTGGCGCGATCCATGTCGCCCCAGGCGGCCGCGCCCATGTAGCGTCCCTCGCTCGACAGCCAGGTCCAGCCGCCCTGCGTCGAGGAGATCACGCTGTAGAAGGCGCCCAGCGAGTCGAACATGCTGTTATTGCAATAGAGCCGCTTCATCTCGCCGCGCTCGACGACATAGAGCGAGATTGAGCCGAGGTCGCCGGTGCCGTCGAGCACGGCGATCGCGACCTTCTCGTCACCATCGGCGAAGGGCGAAGCGGCATAGGAGAACCAGGCATGGTTGTCGTGATGCGGCATCGTGATCAGTGGCACGCGTGCACCAAGCCCGAGCTGGCGCGCCAAAATTTTTGGCGTGCGCGTCATCTGGTCGAGGCGGCGGCCGTCGAACCCTGCGGCTTCCGTGTTGCGTGCCAAACGCAGGCTTTGCGGGGCTTCCTCGAGCAGCGAGCGGGCCAGCGTGCCTGATAGCGTCGGATAGTCCCATGAGGTGAGCCAGGCAAAGATGTCGCCGACGTCGCGGCCGATGCCGCGCAGCGCCGCCACCATCGCGTCGATCGACTGCGCCGGATACTCCGTCGTGTGCTTGTTGCCGGAGAAGCGCTCTTCCTCGTTGTTGAGGATCAGGCGCGGGCCCGTCGCCTGCGTGACCTCGACCAGCGCCACGCCGGAATTATGCGTGCCCGGTGCACCGAGGCCGGCGAGGTAGAGCGTCTCGCCGCGCGCGAGCTTTTCGCGCGCCAGCGCCAATCGTGCCTGTGCGAAGCTCGAGCCGATCTGGTGAAAACCCGCGCGCGCAAAGGCCTTGGTGGCGAGCCATTTCGCAAGGCGAAAACCGGCCGCGCCGAGCCCCGGATGTCGCGGTCCAATTCGTTTTGTCAGTTCCAATGCGAAAGTGCCCCGGCGTGTTCATCGGAGCATCAATCATACTTGGGCGCAGACAACAATGCCGAAGCGGGCGTGCGAACGCGACCTATTGCGCGGCCTGCATGCGCTCGACCGGGGCGGCGTATTGGCCGAGGAAGTCGCGCGCCTGGGTCTGGTAGCCGAAGCGTTCGGCCAGCTCGCCACGCCGGTCCCTGATCTTGCGGCGGCATTCCTCCTGCCGGGTCAGCACCCGCGTCACGGACGCGCAGATCGATTCCGTCGAGAACGGGTCAAAGTAGTCGGCGAGCTCGCCCGCGACCTCGCGGAACACGGGGATGTCGGAGCAGAGGACCGGCGTATTGGCCGCCAGGGCCTCGATGATGGGCACGCCAAAACCTTCGGCAAAACTCGGCATGATCAGGCCATGGGCCTCCGCGATCAGCGTTGCCTTCTCGTGCTCGTCGACATAGCCGGCGAAGCGGATGTTGGGCGGCACGTTCTTCATGCGATGGGCGAGGCCGGCATAGCCGATCACGACGAGGTCGGCCTGCGGCATGTTGCGGAAGGCGCGGATGGCGGCCGCAAGGTTCTTGCGCGGCTCGGCTGATACGATGATGACGAAGCTCGGTCGCCCCGGACGCCCTGCAGGGGCTGGCAGTTGCAGGACGTCCGGAGCGTCGAAGCGCGTACGTGGGTACACGACGCGCGTCGGCAGGTGAGCAAATTGCGGCAACAATTCCCTGAACCGCATCCTGCTGTAGTTCGAGACGAAGGCGAGCTCGTCGGCCTGGCGCAGGCTGGTCTTGAGCCGTGACAGGAACAGCCGCGTCGCGACATCGCTCAGCTTGAGGTCGGTGAGCGGCAACAGATCGTGGACGACGCAGATCACCTTGGCGCCGGGCTTGCGCTTGATCGCCACCCGTGTCGGGGTATCCACCAGAATGATGTCGTAGTCGCGGGCGTCGACCTGCGGCGGCGGCAGCATCAGCAGCGCCGAGGTGTCCTGATAGCTGTAGAAGCCGGACTCCAGGTGGAAGTCGCGGAACAGCTCGAGGTGCCGCAGGTCCGGCGGGATGTATTCCAGCGCTGCGGTCTTGTTTTCGAGCAGGTTGGCACGAAGGCCGAACAGGCCGAGCGCGCGCAGGAAGCAGGCGGCAAATTCGAATGACGTCGACATCGACAGCCGGTGCCTGACCCAGTCGATCGAGCGCCGCAGCGGGCTCTTCGCCATCGGCTCGTTCATGTCGACCTCGTCGAGAAAGCGATACAACGCCAAGAGCTCGATGTTGTGCGACTGTTCCGGAAACAGCCGGGTGCGCCGCTCGCGCCGGCGCATCTGCCGGTAGCGGCGCGTGGTCTCGACCAGCAGCGTCAGCTCATGGCCCTCGGCGGCGAGCGAACGGATCAATTCGCGCGTGAAGTGGAAGATGCCGCGCTTGTGGTTGGGTTCGCCAAGCGCTTCGGATACGACAAGAATGTTCTTCTTCATGCGCGTTTCTCGCGAAGCTCGAAGGGATGGGCCGCGGGCTGCTCGACCAGCGCGGTCGAGGCGATACGCCCGTGATCGAGGGTGATGATCCGGTTGCAGGTCCGCCGCAGCAGCGGCTGGTCGTGCGAGGCGATGATCACGATCGCGGCCTGCGAGACCATCTTGAGGAGGCGAGTCTCGGCCTTGGCCGAGAAATTCTCGTCGACCACGCTCAGCCACTCGTCGAGCAGCAGGATGTCGGCGGGAAAGGCCGTGGCGGTCGCGAACAGGACCCGCATCAGCATGCCCGAGGAGAACATGCGCAGCGGCAGGCGCTGCATGCGCTCCTCGAGCTCGGTGAAGGCCCAGATGTCGTCGATGATGGCGCGGGTCGGCTTGCGACCGCTGATGCGCAGGAGGAGTGCGATGTTGTCCTCGGCCACGAAGTCGAGATTGACGCCGGCATTCAGCCCGAGCAGGGGCATGACGCTGCCGGATATCTCGACATCGCCGCTCGAGGCCGGATAGACGCCGGCAATGAGCCGCAGCAGCGTCGATTTGCCGGACCCGTTGGGGCCGGCGAGGCCGATCCGCGCGCCGGCTGCCGCCTCGATCGAGACGTTGTCGACAGCGCGGATGGTCCGCATCTCGTCCTGCTCGCGGATGAGGCGGCCGAGCACGCGGCGCTTGAGCGAGAAGTCGTAGGCGCCGTAGAGAGGATAGTCGAGGCAGGCATTGCGCAGGCTGATCGAGGCCATGGGTCAGATCCAGAACGCCGCTTTGCGCAGATGCGTGAGCGTCAGGATGCTCGCGAGCGTCAGCAGGGCCAGCGCCGAAAGCACGTAGACGATGCTGACGGTGTCGATATGGCCGCCTGACAGCGGCTCGCGCCAGACCGCGAACAGATGCGTCAGCGGATTGAGCTGCATCACGGTCGAGCGGTGATTGATCATGTCCGACGACCAGATGACGGGCGAGGCGAGGAAGGCCAGCATCAGCGTGGATTCGATGATCGGCTTGAGGTCGCGAAACCGCGTCGCCAGGGCGCCGAGCACCAGGCTGAGCGCGAAGGTGCAGGCGACGAACAGCGCGAGCCCCGGCAGCGCCGCGACGGCGCCGCCCGTCTCGTGCCGGGTCAGCACCAGCCAGAGCAGCAGCGGAACGCAGGCATTGTGAAGCGCGAACAGCGCCTGGCGGAAGGTGCATTGCAGGAGGAAGATCACCGGCGGCAGCGCGCGATCGCGGATCAGGCTCCCGGAGTTTTGCAGCGCCGTGGTCGCGTCGAGCACGACGCTGTTGAGGAAGGTCCAGGCCGTCATCGACAGCGCCAGCATCGGCAGCCGCGACAGCACGCCGCCGTTGGACATCTGGCCGATCACCGAGCCCAGCACTGCGACCACGATCGCCATCTGCAGCGACATCCAGAACGGCCCGAGCAGAGAGCGCACGTAGCGATGGCGCATGTCGGACCAGGCCAGCGCGCCCGCGATCCTCACCGTGTCGATCCAGCCGGTGGTGGCCGCAGCGTCAGTCGCGCAGCTTGCGGCCCTGGCCGCCAGGGCCTGGCGATAGACCTGCTCGATGCCGTCCCTGAAACCTGCCGCCGAGTATTTCGTGGCCGCCCGGGTCCGGGCGGCAAGGCCCATGCGGCGGCGGCGCTCGGGATCCCTGATCAGCGTCTGGATGGCTTCGCCGAGTTTTTCGGCGTCGCCGGGCGGCACGGTGATGGCTTCAAGACCGTGGCGGGCGACGTGCGGCACGGCGGTGTCGAGCGCGGTGTTCACGATAGGACGGCCTGCCGCCATCGCCTCCAACTGGACGAGGCCAAACGTCTCGGCGTTGGTCACCGACGGCATCGCGAAGACGTCGGCGATGCACATCAGCTTGATACGCTCGCTATCGGGCACCGAGCCGAGCAGGCGGACGCGGTCGGTAACGCCGAGCTCCGCGATCAACTCCTCCAGCCGCTCGCGCTCGACGCCGTCGCCGACGATCCAGACCTCGAAGTCGTGGCCGGCGGCTGCGCGGATCAGGACGTCAAGGCCCTTGTAGGGAACCAGCCGCCCGCAGGCGAGCACGAGGCGTCCGCGGTCGTTTACGTGCTCGGGCGCGAGCCGCGGCCAATCGTATTTCGCAAGGTCGATGCCGAAGCCAACGACGTGGCACTTGTCGGAAAACTCCAGCAGCAGCGGCGAGCTATCGATCAGCACCTTGTCGGAGACGATGATCGCTTCCGCCCGCCGTAGCGTCCGGCGCATCAAGGGCTCGATGAACCAGCGCAGGCCGGCATGGGTGACGATGTCGGCATGCCAGTGCACGACCAGCGGCCCGCCGCGGCCAAATCCGAATGCGAAGACGAGGTCGGCGAGCGGGAAGGGGGCGTGCAGCGCGAGCAGATCGTGCTTCGGAATCTTTCGCCACAGCCGCCACGGAAAGGTCGGAGCCGCCGGCAACGAGAGGATGTTGCCGAACGAGCGGACGCGCTCGACCGGCACGTCGTTGACGACGATGTCGCGACGTTCCGCGGCCTTGGAGCAGACCAGCACCGCGGAGCTGAAGGCATCCTTCGCGCAGATGTCGCGGATGACAGTCAGGGTGCCGCCGAACAGGTCGGGGTAATAGACCTTGAAGATGTGAAGCACCGACGGGCGGCGCGTCGAATCGCTGACGGGACTCATGATTGCGTTCACCCCTCAGCCGGCCAGCAGCGCGGCGACGAACGGCGTTGCCAGCGCGAGGATGAAGATCACGCCGCGCAGCAGTGCCGGCAGCATCGGGAATGCGCCGCGCGCGCAGAACGCGCCGGCGGCATCGTGGAAACTGGAATTAGAGACCAGGCGGTCACGCATTGGGTCGAATCCCCTTCAAGTCGCGCCCTCAGTGCCGTCTCGTATATGTGGGAAAATTTACCACGTCAACGGAACAAAGCGAAAAAGTGGGATTGTGTCCCACGCGGGGCGTCGTTACAATTTCGCCATGAGCGCCAAGTCCGGGTCCAAATCGGCGAACAAATCGGCATCGTCAGAGCCGAACGCCGCAGCAAAGCTGCACGCGCCGCTGGCGCGGCTGCTGCGCCCGCTGGTGCGGCTTTGCATCCGGAGCGGCATGACATTTCCGGCGCTAACGCAGCTCCTGCGCGAGCTGTTCATCAATGTTGCTGAGCACGATTTTGCGCTCGAGGGCAAAGAGCAGACCGACAGCCGCGTCAGCCTGCTCACCGGCATCCATCGCAAGGAGGTGGCGCGGCTGCGCGGCGCCGGCGCGCCGGTGCATGAGACGCCCGCAGCACTGTCGCTGACGAGCGCGGTCATCGCACGCTGGCTGGCGGCGCCCGAATTCACCGACGCCAAGGGCGAGCCGCTGCCATTGCCGCGCACCGCCGAGGGCGAGGCGCCGTCGTTCGAGCAGCTCGTTGCCTCCGTGACCAAGGATGTGCGTCCGCGCGCCGTGCTCGACGAATGGCTGGATCGCGAGCTGGTCAGGATCAACGGCGACGACGAGATCGAGCTGGTCGAGGCCGCCTTCGTCCCGCGCGGCGAGGACGACAGCAAGTGGCACTACCTCGGCCGCAACCTGCACGACCACATCGCGGCAGCGGCGCAGAACGTCTCCGGCCCCACGCCGCGCTTCCTCGAGCGTGCGGTTCACTACAACGGCTTGTCGCCCAAACTGGCGCAACGGCTCGAGGCCCGCTCGCGCGAGCTCGCGATGGAGGCGCTGAAGACCGCCAACCGCGAAGCCAACCGCGCGCTCGCCAAGGACAAGGGCGGCGATGCCCGTTGGAATTTTGGCATCTACATCTACAGCGAGGGCGAGACATCCGAAGATGACGGTGAGGGCGGCAAGGAGGGCGGCAAGGCATGAGCAGGCCGCCGCTCATCTCGCGCCGTCTCCTGCTGACCGGCTTCTGGCTGGCCGGAACGGCCACGGCCTTGGCGCAGGTCAAACGCGGCTCCGACCAGGGCATCGGCGGCACCGGTATCACGCGCGGCAACGATCACGGCATCGGCGGCACCGGCATCGTCGGCATCATCCAGCGTTTCGGCAGCATCTATGTCAACGGCGAGCGCATCGCCTATGCGAGCGACGTTCCGGTGCTGATCGACGGCCAGCCGTCGAGCACCAAAGCGCTCCGGATCGGCCAGCTCGCGCGGGTGGTCGCGATTCGCCAGGCCGACGGCACGCTCGCTACCCGCAGCATTGGCATCGCGAGCGAGGTCGCAGGCCCCATCGAAGCGGTGAAGGGCGGCGAGATGACGGCGCTCGGCCAGCGCGTACTGTCGAGCGGCAAGGAAAGCTGGCGGCGCGCGGGCACGCATGTCGCCGTGTTCGGGCTGCGCCGCAGCGACGGCGCGATCGTCGCAAGCCATGTCGAGCCGCGCTCCGGCAGTACGGTGCGCGTCGCCGGTCTCGTCGAGCGTGGCACCAACGGCCTGCATATCGGCGGGCTCAGGCTCAGCGGCGCCGATCCCGCGCTGGTCGGCAAGCGTGCCCAGGTCGAAGGCAGCGTGCTGCAGGGGACCACGCTGCAGGTCTCGCGGGCGAGGGTGGACGACTTCTCAGATCTCGCCGGAGCGACCCGGATTTCCGTCGAAGCCTATGTGCAGCGCGTCGGCGCCAATCTCCAGTTTGGCTCCGGCATCGTCGCGCACGACGTGTCACGCTTTGCGCCTGCTGCGGGCGAGGCGCGCGTGGTGGTGAACGGCGTACTCGATCCGTCACGCGGCTTGCAGGTTGAGTCGGTGCAATCGGTGGATCGATTCCCGGGATCGTCGCTGCAAGGCCCGGGCTCCGGCCGATCGCCCGGTTCGTCGATCACCAATCCCGGTCCACGAGCAACGCCCGGAGGAAGCCCCGGGGGGCCGGCAGGCACCGTTCCCGGCGGAAGCCCGCCATCTGGCCCATCGGGACCCGCTCCCGGCGGCGGCTCGATGGAGCCGCCCGGCGGCGCCGGCGGTCCATTCGGGCCGGGTGGTGGGATGGGCGGACCAGGCGGTGGCGGATTTGGCGGAGGTAGCCCCGGCGGCGGAATGGGCGGAGGCGGCAGACGATAGGGGGAGGCTTGCGCGCTCGCCTCGCCGCGGCGGTTTGAACGGCCAGCTCAGCCCGCGCTCAGCCGCACGCCGGCGCGCAAAAATTTCTGCGGATCGACCGCGTCGCCGTCGATGCGGGTTTCGTAGTGCAGATGCGGGCCCGTGGAGCGGCCGGTCGAGCCGACGGCGCCGATCACCTGGCCGATCTTCACGATCTCGCCGACCTTGACGTGGATTTCGGAGAGGTGGCCGTAGCGCGTCGAGAGCCCGTTGCCGTGGTCGACCTCGACCATGCGGCCGTAACCGCCCGACCATCCCGACGAGACGACCTTGCCATAGGCGGTGACGCGAACGGGATCGCCGGTCGCGGCGCGGAAGTCGAGACCGGTGTGCATCGCGGGCCTTCCGAGGAAGGGATCGCTGCGCACGCCAAACCCCGAGGTGAACTCGACCTCGCCGATGACAGGCTTGCGATAAGGCACCAGCGCCAGCGTGCGGTTCAGGCGATCGAGCTCCGCGCGCGTGACGTTGATGCGATTGAGCTGCTTCTCGAACGGTCCGGCATTCGCCGGCAGCTTGACGGCAACGAACGGGCCGCCCATCGCGCTGCGCGGTACGGCGGCTTCGAGATCCGTCAGGTTGAGGCCGAGATCGCTGACCACGCCGCGCATGCGCCGGATCCTCGATTCCATACCGTCCTCGACCGCGCTGAGCGCCGCGATCTGGCGCCGCTCGACATTGTCGAGCGAAGTCGTCAGCCGCACCAGGACGTTGTCAAAACCCTGAGCCTTGGCGAACTGGTTCGGCTGCGGGCTTGCTACGGCCGGCGTGCGCGATTCCAGCCGCGCCTCGCGATCCGGCGGTGCCACGAAGATCACGGTGTCGCTGATCGGCGACGGTTTTGGCGTGCCCTGCGACGACGCCCCCGCATCCGGGCCGCGCTGCGGCGTCGCGCGGGGAATCGATCCCGTGACATCAGGCATGGCGCCCAGCGCCGTGGCACGGGACTCCAGCGCCGTCTGGCGCTTCATGATCTGGTCGAGCTTCTGGTCGAACTGCTCCTGATCGAGCAATTGCCGGCTGGTGGTGCGATCGACCTTGGCCCTGAGCTCGGCGATGCGGTCCTCATAGGCATATTGCATCTCGGCCTGACGGGCGATCAGCCGGGTCAGGACGTCGTCGCGAAAGGCGAAATAGGTGGCGGTTGCCGCCGACCACAGGCCGAGCAGAACGACCGTGCCGACCACGATCCAGAACACGACGGGGGCGAAGCGCACCTGTTTGCCGGCATGGACGATCGTGTAGCCGTCACTCTCGGCGGGCGCGGCAATCGCAGCCGCGGCGCTCACCGGGCGGCGGTTGAAAGGCCGGCCGTGGTCATGCGGGTGATGTTGGGGGTACTGCGAATACTGAGCAGAACTTTTCGACATCGGCACTCCCGCGCCGGTCGGAAAGGGCTCCGTACGGCCTAATTGCCGCAGCAATCTGGGCCGGTCATGGTTAATTTTCCGGAAACGGGAACACTCGAATTCGTCGGACTGGTTAAAGCTCTGTTGCGGCTGCTAACACCGCGTCCGCGTGGCCGTCGACCCGCACATGGCGCCAGATTTTTGCGACCTTGCCGTCGGCGCCGACCAGGATCGTAGTGCGAAGAATCCCTTGGAAGGTCTTGCCGTACATGGATTTTTCGCCCCAGGCACCATAGGCCTCCAGCATCTCATGCCGCTCGTCCGAGATCAGGGGGACACCGAGCTTGTGCTTGTCGCGAAACTTCTCCTGGGCCTTGGGCGGGTCGGCGGAGATGCCGAGCACAGCGGTACCGACTGCTGCGAACGCGTCCTTGAGCCGGGTGAAGTCGATAGCTTCCCGGGTGCAGCCCGGCGTGTCGGCCCGCGGATAGAAGAACAGCACCAGCTTCTTGCCGGCATAGTCGGTGAGCGTGGCCACGGCTCCGCCGTCGCGGGGCAGGCGGAAGGCGGGGGCCTTCTGGCCCTCGGATAGCACCGCTTTGGCGGCCGGCTTGGCCGCTGATGTCGTTTCGGAAGATTTTAACCGTTTCGATGCGGCGTTATGCGATGCTGATTTGGCTGTGGTCTTGCGTGATTTGCTGGTCGGCGCCCGCTGAGTTTTTGCGGACTTTGCTTTGGACTGGGCCGTCATTTTGGTTGTCGTTTTCCTGGTCGTTGCGCTGCCGGAGGCCGTCTTGGACGCTTTCTTACGCGATTTCTTGGACATACGCCTTCCTTTCGACGCTTTCGGCGGGTCAACCAGAACGCTATTGCAGCTTCCGTCCGGGGCGCCGGATTCGGGCCCTCGGCTGGGCAAGTCTGGCGACGCCGGAGTATGGTTACAAGGAATTCCACGCACCACCCCACTGCTCGTTGAACGCGCTCCCGGGGCGAAATGACGAACAGCAGGAACATTCACGGAATGGCTGCGGTGCCGGTGCAGGGGCGCTCGATCCCTGTCGACGGCTGTGGCCCTGGTGGCGGTCAATCGTACGATGGGCGCCTGTATCGAGAGGCAATGGCTAGGAATACGTCGCCCCAAGGACCCGGCAAGGGTTCGGAGCATGACCGGGACTACGATCGGCGCACCGCGCATCAGGCTCCTCCGGAGTGGGATGAGCCCGATTGGGATCCGGATCAGGAGGAGGCGGCGGGCCGTCGGGCGCGCCGGTTGCTGTCCCGTTCCAATTCGGGCGTTCATCGCATAGGCGACGGCTTTGGCACCCTGCGGCGTTGGCTGGTGGCCGATCGGTGGGTCAAGCGTCTCGCCATCGGCGTTGCCATGGTCGTCCTCATCTTCGTCGGCTGCTTCGGCGCGCTGTGGTGGCGGCTCGGTGCAGGTCCCATCAATCTCGACATCGCGACACCGTGGCTCGCCGAGGCGATCGAGGAGAACATCGGCCACGGCAACACCGTCGAGGTCGGCGGCACCCAGATCGAACGCGCCGGCCGCATCCGCATCGCCGTGCGCATCCGCGACATCATCGTGCGCGACCGCGACCGCGCCATCGTGGCGGTTGCGCCGAAAGCCGAGGTGAAGCTGTCCGGCACCGCGCTACTGATGGGGCGGCTGCGCGCCGAAAGCCTCAATCTCGTCGATGCCGAGCTGGCCATCCGCATCCTGCCTGATGGGACTGTCACCGTCTCCGCCGGCGATAGCGCAAAACCGCTCGCAACCGGCGTTGCCTCGAAGAAGGAAGCTGGCCTGCCGCCAACGTTCCCGCGTCCTGGATCTGCGCCGCCTCCGACTGCGCCCAATGTCGCGACCGGACCGGGCACGCCGGCAGCGCCACCGGCGGCCACCGCGCAGAGCGGGCTGCTGGCGAGCCTCGACTGGCTCGACAGTCTGAGCATGACCGGCCTCGACGGCCAGAACCTCAATGAGATCGGCCTGAAGAACGGCAATCTGATCGTCGACGATCAGCAGCGCGGCGGCAAATGGTCGTTCGAGAACATCAGCCTCAGCCTGCGCCGTCCCAGCAATGGCGGCGTGACCCTGAGCCTCGGCGAAGAGGGCGCCAAGCCATGGTCGCTGCGCGTCACGGTCGGGCCTGCCGCGAACGGCGTGCGCTCGGTCGACATCCGCGCCGACAAGGTTTCCACGGCCAACATCCTCCTGGCGCTGCGTCCAAAAGACCTGACCTACAATGCCGACCTGCCGCTCACCGGCGAGCTCAAGGGCGAGCTCGGGCGCGACGGCCTGCCGACCTATTTCCGCGGCAAGATCGTCGCCGGCGCCGGCAACATCATCGACACCGACACGCCCGACTATCCGATGGGGATCGACTCGGCCGAGATCAACGTCGAGTGGGACGCGGGGCGGCGAGTGCTGGTCGCACCGTTCAAGGTCATCGCGGGTGCCAATCGCGTCACGCTCTTGGCGCATCTCGAGCCGCCCAATGGCAACACCACGGATTGGCAGCTCGGCTTCAGCGGCGGTTCGATCCTGCTCGCCGGCATCGACAACGAGCCGCCGCTGGTCTTCAACCGCATCGCGATCGGCTTCCGCTTCGACACCGACCACAAGCGCGTGCTGCTGACGCAGGCCAATATCAGCAATGGCGAGATCGGCGTCGCCGGCACCGCCGCGGTCGATTATGCCAACGAGCCGCAATTGACGCTGGGCTTTGCGGGCACGGCGATGTCGGCATCCGCCATGAAGCGGATATGGCCGACGCTTGTCGTGCCCGAGCTTCGTGAGTGGGTGATCGAGCGGATCGAGCGCGGCTCGCTCCAGCGCATCGAGGTTGCCGTCAATTCGCCGGTGCGCAATCTCTCCCGCAAGGGGCCGCCGATCCCCGACGACGGGCTCTCGGTCAACATCGTCGCGAACGGCGTTGCCGTGCACCCCGTCGACGGCATGCCGTCGGTGCACGATGCCGATCTCAGGGCGCGCGTCACGGGCCGCACCGCGACCGTGAACATCGGGCAGGGCATTGCCGACACGCCCGCGGGCCGCAAGATCACGATCTCCGACTTCACCTTCGAGGTGCCGGATATGGCGCCAAAACCGTCGCCGTCGCGCAGCAGGTTCCGCGTCGAGGGACCGGTGCCGGCGGCCGCGGAAATTCTCGCCAACGACCGGCTGAGCGATCTGTCCGCAACCTTCGTCGATCCCAACACCAGCAAGGGAACGTTCAATGCGAACATCTCGCTTGCCTTGCCGGTCAAGGGCGAGCTGACCAAGGCCGACACCGTCTACGCCGTCACCGCCGACCTCAATGGCTTCGCCGCCGACAAGCTGGTGATGAACCAGAAGCTCGAGGCCAACACGCTCAAGATTGTCGCCAACAACCAGGGCTATCAGGTCAAGGGCGACGTCAAGATCAACGGGCAGGCGGCCTCGCTGGACTACCGCAAGCTGGCCGAGGGCGAGGCCGACGTCAAATTGCAGACCACGCTCGACGATGCCAGCCGCGCGCGCCTCGGCTTCGATTTGAGCCCGGCCGTCGCCGGCAATCTGCCGGTCAAGATCTCCGGCAAGATCGGCTCCAGCGCCGACCAGACCACGCGGCTTGGCGTCGAGGCCGACCTGACGTCGGTAAGGCTCGACAACATCCTGCCGGGCTGGGTCAAGCTGCCGGGCAAGTCGGCTAAGGCCAGCTTCAAGGTGGTGCCGACGGCACAGTCGACGCGGCTCGAGGACATCGTCGTCGACGGCGCCGGCGTCTCGATCCGCGGCTCTCTCGAGGTCGACCAGAACGGCGACCTCGTGAACGCGAACTTCCCGGTCTATTCGCCGTCCGACGGCGACAAGGCCTCGCTGCGCGTCGAGCGCGGGGCGGACGGCGTGGTCAAGGGCACGATGCGCGGCGAGGTGTTCGACGGCCGCGGCTTCCTGAAGTCGGCGATCTCAGGCACGACCAAGGACGACGGCAAGAGCAAGCTCAAGAACGTCGACTTCGACATCGACGTCAAGCTCGGCACGGTGGCCGGCTCCAACGGCGAGACGATGCGCAGCGTCGACGCAAAGATGTCGCGCCGCAACGGCGCCATCAAGGCGTTCACGCTGAGCGGCAAGGTCGGCAGCAATACGCCTGTCACGGCCGACTTGCGCGGTGGGCGCGCGCAGGGCAGCCGCGAGGTGATCTATCTCCAGACCAACGACGCCGGCGCTTTGCTGCGCTTCACCGACACCACCAACAAGGTTTACGGCGGCCAGATGGTGGTGGCGATGGAGCCGCCGTCGTCGGAGCCGACGGCCAGGGAAGGCCTGATCAATGTGCGCGATTTCTCTGTGAGGGGAATGGATCAGCTCGATCGCGTTGCGGCGGGTGGCCCCAACGGTGCGCAGAACGGCGTGGCATTCTCGGCATTGCGCGCGGAGTTCACCCGGCAGAACGGCGCGCTCACGATCCGCGACGGCGTCGTCAAGGGGCCGATGATCGGCGCCACCATCGAAGGCTCGATCGACTATCCCGGCAACCAGGTGTGTATGAGCGGCACCTTCGTGCCGATGTACGGCGTGAACAACATCTTTGGCCAGATTCCGTTGTTCGGTATCTTCCTCGGCGGCGGCAACAATGAGGGACTGATCGGTGTGACCTACGAGGTCGTGGGCACGCCCGCTGCGCCGGTGATGCGCGTCAATCCGATCTCGGCCATGGCGCCGGGCCTGTTCCGCAAGATATTCGAGTTCAATACCGGCAAGCAGAACTCGCCGATCGAGGAGCTGCCGACGCAGCAATCGGGCGACAACCCACCGCGGGCTCTCTCCAACGGCTGCAATCTCGCGCGGCGATAGCCCGGATCTTGCTGCCCATCCCGAATGGACGTGCGGGCACTCCACGGCGCGCGCGAACTCGAGCCAGGCGACGGCTTGCTTCGGCTCACAGACCAGAGATGATCGGTCTCAGGCACTGTGGGCTATCGAGCCGGGCCTGAACGGGCGTGCAATGAACCGACTAGTTCACCGCATCATCATGGCCGTGCTGCTGGTCGCAGCACTGGCCATCATCTGGAACGTGCTGGGGACAAAATAAGACGGCGCCAGCACATTGCGCTGGCGCCGTCTCAGTTCGCTTGAGCGGATCAGTTAGCGCCGTGCGAGCGCGCCGCTCGGCTCGTCGCCTTCCTTGCGGACCAGCGCATCGACGCTGATCGGGCCGCCGCCGGCTGCCGAGAGATAAAGGCAGGCGAAGCAGAACAGGATTGCCGCGGTGCCGCCGTTGAGCAGCGGCAAGAACACCGGCGCGCCGCTCTTGAACATGTGGCCCATGAAATAGGCGAAAGCCATTTCACCTGACAGCACGAAGGCCGAGATCCGCGTGAACAAGCCGATCATCAGGGCAGCACCCAACACGAGCTCGAGCGCGCCCGCCGTCCAGATCAGCGGCGGAATGTCGGCGAAGTAGGGGACCGCCGGAAACTTGAAGATCTTCGCGATGCCGTACTGGAGCAGCAACAGGCCCGTGATGAAGCGAAACAGGCTCAACAGAGCCGGCTGAAAGCGAGAGAGATTGATCATGATAAGCGCCCTTCCATCCAATTCCCGCTGCGACTTGAATCGCATTCGGTTTCACCCCGCAAGTCGCACGTGATCATTTCGCGCTGACTTTTTCGTCATGTAGGGCAAAACACCGCAGTTTCGGCTTTAAGCCTCACGAGCCGCTGATTTCGTCTCCGTATTTTTCCGGGTTACGGCCAGGGTTGCAGGTAACCTCCAGTACACCTAGCGTCGCAGCGCCGGCACGACGAGGAACGGGATCATGCCAAGCACGACGCTCGCAAGTGCGAAGGCAAGCAGCAGATTGTAGCCGCCCGTCGCGTCATGGATCAGGCCGCCGGCCCACGAGCCGAAGGCCGAACCCAAACCGCTGCCGATCGAAATGGTTCCGTAGATCGTGCCGATCCGCTTACCCCTGAAGATCTTCATCGCGGTTGCGGAAATCAGAGGCCCCCGCGAGCCCATCATGCTGCCGAAGCAGACGACGAAGCCGGTGAGCAGAATGGTACTCGGAGCATATTGCAGCAGCCACAGCAGGAAGATGCCGAGGATCGAGATCGCGTAGCTGAGCAGCACCGACGGCCTGCGTCCGATCAGGCCGTCGAGCGCGGACACCCCCAACATGCCGAACACCAGCACCACGCCGGAAAAGCCCCAGGCGGTCGCGGCCTGCAACGGCGGGAAGCCGGCATCGATCAGATAGGCGACGATCTGGGCGGCGATCGCATACATGCCGACGGCGGTGAAGAAGAAGGTCGAGAACAGCGCCCAGAATGCGTGATGGCGCGTCGCGCGGGACAGCGTCCAGCCGTCGTCGACGACATCGGAAGCGATCTTCTTCACGACATGCGGCGAGCCCGACGCAAACATCCGCCACGGCAGCAGCAGCAGCGGGACCAGGAGCGCGAATGTCGCGAAGCCAAAGATCTGGTAGGTGCTGCGCCAGCCGACATGGTCGATCAGGATCTGCGAGACCGGCAACAGCGCGAGCACGCCGCCCCCCATCGCCGAATAGACCACCGACATCGCGGTCGGCAGGCGTGGGCCGAACCAGCGGCCGAGCAGGATCGAGTTCGGCACGATGCCGATGAAGGCGACGCCGATGCCGACGCAAAGGCCGATCGAGAGCTGGAGTTGCCAGAGATGCTGTGCGTGCGCCGCGATCAGGAAGGCGGCGCCGAGCAAGAGCAGCCCGAGCGCGTAGACTGAGCGCGGTCCGGAATGATCGAACAGGCGTCCGACGAACGGCGCGGTGAGGCCGCTTGCGAGCCAGGTCAGCGAATAGACCGAGACGATCTGCGCGCGATCCCAGCCAAAACTTTCCGAGATCGGCTTCAGGAATACGGTAAAGCTGTCGCCGAGCCCGCGGCCGAGCACCGACAGCGTGAAGCACAGCGCGAGCACGATGAGGGCCACGCGCACCGGCTCGCGCGCCTTTGCTTCCTTGACGGTTTCCTTGACGGTTTCCTTGGGCGTGTTCTGGTCCATTGCCCGTCAGGGAGCGCGCTTCCGCGAGCCCTGGCAAGCAGTGAAAAGCGAATACGCCTATGCAGGCTTGACGAGGACGTGCCGCTTCTTGCCGAGCGAGAGCTTGATCACGCCCTCCGGCGTGAGCAGGGCCGGCGTCAGCACCATCTTCTCGTCGGTGACGGACGCGTCGTTCACGCGCAGGCCGCCGCCCTTGATCTGGCGCCGCGCCTCGCCGTTCGAGGCGACGAGCCCCGCCTTGACGAAGGCGTTGAGCACGCCGACGCCGGCGTCGAGTTCGCTACGCGGAATTTCGATCGTCGGCAGGCTCTCGGCCAGCGCGCCTTCCTCAAAGGTCCGCCGCGCGGTTTCGGCCGCCTCGTTCGCGGCATCGCGGCCGTGCAGCAGCGCGGTCGCTTCGGTTGCCAGCACCTTCTTGGCCTCGTTGATTTCCGAACCCGCGAGCGCGTCGAGTTTCGCGATCTCGCCCATCGGCAGCGTCGTGAACAGCTTCAGGAACTTGCCGACGTCGGCATCCTCGGTGTTGCGCCAGTACTGCCAGAAGTCGTAGGGCGAGAACTGGTCGGCGTTCAGCCACACCGCGCCCTGCGCGGTCTTGCCCATCTTGGCACCCGAGGCTGTCGTAAGCAGCGGCGTGGTCAGCGCAAACAGCTGCGGCGTTCCCATGCGGCGGCCGAGATCGACGCCCATGATGATGTTGCCCCACTGGTCGGAGCCGCCCATCTGCAGCCGGCAGCCGACGCGGCGCGACAGTTCGACATAGTCGTAGGCCTGGCAGATCATGTAGTTGAATTCGATGAAGCTCATCTCCTGCTCGCGCTCGAGGCGCAGCCGCACGGAGTCCATCGTCAGCATGCGGTTGACCGAAAAATGCTTGCCGATGTCGCGCAGCATTTCGATCCAGTTGAGCTTGGTCAGCCACTCCGCATTGTCGAGCATGACGGCGTCGGAATGCCCGTCGCCGTAGCGCAGCACCTTGGAGAACACGCCGCGGATCGAGGCCTTGTTGGCTTCGATCTCGGCGACGGTGCGGATCGCGCGTGTCTCGTCCTTGCCGGAGGGGTCGCCGACCATCGTCGTGCCGCCGCCCATCAGCGTGATCGGCTTGTTGCCGGACTGCTGCAGCCAGTGCAGCATCATCATGGTCAGGTAGTTGCCGATATGCAGCGAGGGAGCGGTACAGTCGTAGCCGACATAGGCCGTCGCCTGACCCTGGGCGGCGAGCGCGTCCAGGCCCTCAAAATCGGAACATTGGTGGATGAATCCCCGTTCCCTCAAAATATTGAGGAAATCAGATTTAAATGCACTCATCTGTCGGCTTGCCTGATCATTCTTATTTTACGGTAATTGCGGCAAGTTGCGGAACCCATGCGGATCGGGCTGCCGCCGCGAGGCGCGCTGTGGCATTATAAGATGTGCTTGTTTGATACAAGCCAGGCGTCGGGGTAGGGAGACGTCGAGGCTTACCGGGATGATGTTGACTGCGCTCGGTCTGATGAGCGGGACCTCGCTTGACGGGGTCGACGTTGCACTGATCGAAACCGATGGAAAGCAGGTGAAGGCGTTCGGGCCGTCCGGCTACCGGCCGTACACCCATGCCGAACGCAATCTGCTGCGCCAGGCCCTGACCGAAGCCGTTCATTTGCCGCAGCGCGACGCCCGGCCGGGCATTTTGGCCGAGGCGGAGCGGGCCGTGACGCTCGCCCATGCCGAGGCGGTGGCCGCCTTCACCGCGCAGAACCGCATGGTCCCGGAGGAGATCGACATCGTCGGCTTCCACGGCCAGACCGTGCTGCACCGCCCCGAGCGGCGCATGACGGTGCAGATCGGCGATGCGCCGGCGCTCGCCAAACTGATCCATATTCCCGTGATGCATGATTTCCGCGCCGCCGACGTCGAGGCCGGCGGGCAGGGAGCACCCTTCGTGCCGGTCTATCATCGCGCGCTGGCGCAATCGCTGGACCGCGAAGGCCCGATCGTGGTCGTCAATATCGGCGGCGTCTCGAACATCACCTATATCGACGGCAATGACGCGCTGATCGCCTGCGATACCGGGCCCGGCAATGCGCTGCTCGACGACTTCATGTTTCGCACCATGAACCAGGCTTTTGACAGCGAGGGCAAGTTTGCAGCGCTGGGCAAGGTCAATGAGGCCTGGGTCGCCCGCGCGCTGCAATTGCCGTTCTTCGCGCTGCCGCCGCCAAAGTCGCTCGACCGCAACGACTTTGCCGCGCTCAAGCTCGGCGATGTCGCGCCCGCCGATGGCGCCGCAACCCTGACCGCCTTCACCGCCGCCGCGATCGCCCGCGTCATCCCGCTGCTGCCAAAACGGCCTCGGAGCTGGATCGTCTGCGGCGGCGGCGCCCGCAACCTGACCATGCTGCGGATGCTGCGTGAGCGGGTGTCGCCGGCCTCGGTCCAGGCGGCGGATACGCTGGGGTGGTCGTCCGATGCTATTGAGGCCCAGGCCTTCGGCTTCCTGGCCGCTCGCGGCCTGAAGGGGCTGCCGCTGTCCTATCCTGCGACCACGGGGGTGCCGATGCCGATGACCGGCGGGGTGATTGCGCGCCCCTGATCACGGTTGGTTGATGCAGATGCATTGATCTTGACTTGTTCATGCAAATGCATCTATGTTGATGCGGTTGCATCTAACCGTCGGGATCCAGCCATGGCCGCTTCGCTCAAACTGATCAGTCACAAGCTTTGCCCCTATGTGCAGCGCGCGGTGATCGCGCTGGCCGAGAAGGGCGTGGCGTTCGAGCGGATCGACATCGATCTCGCCAACAAGCCGGACTGGTTCTTGAAGATTTCGCCGCTCGGCAAGGTGCCGGTGCTTGTCGTGACGACGGAGCAGGGCGAGGTCGCGCTGTTCGAGAGCAACGTGATCTGCGAGTACATCGAGGAGACGCAAGGCGGCGTGAAGCTGCATCCCGCTGATGCGCTGAAGCGCGCCGAGCACCGCGCCTGGATGGAGTTCGGCTCCGCGATCCTCGCCGACCTCTGGGGCCTGGAAACCACGACCGATGCCGCGACCTTCGAGAGCAAGCGGCAGGCTCTCGTCGCCAAGTTCACGCGTGTCGAGGCCGCCCTCGGTGGGGGCCCGTTCTTCGCCGGTCAAGGCTTCAGCCTGGTTGACGCCGTCTTCGCGCCGATCTTTCGCTATTTTGACGTATTCGATGAAGTCACTGAGCTCGGCATTTTCAGAGATCTGCCGAAGGTGCGGGCATGGCGGGCCGAGCTTGCGAAGCGCCCGAGCGTGAAGACGGCTGTCGGGGCCGACTATCCGCAATTGCTGCGCGCGTTCCTCGTGCGCCACGACGCGCATCTGCTCAAGCTCGCGGCTTGAGCGCACGGAAAGCTAGGTGCACCCGTCGGCGAGCAGCAGTCGGCTCGTGGTCGTGGCGTGGCGCAGCTTGAACAGGTCCTGGATTTCAGGGTCGTCCAGGAACGCTTGCGCCTTCGTGCGCTCCGGAAACTCGATGATGACGAGGCGCTCGGGTGTCCAGTCGCCCTCGATCGTCGTCGGCTGAACCCCTCGCACGATGTAGTGGCCGGAATGCTTGGCGATGAATGCCGGGATTTGGTCGATGTAGGTCTTGAAGCGCGAGAAGTCGTGCACCGACAGGTCGAGGACCAGATACGCCCTCATTTGCCGCCTTCCGCTACAGCTCCGCCGCCATCTTTGCGAGCGTCGCGATCGTGTTCATGTTGCGCGCGGTGCCGGCCTTGGCAGCGGGGATGACGAGTTTTGACGTCCCCATGCCGTCGCCATAGTGGACATAGATCTCGCGCCGGCCGAGACGCACCTCCTCGTCCTTCTGGCCGCGCAAACCTGCGAGCGTGTCCGCCGGCGGCGCCTTGTCGAGGAAGATCGCCACCGTGCGGTTGGGTGCGGCTTTCGGAAACGGATTGTCCGCCAGCACCTTCGCCATCTCGGCGGCGCTGCGCACGAGCACGCCGACCGGCGCGCCGGCATAGGCGTGCAGGCGCTTTTCCAGCGCGGTCTTGATGGCGGCTTCAGATTTGCGGCTGGTGAAGACGACGTTGCCGCTGGCGATGTAGGTGCGCACGGCGGCAAAACCGAGCTCTTCGCAAAACGCCTTGAGCTCGGTCATCGGCAGCTTGCCGGTGCCTCCGACATTGACGGCCCGTAGCAATGCCACGAACGCGCCCATCAGAGCATGATCCGGAAAAGTGTGAAGCGGTTTTCCGGCAAGATCATGCTCAAAACGTAACGCCTTACCGAACGTTGGCGAGGCGCATGTCGAGATAGGCCGTGATGGTTTCCATCAGCGGCTCGAGCTTGGAGTCGAAGAAGTGGTTGGCGCCGGGGATGACCTGCTGGTCGATCACGATGCCCTTCTGCGTCTTCAGTTTCTCGACCAGCGTGTTGACGTCCTTCGGCGGCACCACGGCGTCCTTCTCTCCATGCACGATCAGGCCCGAGGACGGGCAGGGCGCGAGGAACGAGAAGTCGTAGAGGTTGGCCGGCGGCGCGATCGAGATGAAGCCTTCGACCTCCGGACGGCGCATCAGAAGCTGCATGCCGATCCAGGCGCCGAAGGAGAAGCCGGCCACCCAGCAGGCGCGCGCCTCGGGATTGATGGTCTGCGCCCAGTCGAGCGCGGCGGCGGCGTCAGACAATTCGCCGGTGCCGTGATCGAACGAACCCTGGCTGCGGCCGACGCCACGGAAATTGAAGCGCAGCACCGAGAAGCCGCGATGCGCAAAGGCATAGTAGCACTGGTACACGATCTGATGATTCATCGTGCCGTGAAACTGCGGATGCGGATGCAGGATCATCGCGATCGGCGCGTTCTTCTGCTTGGCCGGGTGATAGCGACCTTCGAGGCGGCCAGCGGGGCCGGCAAAAATAACTTCAGGCATGGATTGTCTCTTGATTGATCCCTTGAAGACGATCCTCAGCAATCAACCGATTGTTCTGGCCTCCTCGGCGTCGAGCCGATGAAAGCGCGAATGAAGGGTGAGAAGGCGCCCTCGGATGATGCGCGAGCGGCGCACGGTGGAATTGACGGGCGCGTTCTAACATGAGGCGAGGGTCAAAAAGCAAGCATCTTGAACATCGCCAAATGAATTCAAGACGTTAGCTGGTCACCGGCGCGTCGCGATCGGGACGGCAACAGGCTCGTTGAGCCCGGCGGTGCGGGCAACCGATTGAAATCACGATGATTTATTGGACATTCCGGCCCGATTTACGCTGAAGTCGTGCGATTCCCGAACGCGGCCACCGAGGATCTGTAGCGCCGGCTGCCTCCCAGGGTCTGCCCGCTGTCGAAGGTGAGCTCGAAATCGCCTGACGGGTTGAGATCCACGCCCGCCACGCGATCGAGATTGGCAAGTTTGGTCCGGTGAACACGAACGATGTGGAAGCGCGCCAGCTCGGCTTCAGCGGTCGCCAGTGTCCCGCGGATCAGGTGCTGGGTGCCGTCAGCGAGGTTGTATTCGATGTAATTGCCGGCGGAGGCGACCCACAGGATGTCGCGCGGCGCAACCCGTACGCGGCTTGTGCCGTCCCGCAGCCAGATCGGGTCGGGGGATGAGGAGTGGGGCGGGGCGGCCGTCCCCTGCGGGGCGACCATTGCAGCCCTCTTCAGCTCACGCCGGCTTTCCAGCAGCCAGAGCGTGCCGCCGATCAGGAGGACGGCCACGGCATCCTTGCGAAACTCGTACAGGACCGTCGCCAGCGAGAAGCGGAAGTCGTAGGCGCCGCCGGCGAGCCAGAGCACGAGCTTCCGGATCCAGACCATGCCGGTGATGTGCAGGGCGGAGAAGCCGAGCAGGGCGGCCACGCCAATCCCGACCCGCACGAGGAGGCCTGAGGCACGGCGCATCTGCCTGATGGCGAGCACCAGGATCGGCAGCAGCAGCAGGATGACGGCGATGCTCGACATCTCCCAGAACAGCCGCCGGCCGACATCCGAACTGTCGCCGCGCCAGGCGGCATCCTGAGCGCCGGAGAGCGCATTCACGATTCCGATCGCGAGCGCGACGGCCCCGATCGCGAAGAACATCGTCCGGTCGCCACCGCTGATCCCGGAGAGCCCGCCGCTCGTCCCAGGGCGCGGCGGCTCATCCCCTCGCTCCCGGTCCTGGTCCCAAACCGGCTCGACGCGCTCGGTTTGTGGGGCATTTTCGGTGTCAGCCATGGCCAAAGAACCGTGCTTGGCGTCGCGTCAAGGAGCTGAAAACCATGTCAACACCGCAGCAACTCCCTGCCTCGGAACGGCGCATCGATCTCGATTGGGTGAGAATTTTAGCCTTCGGGCTGCTGATCTTCTACCACGTCGGCATGCTCTACGTGTCCTGGGGATTTCACATCAAGAGCGTGCACCGGCTGACCTGGCTCGAGCCCTTGATGCTGGTCCTCAATCCGTGGCGGCTGTCGCTGTTGTTCCTGGTCTCCGGCGTCGCCACCCGCTTCATGCTGCGCAAGTACCGGCTCGCCGCCTTCGTTCGATCGCGCTCAGCGCGGCTCCTGATCCCCCTGGTCTTCGGCATGCTCGTGATCGTGCCGCCGCAATCCTATCTCCAGATCGTCGAAGCCCTCGGCTATCCAGCGGGCTTTGCCGATTTTTATACCCGGCACTATCTCGCGTTCGGCTCGCAGTTCTGCCCAAATCCCTGCATCGTGCTGCCGACCTGGAACCATCTCTGGTTCGTGGTCTATCTGTGGGTCTACACAACAGCGCTGGTCGGCGTGCTCTGGCTGTGGCCTGCGCTGGCCGATCGGCTGGGTCTGCGGCTTGGCGCGCTGCTCACAGGACCTGGGGTTCTGATCCTGCCCTGCCTGTTGTTCGTGGCCTGGCGGCTGTTCCTGTACCCGGCCTTCCCGTCGACGCATGCGTTGTTCGGCGACTGGTACAACCATGCAGACTATGCGACGGCGCTCCTGATCGGCTTCCTGCTGGCAAGCGAGGACGGCATCTGGCGCGACATCGAGCGTCAGCGCTGGATCGCGCTGGCCACAGCCGCATTGCTGTTCGTCGTGTTCATTCTGGTTCGCGGCGGCCTGTTTGCGCCGTCGCAGATGTTGAGGTGGTTCGCGAGCTCCGCCTATGGTTGCTATCAATGGCTGGCCATGGTCGCGGTGCTCGGCTTTGCGCGACGGCACTTCATGGCCGACGGTCCCGTGCGCCGCTACCTGACCGACGCGATCCTTCCCTATTACATCGTGCATCAGACCGCGATCATCGTGATCGCACACGCGCTCGGGGATAGCGGCCTGTCGGCGGGAAGCGAGGCCTCCATCGTGATTGCCGGCACGGCGCTCACCTGCGTCGTCACCTATGAGGTCGTGCGGCGGATCGCCTGGCTGCGGCCGCTGTTTGGACTGCGGCTGGAGCCGCGCCGTTCGGCCGGACTGGCGCAGCAGCAGCCGGCCTGATGTGGTCCGGCTTGCGATTGGACCGGCAGCAAAAGGTGCTAAGAGGGCGGCATGCCCAATCGCGTCTATCTCGACTGGAATGCGACCACGCCGCTGCGCCCCGAGGCGCTGATGGCGATGGTCGCGGCCTACGAGCTGGTCGGCAATCCCTCGTCTGTCCATGCCGAGGGTCAGGAGGCGCGGCGGCTAGTCGAGGAGGCGCGGGCAGCCCTGGCAGGCGCGGTCGGCGCCTTGCCGCGCAATGTCATCTTCACGTCGGCGGGAACCGAGGCCAATGCGCTGGCCCTGTCGCCGGGCTTGCGCGGCGCCCACACCCGCCCCGTCGAGCGGCTGCTGGTGTCGGCCATCGAGCACGCCTCGGTGCTGGTGGGCGGGCGTTTTCCGGCCGGCGCCGTTAGCCTAGTCAAGGTGACGCCCGCCGGGGTCGTCGACCTCGACCATCTGAGGGCGCTGCTTGGCTCCGGACCGCCGGCGCTGGTGTCGATCATGGCGGCCAACAACGAGACCGGCGCACTTCAACCCGTTTCTGAAGCGGCCGCGATCGTGCATGAGGCGGGCGGCCTGCTGCACGTCGACGCGATCCAGGCGCTTGGAAAAATTCCCTTCAATATCAAGGTTGTAGGAGCTGATCTTGCGACCTTCTCTGCACACAAGATCGGCGGTCCCAAGGGTATCGGTGCGCTGGTCGTGGCGGAGGGCGTCGCGGGGCTTGAACCGCTGCTCAGGGGCGGGGGCCAGGAACTCGGTCGCCGGGCGGGAACCGAGAATGTCGGGGGCATTGCGGGATTTGGCGCGGCGGTTCGGGTCGCGATTGAGGCTTTGGCGGAGAATGCGAACAGGCTCACAAGTCTTCGGAATCGCTTGGAAAACGGCTTGCGCGAAATGGCCGGGACAACTGTATTTTCTGATACCGTGGACCGGTTGCCGAATACCACGCTGTTTACTGCGCCTGGCCTGAAGGCCGAAACCGCCGTGATCGGCTTCGATCTGGAAGGGATTGCGGTGTCCTCGGGCTCGGCCTGTTCCTCCGGAAAAGTCCAGCCATCTCATGTGCTTTCGGCCATGGGGCTCGATCCCCAGACGGCGCAGGGAGCGGTGCGCCTCAGTCTGGGCTGGTCCACGCAGGAGGCGGACATCAATCTGGCCCTGGAGGCTTGGCGAAAGCTCGGTAATACCCTACTTAAGACATGAGCGACGAAACACGGCCAGAACGGTTCTAAGGGCGTGCTTTCCGCGAAAAAACATCGTAGAAGTCGTTCGAGTTTGATCCACCGCGGTCCTTGAAACCGCGAGCGGAGGAATGGATGCCAGCCGTACAAGAGACGGTCGAGCGCGTAAAGCGCATCGACGTCGACCAGTATCGTTATGGGTTTGAGACCCTGATCGACTCCGAGAAAGCCCCCAAGGGGCTGTCGGAAGAGATCGTAAAATTCATCTCGCAGAAGAAGAACGAACCGGCCTGGATGCTGCAGTGGCGGCTCGAGGCCTATCGTCGCTGGCTCACCATGACGGAGCCGACCTGGGCGCGTGTCGACTATCCCAAGATCGACTTCCAGGACCTCTATTATTACGCGGCGCCGAAGCCGAAGAAGACGGTCACCTCGCTCGACGAGATCGATCCGGAGATTCTCAAGACCTACGAGAAGCTCGGCATCCCCCTGCGCGAAGTCGCGATGCTCGAGGGCGTCGAGCCGAAGCCCGGCGAGCAGGACCCGGCCCAGCGCAAGATCGCGGTCGATGCGGTCTTCGACTCGGTCTCGGTTGCGACCACCTTCAAGGCCGAGCTGAAGAAGGCCGGCGTGATCTTCATGCCGATCTCGGAGGCGATCCGCGAGCATCCCGAGCTGGTGCAAAAATATCTCGGCAGCGTGGTGCCGACCTCGGACAATTTCTATGCGACGCTGAACTCGGCGGTGTTCTCCGACGGCTCGTTCGTCTACGTGCCGCCGGGCGTGCGCTGCCCGATGGAGCTGTCGACCTATTTCCGGATCAACGAGCGCAACACCGGCCAGTTCGAGCGCACGCTGATCATCGCCGACAAGGGTTCCTACGTCTCCTATCTCGAAGGCTGCACCGCGCCGCAGCGCGACGAGAACCAGCTCCATGCCGCGGTCGTCGAGCTCGTGGCGCATGACGACGCCGAGATCAAATATTCGACGGTGCAGAACTGGTATCCGGGCAACTCCGAGGGCAAGGGCGGCATCTACAATTTCGTCACCAAGCGTGGCGACTGCCGCGGTGCCAATTCCAAGATCTCATGGACCCAGGTCGAAACGGGTTCGGCGATCACATGGAAGTATCCGAGCTGCATTCTCCGTGGCGACAATTCGCGCGGCGAGTTCTACTCGATCGCGATCTCGAACGGTTTTCAGCAGGTCGATAGCGGCACCAAGATGATCCATCTCGGCAAGAACACGTCGAGCCGGATCATTTCCAAGGGCATCGCCGCCGGCAAGTCGCAAAACACCTATCGCGGTCTCGTCACCGCGCATCGGAAAGCGACCGGCGCGCGCAACTTCACCGCCTGCGACTCGCTACTGATCGGCGACAAATGCGGCGCGCACACCGTGCCGTACATCGAGGCGAAAAATTCCTCGGCCACCTTCGAGCACGAGGCGACGACCTCAAAGATCTCCGAGGACGTGCTGTTCTACTGCATCCAGCGCGGCCTCTCCCAGGAGGAGGCCGTCGGCCTCGTCGTCAACGGCTTCGTCAAGGACGTGCTCCAGCAGCTCCCGATGGAGTTCGCGGTGGAAGCGCAGAAGCTGATCTCGATCTCGCTGGAAGGGTCGGTCGGTTAATTGCCGGCCCTCGCGGTGCGCTTCGGCGCTCCATGCATCGTTTGAATAGACTGGAAACCAAGATGGCTTTGCTTGAAGTGAAAGACCTGAAAGTCCGTGTCGAGGAGCGCGAGATTCTCCACGGGCTGACTCTGACCGTGAACGAGGGTGAGGTGCACGCGATCATGGGGCCGAACGGCTCCGGCAAGTCGACGCTCTCGCACGTCATCGCCGGCAAGCCCGGTTATGAGGTCACCGACGGCCAGATCCTGTTCAGGGGCGAGGACCTGCTGGAGATGGATCCCGATGAGCGCGCCGCCAAGGGCGTGTTCCTGGCGTTCCAGTACCCGGTCGAGATCCCCGGCGTTGCCACCATGACCTTCCTGCGCACCGCGCTCAACGCGCAGCGCAAGGCGCGCGGCGAGAGTGAATATTCGACGCCGGATTTTCTCAAGAAGGTCCGCGAGGTCTCGAAGTCGCTGAACATCCCGCAGGACATGCTCAAGCGCGGCGTCAATGTCGGCTTCTCCGGCGGCGAGAAGAAGCGCAACGAGGTGCTGCAGATGGCGCTGTTCGAGCCGAGCCTGTGCATCCTCGACGAGATGGATTCGGGCCTCGACATCGACGCGCTGCGCATTGCGGCCGACGGCGTCAACGCGTTGCGCTCGCCCAAGCGCGCGATGGTGGTCATCACCCACTATCAGCGGCTGCTCAACTACATCGTGCCCGATTTCGTGCACGTGATGTCCAGGGGCCGCGTGGTGAAGAGCGGCGGCAAGGACCTGGCGCTGGAGCTGGAAGCCTCCGGTTACACCCAGTTCGAGGACGCCGCGTAAGGGATATTTGGGATGAACGTTGCTTTGGCCAAGACCGGGAGCAGCCGCGCGGTGAGCGATCTCTTCGCCAGTGCTGAAGGCCGGCTGCCGGGTTCGCCCGCGATATCTGCGGCGCGCCGCCAGGCGTTTGAGACCTATGAGCGTCTCGGCTTGCCGCATCGCCGGATCGAGGAATGGAAATACACCGATCTGCGCGCGCTGGTCGGCGAGGTGCTGCCGCTGGCGACCAGCCCCGATGCGACTGCGCTGTCGAAGGCCGCCGACGCGGTCAAGGCTCACGCGATTGCAGGCGCCTGCCGGCTGGTGCTGGCGGATGGCGTCTTCGCGGCCGATCTGTCCGACGTCAAGGCGATCGCCCCCGGGGTCAGCGTCAAGACGCTGCGCGAAACGCTGGAGAAGGATGCCGGCGATATCCTTGAGACCGCTTCGACCGATGCGGTGATCTCGCTGAACGCGGCGATGGCAACCGACGGCGTCGTGCTTGAGATCGCCGACGGCGTGCAACTGTCCGCGCCGGTCCAGATCATCCATGTCGCGACCGCGGCCTCGGCCTCGGCGTTCACCCGCTCGCAGGTGCGGATCGGGAAGGGCGTCCGTGCCACCATCATCGAGAGTTTTGTGGCGGCCGGCGCACAAGCCTACCAGGTCAACGATGCCGTCATCGTTTCGATCGGCGATAACGCCGACGTCGCGCATATCCGCCTGATGGACGATGCGGCTGACGCGGTGAACATCACATCGCACTTCGTGACCGTCGGCGCGAATACAAAACTGAATTTCTTCAACATGACGACCGGAGGTGCCGTCAGCCGTCTCCAGGGGCTTATCACCCTGGCGGGCGAGGGCAGCGAGCTCGCCATCAACGGCGTGAACCTGCTCAAGAAGACCGAGCATGGCGACCTGACGCTGGTCGTCGACCACGCCGTGCCGAGCTGCACGAGCCGCGAGATCTTCCGTGCGGTGATTGACGATCGCGCCCATTCGGTGTTTCAGGGCCGCATCATCGTCCGCCCCGACGCGCAGAAGACCGACGGCAAGATGATGACCCGGGCGCTCTTGCTCTCGGATGAAGCCGAGGCCGACAACAAGCCCGAGCTCGAGATCTTTGCCGACGACGTCTCCTGCGGCCATGGCGCCACCGCCGGTGCGCTTGACGACACGCTGCTGTTCTATTTGCGCGCCCGCGGCCTGCCCGAGAAGGACGCCCAGGCGCTGCTGATCCAGGCGTTCGTCGGCGAGGCGATCGAGCAGATCGCCGACGACGATCTGCGCGCGCATGTGGTCGGCGTGGCCGAGCGTTGGCTGGAGCGGCGGTCATGAGCACGCATCCCGCAGTCAAGAACGGCGCTTACGACGTCGCCCGCGTGCGCCAGGATTTTCCGGCGCTCGCCATGCAGGTCTACGGCAAGCCACTGGTCTATCTCGACAACGCGGCATCTGCGCAGAAGCCGTCAGCAGTGCTCGACCGCATGACGCAGGCCTATACGAGCGAATACGCCAACGTGCATCGCGGCCTGCATTACCTCGCCAACGCCGCGACCGAAGCCTATGAGGGCGGCCGCGCCAAGGTGGCGCAGTTCCTCAACGCTGGGCGGACCGAAGAGATCATCTTCACCCGCAATGCGACCGAGGCGATCAACCTCGTCGCCTCGTCCTGGGGCGAGCCCAATATCAAGGCGGGCGACGAGATCGTGCTCTCGATCATGGAGCACCATTCCAACATCGTGCCCTGGCACTTCCTCAGGGAGCGTCATGGCGCGGTGATCAAGTGGGCGCCGGTCGACGACGAGGGCAATTTCCTGATCGACGAGTTCGAGAAGCTCTTGAGCCCGAAGACCAAGCTGGTCGCGATCACACAGATGTCGAACGCGCTCGGCACCATCGTTCCGGTCAAGGACGTCGTGAAGATTGCCCATGCCCGCGGCATTCCCGTCTTGGTCGACGGCAGCCAGGGCGCGGTGCATCTGCCGGTCGACGTGCAGGACATCGACGCTGATTTCTACGTTTTCACTGGTCACAAGGTTTACGGCCCGACCGGCATCGGCGTGCTCTACGCCAAGCACGATCTCCTGGTCGCGATGCGCCCCTATAATGGCGGCGGCGAGATGATCCGCGAGGTCTCCCGTGACGTCGTCACCTATGGCGATCCCCCGCACAAGTTCGAGGCCGGCACGCCGGCGATCGTCGAGGCGGTCGGCCTGGGCGCGGCGATCGACTACGTCAATTCGATCGGCAAGGAGCGCATCGCCGCGCATGAGCACGATCTCCTGACCTATGCCCAGGACCGTCTGCGCGAGATCAACTCGCTGCGGCTGATCGGCACTGCGCGGGGCAAGGGGCCGGTGATCTCCTTCGAGCTGAAGGGGGCGCATGCCCATGACGTCGCCACCGTGATCGACCGCCAGGGCATCGCGGTGCGCGCCGGGACCCATTGCGTGATGCCGCTTTTAGAGCGGTTCAATGTCACCGCGACGTGCCGGGCGTCCTTCGGCATGTATAATACACGGGAAGAAGTCGACCATCTGGTGCAGGCGCTCTTGAAAGCGCGGGATTTGTTCGCATGACCGATACGGCCGAAGTCAAAGCCAATCCGATGGAAACGCATTCGGCGCTGCCGCCGGAGGAAACCGAGCGGCTGTCGCGCGAGATCATCGCAGGGCTCAAGACCGTGTTCGATCCGGAAATCCCGGCCGACATCTACGAGCTTGGCCTGATCTACAAGGTCGAGATCAAGGACGATCGCTCCGTCGACGTGCTGATGACGCTGACGACCCCGAACTGTCCGGCTGCCGGCGAATTGCCGACCATGGTCGAGAACGCGGTTGCCAGCGTCCCCGGCGTCGGCGTTGTCGACGTCAAGGTGGTTTGGGAGCCGGCCTGGTCGCCGGAGCGGATGAGCGACGAGGCGCGCCTCGTGCTCAACATGTGGTGAGTGTGGGTGGGACAGGCGTTGGCATCTGATTTGCTGGATTGAATTCGCATCTGAACGGACCACATAGGTAACATGACCCAGGTAACATCAGCTCCCGTCAAGCCGAAGCGGCCGCGACCGCAGGTCATGCGGCTGACTGACGCCGCGGCGCAGCGCATCAACGAGCTCACCAAGCGCGCCGATTCCGAGATCGTGGGTTTGCGCGTCGGCGTGAAGAACGGCGGCTGCGCCGGCCAGTCCTACACGGTCGAATACGCCCACGACATCCGTCCGACCGACGAGGTCGTCGAGGACAAGGGCGTCAAGATCCTGGTCGATCCCAAGGCCGTGCTGTTCCTGCTCGGCACCGAGATGGACTACAAGGTCGACAAGATGTCGGCGCAGTTCGTCTTCAACAATCCCAACCAGATCTCCGCCTGCGGCTGCGGCGAGTCCGTGGAATTGAAGCCGGCCAAGATCGACGGCTAGGCCGGCTCTCGCATTTCACTCCGCTGTCGTCCTGGCGAAAGCCAGGACCCATACCGCGTGATCTCTCGATGGCGGGAGATGGCAGTACCGTGTGGTGTGGTATGGCCAGCAGTCTTCGCTAAACTCCTTCCTGTGGTCATGGGTCCTGGCTTTCGCCAGGACGACCATGTGGAGAGAGCCGGGCCATGGACCGCGAATTCCTGATCGACCTGTTCGCCGATTTCGGCCCCGTCACCATCCGAAAGATGTTTTCCGGCTACGGCATCTCCGCCGACGGCACCAACTTTGCGCTGTCGCTGCGTGCCGGCCTGTACTTGCGCGCCGATGAGGTGACCATCCCGAGCTTCGAGGCCGAGGGCTCGCGACCGTTCCAGTACCAGAGACGGTGACGGTCAATTCCTACTGGCAATTGCCGGCGCGCCTGTTCGACGATTCCGAGGAGCTCGCGCAATGGGCGCGGGCAGCGCTCGCTGCCGCGCAGCGCGCCAAGGTGAAGAAGCGGCCCAAGAAAGCAAAGAAGGCGGCGAAGCCTGCGAAGAAAGCGCCGGTGAAGAAGCTGGCCAAGAAGGCCGCGGTTCGCAAGCGCGCCAAGCGGAAAGCATAGGTCTCTCAACATCGTCATTCCGGGGCGCGGCAAAGCCGCGTGCCCGGAATCCATAACCACTATCGTGAGTATGGATTCCGGGCTCGCGCCAAGTGGCGCGCCCCGGAATGACAGCGGTGAATGCGGCTCACGCCACCTGGCTGCGCGTCTCGGCGACGTATTCCGGATCGGCTTCGCAGATCACGCGGTTGCGGCCGTTGCGCTTGGCGGCGTAGAGGCAGGCGTCGGCCCGCTCGATCAGCGAATAGGTGTCGTCGCCTTCCTTCAACATGGAGACGCCGACCGAGATGGTGACGCGGCCGAGGATCTCGCCGGTCGACTTCTTCTTCAATTCCTTCGCCATCACGGCACGGCGGATGTGATCGGCAACCGTGAGCGCCTGGCGCAGCGCGGTGTTGGGCAGCACCACCGCGAACTCCTCGCCGCCGTAACGCGCGGTGATGTCCTGGCCCTTGATGGTCTGCTTCAACGACAGGCCGACGAGCCGCAGCACCTGGTCGCCGGTGAGGTGGCCGTAGGAATCGTTGAACGACTTGAAATGGTCGATGTCGAACAGCAGCAGCGACAGCGGCTCGCCGCCGGCGAGCGCGTTCTGCACGGCCATGCCGATCATGCGATCGAAATATTTGCGGTTGCCGAGGCCGGTGAGCGGGTCGGTCAGGCTCTCGGCGCGGATCGCCTCGAGGCTCTGCTGGAGATTGCTGATCTCGTTCTTCGACAGCGTCAGCCGGTCTTCAAGCGCCTTGTTGGTCTCGCGCATCTCGCGCGTCGACTGGATCAGCGTCTCCACGATCGCCTTGACCTGCTCGGCGCCCTTGGCCGCGGACAGTTTCTGCGTCGCGCCCGAGAGGCTCGCGTCGTAGACGGCGGACATGCCGAGCGCCTCGCCAAGCAGCTTCATCACGTCGTCGATCTCGCCGATGACGCGCGCGCCGACCTTGTCGATGCGGTCGGTGGTCTTGATGTGGGAAAGATAGGTCTCGTAGATCTGCTCGAGATCGGCTTCGGTCAGCTTGCCGTTGCGCGCCAGCGTCTCGTTGATGATCTTGTTGAGGGGGGCGTTGTATCCGGTCGCGTAGACGTACCAGATCTCGTAGTTGCGGGGGATTGCAGTCTGCCGGAGCGAGCGAATCTGGCCAAGTGCCACTTCGGCAAACGCCATCGTGCGTTCGTGTTCTTCGAGCGCCTTGACCACTGAACATTCCCCACGGCGGTCGGTTTCACCCGGCCGCTGCAATGCTTAAATTATGGTCTCAGGCTAAAGGACGATTGTGAACGACCCGTAAATATACGGCCAACGGCCGTTTCCAAATTACGCCCCTGCGGGTGTGCGAACGGGGCGCAGCAGAAACGCCGGAAGATGCGAATGATCGCCGGGCTCGGTGTCGACCGGGCGCTGCGAGCGGCGCGGTTCGGGCCGACCGATCGACGGCACGCGCGACGTGTCGGCCTGCGGACGCGAAGCCTTGCGCCCATCGGACGCATGCCTGGGCTCGTGACTACGCTCGCGCGCCTCCTGGCTGCGCTGTTCACGCGGTTCGTGGCTGCGCTGCTCACGTGGCTCGCGCGTGCGTTCGCGAGGCTCGTGACCACGCTCACGCGATTCTTGGCTGCGTTCACGATCCTGTCCGCGCTGCGACCTGCCGCGACCGCCGCGGGAGCGTTCCCGGCCGCCGCGCGCTTCGCGCGGCCGCTCGGTCGATTCGTCGCCTTCGCTGCGGACTTCGTAATCGCCCTCGGCGCGCGGAATGCTTTGGCCGATCAGCTTTTCGATTGCGGCCATCGACTTCTGGTCGAGCGGCGTGACCATCGAGATCGCGGTGCCGGTGCGGCCGGCGCGGCCAGTGCGGCCGACGCGATGGACGTAGTCGTCGGGATGGTGGGGGACGTCGAAATTGAAGACGTGGCTGACCTCGGGAATGTCGAGGCCGCGGGCGGCGACGTCGGAGGCGACCAGCAGCGGAAGCTCACCCTTGCGGAACTGCTCCAGCGCCGCCATGCGGGCCGGCTGATCCATGTCGCCGTGCAGAGCGCCGACGCTGAACCCGTGCTTCTGGAGCGATTTGTGGACGATGGCGACTTCGCGTTTGCGATTGCAGAAGATAATCGCGTTCTTGAGATCCTTCGCCTCGCGCAGAAGGCGGCGGAGCAATTCGCGCTTCTCGTGCGCCTCGCGGCCCGCGGGCACCTGCGATTGCGTGACGGTCACGGCGGTCGTTGCGGGCTTGGAGACCTCGACCTTCTGCGGATTGTGCAGGAAGGCCTCGGTGATGCGCCGGATTTCCGGCGGCATGGTCGCGGTGAAGAACAGGGTCTGCCGCGTGAAGGGGACGAGCTTGCAGATGCGCTCGATGTCGGGGATGAAGCCCATGTCCAGCATGCGGTCGGCTTCGTCGATGACGAGCAGTTCGACGCCGGTGAGCAGGAGGCCGCCGCGCTCGGTATGGTCGAGCAGGCGGCCGGGGGTGGCGATCAGAACGTCGACGCCGCGCGTCAATTTGGCGTCCTGGTCGCCGAAGGAAACACCGCCGATCAGGAGGGCGACGTTGAGTTTCTGGCCGGCGCCGTAGCGGTCAAAATTCTCTTTGACCTGTGCCGCGAGCTCGCGGGTCGGCTCGAGGATCAGCGTGCGCGGCATGCGTGCGCGGGCGCGACCCTTTTCTAGGATGGTGAGCATCGGCAGCACAAAGGCTGCGGTCTTGCCGGTGCCGGTCTGGGCAATTCCGAGCACATCCTTGCGTGCGAGGACGTGGGGGATCGCCTGTTCCTGGATGGGGGTAGGGGTGGTGTAACCGGTGGCCGCCACTGCGGCGAGGACTTTTTCGGATAGTCCGAGATGGGAAAAGGACATTGAGCCTCTGGTCGAAACCGCCGTTCGGAATCGAGGGTAATAAGGCTGTCGCGTTTCACCCCGAAACGGCGCGCTCTCAAAGAAGCTGGGGGTGCTGACTTACGCGAACAAAGCGCCAAGCTCAGGAATCGCTTTTCGATACCGAGCCGCGTCGCCCCGGAACATAGGGGGGAATCGGCCAAAGTCAATGGAGCAGGCGCGGGAAGGCCCTTAAAACCCTAAGGTTTTTGCTCAAATTGCGGGCGAAGTACGGCTTTTCGGGCTTGCAAAGGTCTAGGCCGACACCGTTCCCTGGTTCCGGAAATCGCCCGGCGCCATGCCAAAAGCCGAGTTGAACGCCCGGTAGAAGGTCGCCAGGCTCTCGAAGCCGCTGGCAAAGGCGATGTCGGCAATCAGCCGCTCCGGCGCCTCGACCAGTAGACGGCGGCTGTGCTTCAGGCGCGCCTCGGTCACGGTATGGGAGAAGCTCCTGTCCGCCATTTCGAACAGCATGTGCATGTGGCGGACGGAGACGCCGAGCATGCCCGCCACCATGGCGGGCGACAGTTCCGGGTTTGCCAGATGGCGCGCGATCAGCCGCCGCGCCAGCGACAGGCGGCCGATCCGCAGCGCGAACTGCCCGCGGCGGCTGGCCCGGTTGACGACGCCGCGCTCGATCAGCGCGAGTTGCGCCAGGGCCTGCACTTGCGGCACGGCATGATCCTCAGTGCCGGTGCCCTCGACGAGATCGGTGAAGCAGGAGTTCAGCAACGGCGCCAGTGAACCGTCCGTAAACGTCTTCGCCGTGAGGCCGCGGAGCTGCCTTGCCAGCGCAGGGACGTGCGCGGCGGGGATTTTCAGGATGCGCAGGTGAAACCCCGCGTTACCAAGCGGCGCCGTGCGATAGGGCAGGTCGGTGTGGCTCGTCGCGAAGCGGCCGCTGTCGATGGTGAAGTCATCGCCGGGCAGGCCGCCGAACCAGCCGCCGCCGCCGAGTTGCTGATAGATACAGATGCTATCCCCCGGCGCATCCGCGATGTCGGCCTCGCTCCGCTCGACGCGGTAGGGTGATGCCCTGAGCTCAACCAGGCCGGCTTCGCCGACCCGGCGCAGCGAGAACTCGCCGAAGAAGTCCGCCCGCTGTTCGCGCTCGAGTTCAGCGGTGACCCCGAACAGCCCCTTGGCGCGCACCTCGCGCCAATAGTCGAAGCGGTCGTGCGGCTCAACCTCGTCGGTACACCAGGAATACACGAAGGACCTCGATAAACAGCTATCGTGTCAAACACAGCAGATTCCGGCCGAACCCGCCAGTTAAGATGCTGAAAGGCGCCCCCGGAGGGGCGCCGGGGTGGCTTTTGAACCGCGGATATGGCTCAACCGACTATCACATCAGCGGCGGCAGGACCGCAAAACCCTCCTGCGACGGGATACTTGCGATGATGCATCGGCTTTCCAGAATCTTGGCGGCATTGGGCGTTGCAGCCAGCCTGATGGCATCAGCGGTTCCCGCAGAGGCCGCAAAGCGCGTCGCGCTTGTCGTCGGCAACAACGAGTACAGGAATGTCCCAAAGCTGCTGAAGGCCGTGAACGACGCCCGCACCATGGGCGACACGCTCCGCCAGCTCGGCTTTGCCGTGATGGTGGCGGAGAACCAGAACCGCCAGCAATTCGCCGAGACGCTGCTCGCCTTCGACAAGGCGATCGAGCCAGGCGACACTGCGTTCTTCTTCTACGCCGGCCATGGTTTTGAGATCGCAGGGCAGAACTACCTGCTGCCGACCGATGTGCCGGCGGCGACCGAAGGCCAGGAGGAGCTGGTGCGCGACTCCTCCATTCTCGCCGACCGCATTGTCGAGCGTCTCCAGAACAAGAAGGCGCGCACCTCGATCCTGGTGTTCGACGCCTGCCGCAACAATCCGTTCGAGCGCGCCGGCACGCGCGCGGTCGCCGGTGGCGGCGGACTGGCGCCGATGGTGCAACTGCCCGAAGGCGTGTTCTCGGTATTCTCGGCAGGTCCGCGCCAGACTGCGCTCGATCGCCTCTCCAACGACGACGCCAATCCCAATTCGGTGTTCACGCGCACCTTTGCCAAGGAGCTGCTGCAGCCCGGTGTCAATCTCGTGCAGGTGGCGCAGCATACCCGCAGGACGGTCAGCGAACTGGCCGACACCGTGAAGCACAAGCAGGTGCCGGTCTATTTCGACCAGATGGTCGACGACGTCTTTCTGACCGGCACCGCCAAGCCTGCACCGGACAAGGTGGCATCGGATACGCCTGCATCGAATTCGAATGCCAACGCGCGGCCAGCCGACGCGCCGATGAAGGTCGCAGCCTTGCCGCCGGTCGCGCCGCTGAAGCCGCCGAAGGAAGAATCCCTCAACGCGCCGATCGCGATGTTCTCGCGCCACAATGGCGGCTGGACCGTGGTGTTCTCGATCGCCGATCCGACGCTCGGCATTTCCTGGCGCATCGGCGAGAGCGGCGACTTCCGCGAGACCGGTTTCCTCGACACGCTGGACTCGCGCACGCGCAAGCGCATGCCCAATCCGTCGATCGAGCTGCCTGCCGACGCGCAGGCCGCAACCATCCAGGTGCGCTATGTCGACGCCTCCGGCGACATGCAGGGGCCGTTCCCGATCAAGTTCGACCCCGAGGCCGCCCTGATCCGCGATCAGCGCAAGATCCTCGACATGACGTCGAATAGCTGGCTGTCGTTCCGCCAGTTCAACGGGCTGCTGGTCTACTGGTCGCATCTGGTGTCGTATCGCTGCGCAATCCGCGAGGTGAGGATCGGCATCGACAGCGCGGTCCCCAACCAGGTCCTCCCCATGCCGCCCTGCGACATGCGGGACCCCAGCGCTATCCCCCACAACGCCGCGCTCTACCAGAAGCTCGCGCCCTCGACGCAGTTCATCTCGGTCGAGCTGACCTATCGCGACGGCAGCGTCTCCGAAATCAAGAGTTTTCGCTCGGCGAACCGCAGCAATAATTGAGTGCGCGCACCTGCCTGAACCTTGAGTGAACTACCCCCGTCATCCTGAGGTGCCGGAGCGTAGCGGAGGCCTCGAAGGGTGAGCGGCCCGGCTGCATCCCGGCCGTTCATCCTTCGAGGCTCGCCGCGCGATGCTGCGCACCGCACGGCTCGCGCCTCAGGATGACGGGTTGACTCTGCTGCGCGCGATGTAGACTGGCGCTACAATTCTCGTCGAAGATCAATCCACAGAGCCGGATCATGGATGCAACATCAGAACGGCACCCCGCCACGCGCTCCATAAAAGTCCGCTGCTGCGTTGTCGGCGGCGGGCCGGCCGGCATGATGCTCGGCTATCTCCTGGGGCGCGCCGGCGTCGACGTCGTGGTGCTGGAGAAGCATGCGGATTTCTTCCGCGACTTTCGCGGCGATACCGTGCATCCCTCGACGCTTCAGGTGATGGACGAGCTCGGCCTGATCGACGGCTTCCTGAAGCTGCCGCATCAGCGCCTGCAGAAGATGGACGGCATGTTTGGCGGCACGCCGGTGCGGATCGCCGACCTCGCCCGGCTCGACACAAAATACCCGTTCATCGCCTTCATGCCGCAATGGGATTTTTTGAATTTTTTGCGCGAACGGGGCCAGCGCTTTTCCTCGCTCAAGGTCATGATGAGCACGGAGGCCGTCGACCTGATCCGCCGCGGCGATGTGATTGCCGGCGTGCGCGCGAGTACGCCGGACGGGCCCATCGATATCGAGGCCGACCTCACCATCGCCTGCGACGGCCGTCATTCGACGGTGCGCGCGCGGGCCGGCCTCGCGGTCGAGGAGATCGGAGCGCCGATGGACGTGTTGTGGTTTCGCGCAGCCCGCAAGGGCGACGAGACCGAGAACGTGTTCGCCCGCGTCGAGCCCGGCAAGATGATGATCACCTTCGATCGCGGTGATTACTGGCAATGCGCCTATGTCATCGCCAAGGGGCAATACGAGACGGTGAAGGCGAGGGGACTTCAATCCATGCTCGACGACGTCGTCCGCATGGCGCCGATCCTCAAATCCGGAATTGCCGAGGTCAAGAGCTGGGACGACGTCAAGCTGCTGACCGTTGCGATCAATCGCCTGAAGCGTTGGACGCAGCCGGGGCTCCTGTGCATCGGCGACGCCGCGCATGCGATGTCGCCGGTCGGCGGTGTCGGCGTCAATCTCGCCGTGCAGGATGCGGTCGCGACCGCCAATTTGCTCAGCGACAAGATCAGGACCGGCTGTCCGTCCGAAGACGAGCTCGACGCTGTACGGCGCCGCCGCGAATTTCCGGTGAAGATGACGCAACGCATGCAAATGGTCGTGCAGAACAACATCATCAGCGGCGCGCTCAAGTCCGGCAACGAGCCGTTGAAGGTTCCGCTCGTGGTGCGCCTGATCACCGCGCTGCCCTGGCTGCAGGGAATTCCTGCACGCTTCATCGCGCTCGGCGTGCGGCCGGAGCACGTGCATTCGCCGATCGCGAGCATGCCCTGACAAGCTGCACTTCGGTAGGGATAACGGCGCGTTAAGATCCGCGCCGTGCGTTGCGTGCGTGCAACAGCGCAAACGGATTCGAAGCGCGCGTGTCGCCGATCTCGCCGCTTAACTTTCTTGATTCAAATTTGAGTAAGAACTGTCTGTGAGCGTGCGCCCATCTGAGGATAAGGGGTGTACCATGCGTACCAAGTTGATTGCTGCCTTCGCCTGCACGACCGCGCTCGTCACAAGCGGCGCTGCCTCCGCCGCCGATCTCGCCGCGCGGCCTTACGCGAAGGCGCCGCTCTACGCCGAGCCGCTATTCAACTGGACCGGTTTCTATGTCGGCGGTCACATCGGCGGCGCCTGGACCAACCAGCAGTGGATCAACAGCGCCAACACGACGCTGTTCGGCGACCTCGGTCCGGGTGAGGGTTTCCGTCAGCGCGGCTCCGGCATCATGGGTGGCGCGCAGATCGGCTACAATTGGCAGGCCAGCAACTTCGTGTTCGGCCTCGAAGGGACGATCTCCGGGCTCGACAACCGCGGTACCGTGAACAACACGGTGTTCGGCCTTGGCCTCGACGACCAGTTTAGCTGGCGCACGAACGTGCTGGCGACGATCGTCGGTCGCGCCGGCTTCGCCGTGAACAACAACCTGTTCTACGCCAAGGGCGGCTATGCCGGCGCGAACAATCGTCTCTCGGTCGTCGACAATGTTCCGGCGACCGGCTCGGGCGGTCAGACGCACTGGGCCAACGGCTGGACTGTCGGTGCCGGCTGGGAATACGGCGTCACCCGCAACTGGATCGTCGGCGTCGAGTACAACTACGCCGCTTTCGTCAGCCAGACCTACCAGCTCGCCGGCACGGCGGCGGGCACCTACGCGTTCGACGCAAAGCCCCGCGACATTCAGTGGGCCGTGGTCCGCGCGAGCTACAAGTTCGATGCACCGGTCATCGCGCGTTACTGAGATTTTCTGAAGAAGTCTGGTCACTGCCAACAACTGAAGGCCCCGGCATCGTCCGGGGCCTTTTTTCTTGGGCGAGGCGACCTCAGGCCATCACGGAAAAACCGCCGTCGACGGGGATCGCGGTGCCGGTGACGAAGTTCGAGGCTGATGAGGCCAGGAACACCGCAATGCCGGCAAAATCGTCAATGTGGCCCCAGCGGCCCGCGGGCGTACGCGCGAGCACGCGCTCGTGCAGCCCTGTGACCTGCTGGCGGGCGCCGCGGGTGAGGTCGGTGTCGATCCAGCCCGGCAAAATGGCGTTGACCTGGATGTTGTCGGGCGCCCAGGCATTGGCGCAGGCGCGCGTGTACTGCACGATGCCGCCCTTGCTCGCCGCATAGGCCGTCGCGAAGCTCGCGCCGAAGATCGACATCATCGAGCCGATATTGATCACCTTGCCATTCCCGGATGCCTTCAACGCCGGATAGGCCAGTTTCGAGCACACGAACGCGCTGGTGAGGTTGGTGTCGATCACCTTGTTCCATTCGTCGAGCTCGAGCTCGTGCGGCGGCTTGCGGATGCTCATGCCGGCATTGTTGATGAGGATGTCGATCCGGCCGAGCTCGCTTCCGACGCGATCGACCATCGCGGCGACCGCCGTCTTGTCGGTCACGTCGGTCGTCACCGCCATCGCCCTGACGCCACGCTGCTTGAGGTCCGCGACCGCCGCTGCGGATTTGGCTTCGTTGCGTCCGACCACGGCGACGTTGGCGCCGGCGTCGGCGAGCCCGTGGGCCATGCCGAGCCCGATGCCGCCATTGCCGCCGGTGACGATCGCGACCTTGCCGCGGAGATCGAACGAGCTGGATGTCATGCTGTCATTCCCTTTTGTTCTTAAGTTGTTGCTTGCCAGATCAGCACCAGTCCGAAGCCGGCCATGGCGGCGCCATAGCCGGCCCATTGCAGTTGCGCGATCATGAAGCTCGATCGGGGCCAGGGAAACGTGCCCGTGCCTTGTCCGATCCAGAGCAGGCCTATGGCGAGCGCGAACAGGCCTGCGATCAGCAGAAATCTGCGCATGTGTCCTCCCCCAAGCTCTTTTTGTCCAAGGTCTGTTCTGTCGCGGTGCGGAATCGCCACTCATTCATGGCCGGCCGTGCCGCGAAAACCTGGAGCGCAGACTATCCGTAGCTCCGGTGCGGATACAATGGCGTCAGTGCTCCAGTCTGAAAACGCGAAAGCCCCGGACGTTGCCGGGGCCCTCGGGCTTCATTTCCGGATCGGGATCGGTCCGGTATCGGTGCTTGGGTCAGTACCTTTATCAGTACTTGGCGACGACCGGGCTGGTCGAGTTGAAGCGATAGACCAGCGAGGTGCTGATGGTCTGCACCCACGGCTTGAACGTCACGACATCGCCGGTCGGGCCGCCACCGAAGGCGGGACCGAAAGAGGCGGGCAACTCGACTCGGTCATAGAACGCCGAGCGGTATTCGGTCTTCATGAACCAGCCCGGCGCGGAGACGCCGAGAATGTTGAGGCTGTTCTCGACACCGCCGCCGACGAACCAGCCATTGCGGTGGAACGACGGCGTCGTGACGACGTCCACGAGACCGATCGCGTTCTCCAGGCTGGAGTGGCTTGCGCCCGACCAATCCGATCCCGAATAGCCGGCGTTGACGTAGGACAGCACGTTCGGCGCGACGAGATAGCCAAGCCGCACGCCCGCAGCGTAGCTGGTGCGAAGCCTTTCCTGACCCTCGGTGATCCGGCCGATGAAGTTCGGATCGCTGATCGAACCTTTGAGATTGCCGAACTGGGCGTCGGCGAACACACCTGCGACCCAGGTGCTGTTGAACTGCCTGTCGTAGCCCAGGCCGACGGTCCCGAACCAGCCATTGCCGCCGAGGCGCTGGTCACGCACCACCACGCCAATGGGTGGGTTCACCACGCCGCTGTCAGCATTCCAGATACCGCCGCCGCCGCCGCCAAAGACGTGGAAGCCGGTCCAGTTCGGACCTGCTGCGAGGCTGGGCGCCTTGGCGTAGAGGTGCGTGGGAGAGCCCGCGGCCGCCGCGGTGCCCATGTCGTTGAACCGATAGACCAGCGACGTGCTGACAGTCTGGACCCATGGCTTGAAGGTCGCCGCGTTGCCCGTTGGAGCGCCGCCAAACGCCGGGGTAAACGTTTCGGGCAGAGTGGCGCGATCGTAATAGGCCGAACGATACTCAGTTTTCATGAACCAGCCGGGCGCTGCGACCCCGAAGATGTTCAGGCTGTTCTCCACGCCGCCTCCGACAAACCATCCGCTACGACGGAAGGATAGCGTCGTGAATGTGGCAAAGCCGCCGCCGCCAGGGGGCAGACCCATGAACGTGCTGCCCGACCATTCCGAACCGGAGTAGCCGGCATTGACGTAAGAGAGCACGTTGGGGGCGACCAGAGTTCCCAGCCGCACGCCCGCTGCGTAGCTTGTGCGAAGTTTTTCCGTGCCTTCGGTGAAGCGCGCTGGATCGGCGATGGAGCCGTGGATGTCGCCAAACTGTCCATCCGCGAAAACGCCGGCGACCCAGGTCGGCGTGACCTGCCAATCATAGCCGAGACCGACGGTGCCGAACCAGCCGGTGCCACCGAGCCGCTGGTCGCGTGTGAGCGCCAGTCCACCCGGCGACGTCACTGCGTTGCTGTCAGCGTTCCAGAGCCCGCCGCCAGCTCCGCCGAAGACGTAGAACCCGGTCCAGTTTGCGCTCGGCGCCAAGGCAGGGGCCTTCACGTAGGTCTTGGCCGCGAGATCGGCCGCGGTCGCCGCGCCCGATCCTGCGGCGACGGCTGCAAGCACAATCACCAACTTCTTCATTTCGATTCCGAGCCTCGAATCCAGCGTGAATCCCTGCTCGTTCAATATGCGAGTTCCAACGCAAAGGCTGTTGCCAGTCGGTCACATACGCAACCCGCTCGCACGGCCTGTCGCGACGCACCCGGACTCGTCCGCCAGCCGGGACGCGCCCGCACCCTGCAACACCGGAACTGCGGCTTCCAACCCGCAACGAAAAAGCCCCGGACGATGCCGGGGCTTTCCGATTGTCAGAGACGGAAGGTCGGATCAGTACTTCGCGACCAGGGGGGCGCCCCAGTTGAAGCGGTAGACCAGCTCGCTGCGCACGCTGTGCTCGCGGATCTTCTGGTCGGTAGAGAAACCGGCTGACGTAGTGGTGCCGAAAAGGACTGGGTTAACGGTCGCTCGGTCGAACTCCGAATAGCGGTACTCGGTTTTCCAGAACAGGCCCGGCAGGATGCTGGTCAGAGCATACTCGTCGCCGGTGCCGATGAACCAGCCTCCTTTGGTGAAGCCAGGTGCCGTGAGGGTGGGGATCGCGGCTCCGGCTTGGGTAAAATCGGTCGATTTCCAGTGGCCCTGGGTGTAGCCGCCCGAGACGTAGGTCAACAATTGGGGCAAGACTAGGTAGCCAACACGACCGCCGACCGCCCACTGCCAATCTTGCTTCTGCTGTCCGTAGAGTGGGCCACCGGCCGTGCTCAGGTCACCGTGCACATCCATGAAGTCATAGTCGGCGAAAGCGCCGATCACCCAGTTGTTGAACTGGTAGTCGCAGCCGCCCTGAACACTTAACGGGTTCCAGGAAGATTGCTGTAGCCGATCAGTCACAGTCCGGAGGGTGGCGTGTCGTCTACGACGCCGCAATCGGGCGTTGGGTGTCATTGCCGGGATTCTGAGTAAGGCCGGATGAAGGGGTGCAACAGGCAGGACTGGCGCAGATAACGAAAAAAGCCCCGGACGATGCCGGGGCTTTTTGACGTTTGAGATCGAGGTCGGATCAGTACTTCGCGACGACCGGACCGCTCCAGTTGAAGCGATAGACCAGCGAGGTCGAAACCGTCTGGTTCCAGGAATTGGCGCGGATGTCGCGGCCAACCAGGACGTTGGTGCCGTCGACCAACTCGTTCTGGGTCTTCTGGTTGTAGAAAGCGGAACGATATTCGGTCTTCATGAACCAGCCGGGGGCAGTGATGCCGAAAATGTTCAGGTTGTTCTCGACGCCGCCGCCGATGAACCAGCCGTTGCGATTGTAGCCGTTGAGGTGGATACCGGCAGGAGCGCCAGCCAGGTCGGTGAAGCTGGTGCTACCGAAGTGGGCGCCCGAGTAACCGCCGTTGACGTAGGAAAGAACGTTCGGGGCAACCAGCCAGCCGAGGCGAACACCAGCGGCCCAGGAGTCCTGCAGCTTCTGGCTGCCGGTGATGCCCGCGATCGGATCCTGAACGGTCGAGCGGATGCTGCCGAACTGGCCGTCGGCGAACACGCCCGCAACCCAGGTACCGCTGAACTGCCAGTCATAGCCGAGGCCGACGGTGCCAAACCATCCCGAGCCGCCCTGGCGCTGCGTGATCGTCAGCGGCGTGCCGGTCGCCGTATCCAGAATGCTCTGGTCAGAGGCCGAGATGCCGCCGCCGGCGCCACCGAAGATGTAGAAGCCGGTCCAGTTCGCTACGGGCGCCGGCATCGGGGCCTTCGCGTAGGGCCGCGCGGCGAGGTCGGCGGCCGAGGCCGAGCCAGTCATTGCCGCAACCGCGGTCAGAGCAAGCAAAATCTTCTTCATCTTGAAATCCCCAACCTTGGTTTGGCAGGCGCGAGCGCACTTAAGTCCAGTCATCTGATGCCGGAACTATAGACGTTTCCGGTCGAAAAGCTGTTGCGGGACGGGCACACCAAGCGGAAAACGCTCCGCAGTTGTACGGAGGACACACCCTTGGCGTCCATAACGGCAATGAAATATCTTGCTTCAATATCAATTATTTAGTCGGGTTTTGCAGCGCCGGGAATGGCTCCCGGCACCGCCGTCCCGCGTCAGACGTCGAGCATCTCTTCGCTCGCGAACTCGGCTTTGTCCGAGATGAAGGCGAATCGTGCCTCCGCCTTGGTGCCCATCAGGCGTTCCACCGAATCGGCCGTGGTGTCGCGGTCATCGGCCAGCAGGACCACCTTGAGCAGCGTCCGCTTGCTCGGGTCCATGGTGGTTTCCTTGAGCTGCGCCGGCATCATCTCGCCGAGGCCTTTGAAGCGGTTCACCTCGACCTTGGCGTTGGCGTTGAATTCGCTCTTGAGCAACGCCTCCTTGTGGGCGTCGTCGCGGGCGTAGACCGATTTGGAGCCGTGGGTGAGCTTGTAGAGCGGCGGCACCGCCAGGAAGAGGTGACCCTCGTCGATCAGCCGCGGCATCTGCCGGTAGAAGAAGGTGATCAGCAGTGAGGCGATGTGGGCGCCGTCGACGTCGGCGTCGGTCATGATGATGATGCGCTGGTAGCGCAGATCCTCTTCGCGATATTGCGCGAGCGTGCCGGAACCGATCGCCTGCACGAGGTCGCTAAGCTGGGCGTTCGCCGTCAGCTTGTCCTTGCCGGCAGACGCCACGTTGAGGATCTTGCCACGCAAGGGCAGCACGGCTTGCGTCTTGCGATCACGCGCCTGCTTGGCGCTGCCGCCGGCCGAGTCGCCTTCGACGATGAAGAGTTCCGAACCTACGGTGCCGGCGTCGGTGCAGTCGGCGAGCTTGCCCGGCAGGCGCAGTTTCTTGCCCGCGGTCTTGCGCGCGGTTTCCTTCTCCTGCCGCCGGCGCAGGCGCTCCTCGGCGCGGTCGATCACGAAATCCAAAAGCCGGTTGGCCATGTTTGGATTGCCGGAGAGCCAATGATCGAACGGATCCTTCATCGCCTGTTCGACGATGCGCTGGGCTTCGGCCGTGGCGAGGCGGTCCTTGGTCTGGCCCTGGAATTCCGGCTCGCGCACGAACACCGAGAGCATCACGGCCGCGCCCACCATGACGTCTTCGGAGGTGACGGAGGCTGCGCGCTTGCCTTGGCCGACGCGCTCGGCGTGATCCTTGAGGCCGCGCAGCAGGGCGCTGCGCAGACCGGATTCGTGCGTGCCGCCGTCCGGCGTCGGCACCGTGTTGGTGTAGGAGGAGAGGAAACCGTCGGCATCCGCCGTCCACGCAACAGCCCATTCGCAGGCGCCATGCGCGCCGTTGCGGCCCGACTTGCCGGAGAAGATGTCGGGATGCACCAGCGTGTCGGCATGGATTGCGGCAGCCAGATAATCCTTCAAGCCGCCGGGGAAGTGGAATGTCGCCTCGGCCGGCACGTCCTCGATGCCTTTGAGCAATTCGGGCGCACAATTCCAGCGGATCTCGACGCCGCCGAACAGATAGGCCTTGGAGCGCGTCATCTTGAACAGGCGCTGCGGCTTGAACGCGGCCTTGGCGCCAAAGATGTCGGTGTCCGGCCTGAAGCGCACGCGCGTGCCGCGGCGGTTGTTGATCTTGCCGAGGTCCTCGAGCTTGCCCTTGGGATGGCCGCGCTCGAACGTCATGCGATAGAGTTTTTGGCTGCGCGCGACCTCGACCTCGAGGCGCGAGGACAGCGCGTTCACCACGGAGATGCCGACGCCGTGCAGACCGCCCGAGGTTTCATAAACCTTGCTGTCGAACTTGCCGCCCGAATGCAGCGTGCACATGATGACTTCGAGCGCCGACTTCTTCGGGAACTTTGGATGCGGGTCGACCGGAATGCCGCGGCCGTTGTCGGTGACGGTCAGAAATCCGTCCGCGCTCAGCTCGACCCCGATGAAGGTCGCGTGTCCGGCGAGCGCCTCGTCCATCGAGTTGTCGATCACTTCGGCAAAGAGGTGGTGCAGCGCCTTCTCATCGGTGCCGCCAATATACATGCCCGGCCGGCGCCGCACCGGCTCCAGACCCTCGAGCACCTCAATGTCGGCCGCAGTGTAGTCGGCCTCGCCGCCGGTTCCGCGGGAGGCCACCTTGAGGGGCGCGCGCGATTTCGGCTCGGTGCCCTCGAAGAGGTCGGTGTCTTTTGATTTCGAAGGCTTTTTCAATGGCTTGGACATTTGTCTTGATGTAGCTGGAGCGGCGCCGCGACGGCGAATCGATTAGGCCGACTATGCCATGGTTGGGCTGAAAAGGTGACCGTAGCGGGCACAAGACCGGCGTCGTTGCGGGTCAATCCCGGCGAATTTACGCACGGCACGCCCGAAATCCCGTCAATGTGACGCCTTTGCCGGGCCGAAGCCGCCCTTGACCGCCCTTTGTGACTTGAAGTCACGCAAGGCGGTGGCTTACCAGTTTTGTTCGATTGACCAAGACAGTCGGTCGACACGCGCGGCTGGGGCCGCGGTCAGCATACGCGGCGGGCGGGAAGGCATTTTTAGAGATGGAGCAGTATGCGCACGCAGTGGCTGAATTCGTGCGCGAGCATCAGGCCTGGGCCGCACCGATCGTGTTCCTGCTGGCATTCGGTGAATCGCTCGCCTTCATCTCGCTCCTCGTCCCCGCCTGGGGCGCGCTGGTCGCAATCGGAGCCCTGATCGGCGTCAGCGGCATCAGCTTCTATCCGGTATGGATCGCCGGCGGCCTTGGTGCAGCACTCGGCGACTGGGTCTCCTACTGGTTCGGCTTCCGCTACAAGGAGCAGGTCGCGCAGATGTGGCCGTTGTCGAGCTATCCGGACCTGCTGCCGCGGGGCGAAGCCTTCGTGAGGGACTGGGGCGTGCCGAGCATTTTCATCGGCCGCTTCTTCGGACCGCTGCGTGCCTCGGTGCCGCTCGCCGCGGGTATTTTCGAGATGCCGTATTGGAGCTTTCAGATCGCCAATTTCATCTCGGCGCTGGTATGGTCGGCGGTGCTGCTGATGTTCGGCGACGTCATCGGCAAGATCATGGAGTGGATCTCGCGCGTGGTCTGACCGGGCCGCTGCTTCAGCTCGGTCGGTGCGCTCCCTCTCCCGCTTGCGGGGGAGGGCTGGGGAGGGGGTGTCGCCGCAATCGAGAACCCTCTGTGGAGCGAGCCCCCAACCGGCGCTTCGCGCCGACCTCCCCCGCAAGCGGGAGAGGTTGACCGAGCCTGCGGCGAAGGCCATCGAACCTCAGAGCGAGGCGTTCCAGATTGACGGGATCCAGCGATAGCCTGCGCCATCCTTCTCGACTCGGACGAGGCCGGGGAAGGCGGCGTGGAAGGCCTGGATCGGCATCTTCTCGGCGATCGCCATGTCGTAGAGCTTGCGCCGCGTCGCCTGCGCCAGCGGCTTGTCGACGTCGGAGGCGATGTTCCATTCGGGGTGCTTGACGAACAGGAACGCCGCACCGGCCGTGATGTCGACCTGCACCAGTACCTTCTCCGATCCTGATGCGACGACGAAGGAGGTGTGGCCGGGCGTATGCCCGGGGCTCGCGACTGCCGTGATGCCGGACGCGACCTCCTTGCCGGACTCATATTGCGTGACCTTGCGGCCGAGCGCGTCGAACACGCGACGGATGTTCTTGAAGTTGTTTTCGAGGATGGGGTTGCCCATTCCCTTGCTCATCTCGCCGTCATCCATCCAGAACTTCCACTCCACCGCCGGCACCAGGATCTCGGCATTGGGGAAGGCCGGCTTGTTCTCGGCCGCGAGCAGGCCGTTGATGTGGTCGCCGTGGAAGTGCGAGATGATGACGGTATCAACCGCCGCGCGGTCGATGCTGGCCGCCGCAAGGTTGTTGTGGAACTGCCCGACCTTGCCCTTGGTCTGCGCGAACTGGTCCGGCCCAAGGCCGGTGTCGATCACGACGAGTTTTGGCCCGGTGTTGACCACGACAGGGTTGAAGGTGTGGGTCACCTTGTCGATCGGCAGATGGTTCTCGGCAAAAACCTTGTTGATCTCGTCCTTGGTGGCGCCGGCCGCGTAATTGTCGGCCAGGTTGACGGTGGACACGCCGTCGCAGACCACAGTGACCTGGTGGGTGCCGACATTGTAGCGATAGAAGCTCGCGTTCTGCTTCTCGGCCAGGGGAGCAGCAGCGTATGCGGGCGGCGCTTTTGCGAAGGGCAGGAGCGCCGAGGCGGCGGCGCCGGCTAGCGTGGCACGACGGGTGATCTCGGTCATGGCGATGTCCTGATCTGTTGTCCTGGTCTGACGTTCTGGTCTCTTTGGCCTTGTTGCGCTGATAGCACGGACTGGCGGAGGCTTGCGGCGCCAGTCCTACTCCGGAACCCCTTTCGCGAAAGGAAATTCCGCTGCAACCTCCGATTTGGTGCGCATCTTGCGGGCAGCATGCTGCTGTTGTGTCGCAGCAATTTGGGCTTGACCGGGGAACCCGCCGGCCTTATAGCCGCGCGCCATGATCAACGCCGCGACCATTTTGTTCGCCCGTCGCCGCCGCCGCACTCTTGCGGTTTGGGCGGTCGATCGCGTTTGAGATCATCGTCTTTGCCGCTGGACCCGATCCGCGGCATCCTCTCTCCTGTCAGCGCGATCTGATCCGGCGGCCCCACCAGGAGGCCAAGCAGGAGTTCGAGATGTACATTCCGCCCTTTTTCAAGCAGGACCGCGCCGCAAGCCTCGGATTTGCGGACGCGCGCGGTTTTGGCACCGTCTGCGCCTTTGACGGCGAGAAACCGGTCGCATCCGCGTTGCCGTTCTATCTGACCTATGCCGCCGACGGCACGCCGCAGGCCGCCTTTCATGTCGCCCGTCACAATCCGCTGGTAAAGCTCGCGGACGGCCAGGCGTCCTGGCTGCTCGCGATCAACGGTCCGGACGCCTATATATCGCCGGACTGGTACGTCTCGCCGGACCAGGTGCCGACCTGGCTCTACCAGTCAGTGCACCTGACCGGACCGGTGCGCGCTCTGTCGGACAGCGAGCTTGCGGTGCAGGTGGACACGCTCAGCGCCAAGTTCGAGGACTGGCTGCTCCCGAAGACGCCCTGGACGTCGGCGAAGATGACGGCCGGTCGGCGGGAGACGTTGAAGAACGCGATCGTGGGCCTGGTCATGACGGTGGAAGAGGTCGAAGGCAGCTTCAAGCTCAACCAGCACAAATCCGAAGCCGACTATGCGGCCGTGGCCGTTGCGCTCGGCTCGCAGACCGATCCCGGCTCGCAAGCGATTGCCGGCCTGATGCGGCAGACGCGGCCGGACGCGTTTGCAGATGAAACCAACAAGCTCGAAAGGAGCGTGCCATGAGCCTCGCTGATACAAAGCAAGCCCCGACCAGCGGCGCTGCTACCAAACCCGCCGTGTTCGTCGATGGCGGCTCCGGCACCACCGGGCTCGGCATCAACGAGCGGCTCAAGCTGTCGAACGACGTCGTCGTCAAGACGATCCCTGACGACAAGCGCAAGGACCCCGTCGCCAAGAAGGCGCTGATGGCGGAGGTCGATCTTGTGATCCTGTGCCTGCCTGACGATGCCGCCAAGGAAACGGTCGCGCTGATCGACAGCATGGGCGCCGCGGGGCCAAAAGTGCTGGACGCCTCGACCGCGTATCGGGTCGCGCCCGACTGGGCCTATGGTTTTGCCGAGCTCGCGCCCGACCAGGCCGACAAGATCAGGGCCGCCAAGAAGGTCTCCAATCCCGGCTGTTATCCAACCGGCGCGATCGCGCTACTGCGGCCGATCGTCGACGCCGGCCTGCTGCCGCCGGACTATCCCGTCACCGTCAACGCGGTGAGCGGCTATTCGGGCGGCGGCAAGTCGATGATCGCGAGCTTTGAGGACGGCAGCGCGCCGGCGTTCGAGCTCTACGGCCTCGGCTTCGAGCACAAGCACCTGCCGGAGATGCAGCTCTACTCGAAGCTGACGCGGCGGCCGATCTTCATTCCCTCCGTGGGCAACTACCGGCAGGGCATGCTGGTCTCGGTGCCGTTGCAGCTCGATACGCTGCCGGGCAAACCCAGCGGAGCCGATCTCCACGCAGCGCTCGCAACGCGCTACACCGGCTCAAAATTCGTTTCGGTGATGCCGCTCCAGAACGAGGCGACCAAGACCGGCCGGCTCGAGCCCGAGGCGCTCAACGAGACCAACCAGCTCGAGCTCTACGTCTTCGCAAGCGACAAGTACCACCAGGCGGTGCTGGTCGCGCGGCTGGACAATCTCGGCAAGGGTGCCTCGGGTGCCGCCGTGCAGAACATGCATTTGATGCTGGGGCTGCCGGAGAAGTAGGCGAAGCTCTCTCCACTCGTCATGGCCGGGCTTGTCCCGGCCATCCACGCGTAACCGCAAGTGTGGAAGAACGTGGATGCCCGGGACAAGCCCGGGCATGACGGTCGCGACGCTTCCGCGACGTACCACTCCTCAACGCAAAATGATGTCTGCCGGAAACGCCCGAACAGGCCGCCCGGCGCAGACGTTGTTGCGCGCCGCCACCGAGTCGCGGTGCAATTTCTCAATCTCGCCGAGCGAGCGGCTGGAGATCTCGCACGTCTCCTGATGGTCGTATGCATAAGCGCGCACGGCGCTCCAGGCGAGCGAGGCGCGAATATAGGCGTCGCAACGGCCCGGGACAAACCCACCGTTCATCGGCTTGGAGACCTCGACGGCCTCGCTGCGCAGGCGGGTCAGTTCGAGGCATTCCGCGTGCGCGGCGCCGCCAAATCCGGCGAGCGCGATCATTGTGACGGCTGGCAAAAGGGTCCGCATCGGGAAATCCTTCGCGTCGATTGTCTCAACTTGCGCGAAGGTATCCCGGATTGCAGTGGCGTGCAGCTCCTTTTCGGAGGTCTCAAACCACCTTGAAGATCGCCAGCGCGAGCACGGCCTGGGCCAGGAAGCCGACAGTGAAGGCCAGCGTGCGGAACACCGGGATCCCGATCGCGTAGACGATCAGGTGCGCGACGCGCGACCAGAAATACACGGCGCAGGCGAGCACGGTCCATTTGGTCGAATAGTCGATCGAATTGAGGATCAGCACCAGCGGCGCGAAGATCACGAGGTTCTCGACCGCATTGTCATGCGCGAACATCAGCCGGTTCGCCCATTCAGCGTGCGGCTTGTCGTTGCGGGAGGGGTTCGCCATGGCGCCGGAGAGGCCGCGGACCTGGGCGCGGTTGATGATGTAGGGGACCCAGAGGACACCGGTCAAAATCACCGTCAGCGTCAGCCAGAACAATTCGCGCGTCATGACCCGGTCCCCTCATTCATCCATCTTGGTGGGTTGAGCTTATACGAAAGTGCCCGCGATTGCGCTATGCGCGAACGCGGACATAGCTGCCGGGCGCGTCCTCGATCGGGGGCAGGGCCTCGCTGCCGACGGTGCGCGCCGGCACTTCTTCCGCGTCGATGCTGCTCAGCCATTCGCGCCAGTCCGGCCACCACGAGCCCTTGTGCTCCTGCGCGCCCTTCATCCACTGGGCCACCGTCACGTCCTTGATGTTGTCATTGGTCCAGTACTGGTACTTGTTCGAGGCCGGCGGGTTGACGACGCCGGCGATGTGGCCCGAGCCGGACAGCACATATTTCACGGGCCCGCCGAAGAACTGCGAGCCGTACAGCACCGACTCCGCCGGCGCGATGTGGTCCTCGCGGGTCGCAAGGTTGTAGACGGGCACCTTGACCTTGGAGAGGTCGAGCAGGGTGTTGTCCAGCACCATCGTGCCGGTGGAGAGGCGGTTCTCCAGATAACAGTTGCGCAAATAGTAGGAATGGTTCGACGCGCTCATGCGGGTGGCGTCCGAATTCCAGTGCAGGAGGTCGAATGCGCTGGGCTGCTGGCCCTTGAGATAGTTGCTGACGACGTAGGACCAGATCAGATCGTTGGAGCGCAGCATGTTGAAGGCCATCGCCATCTTGGAGCCTTCGAGGACGCCTGCGGCCTTCATGTCGCGCTCGAGCGCGGAGATCTGGTTCTCGTCGACGAACACCAGCAGGTCGCCGGCATGGGTGAAGTCGACCTGGGCGGCAAAGAACGTCGCCGACATCACGCGCTGGCGGCGCTTCTCGGCGAGCCATGCCAGCGTGGTCGCGAGCATGGTGCCGCCGACGCAATAGCCCGCGGTATGCACCTTCAACTCGCCGGTGGCCTTCTCGATCACGTCCATCGCCGTGAGCGGGCCTTCCTTCATGTAGTCTTCCCAGCTCTTGCTGCCGAGCTGCTTGTCGGGATTGACCCAGGAGATCACGAACACCGTGATACCCTGGTCGACGCACCATTTGATGTAGGATTTTTCCGGCTTGAGATCGAGAATGTAGAACTTGTTGATCCAGGGCGGCACGATCAGGAGCGGGGTGCGCAGCACCTTCTCCGTGGTCGGCGTATACTGGATGAGCTGCATCATCTCGTTCTGATAGATCACCTTGCCCGGCGTCGTCGCCATGTTGATGCCGAGCTCGAGATTGTCCGGATTGGACTGGCGGATCTTCAGCGTGCCCTTGCCGGCCGCGATGTCCTCGGCGAGCATCTTCAAGCCGCGCGCCAGATTGTCGCCGTTGGACGCGACCGTCTCGCGCAGCACCTCCGGATTGGTCAGCACGAAGTTCGACGGCGACAGCGCGTTGGTGACCTGCTGCATGTAGAACTCCGCCTTGCGGCGGGTGTGCGGATCGAGGCCGTCGGCGTCCTGCACCAGCTCATGCGCGCGCTTGGTGGTGAGCAGATAGAGCTGCTTCATGAAGTCGAAGAACTGGTTCGATTTCCACTCGGGGTCCGCGAAGCGCTTGTCGCGCGGCGACGCATCGATCGCGGGCGCGACCTGCTCGCCGGCCATGCGCCGCGCGGCCGTGCCCCAGAGGTCGAGATAGTCCTTGGCGAGCCTCGTCTGGAGCTCGGAGGCGCGCGCATTGTCCGACAGCCAGTATTCGGCGACCGCGGTGAAGGTCTTGACCATCTCGGTCAGTTCGGGCGGCGGCCGATCCTGGACGGCGGCGCCGTCGCGCGGCTGCAGCATGGCGGCGAGCGCCTTGCCCCCGTTCTCCATGGCCTTCGCGACGTTCATCGCGAAGGCTTCCGCATCGAACTTGGTCTCGGTCGGCTTGTCGGTCGTCACGGTACTCATGGAGAAAACACTACAGATTCATTCCGGGTTCGTCACCGCGAAGCTCGCATGTTGCGGGTTAATTGCTCTCCAAGATGTGTTGCACTGCGACAAAGTTTCTTGGTTCTGTCACATTGAAGCCGCAACGACAGGTTTCGTTGATCGAGCGCAGGTTATTGGGGGCGACAATGATCCGCGCTGCGAGTAATCTCGGCCCGCCTTGGGCTGGGATGGGTAGGGGATTTCCCAAGTGTTGGCGCTCCGAGTGTTGGCGTTCCAAGTTTTGGCGCGGGTGAACCGGCAATGGCGGCGGCTTGCGCTGGGCGCTCTGCTGACGGCGTCGTTTGCGCTTGCAGGTTGTTCCAGCCAGATCGCCGATTTGACACCGGCGGATGCCCAGCCGCGCCCGCGGGAGGCCGGCACCTATCTGCCGGTCCATGACGTGCCGCCGGCCCGCGACGAAGCTGGGGCGATCTCGCCCGAGCAGCGCGCCAAGATCGAGGCCGAGCTGATGGCTGCGCGCGACCGCCAGGCCACCGCCGCCAAGGACGCTAAATAACCGACGCTAAATGTCCGACCCCCAAATAGCGTTGGCCAAGGTAATCGCTGGCGTGCCAGCCCGTCCGTGCTACAACACGTCAATTCAGCCGAAAGTCAGGGCAGGGGAATTCATCAAGTCTCTCCTAATTCAACTCCAAGTATTTGATCTTGAGTTGATTTCTGGTGGTGACGACAGCCCCTTGGAAGGCCGGTCACGCGGCCTCCGATTCTGCCCCAGCCGGTTGTTCGGAGCTCACGAACCGAAGTCTGGACCCATGGAAGAATTTTACCGCATCCGCCGTCTGCCGCCTTACGTCTTCGAACAGGTCAACCGGGCCAAGGCGGCCGCGCGGAACGCCGGCGCCGATATCATCGACCTCGGCATGGGCAATCCGGACCTGCCGGCCCCGCCGCATGTGCTGGAGAAGTTGAAGGAGACCCTGGGCAAGCCGCGCACCGACCGCTACTCGGCGTCCCGCGGCATCAACGGCCTGCGCAAGGCCCAGGCCGCCTATTACGCCCGCCGCTTCGGAGTGAAGCTCAATCCGGACACCCAGATCGTCGCGACGCTAGGCTCCAAGGAAGGCTTTGCCAACGTGGCGCAGGCGATCACCGCGCCCGGTGACGTGATCCTCTGTCCGAACCCGAGCTACCCGATTCACGCCTTCGGCTTTTTGATGGCGGGCGGTGTGATCCGCTCGGTTCCGTCGGAACCGACGCCGCAATTCTTCGAGGCGGTGGAGCGGGCGATCGTGCATTCGATCCCAAAACCGCTGGCGCTGGTGGTCTGCTATCCCTCGAACCCGACCGCCTATGTCGCGAGCCTCGATTTCTACAAGGACCTCGTGGCGTTCGCGAAGAAGCACGAGATCCTGATCCTGTCGGATCTCGCTTATGCGGAAGTCTATTTCGACGAGAGCAACCCGCCGCCCTCGGTGCTGCAAGTGCCCGGCGCGATGGATGTCACCGTCGAGTTCACCTCGATGTCGAAGACCTATTCGATGGCCGGCTGGCGCATGGGCTTTGCGGTCGGCAATGAGCGCGTCATCGCGGCGCTGGCGCGGGTCAAATCCTATCTCGACTATGGTGCGTTCACGCCGATCCAGGTCGCGGCAACAGCGGCGCTGAACGGACCGGACGATTGCATCAAGGAGATGCGCGACACCTATCGCAAGCGGCGCGAGGCGCTGGTGGAGTCGTTCGGCCGCGCCGGCTGGGAGATCCCGCCGCCGTCTGCCTCGATGTTCGCCTGGGCGCCGCTGCCGGAGGCGTTCCGCAGCGTCGGCAGCATGGAATTCGCGACCCTGATGGTGGAGAAGTCAGGCGTGGTGGTATCGCCCGGCGTCGGCTTCGGCGAGCATGGTGAAGGATATGTCCGCATCGCCATGGTGGAAAACGAGCAGCGTATCCGGCAGGCCGCGCGCGGCGTGCGCCGCTTCCTTGAAAGCGGCATCGAAACGTTGCACAACGTCGTTCCGCTCGCCAATCGGCGTTAATTCTTTCCGGCAGGTTTTCGTTAGTTATGGTCGCACCCCTGAAAGTGGGTATTGCGGGGCTCGGCACCGTGGGCGCCGAAGTTGTCCGTCTCATTGAATCCCAGGCCCGCGTGCTCTCGGGCCGCAGCGGCCGCGGCATCCGCGTCGTCGCCGTCACCGCGCGCTCCAAGGCCAAGAAGCGCAACGTCGATCTGCGCGGCGTCGAATGGGTCAAGGATCCGCTCGCGCTCGCCACCCATGACGGCATCGACTGCTTCGTCGAGCTGATGGGCGGCTCCGGCGATCCCGCGCTGTCTGCCGTCGAGGCGGCGCTGAAGTCGGGCAAGTCGGTCGTAACAGCCAACAAGGCGCTGCTCGCCAAGCACGGGCTGAAGCTCGCCAAAGCTGCCGAAAACCATGGCGGCGCGCTGAACTTCGAGGCAGCGGTCGGCGCCGCGATCCCGGTCATCAAGACGCTGCGCGAGGGCCTTGCGGCGACCGGCATCAACCGCGTCTACGGCATTCTCAACGGCACCTGCAATTACATCCTGACGCGGATGGAGCAGGAGGGCCTGTCGTTCGCCGAATGTCTGAAGGACGCGCAGCGGCTCGGCTATGCCGAGGCCAATCCGTCCTTTGACGTCGACGGCCATGACACCGCCCAGAAGCTCGCGATCCTGGCGAGCCTCGCCTTCGGCACGAAAGTTGCTCAAAGCGCTGTCTATGTCGAAGGTATCTCCTCCATCGCGCCGGAAGATTTGCGCGCGGCCGACGATCTCGGCTACCGCCTCAAGCTGCTCGGTGTTGCCGTCCGCACCGCCAAGGGCATCGAGCAGCGCGTGCATCCGACCATGGTTCCAAAATCCTCCTCGATCGCGCAGGTGATGGGCGTCACCAATGCGGTCACGATCGACGGCGAGGGCATTCCGCCGATCACGCTGGTCGGCCCCGGCGCCGGCGGCGCTGCGACCGCGTCAGCGGTGCTGGCCGACATCGCCGACGTCGCGCGCGGCATCCGCGCAAAGCCGTTCGGGCGGCCCGTCGCGCAGCTCCGCGACACCAAGAAGGCGCCGATGGAGCGGCACGAGGGCGGCTATTACATCCGCCTTTTGGCGCGCGATTTCCCTGGCACCGCGGCTGCGATCGCGACCCGGCTCGCCGAGCAGAAGATTTCGATCGAGTCCATCGTGCAACGCCATCCCAACGGGGGCAATGCGGCGGCCGACGGCAAAACTTCTCCCGTGCCCGTCATTCTGATTACCTATGCGACCCATGAGGATGCCGTGCGCCGAGCGCTTGCTGCCGTGCAGAAGGACAAGGTCATCAGCGGACGGCCGCAGGTGATCAGAATCGAGAAGAACTAGCGCATGATCCGGAAAAGTGTGCAGCGGTTTTCCGATAAGATCATGCGCAATCAAAGGCGCGGTTCGAACGAACGCGCGCGACGCGAATTAAAGCGCTGAGCTGTCTTGAAGGAGTGAGCCAAATGTCGACCCATATTTCAGTCCCGCCGCATGCCTTGCTCGAGCGCATCCTGACGCTGGAGATCGTGCGCGTGACGGAGCGGGCGGCGGTGTCGTCGGCGCGGCTGCGCGGGCACGGTAACGAAAAGGCGGCCGACCAGGCCGCGGTCGATGCGATGCGGCGCGAGCTCAACAAGCTGCCGATCGAGGGCACCATAGTGATCGGCGAGGGCGAGCGCGACGAGGCGCCGATGCTCTTCATCGGCGAGAAGGTCGGCATGAACGCCGGCCCGCAGGTCGATATCGCCGTCGACCCGCTCGAAGGCACCACGCTGTGCGCCAAGAACATGCCGGGCGCGATCGCCACCATGGCGATGGCCGACGGCGGCACGCTGCTGCACGCGCCCGACGTCTACATGCAGAAGCTCGCGATCGGCCCGGGTTACGCCAAGGGCGTGGTCGAGCTCGACGCCACGCCTGCCGACAACGTGCGCCGTCTGGCGAAGGCCAAGGGCGTCGGCCCCGAGGCGATCACAGTGCTGGTGCTGGACCGTCCGCGCCACGCCGACATCATCACGAGCGTGCGCTCGACGGGCGCCGCAGTGCGCCTCATCACCGACGGCGACGTCGCCGGCGTCATCCACTGCGCCGACCCTGACAACACCGGCGTCGACATGTATCTCGGCACCGGAGGCGCGCCTGAGGGCGTGCTGGCTGCTGTGGCGCTGCGCTGCATCGGCGGCCAGATGCAGTGCCGCCTGATTCTCGATTCCGACGAGAAGCGCGAGCGCGCCGCCAAGATGGGCGTCAACGATCCCAAGATGATCTACGGCATCGAGGACATGGCGAAGGGCGACTGCCTGTTCGCCGCCACCGGCGTCACCACGGGCTCGCTGCTCTCCGGTGTCAAGTTCCGCAAGGACGGCGTGATCGAGACCGAGACAGTGGTGATGCGCTCCGTCACCGGCACCGTGCGCTACATCAAGGCCGAGCACCGCGAACTCGCGAAGTTCCATCTGGATTAAGACGCTTCGTCATTCCACATTGCGCAAGTGCGCAATGGGGGCTCGCGAAGCGAGAGCCCGGAATCCATCGGGCGGCAGAGTCTGAGGTGAAATGGATTCCGGGTTCGATGCTGCGCATCGCCCCGGAATGACTGCGATAAAAATACGGGGAAGCGCACATGTCCGACCTGTCCTCCGTGAAGGCGCTGGTGTTCGACGTGTTCGGCACCGTCGTGGACTGGCGCACCAGCCTGATCACCGACTTCATGTGGTGGGGGAAGGGCCGCGGCATCACTGCCGACTGGACCGCGCTCGTTGATGGCTGGCGCGGCATGTACGTCGCCTCGATGGACGACGTACGCAGGCATCCCGAGCGCGGCTACGTCATGCTCGACGTCCTGCATCGCCGCTCGCTGGAAAAGCTGGTCGAGAAATTTGCCATCAAGGGCCTGACTGATACCGATCTCGACTATCTCACCAAGGGCTGGCACCGCCTGCATCCCTGGCCGGACAGTGTCGCGGGGCTGACACGGCTGAAGACCAAATTCGTCATCTCGCCGCTCTCGAACGGCAACGTCGCACTCCTCACCAACATGGCGAAGTTTGCGGGCCTGCCGTGGGACCTCGTGATGTCCGCGGAATTGTTCGAGCACTACAAGCCCGACGCCGAAACCTATCTCGGCGCCGCGCGCCTCCTGGGCTTGAAGCCCGAGGAGGTCATGATGGTCGCCGCCCACAACAACGATCTCGCCGCCGCACAGAAGAACGGTCTCAAGACCGCCTTCGTCGCGCGTCCGACCGAGTACGGTCCGCTGCAGAAGGTGGACTTCGAAGCCACCGGCAGCTGGGACATCGTCGCCAGGGATTTCGGCGGCATTGCCGACCGGCTGGGGTGCTAGGCGGCGCTGCAGGAGACGTAGCCGGCTTACATTTCTCCAACCGGCGCCATATTTTTCACGGTAACGTCGAGGCTTGAGACAGTCGGGGAGATAACCGGAGGAGTGGACCTTGCGCTATTTCTTCGAGGACTACTCATTCGACACTGATCAGCGCGAGCTGAGGCGCGGGCCCGAACTGATCCCGACGGCTCCCCAGGTTTTCGACCTGCTCGACTATCTGATCCGAAACCGGGACCGCGTCGTCAGCAAGGACAATCTGGTGGAGTCGGTCTGGAACGGACGCATCGTGTCCGATGCCGCGGTGACGACCCGCCTGAATGCGGCTCGGACCGTCATTGGCGATTGCGGCGAAGAGCAGCGCCTGATCAAGACGCTGCCGCGCAAGGGTTTTCGCTTCGTCGGTTCGGTGCGGGAAGCGCCGGGTCGGGCAGCTCCCGCCGGTGTCGGGAGCGCGGCTGGCCGCGACGCGCCCGCCTCGGCTTCACCGCCGCATCTGTCCATCGTTGTGCTGCCCTTCGCCAACCTCAGCGGCGATCCCGCGCAGGACTACTTCGCCGACGGCATAACCGAGAGCCTGACCACGGACCTGTCACGCATTCGGGGCTCGTTCGTGATCGGCCGGCACACCGCCTTCACCTACAAGGGAAAGCTGACGAAGCTCAAGCAGATCGGACAAGAGCTTGGTGTGCGATATGTGCTCGAAGGATCGGTTCAACGAAGCGGAAACCGCCTTCGGGTGAACGTTCAGCTTGTGGATGCGGAAACCGGCGCGCACCTGTGGGCAGATCGTTTCGACAAGACGATCGCCGATCTCTTCGACATGCAGGACGAGATCGTATCGAGGCTCGCCAATGCCTTGCAGGCCGAGCTCACTGAGCAGGAGGCAAGGCGATCGGAACGATCTCCGCACCCCAGTTCGATGGACCTGTATTTCCAGGGCAAGACCACGTTGTACAAGGGTTGGACGCCTGAACATGCGGTAAAGGCTCGCGGGCTTTTCGAGCAGGCGCTTGCCCTCGATCCGGACAACCTCGAGGCGATGATCTGGACCGCCGTTGTGGATCTGCTGGTCGGCGTTGCACACATGAGTGATGACAAGGCCGCGCTTGTTGCGACTGCCGAGGCGACGCTGATGAAGGTGCTGTCTGTCGCTCCGAACCATGCGATGGCCCATCTCTACATGGGCACTGTGCTGATGGCTTCGAATCGCGGCGCCCAAGGCATTGCCGAGTGCGAGAGGGCGCTGGAGCTGGATCGCAATCTGGCCGAAGCGCATGCGCAGATCGGGATGGGCAAGTTCTACATGGGGCGCGGGTCCGAGATCGACGCGCACATGGATGTGGCGTTTCGCCTCTCGCCACGAGATATGTTCGCCTTCGATTGGCTCATGATGGTTGGCTTCGCAAGACTACAGGTTATGGCAGATGCTGAAGCCATCGCCTGGTTCCGGCGCAGCGTCGAGGCCAACCGGAACTATCCGCTCGCGCATTTCGCGCTCGGCGCGGCACTCGCGCTGCTCGGTTCGCAGGACGAGGCGGGGGCCGCCACCAAGGCCGGACTTGCGCTCGATCCGACCTTCACCGTTCGGCGCTACCGTCTCAATCCACAAAGCGATGACCCATTCTACCTCGCCAGGCGACAGCGCGTCGCCGAAGGCTTGCGCCTGGCTGGTGTGCCGGAGGGATGATGTCCGAGACCGGGCCTGTCGGTGCGCGCCTTCGGCGCGGCCCGTTGGCGCCAGCCTCTCTCAAAGAGGCCGTGAATGCCCGATGCGGCATGGCGAAGTTTGCGGGCCGGCCCTCGGATCTCGTGATGTCCCCGGAATTGTTCGAGCACGACAAGCCCGACAAAAGAACGGCCTGAGGACCGCTTTCGTCGCGCGCCCGACCGAGTACGCAACGCGACCACGTGAATGGCGAGTGCGGTAGAGGTCAAATCGGGTCGCGCCCTGTCCAAGAAGGTGCCGCGACGCGCGCATCCGCGCTGTTGCAGCAAAGCCTCGTCGACACGGAAGTTATTGGCATTCCGTCAGAATTCAAAAGCAGTGCTGTCCAGACCAAGACGATCGGACCGCCGCGCGCTAGCTGATCGCAACTCGGCAACAACCAGCACCCGGCACCAGTAGGAGCCGCGGTGCAGCGCCTCGCTCGCGAGGCGCGGACTGTCGCGCGAGGAGAATGCCGTCCTTTGCTCAGGAATTTTCATGCTCGAGTCCCGTTCGTCTCGTCGTCTGGCCGCTCTCCTCGGCTCCACCGCGCTGGTTGCAGTTGCGAGCGCTTCATCTTCGTTTGCCGGCAATGTGAGCTGGATCGGTAGCACGACGGATTGGCAGTCACCCGTCAACTGGACCGGCATCACAGTGCCGGGCATGACCGACACGGTGACCATCAACACGACGAACGCCCCCGCCATGCTTGTGAACGGCATGGCGGGGACCACTGGATCCCTGCTCGTCGGCACCGCCGGCAGCGGCTCGCTTTGGATTGACAACGGCCTGCAGTTGACGAGCTGGGCCAGCAGCAGCGTCGGCGACACGGCGGGCAGCACCGGCGTGGTCACGATACGAAACACCTCCAGTTGGGTGTTGCAGGGCGTTTCCCTGCTGGAGGTCGGCAAGGCCGGCAACGGTACGCTCGATCTCGCTCACGGCTCCTGGGTGACCGGCACGAACGCTGTCATCGGCACCCAGGGTGGATCCACCGGTCTTGTGACCATCGACGGGACGAATTCCAAGCTCCAGGTCAACGGCACCCTGACCGTCGGCAATAGCGGCAAGGGCACGATCAACATCACCAACGGCGGAAAGGCGCTCGGCGGTAATGCCGCCGTGGTCGGCGCTGCGAGCGGCGGCACCGGCTTCGTCACGGTCGATGGCGCCAACTCGTGGTTTTCCGCAAACGCCGTCACCGTCGGCTCGTCCGGGACAGGCACGGTCACGGTCACCAATGGGGGAACGCTCGGCGCAGGCCTTTACCTCGGCCTCGGTTACGCGAGCGGCGCAAGCGGCACTGTCACCATCACCGGAGCCGGCTCAAAGGTCCAGGTCGGCTCGGGAGGCACCGGCAACGTCTTCATTGGTGATCAGGGGGGCACCGGCACCTTGAAGCTTCAGTCCGGCGCGAGCGGCGTGGTCAGCGGCAACGTGACACTGGGCAACACCGTTAACACAAGCGGTACGCTGGACCTGTCGGGCAGCGGCACAACGCTTGCGATCAATTCGGTCGCCGGCAGTGGCGGTGGCTTTTATGTCGGCTACGCCGGAAACGGCACCGCCAATCTCAGCAATTCTGCGTCCCTGACTGCCGACAATATCTACGTGGGCTCCCAGGCCAACAGCCAGGGCACGCTCACCGTCCAATCAGGAGCAACCATCACCGGGCGCGTGACGCTCGGCGTCGGGGCCAACAGTTCGGGGACGTTCACAGTCACCGGGGCAGGCACGAACACAACGGTCGGTGCCGTTACGGTCGGAGATGCGGGCACCGGTTTCCTGAACGTCCTTGCCGGCGGCAAGGTTACCGGTGGCTTCACCGCCCTCGGCTTCGCCACCGGGGGCAGCGGCACGATCACGGTCGATGGAAGCGGCTCGCGCCTTGATCTGAGCGGCAATCTCTATGACGGCAGCTTTGGAGCCGGCGCCATTACGGTCTCGAACGGTGGTGTCATGACCGAGGCAGGCAATACCAATATCGGCTTCAAGGCGGGCGCCAGCGGCAGCCTCTCGATCAAGGGCGCGGGGTCGCAATACCTGAGCATCGGCAGCTCCGTCGACTTCAACATCGGCATCAACGGGGCCGCGACGGTCGACGTCAGCGACGGCGGCAAGCTTGTCGCCGGCCACACCCTTGGCGTCGGTATGAATACCGGGACCGCCACGCTCACCGTCGACGGCACCGGCTCGGTTGTCGAAGCCGATCGCATCTATGTCGGTTCCAACAAACCCGCCGGCGCGAAGGCCGTTCTCAACGTCGTCAATGGCGGCGCCGTCAACGTCCAATATGCGGAGCTGGGCTCAGCGGTGGTGAGCGGGGCCGGGTCGGCGTTGAATGTCTCTTCGGCCATCGGCGGCACTTCGCTGGTGATCGGTAGCAACAACGACAGCGTCCTCACCCTCAACAAGGGCGGTGCTGTGAATGCGGCAGGCAACGTCGTCATCGCGCAACAGGCCGGTTCGAACGGCCACCTCTACATTGGTTCGCTGACCGGAGGCACGCCGGCGACGGCGCCCGGTACGTTGACGGCCAGCGGCATCCAGTTTGGCGACGGCACCGGCGGTCTCATCTTCAACCACACCAGCGCCGCCTATACGTTCGCCGTGCCGATCTCTGGCAACGGCAGCATCGACAATTTTGCCGGTCACACCATCCTGACCGGGGACTCCAGCGGCTTCACGGGCTTCGCGGGCGTTGCGGGTGGCATTCTCTCGATCAACGGTTCGCTGGCGAACGGCAATTTTCACGTTCAGAACGGCGGAACGCTCGGCGGCACTGGCACGATCGGCACGCTCGACGTGACGAAGGGCGGCATCGTCGCCCCCGGCAACTCCATCGGCACGCTCACGGTTGCCAACTTTGCCGACTTCGCGAACGGCACGTTCTATCAGGTGCAGCTCGATGCCAAGGGCAATTCGGACAAGCTGGTCGTCGGCACCACGACCACGATCAATGGCGGCACGGTGCAAGCCCAGGTGCAGGCCGGCAGCTATGCTCCCAGCACCAAATATACGATCCTCACCTCGGCCGGCGGTGTCACCGGCACCTTTGCCGGCGCGACGTCGGATGCGGCGTTCCTGACGCCGTCGCTGAGCTATGACGCCAACGACGTCTACCTGACCATGACGCGCAATGTGGCGAGCTTTGCCAGCGTCGGTGCGACGCCTAACCAGGCTGCGACCGGCGGAGCGGTCGATCCGTTCGGCTACGGCAACAGGCTCTGGAATGCGGTGGTTACGCTCAATGCCGCGCAGGCGCGCTCGGCCTTCGACCAGCTCTCCGGCGACATTCACCCTTCGACGCTGGGCGTTCTCGTCGAGGACAGCCGCTTCGTGCGCGCTGCCGCGATCGACCGGCTGCGTGAGTCCTTCAGCGCCGTCGGCACTGGCAGCAGGTCGGCGATGGCCTATGCGGCCGATCCCGCGACGGTGAAGCCCGATGCTGCGTTTGCGGTGTGGGGCCGCGTGATCGGCTCCTGGGGGCGGGCCGGCAGCGACGGCAATGCGGCGGCGCTGTCGCACAACACCGGCGGCTTCTTCTCCGGCATCGATTCCCGCGTCGGTGACGATTGGCGCGTCGGCGTGCTGAGCGGCTACACGCATGCGAACCTGAGCAGCGCGAGCGACGCATCGCGCGCGTCGGTCGAAAGCTATCATTTCGGCGGCTTCGCCGGCGCGCAGTGGGGAGCGATTGGCTTCCGCAGCGGCGCGGCCTATAGCTGGCACCACATCGGCAGCAGCCGGACGGTCGCGATCCCCGGCTTCACCGACCAACTCTCCGCGGGCTACGGGGCCACCACGGCGCAGGCGTTCGGCGAACTCGGCTACCGGATCGATCTGTCGAGGAGAGGGGCGCTGGAGCCGTTCGCCGCGCTCGCCTATGTCGATACGCGCAGCAAGGGTTTCACCGAGGCCGGCGGCGACGGGGGCCGCGGCAACCAGCGGCGTCGGCTTTTCCACGCTCGGCTTGCGCGGCGCGGTCGGCTTCGAGCTCGGCGGCTTGGATGCGCGCTGGACGGGGATGCTCGGCTGGCGCCACGCCTATGGCGACGTGACGCCGGCAACCGCCATGAGCTTCGCCGGGAGCAACGTCTTCACCGTGGCCGGCCTGCCGATCGCGCGCGACGCCGCCGCCATCGAAGCCGGCTTCGACCTTGCCCTGACCCGCAACGCCACCTTCGGCGTCAGCTACACGGGGCAGTTTGCCAAGCGCGCGAACGACAATGGCGTGAAGGCGGACTTTAGCTGGAAGTTCTGAAGCGGGCGCGCCTCCTACCTTGGTCCCATTTACCCGGCCGCACTCCCTGGCCTGAATATGATCACGTCGCCTCCGCGTTCGCAGCAATGCCGGAGGCGGCGTGCGTGTTGTCAGACGTGGCGTGATCGGCGGGGGCGCCACAATGGAAGGTCTGAGGTGCAAAATGGCCATGTTCTATTTGCCTGCACTGATCCTCGATGCGTTTCTGAGTGTGTTGGAACTGATCATGAGCTCGTCCGAGCCGCGCTTGCCGAGTCGCAAGCCCGGCAAGCCGACCGTGATCATTCTGGAGTAACACCCTGGCGGGTGGACGGCTTCAGCCAGTGCGCTGCCGTCGGAGCGTCGCGGCGGGGCGTGAGCAAAACCGGGAGGCAATCATGGCAACGCGTTCCACGGTGCCTATGGCCGCGTGCGCGATGTTTCTCGCTGTATTCAACGCACCAGCGGCGCAGGCGGAAGAGCTGAGGCTCGTTACGCCGCCGCTCAGCATCCACAGAGAGCAGATACGACCTCCAGCGACCACACTTCCGGTCCCGTCGGGGTACACCAGGGAGCACGTCGTGCATGGCGATCGCGTGTTTCACGGCGAGGCCGCCAACGGGCAGTGCAGTGTGTGTCACGGCATCGATGGAAAGGGAACGCCGAACGGCAACGACCTGACTGCCGGCATGTTCGTCTGGAGCGACGGCAGCGTCAATGAGCTGAAGCGCACGATCCTGCACAACATGGCCGTGGCCCCCGGAATGGATGGCGACCTGAAGCCGGAGGATGTCGATGCCGTCGCGGCCTACGTTTGGGCCATCAGCCATCAGGATCTGTGATACCGAAATCTCGGGGTCGTGTGGAACGTCGTGTGCGGCGTCTCCAGGATCAGCGTGAAGGAGATCTTTCGGGGGGCTGGCCCTTCAAGATCGCGCAGTTGGTTGCCCTGTTCGCAATGGTATTGTTCTCGGGACTCGTGACGATCCCGATCAAATGGTTTGGCGGCTAGTCACGCGTCCAGAACAAGGCAAGGAAGAACGCAAATGGCCGCACGGATCATGATCCTCAACGGACCCAATCTCAATTTTCTCGGCATCAGGGAGCCGCACATCTACGGCTCGACGACGCTGAACGAGATCGAGGCGAGCTGCCAGGCGCTCGCCGATCAACTGGGGGTCTCGATCTCGTTCCATCAGTCGAACATGGAGGGCGAGCTCGTCAACCTGATCCAGTCCGCGCACGGCACGGCGGATGCGATCATCATGAACCCCGCGGCCTATTCCTTCACCTCGGTCGCGCTGATCGATGCGCTGAAGATCTTTGAGGGCGTGAAGATCGAGGTGCATATCTCGAACATCCATGCGCGGGACGAGCTGCATCGCCACTCGATCACGTCGAGTGCCTGCACGGCGGTCATTTGCGGCCTGGGTCCCTACGGCTATCTCGCCGCGATCCTGGCGGCCGTACAACGGCTCGGACAATTGCCTGCAACGATTGCGCCGGCGCTGCACGGGCTTGCGACTGGCGGCAAGGCGTAGAGCATGATCCGGAAAAGTGCGCGGCGGTTTTCCCTCGCGACAAACGCGGAACGCGTTTGCGCGGAGATCATGCTCTGACAAAGAACGGGGGGCGGGATGCACGGAGCTGGATCTTCTCGCTATCTGGAGTGACGTCGAGGCGCACGATCTGACCGGAGAGCGTCACAAAAAGGCCTCGCCGAAGCGAGGCCTTTCCACGCCGACTTTACCGGGTTGCATTAGTCATCCCAGTGATGGCGGCGGATCACGACGCCGCGGTCGTAGCCATGGTGGTACCAGCCACGGTGCCAGCCGCGGTCATGATCGTAGAACCGCACGCGCGGACCATCGTAGTAGCGGTGCCCGTAATAGCCGGGGTCGCCGCCGACATAGACGCCGAAACCGCCTGCATTCGCGATGGTCGGGGCACCGATTGCAAGCGTCGCTGCCGCTGCAAGAGCGTAAGTGAGCTTCTTCATCTGTTCCTCCTGTGCATCGTCTGCGCAGGGGCTAACGGCTGCGGCTATCGGGTGTTGCAGGAACCCCGACGAAACTTTGCTGAATAAGAGTTCAGGTTTCACCGTGTGCCGCGAGGTCACAAACTGATTGATGGTGCCGATTTGCAGCTTCGGCGTTCGCGTCGTTCAAACGCTCTTCGAGCCGGTGCTAGAGCATGATCCGGAAAAGTGCGTAGCGGTTTTCCGAAAAGATTATGCTCAAACAAAGTGCTAAGGCGCGATGGACAGTCAACCTAGAGCCATCGCGCTTTAGGCCCGCTTTCCCTCGCGCTGCGCCACGGGCGCCTTTCGCCGCTCTCGCTTTCCTCGGGCGATTTCCGTGGCCAGCGCGTCCAGCTTCGGTTCCCAAAAACCCCTGAACTGGGCGACCCATTCGTTGACGGCCTGGAATCCCGCGGGATCAATCGAGTAAAGCCGCCGCTGCGCCTCCGGCCGAACTCTTGCAAATCCGGCATCCCTCAGGACTTTCAGATGCTGCGATACCGCGGCCTGCGTAATGCCAAACTCGGCGTCGATCGCCTTGACGACATCCCCGGAGGCAATCTCGCCTTGACCGAGTAATTCGAGAATCCGTCGGCGTACCGGATCGGCAAGAACGTCGAAAATATGCATCAGCTCCCCGTGCCTGGATGCGCTACGTCTGGCGGTGGTTCGCCGCGGAAGAATGCGATCGTGCGGTCCGAGCGTTGCCTGGCCGAGGTTGGGTCTTCCCCGCTCGCCACATGCGCAGCACGCCAGCGCTCGCCGCTTTCACCCATGAACTCCTTGCCGTTCGACGAGCCCATCCAGGCCATGGCCGCTGCCTGATCGACCGGAGTTCCGGACACCAGATGCTGCTGGAGCCCGGCGAGCGCAAGGTCCCACCCAATGCCGACGGCACCAGGGCCGAATTGCTTCCAATGGTCCTCGACGACCGCTGTGTGCTCCAGGGTCAATCTAGCTTCCGCACCCACGGCAACCAATCTGACGTCGATCCAGCTAACCGCCCCGCCGAATTCCCAGGTCGCCGCAAAATGGTTCGGCGGCGTGCAGGCCGTGATCGTTCCGCCTGCATTACCCCTAATCTGGTACTTGCCGCCAAGCCTCAGTTCGCCCTCGACGGGGAGAAACCAGCGGGGAATGCGCTCGGCGTTCGTCAATGCGTCCCACAGATCGTCGATATCGGTATCGTAGAGCCGGCTCAGCGTAACCGTGCTCGCGGGCTTGCCGTCTTTTTCGCAGCTTGTGACCGAGCGCGTGACCAGACCGAGGACTTTTGCGACGTCGAATTCCATTTGCATCCTCCCAGTGGATCGCTGGGATGAATATAAGTTTGTGCTTATATAAGTCAATGCTTTGATAAAGAGGGTCGCGGGGCAGCGTGTCGTGGCAGGGCAACGGCACGCGTTCGCAAATCTCGCGATGATCGACTATTACCCCCGATTTGCCCGACTGCAACTGTTTTTCCGAAATTCGGAAAGGTCTGGTCGATAGCCCCCGGCTACTGTGCATGGGGTTGTTTTCGATGTTTTGGTACGGCAGGCCGAACCGGCCCTGCTCTAGGCCCCGCAGATGATCACGCCGTACCAGCCGAGGCCCCGATAGGTCTCGTAGCCGGGCGTGGCGTGGAAGGCGACGAGGGCGCCGGTGCGGTCGTGGTAGAAGCCGGAGCGCTGGCCGTTCGCCGCCAGCGTCAGGCGCTCGCTGAGGATGCCCTGGCCGTCGGAGGCGGCAATGACACGGAAATGCGAGTCGACCAGCAGCACGCGCGCCTTGTCGCTGTCGCCGACACGGACGCCCTGGACGATGGCGCGGGCCTGCGGCTCCCAGTCGAAGTGGATCGCAAGCACGCCAATCGGGGCGCCATGGGCCTGGCCGCCGGCGCGCACGCTGGCGCAATAGGTCGCGACCTGCGCATTGCCCAGCAGCGGCTGGCTTTCGACGTCGCCGGCGACATAGTCGTCTCCGGAGCGCAGTGTCTTCGCCTCGCGAAACCACTCTGTGTTGGCGACGTTCTGGCCGACCACGCGAAACCGGTCGGCGCGGCCATTGGCGATCACATTGCCATCGAGGTCGCAGAGCCAGAGATCGAGATAGACCGTGTAGGCGCCGAGGATGACGGCGAGCCGCTCGGAGGCGTGCGTCACGGCGCCCGCGCTCGGGGACGCCGCGCAATCGACAACGGCCGAATCCGTCGCCCACCAGCGCACGTCGCAGGTGCGCTCATAGAGGTTGCGGTCGATCAGCTCGATGGCGTTGAGCGACATGTCGACCATACGCTCGCCGCGCGAGCGCTGGCTCATGCGCTCGATCGAGGAGACGAGCTCGCCGGTCCGCTTGGTCAATTGGGTCTCGAGTTCGCGCGCGATGGTCTCGACCTGCTGGCCGACGCCGCGCACCTCCTGCGCCACGACAGCGAAGCCCGCGCCTTGCGCGCCGGCGCGCGAGCTCTCGATCAGCGCGTTCAGCGCCAGCATCTTCATCTGGTTGGTGATCTGCTGGATCGACTTGGTCTTGTCGACCGCGATCTGGTTGACCTCGGCGGTCAACCGGTTGATCAGCGCGGAAATATCGGAATCGTCTTCGGCCTCGGGATTGGTGGTTCCGTTCGCAATCGGCCTGGCCTTCAGACCCAGCGCAGCAGACATTCGAGGGGCTTCCCTTGCAATGAGGTCTGATCTGCAAATGACGCGGAACCAAAAATTGCAGATCGAATACGATTCTTTTTCGGGGATTCCACCTAACGCCCGCTTAATTTGCTGTCTTGCGGTCTGCTCAAATGGTAGTCAGCGCGCACAGGAAATCGGCAATCCACCGTTTTGTTCGGCGCGGACATTGCAAACAGCGCAGCATTCCCGCCGAATCCCGTGCGTAGCGACCGCGCGCCGCCGATGTTGGGCGCGAGCCGAGTTAAGCCCAGCGAATCGAACATGACCCCGCCCGCCATAGCCTTGCCCGTCGAAGCGCCCCCGGCGTTTCTCGGCGTTGCGCAGTCCCTGACGGGAAAGCTCTGGCGCGACCGACTGGACGCGCGGGGAGCCGCCAAGGCTCTCGCCATCGTGCAGCGCCATCAATTGCCGGAGCTGCTCGCGCGGGTGCTGGCCGGCCGCGGCGTCGAGATCGACGCGGTCGAGGATTTTCTCGATCCGACCATCCGGAAATTGCTGCCGGACCCCTTTACGGTGACGCAGATGGAGGCGGCCGCGACGCGGATCGCGGATGCGGCGATACGCGGCGAGAAGGTCGCGATCTTTGGCGACTATGACGTCGACGGCGCCACCTCGGCCGCGCTGCTCGCCTGGCACCTGCGTCATTGCGGGCTCGATCCCTTGATCCACATCCCCGACCGGATTTTCGAGGGCTACGGCCCCAACACCGAAGCCGTGCGTGCGCTGGCCGGGAAGGGCGCGACGTTGCTCGTCACCGTCGATTGCGGCACCACCAGCATCGAGCCGCTTGCCGAGGCGCGACGGCTCGGCCTGTCCATCGTCGTGATCGACCATCATCAAGCCGGCACGGAGCTTCCCGAGGTCGATGCGCTCGTCAACCCGAACCGGCTCGATGACATCTCCGGCCTGGGCCATCTCGCCGCCGTCGGGCTCGTGCTGGTGACGCTGGTTGCCGTGAACCGCGAGCTGCGCCAGCGCGGCTTCTGGAGCCGCGAGATGCCCGAGCCCGATCTGCTGGGCATGCTGCATCACGTAGCCCTCGGCACGGTTGCCGACGTCGCGCCGCTGATCGGGCTCAACCGCGCCTTCGTCGCAAAAGGGCTTATCGCCATGCGGCGGCGCGATCATGTCGGTCACACCGCGCTGATGGATGCGGCGCGGCTCAACGGCCCGCCGGAAGCCTGGCATCTCGGTTTCATGCTGGGGCCGCGGATCAACGCGGGCGGCCGCATCGGCCGTGCCGATCTCGGCGTCCGGCTGCTGCTCGAAGGCGATCCCGTCGAGGCCGCGCGCATCGCCGCTGAGCTCGACCGCCTCAACAGCGAGCGCCGCGTCATCGAACAGGCCGCCGAAGCCCAGGCCGAAGCCGAAGCACTGGCGTCGATCGGGCTCGAGGACAAGCTCGGTGTCATCGTCACGGCCTCCGAAGGCTGGCATCCCGGCGTGGTTGGGCTCGTCGCCTCGCGGCTGAAGGAGAAGTTTTCGCGGCCGGCCTTTGCCATTGCGCTGGAGCCCGGCGGCATCGGCACCGGCTCCGGGCGTTCGATTGCCGGCGTCGATCTCGGCAAGGCGGTCCGACAGGCGGTTGCCGACGGAATTTTGCTTAAAGGCGGCGGTCACGCGATGGCGGCGGGAGTCACTCTGCGGAAGGAAAAGCTCGCCGAATTCCGTGCCTATCTGGAAAACGCGCTCGCCCGTGACGTCAGCGAAGCGCGCCACGTCAACGAGCTCTTCATCGACGGCGCGGTCGCCGCGCGCGCGGTGACGCCGGAGCTTGCGACCACGCTCAACCGCGCTGGTCCCTTCGGCAGCGGCAATCCCGAGCCGGTGCTGGCGCTGCCGTCGCACCAGCTCGTCTATGCCGACGAGGTCGGGCAAGCGCATCTGCGCCTGCGCTTCAAGTCCGGCGACGGTGCCATCGTCAACGGCATTGCATTCCGTTCGATCGGTCAGAAACTCGGCAACGCCCTGGTCGCCAATCGCGGCCAGGCCCTGCATGTGGCTGGCTCCCTGTCGCTCGACCGTTTCCAGGGCGCCGAGCGCGTGCAATTGCGCGTCATCGATGTCGCCTTGCCGGATCAGGGCCCATCGGTCATCAGATAGATAGAACAATAACAAAGGGAGTTGAAATGGCAGGGCAGGTTGAAGGCAAGGTCGCGCTCGTGACCGGCGGCGCCTCGGGCATTGGCGAGGCGGTCGTCGAATTGCTGGCGAAGGAGGGCGCGACCGTGATCGCGACCGATGTCGACGAGCTCCGCGGCCCCGAGGTTGTGGCGCGCGTCACCAAGGCCGGCGGCAAGGCGATCTTTCTGGAGCAGGACGTCACCAGCGAGGAACGCTGGGCGGAGATCGCGGCCGAGATCGCCAGGCGCTACGGCAAGCTCGACGTGCTCGTCTCGAATGCCGGCATCGGTATCGCCGTGCCCGATATCGTCAACATGACGCTTGCCGACTGGCGCAAGCAGAACGCGATCAACCTCGACGGCGTGTTTCTCTCGGTCAAGTACTGCCTGCCCCTGATGCGCAGGACGGCCGGCGGCTCCATTATCATGATGTCCTCGCTCGCGGGCCTGCGCGGCGCGGCCGGACTTGCCGGCTACTCCGCGACCAAGGGCGGCGTGCGGCTGTTCGCAAAGTCCATCGCGATGGAATGTGCGGCGGCTGGCGACGGCATCCGCGTCAACTCCGTGCATCCCGGCATCATCGACACCCCGATCTGGGGCAAGATCCCGACGGGCGCGACCGGCGCCGGCCAGAACGCGCCGATCGATCCAGAGGAGCGCGCGAAAATGGCGACGCCGCTCGGCCGCGCCGGCCAGGCCGCGGAGATCGCGAGCGGCGTGCTGTATCTGGCGTCAGATGCCTCGCACTACGTCACCGGCACCGAGCTCGTGATCGACGGCGGCATGAACGCGGGCGCGGTGCCGCGGCGGGCGTGATTTAGGCCGCGCAGCGCGAAGGGCAGGGTGGCGGTCGCAGGGGCTGACGCGGTTGCGTCACCCCTGTACAACGCCGGCGGCTAGCTCAAGAGGTCTTCGCCATGGCGCATAGTCTGTCTCACGCCACTTCATCTGCATCCGCCAAGGCATCGGCGGGCTCGAACCGCCCGGACCTCGCAACGGATGCGATCCGTACCGCACGCGAGGATCTTGCCGCCTGCTTCCGCATGGCCGCGCGCAACGGTTTTGAAGAGGGAATCTGCAATCACTTCTCGGCCGTGGTGCCGGGGCATGACGATCTCTTCCTCGTCAACCCCTATGGCTACGCGTTTCGCGAGCTGACGGCGTCAAAGCTCCTGATCTGCGACTTCCACGGCCACGTGCTCGATGGTGACGGCGTGCCCGAGGCGACCGCGTTCTACATCCACGCCGAAATCCACAAGCGCCTGCCGCGCGCAAAAGTCGCGTTCCATACCCACATGCCGAACGCCACGGCGCTGTCGATGACCGAGGGCGATCCGTTGATCTGGGCAGGCCAGACGGCGCTCAAATTCTACGGCCGCACGGCGGTCGATCGCAATTACAACGGTCTGGCGCTGGACAACCGCGAGGGCGCCCGCATCGCGTCCGCCGTAGGGGACGCCGACATCATCTTCATGAAGCACCACGGCGTGATGGTGCTGGCTCCGACCATCGCCGAAGCATGGGACGATCTCTACTATCTCGAGCGCGCGGCCGAGGTGCAGGTTTTGGCGATGTCGACCGGACGCAAGGTGCTGCCCGTCGATCCCGCGATTGCGGAGGCAACCTACCGGCAGATGCGCGAGGGCGATGCCGAATCCGCGCGGTTGCATCTTGCCGCGATCCGCCGCCAGCTCGATGCCGAGGAGCCGCAGTACCGGCACTGATAATATCCTCGTCATTCCGGGGCGCGCGAAGCGCGAACCCGGAATCCATCGAGCGGCGAGCCAGGGCGGAAAAATGGATTCCGGGCTCGCGCCAAGTGGCGCGCCCCGGAATGACGAAGCGAGTGAGCGGGCCTACGATCCCTGGCGCAGCTTCGCCAGCACCTTCAACCCGCCATAGCCATCGGCGGGCGCTAGTCCCGCCTTCTGCTGAAAGTCCTTGATCGCTTTCATGGTGTCGTTGCCGACGCGGCCGTCGGTGCCGCCGGTGTCGAAGCCGGCCTTGGTCAGGCGTGTCTGCATCTCCTGCACCTCGGCGAGCGTCAGCGCGCGTTCCGAGCCCGGGAAGGGCTGGATGAAGGGCGGCGCGCCCAGGCAGCGGTCGCCGAGATGGCAGATCGCGAGCGCATAGTTCATCGAAGGATTGTAGCTCTTCACCGAATAGAAGTTCGGTCCGAGCAGGAATGTGGGCCCGCCTGCGACCGGCGCCCACATCTGCGCTGAGGCATTCGGTTGCGGAAACGGCTGGCCGTCCGCGCGCACGACGCCGGCCGCCTGCCAGGCGGCATAGGTGCGGCTGCCGCTCATATTGCCGCTCGCGCGCACCTCATAACCCCAATGCTCGCCGCGGTGCCATTTGCCGCGATTGACCAGGTACTTTGCAGTCGCCCCAAGCGCATCGTCGGGCCGGCCGAACGGCGAGACCTTGCCGTCGCCGTCATAGTCGATGCCAACATTGAGCCAGACTTCCGGCATCCATTGCGAATGCCCCATCGCGCCGGCCCAGGAACCGCGCATCTCCTCCGGCGTGCTCCAGCCCTTGTCGACGATCCTGAGCGCGTTGATCAGTTCGGTCTCCCAATAGGCCTTGCGGCGCGGCTCGTTCCAGGCGAGCGCGGCAAGCGAGGGAAAGATCGGCTTCATATGGTTCTGCTGCACCAGCGGATCACCATAGGCCGACTCCACGCCCCACAGCGCCAGCAGCGTGCCGCGCTCGACGCCAAAATCCTTTTCGATGCGCGCGAACAATTGCTCATTGTTCTTGAGCGCGATCTTGCCGTTGATAATGCGCCAGTCGGAGACGCGGCGGTTGATGTACTGCCAGACCTGCTCATTGAATTCCGGCTGGTTGCGGATTTGCTTGAACACGCTCATGTCCGGCTCGACCCGCGCCATCGCGCGCTGCCAGGTCGAAGCCGAAATACCCTTGGCCATGGCGCGGGCGCGAAAGGCTTCGCGCCACTCGTCGAAGCCCGGGGGTGCTGCAGCGAGCGCATGGGTCGGCGAGGCGAGGAGGATGGCTGCGCCGAGCGTGGATTGAAGCAGGGTGCGGCGGGTCGGGCTGTCAGAGGAATCAGGTTGTTTCATGCCGATATCCTAGCCTGAAGCCGCCCCTCGCGCAGGCGCCGGGTTGGCAAATCCTGAAGGCGGATCCGCGGCTTTTGGCCGTTCGATTTACGGAACTTTCGCTACTCCGTGCGCAGGATAGGCCATGCAGGAGCTTTTGGACCTCGTCCGCGCCAATCCCTGGCCCTTCGCCGCGGGTCTGATCGTCGTTGTCGTCGCGATCCTCGCGGAGAATTTTGGCAACGGGGACAAACGCGGCGCGGGCGGCGATTTCGACCTCCCGGATATCGACTGGGGTGGCGGCGACTAGCCGTCCTGCATTTCCGTTGCGATCTTCGAAAGCCAGCGCCTGATGGCGGCTTCGGTCTTGCCATCCAGCCCCGCGCCAAGACGCTCCTCGATGTCCAAGACCCGTTGCCGGCAGCCCCGAAGCAGCGTCGCGCCGTGCGGCGTCAGCGACCATTGCAGGATGCGGCCGTGCACGGGATGGCGCGCCTTGCGGATCGCGCCGTCGCGTTCGAGATTGCGGATGATCACGCCGACGGTCTGCGGCGTCAGGAAGGTGAGGCGGGCGACGTCGGCGCCGGACAGGCCGGGATAGGCCCTGAGCATCGTCAGCACGGCGAATTGCGGCGGCGTGACGCCGAGCTCGGTGAGCGTGCGGTCCATGCTGAGGCGCACCGCGGCCTGCGCCTGACGAAGGAGATAGCCGAGATAGCCTTTTTCGCCGCGCTTGCCTTCGCCGGGTGCGGGCGGACGGGCGGGCAGGCCCGCGGTTCCGCCGTCGGTCCTCGCGGTCCGGGGGCGGCCCGTCGTCCTCTGCATTGCTGCCTTCCGGTTTGGTCGTGGTCTTGTGAGGCCTTCAGCCTTGCGCGACATATCAGAGCTCTTATACGATATCAGTGCTCTTACATAACACGAGGTGAAGGTCGTGTCACACGCCCGCAGCGAATACGAAAACTTCAAGGCGATGGCCCCCGACGTCTACGACGTGGTGCTGGCGCTCGGCCAGTTTGCGGCCAAGGCCGGCCTCGACAAGCAGCTCGTCGAACTCATCAAGCTGCGGGCGTCGCAGATCAACGGCTGCGCCTTCTGCGTCCAGCACCACATCCTGCTATCCGAGCGCATTGGCGTGCCCGTCGACAAGCTCAATCTCGTCGCCGTCTGGCGCGAGGCGCCGATCTTTTCGGCGCGCGAGCGGGCCGCACTGGCCTGGACCGAGGCGCTCACGCATCTGCCCGACGGGGTCAGCGACGAGATCTATGCGGAGGTATCGCGCGAGTTCTCGGAGAAGGAGCTGACCTATCTGACCTCGGCCGTCGCCTCGATTAACGTCTGGAATCGCTTCGGCGCCGCCTTCCGGTGGACGCCGGCAAAGCGGCCGGCTGCCGCCAACGCCGCGGCGTCATAAATCGGCACACGCCGTCAGAACATCATCATTTCCGGGAGGATTTCGGGATGACTTCGGTTGCTACATTCTCCGATACCGCGCGGCCTCGATCGCAGGCGTTTGCCCTTGCCGTCGTGGGAGGGCTGGCCTGCGCGCTGGCCATCGGCAGGGCACTGCCGGCGACCATGGACGCCATTTCCGCTGCGATGGCGCCGGTCTGCGCGTCGGCTGCGGAAGGCTCGCCGCTGGACAAGGTCGAGCCGATCGGCTCCTACGCGCTGCCTAACGTACCCGGCAAGCGCGTCACTATCGTGCGGGTGTTCTACGGTCCCGGCGGTTTTACGCGGCCGCACAAGCATGCGGGGTCCGTGACCGCCTACATCAGCAAGGGCGAGATCCGTTCCCAACTCGGCGGCGGCCCGGTCGAGACCTTCAAGGTCGGCCAGTCGTTCTTCGAGCCGCCCGGTTCGACGCACCTGGTGTCGGCCAATGCCAGCGCGACCGAGCCAGCGGAATTGATCGCCGTGTTCGTGGCGGATGAAGGCGCGCAGCTCACGACGTTTTTGGAGTAATCGCGTGGAAACCGTCCCGGATTGCGCTTCGTTGCATCCGGGCTTCATGCGCGACTGCGCGTCTCAATTCTCCTCGCTGCTGCCTTCGCGCTGGTCCGGCTTGACCACGTCCTCGGGCAGCGCGTGGGCCACCGGCTGCGCGGTTCCTGCGATCTCCGGACCAGTCTCGCGACCGCGGGCGCGGATCAGGCGCTCATAGGCCGAGATCAGCGTGACGTAGGGGCTGACCCAGATCCAGCCGTCACGGGTGAACACCTGCACGTCGAAATGCAGGTGGCGCGACGTACCGGCGGGGTGATCCATATAGTTGGATACCAGACCGATCCGCTCGCCCTCGGCGACGGTACGGCCATTGACGAGGCCGTCGGCGTTCATCGCCGACGGGTTCATGTGCATGTAGCGGAAGCGGATGTGCTCGGTGCGGCTGTTGACCTGCAGCGTGGCGGCCTGGTCCTTTGATCCGCGGATCACGGTGGCGTCGCGCACGGCGACCACGCCCTGCTGCTTGGGATCGCAGCGATCGCTGCCCTCGCTGCCGGGCGGACATTCGCCGGCGACGATATCCTCACCCTGGTGGCCGTAGCCGCCACCGCACTGCCAAACCTCAAAACTGCGGGACTCGCAAAAGTTGTCGCGCCAGACGTAGCCGCGCGTCGGCGCCTCCGATTTGTCGCGCTTGGCGTAGGACTGCGAGCGGACGATGGCGGGAAATTTCTCCAGCGGAAACCGGATCTGCGAATAGGCAATGACGTCGGCATGGCCGTTCTGCTTGCGATAGCCGGAATTCGGAATGATGTCACCGCTCGGCCGATAAGTGAATTCGGCCGATCGCTCGGGCGGCCGATCCGTGACATCGGGGGCGACATCCCGCAGCGGACGCATCCGCGATCCGCCGGCAACCCGCAGCGCCCTCAGGAAGCGTTCGGCGACCGGATAGGCCTCCTTGCAGGCGAGCCGCCGCGGTTTGGCGACGCTGTCGAGGCACTGGATCGAGACAACATAGGCAACGCCGAAGCGCGTGAAGGCGTAGCGCACATAGCCTTCGCGGATGAACCTGCGGATATCGGGATATTGGGCGCTGACCGCTTTGACCGGCTCGCCCTTGCCGCCCGTGGGATCGGCGATGTCATAGATGAGCGCCGAGCCCGTGATCTGCACCTCGACCGGCTTTGCGAAGACGCGCGAGGGCATGCCGTCGCCGGCGCCGGGCTCGAACGAGAAGCTCGCGCTGTAGCCGGCCGGGCCGGCGTCGAACATGTCGACGGGATTGAAGTCTGCCTGATATCGGGCAATCGACAGGCTCGATGGCGCGCCGCTGCGCTGCGCGTCCAGATAGGCCGCGGCGTCGAACGGCAGCAGCACCGGAACGGAGCTGCGCGCGATCCCCCTGAAGAATTGCGAGGTGACCCCGTTGAGCTGAAGCAGCGCCGGCATTGCTCGCGGATCGAAGCGGGAGACCGTTCGACGCGGCACGAAGACGAAATCACCCGCAACCATCGGGCGCGTGTTGATCTCCGTGCGCAACTGGTCGATCGCCGCGCGCCACTCGATGCGGGGTGCAGTGAGGGAGGGCGAGTGGAATTCGTCGGCGGCGACGGGATAGCTTGCGAGTAGCGACAGCAAGGCCAAGGCTCGCCAGACGAAGCGGTTGGCCTTCCTGCTCACTGTCGCCCCCCGGCGTCTCTGGTTGCCCCAGTCCCTCTATTAGCCGATCGCTTAGTCCTTGGCGCGCTCGGAGTAGGAGCCGTCTTCGGTCATCACCACGATGCGGGTGCCGACCGAGATGTGCGGTGGCACGGTGGTGCGCACGCCGTTGGAGAGCACGGCGGGCTTGTAGGAGGAGGAGGCGGTCTGGCCCTTGGTCACCGGCTCGGTCTCGACCACTTCCAGCGTCACGCGCTGCGGCAGCGCGAGCGACACCACGTTGACGTCGTGCGTCGACAGCTTGACGGTCATGTCCGGTTGAAGATACGCGGCGGCGTCGCCGACCACGTCCTTGGAGACCTGGACCTGGTCGTAGGTCTCGGGGTTCATGAAGTGGAAGCCGTCGCCGTCTTCATACAGGAAGGTGTAGTTGCGCTCTTCGATCGTGGCCTTCTCGACCTGGTCGGTGGTTTTGTAGCGCTCGGAGATCTTTACCCCGTCGCTGATTCGGCGCATTTCGATCTGGCTGACCGGGGTGCCCTTGCCGGGATGGATGTTCTCGGCGCTCACGACGACATAGAGCTTGCCGTCTTGCTCGATCACGTTGCCCTTGCGAATAGAACTGGCGATGACTCTCAAAGCTATAATTCCTGCTTGCCTGACCCGGCTTCGGCCAGGGCATGGACGTGTTGATGGGGGACTTCGGGACCGGTCTCGGGCCCCGATTGGGACCCTGGCGGCCGCTTCGGGCCGCAACATACTGATTTTGCCGGTGGATGCCAGCGTTTTGCACAGTCTTGGGACGGCCGGTTAATGGCTGGGGACAAGCCCATTTCGCCGTTCTGGTCGCCCAGCCGGCATGTCGACCGACGCCCGTTTCTCCAGGCCAGGGGCGCCATTGCGGCCGCCGTCCGGGGCTTTTTCGCCGAGCAGGGGTTTGTCGAGGTGGAAACCTCGGTCCTCCAGGTCTCCCCCGGTAACGAAACCCATCTGCACGCCCCGCGGACCGAGCTTTTGCGGCCCGACGGCAGCCGGGCCACGCGCTATTTGCGGACATCGCCGGAATTCGCCTGCAAGAAGCTGCTTGCGGCCGGTGAGCCCAAGATCTTTGAGCTGGCCCGGGTGTTTCGCGACCGGGAGCGCGGTGACCTGCATCTGCCCGAATTCACCATGCTGGAATGGTACCGGGCGGGCGCCCCCTACGACGCCATCATGGCCGACTGCATCGTGGTGATCGCCCATGCCGCGCAGGCGACCGGGATCGGGACGTTCTCGTTCCGGGGGCGCACCGCCGACCCCTTTGCCGAGCCGGAGCTTCTGACGGTCGGCTACGCCTTCGAGCAGTTCGCCGGGATCGACCTGCTGGCGACAATTCATGGTGGCGAGGGCGACCGCGCTGCGCTCGCGGCCGCCGCCGCCGGGAAAGTCCGGGTGGCCGATGACGACACCTGGTCCGACATCTTCAGCAAGGTGCTGGTCGAGCATGTCGAACCGAGGCTGGGGCAGGGGCGTTTGACCATCCTGTTCGAATACCCATCTCCAGAGGCGGCGCTGGCGCGGGTCAAGGCCGACGATCCCCGCGTCGCCGAGCGGTTTGAGGTCTATGCCTGCGGCGTCGAGCTTGCTAACGGCTTTGGCGAGCTGACGGATGCGCCGGAGCAGCGCCGCCGTTTCGCCGCAGCGATGGAGGAAAAGCAGCGCCGCTACGGCGAGGCCTATCCGCTCGACGAGGACTTTTTGGCCGCGGTCGGTGAAATGCCCGAGGCCAGCGGGGTCGCGCTCGGCTTCGACCGGTTGGTGATGCTGGCGAGCGGCGCATCCAGGATCGATCAGGTGGTGTGGACGCCGCCTGCAAATGAAACGTTAAGTGAGATATGACGAAGACCAACCTTGCACGCACCTTGCGCGAGCCGGCCGAGCTTGTGGCGCAGCGACTTGCGCCGGCATCGGAACTGGCCGCGCTCGAGCGCGTCGCATCGCGCTATGCGGTCGCGATCACACCTGCGCTGGTCGAGATCATCGACACGTCGGATGCCAATGACCCGATCGCACGCCAGTTCGTTCCTGACGCCGCGGAGCTCGACGTGCAGCCCGGCGAGTCGGCGGACCCGATCGGCGATCACCCGCATTCGCCGGTGCCGGGCATCGTGCATCGCTATCCCGACCGCGTGCTGTTCAAGCTCGTTCATGTCTGCGCGGTCTATTGCCGCTTCTGCTTCCGCCGCGAGATGGTCGGCCCCGGCAAGGAGAACGCTCTGTCGGACGACGCTTATCGTGCCGCGATCGACTACATCCGCACGCATAGCGAGATCTGGGAGGTCATCCTGACCGGCGGCGATCCCTTGATGCTGTCGCCGCGGCGGCTCAGCGAGATCATGGCCGATCTCGCCGGCATCGATCACGTCAAGATCATCCGCCTCCACACCCGTGTGCCCGTGGCCGATCCCGCGCGCATCACCGATGAGATGGTTGCAGCGCTGAAGGTGAAGGGTGCGACGACCTGGGTCGCACTGCATGCCAACCACGCAAGGGAACTGGCGGAAGGCGCCCGTGCCGCCTGTGCGCGTCTTGTCGACGCCGGCATTCCCATGGTGAGCCAGTCCGTGCTGCTGCGCGGCGTCAATGACGACATCGCGGCCCTGTCGGATTTGATGCGTGCTTTCGTCGAATGCCGCATCAAGCCCTATTACCTGCATCACGGTGATCTCGCACCAGGCACCGCGCATCTGCGCACGACTCTCGCCGCCGGGCAGGACTTGATGCGCCAGTTGCGCGGCCGGGTGTCGGGACTCTGCCAGCCCGACTATGTCATCGACATTCCCGGCGGCGCCGGAAAGTCGCCGGTTGGCCCGACTTACGTCGCGGCGGTGCAAAATACCGCACCCGGTGACCGTGATCGGAATATGGAAACGCGCTATCGTATCGTCGATTATTGCGGCGACGTTCATCTCTATCCGCCCGAGACGTAAGGGCATGATGAGGGACAACGTCAGCCCAGGGAATGGAGGAGCAGAATGAAAAGCATCGTCGTGGCACTGTCGCTCCTAATGATGTTCGGCGGTGTCGCCATCGCGCAGAGCGGTGGCAGCAAGGGAGGGACATCGGGGCAATCTGCGGGCTCGGTGCCGCCGGCGCCGGTCGGTCATCGCCAGCCCCGCGCCTCCGACGTGCCGAGCGAGAAGAACCTGGGCGACCCCAATGATCCCCTGAGCAAGGAGAACATGGCGCTCGACAAGAAGATCAAGAGCATCTGCCGCGGCTGCTGAAGCCGCGTATACCGGTCAGCGGGCAGGGCGCGACAGCTCGCCCCGCCCGCGACAGCTCCGCTTAAGCCGAACGTTCGTGCAGGCCCGTGCGTTGCGCTTGCCGCCTTGCTTGCACGGCTCCCGCAAGCTCCTTCAGGACCGTCGCCGTGGTCGCCCAGTCGATGCAGCCGTCGGTGATGCTCTGGCCGTAGGTCAGCGCGGTTCCCGGCACCACGTCCTGGCGGCCCGCCACCAGATTGCTCTCGATCATCACACCCATGATGTGCTGCTCACCCGCGGCGATCTGGCCGGCGATGTCGGCCGTGACCTTGGGTTGGTTTTCCGGCTTCTTGCTGGAATTGGCGTGGCTTGCATCCACCATCAGTCGCTGGCCGACGTTCGCCTTCGCGAGGTCGGCACAGGCCGCAGCGACGCTCGCGGCGTCGTAGTTCGGCTTGCTGCCGCCGCGCAGGATGATGTGGCAGTCCTCGTTGCCCGCGGTGGAGGCGATCGCCGAACGCCCGCGCTTGGTCACCGCCATGAAGTGATGCGGATGCGAGGCCGACTTCACCGCATCGGCTGCGATGCGAACATTGCCGTCGGTGCCGTTCTTGAAGCCGACCGGGCAGGACAGTCCCGACGCCAGCTCGCGATGGATCTGGCTCTCGGTGGTGCGCGCGCCGATCGCAGCCCAGGAGACGAGGTCGGCGATATATTGCGGCGTCGTCATGTCCAGGAATTCGGTTCCCGCCGGCAGGCCGAGATTGTTGACAGCCGAGAGCACGTTGCGCGCGAGTCGCAGGCCCTTGTTGATGTCGAAGCTACCATCGAGATCGGGGTCGTTAATGAGGCCCTTCCAGCCCACGGTCGTGCGCGGCTTCTCGAAATAGACCCGCATCACGATCTCGAGCTCGTCGGCGAGATCCTCGCGCAGGCTTGCGAGCCGCTCGGCGTAGTCGATGGCGGCCTTCGGATCATGGACCGAGCAGGGGCCGACCACGACCAGCAGCCGATCGTCCTGGCCGTTGCGGATGGCGTGGATAGCGTTGCGTGCCGCCATCACCACGCGCGTGGCGGTGAGGGTGCGCGGGATCTCCCGCATCACCTCTTCAGGCGTACTCAGCTCTTTCAGTTCGCGGATACGAAGATCGTCGGTCGTGCTCAGCACGGCGGGCTCCTGTCTTTTGAGAACCTGCCGGCCAATAAAAAAGCCGCCAGGTCTGGCGGCTGTTTCGGACTGTTTGCTGCAATGTATCAGATTGAGCGCGATCCTCCTGCCGCCAGCGAGCTGTCGTAGCTAAAGTACCAAAAATAGCTGGTGACGAGGTTGATCATGGGCGGGCTCTATAGCGCAGCCCTCTGGCCTTGTCACCCCCAAATCGGGGTGAACGACGACGTGGGCCGTCAAGTGTTGCTATTTCGCGCCGCCATGGCGATGCCGATCAGCGCGGCGCCGCCGAACAGCAGGTTGATACCGACGAGGATGCCGATGGCCCATTCGGCCGAGCTCGGCAGCCCCGTGATGACCAAGAACGAGATCAAAATGTCGACGAGGCCGGAGATCACGAGCCAGGACGCGCGACTGGTCAATTCGCGGCGATGCTCCAGCGCGTACATGATAGTGGCGACGCCTTCGGCGAGAAAATAGGCGCCGACGACGATGGTCAGCGTCAGCACGGCCTGAGCCGGGCGCGCCAGCAGGATCATGCCTGCGAGTACGGCGAGCGCCGCCGAGATCAGCGACCACCAGAAACCCGGCACGTTGCGCGCCCAGAAGGTGACGATGAGGCCCCCGATACCGCTGATCAAGAACATCCAGCCGAGAAAGATCGTGACGGCGAGGCTCGCGAGCGGCGGCAGGATCAGCGCGGCGATGCCGAGAATGGCAAGCAAGATGCCTTCGAACAGAAACGCCTTCCAGTTCTGCTTGACCGCGCGGTTCATGGCGGACTGCAGGGAAGGAAAATCCTCGGGAGAAGTCATTGAGGTCTCCTGGCACCGGCGTCTTGCACGCGTCGCTCATGTAGTGAGTGCGCGCCGCGATAGCTATCCCGGCGAGGCCCCCGGTGCTGACGAAAAGCCTTCCGCCGTGGTGCGGATGCGGTTGCGGCCGAGAACGTAGATCGCCGTTGTGACAACCAATAGGGCGATGCCGAGCAGGATCGAGGTGAGACCGATCGGGATGAGCACCAGCGTCACATTGCGGTCGGGATTGGTCAGCCAGTGATGGATCGAAGTCAGCACGAAGGCGAGGCCGACGAAGCCGACGCCGCCGCCGGCGAGCAGCAGTGCCCACATGCGGCGGAGTTGGCTCAGCCGCTCGCGCGCGACGTCGGTGCGCGGCGCGTGATGGCGCGCGACCCGCCGCACCAGGCGGATGGCAAATCCGATCGAGCTGAAGCCGATCAGCAGGCTGGCCGCGCCGAGCCACATCCGCACCGTGGGATCGAGATCCGGCATCCGCTGCAGTGTGAGCAATGGAAAATCGAAGGCAGAATGCAGCGCGACCGGGCCTGCCAGGATCAGCAGCCGGCTGGACAGGCGCGCCCAATCGCGATTGTGACGGTTGGCCCCCAGCGCCGTGCCGGCGCGGGCGATCGTGAGGTAAGCGCCGGCGATGATGCCGAGCGCACCATGGAAGGGCACGGTCAGCACGCTGCGCAAGGCGGCGAGCGAGCGCCACATGTCGGCGTGCTGCACGAGATAGGCGAGGTTCTCGTAGGCCGCGAAACCCAGGCCGACGGCGGCGCCATAGACCACCGTGTCCATGGGATTGGAAAAGGTCCGCCGCTTGGTCGAGGAGATCAGCACGATGGCGAGCACCTTGACCGCTTCCTCCGGCAGCGCGACGCCGAAGATCGAATGCATGGCAAGCGCGGTCCAGGGATTGTCGGGGGCCGCGACCATCTTGGCGAAGGGCGCGCGGGCGAGACCCAGCACGGAGATGCTGGCTGCGCCGAGCAGGAAAGCCGTCCAGACCTGGGCCGGCGGTCCGGGGCGCTCCTCGGCCGCGATCACGAGCCAGAGCAGCAACAGCGCCGGTGCGATGGCCGCGGTTCCGATGACGGTGGGGAGCGCTTCGAGGAGGTGCATCACGGCGGAGAATAGGTTCCCTTGGTCGGCTTATCCACTTCCGTCGATGCGACGATCTGTCGTGTCAGGGCCATGGCGTTCAGCAGCCGCGGCAGATGCCGTTGATGCGCGCTCGCACCACGGCATCCTCGGCGTCGGGCGGCTCCGCGTATTTGTCGGAGAACTTCTCGGAATCGACCTTCGACTTCTGTGGCGGCGGTGCCGACCTCTGACGCTTGGCAGCCTGTGCCGGCGGCGTCTCATTGTTGTAGCAGGAGAGCTGAGCGGTGGGGTCGGTGATCACGCGGCAGTCCTGGGTCTGGGCTGCGGCGGTGCTACTCGAGGCTGCAACGAAAAGCATGAGCGCAATCAATCGCATGAACGATCCTGTTCGAAGATCACGGCAACAATCGCGGCCGCGTGCGGCAGGTCGCGATTAGCGAGGTAAATCAAGGGAATATGAAGGTTTCTTCGCTTCACGATGCACGTATTCCCGCCGCAAGTCCATAAGCGAAATCGAGGTCGCGGGTGGGCAGACCGGTGTTCGCCATCGACCTCCTGCTGAAGCCGGCTCGAATCGGTGCCTCGACGGTCGCGTTGACCGCTAGCAGGTTGGTTTGACCGGCGATGGCGTTGATACCTTCGCCGATTCCGGTTGATTCCATCAGCCGGGGGAAACGCTAGGAGGAGGGCTGTTTATCGCGGGTTAATGCAACTCGATCACATTCGCATCGCTGTATGCGTCGAAGGAATGCAATTGCGCGTCGGGCGAAATATCGAACGCGCCGAGATGGAATTCATCGCCGATCACATCGCCGGTCCCGGCGTGCCCGAGCAATGTGAAGGCGGCGCGCGGATATTGCTTCCAGATCTCGAGGTCGCCGTCGGTGATCGTCAGCCAGCCGAACTTGAACATGTAGCGGCCGGGCTCGGTGACCCGGCCAACCCGGTCCCAGGTGATCTTGTTGACAGCCATCCCCAGTCTCCGATCGCACGCGAGCAATGACAGCGAGGGCCGCGCACAAGGCACGGTCGGACAAATCTGGCTCCGCAATTTGGGCCAAGAGATGGCGGTCCAGGCCGTCTCGATGGCGTCGCTAGCCTGCCGTTGGGGTCCGCTGCGGTTCGGGGGCTGCGTCGGCCAAATGGCGGCTCGAGGCATGGAAGACGTCGTGCACGAGGCCGAGCTTCTCGAGGCCGAGAATGATCAGGCCGTTGAGATCAAACTCGTACCAGGCATGTGAGAGATAGGCATCGCGGGGGAAGCGGTGGTGATTGTTGTGCAGTCCCTCGCCGAACGTGATGATCGTGGTGACGAGTTCGTTGGTCGAGGCATCGTCAACCTCATAGCGGCGGTAGCCGTAGTTGTGGCAGACCGATCCGGTGAGCGAGGAGACGAGGATCAGCACGTAGCAGCGGAACAGGCCTGAAAACAGCACGCAGCCGATCATGGCGTGCAGGCCGCCGAGTGCATAGCCGATGGCGCCGGGAATGAAGACGCCGGACATGCCGTACCAGAACCAGCGCGTGCGGACGAAGAACATCGCGATGGGATCGGCGAGGATATCCTTGGCATAGTATTCGTTGTCGGTCGTGGCCTGGTCGAACGCCCAGCCGCCGTGCGCGTGCAGCATGCCCTTCAGTGCGCTCAGATAGGGCGCACCAAAACCGTCGTAATGCGGGCTGTGAGGATCGCCGGCATCGTCAGCATAGAGGTGATGGCGTCGGTGGTTGCCGACCCATTTCAGGATCGAGCCCTGCACGGCCATCTGTGCGATCGCGCAGAAGACCACGCGCATCACCGGGCCGCAGCGAAAGCTGCGGTGCACGAGCAGGCGGTGCATGCCGGCGCCGATGCCGAAAGTGGTCAGCGCGAACATGCCGGCGAACACGGAGAGCTCGATCCAGCCGATGCCCTGCACGGCGGCCCAGATCAGGGCGGCGACCGTGCCGGCATAGAGGATGCCGAGCAACAGGTAGGTCTCGCGGAGTTTTGCCTGCACGGCCGGTCCGCCGACGATGACACCCGGTGGAAGCTGCGGCCGGATCGACTGCGACCCGGCAGGCGTGAACTCAACGTCTGCGACGGACATTCCAGACTCCCGATCCCGCAGCGATTGCGGAGACATCCCGGCACACCTTATAGCGCCTATCCCCGGCCTTCCAAGGCTTCCGTCGCGGGAAAGTTAAGGACCAGCCGAACCGGAGGCGCCGTGCCCGCACCAACAAGTCGTCCCTTGATCCAGGTCAAGCCGAGTGATTCCGCTGGCCGGCAAGTGAAGCTCATCGAGGATTGATGTGCGGGGAGCTCATGCGGATCGCGAAACTCATTTGTTCCGGACTTTTTGTCGGGTTGGTCGGCGCGGGCCTACTCATGTCACGGGCCGCAGCGCAAGTGCTGGTCGACGTCTCCAAGATCACTTGCGACCAAGACATCACCCAGCGCATCACGCACAGCCGCACCGTGAACGTCTGGCTGAGCGGCTTCTACGCCGGTCGTCGCAACAATCCGGTCGTCGATACCCAGGCGCTGGAGCGGAATTCCAACAAGGTCTCGCGGTTCTGCGAGTCGCATCGCGACATGCCGCTACTGGATGCGGTCGAGGCCGCAGCGAAGTAGGGCGGTCATCGAGGCGATTTGAAAGCGTATTGGTGCGAAGCGTGTCTCGGCAACTCTAGGCGGGCTGCAACTGCGCCGATCGGACAATCAGGCGTTCGAGTTGATCGCGGTTCTGCTTTTCGGCGAACTTGACCGCAAAGCCGTGAGCGAATTTCCGGATCACGCGGCCGACGCAGGCGCCGACCGCGAGCGGGGTGCCAATCTCCGGATCGTATTCCGCCGACACGGCGGCGCCCGCGGTCGACATGTCGATGATGAGGCAGGGATGCGTGGCTCCGTCGGCCAGGGTCAGGAGCGTATGCGCGACCTTCGGCACGAACCGAGCGTCGCGCCTCAATTCCTCGATGCTGGCGTCCTTCTGTTTCTTCTCGAGCCAGTTGAGCTTCTCCGACATCCAGGCGCGCCGCGCGCGCGTCATCTCGAGCTCCATCAGGAAGCCCGATTTCAGCGTCTCGCTGATGGTGCATTCGAACTCACCAAAGTCCTGGAAGTAGGAGGTGACGCGCTCGCCGACCTTTCCGACGACGGGGACGTCGACGATCATGCGGAACGGAGAAACGCGCTTGGTGCGGCAGGCGAAGCTACGCAAACGACCCTCGCAGTCGTACCAGCGATGCAACGAATAGCTGCCGCCAACCGTCAATTCCACTGCGCGCTGCCGGAGGAAGTCGTTGACGGACATGAGGGCCAATCGTGTGTCGGATCGTTTCCGCGCGCATCTCTAATGAGAATGTCTAAAGTAATTGATACCGTCGCGCATGATCAGGTGTGAATTTCAGGTTAACGAGATGGGCTGTGCGATGTCGGAATTTGGAACCCTCACGACCTTGTGCAGTGAGCGCAACGGTACCGGCTTTGCGCTGATGGACGGCAGGGAACGACGGGCCGATGAGGCCGGCCCCGGAACGATCTGCACGGCTTGAGCATTTCGACTTGGGCAGATCGTGGAGAGATCTCGATGGGTATGCTGGACCCTGGTCGTTTCCTGATTTCGTGCCCCGAATGCCGCGCCTGGCCGATGGCGGCCAAGATTCGGAAATCCGCGTGGGCGACGCCGACCGAGGTCACCTTCGTTTGCGGCGGATGTGGCTTCCAGGAGGCGGCTGTCGTCTCAGCGTCAGGGCAGCTGGCGAAGATCGAGAAGCTGCCAAGGCTGCCGCGGCGCGCGCGACCGGCGCAGCGTCGATATCGCGGCGGATACGTTGCCGACAAAGCCCTTGGCTAGGTGGAAGCGCCGCTGTCGCCCGTCACTGGTTCGAGCGTGGGAACAGCGCTCCCGTGTCCAGCCGCATGCGAAACAATGAATGCTGTCGCAAGGAAATGTCGGCGTCGCTGGGCGTTGGTGGGGATGAATCTCAGGAGGAAATCCATGCGAATGTTGATTCTGACTGTTCCCCTTGCGCTCGCAACGCTGATTGTGCCGGCAACGGCGCAGCAGAACTCAAACGAAACCCTTCAGCATGAGGCGGACAAGGGCGTGAAGACACGCAACTCCGGAGCATCGGGCTTCGTGAGCGAACAGGAGAAGCCGGGCTCAGCGACCCACATCCCCGGCCAATCCAATTCCACCACGACGACGGGCGCGGCAACTGCTGCTCCGAGCGCGCCGAACTCGGGAACAGGAATTGCCGGTGCGCCCGGCAACAAGAACGGACCGCCCGCGCGACAGGGAACGGTCGGTTCGAGCTCGAAGAATCCATCGGTCGAACAGCAGGACTCTTCGAACGTGAAGGGGCTACCGGGCAACAAGAGCGGCCCGCCTGCCAAGCGTTAGGTTTTTGGGTGATGCGTGAGGGAGACTTGCATGTACGCCCTGTTCGAAGGTCAGAGGCAAATCGGGAGTCCGCTCACGACTGAGAAGGAAGTCCGGGAGGCCGCCTTGATCGAGGGCCTGGTAACGGACGTTCCGGTCGCGGACGAGGAGGGCGGTCGGATTCTGCCGGCCGGCTATGTCGAGCGATTGGACGAGGTTTGCGATCCACGCGCCGAGTGGAGACTGCCTGGGGCGATTTCCTGAGACTGCGAGCTGGCGCAAGCGCACGCGATCGCAACAACGCCGCTTGCAAGATGCAGGCGGCGTTGTTTCTCTCGCTGAGGACCTCCCTGTCCCGGTGGCCATCTCTTGGACCGCCTTTGTCGTCGCGCATGTTCGTAAGTGCACACGGCGCGTCGCGACCGGCGAGGCTTGCAACGCGCGGCGTTAAGGTAAACGGGCAGGGACAGTTGACGGGCGCGGACATTGTCTTACGCTGGAGCCATTGCGTTTCGAGTTGTTGTCAGAGGTGCTGTTGTGCTGCCGAGCGGACAGAATGGCGTCGCTCCCCGGCACGACGAACCGGCGCTCAAGCATGATCCGGAAAAGTGCGCAGCGGTTTTCCCTCGCGACAAACCGGAGCGCGTTTGCGCAGAGATCCTGCTCAAACAAAGACCTAAAGCGCGATGACGCTTCAACCTAAGGCCATCGCGCTCTAGCGTCGCCATCCATCCTTGTCGAAAGAGCCTAGGACAGGCAAGGTTCGTCCTTGCTTGTTGGGCACGTCATGGCATCTCGTCTGGCAAGGCAGGAGACGGCCCCGGCTCGGCTGGGGATGTCGCAGGTTGGGGCCGGGGCCGTTCCGGCCGGCATCGGCGGGAGCCGGCAGCAGAGAAAGCCGCTTGCGTTGCCGTTTGTTCCTATTTTCGAACAACGCCACTCAGGTGATCTTCGGTTCCGTGCCGAGGGCGCGCTCCAGCTCGTCAGCCAAGACGTCCAGCTGGGCGGCAAGCCTGGCGAACAGCTCGCGCTTCCTGGCGTCGGTCGCCAGATCACGGATCAATGCGCATTCGGCGGCCTCCGTGCGTAGCTTCTCGAGCTGGGCCTTTATGTCTTTCATTGAGTGCCCCTCTTCTTCTTGGGCGAGAGCCGTACCTCTCCAGGCGTCGAATTGCCATGTTTTCCCGATCTCGACGCCGGGATTTACCTAGCATGTCGGAGACGGAGGACGCCACAAATGTTGGCTGAACAGCGGTTCGCTGCGCGGGCTCAACCGGCGCGGGATCGATTGCGCCTGAACGTGACGATCATCTGAACCAGAAGGATGCCGGCAAGGCCGCCGAGGGCCTTTTGCAGGGCGTGCGGCAGATAGGGATCGCGGTCCGGCTGCAAGGCCTGGAGAAGCTCCAGCAGGAAGGCGGCGCCGACCACGAGCACGCAGGCCAGGCGAAGGCGATCCGGAAGGGCCCGCGCGACGAGGACACCGAGGAGGCCATAGGCGCAGAGACGCTCGATGGCGGCGACCAGCAGCGGCTCGTGGTGGCTGATGAACACGGGCCGCCCCGCCATCGGAGACAGCGTGGCATAGACGATCAGGCCAAGGCAGGCGCCGGCCGCCATGAGCGCGATTTTCCGGTTCATCCCGCGAGCAATAGCCGAGCGCGCCGGCGGGCGCCTTTGAAAGCGCCAAATATCGTTAAGCGTGCACGCAGCAGAATGCGCCAGTTGAAGGCTTGCGCGGCGCTTCGGCTGCTGGCTAGCGACCTTCGAGCCAGGTCGAGACGATCGACGTCGAATAATCGAGCCCGGCAAGCAATGCCAATACGACGAGGCAGATGAGGAATTTCGCCGTCCTTCGACCCAGGCTTTCGCCCGCGGACTGATCTTTCGCGCGCGGGGCCACAAGTCCCGCAATCGCCGCGGCAATAGCCGCTGTCGCTGCCATCAGGAGAGCCGTACCGGCGAAGAAAGGCCAGGGCGCCTTCGGCGGCAGCAGTGGTTCGAGCCAGGCGGGGGCGGAGTCGCGCCAGGATCCCAGCAGAAGGCCCCATCCGAACGCGAACACGAAGAACTTGATGAAGTCCGGCCCGGGTGCGTGGGGCACAAGGCGGATGCCCGTTGTCTCGAGCGCCCATTCGATAAAGTCATCAGCCGTGAAGAACAGGAACAGGCCCAGGCAGATCGGAAACAACGACGAAGCCAAGGCTCCGATGAAGCCGAAGAACACCATGTAGAGCACGAATTTCGCGATGAACACGACGGCGCGCGGCGGATCCTCGGAGGAGCCATGGGCCGGTCGCTTGGCAACAAATTTGTACCGCGCCATGTGCTCCAGCATGCGGCGGCGTCGGTCCGGGACAAGTTGCGTGGTCTGACGCAGCCAGGTGGGCGGCGTCGGTGCAGGTGCGGGCGTGCCGGCCTTGCCTTCCGTGCTTGGCCCGCCTCGCTCCACATGTCCCTCCAAACGGGCACCACGGCCTCGCGCCATCATTGGTCGCTGCGAGGAGGCTGGCGGGTTCATGGAGGTGGCTGCGGGGTGTGAATCAGCGCCGGCCGCTCAATACGGATGAAAGCGAAAGCTGGATCGACGATGTCGTTGAGAGTTGTGGCGCACCCTGGCGAAGCGCGATATACGAGCGGAATCAACAGGTTTGCTGCTTTTTTGAAGCCAGATTCGCGCATTGATGCGCTTAACTATTTCCGCTGTTGGCAAACCTTGCCTGCGGCAAGGGAGGGGGGCGCTTACTCAGCATGTAGGGCTATTAAACCTGCAGCTGGAACCTAATCGCGACATTGGACGTTCGTTTTTGCGAATAAGCAGCGCCGTCGCCCCGGCGCAGCAAGCGCCGAGGCCGAGGCGCTGAGCTTGCGCGGGGAGGAACGCTCATGAGACTCACCCTTTCGGTCATCAAGGCAGACGTTGGCTCCGTTGGAGGGCATACAAAACCGTCTTCACGCATGATGGCGGCTGTCGATGTCGAAGTCGGGAAGGCGATCGCTACTGGTCTTTTGATCGACGGCTTCATCTGCCACACCGGCGACGACATCGCGATCATCATGACGCACACCAGGGGCGAAGGCAGCTCCGAGGTCCATCAATTCGCCTGGAAGACGTTTCTTGCGGCGACTTCGGTTGCAAAGACTTCCGGTCTCTACGGCGCTGGCCAGGATCTTCTCGCAGACGCACCTTCCGGAAACATTCGCGGTGCCGGCCCGGGCGTCGCCGAACTCAGCTTCGAGCACAGCCTATCGGGCCCGAGGCCCGCGGAGTCGTTCATGGTGTTCGCCGCCGACAAATGCGGCCCCGGCGCTTACAACCTGCCGCTCTACCTTGCCTTTGCCGATCCCATGTATTGCGCGGGGCTGATGCTGCCCCCGATGATCAAGGGATTCCGTTTCCATATCATTGACATGGACAACACAGCCGGCGACAGCGTGATCGAACTCGACGCGCCCGCGGACAACTACCACATTGCCGCGCTGCTACGCGACAACGAGCGCTTTGGCATTGATCGCATCGTTTCGCAAACACATGGCGAGGTCGCCGCCGCTGTGTCAGCGCAGCGTCTTCACGCGATCGCAGGCAAGTACACCGGCAAGGATGATCCGGTCGCGATCATCAGGAACCAGGGAATTTTCCCGGCGCCGGAGGAAATCGTCTCGCCGTTCGCCAAGGCGCACTTCGTCGGTGGCGATGCACGCGGCTCGCACGTGATGCCGCTGATGCCGGTGCCGCTCAATACACCGGTGACTGGCATGTACTGTCTGCCGATCGTTTCCTGCGCCGGCTTTTCGATCGACAAGGATGGCCGCTTCTCGGAGTCCTATACCGACTTCTTCGACAACCTGGCGTGGGACGAGGTGCGCCGGCGTGCACAACGCAAGGCCATCGAGATGCGCAGCCAAGGCTGGTCGGGTGCTGCGATGCTGCCCTATTCCGAGCTGGAGTATGGCGGCTTCCGCGACACCGTGTCAGCTCTGCTGAAGCGCTTTCGGTTGCGAGAGGAGCGCAAGCCTGAAGCGGCCGAATAGAGAGCATGCGACACGGGCGCTATTGCGACATGCTAGTAGGAGGTGGGCGTGGCGAGAAAACGCATCGGCATTCTCACGGGCGGCGGCGACGTCCCCGGCCTCAATGCAATCATCAAGACCGTGACTTATCGCGGCAGCGAGGACGACATCGAAGTCGTCGGGCTCCGCCGCGGTTGGGAGGCCCTCACGCATCTGAACCTCGACGACCCCGCCAGCAAATCCCACTACCTCATCCCGCTCAATCGCGAAAATACGCGCATCATCGACCGACGCGGCGGGACCGTGCTGCACTCGAGCCGTACCAATCCTTCAAAAATGAAAAAGCTGCCCGATCATCTCGTCGGCCAAGACCTTCCGGTTTCGGAGAGTGCCAAGGGCGGTATCTCGATCAAGACCTGGGACCTCACCGGCCAGGTACTGGCGAACCTGTCCGGGCTCGGCATCGATCACCTGATCGCGATCGGTGGTGACGACACGCTCAGCTATGCGGACAAGCTCAGCGGACTCGGCGTCAAGATCATCGCCATCCCGAAGACGATGGACAACGATGTCCGCAACACCGAGTATTGCATCGGCTTCTCGACCGCGATCACCCGCGCCAGCGACGCCATCCAGCGGCAGCGCACCACTGTCGGCTCGCACGAGCGAGTTGGAATTTTCCGCATCTTTGGCCGCGATGCCGGATTTACGGCACTCTATACTGCGTACGCAACTTCGATCCGATGCGTGATACCGGAGTACAAAGTCAATCTTGATAAGTTGATCGAGCTGCTGCGCGAGGAAAAGCGCGCCAACCCAAGCAACTACGCGCTGATCGTGCTCAGCGAAGGCGCCGAGTGGGAGGGCTACAAGATGCAGGAATACGGCGAACCTGACGCCTACGGTCACCGCAAAAGGACGAGCGTGGCCGAAGCGCTTGCCGACGAGATCAAGCAACGCGCCGGCGAGGAGACCATCGTCTCCGATCTCACCTACGATCTGCGATCGGGCGATCCTGACTTCATCGACAAGCTAGTCGCCCTGACTTTCGGTAACATGGCCTACGATGCGATCCTGGAAGGCAAGACCGGCCTTATGTCGGCGCTGGTCGAGGGACGCTACGACCTTGTGCCCATCCCTGACGCCAGGCTCGGGCCGCGCGTATTGGACGTCGCCAGCACATACAACACGGAGCGCTACCGTCCTCTCTATTCCAACAAGCGGGGCCTGCCGATCTTCCTCAACCGCGCGTCTTAGGCGTCCTTTGGCCCCAAACGCGGCATCCTGGGTGAACCTGCCGGCACGATAATCCCGTCGGATCCTGGTTTGCCAGATCGCGCGAAAAGCGAAACCAAATCAAAGATGTCTTGGGAATTGTGGCGCTCCCTAGCGGAATCGAACCGCTCTCTCCACCGTGAAAGGGTGGCGTCCTAACCGATAGACGAAGGGAGCTAAACTGCGCCGTGCCGTGGCCCAAACGAGTCGTGCCCGAGGCCAGCAGCGGCCGAACGTATAGTGGCCTTTGGGCTGACGGGCAAGCCGTTCGGGAACGGAGTTTTGCGGCTGTGGGCAGCCCCGCATCCGGGAAAGTTCGGAGGTAAATTCAACGGTTTGTTAGGGTTCCCTGCGGTAGCGCTGGAGCTGGAGATTTTCAATCAATGGCTCTGACCAAGAAGCGGGACGCGCGCAAGCTCCTGTCCCAGCATGCCTGGATTACGCTCGAGGGCGGCTTTGCCGCGCGGCATTGCCTGGTGCAGGACATCTCGAAGTCCGGCGCGCGGATCACACTTGACGAGGACGCGAACCAGTTGCCCGGCGTGATCCGGATGGCGTTTTCGCGCGACGCCCGCACTGGCCAGAGTTGCCAAGTGGTGTGGCGGCGCGGCAGGTCGGCCGGGATCCGCTTCATCTGACATTCGTGCAAGCCCAGCCGGGTGGAAACCGGCCGGCCGGCACGTTACAAGGCCGGATGCGCGCACCTCTCGCCATCCTCATCGGACTTGTCGTCGTCGTATCGGCTCAGGCCGAGACATTGCCGCGGACGGCACCCGTTGCCTCGCCGTCGACGACCAAGGTCTTGCCGCTCAAGGGCACCAATGGTGCCAATCCGTGCAGTGCCTTTGGTCCGGGCTTCGTCAAGGTCGAGAGCACCGGGAGTTGCGTGAAGATCGGCGGCTCCATCGATGTCGGCACCGGCACGACGATCCGGCGCTAGACCCTTATGCCGACCAACTTGCTCCAACTCGACATCGTCGTTCCCGTCCTGACCTATTGCGCGTTGCTGTGGTGGGTCGGCCGCGGCATGAGCTGGACGAGGCGGCTCATCACCGCGGCGGTCACGCTCGTGCTGGTCGCCTGGATCGTGCTGGCCGAGCGCGGCTGGCGCTGAGTGTTAAGACATCGGCGGCGCGACGTAGGTGGTAAATCCCCGGCGGCCTGCGAACTGCGCGAACCAGCGCTCGAGATGCGACAGAGCGGGGCGGACGATACCTTCGACACCGAGCCAGCGGCGCGCATAGGCGCCGAGCGCAATGTCGGCGATGGTGAAGTCGTCGCCTTCGACGTAACGGCGCGCTGCAAGCTGGCGATCGAGCACCTGCCATATCTCGGCTGCGGTGTCGGCATCCTTCTGGAGCTGCACCATGTCGCGCTGTTCGGGCGGCGTGCGCACCAATCCCCAGAACACGGGGCGATCAACCGGCTGGAGCGTCGACAGTGTCCAGTCGAGCCAGCGGTCGACGGCGGCGCGCCGCTTCGGCGCAGCCGGATAGATCGGTGTGCCGCGGCCGTGGGCGAGGCAGAGATAGCGCATGATGGAATTGGATTCCCACAGCACGAAATCGCCCTCGACCAGCGTCGGGATCCGCGCGTTCGGATTCATCGCGAGATAGTCCGCCTCGCGCGTGCGGCCATACTGCATGCCGGCGTCGATGCGCGCGAAGGGTAGGTCGAGTTCAGTGAGGCACCACAGCACTTTCTGCACGTTGACCGAATTGGCACGTCCCCAGATCGTCAGTTGCGGCTGCTTGTCATCAGGCACGTGGGTCCTCCCGCCGTGATGTTTCGGCGGTGATAGCGGAAATTGGCGCGAAGTGCGACGTGATTGCGCTGATGCCCCTCATGCAAAAAGCTCCGCCGCCGGCGGAGCTCTTTTCATCTTGGCAGAACTTTGCGGTCGATCAGTGGCCCAGAAACAGCCACAGCAGGATGATCACCGGGATCGGCACGCCGAGCAACCACAGCAGAATTCCACGTCCCATCGTTTCCTCCTCCAATTGCTTGTGAGGGGTGAACGCTGATGAAAGTAGCTTGTTCCTGAGTGCTGCGCCGCGTGCATCAGGGTTTCGGTGTGTCGCCGAGGGAGAGCGCGATGCGGAACAGCGAATAGCGGTTGCGCTCGACTGCCTCGCGCACAAGGCCTACCAGTGGCCGGTGTTGGGCATCGAGAGCCACGGCTCCTGCGGCGGCTTCGGATCGCCCTTCTGCAACAGCTCGATCGAGTGCAGGTCGGGCGAGCGGACGAACGCCATGTTGCCGTCGCGCGGCGGACGGTTGATGGTGACGCCGGCCTTCATCAGCTTCTCGCAGGTCGCGTAGATGTCGTCGACCTCGTAGGCGAGATGGCCGAAGAAGCGGTCCTCGCCGTACTTCTCCTCGTCCCAATTGTAGGTGAGCTCGACCAGGGGCGCGCCGCGCGTCTTCGGCTGGTTCTTCAGGGCGTCGAGGTCGTCCGCGGAGCACAGGAAGACCAGTGTGAAGCGGCCCTTGTCGTTCTCGATCCGCCGCACCTCCTTCAGCCCCAGCGCATCCTGATAAAACTTTAGCGCAACATCGAGGTTGCGCACGCGCAGCATGGTGTGGAGGTAACGCATGGTTGGGGCTCCCTGTTGTTTTGTGGGATGGTTTTGGTTGAGGCGGTCGGGGCAAGAAATAGCAGCAAATTTCATCAGGGGGCAGGGGTTTGCGTGCGAAAAGATTCAGGCGAGCGGTACGGCAGAATTCATGAGACGTCCCCAAAATTGCCTGAGTATCTTCGGAAGTCCGAAGCGGAGATTTGGGCTATAGTTCGGCTATGATCAGATTATTCGCTTTCGTCTTTTTGATTGTCTCTGTTCGCTCAGTCGAAGCGGCCTCACTTCCGAAAGAGATGTTGGGAGCGTGGGCGCCTGACCCCTCTGCCTGTCGCGCACAGGCGAGTGAGCTGGGGATGACGATCGAGCCGCAAGCCGTCTTGTTTTACGAACACGGCTTCGACATCAAGCGCCTGGCCAAACTAAAGGATGGGTCGCTGAGGGCTTCCGGGTTCAGCTTCGCAGATGACGGGCGCACGAAGGACACGCTTACGCTCAAGTCTCTATCGACTGATACCATCGAGGTTGGAGGCCAGATTTATCATCGTTGCAAGAATGAAAACCAAAATGGAGGGGCGCAATGAGTGATCGCCGTTCTATTGAAATCGTGACTGCTGCGCTGTCAGGCGCGTCCGCCGAAGAGTAGGCCGCGTGCCACTTGCCTGCACTAGCCTCAGCCAAGCATCTCCAGCTTCAACAAGATTATCCAACGTGTTGAATTGTGTGGAGGTGGATCGGCAGATATCTGACAAAGAAAAACCCCACGCAGTTGCTGCGCGGGGTTCTTCAAAGCCGACCGGGGCTGGAGGGTCGGCACCACTCATATCGCTGTCTTTGCTTCAACGGGGGTCGGCGGATTTCGTTCCGTAGGGGCTGGACTTATTTGGGCTTGCTCGACGATCGAAACTTCGAAACAGCCGGCTTCGCGGAGCTCGGCGGCCTTCTTCTCGGCCGCCTCCCGCGATTCCCTTCTGAGGACCACCAGCCCCGCACCGTCGCGGGCATGTATGAAATACGCCATTCTCAAATCCTGCCTCGTTTGCATACACACGGGTTTTCATTCTCACAACACTTGCATTTTTGTTCCGTGTTTGTTCTAATGGGCAATCCCAGGGAGGATGGCTCATGGACGTCGAGAAACAGCGCGAACTGATCCGGCTTTGGAATCGACTGCGGAAGGTCGAAGGACCGGCTGCTGAAGAGATCCGCATTCAGATCCTCGAGATGTTCGGCGAGCGCAGTCCAACGAAACGGGCGGCGTAAGCCAGCCACGCTGCACGTCGAATGAAAACGCGTGAGATCGGACGAGCGGATGCGTGCTTTGTTAAGATTTGCTTCGTGCTGATTTCCAGGATTCCGATTCGTTCTTTGAGAACGAAATGGAGTCAGACGCAGAACATTGTTCGACTTCGCTAGCGGCCCGCGCATTGGTCTCGTGCAGCGGCCAGCTCGGCGCGAGTAAGCGTCCGCAAGCAGCGGGAAAAGCCTAACCAATACTTTCCCTAACGCGGGTAATGCTACTCGGTTAGGTTAAAAGCCGGATCGCGTTGCAGTTGCGGCGGGTTGCGATAGGTGTGCGTGGCAGACAGGCCAACACAAATAACAACAACCATGACACCGTTTTCAGTCTCATCATTTTATCAGGCCGATCGACAGACCTACCGACGCGTTGTGCTCGTCGGCATGCTGTTCTGCCTGGCCTTCGTTGTGATCAGTTTCTCGCTGCGGCCGCAGGTGGAGGAGACGCGCGTATTGGTGAAGGCCGACAGGCTGGTCCGTACCGCAGGTCAGGCGCCGCACGCGCACTAGGGTTTGTTGCCGCTCACGCGATCGTCGGTCGACCGGCCGCGCGCGCTGCTGCGAGCGGCGAGCGCCAGGAAGCCGGCGAGGCCGCCGATATTGAGCAACATTTCCAGCCAGACGGGCATCCCACGCCTCTATTCCCGGGAAGAAGCGGACTAACGCAGAAGTTGCATATTGGTTCCCGCCTGGTTCGTCACGGGCGGGACGAGGGATCGAACCGGCGGCCGAGATTGTCGACCGATTCCGTCGAGGGCGCGTCTTTCAGGAAATCGGCGATGGCGCGGGCGAGTTCCCGATCGCTCATCGGTCCCTGGGGCGCATGCAATGTGCCGAGGTCGAAGCTGCGGACGATGACCTCGTAGTGATCGTCATTCCGGCTGGGGATGAGCTTGCGGATGCGCGCCAGCAATGCGGAAACCGGCATCGGATCTCCTCCAAATCCCTCCCCATTGGCAGCACGCGCCGGCTGCTGCCGCCGCGGCTCGAAACTGAAAACCCCGCCAGCACCACTTGCGATGCCGACGGGGTCTCATGCAGTCGCCTCGACCGGATGACGGAGGCTCCCGCACTTGCGATGCCAACCGTGCCGGGGCGTCTTCGTTCCCTGCGATCAGAACTTTTTCAGGACGTCGTCGCGGTTCCCGCGGCGAACCATCGCAGCCGGCGGACGTTATCCCGGCAACAGCGAAGGAGGAGTAGCGATGAGAAAGACATTGGCGGTTCTTGGCACCGTTGTTGCGGTGGGCGCCACCGCGCTTGCTCCGCCGGCGCAGGCGGGCGGCCGCGGCATCGGTCCGGGTTTGGCGTTCGGTCTCGCGGCCGGCGCGATCACCGCGGGCGCGATCGCGGCGTCGCAGCCCTACTACGGACCGGGTTACTATTATGGCCCGAGCTACTATTACGGGCCTGCCTATTATGGCCCGGGTCCTTACGCCTATTACGGCGGGCCGCGCTATTATCGGCACCACTACTGGCGCCACTGGTAACGAAAGGTCGCCGGCAAAACGAAAGCCCGGAGCGCTGCTCCGGGCTTTTGCCTGTGTGTGCCGAGCATGATCGACAGCTTGGAGGTGGAAGTCTTCTATCCAGCCTGATGGCGGCGAAGGATTAGCAAAGCGC
>NZ_JAFCJM010000017.1 GCF_018130955.1 Bradyrhizobium liaoningense
ACCGAACCGCCGTATACGGACCCGTACGTACGGTGGTGTGGGAGGGGCGGAGCTGAGAGGCTCCCCCCTATCCCGATTTAGCGCTTCATGAGCCCAAGCCGGCTGGCGCCGACATAGAGCGACAGTACCGCGGCGTTCGACACGTTGAGGCTCTTGATCTCGCCGGGCATGTCGAGCCGCGCCACGACGCTGCAGGTCTCGCGCGTCAGTTGGCGCAGGCCCTTGCCTTCGGCGCCGAGCACCAGCGCCAGCGGTTCGCGCAAAGCGACTTCGCTCAAGTCCTCAGAACCCTCGCTGTCGAGCCCGACGGTCTGAAAACCGCGCTCGTTCAGCGCCGTCAGCGCGCGGGCGAGATTTTGCACGGTCACCATTGGCACCAGCTCGAGCGCGCCGGAAGCGGCCTTCGCCAGCACGCCGGTTGCCTCGGGGCTGTGGCGCGCGGTGGTGACGATCGCCTTGACCGCAAAGGCCGCGGCCGAGCGCAGGATGGCACCGACATTGTGCGGGTCGGTGATCTGGTCGAGCACCAGCACCATGCCCTCTGGCGCGAGCGTCTCGATGTCAGGCGAGAGCAGGGGATCGGCCTCGGCGAGCAGGCCCTGATGCACGGCGTCCGGCGACAGCAGCCGGTCGATCTCCTGGGGCCGGACGATCTCGGGCGTGATCCGGGTCGGGATGTTGTCCTCGGCGAGCCGCCGGGCGGCGTTCTCGGTCAGGATCAGCTTGCGGATCCGCCTGTTGGGGTTGGCGAGCGCCAGGGTCACGGTGTGCCAGCCGTACAGGATGGCAGGGCCGTCGGATCCCGAATCGCGGTCGCGCCAGGCCGGGCGGCCGGCCGATTTCTCGCCTCTCTTGAAGGGCTTACCGCCGCCGCGGCGGCCCTTGGGAGCGAATTTTCGATCGTTCATGGCTGCGCTTGTGTCACGGGTTCCGGAATATGGCAATTTGGCCGTCCCCAGAGGCCATTATGGACGATTTTCCCCGAACGCCTCGGTTGACTTTGCCCTGCCGCATCGCCCATAAACGCGCCCGGTCGCGCCCCGATCCGGGTCGTCGCGGCCTTCACGTTCCATGGCCGTCTTCGGTCGCCGGCAAACGTCCGGACCGATCATGCTGCCGTCGAGCGGGGGAGTGTCCCGAGTGGCAAAGGGAGCTGACTGTAAATCAGCCGCCTCATGGCTTCGAAGGTTCGAGTCCTTCCTCCCCCACCAGCCTTCGCTCGCTTCGCGAGCTACGGCTCGGCAAGCCAGCCCAGGTGGCCGTGGCGCGAAGCGAGCGAAGGCTGCCGCGCCGTAGCCCGCAGGGCGTAGGCGGGCTTTTCTCCACCAGGAAAAACCTGCATATGATGCCATCGTCGCGAGCTACGGCTCGGCAAGCCAGCCCAGGTGGCCGTGGCGCGAAGCGAGCGATGGCTGCCGCGCCGTAGCCCCGCAGGGCGTAGGCGGGCTTAGAGACCTTCGGCATTGCGATGTATAGGATAGCGGGCGTTCAGCCTTCGAGGGGCCCGGATGATCTACGTGTACATCCTCAGGAGCAAGAGCGATCCAAGTCGCTACTATGTCGGTCTCACTTCTGATCTCCGCGCGCGTCTCAAGAGGCACAACGCTGGTGAAGTCCCGCACACATCGAAGTTCGCCCCGTGGGAGCTCAAGACATATGTCGCATTCTCGGACGAACAGCAGGCCATCGCCTTCGAGAGATATCTGAAATCAGCCTCCGGCCGTGCATTTGCCAAGAAACGACTCTGAAGCAACCGTATCGGGTTCGTCGATCTGGTAACGCCGCCGCCTCACCCCATCATCTCCCGCACCATCGGCACCACCTTCCGCCCGTAGAGCTCGATGCTCTTCATCAGCTTCTCATGCGGCAGGGGACCAGCCGAATATTTCAACTGAAACCGCGCGATCCCGAGCGCCTTCGCGGTCGTGGCGATCTTGCGCGCTACGGTTTCGGGTGAGCCGACGTAGAGCGAGCCGTGGTCGGCTTCGCTCGCGAACTCGTCACGGCCCATCGGCGGCCAGCCGCGTTCCTTGCCGATGCGGTCGCGCATGGTCTTGTAGTCGGTCCAGAGCTCTTCGCGCGCCTGCGCGTCGGTCTCCGCGACGTAGCCCGGCGAATGCACGCCGATCGGCTTTGGCGTCCGGCCGAATTCCCTGAAGGCGCGGTGATAGAACTCGACATAGGGCGCAAAGCGCGCGGGATCGCCGCCGATGATCGCGAGCATCAGGGGCAGATCGTAGTGCGCGGCGCGCACCACCGATTGCGGGCTGCCGCCGACGCCGATCCAGGTCTTTAGCGTGCCGCTCTCGACCGGAGGAAACACGCGCTGGTTCTGCAGCGGCGGGCGCAGATTGCCCTGCCAGCTCACCGGCTCCTGCTTCAGGAGCGCCGCGAACAGGTCGAGCTTCTCCTCGAACAACTCTTCGTAGGATCGCAGGTCGAAGCCGAACAGCGGAAAGGATTCCGTGAACGAGCCGCGGCCAAGGATCACCTCGGCGCGGCCGCCCGAGATGGCATCGAGCGTGGCAAAGCGCTGGAAAACGCGGATCGGATCGTCCGAGCTCAGCACCGTCACGGCCGAGCCGAGATGGATGCGCTTGGTGCGCGCGGCGATCGCGGCGAGCACCGTCTCGGGCGAGGAGATCGCAAAATCCGAGCGATGGTGCTCGCCGAGCCCGATGAAGTCGATGCCGAGCTCGTCGGCCAGCACCGCCTCGTCGACGACGTTGCGGATCACCTGCGCATGCGGCAGCGCTACTCCGGTCGCGCCCTTGGTGACGTCGCCAAAGGTATCCAGTCCGAGCTCAAGCGGTTTGGTCATTGATCAGGTCTCTGTGGGGAAGAACCCGAGAGATAAGGGACCGTCGTCCCGTCACAAGACCGTGCAGCGAAATGCTCGGTTTCCATTCGTGAACCCGACGCGGGGCTTACGACGGGATCCGCACCACCATCTTGCCGAGGGCGTCGCGCGCTTGCATCGCTTTGAAGGCGTCGCGAAAATCGGCGAATGCGAACACACGGCCGACCACGGGTTTGAGCTTGCCCTCGGCGAGCCACGTCATCAGCTCGGCGATCAGGCGCCTCTCGACGTCAGGTTCGCGCGTCGGAATCTGCGCGAGATCGACGCCAAGGAGCGCGCCTCCCTTGAGCAGCGGCAGGTTGAACGGCAGCGCCGGGATGCTGCCCGCCGCGAAGCCGACCACGAGATGCCGACCGCGCCAGGCGATCGAGCGAAATGCCTGCACCGAGATCTCGCCGCCGACGGGATCGAAGATGACGTCGGCGCCGCGGCCGGCGGTGAGCTCCTTTAGTGCGTCGCGCCAGTTTGCTTGCGTATAGTCGATGACGGCGTCGGCGCCGTGCTGCCGCGCAAAGTCGCGCTTCTCCGGCGTGGAAGCCGCAGCAATGACGCGCGCGCCGAGCAGCTTGCCGATCTGCACGGCAGCAATGCCGACGCCGCCGGCTGCGCCCAGCACGAGGAGCTGCTCGCCTGCGGCCAGCATGGCGCGCGAACTGAGCGCATAATGCGCGGTCAGATAATTGGCGCGGAAGGAAGCGCCGACCTCCGCCGTGACGCCGTCAGGCATCGCGTGCACCGCCTCGGCGGCGACGGTGATGTATTCGGCGAGCGCGCCCGATCGTGCCATGCCCATCACGCGCGTGCCGGGCACGTAGCCGGCACCGTTGCCGGGAGCCTCGTCGACCACGCCGGCAAACTCCGTTCCGGGTGTGAAGGGCAGGGGATCCTTGGTCTGGTACAGCCCCTGAACCTTCAGGCCGTCGACAAATCCGATTCCGGCAGCGTGAACCTTGATCCGCAATTGTCCGGCCGCGACGGGCGGCATCGGGATGTCCCTGAGCTCGATTTGATCGATCGGCGCATAGTGTTCGACGACAACGGCTTTCACGCGGAATCTCCTGGATATCCGACGGGCAGGCGGAACCGGCCCGCGTCTTCGGGCTACCGTGCCCCCATTCCGCGCCGATATCTTGCGTCGCCGCGTCGCGACGTCAGAATGTGAACTTCTCGGTCATCTCGCCGGCACTGCGGGCTCGCAAGACGCGCCGCCGCAGCTGCTTGAGCCCGTCGATCTCGGCGTCGATGGCCTGGATCGCCTTCATCTGCTGCTGGCGAAGCGCGCGCCTGTCCCTGATGTGGACCATGGTCTGGTCCTTCGACTTCTGAAGCACGTCACGGGCAAGCCGCCGAAGAGCATCGAGCTGCGCCACAATCTCTTTCTTGCCTGCGTTTGCCATCGATCCGCTCCTTGATGAGTCTTCGGCGTCTACCGCCACATGCCCCGCATGCGTGCGCCGACGTCGATCCTCGGCCCTTGCGCGGCTGTCCGCGCCTGACCGCTTGCTGCTTGCGGCCAGCTCGTTCGCTCGAACAGCGGAACGAGCGCCTCCGGAATGAAGCGGGTGCGCGAGGCATAGACGTGGCGGTCGCCCTGCGCGGCCTGGCCGTGGGTGAAGAAGCGCTGCGGTACCACCAGGTGCAGATCGTCCTTCGCCCGTGTCATCGCGACATAGAGCAAGCGGCGCTCCTCCTCGATCTCGGCGCTCGTGCCGGTGCCGAGGTCGGAGGGCAAGCAGCCGTCGACGACGTTGAGCACGTAGACCGACTTCCATTCCTGGCCCTTGGCGGAATGGATCGTCGACAGGATCAGATAGTCCTCGTCGAGCAGGGGAACGCCGGCCTGGTCGCTGGTGGCATCAGGCGGATCGAGCGTCAGCTCGGTCAGGAATTTCTCGCGCGAGGCATAGCCGCCGGCGATCTGCTCGAGCTGCACGAGATCGGCGCGGCGCGTCTCGGAATCCTCGTGGATGCGATCGAGATGCGGCTCGTACCAGAGCCGCGCGCGTTCGAGATCGGCAGGCCATTCGGAGTAGCGCAAATTCTCTATTGCCTGGACGAACGCCGTCCAGTCGGCGCCGGCCCGCGGCGGGGCGGGGAGCTGGACGAGCGCATGAATGGGATTGGCGCTCTCGGCCATCTGGTCGAGCACGCGCTGCGCGGTCGCCGGCCCCACGCCAGGCAGGAGATGGAGGATGCGAAAGCCGGCGACGCGGTCGCGCGGATTTTCGACGAAGCGCAAAAGCGCCAGCATGTCCTTGACGTGGGCGGCGTCCAGAAACTTCAACCCGCCGAATTTCACGAAGGGAATGTTGCGTCGCGTCAGCTCGATCTCGAGCGGGCCGCTGTGCGAGGAGGTACGAAACAGCACCGCCTGGTGCTTCAGGAGCGAACCCTGCTCGCGGTTGGCGAGCACCTGCTCGACGATGTAGCTCGCCTGTTCGGCCTCGTCGCGCAACGAGACGAGCTGCGGCTTCTGCGAGGAGGTACGGTCGGTCCAGAGGTTTTTTGTGAAGCGCTCCTTGGACAAGCCGATGACGCCGTTCGCGGCCGACAGCACCGGCTGCGTCGAGCGGTAGTTGCGGTCGAGCGTGACGATCTCCGCCCGCGGCGAGAACTGTTGCGGAAATTCGAGGATGTTGCGCACGGTCGCCGCGCGAAACGAGTAGATCGACTGCGCGTCGTCGCCGACGACGGTGAGCCCGCGTCCTTCAGGCTTGAGCGCCAGCAGGATCGAGGATTGCAGGCGGTTGGTGTCCTGATATTCGTCGACCAGCACGTGATCGAAGCGGCTGCCGATCTCCTCGGCGATGCCGGCATCGCTCATCATTTGCGCCCAGTAGAGCAGGAGGTCGTCATAGTCGAGCACGTGCTGCGCCTGCTTGGCCTCGACATAGGCGGCAAACAGGCTCTTCAGTTCCGAAGCCCAGCCCGAGCACCAGGGATAGTGCTGACCCAGTACCTTTTCGATCGCCATCTCCGCGTTGACGCAGCGGGAATAGATCGAGAGGCAGGTGCCCTTGGCGGGAAAACGGCTTTGCGTTTTCGATAGGCCGCATTCGTGCCGAACCAGGTTCATCAGGTCGGCGGAATCCTCGCGGTCGTGGATGGTGAAGGCGGGATCGACGCCGATCCGCTCGGCATATTCGCGCAAGAGCCGCGCGCCGATGCCGTGGAAGGTACCGGCCCAGGTCAGCGCGTCGCGCATCACTGCGGCCTTGTTCTCGCCGAGCACCTTGCGCGCGATGCGCTCGACGCGGGACGCCATCTCGGCCGCCGCGCGCCGCGAAAACGTCATCAGCAGGATTCGCCGCGGGTCGGCGCCCGCGACGATCAAATGGGCCACCCGGTGCGCAAGCGTGTTGGTCTTGCCGGAGCCGGCACCGGCAATGACGAGGAGGGGGCCGCCGATCGTGCCGCCGTCGCCCACGCCATGTTCGACGGCGCGGCGCTGCTCGCCATTGAGCGTATCCAGATATGTCGCCGCCGTCACGAATCGCCCCCCTGAGAGTGGGGCAGAATCGGCGATATCAGGCCAATCTGCAATCCGGCTGGACGCCGGGCGGTTTAGGACCTACGGGAAAGGCGTCCCGCCGTTCCCCGCCGTATCTGTGGTTCCTGACTTTTGGCGGGCTTCTGATCCAGCGCGCTTTCACGTCGGGACCGGCGAAGTAGCGCCGTCTCTCATCCGTCGGCCGGTGTCGCGCCAAACCCGTCGGCCGGCACGTAAAGCTTGACCGGGCGGATTTCGTAGACCGCAGTCGGATTGACCTGACGCAGCCTCCGCGCCGCGGCGATCACCTCATCATCAGTGTCGAATTCCACGAGGTGGAAGCCCAGAAGCTGCTCCTTGGTCTCGGCAAACGGGCCGTCCAGCACCATGCCCGCGCCGGGGCCACGCACGGTGCGGGCCTTTCGGGTCTCATCCAGACGGGCAGCCGGCCCAGAATGTCCGCTTGCTCGCAGGGGGGCCTGAACCTCGATGACTTTGGCTACGACCGCGGCGTCTTCCTCCGGCGTCCAGGACAAGACCTCGCTTTCAACATGATAGGCCAGGATGGCGTAGAGCATCGTTACCTCGTGTGCATTTTGCGTATCCGCGCGGACTGAAGACGTATCACGCAGGCCGTCCCCGACAACCCGCCGACACGAAATATTGCGTCGTTCTGCCGCGACGAAACAATCCTGAAACCCGATTGTGAGGTTGCCGCCTGAACGCGACGCGGAACCGTTGCGACTGATAGCCACTGAGAACGCTGCACAAAGCAGCGGCAGCGGAGGCGGCAATGTCAGGTCGAAGCATCAAGATCATCTGTGACGCACGGCGATCGGCGCAGTCCGATTCGGGCGATCTGCACGACCAGTCCGGTCACCATCGCTACTATGGCAGCTCGGCCTCGAACGGCGGCGAGCAGATCGTCGAGAGCCGGCGCGGCAAGCGGCCGCGGTCGCTCAATTTGTTCGGCTTCTGATTGCAGCGCGCGCGAGGGGAGTCCGTTTGACATGACCCTTTCCACCGTGCTGATCGCTGCACTTCCGTTCGTGCTGTCGCTTGCAAGCAGAACCAACCACGCCATCGCGCCTTGCGCGGTTGCGAGCGTGCTCACGCTGTTCCTCAGCGCGGAGCCCTACCGCGGCATGCTGGCCTGGTCGATCGGCATGCTGATCGCGATCATTGCGCTGCGCGAGCGGCTTCGCCTGATCTCGTTCTGGCCCTAGCGCGTTTTCGAGCGAAGTGGATACCGGTTCGCGTCAAGAAAACGCGCCTAGTTGATCGAACGCGGGGAGACTGCAACGGACGGGCGCCAATGACGGGCGTGATCGACCGATACGCAGCAAAATCATCTCGACCTGTCGCTTATCGAGATCCAAATCGCTGTTTGGCGGCGTCGGTAACGGGAGTATACAAGCTAACCAGCGTGCCCTCGGGGTCACGGAATTGAGCTGCGCGATTGCCCCATGGCAAATTCTTCGGCTCGTGAACGAGTTCGACTTGGTCCTTCAATCGCGCAAACTCGGCATCAACGTCCGTCACTTGAAATTCGATGATTGCCGTACGGTTGGCGGCGGGTTCGGCACTTCCTTCCTTGAAGAGAGCTACAGTCTCCGCGCTTCCGACGGCGATCGCGGCTGTCGGGGTCACGATCTCAGCGAAGACCGGTGCGAGCCAATCGGCCCTCTTGCCTGTCACCTCTTCGTAGAAGCCCACCACGGCTTTGATGTCGCGGGCGATCAGACGTATTGAGGCGAATTTCATAAACCCAGCTCTTCTGAATGTTTCAGCGCTTCCATGGCGCAGTATCGCCCCACTGCTGACAGCGTCCTGTCAGCAGCACCCAGGCACGCACTGCACCAAATGGCTGCAATCTGACCCATGCATGCTTTCCTAGACAGACTTCAGCTACTGGCCCATCGCGACATACTGCGCTGCCGCACGAGCTTGGTCGCTATAGGAGCAAAGCCGACGTAGTCACCAGTCACTGACGCCGCCGGTTTATAGGTACACGGCCTCGAGTCCCGTTCCGATTCCATCGGTACGGACTTGGCCCTAGCGCCCGCTCAGCACCTGCTTGACCAGTGACGCCCGCAGTTGCGCCAGTTCGCCGCTGGCGTCCATGTCCGCGATCGCTTTGCCGATCTTCGGGACGAGATCGCGGTGCCGCTCGTGCAAGTAATGATAGATGTAGATCCGCTGCAGCGGCGGGGAGAGCGGATAGATGCGGGCCTCCAGATTGAGCTTCCGCACCGCGACCAGCCCGCTGAACAGATCGGTCACGATCAGGTCGAAGCGGTCGGCGTCCAGCATCTGGATCATGTTCTCCAGGCTTGTGGTTGCCGTGACGCGGCTCATGCCGCGGGTGCCGGCTTCCGACGAGCCGACACCGCGCACGATGCCGATGCTGTAGTCCCTGATCGAATCCCAGCCGGCGACGTCGAAGCGAAGCTTGGTGGTAAAGACCGAAGGCTCGATATAGTTGATCGGTGGCGAGATCTGCACCAGCGTCGGATAATCTTTCGCGAGGTTGGCGATTCTCTGGATTTCGCCATCGAGCTCGCCGGTGCTCGAGAGTGCGAGTGCGCGCTTGCCAGGGACGTCCTCGAATTCGAGCTTGATGTTCAGACGCGCGTAGACAGCCCGCAGCATTTCCCCGCCGACATATTGATCCGGGATGTCGGCGATTCGGGCGAGCCGGATCACCGATTGGGCCTGCGTCGGGCTGCCATGAAGCAGCAGCAGCGCTGCTATGAGAACTGTCCGCCACATGACGCGTCTCCGTGTCCGTCCATTGCTACCGCTGGATTGAGGGATCAACGCGATCTACCGGAAGGTGGTCCGTTCCCAGGGCCGCTTCAACGCGCCGCATCGGGCGGCTCCGGACTTTCACCGATGTCAATCTAGCATGCGCGGTGCTAGTTTGTGACGGGCTCCTGCCGCTGGGCGCAACATTTGACCCCCGGTTCGCCAATCGCCCAGGGGCTGGAAGGGAGGCTGCGCGAGAGGGGCAGGTCTTGAAGGGGTAGGCCGAACGTCGGCTTGCTCGAGGCTGCGTGGGACTGGCCTCGGCAGGGATGCCGCCATCACGGGGGAGCGGTGCATGGGCAGTGGAGGAGAGAACGACCTTGGCCGCAAGCGCGTCGTTGCGCCGGCGGCTTCGAAGGACGAATTGAGCGGTATCGGAGCGCCGATCGCGCCGCCGCTTCTCACTGCTCGTTTGTCCCGAATTATCAACTGGCTTGGCGGCGGCATCGGCCCGCGCCTTTTGGCCGCAGTGCTCTTGTTCAGTTCGGTCGTGACGCTGACCCTGACCGCGTTGCAGCTCTATCTGGACTATGATCGTGAGGTGAGCGCGATCGAGACGCGCCTCGACGAAATCGGCCGAAGCTATCTCGGCAGTCTTGGCGAAAGCCTGTGGAGCCTCGATCAGAACCAGCTCCGGCTCCAGCTCAACGGCATCCTGCGTCTGCCCGACATCCGCGCCGCCGAGGTCCGCGAGATCGCCGATCGTCCCAATCCCATCCGAATCGCGGTCGGCGAATCCACGACGCGCGCGGCGATCGAGCGGGACTATCCGCTCTCCTATGTCGTGGCGGGGACCAGTCGCCAGATCGGCGTGCTTCATGTTCGGGCAACGCTGACGGAAGTGTATCGGCAACTCGTCAACCGAGGACTGGTGATCCTGGCAAGCCAGGCGGCAAAGACCTTCCTGGTGTCGTTCTTCATCATCTACATGGTCTACCTGCTGGTGACCAGGCATCTCGTCGCCATCGCCGGCTTCGTCAGCAAATACAATCTGGCGCGGCCGCCGCCGCCGCTTCAGCTCGACCGCCGGCCGCCGCGCGATCCGGACGAACTCGACAAGATGATCGACGCGTTCAACGCCATGTGCGCGAGCCTCCAGCGTGCCTATGGCGAGTTGCGCCGGGCCAATACTCAGCTCGAACGCGACCTCGTGATCCGGCAGCGCGCCGAGGAGGACGCGCGGCGAAGCGAACAGCGTTTTCGCGACTATGCCGAGACCGCGTCCGACTGGTTCTGGGAGACCGGGCCCGACCACGTGTTCACCTATATCTCGGACCGCGCGGACGCCTTCGGCATCGGCGGCAACTACGTGATCGGCAAACGCCGTGGCGACACCGCGGCCGACCGCGACAGCGAGCCGCAGAAATGGCTCGACCACCTGGCCTTGCTGGACCGGCACGAGCCGTTCCGGAAGTTCGAGTATCGCGGCCGCGACGCGGCCGGACGGGTCCATCATATCAGCGTCAACGGCCAGCCGGTCTTTGCGGACGACGGCCGCTTCCTCGGCTATCGCGGATCGGCCACCGACCTCACCGAACAGCACGAGACCGAGGAGCGGCTGCGGCAGTCGCAGAAGATGGACGCGATCGGGCAGCTCACCGGCGGCGTCGCGCACGACTTCAACAACGTGCTCACGGTCATCACCGGCACGATCGAGATCCTGCAGGAGGGGCTCGCGGACAAGCCGCAGCTTGCCGCGATCGCCCAGCTCATTGACGATGCGGCGACGCGCGGCGCCGAGATCACCACGCAGCTCCTGACCTTCGCGCGCCGCCAGCCGCTCGAGCCGCGCGAGATCGACGTCAACGGTCTCGTGCTCGAGACGGCGCGGCTCCTCAAGCCGATCCTCGGCGAGCACATCAGCATCGAGACGGCGCTCGCTGAGGATGCGTGGTCCGCGATGGCCGATCCCTCGCAGCTCTCCTCGGCCATCGTCAATCTCGCCGTCAACGCACGCGATGCGATGCCGGGCGGTGGCATGCTGAGGCTGGAGACCGCCAATCTGGCGTTCATGTCGATCGCGGATTCCGGCGACGGCGAGGTACGGCCGGGCGAATTCGTGATGATCGCGGTCACCGATACCGGCCATGGCATCCCCGCCGAGATCCGTGCCCGCGTGTTCGAGCCGTTCTTCACCACCAAGGGGATCGGGCAGGGCACCGGGCTCGGCCTCAGCATGGTCTACGGCTTTGCCAGGCAGACCGGCGGCACCGTCAGGATCGAGAGCGAGGAAGGCCGCGGCACGGTGGTCAGACTGTTTCTGCCGCGTTCGGTGGGACAGGCGGCGGCGCGCGCCGAGCCGGTGCAGACGCCCGGCCTGCCGCGCGGACACGAGACCATCCTCGTGGTCGAGGACGATCCACTGGTGCAGGGCTATGTGATCGCCCAGCTCGGCAGCCTCGGCTATCGCACGCTGGTCGCCGGCGACGGCGCGACCGCACTCGCGTTCGTCGACCAGGGAGCCAAATTCGACCTCCTGTTCACCGACGTGATCATGCCGGGCGGGATCAACGGCAAGGAATTGGCCGATACGATCCGGGCGCGCCGCGCGAGCGTGAAGGTGCTGTTCACCTCGGGCTACACCGACAACACCCTCATGCATGAAGGCCACCTCGATCCCGGCGTGGCGCTGCTCAGAAAGCCGTACCGGAAGGCGGAGCTGTCGCGGAAGCTCCGCGAGGTGCTGACGGGCGGGCCCGGCTAAAAAAGGATCGCTCAAAAGAAAAGGCGCGGCGGGAGTGAACCCGTCGCGCCCGATCTGTTGTCTCGCTGGTCCAGGGCTGAGAGCGCCCCGATGCCAGGCTCTCATCCGAGAAGCTAGCGGGCGATCCCAGCGAGGTGACAGCGCTTGAGATAAGACACTGGATCACCTCCTTTCGTTGGTTTCGGGAGATTTTAATATAGGGGCCGGCAACCGCGCTGTTAAGACCGGAATCGCCGGGGGCTTAGGATCGGAACCGGGACCGCTGCCAAGTCGCCTGTCAGGCCGTCTGTCAAGTCGCGCAGGGCGGTTGAGGCGGCCGTCCCGCCGTGTTAGGTGATCCCCAACGCGGGTGTAGCTCAATGGTAGAGCAGCAGCCTTCCAAGCTGAATACGAGGGTTCGATTCCCTTCACCCGCTCCAATGTTTTCAATGATTTAGCGCGTCAAGGCCTCTTCATTCTGACAAGCGGCGCTTTCTCATTCTGACAAACGTTCACTTTCCCTTCGCTTGTCTTGCCCCGCGCTTGATGCGTTTCATTTGCGCATCCTGCTTGGCCTCTTCATCGTCGTGCAGATAGTTGGCCATGGCTTTCGTCGATGCCATTGGCCCTTCTTCATCAACTGAGTTTCCGTCAAGCCGGACGCACTCGCCTCTAACGACGGGATGGTCGCGGCCGGAGCCGTTGTTGTTTCCTCGGGTAATCCCGCCGGGCTTCAGGAATCAACTCGGGTAGCAGCAAGGCGATAAGCTTCAACGCGCGATCTGATCGACTGACGCCCTCCAGGCGTCGCGATACGCGTCGAGGCCGGCGATCGCAGCCGGATGAACGGGCGTCGGCGCTGCGATGGGATAAGTCGGGGGCCAGTGCGCCAGCAGGGCGGCGCCGCGTGCGGTGCCTGCGGCGTCCTTCGCCGCAAAGATGCGCTGTTTCGGCCTCAGGGCGCCGAGCAGCTCGCAGAAGGCGGGATTGCCGACGAAGGGGCCTTCGATGACGAAATCGCCGCTGGTTGCGCCCATCCGCGTCAGCATGAGATCGCTGATCAGCGCACAATAGAGCGTCGCAAGCGCCGTGCGATCGGCTGCTGCGACGTCGCCGACGATCACGCCCTCGGTCGCCGCATAAGGTCCGCCCTGACCAGAGAAGCAGGGCAGGGCCATCGCGCCGGAGACGATGACGCGCTCAACCGCGTCGAGATCCGGATTGCCGCCGCCGCCCGCGATGACGGCGAATTCGCGTCCTCCCATGAAACGCCCGCAGGCGATGGGACGGCCCAGCGCGTCGACGTTGGCGAGCGTGTCGTCGCGAGGATCGAGCTGATCGAGCGAAAGGCCCACACACATCAGGATCACCCAGGTGCCGGTCGACAACACGGTGAACGGTGCCTGGCGCGAGACGAGGTAGGGCAGTAGCGAAGCGTTGGAATCGTGGATACCGCAAAAGACTTGCGTTTCAGGCGCGAGCCCGGTTAGGGCGGCGATTTCAGGCTGAATCGGACCGATTGGATCGAAGGCGCGGCGCAGCGGCGGCAGCAAGTGGTCGACGCCGAGAGCTTTGACGAGGCTCGAGACCTGTCCCTGCCGCGGCGCCCAGAGATCAGTATGGGCGCCGAGCGAGGTGACTTCCGAGGCTGCAACGCCGCTCAGGCGCCAGGTCCAATATTGCGGATAGCCAACGAAATACCTTGCTTTGGCGAAAAGGTCCGGACAGCGCCACTTCTGATAGGCGAGCTGCCGGCCGAGATTGAGGCCGGCCGGTACTTTCGGCGACAGGCTCTCCGAAAAGGGCGGGCGCAGCCTGGCATAGTCGGGCTCGATCACTTCTACGCCCGTGAATTCGTAGTCCATGACCGGAGCGGCGAGCTCGCTCTCGCCGATCAAAGCGCCGGCTGCGCCATGCGCGGTCGGAACGATCGCACCGATCTGATGCGCGCGTGCAGCCTCACGAAACGCATCGAGGAAGAAGTTCCATGCGCTCTCAACATCTTCGTGCGGATAGGGCGGGCCCGGCCGAACGCAGTTGGGCGCCGACTTTTCCCAGAGAAGTCGGCCGTCGTTAAACAAGGCAAGCTTTACGTTGGTCTTGCCGATGTCAAGGACTGCGACCGTCTGGCTCATCGTCAAGCTCAAGGCAAGTGGAACATCTCGACAAGCAACATCACCACCGTGTCATGGCCGGCTTGTTACGGCCATGACAGCGGAGGCCAAAAGTGCGTCGCACGCGAGCGTTCTGTGGCCGGGCGACGAGTCCAGATCAGAAATCGAAGTCCTTGATGTTCTGCTTTGTGAAGATGAAGGGCGAGCCAAGCAGGATCTCGCTGCCATTGACCACGTTCAGCTTGCCAAGCTTGCCCGCGTCCACCGAGGTCGCGCCCGGCTTCAGGCTGCCGTCGACCACGGCACGCATCACGTAGGTCGCGGCATAGCCGAGATCGACCGGATTCCACAGCACGACCGACTTCACGCAGTCCGCGTTGACATACGGCTTCATCGCATTGGGCGTGGCAAGGCCGACCACCGCCACCTTGCCGCAGAGCTTGGCCTTGGTCACCGCTTCCGCCGAAGCGGGTGTCGCGACCGAGGTCATGCCGAACAGGCCAGCGAGCTTGTCGCCATGCTTGTTGATCAGCGTCGTCGCCTGGTTGAAGGACAGGTTATTGTCCTCCTGCGCCTCGACCGTTTCCAGCCATTTCAGCTTGGGGTGACACTTCTGCGCATAGGCCCACATCTCGGCGATCCAGCGTGCCTGGTTCGGCGTCGTGAAGGTCGAGGTGACAATCGCGAAGCTCTTGTCCTCGCCAGCCTCCTTGGCCATCGAGTCGATCATCGCCTTGGCGATGCCGTTGAACTCGGCCTGGTTGACGAACCATTCGCGCGCATCCGGCGTCGAGTTGGCGTCATAGCCGATGACATGGATGCCCTTGGACAGGGCCTTCTTCAAGACCGGCGCGATAGCCACCGGATCGTTGGCGGCGAAGAGAATGCCGTCGACGCCGCTGGTGATGTAATTGTCGATGAACTTGATCTGCTCGTCGATCTTGGCTTCGGTCGGGCCGTCGGTCTTCACCGTGACATTGCCGAGCGCCTTGGCGGCGTCCTGCATGCCTTTCGACGTCGCGTTGAAATAGCCGATGCCGATCAGCTTCGGCACGTCGACGAGCGTGATCGGTTTGCCGGCCTTGTCGGCCGCATTGGTTGGCCGGCCGCCGTCATAAGGCTTGGCCGCGGGCGCGGCGTTGGCCTCACCAGCCGAACAGGCAAGCGGATTGACCGGCAGGTCGTCCGCGCCGTCCCATCTCTTGTCCGCCGCCGAGGCCGTTCCGGCCAGCAGCGTCGCGCTGAGGAATGCAGCAGCAAATCCGAGTTTCATTTTGTTTCCTCCCATGTTGAAGCCGCTTTTCGCGGCCAGTCATTCCATCAAACGCCCTCACGTCGCCGCTGGAGCGAACTCGCCACAAGAGTTGAAAGGATGAGCACCGTGCCGATGACCACAATCGTCGCGTCGCCCTTGACGCCGGTCAGGGCCAGCCCGTTTTTCAGGAGCTGGATCATCGCCAGGCCGACCACGGTGCCCCAGATCGTGCCGACGCCTCCGAATATGCTGGTGCCGCCGAGCACCACCGCCGCGATCACGTCCAGCTCATAGCCCATCCCCATGTCCGAGCGGGTTGTCGTCACGCGCGAGACGAGAACACAAGCCGAGAGACCGGCCATGAAGCCCGATAGTGTGTAGATGATCAGTTTGACGCGATCGACCGGCAAACCGGAAAAGCGCGCGGCGGTCTCGTTGTTGCCGATCGCATAGAGTGTCCGGCCGAAAGTGGTGCGGTCAAGAACGATTGCCGCGACCACGATCGAGATCAGCAAGAGCCACAGCTGAGCCGGCACGCCGAACAAATTGTCTTGTCCAATGAAATAGAACCATTCCGGGTAGCCGCGCACCGAACGCGCCTGGCTGATCCCCTCGGCGAGCCCGCGATAGAGGGCGAGCGTCGCGATCGTCATGATCAGCGGCGGCACTTTCACCCTGGTGATGACGATCCCGTTGAGGAAGCCCGCTGCGGCACCGACGAGCAGCGAGAAGCAGATCGCCAGCGGCAAGGGAAAGCCGAATACCTTCCAGGAATAGCCAAGCAGGATCGCGCAGAGCCCGACGATCGAGCCGACCGAGAGATCGATGCCGCCCGTGATGATGATGAAGGTCATCGGCAGCGCGATCAGCCCGACCTCGGTCGTCAGCCTGCCTTGATTGAGCAGATTGTCGAGCGTGAGGAAGCGATTGTTCAAGTAGCCGAGCACGATCAACGCAACGAGCAGGATCAGTGCGAGCATGGTCTCGTGGCGCAGCAGCCACCAGGGCACGACACGCTTGGCGCTGTGGGGGAGAGGGATTTCGCTCATGGCGCTCATGCTCCGGCCATGCGCCGGCGCCGCAGAATGTCGGCGATCACGGTCACGAGGATGAGCACGCCCTGGACCGCGCGGATCCAGTAGGGCGAGACGTCGATGAAGACGAGCGCGCTGGCGATCTCGGCGATCAGTACGGCGGCAAGCGTCGAGCCGACCACTGTGCCGACGCCGCCGAGAATGCTGACGCCTCCGACGACCGACGCGGTGATGATCGTCAGCTCGAGATTGGGCGGCACGGTCGACTGGATGACGCGCAGCTGCGTCGCGTAGAGCAGAGCGGCCGCTCCAGCGAACAAGCCATGCAGCGCAAAGACCATGACGATCGTGCGCGGCTGCGAAATACCACAGAGCCGCGCCGCTTCGGCGTTGCCGCCGACTGCGTAGATGGCGCGGCCCGAGGCCGAGTAGCGCATCCACAAGGCTGCCAGGATCGTCGCCAGGATCATGAGAAAAACCGGAAACGGCAGCACACCGAGGAGTTCGATATCAGCGAGATGGAAACTGTCGGGCAGGTCGGTGATCCATTTGCCCCCGGTGACGCTGATCAGGCCGCCTTTGAGGATCGACAGCATGCCGAGCGTAACCACGATCGCCGGAATGCGCAGATAGGCGATGATGACGCCCTGCAAGGCCATCACGAGGATGCCGACAACGAGTGCTGCCAGCCAGGCGACCACGATCGGCGCGCCGTTCACCGCCAGAGTGCCGCTGATCGTCGCCAGGACGCCGATCAGCGCGCCGACGGAAATATCGATGTTGCCGGAAATGATCACCATCGACATGCCGACTGCGGCGACGGCGATATAGGCGTTGCCGAGCAGCACGTCGGAAAGATTGCGCGCCGCCAGGAAGCGCGGATTGTAAAGGCCGACGGCGATGGCGAGGCCGATCACCGCGATCGCGAGCAAAGCCTCCTGCGAGGCAAGCACCTTCAGCCGCCGCCGCAGATCAACCTCGGCACCGGCTAAGGTCACCGTCGTCATGCCGCTTCCTCCGCGTTTTCATGGCTACCCATCATTGCGGCGCCGATCGATTCCTGGGTTGCTTCTTCGCGCGAGAATTCGGCAACGATACGGCCTTCGCGCATCACGAGCACGCGGTCGCTCATGCCGAGCACCTCTGGCAGCTCGCTCGAAATCATCAGGATCGCAAGCCCCTGGGCCGCAAGCTCGCCCATCAGCCGATGGATCTCCGCCTTGGCGCCTACATCGATGCCCCGCGTCGGCTCGTCGAGGATCAGCAGCTTCGGCGCATTGGCGAGCCATTTGCCGAGCACGATCTTCTGTTGATTGCCGCCGGAGAGCTTGCCCGCGATCTGCTCGATCGAGCTAGCCTTGACCGCAAAGCGCCTGACACCGTCGCCAGCCAGCTTGCGCTCGGCGCCGCGATCGATGAAGCCGCCGAATGCGACCTTGCCAAGTGCGGCGAGGCTGAAGTTCTCACGCACCGTCATCGGCCGCACCAGGCCTTGCGTGCCGCGATCCTCGGGAACATAGGCGACGCCCAAAGACCGTGCCTGCGCTGGCGAGCGGATGTCGACCTTCTGTCCGGTGATCCGGATTTCGCCGTTGTCCGCTGGCGTGACGCCGAAAATGGTTTGCGCGAGTTCGCTGCGACCCGAGCCGACGAGGCCGGCAAGGCCGACGATCTCGCCGGCGCGCACCGTGAGCGAGACGCTCCTCGTCAGCGGCCGTCGTTCGAGGTCCTTCACCTCCAGCACCGGCTTGCCGATCGAAACCGCGATCTTCGGGAACAGGCTTTCGATCCTGCGGCCGACCATTAGTTGCACGAGCTCGGCGGCGTCCGTGTCGGCGACGCGCTTGGTCGCGACATGTGCGCCGTCGCGCAGCACAGTGACACGATCGGCGATCGCGAAAATCTCATCGAGCCGATGGCTGATATAGATCACGGCGACGCCGCGGGCTTTCAGCTTGCGCACGATGTCGAAGAGCCGCGTTACGTCGTACTCGGTCAGAGCCGCGGTCGGCTCGTCCATGATCAGGATGCGCGCGTCCTGCGACAGCGCGCGCAGGATTTCGACGCGCTGGCGATTGCCGACACTGAGGGAACCGACGACCCGGTCGGCCTGCAAGTCATGAATCTCGAGCGAAGCGAGCAGCGCATTCGTCTTCTCGTGCATCGCCCGCCAGTCGATCCGGCGGAGGTTGGCGCGGGGCGCATGCCCCATGAAGATATTCTCGGCGACTGTGAGCTCCGGAAACAGCAGCAGTTCTTGATAGATCGTGGCGATGCCGGCGCGCCTTGCATCGTCCGGCCGGGCGAGGTCGACCGGCTTGCCGTCCACGAGTACTTCGCCGCGATCGGGCGGGAACACGCCGGAAACGATCTTGATCAGCGTCGACTTGCCGGCGCCGTTCTCGCCGAGCAAGGCGTGGACTTCGCCCCTGACAGCGTCGAACGAGACGCCGGACAGCGCCCGCACGCCTGGAAAGGACTTCTCGACCGTGCGCACCGACAGAAGCGGTGTTGCGGGAGTTTCGCTGTGCAGGTCCGTTGTCATGGTCACGCCGCCGCATTGGTTTGAGCGCCAGCATCGACGACAACGACACGGACACCGTGCGCGCGCAGCATGTCGAGTGCATCGCTCGGCGCATCGGAATCGGTGATCAGCGTATCGATGCGCGAGAGTGGACAGACGACAAGGCTGCCGCGCGAGACGAATTTCGAGGAATCGGCGAGCACGATCAGCTTGTCGGCACGCTTCAGCAGTTTCGATTCGGCGCGGGCGAGCAGGGGATCGCCCTCGATCACGCCGAGCGGGCCGATCGAGATCGCACTCATGAACATCCGCGTCGCCGAGTAGTGCTGGATCGCATCCTCTTCAAAAGGCGAGACGATCATGCCCTGCTCACGATAGACCTCGCCACCCGGCAAGGCGACGCGGCATTTCGACGTGTGGATCAGCGCGTCGGCGAGCAGATAGGAATTGGTCAACACCTTCAGACGGCGCTCGCGCAGATACTCGCCCATCTGATACGTGGTCGTGCCGCCATTGATGATGATCGTCTCGCCATCGGCGCAGAGGGCGACTGCCGCTTTCGCAATGGCACGCTTGGCGTCGATATTGAGCGTCTGGCTGACGTCGAAGGAGCGAGTGGCAAGGGAGAGGACGTCGCCCGGCGCGTTGGCGGTTTCCGGCAGGGCTTCGAGTCCGCCGTGCACCCTTATCGCGACACCTTGCTCGGCGAGCCTGGCGAAATCGCGCCGTATCGAGGCTTCGGAGACGCCGGTCGCGCGACAAGCGTCGGCGATGCGCACCAGCGACCGCTCACGCAAGAGTGCCTTGATGACCTGCCAGCGTTCCCGCTCGTGCACGTCGCCCTCCCTTTTGCCCGTAAATAGGTCACGCTCTCGACCAGTGGTCAACTGCAAACCGTCAAATTCGCTCAATATCGCGCTGCATCAATCATATTGCGTCGCAGTGTTGAGTGTCGGTGATTGACCTTGATTGAATCCGTGGCCTAAGCTGCCCAGAGATCAAGCACAGGGAGAATGCCTAATGAGCGAGGTCGCGGCCGCGCCCCTGCCAAATCTCTGGGACGACGCGCTCGCCGGCGGGCTCGATGAGGCAGGTCAGTTGCTGTACCGCTCGAACCTGCTCGGGGCCGATCTGCGCATCACCAATTTCGGCGGCGGCAACACCTCGGCCAAGATCGAGATGAAAGATCCGCTGACGCGCGAGAATGCACGCGTGCTCTGGGTCAAAGGTTCGGGCGGCGACCTCGGCTCGATGAAGCGCGACGGCTTCGCGACGCTGTACCTCGACAAGCTCGAGAGCCTGAAAGGCCTCTATCGCGGCCTCGACCGTGAGGACGAGATGGTCGCATTGTTCAATCACTGCACCTTCGATCTCAATCCGCGCGCGACTTCGATCGATACGCCCTTGCACGCTTTCGTGCCATACCGGCATGTCGATCACGTCCATGCCGACGCGGTCATCGCCATTGCCGCGTCAGTCGACGCCGAGCGTCTGACCCGCGAAGTTTTCGGCGGTAAGCTCGGGTTCCTGGCGTGGCAGCGGCCGGGCTTCGATCTCGGCCTGAAGCTTGGCGAGATGGCTGCGCGCCATCCCGACTATGTCGGCGTGGTCCTCGGTGGGCACGGGCTCTTCACCTGGGCTGAGACGTCGAAAGCCTGTTACGAGATGACCTTGCGTGTGATTCAGCAGGCCGCCGATTGGCTGGCGGAGCATGAGCAGAAGCCGGCCTTCGGCGGCGCCAAGGTCCAAACCGCCTCGCCGGAAAAACGCCGCGCGATCGCGGCCAGGCTGATGCCGCTGATCCGCGGCAAGATCTCCGCGGACGAGCGCAAGATCGGTCATTTCACCGATGCCCCGGAAGTGCTGGAGTTCGTCAACTCCAGCGCGCTGACGAAGCTGGCGCCGCTCGGCACCTCCTGTCCGGATCACTTTCTTCGCACCAAGATCCGGCCGTTGCTGCTGCCCTACGATTCCGTGCGCGACAATCTCGACGAGGTGATCGCCGGCCTTGACGACTTTCTCGCCGCTTACCGGCGCGACTACGCCGCCTATTACGGGCGCTGCAAGCATCCGGACTCGCCGGCCATGCGCGATCCCAACGCGGTCGTGTATCTCGTTCCCGGAATCGGCATGTTCACCTTTGCCAAGGACAAGGCGACGGCACGCGTTGCGGCCGAGTTCTACGTCAACGCGATCAACGTCATGCGCGGCGCCTCGGGCGTCAGCGCCTATGTCGGCCTTGCCGAGCAGGAGGCCTTCAATATCGAATACTGGCTGCTGGAAGAGGCCAAGCTCCAGCGCATGCCCAAGCCGAAATCGCTTGCCGGGCGGATCGCCTATGTGACCGGCGGCGCCGGCGGCATTGGCGGGGCGACCGCGCAGCGGCTGCTCGGCGAAGGTGCTTGCCTCGTCATTGCGGATATCGACGAGAAGGCGTTGAACGAGCGCGTTGCGGCGATCACGAAGCGCCATGGCCGCGACGCGGTGATCGGTGTGAAGCTCGATGTAACCGACGAGGCGGCGGTGGTCGCTTCGTTCGAGGAAGCCGCGCGCGCCTTTGGCGGTGTCGACATCGTCGTCTCGAATGCCGGGATCGCCTCGGCCTCGCCGGTCGAGGACACGAGTCTTGGACTGTGGCAGCAGAACATGGACATTCTCGCCACGGGCTATTTTCTCGTCTCGCGCGAGGCATTCCGGCTGATGCAGCGTCAGAACATCGGCGGCGCCATCATCTTCGTCGCCTCGAAGAACGGCCTTGCCGCCTCGGCTGGCGCCTCGGCCTATTGCGCCGCCAAGGCGTCGGAGATCCATCTCGCCCGCTGCCTGGCGCTGGAAGGCGCGGCGCATGGCATCCGCGTCAACACGGTCAATCCGGACGCGGTGCTGCGCGGCTCGAAGATCTGGGAGGGCGAGTGGCGCCAGCAGCGTGCGGCGTCCAACAAGGTCACCGAAGACCAGCTCGAGGAAGTCTACCGCCAGCGCTCGATGCTCAAGCTGTCGGTCTTCCCCGAGGATATCGCCGAGGGTGTCTATTTCTTCGCGTCCGACCTTTCGGCCAAATCGACCGGCAACATCCTCAATGTCGACGCCGGCAACGCCCAGGCCTTCACGCGATGAACACGCCATTCTCGATCAGCGCGGATTTCATCGCCGAGCACAATGCGCGGCGCGAAGAAGCGACCATCGAGGACTATGACGCCCTGAAGCGTGCGCTGGCGCGGCACGGGATCGATGCGGAAGCCCTGGTGCAGAAGGTCATGGCCTTCGGTGTCGCCATTCCGACCTGGGGTGTCGGCACAGGGGGCACGCGTTTCGCCCGCTTTCCGGGGCCGGGTGAGCCGCGCAATGTCTTCGAGAAGATCGACGATTGCGCCGTGATCCAGCGATTGGCGCGGGCGACTCCGACCATCTCGCCGCACATTCCGTGGGACAAGGTCGCCGACTATGCTGCCTTGCGCGAGCAGGCTGCGACGCACGGCCTTGCCTTCGATGCGGTCAATTCCAATACGTTCCAGGACCAGCCGGGACAGGAGCTTTCGTACAAGTTTGGTTCGCTGTCGCATACCGATGCGCGTGTGCGCGCACAGGCCATCGCCCACAACGTCGAATGTATCGAGATCGGCCGCAAGCTCGGTTCGAAGGCGCTGACCGTCTGGATCGCCGACGGCTCGAATTTTGCCGGCCAATCGAATCTGACCAAGGCGCTCGACCGCTATATCGGTGCGATGCGCGAGATCGTCATGGCGCTGCCCGCCGACTGGCGGGTGTTCCTCGAGCACAAGCTTTACGAGCCGGCATTCTACTCGACCGTGATCTCGGATTGGGGAACGAGTTTCGCCGTGGCGCAGGAACTCGGGCCCAAGGCGTATTGCCTCGTCGATCTCGGCCATCATGCGCCGAACGTGAATATCGAACAGATCGTCGCCCGGCTCGTTCGCTTCGGGAAGCTCGCGGGCTTTCATTTCAACGATTCAAAATATGGCGACGACGATCTCGACAGCGGCTCGGTTGATCCCTTCCGGCTGTTTCTCGTCTTCAACGAGCTGATCGACGCCGAGCGCCGCAAAGCGGATGGGTTCGCGCCCGCTTATATGATTGACCAGTCGCATAACGTGACCGATCCGATCGAGAGCCTGATGCAATCGGCGATCGAGTTACAGCGCGCCTGCGCGCAGGCCCTCATCGTCGATCGCGCGGCGCTCGATGCCGCGCAAGAGGCCAATGACGCGCTCGGCGCGCATCTCGAATTGAAACGCGCCTTCACGACCGACGTCTCGCCGCTCCTTGCCGTCGCCCGCCTGCGCGCCGGCGGAGCGATCGCGCCGATCGCAGCCTACCGCGCATCCGGTTATCGGGCGCAAAAGACGAAGGAGCGTCCCGCCGTTGCCGGGACATCGGCGGGAATTGTATAGGCGAGAGGCCTTCGCGCGGCGCATCGTTATCTGATTTCCGCCGTCAGAGCCTCCGCAGCGCTCGACCGCCATCGACGTCCGGCTCTCGATAGCGTGAGCGCGAAGGCGCGGCCGATGCCGCGCCCCGCACGAACGGCTCAGCCAAAATCTCGATGAAGCGGGCCGTGTGACTCCAGCCACGGCCAAAAACACGATGAGAATTTCTCAAGGAACGTCCTTCCATGTTCCAGCGCGGTTCGATGCGTGGATGGTCTCGACGAGCGTTTGAATACGCAGGCCAGCGCGGAAGTTGAATGGCTCCGATCGACGTCCAGCGATAGCGTCCAGGTAGCCCGCGGCTTCGATCGCCTTCAGGTCGTTGAAACCAAGCTGGTGGCCTGGCGCAACGCAGAACAGGCCGTATGGCGGATGCTCGGGGCCTGCCTCGATCCGCCGGAATCCCTGGCGGCCACGGCGGTCATCGGTCGAGAAGAAATGCAACTCGTTGAATCGTTCCTGGCTGAAGGCGAGGGTGCCTCTGCTTCCATAGACCTCGAAGTCGTGTTGCATCTTTCGCCCTGTCGCGATCCAATTCCCCTCGATAGAGCCGGAGGCGCCGTTGGCGAAACGGAGGAAAGCTCGGCCAACATCATCGACTTCGACAGGCCTCCGGCCGCTCTTGCCGTCTGGACGTTCCTTGATCATCGTGACGCAGTCGCCCATCACCCGGATGATCGGCCCGGCGGCTTGACCCAACAGGAATTCGGCGGTGGCTAGTGCGTGACTGCCAATGTCGGCCAGCGCGCCGCCGCCCGTCGGGTCATGCCGGAAGGTGAACGGCCCGGTGTTGTCGGCCATGTAGTCTTCGGCGTGGACACCGCGGTAGCCGCGTATCTCGCCGAGTTCTCCCGCCGCGATCATATTGCGTGCGAGGCCCAGCATGGGGTTGCAAAGGTAGTTGAAACCGACTTGCGTCTTGACTCCGGCCGCTTCGGCGGCCTCGGCCATTTCGCGGGCGTCTGTCGCAAGCGGCGCCAGCGGCTTTTCGCAATACACATGTTTGCCCTCGGCAATCGCCGCCAAGGCCATTTCCTTGTGGAGTGCGTTGGGTGTGGTGATGTTCACGACGTCGATATCCGGGTCCGCCACGAGCGAGTGCCAGTCCGAGGTCGCGCGCGCGAAGCCTAGGGCCGAGGCTGCCTTCGCGGCCGCCTCGTCGCTAAGATCCGCGATCGTATGCAGTTCCAGCTCGAAGGGGAGGTCAAAGACACGCGCGGCGATGGAGTAACCGAAAGCGTGGGTCTTACCCATGAATCCGCTACCGATGAGGCCGATGCGAAGCTTCGGTTTGGTCATGTCGGAAATCCATGTTCACGATGAGGTCCGAGTTGAGGCGACCTACAAAACGATCGAGCACGTTTTTGGATGGAAGAGCCGTCGGCAATATTTGTTGCAGAAAAATATTATTGTCAATATTCAATGCGAGAGGTTATGTTTCTCGCAAACGTCGAGGGAGGAGATCTCATGACCGGCGCGACAATCCGACTCACGATGGCCCAGGCGGTGGTGCGGTGGCTGACTCAACAATTCACCGAAATCGATGGTGTTCGCGTGCCCCTGTTCGCCGGCGTCTTCGGCATTTTTGGTCATGGGAACGTGACCTGCCTGTCCGAGGCCCTGGAGGCGGTGCAGGATCAACTGCCGACCTGGCGCGGACAGAACGAGCAGTCGATGGCATTAGCGGCTATCGGTTTCGCGAAGGCCAAGCTTCGGCGGCAAATCATGGTAGCCACGTCGTCCATTGGTCCAGGCGCTCTGAACATGGTGACGGCGGCGGGAACGGCTCACGCAAATCGCTTGCCCCTTCTTCTCATCGCTGGCGATACGTTCACCAACCGGCTGCCGGATCCCGTTCTCCAGCAGGTCGAGCATTTTGGCGACCCGACCGTCACCGTGAATGACGCTTTCAAGGCGGTCACGCGTTACTGGGATCGGATCACTCATCCCGCGCAGATCATTTCATCGCTGCCGCAGGCAGTGGCTGCCATGCTCGATCCGGCTGATTGCGGCCCGGCCTTTCTCGCGCTACCACAGGATACTCAGGAGGTAGCCTTCGACTACCCCGGGGTCTTCTTCGAATCTCGAACTTGGACCATCCCGCGTCTGCGTCCCGACCGTCAGAAGCTCGCGGAAGCAGCCGCGCTGCTCAAGACCGCGAAGAAGCCGCTTCTCATCTCTGGCGGCGGCGTGCGCTACTCGCTGGCGGGAAATGTCGTCGCGGATTTTGCGGTCAAGCGTGGAATTCCCATTGTGGAGACGGTCGCCGGCAAGGGCGCGGTGACCCACTATCACCCGGCTCATGCGGGGCCGATCGGAATTATCGGCTCAACATCTGCGAATGCGCTTGCGGCCGAAGCCGATGTTGTCCTTGCGGTGGGTACGCGCCTTCAGGATTTCACGACAGGATCATGGACCGCCTTCAGTCCGGACGCGCGCTTCATCTCGATCAACGCGGCCAGGTTCGATGCGGTGAAGCATCGTGCGCTGGCCGTGGTGGGCGACGCGCGGGAGACGATTGAAGAACTCGAAGCGTCGCTCGGCGCGTGGCGCGTCGACCCTGCCCACATCGCGCGTGCCCAGATGCTCTTTAGGGAATGGGACGCGCTGCTCGAGTCACTGCAGGCCCCCAGCAACGCTCCGGTGCCGACCTACGCGCAGATAGTCCAGGCCGTGAATGCATCCGCCGGCGAGCGAGATACCTTGATTTCAGCCGCTGGCGGGCTGCCCGGCGAAGTGGCAAAGGGCTGGCGCGTCAAGGCGCCGAACACCTTTGACCTTGAGTTCGGCTTCTCTTGCATGGGCTACGAGGTCGCGGCCGGTTGGGGCCATGCGATGGCCAATTCCGGGCCCGGCGGACTCGGCGGCACGCCGATCGTGATGGTCGGCGACGGCACCTATTTGATGATGAACTCGGACATCTACTCGACCGTTCTGAGCGGTCACAAGATGATTGTTGTGGTCTGCGACAATGGCGGGTTCGCGGTGATCAACCGGTTGCAACAATTCAAAGGCGTGCCGGGATTCAACAATTTGTTGACCGATTGTCGAGTTCAGAATCGCGACAATCCTCCTCACGTTGATTTTGCCAAGCACGCCGAGTCCATGGGGGCGGCTGCACGACGTTGCGAGAGCCTTGCCGACCTTGTTGCTGCGCTCGAATGGGCCAAAGGCAACGACCGCACCACCGTGCTTTCGATCGTTTCGGACGCGTATTCGTGGGTTCCTGGCGATGCGGACTGGGACGTAGGCGTGCCCCAAGTATCGTTGCGCGAGACGGTTCGAAGCGCGCGCAAGCAGCAAGACGAGATCCGCGCGAAGCAGCGCATCGGAGTGTGAAGGAACCATGAAAGCGAAACTTGGAATTGCTCCCATTGCCTGGTGGAACGACGACCTTGCCGATCTGTCCGACGACGTGAGCCTGGAGGAGTGCTTACGCCAGGCGAGCGTCGCCGGCTTTACGGGAATGGAGACCGGACGGCGCTTCCCGATGAACATGAAGGAACTGGGGCCGATACTCGCCCGATTTGGCATTTCCGTGTGCGGCGGCTGGTTCTCCGGCCTTCTGCTCGACGGTGACATCGAACGAGAGAAGGACCGCGTTCGCGCCCAGATGGAATTTTTCATTGCGGCGAAGGCGCCTTGCATCGTCTACGGCGAAACTGCGCGCTCGATCCAGGGCATTCGCTCCGCGCCGCTCGATACCAAACCCCGGCTTTCGGACGAGGAGATGAAGGGCTATGGACGCAAGATGACTGACTTCGCCGAGTGGTGTGCCGAGCAGGGAATGCCGATCGCTTACCATCACCACATGGCTGCGGCGATCGAGACCGAAGCTGAACTCGACCTGCTCATGGCGAATTCCGGTGAGGCGTTAGCGCTGTTGTTCGATGCCGGCCACATGGCTTTTGCCGGCGGCAACGTCTTGCGTGTCATCGACAAACATCATTCCCGCATAAGCCATGTGCATACCAAGGACGTCCGCAGCAGCGTCATTGACAAGCTCGACCGGAGACGGGAGAGCTTCCTCGACGCGGTGGTGAAAGGGGCATTCACCGTGCCAGGTGACGGCTCGCTCGACTTCGCCGCGATCATCGCCCGCCTCGCATCCTACGGCTACGAGGGATGGTTCGTCGTCGAAGCTGAGCAGGATCCGAAGATCAATCCCCCGCTCGAAATGGCCAAGAAAGGCCACGCGGAACTGATGCGCTTGATGGCATCTTCCGGATACGAAGTCGTGCAATGAGCCGTACCGATCGGGAGGAGAGTGAAATGAGCATCGGGATCGGGGTCATCGGGACGGGTGTCATGGGCGCCGAGCATGCTCGGATACTCCGACACGAGACTCCCGGTGCTCATCTTGCCGGGATTTGTGACGCCGACGCGACTCGGGCGCAGGCAGTTGCCTCTGGAGCAACCGTCTTTTCGGATCCTCAATCGTTGATCGCGTCGGATCAGATCGACGCGATCGTGATTGCATCGCCCGACGCCACACACGCGGCGCTAACACTAGCCAGCATCGAGGCGGGGAAGCCTGTTCTCTGCGAAAAGCCTTTGGCGTCTTCGGCAGCGAATGCCCTGGACGTGGTGCAGGCGGAAGTTGCTTTGGGTCGCAGGCTCATCCAGGTCGGATACATGCGCCGGTTTGACCCGGGATATCAGCAGATCAAGCGCATCAAAGACGCCGGTGAATTGGGCGGACCCGTGTTGCTGCACAACGTGCACCGAAACGTTCGCGCGCCGGAGTGGTTCGACGGCTCGATGGCCATCACGAATTCGTTCGTCCACGAGATCGACGTCAGCCGTTGGCTTCTGGGGTCGGAGATGGTCTCCGCGCACGTGGAGGCGGGGCCTGGCGGCGAACCCCTCATGATCACGATGAAGACGGACAAGAACGAAATTGTCTCGACTGAGGTTTTCGTGAATGCCAGCTACGGTTACCACGTCCATGTCGAACTGGTCGGTCGGCAGGGCACGGTATCGCTGGCTCCGGCATCACTGACGCTGGTGAACAGAGACAGAGCCGGCCGTCATTCGTATCCGGACAATTGGGTGCCGAGGTTCGAAGAGGCGTATCGCAGGCAGATGGCTGATTGGGTCAGCGCTGCGAAGACCGGAGCGTCGGTTGGAGCGAGCGCATGGGACGGCTATGTCGCCTCGGCCATCGCAGAGCAGGTCGCTGGGGCTCTCGCCGGAAATGGTGTGACAGCCCTGAAATATGGACCACGCCCCTCGCTGTACGACTGACAAATAGCAAGCGAACGAGGCTGGAGGGAGTTCGACCAGCCGCTCACGCGATCCAAATGCGAATCCCGGGAGAGGAAATGATGATCAAGTATGCAGTTGTCGGCGCAGGCTGGATTTCGCAAAAGGCCTTCTTGCCGGGCGTTGGACAGTCCACAAACTCGAAGGTCACCGCGATCGTGACCGGTGATCGAGACAAGGCCGCGCGGTTGGCGGAGTTCCATGGTGTTGGCCAGATCGTCGGTTATGACGGATACGATGCCCTTTTGAGAGGCTCCGACGTCGACGCGGTGTATATTGCTCTGCCCAACCACTTGCATGCTGACTACGCTATTCGGGCGGCTCGCGCCGGCAAGCACGTCTTGGTCGAGAAGCCGCTGGCTACCAACGAACAAGATGCGCTCGGCATGATCGCTGCTGCGCATGAAGCCGGCGTGTTTCTGATGACCGCCTATAGGCTCCACAACGAACCCGGAACTGTCGCGGTCCTCGAACACATCCGCAATGACGCGATCGGCCGGCCGCTCTTCTTTCAATCGGTGTTCAGTTTCCAGGCGCCGCCAGAGAACCACAGACTGAAAGCTGCGAGTTGGGGCGGACCGCTCCAGGACGTAGGGGTTTACTGCATCAATGCGGCTCGTCACATCTTTGCTGAAGAGCCGATCGAGGCCATGGCGATGGCGCATCGACCGAACGACGATCCGCGTTTTCGTGAGGTGGAAGCGTCCGTCGCAGCTTTGCTGCGTTTCCCTTCGGGCGGTTTGGCGCAATTCGTCGCCAGCTTCGGGGCGGCCGCCGCCGACAATTATCGGGTCGTCGGGACGGCGGGCGAGCTCGAACTCGATCCCGGCTTTAGGTTCGAGGCTGCAACAAAACTACGTCTGCGCCGCGACGGCGAGGTCCGTGAAACGCAGTTTCCGCAAATCGACCATTTTGGCGCGCAGGTGGAATATTTTTCAGATTGCATCAAGGCGGGAACGCCGCCTGAGGCTGATGGCGAGGAAGGGTTGGCCGACTTGCGCGCACTGGTCGCAATTGAAACGGCCGTCCTGACGGGACAACCGCAAACCATCACATCCCGACCACGTGCCCGCCATCCAACGCCAGACATGGTGCGAGTTACCCCGGTGACCGATCGCCGACTGGTTTTTTGAGAGCGTGACGAGGTACCTTAGCGTAAGCCAGTTCGTGTTATTCTACTTACCGGTAACGGTTGGAATTCGCGGATTGACGTCGTTTTTCTGTAGTCTCGCTGCCAGCGCTACCGTCAAAGCCTGTGCAAGGCACATCGGAGCGGCGAGTGAACGCGAAAACGTGTATTCATGCTCTGGAACAGCGAACAGAACGCGGGCGCTCTTAGCCAGCGGCGACAGCGTGCTATCCGATATCGCAATGATGGGAACACCATTGCGCCCGGCTTCCTCCACAACGTTGACGACCTCGTTTGCGTAGAATCGGAACGACACCGCAACGAGTACGTCCTTCTTGCGGATCGTGCGCGCGATGTGAGTCGCAAGTCCGCCGCCTGCGTCGAGCAACACGCAACGTTTGCCCAACATGGTCAATATGTAACGAAGGAATTCAACTACGGGCGCTGAACGTAGTTGCCCGATCAGAAAAACCGAGTCGGCTCTCTCAAGGAGGTTCACCGCTTCCGAGAGAGCCTTTGGTGAAATCTCCGTGAGCATGTCCTGAAGGGAGGCAATGTCACGGACGACCAGGTCGCGCAGAAAGCCAACTTCGCTACGATCGGCACGAGCGCCCAACTCGACTTCCAGAGCTTTAATCCGCGCCTCGAAACCCGGGGCGGCGGTTGACAAGCGCCGTTGAAACAGCGCCTGAAGCTCCTTGAAACCCTCATAGCCAAGTGATTGGGCGAAGCGCACGAAGCTCGAGGCATGGATGCCGCAGCGGTCGGCGATGGCGTTCACCGACAGGACCGCGACATCATTCGGGTTCTGGGTCAGATAAACGGCTATCTTTTGATAGGACTTGCTCATGTCATCGTAGCGATCGTGGATGACACGGATCAATTCCTCATAGTCTTCCGGCGTCTTCACGTCCTGCATCTAAGGTGCTCTCGTCATTGGTTTCATCGTGTGCGGATGCTGGCAACTTCACTCTCGTTCGGAAGGTTGTCCTCTCCAAAAGCCAGCAGGGCCAAGGCGTCGGCATTGGTCGAGCATCCAGCAACACAGCCTGGCCGTTGACCGGACGGGCCAAGGACCCAAAGGGACTCGCGCGCCCTCGCATCACCAGTGCTGGCGGCGGGGCACAATCATCGATAGTACCGGCGAACAATTATTGACACTTTTGCATATTTGCAATAACTCTTGCAAGCAAATCGAACATTCGTCGGCGGGTGGAAACGGTGGCGATCAAATTCGCATTGCTCGGGTGCGGGCGTATCGGCGTGCTGCACGCCCGGAATCTTGCCAAGGCGGACGGAGCCCGCCTGGAGACGGTATTCGATCCAAATACAGCTGCCGCTGAAGCGGTCGCAAGAGCGCATGGCTGCGGGGTATCCGCAAGCGTGGAAGATGCGATCGGTAAGGCCGACGCGGTTCTCATTGCGACATCGACTGCCACCCATTCCGATCTAATCGAGCTCACGGCAAAGGCCGGCAAGGCGATTTTGTGTGAGAAGCCGATAGATCTCAGCCTCGATCGGGTACGAGCATGCCGCAAGGCCATTGAAGGCTGCAACGTACCAATTCAGATTGGCTTCAATCGCCGCTTCGACCCCGGGCACCGAGCTGCGCGCGACGCGTGTGCCGCTGGCAAGATCGGAAAACTTGAGCAGGTGGTTATCACGTCGCGTGATCCAGGAATGCCGCCGCGAGGTTACACTGCGGTCTCGGGCGGTATCTTCCGAGACATGACGATTCACGATTTTGACGTGGCGCGCTTCATGTTGAACGACGAGCCGACAGAGGTCTTCGCGACCGGCAGCGCGCTTGTTGATCCTCTATTGGACCGGATTTCGGCGACTTCGACTCCATCATGGTGATCATGCGTACTGCTGACGGAAAGCTGTGCCACATCAACAACTCTCGACGGGCTGCCTTTGGCTATGACCAGCGGATCGAGCTCTTTGGCAGCGATGGGATGGTCATCTCCGATAACAAGAAGGCGCACGAGCTGAAGTTTTACGGCTCGACCACGACTGAAGGGGCTGAGCCCTACCTCAACTTCTTTATCGAGCGTTATGCGGAGGCCTACGAAGCCGAGATCGCGGCCTTCATTGCGGCCGTTCGCGACGCTGCGCCGACCCAGGCGACTTTCGACGACGGATACCGCGCGCTCATGCTCGCGGAGGCGGCGGTCGAGTCCGCCAGGACCGGCAAGAAGGTCGAAGTCCACGATATCGTGTGACGTTGAAGGTGCCTATGGCGTCGAGCAGCAGCAGCGACAGGCCAAGCAGCACTCGGACCGACTCTTGGAGAACCGAAATGACTTCGATGCATGGAAAGATCGCGATTGTCACGGGCGGGACCCAGGGGCTCGGTGCCGCCATCGCCAAACTCTTCGCCGAGCGCGGCGCGAAGGGCATCGTCACGTGCGGTCGTGACGAGACGAAGGGGCGAGCAAAGGCCGATGCAATCGCCACAGCCACGGGCGCAGCCGTGGTATTTGTGCGCGCTGACCTGACGAAGACCGAGGATTGCGCCAGAGTCGTAGCTGAGGCGGACAGGGCCTTCGGGCGCGTCGACGCCTTGGTGAATGCCGCGGGTGACACGAGCCGCGGTACGATCATCGACACAAGCCCGGAACTGTTCGACAAGATCTTCGCCGTCAACACGCGTGCCCCCTTCTTTCTGATGCAGGATGCGATCAAGCTCATGCGCCGCGACAAAGTGCAGGGCACGATCGTCAACGTCTCTTCAATGTCGGCGATGGGTGGCCAGTCCTTCATTGCTGCCTATTGCGCATCGAAAGGCGCGCTCGACACGCTGACGCGAAACACGGCCCACGCGCTGCTGCGCAACCGCATCCGTGTGAACGGTCTCAACATTGGCTGGATGGCCTCGGAAGGCGAGGACAACATACAACAGGTCTATCATGGCCGGACTGCGAATTGGCTTGAGGAGGCGGCCGCGCGGCAGCCCTTCGGCCGATTGCTCGATCCCATCGAGGTGGCGCGCGCCGTTGCGTTCCTGTCCTGCGGTGAGTCTGGAATGATGACGGGGGCCACGATCAACTTCGATCAAAGCATCTGGGGCGCCTATGATACGTCACCGCACCCGGAAGCGCCGCTCTGAGATGGTTCGAGGCCAAAGCCCTTTCTCTGTGACAAGCGGGCGACGCCATGGACGGCATCGCGGCAGGCAAGCTGGACGCGGTCTCCTGCACTGCTGATGTCCACGCGTTCTGGCCAAGCCACGATGAGCGTCCATGCAAGAGCCCCCGCCAGCATGTGAAATAGGTGTTGCAGGATTCTAGGCTATGCAATATTAGTTGCAAAAAGAACGATGTGAAGCGGCCGGATAGAGCCGCCACCGCATGGAGGGAACGCGTGGCTTTGCTTGATGTGCGAAGCATCTCGAAGAGCTTTGGTGCTATTCGGGCGCTGTCCGATGTCAGCTTTTCGGTTGATGCGGGGGAAGTGGTCGGGCTGATGGGCGACAACGGCGCCGGCAAGTCGACCATGGTGAAGCTGATTGCCGGAAACTTCCCGCCGACCGAGGGCGCCATCGTCGTCGAGGGCAAGGCATGCCATTTCCACAGGCCGATCGAGGCCCGGGCCGAGGGCATTGAAGTTGTCTATCAGGAGCTCGCGCTCGCCGACAACCTCACCGCCGCGGAGAACGTCTTCCTCGGACGCGAAATCAAGAAGGGTTTCTGGCCGTTCCGCATCCTCGACAAGCAGTCGATGATCGGGCGCGCCGGCGAGCTTTTCGCCGAGCTCAAATCGGAAACGCGTCCCCGGGACCTCGTGAAGAAGATGTCGGGGGGGCAGCGCCAGGCTGTTGCGATTGCCCGGGCCCGGCTGTCTAATGCCAAGCTCGTCCTGATGGACGAGCCGACCGCGGCCATTTCTGTGCGACAGGTCGCCGAGGTGCTCGAGCTTATCCGCCGGCTGAAGGCTCGCGGAGTATCGGTGATGCTGATCAGCCACCGCATGCCTGACGTGTTTTCCGTCTGCGATCGTATCATTGTGCTCCGGCGTGGCTCAAAGGTGGCCGACAAGGAAACCGCGACGACCTCGCCCGAGCAGATCACCGGCCTGATTACGGGGGCGATCCGTGAAGCCTAGTTCTGCCAAAGCGATCGAAGAAACACACGCCGCAATCAGCGACGTCGTCAGCATTCGCGAGCAGACGACCTTCCAGCGACTGATGACCAATCAGGCAATCTGGGTGGCCGTCGCACTCCTTGCTCTGGTGGTGTTCATGACCTGGCTGGAACCGAGCTTCGGCACCGCCGATAACGTGACAAACATCACGCGCAACTTCGCTCCGCTCGCGATCATGAGCCTCGGCATGACCGTTGTGATAATCACGGGGGGCATCGATCTGTCCGTCGGCTCGGTGATGGGGCTCGTTGCCATTGTCACCGGGATCCTGCTGACCTGGAATTATCCCTGGTACGTTGCCTTCGCAGCCGGGCTCCTGTCGGGACTGGCGTGCGGAGCCTTCAACGGCTTCTTCGTTGCTTACATTGGCATGCCGTCTTTCGTCGTGACGCTCGGCATGCTGTCGATCGCGCGCTCGCTGGCCGTCGTGATCTCCGGCAACCAGATGCTGTACAAGTTTGGTCCGGACGCGCCGATCGTCAGGGCAATTGGCCAGGCGAAATGGCCGCTGCGTGCGCCGGCCGGGTGGGCGCCATCCTGGATTCCGGAGTTCTCTTCCCACTTTTGGGTGATGGTGATCCTTGCCCTCATTCTCGGTGCCATCTTCATGTTCACCGCCTGGGCGCGCCACCTCTATGCGATCGGCTCCAATGAAAGCGCCGCGCGTCTAACCGGCGTGCCGGTCGACTGGATCAAGTTCCAAGCCTATGTGTTCTCGTCTTTCACGGCCTCCATCGCCTCGCTGCTGCTCCTCGGCTACAGCGGCTCAGCCATCAACGCGATGGGCACCGGTTACGAGCTCCGTGTGATTGCCGGCACGGTCATCGGCGGCGCCAACCTGATGGGCGGCTATGGAACCGCCTTCGGCGCCGTGATCGGCTCGGCGTTCCTCGAGGTCATTCGCAACGCCCTCCTGATGGCTGGCATCGACTCGAACTGGCAAGGCGCGTTCGTTGGCATGTTCATCGTCATTGCCGTGCTGCTCGGCATGCAGACGAGCGGGACGTCGCTTCTTGCTACGATCCGCGAGTGGGTTGTCTGGAAGCGTAGTTAGAAATCCGATGGCAATGAGGTCGGAGACTTGGAGTCAACAACAAGGGAGGAGAAACGTGCATAAGCATCTTTTGATGGCCGCCGTGGCGTTTTCAGCGCTCATGGGAGGACAGGCCAGCGCGCAGCAGAAGTTCACCTTTGCGCTCGTTCCCAAGAACATGAACAATCCGTTCTTCGATCAGGCGCGGGACGGTTGCAAGAAGGCGGAAGCCGAGTCCAAGGGCGCGTTCCAGTGCATGTATATCGGCCCCGGAGAGCATGGCGGCGGCGAGGAGCAGGTGCAGATCGTGCAGGACCTCGTGGCCAAGAAGGTGGACGGCATTGCCGTGGCACCGGCCAACGCGGCAGCGATGGCCGTTGCGCTGCAGGCCGCCAAGGGCGCCGGCATTCCCGTGTTGACCTGGGACTCCGATGTTCTCCCCGAGAACAAGGATCTGCGCCTTGCCTATATTGGCACCCACAACTACGAGATCGGCGTCAACATCGCCAAGATCGTGCAGACCATCAAGCCGAAGGGCGGCACGATCTGTATCCAGTCCGGCGGCGCAGCTGCAGCCAACCACAACGAGCGCATGAAGGGTATCCGTGACACGCTCTCCGGCAAGGAGTCGGCTCAATCGCCCGGGGAGCGGCTGACTGGACAGAATGGCTGGAAGGAGATCGACGGCTGCCCGCTCTACACCAACGACGATTTCCCTCTGTCGGTGCAGCAATTCCAGGACATCATGGCAAAGAACCCGACCCTGGACGCGTTCACGCCGACGGGCGGTTTCCCGCAATTCGTGCCGGACGCTAACCGCGCTGCGGTCGCGCCCTTCAAGGACAAGATCGGCAAGAAGGATCTGGCGTTGGTGGTTGCCGACACGCTGCCGGTTCAGATCGATCAGATGAAGGAGGGGCTGTCGCTCGGCCAGGTCGGACAGCGACCGTTCGAGATGGGCTACAAGACCATGTTCGCTTTGAAGGACGTCAAGGAAGGCAAGGCTGCGCCTAAAGATCCGACCTATACCGGCCTCGACGTCTGCACATCCAAGAACGTCGATACCTGCATCGCCAAGTAGTTCGTGCGTGACGGCAGCGGGCTAGGCGACTAGCCCGCCCCGGCAAGCGAGGGCGGTTGTTCATTGAATTGATGTGACGCCCGCCGAAGTCTGGGCGACCCTAAAGCGTTTCCTGCGTGGGCAAGGGCAGGGCACCCGTGCAAGACCAGGCAGGAACTGGTAGCGCTACTCACGAGCACAGCTCAGTGCTCGCTCGCTATGCGAACTGGAGAAGCTGGCTGGCTCTTTCCGCGGCAGCGAAGTGAGGCCGAGGTCGATCATGATGGCCTTCACCACCAAGGCGCCCCATTGAGCCACCGCGATAGCTCATCACGTTCTCTTTAATCTGCACATCTTGTGCTGCGGCACGTCGTCGCGACGCGAGCGACAGGAGCGACATGGTGGCGCGCAACAGTCAGTCCATGACGAAGTCCGGTGCGTTCGCTAAGAACGAGGCTATTGCGTTGCCGCCGTCCACGAAAAGCGCGGCGCTCTGGTGAGAGCGCTCTCGTCAATCTTTCCTGCAAAAGTTCAACAGCACTGATTTGGAAATTTTCAAAGCGCGTTTGGATTCTTTCCAAACGCGACGTCAACTGACTCGAGTCGTCGATGATCGAGACATTCTAAGTCGCACCGCACGCATTTGCGTTGCGATCACGATAGCGTCTCTCTAAAGAAGCGGTGCAGATCGTTAGCAATCGGACGTTGCCGAACAGGCGCAGGCAACCAACCCGGAGTGCAAGTCTGCGGAGAATTACTCACGAGCCGTAGGTGTCGGTCGAGTTCGGACGCGGCGGCGGATCTTCGATCCGTGGTCGGTGCAGGCCGAGCGCGGAGTCATGTCACGTTGGGCGACGTGCTGTTGATGAGGGACTTTCTGGAATGCGGCGTGCAGGTGAGGTTGGAACGGTAGCTCGCCGTGGTGCGGCACTGCTGAGCGGAGTGGCGTTGCTGGCGTTGTTCGAGTCGCCCGCTCAATCCCAAACACCGCAAAGCGCAAATTCCCTTCCACCTGTTACCGTCGATGCTCCGACGCAACAGTCGATCCGCCGCACACCGGCCAAACGAAATGCGGGCCGGGTCCAATCAACGTCACGGCGCGCAACGGCGCCGGCCGCCGCGCAACCCGAAAACGTCGCGGTGGAATCGCAGCCGTCGCAGTCGGGTGTCGTGCCCGCTTTCGCGGGCGGGCAGGTCGCTCAAGGCGCGCGGCTCGGACTGCTCGGAAACACCGGCACAATGAAGTCGCCGTTCAACGTGACGAGTTACACGGACAAGTTCATCCGGGATCAGCAGGCGGCGACGGCTGCGGATGCCTTGATCCTCGATCCCTCCGTGCGCAGCTCCCATCCAACGGGTGGTGTGGTCGATTCCTTCAACATTCGCGGCTTTCCGATCAACGAAGGCAACAATGGTGAGTTCGCCTTCGAGGGCCTTTACGGGATCGCGCCGACATACCGCATCTTCACGGATTATGTCGAGCGCATCGAAGTGCTCAAGGGTCCCGCAGCCGCGCTTTCGGGCATCGCGCCCAATGGCGGTGTTGGCGGCGTCATCAATGTCGTGCCTAAGCGCGCGGGAGAGGAGTTGACCCGCTTCACCGTGGATTACGGTTCGGCCGCACGGTTCGGCGGTCACTGGGATATTGCGAGGCGTTACGGCGACGGCAAGGAATGGGGCGTACGCACCAGCGGCAGCCTGCGCGACGGTGATACGCCGATCGATCGCCAATCCGAAACGACAGGGGTCGGATCGCTGGCCCTCGACTATCAGGGTGAACGGTTCAGGTCTTGGCTCTATCTCATCGCCCAGACCGATCGGTTCGACGCTCCGTCACGTCCCTTTCTCATGGCTTCCGGCCTGCAAGTGCCAAAGGCGCCGGACGGTCGGCTGAACGTGACGCAACCCTGGGAATGGTCGCGCATCAATGATCAATCTGCCTTGCTGCGCACTGAATACGATGTAAGCGATCAGGTTACGCTGTTCGCCGATGTCGGCGGATCGCGGACCAACGTCGAGCGATTCTTCGGCCTTCCGACGATCATCAACGCGAGCGGAGACACGACCTCGACGCCGCAATTCTTCGGGCTCAGCATCGATCGAACCACATATGATGGCGGCGTCCGCACCCGCTTCGATACAGGCTTCGTGCACCATGCCGTCGCCTTCCAGGCCTCGGTCTATCATGACGCCCTGTACCGGCGGCTGACCAATGGCAGTCTGGTCGCGTCGAACATCTATAATCCGACCGTGGCGCCAACTCAGTTCGCGAACGAGATCAGCGGGCGTCCTCGGCTCTCGGGCAGTGAGCTGACGGGGCTCTCGATTGCTGACACCTTGTCCGTGCTCGATGAGCGTGTCCTGTTGACTTTGGGTGTCCGACGCCAGGGCATCGAGGCGAACAACTATCTCTCGAATGTGGGAACGCTGACGACGTCCTACGACAAGAGCGCGACCACCCCCGTGGTCGGCCTTGTCATCCGGCCCCGGGACAACGTCTCTCTGTACGCGAACTACATCGAAGGTCTAAGCCGGGGCGACGTCGCGCCCCAGGCCGCTTCCAATTTCGGCGAAGTGCTCCCGCCCTACATCGCAAAGCAGTACGAGGCTGGCATCAAAGTGGACTTCGGCCGGTTCGCAACCACCTTCAGCGCCTTCGAAATATCGAAGGCTAGCGGCGAGCTGTCCGCCGGGCGGTTCGCGGCGACCGCCGAACAGCAAGTCCGAGGGCTCGAGTTCAACGTGTACGGCGAGCTCATGTCCGATGTTCGTGTTCTCGGAGGCCTTTCGCTGCTGGATGGCACCCTCACGAAGACTGCCGTCGCGGCAAACGTAGGCAACACGCCAATCGGCGTTCCGAACGTACAAGCCAATATTGGAGCCGAGTGGGATCTCCCGTGGATGAGAGGGCTTACTTTGAATGGGGCGGTTATCTACACGGGCAAGCAGTTCGTCGATACCGCCAACAAGCAGCCGATCCCGGATTGGACCCGGCTCGATCTCGGTGCCCGCTACACGACGGCAATCAACGGCAGGAAGACGGTTTTCCGGGCGAACATTCAGAATGTGACCGGTACGACTTACTGGTCCAGCGTGGCCTCATTCGGGACGTTCTTCCTGGGAGCACCGCGCACGTATCTCCTGTCGATGACCGTGGACATGTAGTCGCTGCTCTTAGCAACGAAGCAGTTCGACCCCGAAGGCGCTTCGTGAACGGTTCCTGCTGACAAAAATCAGGCTGGTCGATATGCAAGTTTGCCTCCTTTCGCCAACATGCTTGATCCCGACCGAAGAGGTCGATCCCGACAGGGTAGCGGAGCTGCACGCGCAAATTCTCTGCGCGGGTTGCTGGACGGTTCCGATCACGGCGGAGAAGGACGCCCTGTGCGTGATGGACGGTCATCACCGGCTCACAGTCGCGCACCGTCTGCAACTGCCGCTGGTGCCAGTGATTCTCCTGGACTACAGCGCAGTGCGCGTGGAGAGCTGGCGCCCGGGCCAAACGATCACGCCAGCGTGCATCCTCGCGATGGCGCGCAGTGGCCGGAAATTTCCCTGCAAGACGACGCGGCATATTTTTAATCAGAGCCTTCCGAACTGCAACCTGCGGCTGGAGAGCTTGCGCCTCCTTGCGCCGACAGAACGCTCTGTAGCCCATGTCGAAAGGGCGAGGTCATGACCTTGCATGGCCACAAGCCCGGTGCGCGCCTCTCGCCGAGTCTGCGGCCGAACACGGCGGAGCTCTTGGCTGGCAACGCCCCACTGCTGATCGATTGGGTCGCTCGACATGGGTCTCCGGTCAATCTGATCTGGCCCGATGAGATGCAGAGGAATCTCGCGGCACTCAGGGGCGTCTTGCGAGAGAGCGGTGTCGCAAACGCGATCTATTACGGAGCGAAGGTCAACAAGTCGCCCGGGCTGTTGGCCGCAGCCCTGCGCGCGGGGGCCGGCATTGACGTCTCGAGCCTCTATGAGTTGCGAGATGCCAAACGGCTCGGTGCCGACGGCACGCAAATAGTGGCGACGGGCCCGGCGAAGACGGCGGCATTCCACAATGAGCTGATCAACTGCAACACCCTCATATCGGTGGATTCACCGGAAGAGCTCGAGGATCTGATCCGCAGGCTTCCCGCCGGCGGCCCGGTTCAGGCGGTGCTGCTGCGTTTGCATCCCACCAAACAGGCGCGGAGTCGCTTCGGCATGCCGGCCTCGGCCATCCGGCAGTGTCTGTCGCGCATCGCTGGCGAAAGCATGCTGCGCTTTGACGGGCTGCACTTCCACCTGAGCGGCTATAGCTGGGAATCTCGAGCGCAAGCGATCGGAGAGGCCGCCGGCCTGATCAATGAATCCCGCGCACAAGGTTTTGCGCCGCGCATGATCGACATTGGGGGCGGGCTGCCGATCCAATATGTCGATCAGCGCGCCTATCAGACACATCTTGCGGCACAGATGCCCGAGGACTACCGCACCGAGGAGGTGCCGGCCTCATTTTATCCCTACGGCGGAGAGCTTTCCGCGGCCGAGTGGCTACGCTGCCTGCTGTGCGCACCGATGGCCGATGGCCGCACCATCGCGAGCTATCTTGTCCATGAGGGGCTGGTGTTGGGGATGGAGCCCGGGCGAGCACTGGCCGATCAGGCCGCGATTTCCGTCTTTCGGGTGTTGCGTGTGAAATCCGTTGGCCCTGATGCCCATGTTGTCTTCGTCGAAGGCAGTAGCTTCAGTGCTTGCGAAACCTGGTTTGGTTCCGAGTTCCTGGTCGATCCCATCCTGGTTCCGGCCACATCGCCGCCGGTCGCCACAAAACCGATCCGAGCTTATCTGGCGGGCCATAGCTGCCTGGACGAGGACGTCCTCTGCAATCGATGGCTCACCTTTCCCATCCCTCCGCGAGCCGGAGACCTTCTGGTTTACGCCAACACCGGCGGTTACCAGATGGACCTCCTCGAAAACGAATTCCATCGCCATCCGATGCCGAGCCGCCTTTGCGTGGTTCAGGATGCAAAAGGACAGCTGACGCTCGTTCCCGACACGATAGGAGAGGCACAATGCTCTGCACGACCGTAAGCCAGTTGATCGGCCAAACGCCGGTGATGCCGATCACCGTTCCCAACAGCGATGCCAAGCTTGTGCTGAAGCTTGAAAAGAACAATCCGGGTGGCTCCATGAAGGACCGCATGGCGCGCAGCATGGTGCTTGCCGCGCTTCGGGACGGGCGGCTCCCGCCGGGCGGCACAATCGTCGAATCGTCATCCGGAAACACCGGGATCGGACTGGCGCTGATCGCATTGGAGTTGGGTCTGCGCTTCATTGCCGTTGTCGATCATCACGCCGCGCCAGACAAGATCCGCACAATGCGCGCGCTGGGCGCGGAAATTCGCTATGTCGAAGGCGATTATCGGGAGGACGAGGTTGCGGTGGTTGAGCGCCAACGGCTGGCCGCCCAGCTTGGTGCGCAACTTCCTGATGCGCTGTTCATGAACCAGTCCGACAATCCGGCAAACCCGGAAGGCTATGCGGGCTTCGTCGACGAACTGCTGGCACAGCTTCCGGACGGCATCGACGCCTTTGTCGGATGTGTCGGCACTGGCGGGTCTATGACCGGCATCGCCCAGCGTCTGAAGCGGGCTAACCCTGCTGTCCGGATCATCGCCGTGGAGCCGGCCGGCTCGATCGTCTTCGGCAAACCCGGCCATCCCTACTACCAGTCGGGCACGGGAACGCCCGCGGGCGATGAGGTCGGCAAGGTGCTCGACTATGGATGCATCGATGAGGGAGTACAGGTCACCGACGCCCAGGCCTTCGAAACCGCACGTTTTATCGCGCGGCGCCACGGTCTTCTGGTCGGGGGCTCAACCGGGGGCACCATCTACAAGGCGCTGGAATTCATTGCGACCGGCAAGCTGTCCGGCACGGTGGTCACGCCTGTTGCCGACGGCGGCGAGAAATACCTCGGTTCGGTCTTTGACGATGAATGGATGGCCAAGCGCGATTTGTTGGATCCGACAATCGCCGCACAGCTCGACGCCTGGCTACCCGGAAGGGTGCGCGCAGCATGAAGGTGACGATCTGCGGTGCAGGGCGGACTGGGCATTTGAATGCCGTGCTCTTCAAGCAGCGTCCAGGTATCACTGTTTCCGTGCTGACGGGAGCGGCTGCCGTCGTCGATGGGTGGGCGAGGGGAGACGGTGTTTGGTGGGCCCAGACGGCGGACGGCCACGTCTTGAGCGGACGGCCCGACTATGTCGGCACCGATCCGAGCGAGGCGCTCACAAACACGGACATGGTGATCGTGACGCAGCCGGCCCACGCGCGGCCCGCGCTTCTACACGATATCGCACCGTATCTCCCCCGGGACAGGACTGTCTATGTCGGCGCGATTCCTGGCTTTTGCGGCTTCAACTGGCTCGCAGCCAAAACCCTTTCAGGCACAGACAATGTGGTGATCTGGGGCATGAAGGACGTGCCCCATACGGCCTTCGATCTGGTCCCGGGCGAGCGGGTGCGCATGGGCGGGGCCAAGGCCCAGCTCTTTGCGGCACTTCATCGCCACGAGTCCGCAGCGAGCCGCACCAAGCTCCAGGCGATGTTGAGCCGACTTTATGAAGCTCCCGTCACCGTGCTGCAGGACTATCTGGAAATCACGCTGACGCCGGGCAACGCGCTGATGCATCCCGCCGTGCTCTATGCCTTGATCGGCCCCGGTGCCCCCTGGGAAAACAAGCCCTTTGATCGTCCTCTCTGCTGGTGGAGCGACTGCCCGCGCGCCGGCGCCGAATTGCTGGAAGCGTGTGATGCGGAAAACCAGGCAATCCGCCATGCGGCCGAGTCACGCCTGGGCATTGACCTGAGTTCGGTGAAGCCGCTCCGGCAGGAATTGATCGAGGCTTATAGCAGTCAGATCGAGGACAACCGAACCATGTATACGCTGTTGCGAACCAACCGTGCTTACGCGGGCATTCACGCCCCACTCGTTCCCAATCCGGACGGGCCCGGCCTTGTCATCGACCGGGCAAGCCGCGCTTTCCACGAAGACATCGCCTGCGGGCAGGCACTGCTGGTGGAATTGGCCGCGCGGCTTGAAGTGGCAACTCCCGCGATCACGAAAACCTACAATTGGGCGCTCAACTACCACGGCGGGTTCACCGAAGACGCGTCGGCTTGCTTGCCCGCCAAATGGCCGGAGGAAGCGTAATGAACGAGAGGATGTCTTCCTCCGCAGAGGCCGAAGCTCAGACGCGTGCCGCGCAGCTTTGGTTGGGCGCATCGCGCAATGCGCTCAACCGGTTGGTCCGCTGCCTGTTTGCCGAGCGTCTCCTTGAACCGGATGCATTATTGCGGGCGCGTGACGGTAACCAAGCATGGCTGCCCCTTTGGCAGTCACGCCGGGTCCTGCATTTCGCCGACCTGCGTCGTGCGCCTGCCGGAACATTGCAAAATCGTGGTTCTGTCGAAGTGCTGGACGAGACCGGCGCTCGGCGCCGGATCGATGATCCCTCCGACCTCATCGGGCAGGTCGTGCCCGCCTTGTCGATCAAGCCTGCATCGGATGCCGTCCAGCATCTCATACGCGACGTCGAGGACAGCATGCGCAACGACGTCCTGGCGCGTCGTCACCGTGAGCACTGGAGCTCCGAGCTCCGAGGGAAGGTGGCCGAAGCAGGCGCGCAGGGATTCCTCGCATATCTGGAAAAGAGCCTGCCGCCGCACCTGGCGGCCATGACTCTCGATCAGTGGGGGGCGCTCGAAGGTCACCCCTTCTATCCAACATGGAAGGCCAAACCCGACCTGTCGCCCGAGGACGTCACTGCTTTGTCGCCTGAGTTCGGTGCTCGCGTGCGCGTTCGGGTCGCGGCGCTGCGCAAGGAATGGACCTATGTGGAGAGGATGCCGCATGTCGGCAGCTATTCGGAATGGTTCTCACAAAACTTCCCCGAGCTCTGGCGCGACTGGACCGACGGATTGAATGAACGTGGAAAGTCCCCTGAGGACTGGCTGCCTCTACCTGTTCATATCTGGCATCTTGACAACTTCGTGCGTCGTGAATTCGCATTCGAGATAGCTTCCGGAGTTTTCGACCCGGATGGCCCTGAGGTCGTGACGCTGCCGTCAATGTCGTTCCGCACAATGCTGCCGGACGAACAGGAGCCGAGGCCCTTTATCAAGCTGCCGGTGGCGATCTGGATGACCAGCGAACAGCGCACTCTGCAGGCCAAGTCGATTCACATGGGGCCGCGTCTCAGCACTCTGATTTCCGATATTCTGTCGAAGGAGAGGGAGCTGTGTGACGGGTTGGAGATCTTCACCGAAGAGCTGGGCGCAATCCTGCACCACCCCATAACGGGCGACGAGCATCCGGGCCGCTTTCTCTCGGTTGTCTACCGCAACTCCGACGCTCTGGTGCGAAATGATGGTCTGCCGGTCACTGTTGCGGCACTCTTGACGGCAAGCCCGATCGATGGTCGCCCGCTCATTTGCGAATTGATTGCGAGAAGCGGCGATGAAAGCGAAGCGGGCGTATCTGCGTTTTTCCGTGCCTATGTAGTGACGGTCCTCCGGCCCACGCTCGCGATGTATCTGCTCTACGGAATTGCCTTTGAGGCACATCAGCAAAACAGCACGATCGTCTTCGATGAAACCGGCCACCCGCGAAAACTGCTGATCCGTGATTTCGGCGATGGCCGCAGTTTTGCACCCCTGTTTAGGAAACGAGGACACGACCTCAAGCCCTTTACTCGCGCGGGGATCTTACCCACCACGTTTGATGACGACATCGGTCTCGTACGTTCATTCGTCATCGACGCCTGCTTCGTCTGCCACCTCCATGAGGTCGCACTGTGCCTCCGCGAACACTATGCCCTGTCGGGCGCAGGCCTTTGGCGCATCCTGCGGGAAGAAACCGAAGCAGGTTTCGACGCGCTCAGGCCACGCATGTTGTCGGACGCGTTCTGGCTCGAAGAACGCAAGGCCTTTCTCGAAAAACCCTGGCCGAGCCGCTCGGTGCTACGGATGCATCTGGGGCGCTATCGCGACTACCGGGTTGAGCACGAGCTGCCAAATCCAATGGCGGGAGCGGAATGACAAATGCTTCCGTCGCGCTTCGCGGTTTCGGACCTGTCTTTGTTTTGCTGTTCGGACTGCAATTCATTTCCATGGGCGCCATGGAGATGAGTGGTCCATTCTGGCCGGTCCAAATCAAAAAATTGAGCCCTTCCGACAGCATCTTTGGACTCGCAGGTGTTGGTGTCTACGTTGGCCCGATGATTGGCATGTCGCTGACCAGCGCCTTCTGGGGGCTAATCGGCGATCGCTACGGCAATCGGCTGATGATGGTTCGGGCGCTCGGCGGGTTAGCGGTCACGCAACTGCTTGTTGCCGTTGCACAAGATGTCTGGACGATCATGGCGCTGCGTTTCTTGCAGGGCGCCTGCGCCGGCTATATTGCGCCTGCGCAGGCCTATGGCGTGCAGATGACCGGCGGGAAGGATCGCGCAAGCCTCTTCGCCTGGTTGCAGGTTGCCACGAATGTGGGCTCGCTGGGCGGCGCTTTCCTAGGCGGGCTCATTCTCGATAGCTTCCCTTTTGCCGGAATAAATCTGGCCGCCGGGGCAATTTGCGCGCTGTGCGCTGCCGTTGCCTGGTTGAGCCTGCCGGTACCGACGCCAGGAGCTGCTGCCGCCAATCACGGAAAGGCGGGTACAGCAAAGCCTACGGCGTCGAAGGGTGCTCCGATCGCAGCTCTTCTTGCCTTGATGGGGATGCTGCTTGCGAGCCGCATGGTCCTGCAGGTTCCTTTCTCACTGTACATGACCCAGGTATTTGGCGCCCGGCACTGGGTCGCCGGGCTCACCTACGGGCTGCTGGCGTGCGGCTTTGTCGTGGCTGCGCCCCTATGGGCGCGGCTCTTCGAGAACCGAACGTCATCCTATGTTCTGGGCGGGAACGTGCTGATTTCGGCCGCGTGCGTTTTGGTTACGCATCTGGCGGGCAGCACGGGCTCCGTTGCCGTATTCGCGTTCCTGTATTTTATTTGGGGCACGCTTCTTGGGGGAACGACACCGGTCCTTCTCGCACTTATTTCGGCAGCCGTGGCTAACGATCGGCAGGGCGCGGTTCTGGGCCTCGCGCAAGCTTCCCAACAGGTCGCTTCCGCGAGCGGCATCATTGCCGGCGTCGCGGTCACCCAGCTCTTTGGTCTCGAAGCCGCTTTCCCGCTCGTCGCCGCGCTTTACGTACTGTCATTCCTGTTGGCTCTCTGCGTCTGGCTCAAAACTGCGCACCCCACTCAAAAAGGAAGCCGACCATGATGGAACACCGTTCGCTGCTGCATGCCGCGGTGATGGCTATTGTTCTGATCGCTTTGCTTTCAACAGCAGGATTTGCTGGCGAACCCGGACTCGGACAGACACAAGCGCCGTTGACCCTCACTGATATCGCGGGCCGTCAGGTGACGCTTAGCGCGCCCGTCAAGCGCATGCTTCTGGGCGAAGGCCGGCAGCTCTATCTCATCGCCTCGCTCGAGCCTGAAGATCCTCTGGCCCATGTGGTTGCGTGGCGCACCGATCTGATCGCGGCCGACCCCGCCACTTACGCGCAGTATCTCGAAGTGTTTCCGGAGTTGGCGAAGCTCCCGGCCTTTAAGGGGCAGGAGGACAGCTTGATCGACATTGAATCGGCGATCATCCAGAAGCCTGATGTGGTGCTGCTCAATCTTGAATCCATGCAGGCCAACAAGGACGCCAACTACATCGAGAAGCTCGCGGCACTGAACATACCGGTTCTCTATATCGATTTTCGCCACCGTCCCCTGGAAAACACCGAGCCGACGATTCGGCTCCTTGGCAGGATCATGGGGCGCGAGGCGCGTGCGGAGGGGATTATCGCGTTCCGCCACCAGGCCATGGCTGCAGTTGCCAACGTCCTTGCCGCCAAACAACCGAAACGCCCCAATGTGTTCGTCGAGCGGATCGGTGGCTACTCGCAGGATTGCTGCCTGTCTTTCGGCGCAGAGAATTTCGGCAAGTATGTCGAGCTCGCTGGCGGCCACAATATCGGCAGCGACATCATTCCCTCGACCTTCGGGCAGATCAGCCCCGAACAGGTCATCGTCGCCGATCCCGAGCATGTGGTGGTTACCAGCGCCGACTGGAAAGCCTATGTACCCGGCGGCCACTGGATTCCGCTCGGCCCAGGGGCGGATCCTCGCCTGACGCGCAAGAAGCTAGAATGGTTCGTTACTCGCGACGCCTATACCGGCATCGCGGCAAAGAAGACGCAGAATTTTCACGGCATTTGGCACCAGTTCTACAACAGCCCTTACGAATTTGTTGCCGTCCAACAATTGGCGAAGTGGTTCCACCCCGAACTGTTTTCCGATCTGGACCCCAATGCAACCTTTGCCGAATATCATCGTCGCTTCCTGCCCATAGGCTACCGGCCCGGCTACAGCATCAGCCTTTCCGACGGCCAGCGATGACAGATATTCATAGCGAAGCACTGACCTTAACCGGACGCGGTGCCTACCAAGCGCTGAGCGCCAGGCGCTGGATCGTTCTCCTTGCGCTGGTGGTTGGGGTTTGCATCGCATTGGTCGGCGACCTCTCGACTGGACCGGCCAGCTACGGGCTTGGAGAGGTTGTGCGCACGCTCGTCCGGCCAGCAGAGGCCGATGCGCAGATGCGCGTCATTGTCTGGTCGATCCGCATGCCGTCGGCCCTTATGGGCGTCGTGGTCGGCGTGGCGCTTGCCATCGGCGGCGCTCAGATGCAGACCATCTTGAACAATCCGCTGGCGAGCCCGTTTACGCTGGGCATTTCCGCCGGTGCAAGCTTTGGCGCGGCTCTCGCGCTCGCCTTCGGTGTCGCACTGGTTCCCATGGCAGGCGACTACATCGTCGCGGCTAATGCTTTCGTCGTGGCCATGGCAACGGCCTTCCTGATCCATTTGGCCAGCCTTCGACGCGGAGCGTCGATCCAAATGATCGTGCTTTTGGGCATTGCACTGGTTTTCAGTTTCAATACGGCGCTCGCCATCACCCAATATTTCGCTGCCGAGCAGGCGGTCGCGGCCGTCGTCTTCTGGACCATGGGCAGCCTCACCAAGGCAACATGGTCCAAGCTCGCCATCACCGCGCTCGTCGCGGGTCTAACCTTGCCGGTCTTTCTGCGCCGCCGGTGGCAGTTGACGGCCTTGCGTCTTGGCGAGGCGCGCGCGGCGAGCTTCGGCATTCCCGTGCGGCGCCTGCGGCTCGAAACACTGATCCTTGTCTCCCTTTTGTCGGCGATCCCCGTCGCGTTTGTCGGCACGATCGGTTTCATCGGTCTCGTAGGTCCGCACATCGCCCGCATGATGGTCGGCGAAGACCAGCGCTTCCTGCTGCCCGCGAGTGCACTGACTGGCGCGCTGATCATGTCGTTGAGCTCGATCCTGGCCAAAATCGCGGTACCCGGCGCCGTCCTCCCGATCGGCATCGTCACCTCAGCGATCGGATTGCCGGTCTTCCTCTATCTGATCCTGAAAAGCGGACGAGACATATGGTAGTGCTGAGCACGCATCGCCTCGGCGCGCGCTTCGGATCACGCCAGGTACTACGGGATGTCACGCTTCCGCCCTGTTATGGCGGCGAGGTGGTGGCCGTCATTGGTCCGAATGCTGCGGGCAAGTCGACGCTGTTTCGGCGCCTGGCGGGTATTCTTCCCGGGCCCGGCGAGTGCCGGCTGGAAGGTGTGCGCGATGCAGATCGCGCCGTCGCCTACATGCCTCAGGACCAAACCGCAAGCGCAGTTCTGACGGTGTTCGAATCCGTCCTTCTTGCGCGCAAGCAGGTCAGCGGCTGGCGTCTGGAGAGGTCCGATCTGGCGGCGGTCGACCAGGCGCTGGCAGCACTCGATATGGGCGATCTTGCCAATCGAATCCTTTCCGAGCTGAGCGGAGGACAGCGCCAGCTCGTCGGCCTTGCCCAATGTCTCGTGCGCGAACCGCAGGTGCTGCTCTTGGACGAGCCCACCAGCGCGCTAGACATGCACCGCCAGCTGGAAGCGATGCGGCAGGTGCGCAGCCTTGCGCACGACGAGGGTATGCTCGTGCTGATCGCGCTGCACCATCTCGACCTGGCACTGAAGTTCGCCGACAAGGTCGCGATCCTCTCTGACGGGACGTTGCACGATTTCGGCACGGCGGCTGGCGTCCTGACGCCGGAAAACCTTGCCGCCACCTTTCGCATCAGGGCTCGTGTCGAATCCTGTTCACAGGGCAAGCCACATTTGATCGTCGACGACGCGATCTGATGCCCGACGAGTGAGGGGGCTGGCCTCAGAAGTCCGTCGTGATGGACAGCTTCACCGTGCCGCTTCCATGGGTCATGCTGTCGGCGGGCATCCGCGCTGCATGTGCTGACTGGATTTAGGAGAATTGTGCCGTCCTAGCCGGACCTCGCGCCTCGGGATGAATGGCCGGGACTCTTCCGCGGCGGGCGCGTGCTGTCGCGTAGCATCAGCGTGGCGGGAAGTTTGATGTTCTTCCGCAGCCCCGCTTGGCCGATCGTCATCAGAGCGATCAGTTCGGCTGCGGCGGTGGCCCCGAGGTCCCGGCGCGGCTGGACGATGGTCGTCAAGGTGGGTTCGCAATAGTCGGCATAGGCAATGCCGTCGAAGCCGACGACGGAGAGATCGTCCGGGATCTGGAGGCCGGCCGCGTGCACGGTCTTGATCAGGCCGATCGCCATTTCGTCATTGGCCGCAAACAGTGCGGTCGGACGCGCTACGGTCTCGAGCGCCAGCAGCGCGCGGCCGGCCTCGACACCGGCGCGGAAGGTAAAATCGCCGGGCAGAATCAACCCCGCATCGGCCGCAATCCCCGCCTCGCGCAAGGCCTGCCGATAGCCTTCGAGACGCTGCTGCTCGAGGATGTTGGATTTGGGCCCGGACAGATAGGCGATACTCGTGTGGCCCAGTTCGATGAGGTGTCCCACCGCCTCGCGCGCAGTGCCGACATTGTCGATTGTGACCTGCGGGAAGTTTTCGCGGGGGATGTACTCGCAAGCGGCAACCAACGGCACGTGCGCTTCGCGCAAGTCGCGGTCGGGGCTGCGCATCACGTGGCCGCACAAGAGCAAAACGCCGTCGGCCTGGCCGGCGCAGACCAGGTCGACGTAACGCGCCTCCTTCTCCGGCGAGCCAGCCAGATTGGCAATGATGAGTCCGTAGCCGGCGGTCGACAGCGTGTCGTCGATGCCCTGTAGAACCTCGGCGAAGAACGGGTTGGCGATGTCCGGCACCGCCACGAGCACGACCATGGTCTTTCGGACGCGCAGGTTCCTTGCGGAAATGTTCGGCGTGTAGCCGGTGTCGCGCACGGCGGCGAGTACGCGTGCGCGGGTTTCCTCAATCACGACCTCGGGGCGGGCCAGCGTCCGGCTGACGGTCGCAACCGAGACTCCCGCAAGCCGCGCAACGTCGGCGATCCTGGCCGCCTTTTGACGTGTTACTCCGGTTCGCTTGGCCATATCGTGGCTCGCCATCTCGGCGTCATAACGGGACTTGCAAAATCTTGAAGTTCTGGTAGGATGGACATGTAATCGATTACATTCGGCATGTAAAGCCAGAACGAGCCCATAAGGGCCGCAAGCCGAATAAACAGGCCTGTAAAGGCAAATCAGGGAGGGAATGATGAAGCGCACGTTGTTCGCATCGCTAGCGATTGTCGCCACGGCCTGGGCCTCGGCGCCAGTTTCCGCAGAAGAGATGAAGGCCGAAGTCATCCACTGGTGGACCTCCGGCGGCGAGGCGGCCGCCGTGAAGGTGTTTGCCGACCAGTTCACCAAGGCTGGCGGCACCTGGATCGACAGCGCGGTCGCCGGCGCTGCGAATGCACGAAACGCCGCGATCAGCCGCACCGTCGCCGGCAATCCGCCGACCGCCATGCAGCTAAACACCGGCAAGCAGTTCGACGAGTTGGTGGAAGGCGGCCTGCTCGCCGACGTCGATGCGATCGCAACCGAAGGCAACTGGAAAAACGTGATGCCCGCCGCGGTCATTGCCGCGGCGACCCGCAACGGCAAGATGTATGCGGTGCCGATCAACATCCACGGTCAGAATTGGCTTTGGTACAACAAGGCTGTGCTCGGCTCCGTCGGCGCCACCGAGCCGAAGACCTGGAATGACGCTCTCACGATTCTCGAGAAGCTTAAGGCCGACGGCAAGGTGATCCCGCTGGCCTTCTCGGGCCAGAAGAACTGGGAGCAAAACCTGTTCAACTCGGTCATGATCGGCGTCGGCGGCGCACAGATGTGGACAGGCATCCTCGGCAAGCGCGACGCGTCGCTGGCGCGGAGCGCCGAGTTCAAGGCGGTCGCCGTCACTTACAAGAAGCTCAAGGACTATGTCGACGCCGGCGCGCCCGGCCGCAACTGGAATGACGCGACCAACCTCGTCATCCAGGGCAAGGCCGGAATGCAGATCATGGGCGACTGGGCCAAGGGCGAATTCGTCGCGGCGGGCAAGGTCGCCGACAAGGACTATGGCTGCACGGTGCTGTCCAATGGCAGCGGCGGTTATGTGATGGGCGGCGACGTGTTCGTATTCCCGAAGGCGAAGGACCCATCCACCACCAAGGCGCAGATGACGTTGGCGAGACTGATGCTGACGCCCGAGACCCAGATCCAGTTCGCGCTGAAGAAGGGCTCGATCCCGGTGCGTGGCGATGTCGATACGTCGGCACTCGACGCTTGTGCCCAAAAGGGCATGCGATATGTCGCAGACAAGGCCCAGCAAATGCCGTCCGGCGACATGCTGGCGCCGCCGGCGCTGATCGGTGCGCTGCAGGATGCCATCTCGCAATATTGGAACACCAGTATGAGCGCCGATGAATTCTCCGCCAAGGTCGCTGCGGTGCTGAAGTCCCAGGAGTGATGCATCACAAAAGGCGGCTGACGAACTGTCGGCCGCCTTTCCTCCGTCGACCTATCTTCGATCTGGCGATGCAATGCGTCTTTCGCTGAACTCCCGACTTTCCGCGATCTCCGCGCTTTTGCCGGCGTTGCTGGTGATGCTCGTCGTCTATATCGGCGCCACCAGTTGGACCGTGTGGATGTCGCTGACCAATTCGCGCATGCTGCCGAACAACAATTTCGTCGGGCTCCGGCAATATGAGATGTTGCTCGGCAACGACCGCTGGATCACCTCGGTCCACAACATCGTTATCTACGGTTTGCTGTTCGTTTCGCTCGCGCTTCTGGTCGGCTTCCTGCTGGCGGTTGCGATCGATCAGCGGGTGCGTGCCGAGGACACGATCCGCTCGATCTTTCTCTATCCCTATTCGATGTCCTTCGTCGTCACGGGCCTGGTCTGGCAATGGCTGCTCAACCCGACTCTCGGCATCCAGCACGTGCTGCGCAGCTGGGGCTTCGAAGGCGCGACGTTCGACTGGATCGTGCGGCCGGAGACCGCAATCTATTGCCTGGTCATCGCGGGCGTCTGGCAGGCTTCGGGGCTGGTGATGGCCATCATGCTCGCCGGTCTGCGCGGCGTCGACGACGAGATCTGGAAGGCGGCGCGGGTCGACGGCCTGCCGAAATGGCGGGTCTATGTCTCGATCATCATTCCGATGATGGGCGCAAGCTTTGCGACCGCCGCGGTGCTGCTGTCGACCGGCGTGGTGCGCCTCTACGACCTCTCGGTCGCGATGACCAATGGCGGGCCCGGCATCGCCTCGGAGGTGCCCGCCAAATTTGTCATGGATCATTTGTTCGAACGCGCCAATATCGGGCTTGCGACGGCGGCGGCCACCACCATGCTGATCACGGTGATCGCGGTGGTCGCGCCCTATCTCTACTGGCGCGCGCGCAAGGGAGAGGTGCGATGACCGCGGTGGCTCAGCCCTTGCCCGCCGCTCGCCGGCCGAAGCGCATGACCCCGGCGCGCTGGGGCCTCTATGCCTTCATCTTCATTACCGCGCTCTACTTCCTGCTCCCGCTCTATGTGATGGTCGTCACCTCGCTGAAGCCGATGGCGGAGATACGGCAGGGCAATCTGCTGGCCTTGCCCGTAGCTCCCAGCATTGACGCGTGGGTCAAGGCCTGGACGTCGGCCTGTACCGGTCTGACCTGCCAGGGCATCAAGATCGGTTTTCTCAACTCGTTGCGCATCCTGGTGCCGTCGGTAGTCATCTCCATCCTGGTCGGATCGCTCACCGGCTATGCGCTGTCGCTGTGGCGTGTGCGCGGCGCCAACATCCTGTTCGGCACGATGATGGTGGTCGCGTTCATCCCCTATCAGGTGTTCATCTATCCCCTGGTGCGGGTGTTTTCCTTCACCGGGCTCGGGCAGTCGCTCTCAACCATCGTGATCATCCACACGATCTTCGGCCTTCCCACGATGACCCTGCTGTTTCGCAACTATTTCGCGTCGCTGCCGGTCGAGTTGTTCAAGGCCGCCCGCGTCGACGGCGCCGGCTTCTACCAGATCTATGCGCTGATCATGATGCCGATGGCCATCCCGATGATCGTGGTCGCGGTGATCTTGCAGACCACCGGCATCTGGAACGATTTCATCCTGGGGCTCGTCTTCGCCGGCCGCGACAATCTGCCGATGACGGTGCAGCTCAACAACATCGTCAACTCGACGCAAGGCGAGCGCGCCTACAATGTCGACATGGCGGCAACACTGTTGACCGCGCTGTTGCCGCTTGCCGTCTATTTCGGCTCTGGCCGCTGGTTCGTGCGCGGCATCGCCGCCGGCGCCGTGAAAGGCTGACGCAGCATGCAGAAATCGAATGTCGACATCAGGAGCCTGCAGATCGGCTTTGGCGGCCTGAAGGTGCTGGAGAATCTCGATCTCCACGTTGGTGCGTCCGAGTTTCTCGTGCTGCTTGGGCCGTCCGGCTGCGGCAAGTCGACATTGCTCAACGCGATCGCGGGGCTGATCGACGTCAGGGGTGGCGAGATCCATGTCGGCGGCCGCGATGTCACCTGGGCAGAACCGAAGGATCGCGGCATCGCGATGGTGTTCCAGAGCTACGCGCTGTATCCGCGCATGAGCGTGCGCCGGAATATGTCGTTTGGGCTGACGGTCGCGGGCACGCCGCGAGACGAGATCGAGCGCCGCGTCGGCGAGGCCGCGCAGATGCTGCGGCTCACCAGCCTCCTTGACCGCCGTCCCAGCGAGCTGTCCGGCGGCCAGCGCCAGCGTGTCGCGATCGGACGGGCGCTGGTGCGCCATGCCGGCGTCTATTTGTTCGACGAGCCGCTCTCTAACCTGGACGCCCAGCTGCGCGCCGAGCTCAGGGTCGAGATCAAGCGGCTGCATGCACGGCTTGGCGCCACCATGATCTACGTGACGCATGACCAGATCGAGGCGTTGACACTCGCGGACCGGATCGCTGTCATGCAGGGTGGCGTGATCCAGCAGCTGGACACGCCGAAAAAGATCTATCGCGAGCCCGTCAACCGCTTCGTCGCTTCTTTCGTCGGCTCGCCCGCGATGAACTTCATTCCCGGCCAGCTCGCGCGCGGCAGCGAGGTCGCATTCATCGCCGGCGTAAACCGGGTCAGTTTAAACGGTTATGCCTTCCGCAGCCAGCCGACCGACGCGCCGGCCGTTCTCGGCATCCGGCCCGAGCATATCGAGCTGACTGCGTCCAACGATCCATCCGCCGTGTCCGCGCGCGTCGAGATGGTCGAGCCGATGGGCGCCGACACGCTGATCTGGTGCCGTCTTGCCGACAGCACCGCCTTCTCCTTCCGCCACGACGCCGACGCGCAGGTGCGAGTGGGAGACACGCTCAACGTCCGGTTCCCCGCTGAAGCCCTGTCGCTGTTCGATGAGACAAGCGGACAGCGCCTCTAGATCCTCTACTCAGCAGAAAGCGAGACATGACCAAGCCGATCGACCGATTCTCCATCCAGCTCTATTCTGCCCGCTCCATCACCCCACTCGAGGCGCAATTCGCGCTGCTTTCCAGCCTCGGCTACACGATGGTGGAGCCCTGGGGCGCACTGTTCAACGATCCCGAGACGCTGAAGAGCCTCCTCGATCTCCACGGGATGACAGCGCCGAGCGCCCATGTCGGCCTCGACCGACTGCGTGAGGATGCGGTCGGCACGGCGAGGATGTGCAAGGGACTCGGCATCGAGACCATCTTTGCGCCGGCCCCGCCATTGGGCGAGCGCGAGGGCGGAGAAAAGGAGTGGCGCGGCATCGGGCGCGGGCTTGCCGAGATCGGAAAGGCGGTGACCGGCGAGGGGCTCAAATTCGGCTGGCACAATCATCATTGGGAATATGGCCGTAGCGAGAGCGGCAAGACCTATCTCGAATGCCTGTTCGAGGAGGCGCCCAACCTCGTCTGGGAGGCCGATCTCGCCTGGATCGTGCGCGGCGGCGGCGATCCGGTCGCCGAGATCAAGAAGCATGCGCAGCGTCTGGTCGCCTGCCACATCAAGGATCTCGCGCCATCGGGACAATGCGCGGATGAGGACGGCTGGGCCGATCCCGGCCACGGCATCATGAATTGGTCGGCGCTGCGCGCGGCGATGAAGGAGGCTGGGGTCTCGCTGTTCGTCGCTGAACACGACAAGCCGAACGACGTCGCCCGCTTCGCGCGCCGGGCGCGCGAGACCGTGTCGTCATGGACGTGACGGGGGATCGGATCATGAGCAAGCTCGGAGTCGGCATCGTCGGTTGCGGCAATATCTCGACGATCTACATGCACAACTTGCCGAAATTCCGCGATCTTGAGCTGGTCGCCTGTGCCGACCTGCGGCTCGAGGCCGCGCAAGCCCAGGCGGCGCAGTTCGGCATCGCGGCGTTGTCGATCGAGGCGCTGCTGGCGCGTCCCGATATCCAGATCGTCGTCAATCTCACCACGCCGAACGCGCACTATGGCGTGAGCCAGGCGGCGTTTAACGCCGGCAAGCACGTGTTCGGCGAAAAGCCGATCACGGTGGAGGCCAACGACGCCGCGACCTTGGTCGCGGAGGCGGCGCGTCGCGGCTTGAAGCTCGGCTGCGCGCCGGATACTTTCCTTGGCGGCGGCGGACGGATGGCGCGCGAGTTCGTCGATACGGGTCGGATCGGCAAAGTGCTCTATGGCACCTGCTTCCTGATGTCGCATGGCATGGAGCACTGGCACCCCGATCCAACCTTCTTCTTCAAGCCGGGCGGCGGACCGATCCTCGACATGGGGCCCTATTACCTTGCGGCCCTCATCAACCTGTTGGGTCCCGTTGCACGAGTTCAGGGGCGTGCGAGCGCCGGCTTCGCGGCGCGGCTCGTCACCTCGAAGGGGCCGATGAACGGTAAGACCGTCGCGGTTGAAACTCCGACGACGGTCATGTCGCTGCTGCATTTCGAGTCAGGCGCCGACATCATCTTTGCGATGAGCTGGGACGTCTGGAAACACGGACATCCGCCGATCGAGCTTTACGGCACCGAGGGCTCGCTGCGGGTGCCGGACCCCAACTTCTTCGGCGGCGCCCTGCAATACACCGAGAAGGGCGGCGACTGGATCTCGGTCGCAGCCGACGACCGGCCGTTCGGCAAGCCCAACTGGCGCTCGCCGAATTGGGCCGATCACATGCCGAACCAGGCCAACTATCGTTGTCTGGGCGTTGCCGAACTCGCAAGTGCGGTGCTGCGCGGCACGCCACACCGCTCTTCCGGAGCGTTGGCGAGCCACGCGTTGGAGGTGATGCACGCGATCCTCGAGGCCGGCGCCGAAGGCGGAGAGATCGCAGTGCGCTCGCGCGTCGAGCGACCGGCGCCGCTGTCCGACCTCGATGCGACGGCGTTGTGGGCCGGGGAGACGTTCTGAAGCCGGGACAGTCCCCAGATGCGAATGCCCGATCTGGGCATTGGGATGAAATGCCCGCTCTGTCTCCTGGAACCAGCGAGGGGAGGCGAGTTTTGGTGGGGTATCGAACTCAGCGGGCGCGTGCTGCTGGAGCGTCCAGGGTAGAAGGAAGCTTTCGATGAAGATGATCAAGGGACCAGCGATATTCCTCGCTCAGTTCGCTGCCGACGCGGCGCCGTTCAACTCCTTCGACGCGATCTGCGGATGGGCCGCTTCGCTCGGCTACAAGGGGGTTCAGGTTCCGAGCTGGGACGGGCGGCTCTTCGACCTGAAGAAGGCCTCGGAGTCGCAGGACTATGCCGACGAGGTGAAAGGAATCGCAGCTCGTCACGGCCTTTCCATCACCGAGCTCTCGACTCACCTCCAGGGCCAGCTCGTCGCCGTCCATCCGGCTTATGACGCGGCGTTCGATGGCTTCGCTGCACCCGAAGTCCGCGGCAATCCCAAGGCGCGCACCGAGTGGGCCGTCGACCAGGTCAAGCGCGCGATCTTGGCCTCCAAGCGTCTCGGGCTCACTGTGCACGCGACCTTCTCCGGCGCACTTGCCTGGCCCTACATCTATCCATGGCCGCAGCGTCCGGCCGGCCTCGTCGAGGCCGCCTTCGACGAGCTCGCAAAGCGTTGGCGGCCGATCCTTGACCATGCCGACGAGCACGGCGTTGATCTTGCCTACGAAATCCACCCGGGTGAGGATTTGCACGACGGTGTTTCCTACGAGATGTTCCTCGATCGGGTGAATAACCACAAGCGTGCGAACCTGCTCTACGACCCATCGCACTTCGTGCTGCAGCAGCTCGACTACCTCGACTACATCGACATCTACCACCCGCGCATCAAGGCCTTCCATGTCAAGGACGCCGAGTTCAATCCGACGGGCCGGCAGGGCGTCTATGGCGGGTTCCAGAGCTGGGTCGACCGTGCCGGCCGCTTCCGTTCACTGGGCGATGGCCAAGTCGATTTCGGCGCCATCTTCTCGAAGTTGACGCAGTACGATTACGGGAGCTGGGCGGTACTCGAATGGGAGTGTGCGCTGAAGCATCCTGAACAGGGCGCGCGCGAGGGCGCCGAGTTCATCAAGAGCCATATCATCCGCGTCACCGAGAAAGCCTTCGACGATTTCGCAGGCGCCGGCACCGACGATACAGCGAACCGTAGGATGCTGGGCCTATCCTGAGCGGGAGGAACAATTGACAATCAAAGCAAGTAACGAGACGGGCCGTTATGCTCGTATCCGGCTCGGCATGGTCGGCGGCGGACAGGGGGCCTTCATCGGCGCAGTCCATCGCATTGCCGCTCGCATCGACGACCAGTTCGAGCTGGTTGCCGGTGCGCTCGCGTCCGATCCGGTTCGGGCCAAGGCCTCGGCGAAGGAGCTCGGCATTGCCGACGATCGCGCCTACGGCTCCTTCGAAGAGATGGCGAAGGCCGAAGCCGCGCGGGCGGACGGCATCGAGGCGGTCTCGATCGTAACTCCAAACCACATGCACAGCCCGGTTGCGAAGACCTTCCTTGAAGCCGGCATTCATGTCATCTGCGACAAGCCGCTGACCACGACCATCGCGGAGGCCGAGGAGTTGGTGGCGCTGGTCAGGAAAACGGGCAGGGTCTTCGTAGTGACGTACAACTACACGGGCTATCCCATGGTCCGGCAGGCCCGCGCCATGGTCGCGAATGGCGTCCTCGGCGAGATCCGGCTGGTCCAGGCCGAATATCTCCAGGATTGGCTGACCGAGCGATTGGAGGCAGGCAGCCACAAACAGGCGGCGTGGCGCACGGATCCAGCCCGGTCCGGCGCCGGCGGGTGCATCGGCGACATCGGCACCCACGCCTACAATCTCGCCTGCTTCGTCACCGGGCTCGAGCTCGACGAATTGCTCGCACAACTGTCGACCTTCGTCGAGGGGCGGCGTCTCGATGACGATGTCCAGCTCCTCCTCAGGTGGAGAGGCGGCGCCAAGGGCATGCTCTGGGCGAGTCAGGTCGCCGTCGGCAATGAGAACTGTCTGACGTTGCGCGTCTACGGAAGCAAAGGCGGTCTCGAATGGGCGCAGGAGAATCCGAACCAGCTCTGGTTCACGCCCTACGGCCGGCCGAAGCAGCTCCTGACCCGGGGCGGTGCCGGTGTCTTGGGCGAGGCGGCCCGGGTCACCCGCGTCCCCTCTGGCCACCCCGAGGGTTACCTTGAAGGTTTCGCGACCATCTATGCTGAGGCAGCGCGCGCTATCCGCGCGGCAGAGGCCGGCCAAAAGCCAGATCCTGAGGTGATCTTTCCAACCGTTGAGGATGGCCTGGCAGGCGTGAAGTTCATCGATGCCGCCGTGAAGTCCGCGGCAGGCAAAGGCGCCTGGGTTCGGATGACGTAACTACCGACGCGTCCATGAGGCAGTCGGTCGATCACCGGCGGTGGAGAAACTTCAGGGCCACGCTGGTAGAGTTTCTCGGTGATCGAGGGCCCCAACCGAAACGAAATGGCCATCGTGGTGCTCGCGCGAAGGGCAGACGGACCTCGGCAGAGAGAGAAGCGAACCTCCCTTGGCTTGACCGGGTTGTCGCCTTCTGCCGGAAACTAGCTCAAATTGGCCCCGATGATGGACTGGACCGAGGGTTCAGACCTTTCAACCGGTCAGTAAGGTGGCGTGTGCGCGACGTGTGCACCGGGAGATCGAGAAAAATCTCATCACAGCTAACGTGATCGGGCCTTCCGGTGTGGGTGGCGCCGCACCGGAGCGCTGGACTGTCCGTCCGCCCTTACTGTTCGACTATTTCGGTCGAGGCGTGGAGTAACGGAAGCGCCTTTCGCTCCGGTTTGCACGCAAGGCGAAAGAGGCCGACCGGAAGCGCGCACAGGGCGAGCGTGATTCAAGCGGACATTTCTTCACGGTCGCTCTCTCGCGCGCGAGCTGCACTTCGAGCGCGGCAAATCGACAGAACTCAGGGGCGCCGCCATAAGAATTCGCTATGGCGGCAGACCGCAGTCGTGCTTCCCCCACGAGCGGACGTAAACCTATTTTTTACCGCCGACCGCAGCAAAAAATTCTAAGAGCAAGACCACAAAAGCGGCGAGGTTCGCGGGCGGATCATTTTTTAGCAGCAACGGAGCGGGCAAATGACGATCGAGTTGAGCCGACGGGGATTTTGTATCGGGACCGCCCTGATAGGACTCCAGACGGTTTCCTCCAGCGCCTTCGCGCGCAGCGAAGACGGCACCGTCAAGCTAGGCCTCGTCGCGCCGATGAGCGGGCCGAACGCCCGATACGGTGCTTTCTCGCTGCGCGGCGCGCAAATGGCTGCCAAGGAGATCAACGGCGCCGGCGGCATCGGCGGACGCAAGATCAACATCCTCGCCGGCGACAGCCAGGGCACCCCGGTCGAGGGCGTTTCCGCAACCCGCCGCCTGATCGATCAGGACCAGGTCGATTTCATCATCGGCGACGTATCGAGCTCGGTGACGCTTGCGATGCAGCCGGTGGCCGAAGATGCCGGCGTGCTTCTCCTCAACGCCGCCTCGTCGAATCCGAAAATCACCTACAAGGCGGGCGTCGGCGGCTTCAAATGGACGTATCGCAACTATCCGACCGATGAGAACCGCGCGCTGATCGTGCTGCAATACGCCGCCGAGAAGAAGGGTTTTACGAAATACGCCGTGCTGTCGGTCGATAGCGACTATGGGCGCGCGGCCATTGAGTTCACCAAGAAGTACCTGCCGCGGTTCAAGAGCCAGATCCTGACCGAAGACTACTACAAGGAAGGCGAGGTGGATTTCCGCAGCGTGCTCTCCAAGATCCGCGATTCCGGCGCCCAGGCCATCATCATGTACGGCAACGCCGATTCCACGCCCATCGTTGGGCGGCAGATGATGGAGGTCGGGATCGCGGGCAAGATCCCGCTGATCGGGAATGCCGAGTTCAACACCGAGAAGACCATCAAGGCCGCGCCGAAGGCGCTCGAGGGGGCGATCGAGGCGGCGGCCTGGCTTCCGGCTTATGAGTCCGAGAAGAGCAAGGCCTTCGTCGACAAGTTCACCGCCGAGTATCGTGAAGCGCCCAATAACCACGCCTACGTGCACTGGGAAACGACGCATCTCCTGGCCAAGGCGATCGAGCAGGCCCAGAGCATCGACCGCGACAAAGTCCGCGCCGCGCTGTCCAAGATCCACTATGCGAGCGCGGTTGGCGAGGTAACCTTCGACGACCACAATCAGGCGCGCCTGCCGATGATCCTTCTCGAGATCGAGAATGGCAAGCCCGCCATCAAGGGAGCCTATTCGGCCGAGATCGACTATCCCAAATAGGGCGGCACGCACATGTTCTACACGATCATCGAGCAGGTCGTTAACGGCATCGTATCCGGATCGGTCTATGCGATCGTCGCCGTCGGCATGACGATGATCTTCGGCGTGCTGCGCGCCATCAACTTCGCCCATGGCGAATACTACATGCTCGGCACCTTCGGGGCCTGGTTCGCCATCGAGTATTTCGATCTGCCTTATCCGGTGGCGATCGTGATCGGCGTGGTGGCAACGGCCGTGATCGCCGTGGTCGTCGGCAATTTCGTGATGCAGCGGATCGTTGGGGCGCCGGCCGAGGCCGGCGTGCTCGCAACCCTGGGCGTCGCGCTGATCCTGCAGAATACGGTCATCCTGGTGTTCGGCGGCAGCTACAAGTTCTTCTCCGGCGGCTATATCGAACCGGTGACGCTGTTCGGTTTCACGCTGGCCGAGCAACGCATCCTGATCATCATCGTCGGGCTCATCGTGTTCGTCGGCCTCGAGTTGATGGTGACCTATAGCCGGATGGGCAAGGCGATGCGCGCGGTGTCGCAAAACATCGAGTGCTGCGCTGTGGTCGGTATCGACGTCCGCAACATCGCGCTCTGGACCTTCATCCTCGGGGCTGGGTTGGCGGCGCTCTCGGGCGTGTTGACCGCTCCCGTGAACGTCAGCGTCTATGGCGGCATGGGCGAACTCATCACGTTCAAGACGCTGCCCATCATCATCATGGGCGGGCTCGGCAACGTCCGCGGCACGTTCGTCGCGGCGATGATCCTCGGCATCGCGGAGAGCCTGGTTGCCACCTATGTGGGGCTGCAGTTCCGCGACACCGTGGGATTTGCGACCCTCATGCTGGTGCTGATGTGGCGTCCGCACGGGCTGTTCTCCGCGCAGGCCCGCTTCTGATTACCATGGATGTGACATGACTGAGATCGTCCGAGACCAGACCATGGCACCAGCCGAACTCCCAGTTGCTGAAACGGGACGGGATTTTCGCGTTCCGTTTGGCCTCGTGCTCGTCGCGCTGGCATGCGTCGCACCGCTATTCCTCGGCAATTACCCGCTGCACGCGATCATCATCGCGCTGATCTTCCTGCTGCCGGCCCATGGTCTCAACCTGCTGCTGGGATACACCGGGTTGCTGTCGCTGGCGCAGGCTGCGTTCTTCGGCATTGGGGCCTATACGTCGGCGCTGCTGGCAGTCCATTTCGGCACGCCATTCTATCTGAATTTCCTCGCGGCCGGCGTCGTGACCGGTGCGGTCGCGCTGCCGCTCGGAATTCCTGCGTTGCGGCTGCGTGCGACATCGTTCGTGATGTGCACACTCGGCTTCGTCATCATCGGTCAGGCCATCGCCAAGAACTGGATCAGCCTGACGCGCGGCGACATGGGGCTGGCGGCAATTCCCAAGCCTTACTTCGCACTGGGGCCGGCCTCGTTCACGGTCTCTGGCACCGTCGGATTCTATTATCTCGTGCTCGCCATCGCTGCGCTGGCGACTCTGGCCGTCTATTTGATCGTGCGGTCGCCCGCCGGCCGCAACATGATCGCCATTCGCGAGAACGAGACGCTTGCTGAATCCGTGGGCATCCCGACCTGGTACTACAAACTGGTCGTCTTCATGATCAGCGCCGCCTTTGCCGGCTTCGGCGGTAGCCTCTATGCGCATTACCTGACCGTGGTCAGCCCGCTGACCTTCCAGATGTACTACTCGACGACGATGCTGATCATCGTGCTCGGCGGCGGAGCGGGGACCATCTCGGGCGTCATCTTCGGCAGCCTGCTGTTCGTCGGCCTCACCGAAGCGCTGCGTGTTGCCCCGGAGCTGCGCATGATCGCCTACGGCTTCTTCCTGCTCGGGCTCGTGTTCTGGTTCCCGAGCGGGTTCGCGCCGCTGATCGGCCGCTTCTGGTCATTCCTGGAGAAGCGAAAATGAACGGGCTGCCGATCCTCGATATCTCCGGTCTCTGCAAATCCTATGGCGCCGTGCGCGCAGTCGACGGTGTCGACCTGCATGTCGACCGCGGCGAGATCTGTGGCCTGATCGGCCCCAACGGCTCGGGCAAGTCCACCTTCTTCGATTGTGTGACCGGGCTCGCGCGGCCCAGCGCGGGAGCCGTGAAGCTCGACGGTCAGGACATCACGGGCTGGTCGCTGAACGACATCGCGCGCGAGGGGCGCATGCTGCGCTCGTTCCAGAAGACCGTGGTGTTCTCCGCGCTCGATATCGAGGAGAACCTCGTCATCGCCGGCCAGATGTTCACTTTCCCCGGGATATTGTCGACCTTCGGAATTGGAGCGGCCGCCCGCAATCGCGTCGCAGCGCTCAGAGAACGTGCGCGTGAGCTGATCAAGATCGCCGGCCTCTGGGACGTGCGTTTCCAGCCGGCGGGCAAGCTCTCCGGGGGGCAGCAAAAACTGATTCAGTTCGCCTCGATGCTGATGCCGGAGCCAAAGCTGATCCTGCTTGACGAACCTATGGCCGGAATCAACCCGAAGCTCATCGAGCGTGTGGTCGACAGCATCCGGCTCGCCAACACCTCCTTCGGCGTCAGCTTCCTCATCATCGAGCACAACATCGACGTCGTAACGAGCCTGTGCAAGCGCGTGGTCGTGCTCGACCAGGGTCGCAAGCTCGCGGAGGGCACGCCCGACGAGATCGTCCAGAACCAGGCGGTGCGGGAGGCCTATCTCGGTGGCTGAACCTTCTCTTTCGATCAAGGGCCTGCGCGCAGGCTATGGCTCGCTCGATATCCTCAACGGCGTTGATCTCGACGTGCCGCAGGGGCAGTTCGTCGCGCTGATGGGGCCGAACGGCGCCGGCAAGTCGACGCTGCTCAAGACGCTCTACGGCCTGACGACCGTCAAGGGCGGCGCCATCGGCTGGCAGGGCAAGGATATCGCCGCCTGCAAATCGCGCGCGATTCTGGCCGAGGGGATCTCCTACGTGCCACAGGGACGCTGCAACTTTCCGGTCATGACGGTCGACGAGAACCTCCAGATGGCGGCCTATACGCTGCGCGACAGCAGGGTGAAGGCCGAGCGTGACTATGTCTACGACCTCTTCCCGATCCTCAAGACCCGTCGCAACACGCTCGCGGGCAACATGTCCGGCGGCGAGCAGCAGCTGCTCGAAGTCGCCATGGCGGTGTTGCAGCGGCCAAAAATCCTGCTGGTCGACGAGCCCTCGGTCGGGTTGTCGCCGACCGCGATCGGCATCGTGTTCGATGAGCTGTTGCGCATCAACGCCGCCGGCCAGACCATTTTGCTTGTCGAGCAGAACACCAAGAAGGCGATGGCGGTGGCGCAGCGCGCCGTCATCCTGCGACTCGGCAAGGTGATCTGGGACGGCCGTCCCGCCGACATCACCCACGACGAGCTCGGCGAGCTCTTCCTCACCGGCCGCATGCGCGGCGAGACCGACGTCGAACATTGACAATGGGCGCCTGCTTGACGGGCGCTGACATTATTCGCAACGCAAAGGACGACCACAGTGACGATCTTCGTGCCGGCCGCGCGCGTCTCGCGCATCAAGATATCCCCGACCACGGCGGCTTCCGCGCGCGTGCGCGAGCTGAAGGCCGCCGGTCGCGACATCGTCGACATGGCGATCGGCGAACCCGACTTCGATACACCCGATCACGTCAAGGCTGCGGCGCATGAGGCGATCGATCGCGGCGAGACGAAATATACCGCCGTCAACGGCACCGTCGCCTTGCGCAAGGCTGTTATCGCTGACTACAAGCGGCGTCTTGGCCTCGACTATGCCGACAATGAGATCTGCGTCGGCGGCGGCGCCAAGCAGATCCTGTTCCTTGCGCTGATGGCGAGCGTGGAGGAGGGGGCGGAAGTGATCATCCCCGCGCCCTATTGGGTCTCCTATCCCGATATGGTGATTGCCAATGACGGCAAGCCCATCATCGTCCGCTGCTCCGAGAACCAGGGGTTCAAGCTGACGGCGGAGGCGCTGTCGGCCGCGATTACGCCGCGCACGCGCTGGCTGATCCTCAATGCGCCCTCGAACCCGACCGGCGCGGCCTATTCCCGCGAAGACCTCAAGGCGATCGGCGACGTGCTGCTCCGCCATCCCAACGTTCTCGTGCTATCGGACGACATCTACGACCAGATCTGGTACCGCGACGAGCCGGCGACGACACTTGCCGCCGCGGTGCCCGCCCTGAAGGATCGCGTCCTGCTCGCCAATGGCGTGTCCAAGACCTACGCAATGACCGGCTGGCGGATCGGTTATGCCGCGGGTCCTGCACCGCTGGTTGCCGCCATCAACAAGCTGCAATCGCAGATGTCATCCTGTCCATCGTCGATCAGCCAGGCGGCCGCTGCCCATGCCCTGGCGAGCGACCAGTCGTTCGTTCGCGACAGCGTCAAGCTCTACAAGGAACGCCGCGACTATGCCTGCGCGCGGCTGAATGCAATCCCCGGTCTGTCGTGCCTGGTGCCGGACGGCGCCTTCTATCTCTATCCCGGCTGTGCCGGCGTGATCGGCAAGACCACGCCGGACGGTAAGGCCATCGAGAACGATCTCGACTTCGTGCTCTATTTGCTCGACGATGTCGGCGTGGCCGCCGTGCAGGGCGCCGCCTACGGGCTCTCCCCCTATTTCCGACTGTCGATTGCGACCTCGATGGAGGCGATCAAGGACGCCTGCGACCGCATAGAGAAGGCCTGCAGGGCGCTGCGCTGAGGGTGAAGCCGGCTCTCGCGCCAAATCGGCACCCATGCAACGAAACTGATTGAAATCAATGGGCTAGATAAAGGATAGTGCCGATCCAGACCGTGCTTTCATGAATGGCCGCCCGGGCCTTGCCCGCTCGGTTCAGGACCAGCGTTCGACACAAATGAGCGTCGATTTCAGGAAGCTGAAGAGCTTCGTCAAGGTCGTCGATGCCGGCAGCGTTTCGCGTGCCGCCGGCCTTTTGCGCACGGCACAGCCGGCTCTGTCGCAGCAGATCGCAGCGCTCGAGAGTCACTTCAAGCACAAGCTGCTGCTGCGCAGCAATCACGGCATCGTCCCGACCGAAGCCGGCTTCATCCTCTACCGGCACGCTCAATTACTGCTGAAACAGATCGAGCAGGCGCAGATCGACATCGATCAGTCGACCAAAGCGCTGGCCGGTCGGGTGTCGATCGGGCTTGCGACCTATTCGGCGTCGAGCACGCTGTCGCTGCCGATCTTGAAGGAGATGTCGACGCTGCATCCGCAGATCATCGTCCATATCAACGACAGCTTTGGCCATGTACTGAGCGAGCTGATCATGACCGGCAAGATGGACATGGCCATGATCTATGGCTCAGGTCCAATCAAGGGCGTCAAGCTGCAGCCGCTGTTCCGCGAGGAGCTGTATCTGGTCTCGCGCGCGGACCCGGCGAAGAAAGCCACGGATGAACCGCTGCCGCTGTCGGCGCTGGCCGACGTCAAGCTGCTGCTGCCGAGCCAGGGACATTTCTTGCGGCGCTTGATCGACGAATCGCTGGCGCGGGCACGGGTGACGCCGAACGTGGCCTCAGAGATCGAATCCGTCTCCGCGCTCGGCGCGGCCGTAACCGAGGGTCTTGGCTCGACCATCCTGCCGGCCTCGGTTGCAGCAACCGCATCGAGCTTTGGCGGTGTCGAAGTGCGGCGGCTGGTGCGTCCCGCGATCGAGGCCACTGTCTCCTTGTGCGTCTCCGACCATCTGCCGCTGTCGGAGCCTGCGCTTGCCACGCGCTCGGTGCTCTTGACCGTGGTCGAGAAGCTGATGCGCAGCCATCCGCAGGGCATCAAAGCGGTCTAGGCAATACTGCTGGATCAAAGCCCGCGCACCGGCGTGCAGCGGCGGCTGCATCGCGTCGACTTCGTCAGGCCATAAACAAAACCTATGGCGCCAGACAGGAGTTGTGGTGGCCGGCCGTAACCTCATTTCCTACGCTCGAAGACAATCGCTTCGAGGAAACAGATGGCCAAGCTCGCATTCGATACCGGGGGAACTTTTACCGATTTCGCGCTGCTCGACGACAAGGGCGATCTGCATCTCCACAAGGTGCTGAGCACGCCGGCCAACCCTGCCGAGGCCGTGGTGCGCGGCGTCTCCGAGCTGCTCGGACAATTCGGAGACGTCGTCGATCTCGACGGGCTTCAGGTGCTCGGCGCCACCACCGTGGTCACCAACGCGGTGCTGGAGCGCAAGGGCGTCAAGACCGGTTTTATCTCGACCGCTGGCTTTCAGGACATGCTGCGCATCCGTAACGAAGGACGTTACGACCTCTACGATCTGAACCTGAAATATCCGGATCCGCTGGTGACGCGCGCCAACAGCTTTGGCGCCGTCGAACGCATCTCCGCCGACGGTGAGGTCATCACCGCGCTGGAGGAGGACACGGTCCGCGAGATCGCCGGCCGGCTGCGCAAGGAGGGCATCAGATCCGTCGCGGTCTGCCTGCTGCACGCCTACAAATATCCGACCCACGAGCAGCGCATCGCGGCGCTGCTTCGGGAAGAGAACTCCGACATCTTCGTCTCGCTCTCCTCGGAGGTCTGCCCAGAGGTACGTGAGTTCGACCGCGCCTCGACCACGGTCGTCAACGCCTATACGCGGCCACAGATGTCGGGACACGTCGCCCATCTCGAGCGCGAGTTCGCCGCCAAGGGGATCAATCGCCAGGTGCTCTGGATGACCTCGTCGGGCGGCCTCGTGCCGAGCAGCCGCGCCGCGGAACTGCCGGTGCGCCTGATTGAATCCGGTCCGGCCGCAGGCGCGGTCGCTGCCGCCGAATTCGGCCGCATCGCCGGGGAGGGCAGTGTGCTGTCCTTCGACATGGGCGGCACCACCGCAAAACTGTGCCTGATCCCGAACGGTGAGCCGACCGTCGGCACCGATCTCGAGGTCGCGCACTATCATCGCTTCCGCAAGGGCTCGGGCTTTCCGCTGAAGATACAGTCAATCCGCATGATCGAGATCGGCGCCGGCGGTGGTTCGATCGCAGCGAAGAACCCGCTCGGCCTGCTCGACGTCGGACCGCGTTCGGCAGGTGCGATGCCGGGACCGGCCGCCTATCAGCGCGGCGGCACCGAGCCGACCGTCACCGATGCCGACATCCTGCTCGGCTACATGGGCACCGAGTCTTTCGTCGGAGGCTCGTTCAAGGTGTCGAAGGAAGCCGCCCAGACGGCGATGACGAAGTTGGCGGCCTCGCTCGACGTCAGCGTTTCCCGCTGCGCCTGGGGTATCCACGACCTCGTCAATGAGTCCATGAGCAAGGCGGCCGCGGTGCATGCGACCGACCTCGGCGTCGATCCGCGCAGCCTGCCGATGGTCGCCTTCGGCGGTGCCGGTCCCGTGCATGCCTATGGCATCGCGCGCAAGCTCGGCATCAAGCGCATCGTCTGCCCGACGGGCGCCGGCGTCACTTCGGCGATCGGCCTTTTGATCGCGCCGGTGGCTGTCGATCTCTCCGCGAGTCTTCCGATGCAGATCGACAATTGGGATTTTGCGACGATGGATCGACTGCTCGGCGATCTCGCCGCGCAAGGCGCGGAGGTCGTCCGCGCCGCCGGCGTCGCGCCGGAGACGATCACCAACACCTACACCGTCGACATGCGTCACGTCGGCCAGGGCCACGAGATCACGGTCGCACTGCCGGATCGTAGGCTCCCGCCAAGGCAGTTCCACGAAGAGCTGCTCGGCAATTTCTACAAGCTCTATCGCGAGCTGTTCGGCCGCACCGTTGCAGGCTCATCTGTCGAGGTGATCACCTGGCGCCTGCGCTCCAGCGGTCAGAAGGATCAGGTGACCCGCCCCCACACGCGACATGCCGCCGAGGCCAAAAAGGGCTCGCGTTCGGTCTATTTCAGCGAGCGCAATGGCTTCGTCGAAACGCCGGTCTACGATCACTACAAGGTGCCGGTCGGCGACGAAATCCAGGGTCCGGCCATTGTCGAGCAGCGCGAGTCGACTGCGGTCGTCGGACCGAGCGGCATCGCTCACGTCGACATCAACGGCAATCTCGTGATCAACCTCGCCTGAGGACGACGCACCCATGTCCGTGAACGCCGCCGATTTCAACGATCCCATTAATCTCCAGGTGATGTGGAATCGCCTGATCTTCATTGCCGATCAGGCCGACATCGTGCTCGGCCGCACCGCGTTTTCGCCGATCGTGCGCGAGAACCACGACTATGTGACCGTGCTGCTCGACAGCCGCGGCCGCGCGCTTGCGCAATGCACCTGGTCGATCCCGGTGTTCATCACCTCGCTGCCGGTGGCCGCGCAAAAATACTTTCTGCCCAAATTCCCGGTCGAGACCCTGGAAGAAGGCGACGTGCTCGCCACCAATGATCCAGAGATCGGCACCGGGCACCTGCCTGACGTGACGATGATCACGCCGATTTTCAAGAACGGCAAGGTTGTGGCCTATGCCGGCTCGATCGCACATCTGCCCGACATCGGCGGCGCTCCCCTGCATTCGGAAGCCAGCGACATCTTCGAGGAGGGCATTCGCTTCCCGATCGTCAAGCTGCACAAGGCAGGCATACCCAACCAGGACGTGCTCGACGTCATCGCCGCCTCCGTTCGCCTTCCGACCGAGGTGATGGGCGATCTCGAATCCATGGTCGCGGCCAACAATGTCATGGGGCGCGAATTGCTGAAGTTCCTCGACGAGTATGATCTCGACGGTATCGATGGGCTGGCCGACGCGATCCATACGCGATCCGAAGCGCAGACCCGGAGGGCGATCCGGCAATGGCCGAACGGGACCTATACCGCGGAGGTCCTGCTCGACGGCTACGACACCGACGTGACGCTCAAGGCCGCGGTTATCGTGCGCGACGATTCCATCCACGTCGACTATGCCGGGACGTCCGAGCAGGTTCTTCACTCGATCAACTGCCGGACCAACTACCGCTACGCCCATTCGGTCTACGCGCTGAAATGTCTGCTCGACCCGGATACGCCGAACAACGAGGGCTGCATCACCCCGATCACCGACGAGGCGCCGCTCGGCTCCATCCTCAATCCGCAGCAATGGACGGCGGGCAATTCGCGGAACCTGATCGGGCACGTCATCCCGTCGCTGATCTTCAAGGCGTTGGAGGGCGTGGTGCCGGACAAGGTGATGGGCGACAGCGGCGGCGCGCCGATCTGGGCCGCCAACTGCGTCGGCCGGCGCGACGACGGCACGCAATATGGCTCCGTGCAGAATTTTCACGGCGGGCAGGGCGCGCGCGCCGAATTTGACGGTCTCGATACGTTGAGCTTTCCGTCGAATTGCCGGGTCACCGCGATTGAGATGTTCGAGATTACTGTGCCAGCGCTCACCGAATGTAAGGAGCTCATTCCGGGCTCCGGCGGCGCCGGCAAGAGCAGGGGCGGGCTTGGTCAGCGCGTCGTGCTCCGCAATCTCGGGCGCAACCCGATGAACATCTACCTGGCGTCCGAGCGCGTGCGTCATCCGTGCTTCGGTGTCGTCGGCGGCAAGTCCGGCAGTGCCGGCAAGGTGTCCAGGAACGGAGAGCCGCAGTTCCCGAAAGGCAAGGTGGTCCTGAAGACGGGTGACCGACTGGAGGTCGAGACGCCGGGCGGCGGCGGATGGGGACGCACATCCGAGCGTGCGGCAGCCTCGATCGAACTCGATCTTGCCGAGGGGTTGATCACGCCTGCGGCGGCGAGGCAGATTTACGGCTATCAGCGCTCAAGCGTGGCGGCGACTGCTGCGGAATAGGAGCATCATGGGTCTGCTCGATGGAAAGATCGCGCTCGTCACCGGCGCCGGAACGGGGATCGGGCGCGAGACCGCGATCCTGCTCGCCCAAGAGGGCGCAACGGTCGTCCTGACCGGGCGCCGGATCGACCCGCTGCGGGGCGTCGTCGCGGTGATTGAGAAGGCGGGCGGCAAGGCCGTCGCTCGCGCGATGGACGTGGCCGCGCGGGATGCGATCCTGGAGACGGTTGCCTGGGTGAAGAGCAATGTCGGATCGATCGACATCCTCGTCAACAACGCCGGCAGTGCCAGCAAGGTGCTCAACGCCCGCTTCATCAGCGAGGCCGAATGGAACGCCACGGTGAACGTCAATCTCACCGCGGTGTTTAATCTGACCCAGGCCGTGCTGGAGGACATGATTGCGAAGAAGGAAGGCACGGTGATCACCGTGTCGTCGCTCGCCGTCGTCAATCCGAACCTGCTCGGCGGTGCCGCCTACGGCGCGGCCAAGGCGGGCGTGAAGAATTTCATGACCTTCCTGCACAACACCTACCGCAACCAGGGCATCCGCGCGACGACCATCCTGCCCGGCGAGACCGACACCCCGATCATGGACAATCGCGCGCGGCCACCGCTCGAAGGCGAGCGTGCCGTGATGCTCAATCCGCATGACGTGGCGCGCGCGGTCTTGCTCTGCGCCAGCCTGCAAAAGGGCGCCGTAATTCCCGAGTTGCACATCTGCCCGACCTTCATGCGCGACACGTCCGCCGACATCGAGACGGCGCGCTGGGTCGGCGCGCCCGCGGCCCTTGCCGACAAGCCGAAGAGCTAGAGAAGAGGATCTGCCATGAACGGAGCCAAACTGCGCGACCGCCTCGCCAAGGGCGAGGCGGTCACCATGTTCACGCCGCATCATGCGTCATCGGGGCTCGCCGTCCGCCTGGTCGAACTCGGTGCGGATGCCATCTTCGTCGATTGCGAACACGGCACTTGGAGCTTTGACGACGTACGCGTGACCGCGCAGGCGATCCGCGGCGCCGGCGGTGCGGCAATCGTCCGCCCGCATTCGCACGAGCGGCCGCTCCTGATCCGCTATCTCAATGCCGGCGCCGACGGGCTGATGGTGCCGATGGTCGATACGGCCGATCAGGCGCGCGCCATTGTCGATGCCGTGCGCTATGCCTGCCCGGCCGATCACGAGAAGCGGCTCATCATTGCAATGATCGAGACGCCCAGGGCGATTGACGACATCGACTCCTTGCTTGCGGTGGAGGGTATTGATGTTTTCTTCATCGGGCCCGGCGACCTGTCCCAGAATATGGGCTATCCGCCGGCTCCGCCGTTCGGGCAGCCGCGACCGCAGGCCGTGATGGAGCGGGTCGATCTTGCAGTCGGGAAGATCCGTGCCGCTGGCAAGATCGCTGGGACGCTCGTGACATCTGACGAACTACCGTTCTGGCTCGAGCGGGGCGTCAAATATTTCTATATCCATTCGGACCCGTTCCTGCGGATCGGCTTGGCCGGCATCAAAAAATTGCTTGGGCGGTGATTTCAGGGGCTGAACTATCGCTGCTGACTGGAAGAGGCGACGCCCACTGCCTGAAGCCGCGCTTCTTAGCGCCGGGGTGAACGGTTCGGATTCGCGCGCGGTTAGCCGGCGGCGCTGGCAAAAGCGCGCTGGCGCGGCGCCTCCGGCGCATCGACCTCAAAACCCTCGCAAACGATGCGGCCGTCGACCAATTGGAATTCCAGCCGGTCATATTGCGGCATGGTCTCGCCGGGCTTTGGCGGCAGCAGTTTCACAGAGCCCTGGATGCACAGCACGGCCTGTCCGGCGCCATGTGTCCGCGCGTTCCACATCCTGACGCCGGTTTCCTTCCAGCGACGGCGGATCAGCTCTTCACGTTCGGAGAGGCCGCTCGGCTGTGCGACCGGCGTTGCGACCTCGGCGACGACGCTGACGGGCTCGATGACGTCGTCCGGAACGACGGCGAACGCGACGATATCAGTCTCAGCGGGCTGGCTCGCAACGGTCTCGGGCTCAACCGCGAGAAGCGTGGGGGCGTCGGCCTCTGCCGGGACGGGCTGAACGGCGCTGCTCTCGACGATGTCAGTCGCAAGGGAAGTCGCGTCGGCGATCGCCGGTTCGGCGGCTTCGACGGCGACGCTGTCGGTTTCGACCACATCGGCCAGGACGGCGGTTTCAACGATCTCAGTCGCCGCGGGGGCTTGCTCAACCGTGATCGGCGCAATGAGCTCGATCTCGACGATCTCAATCTCAGGCGCGGTTGCCGAAGCAACGTTGTTCTCGACGGTATCCGTGGCGACCGGCTCGACCGCGACCGGAGCGAAGGATTCGACCGCGACGATCTCTGCCTCAGGCGAAATTGCCCGAGTTACGTCACTCTCAACGGTCTCGGCAACAACAGGCTCGACGCCGGCCGAAGCAAACTTGACGGTATCGACCCCGACGGCGGCAGCCTCGACGGTGCGGTTCTCCACGCTGCCGTGCTCGCTGTTGTCCGTCGTGACGGTTTCGACGACGACGGCGTCGATGGCACCAGGGGTGGCCGTCTCGGCTGCAGGAGGGGCAGGTTCGAGACTGTCGACGTTCGAGTCGGGAGTCGCAGCCACCAATTCGCTTGCGACAGGTTCTGTGTTCGTTCGACCGCGAAGCAACGACCTGAACTTTGCGACCGCAAACTCCACGACGGGAATCTGGCGCAACGCCGTCACCAGTCGCGTCAGAACCGGGACTTGTTTGGGTGCGTACTCAGCGTGAGACATCAGTGATTCTCGGTAACCGCAAGAGTTGCCCGGCGCTTGCGGCGCTGTCAAATCGCGCATTTTGCCGCGTGGCGGTTCCAGGCCGCGTATCCCTGTCAACGTCCGATTGCGCGCTCGGCCGGGATAGCCGCATGCCGTGCACGCAATGCGGGATGCGCGCGAAATGGTGTATCGGATGAACGGCGGTCACGCCGGGACCGAGGCGGAATAGCTCGCGTGAAATTTGATAGGAAACTGCTCGGCGTTCTCGCGGTGCTCGCCGTCACCCAGCTCATCGGGTGGGGCACGATCGGTCTTCCGGCTATCGTCAGCCGCGAGATTGCCGCCGATCTGCAAATGAGTCTGTCGGCGGTGTTCGCGGGGACGTCGGTCTTGTACGTGGCGATGGGACTATGCGCGCCCTGGCTCGCCAAGGCGTTCACGCGCCACGGTGCGCGGCGCGTCATGATGGCCGGTACGATCGTTGCCGCTCCGGGCTTTGTTCTCTTGTCCCTTGCCCGGGAGCCAATGCTTTATTTCGTCGCCTGGTCGATCCTCGGTATTGCCGGCAGCGCCACGCTCTCGACCGGCGCCTACATCATGCTGAACGAAGTAGCGGGACGTCAGGCCAAGAGCGCCATCGGCGCGCTCATGTTGGTGACGGGTCTGTCCAGCAGCATCTTCTGGCCGACCACCTCGTTTCTGAATGACCTCGTCGGCTGGCGCGGTACGGCGCTCGTCTTTGCCGCCGTCCTGATCCTCGTCAGTCTGCCCTTGTATATGTTTTTCGTTCCGCGTCGGGGCAGGGTGGTACATGAGGATGCGGCACAGGCGAAGGCTGCCGATGCGTCTCCGATTCCCAGGAGCACCTTCAGCCTGGTGGTCTCCGCGCTCGTCCTCAACGCCTTCGTGCAATTCGGCCTCGGTGCGATCCTCATCGAGCTCCTGAAAGCGGAAGGGCTCTCGCCGGCGGAGGCCGTCGCCTTCGGCTCCATGCTCGGCTTGATCCAGATCAGCGCCCGCGGCATCGACTTTCTCGGCCGCGGCCGGTGGGACGGCATCACCACGGGGATGGTGGCGGGCACCGCGCTGCCCGTCGCGATGCTGATCCTGATGGCGAGCGAGGGCTCGCGCTGGGCGGTCGCTGTCTTCATCCTGCTCTACGGCGCGGGCAGCGGCGCACTCGCGGTCGCACGCGCGACGATCCCGCTCGTCTTCTACGACCAGACCGAATTCGCCAAGGCGATGTCGATGATCGCCTTGCCGCTCAATCTCGCCTCCGCCGTCTCGCCGCCGCTGCTTGCTGGCCTGCTCACCGATACCGGCAGTCGCGGCGTTCTGGCCCTTGCCGTGCTGTGCTCATGCGCGTCGCTGGCAATTTTGGTGCTGCTCGGACGCCGGCGTCCGGCGGTTGCGCCAGCGGCTGCGTGAGACACTTGGCCGCCCGGCAGCAGTTCGGCCTAGATCGCCTTGTCGATGTCTGTTCTTGCAAATTCATTGCCGACATAAAGCAGCGCGCATGCGTGCTCTTTGGCGACGTCGTAGGCGAAGCAGTCGGCAAGGTTGAGACCGGCAGGGTGGATACCCTTGCCCCAGCGCGCATAGGTCCGCGCGACACGTTCAGCGGAGGTTTGCGTCAGTGCAATGACGTTGGCCCCGATGCCGTCGATGAGGTTGGCCATTTCGTCGCCGACGTTGCGGCGCCCAGCTACGATCAGGCTCTCAGCGACGGTGCCGGCTGAGATCAGGATTTCATCAGCAGCTTCCAGCGCCGCCATGCAGGCATCGGCTTGTGGTTCATCGAGCAGGATCGCCATCAGCGCCGACGTGTCGACGGCGATCATTTCGGCAGGCCGTCGTCGTCAAAGAGAAAGTCCTGGCTCCGCGCCGCGCTCGGTCCGGGCGTTGCCTTGGCCGCGCCGGCCTTGCGTACGGCTTCCATGACGGATCGTCGGGTCGCGCGATCTGGCGGAACCTTGACCGGGACGAGCCTCACCGCCGCGTGTCCATGCCGCGTCAGGATGACTTCGTCACCGGCTTCCGCGCGGCGGACGAGCTCGGTCAGTTGTCCCTTGGCATCGGTGACGGAAACCCGCATGTCATTGCCTTTCCTTGGTTTTATATTGGACCATTGAATGATCCATGTCAATCGTTCGGGGCTGCGCGGCCTTTTGGTCGCGGCGATCCAGCCCGGTATTGCGAAAAGCAAATCCCTGCATGCCCAGTGCGCCATTCGCATCGGACGAGCGCTCGCTTAGTGTGCATCAAACGCGATTCCGAGGCCCCATGACTTCCCCCGCCGTCGATCCCATCACCCGCTCCGTGGTCCAGCACCGGTTGAGCTCGATCGTCACGGAAATGGGCGAGGCGATGCTGCGCACCTCCTATTCGCAGATCCTCAACTCCAGCCGCGATTTCTCGCTTGCCGTGTGCGACGTCGATGCGCGGCTGATCGCGCAGGCCGACCACATTCCCGTTCATGTCGGCGCGCTGCCATGGGCGACACGCGCGGTCGAGGAGCGCTTTAAGGACGTCGTGCCGGGCGACGTCATCCTGATGAACGACCCCTATCACGGTGGCAGCCATCTGCCTGACGTGACCGTGTTCGTGCCGATCTTTGCAGGCGCGCGGCGGCTGTTCTGGAGCATTGTGCGCGCGCATCAGAGCGACATCGGCGGCGCCACCCACGGCGCCTACAATCCGGATGCGACCGAGATCTGGCAGGAAGGCATCCGCATCCCGCCAATTAAGCTCTACGAGGCCGGGCGCGTGCGCGACGACATTTTGGACATGCTGGCGCTCAACACGCGTAATGCGCATGATTTTCACGGCGACCTTGCCGCCATGATCGGCGCGGCGCATCTTGGCGAACGGCGGATGGCAAAGCTATTTGCTGAGATGGGCGCTGACGTCGTCGAGGCCGCGGTCGAGGCCGTGCTTGACGCCGCCGAGCAGCAGGCCCGCGCTGTCGTGGCGACGTGGAAAGACGGCACCTTCTATGGCGAGGCGTTCCTCGATGACGACGGCCGCGATCGCAGGGATATCCGCATCGCGGCAAAAGTGACGAAACGCGGCAGCGACATCGAGGTCGATCTCTCCGACTCCGATCCGCAGGCCCAGAGCTTCGTCAACTCCTCGCATGCCAACATGCACGCAGCCGTGGTGATGGCGTTCGCCTATCTCATCGATCCCGACACGCCGAAAAACTCCGGCGCGCTGCGGCCGCTGAAAGTGGTGGCGAAGCAGGGCACCATCGTCTGGGCGGATCCGGGCTTGCCGGTGACGCTCTGCACCAGTCACCCCTCCAACGAAATCGTCGAAGCCGTGATCAAGGCGCTCGCCGGCTCCTGTCCCGACCGCGTCATGGCCGGCTGGGGCCGCAGATTCCGGATCGCCGTGAAGGGCGAGAACCCGCGCACCGGCCGCGGCTTCATCTGGCATCTCTTTCACGCCCGTCCCGGCGGCGGCGCTTCGCCCGGCGGCGACGGCTGGTCCTCGATCGGCGAATGGCACTCGGTCGGCGGGTTGAAGTTCGGCAGCATCGAGGTGGCCGAGGCGCGCTTTCCGCTGCACTTCCGCCGCCATGAGTTTCTCGAAAATTCCGGCGGCGACGGCCAGTATCGCGGCGGCCTCGGTGTCGCGCTCGACCTCGTGTTCGAGACCGAGAAGCCGGCGCTCGGCAACACCGCGGGCGAGGGTATCAGGCACGGCTCGGCCGGCATGCTCGGCGGCAAGGATTCCAGGCCGCACCATTATCGCCTGCTGTCGCAGGGCAAGGCGCCGCGCGAATTGCGCACCAAGGAGACCGGCATCGAGATCATGCCCGGCGATTGCCTGGAGGTGCGCTCGGCCGGTGGAGGCGGTTTTGGTCCGCCGGAGAAGCGTGCGCCGGAAGCGCGCGAGCGCGACCGGCTGCAGGGCCTGGTGACTGACGATGCAGTGAAGGGAATGTCGCGTTGAGCAAGTTGATCATCGGCGTCGACGTCGGCGGCACCTTCACCGATCTCGTCGCCATCGACGCGGCCGGCCGCACGACCTTTGCAAAGTCGCCGTCCACGCCGCAGGACCAGTCGATCGGCGTCATGGCAGGCCTCGACGAGCTCGCGCGCCGGCTTGGTCTTGCCACGGCCAACATGCTGGCGCAGACCCAGCGCCTCGTGCACGGAACGACGGTTGCGACCAATGCGCTCCTGGAGCGCAAGGGCGCAAAGGTCGCGCTGCTCACCACCGAAGGCCATCGCGACGTGCTGGAGATGCGCGAGGGCCTCAAGCCCAACCGTTACGATCTGCGCTCGCCGCCGCCCGAGCCACTGGTGCCGCGCGAGCTGCGTTTTGGCGTACGCGAACGGCTGAAGCCGAATGGCGAGGTGATGACGCCGCTCGACGAAAAATCCCTCGATGACGCAATTGCCGCGATCCGCGGCGCCGGCGTCACGTCGGTGGCGATCTGCTTCCTGCATTCCTATCGCAACGCCACGCATGAGATCGCCGCTGCGGAGCGGATCTCGCGCGAACTGCCCGATGTCAGCGTGTCGCATTCCAGCGACGTGCTACCGCAGATCAAGGAATATGAGCGCGTCTCGACCACGGTCGTGAACGCCTATGTCGGCCCGATCGTGCGGCGCTATCTGACCCGTCTCGAAGAGCGGCTGCGCGAGGCCGGTCTTGCGGGATCGCTCTTCATCATCCTCTCCCATGGGGGCATGGCGCCGGTCGAGGAGGCCGCGCGGCTTGCGGCGGCGACCGTGCTGTCGGGCCCGGCCGGCGGCATGGCCGGCTGCCGGCGTTGCGGCGAGATGCTCGGGCTTCCCGATCTCGTCGCCTTCGACATGGGCGGCACCTCGACCGACATCTCCTTGATCACTGATGGAGCGATGTCGCTTTCCGCCGACGGCGGGCTTGCGGGCCAGCGCATCGCGCTGCGCTCGCTCGATATCGCCAGCATCGCCGCCGGCGGCGGCTCGATCGCGTCCGTCGATGCCGGCGGCATCTTCCGCGTCGGTCCGGAGAGCGCGGGCGCGATGCCCGGACCGGCCAGCTACGGCAATGGCGGCGAGGCGCCGACCGTCACCGACGCCAACGTCATCCTCGGCTATCTCGACGCAAAGGCCTTCATGGGCGGACGCCGTCCGCTCGACACTGCTGCGGCGGAAGCCGCGGTCGACCGCGTCGCGGCCACCCTTGGCATCGATCGCACGCAGGCCGCGACCGGCATCTTCCGCCTGGTGAACCTCAAGATGGCCGATGGCATCCGGCTCATGACCTTGCGCCGTGGCGTCGATCCCCGCCGCTTTGCGCTGCTGAGTTTCGGCGGCGCTGCGGGCCTGCATGCCGCCGAGGTCGCGCGCGAGCTCGACATCGTCAGAGTCATCGTGCCGACCACCGCCTCGGTGCTGTCTGCCTGGGGCATGCTGACGAGCGATGTGCGCTATGAAGCGAGCCGCACCCATTTCGAAACCGGCGCGCGCACCACGGCGGCGGAGATCCGCGACATTTTTGCGGGCCTCGAGACGCGCACCGTGGAGCGCCTCAAGAGCTGGTTCGACGGCCCCGTCGCCATCGAGCGCTCCGCCGAGATGCGCTATGGCGAGCAGATCTTTGAGATCGACGTTCCCCTCAGCGACGTGAACCTCAATTCCGAGAACCTGATTGCCGAGATCGAGGATCGCTTCCACCGCCGCCACGAGGAGCTCTACACCTATTCCTCGCGCGACCAGGAGGTCGTGTTCGTCAACGCCCGCGTCGCGGCGATCGGCAGCGTCTCGGCCGGTGAGGTGACGGAGAAGCAGGGCAGCTCTGCTGCCCCGATCAAGCCGCGGTCGAAACGGCAGGCCTTCCTCGGCGCCTGGCTGGACGTCGCAGTCTACGCGCTCGACGACCTCCAGCCCGGCGAGACGCTGCAAGGCCCCGCCATCATCGAGGCCGAGACCACCACCGTCGTGATCAACGCCGGCGACCATCTGACGGTGAATGGCCTCGGCTGGCTGGATATTCATGTGGCGCGGAAATAGGGCCTCCCGTGCGGGGAGGCGGATAGCCGCATGACACCAGTGCAGGGCTCGCCGTCCCAAAATAGTGTATCCGCAGGAGGCGTGGTGCGGGATCGGCCCCGCCGCGCCAACATCAGTTCCCGGAGGAAACCTTCATGTCGGCCCTGCCGCTCTCAGGCATCAAGATCCTTGATCTCACGCGCGTGCTCGCCGGGCCGTTGTCGGCCCAGATGCTGGGCGACCTCGGCGCGGAGGTGATCAAGATCGAGCGGCCCGGCACCGGCGACGACGCGCGCGCCTTCGGCCCGCCTTACCTCAGCGATCCCGAGGGCAAGGCGAACAACAACAACTCCTTCTACCTCTGCGCCAACCGCAACAAGAAGTCGGTCACCGTCAATATCGCCAAGCCCGAAGGGCAGGAGATCATCCGCGAGCTCGCCAAGGGCGTCGACGTCTTCATGGAGAACTACAAGGTCGGCGACCTCAAGCGCTACGGGCTCGATTACGAGACCATCAAGAAGATCAATCCCGGCATCATCTATTGCTCGGTGACCGGCTTCGGCCAGACTGGCCCATATGCGCCGCGCGCCGGCTACGACGCCATCCTGCAGGCGATGGGCGGCCTGATGAGCGTCACCGGCCACATGGACGGCGAGCCGGGCGAGGGCCCGATGAAGGTCGGCCCCTCCATCGTCGATTACATGACCGGCATGAACACCTCGATCGGGATTCTCTCGGCCCTCTACCATCGCGACGCCAATGGCGGCGTCGGGCAGCATCTCGACGTCTGCCTGTTCGACACCGTGATTGCCTCGCTCAGCCACTGGCTCCAGATCTACCTCGTCAACGGCGTGACCCCGCCGCGGCGCGGCACCTGGGGCAATGGCGGCATGCCGGCCGGCGTGTTCCGTTGCACCGACGGCGAATTGATGCTGGTGGTCGGCAATGACGGCCAGTTCCAGCGCACCTGCGCGGTGCTCGGCGAGCCCGAGCTCGCCAACGACAAGCGCTTCCTCAAGAACAATGACCGCGTCGTGCACGGCAAGGAGATCATGGCGATTTTTGCCGGCCTGTTCCTCAAGAAGCCAGTCGCGTACTGGCTGGACAAGCTGGAGGAGGCCGGCGTGCCGTCAGGCCCGATCAACAATTTCGAGCAGGTCTTTAGCGATCCCCACGTCCAGTCGCGCGGCATGCGGGTGAAGACCAGGCACAAGTTCGAGCCGGATCTGTCGCTGATCCGCAACGCGCTGACCTTCTCGGAAACCCCCATCACCGACTATCGCGCCCCGCCGCTGCTGGGGGAGCACACCCAGGAGGTGCTTGGCACCGGCCTCGGCTATGATGCCGACAAGATCGAGACGCTGAAGAAGCAGGGTGTCATTTAGCGTGGTGTTACCCTTGTGGGAGAGGGTGGCTCGCCGCCTAGCGGCGAGACGGGTGAGGGGTTTTATCCGCGTGCGACACTGCCAGTGAGCTCGCGGATAAAACCCCTCATCCGGCGCTTCGCGCCACCTTCTCCTACAAGGGGAGAAGGGCAGAGGCCACCACTCGTGGCGTGCGTTACATTGGGGACAACACCGCATGACATCAGGCAAAACCATCATCACCTGCGCCATCACCGGCAACCTGACAAAGCCCGAGCAGTCGCGATATCTCCCCATCACCCCGGAGCAGATCGCAACCTCCGCGCTGGAGGCGGCGGAGGCCGGCGCTGCGATCGTCCACATCCACGTGCGCGATCCCGCCACCGGTCGTCCCTCGATGGCAATCGACCTCTATCGCGAGGTGATGGAAAAGATCCGCGCCCGCAACAAATCGCTCATCATCAACCTGACGACGGGGCCGGGCGGGCGGTTCGTGCCCTCGCATGAAGATCCCAAGATCGCAGGCCCCGGCACCACCCTGATGCAACCGGAGAAGCGCGTCGAGCATATCGAGCTGTTGAAACCCGACATCTGCACGCTCGATCTCAACACCATGAATTCCGGCGGCGAGGTCGTGATCAATACGCCGCGCAACGTCCGCATCATGGCCGAGCGGATGAAGGCGGCCGGCGTGCTGCCGGAGATCGAGCTGTTCGACTCGGGCGACTGCCACCTTGCGCGCGATCTCTTCAATGACGGCACGCTGAATGGGCCGGGCCTGTTCTCGCTGGTGCTCGGCGTCAAATATGGGTTTTCCGCGACGCCGGAGACGATGTTCTACGCCCGCGGCCTGCTGCCGCCGGGCGCGATCTGGTCCGGTTTCGGCATCGGCCGCGCCGAGTTCCCGATGGTGGCGCAGGCCTTCCTGCTCGGCGGCCACGTTCGCGTCGGCATGGAGGACAATCTCTATATGTCCAAAGGCGTGCTGGCGAAGACCAATGCGGAACTGGTCGCGCATGCGGCCGGCATTTTGAAGAGCCTCGGCGCCAGCATCGCTTCGGCCGACGAGGCGCGCGCGATGCTTAAGCTTGTGTAAAGTTTGCCAGCGACACCTCGTCCGTAGTCGCCCCATCTTTCGCATTGCGTGCGACTCTGGTTCGATCTTCGAACTGGCGCATCAGCGTTCGGGGGAAACAAAAGAATGTCCTATACGATCGGGTTTCAGGCGAAGAACCAGAAGGCGATCCTGGCGACCGAGGCCGCGACGGCCAATCAGGCGGTCGCAATCATCGCCGCGCTGCAAAAGAGCGCCAACGAAATCGAATTCATCCGCTCCCCCCAGGAAGGCGACATGGGCATCGAGATGCTCCTCCTGCTGGCCAAGGAAGAAGCTGAGGAGATGCCCCAGGGGGCGTAACCCCACACTTCGATCGGAAGCGAAGCATGCCGGCTACATAATAATGTAGTCAGGCGTCACTCTCGCTCGAACCGAAGGTGGCCACCCATGAAACGCGAAGCGCTCCGCGTCGAACCGATCTCGTCCTTTCTCGACCGCCGGAAGGCGCCGACCTCGCCGGTGACGCGCGCCGGCAGCATGATCTTTGTTGCGGGGTTGCCGCCCTTCGACCCCGAGACGAGCGAGATCGCGGAGGCGCCGATCGAGCGGCAGAGCGAGCTGATCATGGAGCAGATGAAGCTGTGCCTGGAGACGGCGGGCGCGAGCCTCGACAATGTCATGAAGTGCAACGTGTACTGCACGTCGACAAGGCACTTCGCCGCGTTCAACGCGGTCTATGCGCGCTATTTCCCGACTGACCCGCCGGCGCGGATCTTCGTCTGCACGCCGGAATGGTTCGGCCCCTTCGACGTCGAGATCGATTGCATCGCAATGATGTGAGCCGGCGCCGGCCTCAAAAATCCTCGCGCGTCAGGCGTCCGTGCAGCACTGCGGGCCGCGCGGGCGGCGCCTTGCTTTTCGCCTTGCCCGCGGTCAGCGCCATCACCGACACCGATACCACGCGGTCGATAATCCCCTGGACATCATCGAGATCGCATTGACCGTCTGACAGCTTGGTCAGCCGCTCGCTCTCACGGATGGTGTGGTGCGCCATGGCGAGCGCGAAGTGCAGGCCCCAGTAGATCTCCTCATCGCTGCGATCGGGCAGTGCGCGCCGCATCGCGGCGGCGAACTTGCGCAAATGGTCGATCTCGCGGTTCTTGATGCGGCGGATCGGCGGCACGGATTCAATCGAGGCGCGGATCATGAAGCGCGCCGCGGTGGACCGCTGGTTCGCGGGGCCGAGGCAGCCGTGCAGGGTCGGGCCGACGAGGGCGCGCAGGATCACGTCGATCGGCGCGCGGCCGCCGCCTTGTTCTTCCGCCGCCTTGAGCTCGGCCAGGCGCTCGCGATTGAGCGCGATGCTTCGCGTCACGAACAGTTCGGCGATCAATTCGTCCTTCGAACCGAAATGGTAATTCACGGCCGCGAGGTTGACGTTCGCCTCAGCAACGATGTCGCGCAACGTCACGTCGCCAAAACCGCGGTCGGCATAGAGCCGTTCGGCGGCGGCGAGAATGGCAGACCTCGTATGATCGCTCGCCATGGGGACCTCGAGAGCGGGGAGTTGCAATTCAAACAGTTGTATGAAACTATCGTTTGAAGGCCGGGAAAAGTCAATCCGCAACAGCGAACCAGTCGCAACTGCGACACGGTTCCTTAGGGCCAGCCCGCAGGCAACACGATTGCGGGCCTGACCATGCGGGAGGACAGTCCGGCGCAAAAGATTGTTCGGCCAAGAAACGGCCAAGAAACGAGGAGCGTCCCATGGACTTCGATATGTCGCCCAAGCAGAAGGAATGGCTCGATCGCGTGCAGTCCTTCATGACCAAGCACGTGCGCCCGGCGGTTCCGATCTACAAGCAGCAGGACGAGAGCGGCGAGCGCTGGAAGGTCATCCCGATCCTCGAAGACCTCAAGAAGAAGGCGAAGGCCGAAGGCCTCTGGAACATGTTCATGCCGCCGTCCGAGCATGAGGACGACGAATTCCGCGGCGCGGGATTGACCAATCTGGAATACGCGCTGCTCTCGGAGCAGATGGGTCACATCGCCTGGGCCTCGGAAGTCTTCAACTGCTCGGCGCCCGACACCGGCAACATGGAAGTGCTGATCCGCTACGGCAACAAGGAGCAGAAGCGCAAATGGCTGCGTCCGCTGATGGACGGCGAGATCCGCTCCGCCTTCCTGATGACGGAACCGGCGGTCGCGTCCTCCGACGCCACCAACATCGAGACCCGCATCGAGCGCGACGGCGACCACTACGTCATCAATGGCCGCAAATGGTGGTCATCCGGCGTCGGCGATCCCCGCTGCAAGATCGCGATCCTGATGGGCAAGACCGATCTCAACGCCGCAAAGCATCAGCAGCAGTCGCAGATCCTGGTTCCGCTCGACACGCCCGGCATCAAGGTCGAGAAGATGCTGCCGGTGTTCGGCTTCGATGACGCGCCGCACGGCCACGCCCAGGTGCTGCTCGAGAACGTGCGCGTGCCGAAGGAAAACATCCTGTTAGGGGAGGGCCGCGGCTTCGAGATCGCGCAGGGCCGTCTCGGTCCGGGCCGCATCCATCACTGCATGCGCACCATCGGCAAGGCCGAGGAAGCGCTGGAGAAGATGGTCAAGCGGCTGATGTCGCGCACCGCCTTCGGCAAGAAGATCGTCGAGCACAGCGTGTGGGAGCAGCGCATCGGCGAAGCCCGCACCAACATCGAGATGACGCGCCTGCTGTGTCTCAAGGCCGCCGACATGATGGACAAGGTCGGCAACAAGACCGCGCAGGCCGAAATCGCCATGATCAAGGTCGCAGCTCCGAACATGGCGCTGAAGATCATCGACGAGGCGATCCAGGCGTATGGCGGCGCCGGCGTCTCCGACGAAGCTGGTCTTGCCAAGGACTATGCCGGCATCCGCACGCTGCGTCTCGCCGACGGTCCGGACGAGGTGCATAATCGCGCCATTGCCAGACTTGAAATCCGGAAGTATGCCAACTCTCCAAAGCATTAAAAGTGAGGAGCGCTAGAGCGCTCTCCACCGTCATTCCGGGGCGATGCGAAAGCATCGAACCCGGAATCTCGAGATTCCGGGTCTGGTGCTGACGCACCATCCCGGAATGACGGACAACAAAAAGAGGGAGCGTCACCGTGGCTGACGGCGTCAGGAAAGACGAAGAGTTCTCGGGCACCAAGCCCGTCGAGGAGCGGCATCGCTTCGACGAGCTGCGGCTTGAGGCCTGGATGCGCGAGAACGTCGAAGATTTCGAGGGGCCGCTGATTGTCCTGCAATTCAAGGGCGGCCAGTCCAATCCGACCTACCGGCTCAACACGCCGAACCGTTCCTATGTGATGCGCCGAAAGCCGTTCGGCAAATTGCTGCCCTCGGCGCATGCGGTCGATCGCGAATACCGCGTCATCGCAGCCCTTGGAAAACAGGGCTTTCCGGTCGCAAAGGCCTACGCGCTCTGCCAGGACGACAGCATTATCGGAGCGGCCTTCTACATCATGTCGATGGAAGAGGGCCGGGTGTTCTGGGATCCGACGCTGCCGAGCCAGACGCCGGATGCGCGGCGAAAAATCTTCACCAGCAAGATCGAGACGCTCGCCCACCTGCACATGTTCGATCCGACCGCGATCGGCCTTGGCGATTTCGGCAAGCCCGGCAATTATTTCGCGCGCCAGATCGACCGCTGGACCAAGCAGTATCGGGCGTCCGAGACCCAGCACATTCCGGAGTTCGAGAAGGTCGCCGAATGGCTGCCGCGCACGGTGCCGGAACAGGCGCGCATCTCGATCGTCCACGGCGACTATCGCCTCGACAACATGATTTTCCACGCGACGGAACCGCGCGTGCAGGCGGTGCTGGACTGGGAGCTGTCGACGCTCGGCGACCCCATGGCCGATTTCACCTACCTCTTGATGCAGTGGATCATGCCGGGCCTCGAGGGCGTCGACCTCAAGGCGCTCAACATCCCGAGCCTGGAAGAGGCGGCGCACATCTATTGCAACGTCACCAAGATGAGCGTTCCCGACCTCAACTGGTATTTTTCCTACAATCTCTTCCGCCTCGCCGGCATCACCCAAGGCATCGCCGGCCGCGTCCGCGACGGCACCGCTGCCAACGCCAAGGCCATGGAGTCGGCCAAGCGCACCGTGCCGCTGTCGCTGGCGTCATGGGAATACGCGCAGAAGGCGGGCGCGGTTTAAGACAGACAGGCGCGGTTCGAATGAGCCGCGCTTTTTCTCTTGTAGGGTGGGCAAAGGCGTGTAGCGCCGTGCCCACCGCTTCTGCGGAAGCATACGCGGTGGGCACGCTTCGCTTTGCCCACCCTACAAGGCTACGGAGCCGCAATCTCGTGTGTGGATGATGTCAGGCGAAACCAACCTTCAGACCTTGCTGCAAGACATGCAGCCCGAGATTCAGGCGGGCACCTTCGTCTTCGCAACTCTGCCTGACGACAGAATCCCCGACGCAATCAAGCTGCTGCTGACCTTCCGCGAGCGCGAAGGAACGACGCTGGTAATGCGGCGCGAGGATGCCGACAGCATCGGCCTGGCCTGGCAATTCGCCTCACGCCTGATCACGCTCAACGTTCATTCGTCGCTCGACGCGGTCGGCTTTCTGGCCGCGGTCACGGCGCGGCTTGCGGATGCCGGCATCAGCGTCAACGCCGTGTCGGCGTTCTACCACGATCATCTGTTCGTGCCGGCCGACCGCGCCGATGAAGCGCTCGCGCTGTTACAAGGCATGTCCGGTCCGGACGTGCGATAGGTCAGGGCCGCGGCGCGCTCATTGCTTGGCGGGCGCCGCGACGCCCTTCTTGGCGTTGGCCGGTGCGGCGGCCGCGGCCGTCTCCGGCGGCGCCGGTGGCGTTGCGACCGAGAGGCCGAACAGCCGCCACTGATTGCCGACGTTCTGGAAGGTCAGGTCGAAATTGATCTGCAGCGGACGCGTCGGGAAATAGCCCGTGAGCCGCAGCATCTTGTTCGGATCGAGAAAGGGCGGCGTCGAGAGCTGCGGGGCTGCGAGTGCGACCGAGAACAGGTCGAAGTTGCGCCGCCGCAGATCGGTGAAGCCGATCGCGAGGTCCGCAGCATTGTTCTTGGCCTGGAAGTCCGGCGCTGCGAGGTCGCGCAGCACCGAGTAGTTTCCGGTGCGGTTGGCGTCGTTCAGCGTCAACAAGGTCGAGCGGATCAGGTACAGCGCCTGCTCCACGCTGACGGGAAGCTGCGGTTGTTGCGGCTGCTGCGGCTGTGTGGCGGACGGCTTTGCGTCCTCGGCAACGACCGGGCCGGCGACCGTCAGGATCAAGGCGAGGCTGGCGGCGAACTTCCGAACGGACATTGCGGTGTCCCGGCCTACCAGCCCAGGCGCAGGCCGACCCGCGCGCCGTAGAGGTTCTGGTTGGCGCCATAGGCCACGCCGCCGTTGAGCTGCACGTGATCGGCGATGCGCGCCGCGGCGTTGAAGGCAAGCCCGTTGCTGCTCTGGAAATTGCCCCAGTTCGCCGTCACCGCGAACCGCTCGTTGGGCATCAGGGTCGGCACGCCCGCCATCGCAAAGGCCATCGCCACGCCGTTGGTGGCCTTGCTGGTGCGCGTGTTGAGATCGTCGAGCCGGGCGTTGATCGCGGTGACGTCGCCGGCGGAGGCGAGCCCGAGGCCTGCCAGCGTCGTCGTCGCGAGATTGCCGGCGCCGTCAGACGTCACGAGTTGCGTGGTGCCGGATTGCGCCGCCTTGCTCGCCGCGGAGGTGATGCCGCTCATCGTGTAGGTGCTGGTGGCGGCGCCGACCGCGACCTGGTTGGTGCGCGTCGTCGCCGCGCCGCTGCCAATGGCGGTGGAGTTGGCGAAATTGGCGCTGGCACCGGTGCCGAGCGCAATCGCGTTGGCGCCGGTGACCAATGTGCCCTGGCCGATCGCGACCGCATTGGCGCCGCTGACGGTGCTGTTGTTGCCCATCACCACGACGTTGGTGGCGTTGACGGCATTGCCGCTGCCGAACACGGAGGAGCCGGCGGCGCTCGAGGTGCCCGCAATCGTATTGTTCGAGCCGACGAGCTGAATGTTGTCGCCGTTGCCGGCGACATTGGGCCCGTTCACGGTGTTGTTGTCGCCGAGCACGAAACTGTTGTTGCCGTTGACGGTGTTGGGATCACCGATGGCGAACGTGCCGTTGCCGTTGACGATCTGCCCGGTGCCGAACGCGCCGCTGTTGTTGCCGACGATGCTGTTGAGCGAGCCGACGGACGTGCTGTTGCTGCCGTTAGCGAAACTGTAAGTGCCGAAGGCCGCGCTCTGGCTGCCATACGCCTGCGCGTTATAGCCGAACGCCGAGCTGTCGGTGCCCGTCGCCCGCGATTGATTGCCCACCGCGGTGTTGTGCGCATTGTTGCCGGTGGCGTTGGCTTGATAACCGATCGCTATATTGCTGCTGTTGTTGCCGTTGGCGAAGGAGTTCATCCCCATCGCAACGTTGGAGCTGCTGTTGCCATAGGCCCGCGCGTTCCCGCCTGTTGCGGTATTGAAACTGGAGTCCCCATGCGCGTCAGCGGCGTAACCAGTCGCGACGTTGACGGTGCTTCCGGAGGAGCTGCTGGCATTGGAGCTTGAGCCAATTGCAGTGTTGAAGGTAGCGCCGCCCAAACCGAACGCATTGGCGCCGGGGCCGCAGGCCACGTCGGATATGTTCGTCGCAGTGGCGGCACCGTCCGGGACGGTCACGTTGCCGCCGGACACTGCGTAGCTGCCGGCTTGACCGCACAAGAATTGCGCTGCCGCGTGGCGCGGGGCGAGCACGACGCAGATCGCCAGGAGGTTCATCGTGAAGACCCATGCCGTCCGGCGCTTTGCGAAATTCATAGCTCGCGATTCCCCTGTGCCCGCCGGGTCGGCCCGCGCGGACAAGCGGCAGGTGCACCCGTGAAATTGCGCACCAGTTGTGTTTCTGGAACGTTTCTAACTGTATTTGGAGCGGGGGAGTCGATCTATTGCGTCTACGCAACACAAGGAAAATAATCCGCTGGCTGGGTTGGGCGCGGTATTTGGTACCGCCTCCTAGGCACCACGAGACGATCAATCCACCCCCGACAAATCCTTCGGCAGCAACGCCTTGAACAGCGTGAGCATCCGCCGTGCCTCCGCGGGCGGCAACATGATCGCCTGACGGACTGCGGCTGCAATCAGCACCATCGCCAGCTCGGCGAAACTGGTGAGTGCCGCGGCCGGCGTCTTCGGCGCGACGCGCTGCAGGGCCTCGCGGAGCAGACCGGCGAGACAGGCGACGTCGTCCTGGTCGATCCTCTGTAAGGCGCGATCGGCCTGCGTCGCCTGCCAGATGTGGTGCATGGTCGGGTGCTCGCGGAACATCTGCACATAGCCGTCGGTGATCCGGCACAGGGCAGGGTGGAGGTCGGACAACTTCTTCATGTCGGCGAGGTCGCGTCGCACGCAGTCGCGCCCGATCGCATTGTAGCGCTCGGCCAGCGTTCCGATGATCGCGCTCTTGTCGGGAAAATATTGATACAGCGAGCCGAACGCGATGCCGGTGCGTTCGACGATATCGCTCATCCGGAAGGCGTCGCTGCCCTTTTCGGTGATCACTTCAGCCGCACAGGCGAGGATGCGGTCGAAGCGCTCGCGGCTTCGCTCCTGGGTCGGAACGAGTGCCGCCCGGCCCGCCGGCGCGCGGGCGGTTTCCTTGGCTCTGCGACGTCCGGCCATTGGTTCCTCATTGGAAATGGGTTGACGACAGGAATAAGAGAGTTTATCGCATTTATCAAATGCGAGAAGTTATCGTATTCTGGAGATGTCTTTATGCGCCAGCTTCTCACGACGGGCCTGCTCTGGTTTTCGGCGATCGGCTGTGGCCTCATCGCCGGGCTCTATTTTGCCTTCTCGACCTTCATCATGACCGCGCTTGGCCGTATCGATCAGGCCGCTGGCATCGCCGCGATGAACGGTATCAATGTCGAGATCGTGCGCTCGCTGTTCATGCCGTTCTTTCTCGGCACGACGCTGTCGTGTGCCGTGCTCGTGGTGATGGGCCTGTTACGCCCAGGCGAGCCGGGCGCGGTCGCGATGATCGTAGGCGGCGGTGCCTACGTGATCGGAATGTTCGTCGTGACCGTGGTGTTCAATGTGCCGCTGAACAACGCGCTCGCCGCGGTCCAGCCGTCGAGCCCCGAGGCGGCGTCCTTGTGGTCCGTCTATCTCAAGGACTGGACCTTCTGGAACCACGTGCGCACGATCGCCTCGCTCGGCGCTTCCGTGCTGTTCATCGCGGTGCTGGCAGGCACCTTGTAGGGTGGGCAAAGGCGCTCTTGCGCCGTGCCCACCGCTTCTGCGGAAGCACACGCGGTGGGCACGCTTTCGCTTTGCCCACCCTGCGCACCGGGCATCGGGGCTACGTCTCCGTCGTCGCGCAATGCGCGATCAATCCCGCGACGAACTCGCCGCACTTCAACAGCTCCGACATCTCCACGAACTCGTCCGGCGTGTGCGCCTGCGCGATCGAGCCGGGACCGACCACTACCGACGGCACGCTCGCCATGCTGACGAACAGGCTTGCCTCGGTGCCGAAGGCGACTTTTGCGTGGTCGTTGCGTCCCGCGAGCTTTTTCGCGAGCGTGACGATGGTATCGCCGGCCGGCGTGTCGAGGGCGGGATAGTCGAGGATTTCTTCGAATTCGATGCCGCAATCCGGATGCCGCTTCTTCATCGCCGGCTCGATCTCGGCTTTGGCCCAGGCGACGATGGCATCCGTCACCTCGCGGGATTCCGTGATGCCGATGCCGCGGCATTCGAACTCGACGGTGCAGGTATCGGGCACGATGTTGAGCGCGGCGCCGCCATGCACGATCGAGGTGAGCAACGTCGAGTGCGGAACGTCGTAGAGGCTGTTCGCTTGCGTCTTTGCGGCCAGCGCGTCGGCGCGGCGGCGGATCTCCGTGATCAGCTCGGCGGCATATTCGATGGCGTTGACGCCGTCGGGCGCGATCGAGGAGTGCTTTGCAAGGCCCCGGAACGTCGCGCGCACGCCATGCTTGCCCTTGTGGCCGATGATGACCTTCATCTCGGTCGGTTCGCCGACGAAGCAGCCGAGCGGCTTTATCGGCTTGCGGTCGACCTCGCGCAGCATCGGACGCACGCCGACGCAGCCGATCTCCTCGTCGTAGGAGATCGCGAGATGAATCGGCGTCTTGAGTCTTGCATCTAACATCTCCGGCACCATGGCGAGGCACACGGCGACAAAACCCTTCATGTCGGTGGTGCCGCGGCCGTAGAGCCGGCCGTCGCGCTCGACCAGCTTGAACGGATCATGCGTCCAGGTCTGGCCCGCGACCGGCACGACGTCGGTATGCCCCGACAAAACAAGCCCGCCGCGGTCGTCGGGGCCGATCGTCACCCAGAGCGAGGCCTTCTGGCCGGTTTCGTCGACGATCCGCTGCCCGCTGATGCCGAGGGAGGCGAGATAGGTCTCGATGTAGGCGATCAAAGCCAGGTTGGAACGATCGCTGACCGTATCGAAGGCAACGAGGTCGGCGAGCAGTTTGCGGATGTGGTCGGGTCTCGGACTTGGCAATGTTGGGCTTGGCATCAGTTTACTCGATAGGTTGGGAGAAGGGGCTTTCCGGCTGTTCGGTCCGGATGAAGTTGGCGAGTGAGCGCGCGGCCGGTGTCAACGATCCGCGCGCGGGAACGGCAACGGCGGTCTCGAGCGTCATCTTGAGATCCAGCGGGCGGAACACCATGGACTTTTCCGGACGCAGTTCCAGCGGAAAGGGATTGAGGATCGCAACGCCAAGACCGGCGCGGACCATCTCGACGACAAAGGTCGAGGTCGACGCTTCCGCGACGATCGTGGGTTCGGACCTGACCGCTGCAAAGGCGGCGTCGAGCTTGTTGCGCAGCGGAAAGCGGCGGCTCAGCGCGATCATGCGCTCGCCGACCAGATCGCCGATCGCAAGCTCGGGGCGCGCGGCGAGCCGGTGTCCCCGCTGCAGGAGCACGTGCGGCCGCGCGCGCCTGAAGATTTCTAGTCGCACGCCGTCGTGCGACGTGGCCTGATCCACCAGCGCGAGTTCGGCGCTGCCGTCGGCAACCGCGCCGAGGCAGTCCGTCGACTTGCCGACCTCCATGTGAACGCGCGTGCCCGGCTCGCGCGCGATGAAGCGTGCCAAGAGTGGCGCGAGGAAAAGATTGGCCAGCGTCGGTGGTGCGGCAACGCGGATCGCGGTGGCACCGTCGCTGCGCGGCGCTGCAAGCTGATCGAGCAGATCGAACACGACGGCGGCACGCGCTTCCAGCGCAAGTGCCTCCGCTGTTGGCGCGAGGCGTCCGTTGCGCCGTGCGAACAGCGGCTGTCCGAGCCGCGCTTCCAGGCTGGCGATCGCGCGCGATACCGACGGCTGCGAGACACCGAGTTGACGCGCCGCTTGCGTCGTCTTGCCCGTCGCAATCATCGCCCGCAGCGCTTCAATCTCGCGCAGCGAGGGACGAAGCTTGCCGTCATCGCCGATCTCAGTGGTGTTGGTTTTTCTATTCATTCGCTGCATAGAAATTTGAAAAGGAAATAAATATTTGCATAGCATGATCCTGCGTGCAAGCTTTTTGCCCCACGAAGAACCGAGGCCGCGCGGCGCGGCTGCGGGAACTGCCAGCGAACGGGGGACAGCGTGAGCGCAATTGCGGAACGTGGGATGACGAATGAACGAAAGTCGGTGGGCCGCGCGGCCGTGGCCGCGACCGTCGGCAACATGCTCGAATGGTACGACTTCACGATCTACGCCGCGTTCGCGGTGCCGATCTCGAAGGCGTTCTTTCCCGCCGACAGCGAGGTGGTGTCGCTGCTGATCGGCTTCGTGACTTTCGGCATCGGCTTCGTCGCGCGCCCCTTCGGCGCGATCGTACTCGGCAGTTTTGCCGATCGGCGCGGTCGCCGCGACGCGCTGAGCCTGACCATCCTGCTGATGGCGCTCGGCACCGGGATCATCGCGCTGTGTCCGGGCTATGATCGCATCGGGCTTGCGGCGCCGGTCATCATTCTGCTCGCCCGCATCATCCAGGGCTTTTCGGCGGGCGGCGAGATCCGTGGTGCGGTCTCGACGCTGGTCGAGCATGCACCTCCCGCACGCCGCGGCTTCTATGCGTCGTTCCAGCAGATGTCGCAGGGCGGCTCGACCATGCTGTCCGGCCTCGTTGCACTCACCATTTCGCTGGCACTTCCTGCTTCCGCCGTCACCGAATGGGGTTGGCGTCTTGCCTTCGTCGTCGGGCTCCTGATCGCACCGGTCGGCCTCTACATCCGTCGCGAGCTCGAGGACGCGCCGCTGTTCAAGGCGTCCGATCATGCGACGGAGGCGCCGTTCCGCTCCGTCCTACGCGACCATTGGCGGACGGTGCTGACCGGCATGCTGGTGGTCATGCTGTGGACGGTCGCGCAATATATCGCGAATTATTTCCCGACCTTTGCGGCGCGTGAGCTGAAAGTGCCTCTGTCCCAGTCTTATCTCGGTCCGCTTACGGTCGGCACGGTTCTCCTGTTCTGTCCGCTGGTCGGTGCGCTGGCCGATCGCTTTCGGCGTCAGCGCGTGATGGTCGTCGGCGCCGCCGGGCTTGCGATGGTTGCCTATCCTATCCGGCATTCGCTTACCTGATCGCGTCGCCGACGCCGGAACGCCTGATATCGAGCCAGATCGCAGTCGCGGTCTTCATGCTGATCTATACGGCGCCGGCATCGGCCGTACTGGCCGAGCTGTTCCCGACGAAGGTGCGTGCTACCGGCATTTCCCTCACCTACAGCCTCGGCGTTGCGATCTTCGGCGGCTTCACGCCAGCAATCATCACCGCGCTGGTCAACTGGACTGGACGGCCGATTGCGGTGGCGTTCTATCTGGTGGGCGCGGCGTTGATCAGCCTGCTGACGGTGCTGACGCTGCGGGACCGGACCGGCGAGGTGTTGTCGTAAGCCGCCCGGTCACGCGTCGGCGAAACGCGGGTCGAGAGCCGTGTTTCGCCCGCGCCGCAATGATCCGGGAAAAAGTGTTTGCTTGCAGATGGTTGAGGGCATCTGCGGTCCGGATCGCGCATTGCGCGATCCTACTTTGCATGGGGTTGTTTTTCGAAAAAGGATGTTTCCTCAGGACGACAGTCGACGGTGTCGCCGCAGCCTTCGGCAAGGCGACACCGAACTTGTTACACCGGCTTGCCCGTATACGGCATCGATGCAGTCAGGCCACCGTCGACCGGGAACGCCTGGCCGTTGACATACGATGCTTCGTCACTCGCCAGGAACAGGCCCATCGCGGCGAGTTCGTGCGGCTGGCCGGGGCGCTTCAGCGGGTTGAGCTGGCCGATCTTGTCTGATGTGCCGCGCTCCTTGGCGCGATCGAAGATCGGTTTGGTCATGCCGGTCTCGATCAGGCCCGGACACACCGCATTGATGCGCACGCCGGTGCCGGAGAGCGAATAGGCGGTGGTCTGCACCAGAGAGATCACGCCGGCCTTGCTCGCCGCGTAAGGGTGACCGCTCGCGCCGGCCTTGAGGCCCGCGACCGACGCGGTCAGAACGATCGAGCCATATTGCTGCTTCACCATGTGCGGCATGGCGTGCTTCACGGCGAGGAAGGGTCCGATCAGATTGATGCGCAGGACCTCCTGCCACTGCTCCACCGTCTGCTCGCCGAGCGGCACCAGCCCGCCCGAGACGCCGGCATTGGCCCAGATCACGTCGAGCCGGCCATGCGTCTTCACGGCTTTGTCGATGACGGCGATGACGTCCTTCTCGGAACCCGCATCCGCCATCATCGCTTCGGCGATGCCGCCGGCCTTCTTCACCTCGTCGACCGTCTCCTTCACCGCCTCAGTGCGATCGACCGCGATCAGCTTTGCGCCTTCCCTGGTGAACAGGAGCGCGGCCGCACGGCCGATGCCGCTGCCTGCGCCAGTGATGATGACGGATTTGCCTTGCAGGCGGCCCATGCGTTTCTCCCTTTCGCTCACGCGCGACGCTTGCCGCGCGACGGAATTTCAAACAAGATTTCAAACACGTTAGTGTCTTGAGACGCGTCCGCTACTCACGTACAGCGACATCAAACGGGATGGAAGAGTTTCGATGGCAGGTGCAGACAAGCCGAAAGTGGTCACGACACGGTGGTGGTGGGTCCGTCACGCGCCGGTGCGCAATGACGGTGGCAATATCTACGGGCAGAGCGACATCGCCTGCGACACCAGCGACACCTATGTGTTCAACGCCGTCGCAAAGGTGCTGCCGCGCCATGCGGTCTGGTATTCGAGCAATCTGATGCGCACGCACCAGACCGCGGAGGCGATCTGGGCGGTCGGCTTTCCAAAACCGGCAACGATGAAATGGGAAGCCGATCTCGCCGAACAGAATCTCGGCCAGTGGCAGGGCACGAGCCGCGCCGCGTTTCTTGCGAGCCGCCCCGTCGGCTCGAGCTGGTTCGCCGACATCAATGAGCCCGCGCCCGGCGGCGAAAGCTTCATGGATCTCTACAACCGCACCCGCCGCACCATCGAGCGGATCAACCTCGAGGCCGCCGGGCAGGACGTGATCGCGGTCGCGCATGGCGGCACGATCAAGGCGGCGCTCGGGTTCGCGCTCGACGGCCAGCCGGAGCGGGGGCTGTCGTTCGACATCGACAATTGCTCGGTGACACGGCTGGACTACTTCTCGAGTCCCGAACGCACGGTCTGGCGCCTGCCCATGGTCAATCAGCAGCCGTGGATCGCGGATGACGCGCATGCGGCGATGCATCAGCCGGCGGGACCGGAAGTCAAGAAACTCGCCTGAGCCCTTGTCCGATCACCTGGTCGCGGCGCAGGCTTCAAACAAATTGAACTCGTACTCTGGGAGAGAAACATGACCTTGTTCGACATGAAGGGAAAAGTCGCTGTCATCACCGGCTCGACGCGCGGCATCGGGCTTGCGATCGCCGAGCGCATGGCCGAGCACGGCGCCAAGGTGGTGATCTCCTCGCGCAAGGCCGACGTCTGCGAGCAGGTGGCGCAGGGCATCAACGACAAGTTCGGCAAGGGGACGGCAGTGGCGATCGCCGCCAACATCTCCTCGAAGGAGAATCTGCAAAACCTGATCGACGAGAGCAACCGCGCCTTCGGCAAGATCGACGTGCTGGTCTGCAACGCTGCGTCGAACCCGTATTACGGTCCGCTGGCCGGCATCTCCGACGATCAGTTCCGGAAAATTCTCGACAACAACATCGTCGCCAACAACTGGATCATCTCGATGGTGGTGCCGCAGATGATCGAGCGCAAGGACGGCTCGATCATCATCGTGTCCTCGATCGGCGGCCTCAAGGGCTCGACCATCCTCGGCGCCTACGCGATCTCGAAGGCCGCCGACATGCAGCTCGCGCGCAACCTGGCCTGCGAATACGGCCCGCACAACATCCGCGTGAACTGCATCGCGCCCGGCCTGATCAAGACCGACTTCGCAAAAGCCTTGTGGGACAATCCGGAGAACCTGAAGGCCTCGACCTCGCGCTCGCCGCTCTTGCGCATCGGCATCCCCGACGAGATCGCGGGCGCGGCCGTGTTCCTGGGCTCGAAGGCCGGCGACTTCATGACCGGCCAGACCATGGTGATCGACGGCGGCGCGACGATCAGCTGACGCTTGCGCGGGAAGGGGGCGCGTACGCGCCTCCTACTCAGTCGTCATCGCCCGCGAAGGCGGGCGATCCAGTATCCCAGAGGCGGCAGTTGTGAGCGACAACTCTCGCCGCGGAGTACTGGATGCCCCGCCTTCGCGGGGCATGACAGAGAAAATTTGAGGACGCGCCGTCCCCTCACTCCACCGCCGCGTAAACCAGATCCCGCACCAGCGTGCGCGTGTAGTCGCGCTGGCCCGGGCCCTGGCTCATGAACACGGCGAAAAGATCCTCCTTCGGATCGATCCAGAAGAAGGTGCCGGCAATCCCGCTCCAGAAGAACTGACCGACGCTGCCCGGGAACGGCGCGATGCCGGCGTCCCGGCGCACCGCGAAGCCGAGGCCAAAGCCGTGGCCGGGTGCCAGCAGCGTGCCGTTGGTTTGAACGTCGGGCCCGAGGTGATCGGAGGCCATCAGCTCCAGCGTCTTGCGGCCGATGATCCTGTTGCCGTCGAGCGTGCCGCCATTGCGCAGCATCAGCGCGAAGCGAGCGTAGTCCATCGTGGTGGTGACGAGACCGCCGCCGCCGGATTCCATCACCGGCTTCTCCAGCATGTTGAAGAGGGCCACCTTGTCGCCGGTCCATGGATCGGTCGAATAGGCCTCAGCGAGCCGGTCGGCGTTAGCCTCGTCGGTCGAGAAGCCGGTATCGGCCATCTGCAGCGGCGCAAGGATGCGCTCGGTGAGGAAGGCGCCGAGCGACTTGCCGCTGACGACCTCGATGATGCGGCCGAGGATGTCGGTGGAGCGGCTGTAGTTGAACTCTTCGCCGGGATGGCAGACGAGGGGGAAGCTCGCGACCAGCGCCGCATGCTCGGCATTGGTGATCTTGCGGCTGCGTACCCGCGATTCCTGGTAGAGCTTGTGCACGGGGCCGTCGCCCTGGTGCTCATAGGTCAGGCCCGAGGTGTGGCGCAGCAGGTCCTGCACCGTCATCGGCCGCTTTGGCGGAACCAGCTCGAGCTTGCCGCTCGAGACGACGCCGACCTTCTGGTCCGCGAATTCGGGGATGAATTTTGCGACGGGGTCGCCGAGCAGGAGGTGGCCGTCCTCAACCAGCATCATGATGCCGACCGAGACGATCGGCTTGGTCATGGAGAAGGCCCGGAAGATCGAATCATGCGCCATCGGCGCGGGGCCTGCGGGGTTCTGCCTGCCGAGCGCTTCGAACCAACCGACCTGGCCGCGGCGGGCCACCAGCACGGTCACGCCGGGAATGGTTCCCTTGTCGATCTCGCGCTTGAAGGCGTCGGACATCACCTGCAGCCGGGCAGGAGACAAACCGAGCGTTTCGGGCTTGGCCTGCGGCAAAGACGGGGTCTGCGGGGCGGTCACAGGCTTCGCGGCGGCTTGGGGGTTCATGGTCTCTCCCGGGTTGCTCTTCTTGTTGAAGATGAACTGTGGCCCAGAAGTCGCGGCCTGAACAAGCCGTCTCCCCGCGCTTCTCCCTTGCAATCCGGCCGCCCCCTGTGCTTGAAAGCGCCCCTGAGCCGCGGCGACGCAGGTTCGTAGGAGTGTAGCTCAATTGGTAGAGCACCGGTCTCCAAAACCGGGGGTCGCAGGTTCGAGCCCTGCCACTCCTGCCAGCGAACGTCGCCACTAACCCCTTGATCCCGAACCTTTCCGAACCGGCGCCGAGAATCCGGGCCGACCGGCCGCAGTCGCCGATACCTTGACCTTTGGCCCCATCCGCAGTAGATAGCGGCCACTCGCAGCCGGCCCGTTAGACGCGGATCTCCGGCGCGGCTTTGAAATCCCCGAACAATCGAGCCCGGTTTCCGGCTCATCCTTCACATCGAGGGCTGGGCCCCAGGCGGCTGTTCGGATCCCCAATCATCTGTAGCCGTCTCGCGACGGACGTTGGACACCGAACGATGGCGATCAGCCCGTTTAAATTCTTGCAGGAAGTGCGCTCGGAGACCGCCAAGGTCACTTGGCCGACCCGCCGTGAGACCACGATCACCACCATCATGGTGTTCGTCATGGTCGCGCTGGCGTCGATCTTCTTCTTCGCCGCCGACCAGATCATCCGCTACCTCGTCACCCTCCTTCTGGGCGTTCACTGATGGCAACAGCTACAGCACAACTGTCCGACAAGCGCTGGTATATCGTCCACGCCTATTCGAACTTCGAGAAGAAGGTCGCGGAGTCGATCCGCGAGCAGGCCAAGCAGCGCGGGCTCGAGGAACTCTTCGAGCAGGTGCTGGTGCCGACCGAAAAGGTCACGGAAGTGCGCCGCGGCCGCAAGATCGACGCCGAACGCAAGTTCTTCCCGGGCTATGTGCTCGTGAAGATGAAGCTGACCGACGAGGCGTTCCATCTCATCAAGAACACCCCGAAGGTGACGGGCTTCCTCGGCGCGGAAAACAAGCCGATGCCGATCTCGGAGAAGGAGGCCATGCACATCCTGCATCAGGTGCAGGAGGGCGTGGAACGTCCGAAGGCGTCGGTGTCGTTCGAGATCGGCGAGAACGTGCGCGTGGCCGATGGCCCGTTCGCCTCGTTCTCCGGCGTGGTCGAGGAAATCGACGAGGCGCGCTCGCGCCTGAAGGTCGCGGTGTCGATCTTCGGCCGTGCAACGCCGGTCGAACTGGAATTCGGTCAGGTCGAGAAGGTCTGATCGCGATAGCGCGGAGCGCGTCTCTGCGTTGAACAAGGCCGTGGGAGGAAGAGGGCGGTTGCCAGCCGCGCTCGATCCCAACCACGGAACCTGAAACCGCTGGCCGATAGGCCGGCACAACAGGAGTGATACATGGCAAAGAAAGTGACCGGATACCTGAAGCTTCAGGTCCCGGCCGGTGCGGCGAACCCGTCGCCACCGATCGGTCCCGCGCTTGGTCAGCGCGGTCTCAACATCATGGAGTTCTGCAAGGCGTTCAACGCCCAGACCCAGAAGGAAGAGAAGAACACCCCGATCCCGGTGATCATCACCATCTATGCGGACCGCTCCTTCACCTTCGAGATGAAGACGCCGCCGATGTCCTACTTCCTCAAGCAGGCTGCAAAGATCCAGTCCGGCTCGAAGGCGCCGGGCCGTGACAAGGCCGGCAAGGTGACCAAGGCGCAGGTGCGCGAGATCGCCGAGAAGAAGATGAAGGATCTCAATTGCGACAGCATCGAGTCGGCCATGAAGATGGTCGAGGGCTCCGCCCGCTCGATGGGTCTGGAAGTTGCGGGGTAAGCGGTCATGGCAATCGGAAAGCGTTTGAAGAAGGCCCGCGAAGGCGTTGACCGCGAGAAGCTCTATCCGCTCGCGGAGGCCATCAAGATGGTCAAGGAGCGCGCCAAGTCGAAGTTCGACGAGACGATCGAGATCGCGATCAATCTCGGCGTCGATCCCCGTCACGCCGACCAGATGGTCCGCGGTGTCGTCAACCTGCCGAACGGCACCGGCCGCACGCTGCGCGTCGGCGTGTTCGCCCGTGGCGCCAAGGCTGATGAAGCCAAGGCCGCTGGTGCCGACGTTGTCGGCGCCGAGGACCTGGTTCAGAAGGTGCAGGAAGGCACGATCGAATTCGACCGTTGTATCGCCACTCCCGACATGATGCCGCTGGTGGGCCGTCTCGGTAAGGTGCTCGGCCCGCGCGGCCTGATGCCGAACCCGAAGATCGGCACCGTGACCATGGATGTCACGTCAGCCGTGAAGGGCGCCAAGGGCGGTTCGGTCGAGTTCCGCGTCGAGAAGGCCGGCATCGTGCAGGCCGGCGTCGGCAAGGCCTCCTTCTCCGAGGAGAAGCTGGTCGAGAACGTCAAGGCGCTGACCGATGCGGTCGCCAAGGCGAAGCCGGCCGGTTCCAAGGGCACCTACATCCAGCGCGTTGCGGTGTCCTCCACCATGGGCCCCGGCGTGAAGGTCGAGCCGGGCACCATCCTCGGCTGACGCAATAGATCAAGAGATGAGGGCAGGGGCGGAATTGGGCAACCGATTCCGCCCCTTCCGTTTGCGAGGCCGAGTTCGGGAGAAACAGCAATAATGGCTGACAAGGTGCTGATCTACACGCGCTTTCCGAAGACGCTGATGACGCGCTTTGCCGAACGGTTCGACCTGCTCGACACCGCGGGCAAACCGGCCAACGAGGTGTTTCCGGTCGAGGAGCTCGCCGCTGTCCGCGCGATGCTGACGGCGGGCGGCACGCCGCTCGGCGGCGCCGAGATGGATCGCTTCCCGAAACTGGGCGCGATCATCTGCTACGGCACCGGCCATGACGGCGTCGACCTGAAGGCGGCCGCCGCGCGCAACATCGCGGTCGGCCACAGTCCCGGCGCCAATGCCGCTTCGGTGGCCGATATCGCCATGACCTTGATGCTGGCCGCCACCCGGCGAATCCTGGTCGCCGACCAGTACGTCCGAAGCGGCGATTGGGCCGCCTCAAAGCAGTCGCCGATGATGCGGCCGCCGGCCGGGATGCCCAGCCGCCGCATCGGCATCTACGGCATGGGCGAGATCGGCCGAAAAATCGCCGCACGCTCTGCCGCGTTCGAATCTGAGGTCGGCTATTTCAGCCGCAGCCGGCACGACGTGCCCTATCAGTATTTTCCGACCCTCGAAGCGCTGGCCGACTGGTGCAGCGTGCTGATGGTGGCGGTGCGGGCGAGTGCGGAGACCAGCCATGTCGTCAACGCCGACATTCTCAAGCGGCTGGGCGCCGACGGCTTCATCGTCAACATCTCCCGCGGCTCTGTGATCGACGAGGCGGCGTTGGTCGCGGCCCTGACCGACGGGACGATCGCCGGCGCCGGCCTCGACGTCTATGCCAGGGAGCCGCACGCGCCCGACGCACTGACGGCGCTGCCCAACGTGGTCCTCAGCCCGCATATCGGCGGCCACACCCGCGATTCGCACGTCGCCATGCAGAACTGCGTGCTGGCCAACCTGACTGCGTTCTTCGCCGGCAAGCCGCTGCCCCACGAGGTGCGGGAGGGGGCCAAAACGGCCTGAATCGGGCGCTTTCGGGCGAGGTCAAGTGCTTCGGCCAATCGATTGGAACTGGTGTGAATTTTGCTCTTGGCAAGCGGCACCGGAGCGGTTAAAGAACCGCCTCCGGACGTGCTGGCCTCTGCTGGCGCGTCCGTGCACGCATTCCGAAAACCCGACACGGTAGGAGATCATTCCTTTTCAGGACGTCCGAAAGGATTTGCCCGAAAGGAAAGAGAGCCCATCGGTGGGTGGAAGGCGCGCAGGGGTTGACCGGCATGCCGGCCGACCTCGTCCTGTCCAAGACTGCAGGCGCCCGCGGAGAATTCAGTTTCTTCAACGGCTTAATCGCATGGCCTGCACAGACGGGTGAAGACCGGATTTCGCTTCGCAGCCTTGCCTTCGGGCGGCTCGGAATGGGTTTGGTTCGGACCTCGACACCCCGCGGGCCCAATAGGCTTTCGGGAGGGCAGGCTTCAATTGTCGTCTCGCCCCGGCGTGTCCAAAGGGTTTTGACCCAGAGGTTCAGGTTTGGGTGGGACGATGGGTGCAACCCGGCAGTCCCGCTTTTGCGCGACTGCCAACCGGAGAGAGCTTGCTGTGGAACGAGCGGCAAAAAAAGAGGCGGTCGAACAGCTCAATGAGGTCTTCAAGACCACGAGCGTCGCGGTCGTTGCTCAATATTCCGGCCTGACCGTTGCCCAGATGCAGAAGCTGCGAATGCAGATGAAGCAGGCTGGAGCCTCGGTGAAGGTCTCGAAGAACCGTCTCGCCAAAATTGCTCTTGAAGGCACTGACGTCGTTGCCATCGGCCCCATGCTGAAGGGGCCGACCGTGATCGCTACTTCGAACGATCCGGTGGCGGCGCCAAAGGTCGCCATCGATTTCGCCAAGGCGAACGAGAAGTTCGTCATCATTGGCGGCTCGATGGGGAAGACCGTCCTGAATGTCGATGGCGTGAAGGCGCTTGCCTCGCTGCCGTCGCTTGACGAACTGCGCGGCAAGATCGTCGGCCTCATCGTGGCCCCGGCGACCAAGATCGCTCAGCTCGCGAACGCGCCCGCGGCCAAGCTCGCGCGCGTCATTCAGGCTCATGCCTCAAAGGGCGAAGCGGCCTGACGCCCTTCGCAAAACTCAAACCCGAACCAGACATAGACGTAAGGAAACTGAACAATGGCTGACTTGCAGAAGATCGTTGACGACCTCTCGAGCCTCACCGTGCTCGAAGCTGCCGAACTGGCGAAGCTCCTCGAAGAGAAGTGGGGCGTGTCCGCCGCTGCCGCCGTCGCGGTGGCCGGCCCGGCTGGTGGTGGCGCTGCCGCCGCTCCGGCGGAAGAGAAGACCGAGTTCACGGTCGTTCTCGCCAACGCCGGCGACAAGAAGATCGAGGTCATCAAGGAAGTCCGCGCCATCACCGGCCTGGGCTTGAAGGAAGCAAAGGACCTCGTCGAGGGCGCGCCGAAGCCTGTGAAGGAAGGCGTGAACAAGGAAGAGGCCGACAAAATCAAGGTCCAGCTCGAGAAGGCTGGCGCGAAGGTTGAGTTGAAGTAAGCGAAGCTTGCTTCAATTTCATCCCGGACAAGCGAGGCGAAGCCGAGCGCGATCCGGGATCTCGTCCCAAGAGTGTGGATGGCCGGGGCAATTTGGGTGAAGACGCGCTTCGCGCTTTTGCCCGGCCATGACGAACGGAAAGACGGGGCTCCAATGCAAAAGGCGTGCGACGGGACATCCCGACGCAGGCTGAACACGAAAATGTGTGGGGATTTGAGGGCTTACCCCTCGAATCTCCACTATTGTCGCCCCATATCGGGTCGGCAGCACGAAAGCGCGGCGGCGGAAAAGGCGAGTTTCCCGCAAGCCGTTGGGAGAGCAGGCTATTTCGGGCTTTTGCAGTCCGTGAAGACAATCGTTGTGACGGGCGGGTGCGCGTTCGCGCCCCGCGCGTCGTTTTGCGTTTTGAAGGTCTGAAGAACAGTTCAGGACTTTAGCGTCCGGAATTGGACTTCTGGCTCTCGAAACGGGTTCGAAAAATTCAACCCGGGGAGCGGTGGCAGCCGTGTCCCGGAAGGCGCGCCCAAAGCGGGCGCCGAAATGAGAGGCCACGATGGCGCAGCAGACATTCACCGGTCGCAAACGCGTTCGCAAGTTCTTCGGACACATCAAGGAAGTCGCCGAGATGCCGAACCTCATCGAGGTTCAAAAGGCGTCCTATGACCAGTTCCTGATGGTCGAGGAACCCCAGGGCGGGCGGCCGGACGAAGGCTTGCAGGCGGTTTTCCGTTCGGTGTTCCCGATCTCGGACTTTTCCGGCACCTCGATGCTGGAATTCGTCCGCTATGAATTCGAGCCGCCGAAATACGACGTCGACGAGTGCCGCCAGCGCGGCATGACCTTCGCTGCGCCCCTCAAGGTGACGCTGCGCCTCATCGTGTTCGATATCGACGAGGAAACCGGCGCCAAGTCGGTGAAGGACATCAAGGAGCAGGACGTCTACATGGGCGACATCCCGCTCATGACGATGAACGGCACCTTCATCGTGAACGGCACCGAGCGCGTCATCGTTTCCCAGATGCACCGTTCGCCCGGCGTGTTCTTCGACCACGACAAGGGCAAGACCCACTCCTCTGGCAAGCTGCTGTTCGCTGCCCGCGTCATCCCGTATCGCGGCTCCTGGCTCGACATCGAGTTCGACGCCAAGGACATCGTCTATGCGCGTATCGACCGTCGCCGCAAGATTCCGGTGACGTCGCTGATGTTCGCCCTCGGTCTCGACGGCGAGACGATCCTGTCCACCTTCTACAAGAAGATCCTCTACAAGCGGACCAAGGAAGGCTGGCGCGTTCCGTTCGACGCCAACCGTTTCCGCGGCTACTCGACCATCAACGACCTGATCGACGCCGACACCGGCAAGGTCGTGCTCGAGGCCGGCAAGAAGCTCACCGTCCGCGCCGCCCGCCAGCTCCAGGAGAAGGGGCTGAAGGCGCTGCGCATGTCGGATGAGGAGCTGGTCGGCAACTACCTCGCCGAGGACCTCGTCAATCCGAAAACCGGTGAGATCCACGCCGAAGCCGGCGAGGAGATCACCGACAAGTCCATGAAGGTCCTGAACGAGCAGGGCTACAAGGAGCTGCCGCTGCTCGACATCGACCACGTCAATGTCGGCGCCTACATCCGCAACACGCTCTCGGCCGACAAGAACATGACGCGTGAAGATGCGCTGTTCGACATCTACCGCGTGATGCGTCCGGGCGAGCCGCCGACGCTGGATTCGGCGCAGGCGATGTTCCAGTCGCTGTTCTTCGACGCCGAGCGGTACGACCTGTCCGCGGTCGGCCGCGTCAAGATGAACATGCGCCTCGACCTCGATGCGCCCGACACCCAGCGCACGCTGCGCAAGGAAGACATCCTCTCCGTCATCAAGACGCTGGTGGACCTGCGCGACGGCAAGGGCGAGATCGACGACATCGACCACCTCGGCAACCGCCGTGTGCGTTCGGTCGGCGAGCTCATGGAGAACCAGTACCGCATCGGCCTGCTCCGCATGGAGCGCGCGATCAAGGAGCGCATGTCCTCGGTCGACATCGACACGGTCATGCCGCAGGACCTGATCAACGCGAAGCCCGCGGCTGCCGCGGTGCGCGAGTTCTTCGGCTCCTCGCAGCTCTCGCAGTTCATGGACCAGACCAACCCGCTGTCGGAGATCACCCACAAGCGCCGTCTCTCGGCGCTTGGACCGGGCGGTCTGACCCGCGAGCGCGCCGGCTTCGAGGTGCGCGACGTGCATCCGACGCATTACGGCCGCATCTGCCCGATCGAGACGCCGGAAGGTCCGAACATTGGCCTGATCAACTCGCTGGCGACCTTTGCGCGCGTCAACAAGTACGGCTTCGTCGAGACGCCGTACCGCAAGGTGAAGGACGGCCGCGTCACCGACGAGGTCGTGTACCTCTCGGCGATGGAGGAGGGCCGCTACACGGTCGCGCAGGCCAACGTGCCGCTCGATCCGAAGGGCCGCTTCACCGAGGACCTCGTGGTCTGCCGTCACGCCGGCGAAGTCCTGCCGGTGACGCCTGATAAGGTCGACTACATGGACGTGTCGCCGAAGCAGCTCGTTTCGGTCGCCGCCGCACTGATCCCGTTCCTCGAGAACGACGACGCCAACCGCGCGCTGATGGGCTCGAACATGCAGCGCCAGGCGGTGCCGCTGGTTCGCGCCGAGGCGCCGTTCGTCGGCACCGGCATGGAAGGCGTGGTTGCCCGTGACTCGGGTGCCGCGATCGCGGCGCGCCGTTCGGGCGTGATCGACCAGATCGACGCCACCCGCGTCGTCATCCGCGCGACGGAAGATCTCGATCCGACCAAGTCGGGCGTCGATATCTACCGCCTGATGAAGTACCAGCGCTCCAACCAGTCGACCTGCATCAACCAGCGTCCGCTGGTGAAGGTCGGCGACATCGTCAAGAAGGGCGACATCATCGCGGACGGTCCCTCGACCGACCTCGGCGAGCTCGCTCTGGGGCGCAACGTGCTCGTCGCGTTCATGCCGTGGAACGGCTACAACTTCGAAGACTCGATCCTGCTCTCCGAGCGGATCGTGAAGGACGACGTGTTTACCTCGATTCATATCGAAGAATTCGAGGTGATGGCCCGCGACACCAAGCTCGGACCCGAGGAAATCACCCGCGACATTCCGAACGTCTCGGAAGAAGCGCTGAAGAACCTCGACGAAGCCGGCATCGTCTACATCGGTGCGGAAGTGCGCGCCGGCGATATCCTGGTCGGCAAGATCACGCCGAAGGGCGAGAGCCCGATGACGCCGGAAGAGAAGCTGCTCCGCGCCATCTTCGGCGAAAAGGCTTCCGACGTGCGCGACACCTCGCTCCGCGTGCCTCCGGGCGTGCAGGGCACCATCGTCGAAGTCCGCGTCTTTAACCGCCACGGCGTCGACAAGGACGAGCGTGCGCTGGCGATCGAGCGGGAAGAGATCGAGCGTCTCGCCAAGGACCGCGACGACGAGCAGGCGATCCTGGACCGCAACGTCTACAGCCGTCTCGCCGACCTTCTCGAAGGACGGCAGGGCATCGCCGGCCCCAAGGGCTTCAAGAAGGACACCAAGATCACCCGCGCGGTGCTCGAGGAGTACCCGAAGTCGCAGTGGTGGCTGTTCGCCTCGCCCAACGACAAGCTGATGGCCGAGATCGAGGCCATGCGGAAGCAGTATGACGAGTCGAAGAAGGGGCTCGAGCAGCGCTTCCTCGACAAGGTCGAGAAGCTGCAGCGCGGTGACGAGCTGCCGCCCGGCGTGATGAAGATGGTCAAGGTCTTCGTCGCGGTGAAGCGCAAGATCCAGCCCGGCGACAAGATGGCCGGCCGCCACGGCAACAAGGGCGTGGTGTCGAAGATCGTGCCGATCGAGGACATGCCGTTCCTCGAGGACGGTACGCACGCCGACATCGTGCTCAATCCGCTCGGCGTGCCCTCGCGCATGAACGTCGGGCAGATCCTCGAGACGCATCTCGGCTGGGCCTGCGCCGGCCTTGGGCGGCGCATCGGCCAGACGGTCGATGCCTATCTGTCGAAGCAGGACATGAAGCCGCTGAAGGAAACCTTGAAGCGGATCTACGGCGACGACGAGACGATCAAGACGCTCAACGACGGCGAACTGATCGAGCTCGGCCGCAATCTGAGCCACGGCGTGCCGATCGCGACGCCGGTGTTCGACGGCGCCAAGGAGTCCGACATCGAGGAGATGCTGAAGCTCGCCGGTCTCGACGCTTCGGGTCAGTCGACCGTCTATGACGGCCGCACCGGCGATCCGTTCGATCGCAAGGTGACGGTGGGCTACATCTACATGCTCAAGCTGCACCATCTCGTGGACGACAAGATCCACGCGCGTTCGATCGGTCCGTACTCGCTCGTCACCCAGCAGCCGCTGGGCGGCAAGGCGCAGTTCGGCGGCCAGCGCTTCGGCGAAATGGAGGTGTGGGCGCTCGAAGCTTACGGCGCGGCCTATACGCTCCAGGAAATGCTGACCGTGAAGTCGGACGACGTCGCCGGCCGTACCAAGGTGTACGAGGCGATCGTGCGCGGCGACGACACCTTCGAAGCCGGCATCCCGGAATCGTTCAACGTGCTGGTCAAGGAAATGCGCTCGCTCGGCCTCAACGTCGACCTGCACAATTCCAAGGTCGGACCGGCGCCGACGTCGGAAGCGGCCGAGTAACGCGACTTTTCATGCCCGGCCTCGCGGCCGGGCATCGGCGCCTCGTCCCGAGCGTGAGGGCAGGGCGCCCCGCAAAATGATTTTCGAATTTGCTGCCGGCCTCGACCGGCACGCGAGGAGAAGACGATGAACCAAGAGATTATGAATCTTTTTAACCCGACGACGCCGGCTCAGGTCTTCGACCAGATCCGGATCTCGATCGCGTCCCCCGAGAAGATTCTGTCCTGGTCCTACGGCGAGATCAAAAAGCCGGAGACCATCAACTACCGCACCTTCAAGCCCGAGCGCGACGGCCTGTTCTGCGCGCGCATCTTCGGGCCGATCAAGGACTACGAGTGCTTGTGCGGCAAGTACAAGCGCATGAAGTACAAGGGCATCATCTGCGAGAAGTGCTCGGTCGAGGTCACGCTGTCGCGCGTCCGGCGCGAGCGCATGGGCCACATCGAGCTCGCAGCCCCCGTCGCCCACATCTGGTTCCTGAAGTCGCTGCCCTCGCGCATCGGCCTCTTGCTCGACATGACGCTGAAGGATCTCGAGCGGATCCTGTACTTCGAATACTACGTCGTGCTCGAGCCGGGCCTCACCGCGCTGAAGGACCGTCAGCTGCTGTCGGAAGACGAGTATCTGAAGGCACAGGACGAGTACGGCCAGGATTCGTTTACCGCCATGATCGGCGCCGAGGCGATCCGCGAGCTGCTCAAGGGCATGGACCTCGAGAAGCTCGAGGTGACCCTGCGCGCGGAGATGGCCGACACCGACTCCGACATCAAGCACAAGAAGCTCGCCAAGCGTCTCAAGATCGTCGAGGCGTTCCGCCACTCCGGCAACAAGCCGGAATGGATGATCCTGACCGTCGTTCCGGTGATCCCGCCGGATCTGCGTCCGCTGGTGCCGCTCGACGGCGGCCGCTTCGCGACCTCCGACCTCAACGACCTCTACCGCCGCGTCATCAACCGCAACAACCGCCTGAAGCGGCTGATGGAGCTGCGCGCGCCCGACATCATCATCCGCAACGAGAAGCGCATGCTTCAGGAAGCGGTCGATGCGCTGTTCGACAACGGCCGCCGCGGTCGCGTCATCACCGGTGCCAACAAGCGTCCGCTGAAGTCGCTCGCCGACATGCTGAAGGGCAAGCAGGGCCGCTTCCGTCAGAACCTGCTCGGCAAGCGCGTCGACTATTCCGGCCGTTCGGTGATCGTGGTCGGTCCGGAACTGCGCCTGCACCAGTGCGGCCTGCCGAAGAAGATGGCGCTCGAGCTGTTCAAGCCGTTCATCTATTCGCGGCTTGACGCCAAGGGCCTGTCCACCACGGTTAAGCAGGCCAAGAAGCTCGTCGAGAAGGAGCGGCCCGAGGTCTGGGACATCCTGGACGAGGTGATCCGCGAGCATCCGGTGCTCTTGAACCGCGCGCCGACGCTGCATCGCCTCGGCATCCAGGCGTTCGAGCCGGTGTTGATCGAGGGCAAGGCGATCCAGCTCCACCCGCTGGTCTGCGCCGCGTTCAACGCCGACTTCGACGGCGACCAGATGGCCGTGCACGTTCCGCTGTCGCTCGAAGCGCAGCTGGAAGCGCGCGTCCTGATGATGTCGACCAACAACATCCTGCATCCGGCGAACGGCCAGCCGATCATCGTGCCGTCGCAGGACATCGTGCTCGGTCTCTACTACCTCTCGATCCTGCGCGAAGGCATGCCCGGCGAGGGCAAGGTGTTCGGCGAGATGGCCGAGCTCGAGCATGCGCTGCACTCGAAGGTCATCCACCTCCACACCAAGATCAAGTACCGGTGGGAAGGCATCGGCGAGGACGGCAAGCCCGCGCGCCGCTGGATCGAGACCACGCCCGGCCGCATCATGCTCGGCAACGTGCTGCCGAAGCATGCGAAGATCTCGTACGACATCATCAACAAGCTGATGACCAAGCGCGAGATCTCCGGCGTCATCGACCAGGTCTACCGTCACTGCGGTCAGAAGGAGACGGTGATCTTCTGCGACCGCATCATGGCGCTCGGCTTCTACAACGCGTTCAAGGCCGGCATCTCGTTCGGCAAGGACGACATGGTCGTGCCGCACGGCAAGTGGAAGATCGTCGACACCACCCGTACGCTGGCGAAGGATTTCGAGCAGCAGTACAATGACGGTCTGATCACCCACGGCGAGAAGTACAACAAGGTCGTCGACGCCTGGTCGAAGGCCACGGAAGAAATCGCCAAGGCGATGATGAAGGAGATCTCCTCGACCAAGAAGACGGCGAGCGGGGCGGATGCCGACATCAACTCGATCTACATGATGGCGCATTCCGGTGCGCGCGGTTCGCCGGCGCAGATGCGTCAGCTCGCCGGCATGCGCGGCCTGATGGCCAAGCCGTCGGGCGAGATCATCGAGACGCCGATCATCTCGAACTTCAAGGAAGGCCTTTCGGTGCTCGAGTACTTCAACTCGACCCACGGCGCCCGCAAGGGCCTCGCGGACACCGCGTTGAAGACCGCGAACTCCGGCTACCTGACGCGGCGTCTGGTCGACGTGGCGCAGGACTGCATCATCACGCAGGACGACTGCGGCACCAAGCTCGGCATCAAGATGCGCGCCATCGTCGATGCCGGCACCGTGGTCGCCTCGCTCGGCTCGCGCATCCTCGGCCGCACGGCCGGCGAGGACGTCAAGGACGGCTCGGGCAAGGTGATCGTCAAGCGCGGGACCTTGATGGAAGAGATCCACGTGGACGCCATCCAGCAGGCCGGCGTCCAGGAGGTGAAGATCCGCTCGGCGCTGACCTGCGAGCTCGTCAACGGCATCTGTGGCAAGTGCTACGGCCGCGACCTCGCCCGCGGCACGCCGGTCAACCACGGCGAAGCGGTCGGCGTCATCGCGGCGCAGTCGATCGGCGAGCCGGGCACTCAGCTCACCATGCGCACCTTCCACATCGGCGGTGCGGCGCAGCTCAACGAGCAATCGTTCGTCGAATCCAATTTCGACGGCAAGATCGTGATCAGGAACAAGGCCATCGCCCGCAACAGCGAAGGTCACCTGATCGCAATGGTGCGCAACATGGTGGTGGCGATCGTCGACGGCGACGGCACCGAGCGTGCGACGCACCGCATCCAGTACGGTTCGCGCCTGCATATCGACGAAGGCGACATGGTCAAGCGCGGCCAGCGCATCGCGGAGTGGGATCCCTACACCCGTCCGCTCCTCACCGAGGTGGAAGGCACCATCGGCTTCGAGGATCTGGTCGAGGGGCAGTCGATCTCGGAAACGCTCGACGAGTCCACCGGTATCGCCAAGCGCGTGGTCATCGACTGGCGCTCGACCCGCGGCGGTGCGGACCTGCGTCCGGCCATCGTTGTCAAGGGCAAGGACGGCAAGGTCCTCAAGCTCGCGCGTGGCGGCGATGCCCGCTACATGCTGTCGGTCGACGCGATCCTTTCGGTCGACACCGGCTCGAAGGTCCAGCCGGGCGACATCCTCGCCCGTATCTCGACCGAGAGCGCCAAGACGCGTGACATCACGGGCGGTCTGCCGCGCGTGGCGGAACTGTTCGAGGCACGGCGTCCGAAGGACGCGGCGATCATCGCGGAAATCGCGGGCACCATCCGGTTCGGCCGCGACTACAAGAACAAGCGCCGCATCTCGATCGAGCCGATGGACAAGACCGAGGAGACCCGCGAGTACCTGATCCCGAAGGGCAAGCACATCCACCTTCAGGACGGCGACGTCGTCGAAAAGGGCGACTTCATTGTGGAAGGCAACCCGGCGCCGCACGACATCCTGGCGATCAAGGGCATCGAGGAACTCGCGGCCTATCTGGTCAACGAGATCCAGGAGGTCTACCGGCTGCAGGGCGTGCTCATCAACGACAAGCACATCGAGGTGATTGTCCGTCAGATGCTCCAGAAGGTGGAAATCACCGACCAGGGCGAGACCGACATGATCTCCGGCGAGCAGGTCGACAAGATCGAGTTCGACCAGCTCAACGAGAAGGCGAAGGAAGAGGGCAAGAAGCCCGCCACGGGAACGCCGGTTCTGCTCGGCATCACCAAGGCGAGCCTGCAGACCCGCTCCTTCTTCTCGGCGGCCTCGTTCCAGGAGACCACCCGCGTCCTCACGGAAGCGGCGGTCAACGGCAAGGTCGATCCGCTCGAGGGCCTCAAGGAGAACGTCATCGTCGGCCGGTTGATCCCGGCGGGCACCGGCGCCTCCATGGCCAAGATCCGCGAAGTCGCCATGAAGCGCGACAAGCTGATCCTCGACGAGCGCGAGAAGCAGGCCTCCATCGTCTCGCCGGCGCCGGAAGCGGAACCGGTGGCGCTGCCGCCCGCGGAATAATAGCTCCTCCGTACGATTACTGAGGACGATGAAAAGGCCGGCTCACGCCGGCCTTTTTGCTGCTTTCTTTGCTTGTTGCAGTGCAGGGACGCCTTTCGTTCATCTTCCCTTCAGGGTGAAAAGCGCTTTTGCTAGGGTGGCTTAGACCGGAGGTCCCGACACGGGGGGCGGCCGGAGACCACGGAACTCACATGCTTGATCTCGCAATCGTAGGCGGCGGCCCCGGCGGGCTGATGAGCGCCTGGTATCTGAAGCGTAAGCTCGGCGATCTCTGCCGCGTCACCATCTACGAAGCGTCCGATCGTCTCGGCGGCAAGATCGTCACCCGCAAATTCGATTCCGCGCCCGCGATGTACGAGGCCGGCGTTGCCGAGATCTATGACTACTCGATGACGGGTCCGGATCCGCTGCGCGAGCTGATCCAGCACTTCGGACTGCAGACCATTCCGATGGATGCGGAGCAGGTGCAGTTCGGCGGCGAGCTGCTTAATGATGTGCCGGGCATGCGCCGCAGGTACGGCGCCAAGACTGCCGCCGCGATCGAGGCCTTCCGCCGGCGCTGCGCCGAGCTGATGTCGCCGATCGAGTATTACGAGGGCGTCGGCGCGCACGACAACGAGCATCCCTGGGCGCACAAGACCGCGGAGCAGGTGCTCGACGAGGAAGTCGACGATGCGACCGCAAAACGCTTCTTCAAGGTGATGGCGCGCTCCGACATCGCGACCGAGAGCCACAACACCAACGGGCTCAACGCGCTGAAGAACTATCTGATGGATATCGACGGCTATATCGGCCTCTATTCCATCCAGAACGGCAACGAGCAGTTGATCGAGTGCCTGCAGTCCGAGGTCAACGCGGACATCCAGCTCAATCATCGCGTGCTCGCCGTCGGCAAGGCGGCGACCGGCCGCTACCAGCTCAAGATGATGAACGGCAAGGGACCGGAGACGCGCGACTTCGACCTCGTGCTGGTCTGCCTGCCGCACTCCTGGCTGCACACGATGGGCTGGGAAGGCGAGCAGCTTCGCAAGTCGATGGTCAAGCACGTCGCTTATTTCGACCGGCCGGCGCATTATCTGCGGGTCTCGATCCTGTTCGACGAGCCGTTCTGGAGCGACAGGATTCCCGGCGCCTGGTTCATGTCGGAGGCCTTTGGCGGCTGCTGCGTCTACAACGAGGGCGCGCGCCACGACGTCGGCAAGCACGGCGTGCTGAACTGGCTCATTCCCGGCTCCGATGCGCTGGCCTTTGCCAACCTGTCGGACCAGGAGCTGATCGACGCCGCGCTGAAATCGCTGCCGGCCTCGCTGGGCGATGCCCGTGCGCATTTCATGGAAGGCAAGATCCACCGCTGGCTGTCCTCGGTGAATGCGATCCCCGGCGGCTTGCCCGTGCGCGACGTCATGACCAACCACCGGCCGGAGCCGAAGGAGCACCCCGGCATCGTGCTGGTCGGTGACTATCTGTTCGACTCCACGCTGAACGGTCTGCTGGACTCCTCGGACGCGGCGACCGACATCATCCTGACCGAGATGATGCGTCTGCGCCGCGCGAAGAGCCAGGACGAGAAGCCGCTGTCGGACAAGATCGACCGCGATTATTTCGAGAACTATCGCGGCGTCGGTCCCTATGGCGAGGCGTGGCGGCAGTTCACCGATCCCGACTATCTCACCAAGCTGATCGACATCGTCTGGGGCAGGGCGAAGGGCACGAAGCTCCTGGTTGCCGGTTCCGCCAGCGGTGAATTGGTCGGCGCGCTGCGCGAGCGCGGCATCGACGCCTTCGGCATCGAGAACAACCGCGCCATCCATGCCAAGACGCCGAAGGCGCTGCAGAAGTACAACAAGCTCGGCTCGATCGTGGACATGCCGTTCAAGGACTGCGCCTTCGATTTCGTGTTCGAGACCAGCCTCTGCCACGTCTCCGAGAAGCAGGTGCCGCGCGCCATTCGCGAGCTCAACCGCGTGGTCAAGACCGGCCTGGTGTTCGGCTCGGTGACCTCGGACATGGCGCCCGCCCTGATCGACCGCTACGATCTGTTGCGCGGCGTCAGGAAGCTCGGCACCTGGTGGGAGTGGTCGGAGCTGTTCTTCGGCAACGGGTTCGACTTGTCGATGCACCGCAACGACTGCACGGATGCGCTGTGGGCGGCGACGCTGTCCGCCAACAAGGGCCCGGGCCAGTGGTACGCCGACGCCGACAGTCTGCGTTACTCGTTCTTCGACAAGGTTGAGGACGAGGACTAGGCGCAGTTTCGGAAAGAACGGGCATTTGCCAATTGTTTTGCCGAATTCATTTTGATCGCATAGAATCGGTGTCATAGCGGTTTCCGCTATTCCCTCGGTTTCTCTGCGGTCATGCCGGCCGTCAGCATCGGTTGGTTTCATGGCGCCTAGGTCTTCCTCGTCGGATACACAGAAGCTCGCTCTCGCGGACGCGGCGGCCGAGCTCGAGGACAAGCTCGCCGCCGGCAAGCAGGCCGCGGTTGAGGACGACGAAGGCGACGACGAGGAGGATGAGGACGAGCTTGCCGGGCTCGACGATGACGATGAGGACGAGGATCTCGTCGTCTTTACCGCCCGCGAAGCCGCCGGCGCGCTCTCGACCATCCTGAGCTTCGTCAAGCCCTATCTCGGCAGCTACAAGCGCATGCTGGCCTTCGTGTCGTTCGGCGTCATGATCGAGACGCTGTTCAACGTCATCATGCCGCTCAGCCTGAAATTCCTGATCGACGACGCGCTCGGAGAGGAAGACTTCCAGGCGCTCTACAAGATCCTCGGCGTGCTGGCGGTGGCCGGCATCTTCACCTCGATCGTCGCGGTCTGGTACGAGCGCTGGGATGCGCGGCTCGCCGCCTGCATCATCTCCGATATCCGCAGGCGCTTGTTCGAGCACGTCCAGGACCTGCCGGCGTCCTATTTCGGGCGCACCAAGCGCGGCGAGATATTGTCGCGCTTCTCGGTCGATCTCTCCGCCGTCGAAGGCTCGATCAAGACCTTTGCCAACAGCGCCGCGCTGCCGTTCCTGGAACTGATCGCCGGCATCATCCTGATGGTGTTCCTGAACTGGCAGCTCGCCGCGGTGGCGCTGCTGGTGTTCCCGATCACCCTGATCGGCCCGCGCATCCTCACCCCGAAGGCGGTGCAGGCCAACTACGAGCAGAAGATCAACGAGGCCTCGCTGCTCGGCATGGTGCAGGAAAATGTCGGCGCGCAGGCGGTGATCAAGGCGTTCAGCCTGCAGCGCAAGATGTTCGGCTTCTTCACCTTCCGCAACAACGAGACCCGCAACAGGATTGCGTCAGCCGCCTTCCTGTCCACGATGGTGGAGCGGACGGTCACGATCTCGGTGCTGCTGTTGCACCTCGTGGTGCTGGCGATCGGCGCGTATCTGGCGACCAAGGGCCAGATCACCATCGGTACCTTCGTCACCTTCGAGAGCGCGTTCTGGGAGGTCTCCTACAACATCGCCCATGTGATGCACTTCATCCCGGTGTCGATCTCCTCGGCCGCCGCCGTGCGCCACATCCAGGACCTCCTGGACGAGCCGACGCGTGGCGCCGACCGCGCCGGTGCGCCGGACCTTCCGCGCATCACCAATGACATCACCTTCGACCGCGTCACCTTCCAGTATGAAGGCAGCCAGACGCCGGTGCTGGACAATCTCAGCCTCAAGCTCAATGTCGGCAGGAGCATCGCGATCGTCGGCCCGAGTGGTTCCGGCAAGAGCACGCTGCTCAACCTGATCCTGCGGCTCTACGTGCCGGACGAGGGCCGCGTCACGATCGACGGCGTCGATATCCGAAAGGTCACGCTGGGGTCGCTACGGCAGAGCATGGCGGTCGTGTTCCAGGAGAACATGCTGTTCAACATGTCGATCCGCGAGAACATTCGCCTCGGCAAGGAGGGCGCCACCGACGCGGAAGTGGAAGAGGCGGCCAAGAAGGCGGAGATCCACCGCTACATCATGAGCCTGCCGCAGAAATACGACACGCCGGTCGGCGAGCGCGGCGACACCCTGTCGGGTGGTCAGCGCCAGCGCATCGCGATTGCGCGTGCGATCATCCGCAACCCGTCGGTGCTGCTCCTGGACGAGGCGACCTCGGCGCTGGACCAGACCACGGAAGCGGCGATCAACCGCACGCTGCTCAAGGTCGCCAAGGGCCGCACCATGATCTGGTCGACGCACCGCCTGACGTCGGTGGTTGAGATGGACGAGATCATCGTGATTTCAGGCGGCCGCGCCATCGAGCGCGGCTCGCATGCCGAGCTGCTCGCCAAGAACGGCGTCTATCGCAAGCTGTGGGATGACCAGATCCACCAGCCGCATGGCGGCGCGCGTCAGGTCGACGACGACGACAGCGATGACGATGACGACGAGGACGACGACGAGGAGTGACCGAGGAAATTCGGCTCCAGGCGAAACTGCCTTCCAAGGCGCCGTAGCAGGCCCTGGGCGGACCAGGCCGTGAAGCGCGCCCAGCGCTGGGCTGCCCAATAGGGGCTCGTCGACGTCGAGACCTCGCGGAAATCGAAGGCCTTTGCCGCGGCCCAGGCGTCGCAGTCGCGCTTGACCGGATCGTCGTAGAAGGTGCTGATCTTGCCCGCATCCATGCCGTCGGTCGCAAGCCAGGCCGGGATGTGCACGTTGCAGAGCCGTTCGACGTCGGTGAACACCTTGTCGGTGCCGGTGCCGGCGACGGGGCAGGAGGTCGCGAAGGCATCGCCGACCAGCACGAGACCGGCCTGGCGCACCGCGCCGTGCACGTAGAGATCGACGGGGCGGATCTTGACGTCACCAGAGACGTCGAAGGCGCCGGTGATGCGCTTCAGCCGCGGCAACGCAGCGTTCAGTGTCGTCACCGGTGCCCGGCGCAGCTCGCGCAGCCAGGGATCGTCGGCGGGGCGGTAGACGAATAAATTGGCGCGCATCCGCGTGCCGATCGGAAACAGGGTGAGGTAGGGGATGCGGTCGCTCGGCCGCTCCGAGAAATAGGTGAGTGCCGGGAAATCGAACGAGGGACGCCCGACCGGCGTGACGTCGAAACCGACCGAGATCGAGTGTCCCGCGCTGACGATGTCGCGCTGGAGGCCGAGCTGGTGGCGCAGGCCGACATTCAGTCCATTGGCGAGCACGACGAGTCGCGCGGATACGGTCTCGTCGTTGGAGAGGGTGATCTTCTGGCGATCTGCACTGGTCGACACCGACAGAGCCTTGGCGCAGATCGTCTGGACAGATCCTGGAATCTCAGCGCGGATCGCGTTGACGAAGGAATGATAGTGGAAGCCGAACTGGTGGCTCGGTGACTTGTCGAGCAGGCGGCCGAAGCGCGCAATCCAGTTCTCGCCGCCGAAGGTCGTCTGCCGGAGTACCGATTCGGCGAATCCGGTGCGCCGGAACAGCTCGACCTGGGTGTCGCCAGAGATTTTCTCGACTCGAAAATCCGGCGGATAGTCGCGGTGAGGGTCGATCAGCACGGCCGAAATACCGGCGCGGCCGAGCATCGCCGCGGCGGTCGAGCCGGCCAGGCCCCCGCCGATGATCGCAATGTCGGTATACCGCATGGGGTATTTTCTCCGCCGAAACGCCATCTGTGCGCACGAACAGGAAAAAAAGCCTTAGCGCCGGTTATAAAAGTATATTTTACCCGGATATAAATTGGTTCGGGCTGGCGGAACAGGGGAGCGGCCCCCATATCCGGGAGGCGCGGTGAGGGCACCAAACAAGCGAATTCTACAAGCGCGATAAGCGCTTTGGCGCTGTGGTTTCGCCTTGACTTGACCGATTCTCACTTATAGAAAGCGCCTCACTTAACGACAGGCGGTGAGCATCGCCAACGTCGGAACGGAGCACCCGTTAGGTCCCTTAGGACCGCTTCGCGGGCACCAACCTCGACGAATGCCGCTCAAACGCTGTCGATGATAGCTAGGCAATGCCAGGACGATACTAGTTCTCTTGAGCACGTCCTCTTGAGATCGAACTCGGATGCATGACCTCGGTACGCGGCCGCCGGCTTAACCGCCGAACGGCCTGAAGACTGCGGTCCTCTGTGGCGTCGAAGCGCTTTCTGCTCAGCGATTGAGCGGATGGCGCAATTTCGCTTTGCGCGGTCGTTTCGCGTAGATCGGCCCCTCGGACGGGTTGTCCGGAGAAGAATTTGCGGACCCGGTAACGGTTCGCGGCAAGAAAGCGGACCCGCAAGGGACCGCGGCAGAAAAAGGGTGAAGGCCAGGATGCCGACGATCAACCAGCTGATCGCACAACCGCGTGAAGTGCAGAAGTCGCGCAAGAAGGTGCCGGCGCTGCAGCAGTCGCCGCAGAAGCGCGGCGTGTGCACGCGCGTCTACACCACCACGCCGAAGAAGCCGAACTCGGCGCTTCGTAAGGTCGCCAAGGTGCGCCTGACCAACGGCTTCGAGGTCATCGGCTACATCCCCGGCGAGGGCCATAACCTCCAGGAGCACTCGGTGGTCATGATCCGCGGCGGTCGCGTCAAGGACTTGCCCGGCGTGCGCTACCACATCCTCCGCGGCGTGCTGGATACCCAGGGCGTCAAGAACCGTAAGCAGCGTCGTTCGAAGTACGGCGCCAAGCGTCCGAAGTAAGCGGGAACCTCTTCCATGTCTCGTCGCCATTCTGCCGAAAAGCGTGAAGTTCTGCCCGATCCGAAGTTCGGGAACATCGTCATCACGAAGTTCATGAACTCGGTGATGTACGCCGGCAAGAAGTCGGTCGCCGAAAGCATCGTCTACGGTGCGCTCGGCATCATCGAAACCAAGACCAAGCAGAACCCGCTCGGCGTGTTCGAGCAGGCGCTCGAGAACGTCATGCCCACGATCGAAGTGCGCTCCCGCCGCGTCGGCGGTGCGACCTATCAGGTCCCGGTCGAGGTTCGCTCGGTGCGCCGGCAGGCGCTCGGGATCCGCTGGCTGATTTCGGCCGCGCGCGAGCGCAATGAGAAGACGATGACGGAGCGGCTCTCGGCGGAGCTTCTGGACGCGTCGAACAACCGCGGGAACGCCGTCAAGAAGCGCGAAGACGTGCACCGGATGGCCGAAGCCAACCGTGCCTTCTCGCACTATCGCTGGTAACGGCGACACACGGAATCTAAGGAACAGCCTATGCCCCGCGTTCATGCCATAGAGAATTACCGCAACTTCGGTATCATGGCGCACATCGATGCCGGCAAGACCACGACCACCGAGCGCATCCTCTATTACACCGGCAAGAGCCACAAGATCGGCGAAGTGCACGAAGGTGCCGCGACGATGGACTGGATGGAGCAGGAGCAGGAGCGCGGTATCACCATCACGTCCGCCGCGACCACGGCGTTCTGGAATGGCAAGCGTCTGAACATCATCGACACCCCTGGCCACGTCGACTTCACCATTGAAGTCGAGCGTTCGCTGCGCGTGCTCGACGGCGCCGTGTGCGTGCTCGATAGCAACCAGGGCGTCGAGCCGCAGACCGAGACCGTCTGGCGCCAGGGCGACAAGTACAAGGTTCCCCGCATCGTCTTCGCCAACAAGATGGACAAGACCGGCGCCGACTTCTTCAAGTGCCTGTCCGACATCGTTGACCGCCTCGGCGCCAAGCCGATCGCGATCCAGCTTCCGATCGGTGCCGAGAACAACTTCAAGGGTCTCGTCGACCTCGTGAAGATGAAGGGCATCATCTGGAACGATGAATCGCTCGGCGCGAAGTTCGACTATGTCGACATCCCGGAAGATCTCGTCGATCAGGCCAAGGAATACCGCGAGAAGATGGTGGAAGCCGCCGTCGAACTCGACGACGACGTGCTGGCCGCATTTCTCGACGGCAAGGAGCCGGATGAGGCGACGCTGAAGCGGCTGATCCGCAAGGCGGTGCTGACTGGCGCGTTCTATCCGGTGCTGTGCGGTTCGGCCTTCAAGAACAAGGGCGTGCAGCCGCTGCTCGACGCCGTCGTCGACTATCTGCCGTCGCCGATCGACGTGCCCGCAATCAAGGGCACCGACGACCGCGGCAACGAAGTTGTGCGCAAGGCGGACGACAAGGAGCCGCTCGCGCTGCTCGCGTTCAAGATCATGGACGACCCGTTCGTCGGCACCATCACCTTCTGCCGCATCTACTCGGGTGTCCTCCAGAGCGGCACCGGCGTCGTGAACTCGACCCGCGAGAAGAAAGAGCGGATCGGGCGCATGCTGCTGATGCATGCGAATAACCGCGAAGACATCAAGGAAGCCTATGCCGGCGACATCGTCGCGCTGGCCGGCCTGAAGGAAGCGCGCACCGGTGACACGCTGTGCGATCCCGACAAGCAGGTGATCCTGGAAAAGATGGAATTCCCCGAGCCGGTCATCGAGATCGCGATCGAGCCGAAGTCGAAGGCCGACCAGGAGAAGCTGGGCGTGGCGCTGGCGAAGCTCGCCGCGGAGGATCCGTCCTTCCGCGTGTCGACCGATCAGGAGTCCGGCCAGACCATCCTCAAGGGCATGGGCGAACTCCATCTCGACATCAAGGTCGACATCCTCAAGCGGACCTACAAGGTCGATGCCAACATCGGCGCGCCGCAGGTTGCGTTCCGTGAGCGCGTCACCAAGAAGGCCGAGGTCAAGTACACCCACAAGAAGCAGACTGGCGGTACCGGTCAGTTCGCTGAAGTGTCGATCGTGGTCGAGCCGAACGAGCCGGGCAAGGGCTATGAGTTCGAGTCCAAGATCGTCGGCGGCGCGGTGCCGAAGGAATACATCCCCGGCGTCGAAAAGGGCCTCAACAGCGTGATGAGCTCTGGCGTGGTCGCGGGCTTCCCAGTGGTCGACGTCAAAGTCCAGCTGGTCGACGGCAAGTATCACGACGTCGACTCGTCGGCGCTCGCCTTCGAAATCGCTTCGCGCGCCGCATTCCGCGAGGCCTTGCAGAAGGGCAAGTCCGTCCTGCTCGAGCCGATCATGAAGGTCGAGGTGGTGACCCCGGAAGACTACACCGGCTCGGTCATCGGCGACCTGAATTCCCGGCGCGGTCAGATCCAGGGTCAAGACATGCGCGGCAACGCCAACGTCATCAACGCGATGGTGCCGCTCATGAACATGTTCGGTTACGTGAATAACCTGCGCTCGATGAGCCAGGGTCGCGCAACCTTCACCATGCAGTTCGATCACTACGCAGAAGCGCCGGCGAACGTGTCGGCAGAAGTCCAGAAGAAGTTTGCCTGATTGTCGTCGGTCCGAAGCTGACGATTGAACGGAGAGTCAAATGGCCAAAGCAAAGTTTGAACGTAACAAGCCGCACTGCAACATCGGCACCATCGGTCACGTCGACCATGGCAAGACGTCGCTGACTGCGGCGATCACCAAGGTTCTCGCCGAAGCCGGCGGTGCGACGTTCACGGCGTACGACCAGATCGACAAGGCGCCGGAAGAGAAGGCGCGCGGCATCACGATCTCGACCGCGCACGTCGAGTACGAGACGCCGAACCGCCACTACGCTCACGTCGACTGCCCCGGCCACGCCGACTACGTCAAGAACATGATCACCGGCGCTGCCCAGATGGACGGCGCGATCCTGGTCGTGTCGGCCGCTGACGGCCCGATGCCGCAGACCCGCGAGCACATCCTGCTCGCCCGCCAGGTCGGCGTGCCCGCGCTCGTCGTGTTCCTCAACAAGTGCGACATGGTCGACGATCCGGAGCTGCTCGAGCTCGTCGAGCTCGAAGTCCGCGAGCTGCTCTCGAAGTACGAATTCCCGGGCGACAAGATTCCGATCATCAAGGGTTCGGCGCTCGCCGCCCTCGAAGACTCCGATAAGAAGCTCGGTCACGACGCCATCCTCGAGCTGATGAAGAACGTCGACGAGTACATCCCGCAGCCGGAGCGTCCGATCGACCAGCCGTTCCTGATGCCGGTTGAAGACGTGTTCTCGATCTCGGGCCGCGGCACCGTGGTGACCGGCCGTGTCGAGCGCGGCATCGTCAAGGTCGGCGAGGAAATCGAGATCGTCGGTCTGCGTGCGACCCAGAAGACCACCGTCACCGGCGTCGAAATGTTCCGCAAGCTGCTCGATCAGGGCCAGGCCGGCGACAACATCGGTGCGCTGCTCCGCGGCACCAAGCGCGAGGAAGTCGAGCGCGGCCAGGTGCTCTGCAAGCCGGGTTCGGTCAAGCCGCACACCAAGTTCAAGGCTGAGGCTTACATCCTCACCAAGGAAGAGGGCGGTCGCCACACCCCGTTCTTCACCAACTACCGTCCGCAGTTCTACTTCCGCACCACCGACGTGACCGGTGTCGTGCACCTGCCGGAAGGCACCGAGATGGTGATGCCGGGCGACAACATCGCGATGGAAGTGCACCTGATCGTGCCGATCGCGATGGAAGAGAAGCTCCGCTTCGCGATCCGCGAAGGCGGTCGCACCGTCGGCGCCGGCGTCGTCGCCTCGATCATCGAGTAATTACGCGAATAGGGAATGGCGGGTGGCGAATAGGGAAATCTATTCGCTACTCGCTACTCGCCACTCACCTGAGAAGAAAGCACGGCAATGAACGGCCAAAACATTCGCATCCGTCTCAAGGCGTTCGACCATCGTATCCTCGATACGTCGACGCGCGAGATCGTGAACACGGCGAAGCGCACGGGCGCTCAGGTTCGCGGACCCATTCCGCTGCCGACCCGCATCGAGAAGTTCACCGTCAACCGTTCGCCCCACGTCGACAAGAAGAGCCGCGAACAGTTCGAGATGCGCACCCACAAGCGCTTGCTCGACATCGTCGATCCGACCCCGCAGACCGTCGATGCTTTGATGAAGCTCGACCTGGCCGCCGGTGTCGACGTCGAGATCAAGCTCTGAGCATGACCCCGAGAAGTGGGCACCGGTTTTCGGATCGGGTCATGCTCACGAAGAAAATTGGTTAGTCCGCAAGGACAGAAAGAACAGGAAGCAAGCCGATGCGCTCCGGAGTGATCGCACAAAAGGTCGGGATGACGCGGGTCTTCACAGAGGCCGGCGAACATATTCCCGTGACCGTGCTGAAGCTCGGCAATTGCCAGGTCGTAGGCCACCGCACCGAAGAGAAGAACGGCTATGTCGCGCTTCAGCTCGGCGCCGGCACCCGCAAGACCGTGTATCTGCCCAAGGCGGAGCGCGGCCAGTTCGCGGTCGCCAAGGTCGAGCCGAAGCGGCAGGTCGAGGAATTCCGCGTCTCCGCCGATCAGATGATCCCGGTCGGCGCCGAAATCCAGGCCGATCACTTCGTCGTCGGCCAGTTCGTCGACGTCACCGGCACCTCGGTCGGTAAGGGTTTTGCCGGCGGCATGAAGCGCTGGAACTTCGGCGGTCTGCGCGCCACGCACGGTGTGTCGATCTCGCACCGCTCGATCGGTTCGACCGGCGGCCGTCAGGACCCCGGCAAGACCTGGAAGAACAAGAAGATGCCCGGCCACATGGGTGTCGATCGCATCACCACGCTCAACCTTCGCGTCGTCCAGACCGATGTCGAGCGTGGCCTGATCCTCGTCGAAGGCGCCGTTCCCGGCTCCAAAGGCGGCTGGATCCGCGTGCGCGACGCCGTCAAGAAGCCGCTGCCGAAGGAAGCACCGAAGCCCGGCAAGTTCAAGGTTGCCGGCGAAGCGGACGCCGCACCGGCCGCGCAGGAGGCGTGAGATGGAATTGAAAGTCACGACCCTCGAGGGCAAGGAAGCCGGCTCCGTCCAGCTGTCCGACGCCATTTTCGGCTTGGAGCCGCGCGAGGACATCATCGCGCGCTGCGTGAAGTGGCAGCTCGACAAGCGTCAGGCCGGCACCCACAAGGCCAAGGGCCGCGCCGAGATCTGGCGCACCGGCAAGAAGATGTACAAGCAGAAGGGCACCGGCGGTGCTCGTCACGGCTCGGCCCGCGTGCCGCAGTTCCGCGGCGGTGGCCGTGCCTTCGGCCCGGTGGTGCGCTCGCATGCCTCCGACCTGCCGAAGAAGGTCCGCGCGCTCGCCCTGAAGCATGCGCTGTCGGCCAAGGCCAAAGACGGCGATCTCGTGGTGATCGAGAAGGCCGCGCTGGAAGCCGCCAAGACCAAGGCGCTGCTCGGCCACTTCGCAGGGCTGGGCTTGACCAACGCGCTGATCATCGACGGCGCCGAGCTCAACAACGGTTTTGCCGCGGCCGCCCGCAACATCCCGAACATGGACGTGCTGCCGATCCAGGGCATCAACGTCTATGACATCCTGCGCCGTCAGAAGCTCGTTCTGACCAAGGCCGCCATCGATGCGCTGGAGGCGCGCTTCAAATGACGAAGAACATCGAGCCTCGCCACTACGACGTGATCGTTGCGCCGGTCGTGACCGAAAAGGCGACCATCGCCTCCGAGCACAACAAGGTCCTGTTCAAGGTGGCCGCCAAGGCGACCAAGCCGCAGATCAAGGAAGCGATCGAGAAGCTGTTCGACGTCAAGGTCAAGAGCGTCAACACGCTGGTCCGCAAGGGCAAGACCAAGGTCTTCCGCGGCAATCTCGGCTCGCAGTCGAACACCAAGCGCGCGATCGTGACCCTCGAAGAGGGCCACCGCATCGACGTCACCACCGGTCTGTAAGGTCGCACGACGATGGCACTGAAGACATTCAACCCCACGACGCCGGGCCAGCGCCAGCTGGTCATGGTCGATCGTTCGGCCCTCTACAAGGGCAAGCCGGTCAAGGCGCTCACCGAGGGCAAGCAGTCCAAGGGTGGCCGCAACAACACCGGTCGCATCACCGTGCGCTTCCGCGGCGGCGGCCACAAGCAGGCCTACCGCACCGTCGACTTCAAGCGTGACACGGTCGATACGCCCGCGACTGTCGAGCGGCTGGAATATGATCCGAACCGCACCGCGTTCATCGCGCTGATCAAGTACCAGGACGGCACGCTGGCCTACATCCTGGCCCCGCAGCGCCTCGCCGTCGGCGACACCGTGGTTGCCGGCAATTACGTCGACGTGAAGCCGGGCAATGTCATGCCGCTCGGCAACATGCCGGTGGGGACGATCATCCACAACATCGAGACCAAGATCGGGAAGGGCGGTCAGCTCGCGCGTTCCGCCGGCACCTACGCCCAGATCGTCGGTCGCGACCAGGACTACGTCATCATTCGCCTCAACTCGGGTGAGCAGCGCCTGGTCCACGGCCGTTGCCGCGGCACGATCGGCGCGGTGTCGAACCCGGACCACATGAATACCTCGATCGGCAAGGCCGGCCGCAAGCGTTGGATGGGCCGTCGCCCGCACAACCGCGGCGTCGCCATGAACCCGATCGACCATCCGCACGGCGGCGGTGAAGGCCGCACCTCGGGCGGCCGCCACCCGGTCACCCCGTGGGGCAAGCCGACCAAGGGCAAGAAGACCCGCACCAACAAGTCGACCAACAAATTCATTCTCCTAAGCCGCCACAAGCGGAAGAAGTAAGGAACGGCGGACATGGTTCGTTCAGTCTGGAAAGGCCCGTTCGTCGAGGGCTCGCTGCTCAAGAAGGCGGATGCCGCGCGTGCGTCCGGCCGTCACGACGTCATCAAGATCTGGAGCCGTCGCTCGACCATCCTGCCCCAGTTCGTCGGCCTGACGTTCGGCGTCTACAACGGCCAGAAGCACGTGCCGGTGGCGGTCAACGAGGAAATGGTCGGTCACAAGTTCGGCGAGTTCTCGCCGACCCGGACCTTCCATGGCCATTCGGGCGACAAGAAAGCCAAGAAGGCTTGAGGATTAAACGATGAGCAAACCTAAGCGCGAACGGAGCCTCGCCGACAACGAGGCCAAGGCGGTCGCCCGGATGCTGCGGGTGAGCCCGCAGAAGCTCAACCTGGTCGCCCAGCTCATTCGCGGCCGGAAGGCGTCGGCGGCGCTCGCCGACCTGCAGTTCTCGCGCAAGCGGATCGCGGTCGACGTGAAGAAGTGCCTGGAATCGGCTATCGCCAACGCCGAGAACAACCACGACCTAGACGTCGACGATCTCGTCGTGGCGCAGGCCTTCGTGGGCAACGGTCTCGTGATGAAGCGCTTTGCCGCGCGCGGCCGTGGCCGCTCGGGCCGTGTCTACAAACCATTTTCGCAACTGACGATCATCGTTCGTCAGGTCGAAGCCGAAGCAGCGGCTTAAGGGACGCAGGAGAAAACGATGGGTCAAAAGATCAATCCGATCGGTCTGCGTCTCGGCATCAACCGGACCTGGGATTCGCGCTGGTTCGCCGGCAAGCAGGAATACGGCAAGCTGCTGCACGAGGACGTCAAGATCCGCGAGATCCTGCACAAGGAGCTCAAGCAGGCGGCCGTCGCCCGCATCGTGATCGAGCGTCCGCACAAGAAGTGCCGCGTCACCATCCACTCGGCCCGTCCGGGTGTCGTGATCGGCAAGAAGGGCGCCGACATCGACAAGCTGCGCAAGAAGGTCGCCGACATCACCTCGTCGGACGTCGTGATCAACATCGTCGAGATCCGCAAGCCGGAGCTCGATGCCACGCTGGTCGCCGAATCGATCGCGCAGCAGCTCGAGCGCCGCGTCGCGTTCCGCCGCGCCATGAAGCGCGCGGTGCAGTCGGCGATGCGTCTCGGCGCCGAAGGCATCCGCATCAACTGCTCGGGTCGTCTGGGCGGTGCGGAAATCGCGCGCATGGAGTGGTACCGCGAAGGTCGCGTGCCGCTGCACACGCTGCGCGCCGACATCGACTACGGCGTTGCGACCGCGTTCACGACCTTCGGCACCTGCGGTGTCAAGGTCTGGATCTTCAAGGGTGAGATCCTCGAGCACGATCCGATGGCCCAGGACAAGCGGATGGCTGAAGGCGAGAGCGGTGGCGGCAGTGGCCGGCCGCGTCGCGACGCAGCTTGAAGCCAGGACAGGAATTGAGGGCTTAAAGCCATGATGCAACCAAAGAAAACGAAGTTCCGGAAGGCGCATAAGGGCCGTATCCACGGCGTTGCGACTTCGGGCGCGACGTTGGCGTTCGGCCAGTTCGGCCTGAAGGCGACCGAGCCGGATCGCGTCACCGCGCGCCAGATCGAAGCCGCCCGCCGCGCGCTGACCCGCCACATGAAGCGCGCCGGCCGCGTTTGGATCCGCGTGTTCCCGGACGTGCCGGTGTCGAAGAAGCCGGCCGAAGTGCGCATGGGCTCCGGCAAGGGCTCGCCCGAATTGTGGGTCGTGCGCATCAAGCCGGGTCGGGTGCTGTTCGAGATCGACGGCGTCAACAACCAGACCGCACGCGAGGCGCTGACCCTGGCCGCTGCCAAGCTGCCGATCAAGACGCGCTTCGTCGAGCGCATTGCGGAGTAATGGCCATGGCCCAGATGAAGATCGAAGACATCCGCGCGATGAGCCCCGACCAGCAGGATGACGCCATCCTGAACCTGAAGAAGGAGCGCTTCAACCTGCGCTTCCAGCGCGCCACCGGGCAGCTCGAGAACACCTCGCGCCTGCGCGAGGCTCGCCGCGACATCGCCCGCATCAAGACCGTCGCCGCGCAGACGCGCGCGAAGAAGAAGTAAGAGGCTTACGAAGATGCCGAAACGTACTTTGCAAGGCGTGGTCGTCAGCGACAAGACTGCCAAGACCGTCGTGGTGCGCGTCGATCGCCGCTTCACGCACCCGATCTACAAGAAGACGATCCGCCGTTCGAAGAACTACCACGCGCACGACGAGAACAACGAGTTCAAGCCGGGCGACATGGTGTGGATCGAGGAATCGAAGCCGATTTCGAAGTTGAAGCGCTGGATCGTGATCCGGGGCGAACACAAGAAAAGCGCCTGAGCTGCCGGCTTTCCGCCGACTGACTTCAGGGAAATTTTGAGCGCAAGCTGCTTGCGCAAAGAGAAAGAGGACGAGGTGCATCAATGATTCAGATGCAGACCAACCTCGACGTGGCCGACAATTCTGGCGCACGCCGTGTCATGTGTATCAAGGTGCTTGGAGGCTCCAAGCGCCGTTACGCCACCGTGGGCGACATCATCGTCGTGTCGATCAAGGAAGCGATTCCGCGCGGTAAGGTGAAGAAGGGCGACGTGATGAAGGCCGTGGTGGTGCGAGTCCGCAAGGACATCCGCCGTCCCGACGGTTCGGTCATCCGTTTCGACCGTAACGCCGCCGTCCTGATCAACAACCAGGCCGAGCCGGTCGGCACCCGTATCTTCGGGCCCGTGCCGCGCGAGCTGCGCGCCAAGAACCACATGAAGATCATTTCGCTCGCGCCGGAGGTGCTGTGATGGCTGCGAAGATCCGCAAGGGCGACAAGGTCATCGTTCTGACCGGTCGCGACAAGGGCCGCACCGGCGAGGTGTTCGAGGTGCGCCCGGATGCCGGCACCGCTCTGGTGCGCGGCATCAACATGGTCAAGCGTCACCAGAAGCAGACGCAGGCCCAGGAGGGCGGCATCATCTCGAAAGAGGCGCCGATCCAACTGTCCAACATCGCGTATCTCGGCAAGGACGGAAAGCCGACGCGCATCGGATTCAAGATTCAGGCGGACGGCAAGAAGGTCCGCGTTGCCAAGAGCTCGGGAGCTGAGATCGATGGCTGAGGCCGCTTACACGCCGCGCCTGCGCGCGGAATACGACGCGAAGATCCGCACGGCGATGACCGAGAAGTTCGGTTATGAGAACGTCATGCAGGTGCCGCGGCTGGACAAGGTCGTGCTCAACATGGGCGTGGGCGATTCCGTCAACGACCGCAAGAAGGCCGAGACCGCCGCTGCCGAGCTGACGCAGATCGCCGGCCAGAAGGCGATCGTGACCTATTCGCGCATCGCGATTGCGACCTTCAAGCTGCGTGAGAACCAGCCGATCGGCTGCAAGGTCACGCTGCGCAAGGCCCGCATGTACGAGTTCATCGATCGCCTGGTGAACGTCGCGCTGCCCCGCGTTCGCGACTTCCGCGGGCTGAACCCGAAGAGCTTCGACGGCCGCGGCAACTATTCGCTCGGCATCAAGGAACACATCATTTTCCCCGAGATCGACTTCGACAAGGTCACCGAGGCCCGCGGCATGGACATCACCGTCTGCACCACGGCCAAGACCGACGAAGAGGCGAGGGCCTTGTTGACCGCTTTCAATTTCCCGTTCCGGCAGTGAGACGCTGACGAGCAGCCTCTCAAACGCGGATACCCAGGAGCCAAGCATGGCAAAGAAGAGTTCAGTCGAGAAGAACAACCGGCGCAAGCGGATGGTGAAGAACGCCGCCGCCAAGCGCGAGCGGTTGAAGACGATCATCGCCGACAAGAAGCTGCCGATGGAAGAGCGGTTCGCCGCGACGTTGAAGCTTGCGGAAATGCCGCGCAACTCGTCGGCGACCCGCATCCGCCTGCGTTGCGAGCTGTCGGGCCGTCCGCGCTCGAACTACCGCAAGAACAAGCTGTCGCGCATCGCGCTGCGTGACCTCGGCTCCAAGGGCATGGTCCCGGGCCTCGTGAAGTCCAGCTGGTAAGGAGGGTCGGTTAGATGTCTACGCACGATCCAATCAGCGATCTGATCACCCGCATCCGCAATGCGCAGATGCGTGCCAAGACTAAGGTCTCCACGCCTGGCTCCAAGATGCGCCAGAACGTGCTCGATGTGCTGAAGAACGAGGGCTACATCCGCGGCTACGCCACGGTCGAGCACACCTCCGGCCGCAGCGAGATCGAGATCGAGCTGAAGTATTTCGACGGCGAGCCCGTCATCCGCGAGATCGAGCGGGTCTCCAAGCCCGGGCGTCGTGTCTACGCCTCGGTGAAGAACCTGCCGCGGGTCAATAACGGACTCGGCATTTCGGTGTTGTCGACGCCGAAGGGGATCATGGCTGACCACGACGCGCGTGACGCGAATGTGGGCGGCGAAGTCCTCTTCACGGTGTTCTGAGAAGGATTTTTGATCCATGTCACGTGTTGGCAAAAGGCCTGTGGCGGTTCCGTCGGGCGTTACCGCGACCGTTGACGGGCAGACCGTCAAGATGAAGGGGCCGAAGGGCCAGCTTCAGTTCGTCGTCCATGACGACGTCGAGGTGAAGCTCGAGAGCGGCCAGGTCAAGGTCAAGCCGCGGGTCGAGACCAACCGCGCGCGGGCGCTGTACGGCACCGCACGCGCCCAGGTCGCGAACCTCGTCGAGGGCGTCACCAAGGGTTTTGAGAAGAAGCTCGAAATCACCGGCGTCGGTTATCGCGCCGCGATGCAGGGCAAGAACCTCCAGCTCGCGCTCGGCTACAGCCACGACGTGGTCTATGCGATCCCGGATGGGATCACGATCACCGTGCCGAAGCCGACCGAGATCAACATCTCGGGCAGCGACGTTCAGCGCGTCGGCCAGGTTGCCGCGGAGATCCGCAGCTACCGTCCGCCGGAGCCCTACAAGGGCAAGGGCGTGAAGTACGCCGACGAATTTATCTTCCGCAAGGAAGGCAAGAAGAAGTAACGGAGCCGGTCATGTCGAAAGCCAAGGTTACGAATGCCCGGCGCAAGCGGAGTGTGCGGCTGAAGCTGCGCCGCTCCGCCGGCGGCCGTCCGCGCCTGTCCGTGTTCCGCTCGTCCAAGCACATCTACGCCCAGGTCATCGACGACCTGAAGGGCGAGACGCTGGCGTCGGCCTCCTCGCTCGAGAAGGCGATGCGCGACGGTGGCAAGACCGGCGCCGATATCGATGCGGCGAAGGCGGTCGGCAAGCTGCTGGCCGAGCGCGCTGCGGAGAAGGGCGTCAAGGAAGTCGTGTTCGATCGCGGCAGCTACCTCTATCACGGGCGCGTCAAGGCACTGGCCGACGCGGCGCGTGAGAGTGGGCTGAGCTTCTAACAGAATTTGAGGATTGAGGCGCAAGCCTCTGAAGGATTGGAAAAATGGCAGAACGCGAACAACGTGGTGGACGCGATCAACGCGGCGGCGGACGCGACCGGAAGGAGCGCGAGGAGCGCGACAGCGAGTTCGTCGACAAGCTGGTCCACATCAATCGCGTGGCCAAGGTCGTCAAGGGCGGCAAGCGCTTCGGCTTCGCGGCGCTGGTCGTGATCGGCGACCAGAAGGGCCGCGCCGGCTTCGGTCACGGCAAGGCGCGCGAAGTGCCTGAGGCGATCCGCAAGGCCACCGAATCCGCCAAGCGCAACCTGACCCGCGTGTCGTTGCGTGAAGGCCGCACGCTCCATCACGACATCGCCGGCCGTCATGGCGCGGGCCGTGTCTACCTGCGTGCCGCCCCGGCCGGTACCGGCATCATCGCCGGCGGCCCGATGCGCGCCGTGTTCGAGACGCTCGGCGTCCAGGACGTGGTGGCGAAGTCGATCGGCTCGTCGAACCCGTACAACATGGTGCGTGCGACCTTCGACGCGCTGAAGCACCAGGATTCGCCGCGTTCGGTCGCGGCGCGCCGCAACATCAAGGTGTCCACTCTGCAGTCCCGCCGTATCGGCGGCGATGCCGAGGCGGCTGCCGACTAACGACAGCTTTCGGAGTTCAGACGATGGCCAAGGGTGCCGTTAAGACCGCAAAGACGATCAAGGTCGAGCAGACCGGCAGCGCGATCCGCCGCCATCACTCGCAGCGCTCGACGCTGATCGGGCTCAAGCTCAACAAGATCGGCCGTGTCGCCGAACTGCCGGATACCCCGGCGGTCCGCGGCATGATCGAGAAGGTTCACCATCTCGTCCGCATCGTCGACGAGAAGTAATCAAGGGCGCGTGATCCCGGCACCGGTTTCGGACCGGATCATGCGCAAGACACAAGGAGAAGGGCGATGAAGCTCAGCGAGATCGCCGACAATCCCGGTTCGCGCAAGAAGCGCATGCGCGTCGGCCGCGGCATCGGTTCCGGCAAGGGCAAGCAGTCCGGCCGCGGCGGCAAGGGCCAGACCGCGCGTTCGGGCGTGCGCATCAAGGGTTTTGAAGGCGGCCAGATGCCGATGCATCGCCGTCTGCCCAAGCGCGGCTTCAACAACATCTTCCGCGTCGAGTTCGCCGAGATCAATCTCGACCGGCTCCAGGACGCCGTCGATGCCAAGAAGCTCGAGACCGGCAGCGTCGTGAATGCCGAGGCACTGGTGAAGGCCGGCGTGCTGCGCCGTTCCAAGGCCGGCGTGCGTCTGCTCGGCCGCGGCGAGCTCAAGGCCAAGCTCAACATCGAGGTGCACGGCGCCACGAAGTCCGCGATCGCGGCGGTCGAGAAGGCCGGCGGTTCGGTGAAGATCCTCGCGCCCGCCAAGGACGAAGGCGAGGCGGCGTAACAACTGCGTCATTGGCCCGCGCCCTGCGGGCCTTTTCGCGTGCTTGACGATGGACTTATCGAGGCCGAGCACCAGATAATGGCCGGCGTCTGCCGAGTGTCCATGGGGTCGCGGGCATGACGGCGCAAAAGGCGGCGGGAGAAAGCCCAATATGGTCTCAGCAGCGGAACAACTTGCAGCCAACCTGAATTTCGGCGCGCTGGCCAAGGCCGACGAACTGAAGAAGCGTATCTGGTTCACCCTGGGTGCGCTGCTCGTTTACCGGCTCGGTACCTACATTCCGCTGCCCGGCATCGACCCCAACATCTGGGAGCAGGTGTTCCGCTCCCAGGCTGGCGGCATCCTCGGCATGTTCAACATGTTCGCCGGCGGCGGCATCCACCGCATGGCGATCTTCGCGCTGAACATCATGCCGTACATCTCGGCTTCGATCATCATTCAGCTGCTGACGACGGTGTCGCCGCAGCTCGAGGCGCTGAAGAAGGAAGGCGAGGCGGGGCGTAAGCTGCTGAACCAGTACACGCGTTATCTCACCGTGATCCTGGCCGCGTTCCAGTCTTACGGCATCGCCGTCGGTCTCGAAGGCGCCGGCAACGTCGTCAGCGACCCCGGCCTGTTCTTCCGCCTGTCCACCGCGATCACGCTGACCGGCGGCACCATGTTCCTGATGTGGCTCGGCGAGCAGGTCACCTCGCGCGGCATCGGCAACGGCATCTCGCTGATCATCCTGGCCGGCATCGTCGCCGAGCTGCCCTCGGCGCTCGCCAACATGCTCGAGCTCGGCCGTCAGGGCGCGATGTCGACCGGCCTGATCCTGGTCGTCATCGTCATGGCGGTCGCCGTGATCGCCTTCATCGTGTTCATGGAGCGCGCGCAGCGCCGCCTGCTGATCCAGTATCCGAAGCGCCAGGTCGGCAACAAGATGTTCGAGGGCCAGTCCTCGCATCTGCCGCTGAAGCTCAACACCTCGGGCGTGATCCCGCCGATCTTCGCGTCCTCGCTGCTCCTGCTGCCGACCACGGTCGCGAACTTCAACGCGGGCAAGGGACCTGAGTGGTTCCAGTGGCTCACGACCCAGCTCGGGCACGGCCGGCCGCTGTTCCTGTTCATGTATCTCGCGCTGATCGTGTTCTTCGCGTTCTTCTACACCGCGATCGTGTTCAACCCGACCGAGACCGCCGACAATCTCAAGAAGCATGGCGGCTTCATCCCGGGCATCCGCCCCGGCGAGCGCACCGCGGAGTACATCGACTACGTGCTGTCGCGCATCACCGTGGTTGGCGCGATTTACCTTGCGATCGTCTGCTTGATCCCGGAAATCCTGATTTCCTACGCTTCGGTGCCGTTCTACTTTGGCGGCACGTCGCTGCTGATCGTGGTGAGTGTCACCATGGATACGGTGGCGCAGGTTCAGGGCTATCTGCTCGCCCATCAATATGAAGGGCTGATCCGGAAGTCGAAGCTGAGGGGCCGCCGTAGATGACGAGGGAGCTTGCGCGCCGGATCGCTGTCACGATTGGCGCGCTACTCCTTTTCAGGCTCGGCGCTCACGTCCTGCTCCCCGGGCTTCGCCCGGGCGATTGGCTGACGGGCGGCCCGGTGGCGGCCGGTGCGATAACCCGCCTGTCCATCGTTGCCCTCCATCTCGTTCCCTATCTGAGCGCGGCGATCATCGTCCAACTGATAGCGATGGTGTGGGGAAGGCTGAGCTCGCTCGAGAGGTCGGGCGAGCGCGGCCGGCGCAGGATTGCCCGTTACACCCTGATCCTGACGCTGGTGATCGCGTCCTTCCAGGCCTACGGCATCGCTTCGACGCTTCTGACGATCCCGAACGTCGTTCCCGATCCCGGCGACTGGTTCGTGCTGTCGGCGACCGCCTCGATGGTCGGCGGCGTATTCGTTTTGGTTTGGCTGAGCGAGCTGATCGCCCGCTATGGAATCGGCAATGGTCTTGCACTGGTGCTGAGCGTCAGCATTCTCGTCCACGTTCCGGGCGACGTTGCAGGCATCCTCGACCTTTTGCAGAGCGGCCAGATATCCGGCAATCTTGCGCTGACCCATGCCGTCTTCTGGATCGTGCTCGTCGCGCTGATCGTCTTCGTCGAAGGCGCGCGACGGAATATCCGTGTCGACTTCGCCGAACGCAAGGTCGGTGAGCGCGTGCTGCCGGCGCGATCGGCGGTTCTGCCGATCAAGATCAACAGCGCCGGCTATCTGGTGCCGACCACCGTGGCGCCCTGGTTCCTGTTTCTGCCGTTGGCATTTCTGACCTACATCCTTGGTGCCGATGCGCCGTGGATCGCGGCGGCGTACAAGCACCTGCAGCTTGGCTCGCCGGTTCACATGATCCTCGGATCCATCGCGGTGTTCGTGCTCGCCCTCATCTACACCGCCTATGTCGTGGACCCTCAGCACGCGGCCGAATCGCTGGCCAAGCAGGGCGGTACAATTCCCGGCGTCGCGCCGGGCGAGGCAACAGCCGATTACCTCGATCGCGTGGTGTCATTGACGACGGTCGTCGGAGCCGTCTACCTGACGGCGCTGCAGTTGATTCCGGAGATCTTCGAGCCTTACGGGGTCGGGCTGCCTTATAGTATGATGATCAATGGTGGTGCGGCGCTGATTGTGGTTTGCACTGTTCTTGATCTCTTAAATCAGGTGCGCGACCTATCGCTCACCAATCCGGGGGGCGAACGCCAATGAGAATTATACTTCTGGGACCGCCGGGGTCAGGCAAGGGGACCCAGGCGCAACTGCTGGTGCAGCGCTACGGCATTGTCCAGCTTTCGACCGGCGAGATGCTTCGCGCAGCGGTTGCGGCCGGCACGCCGGTCGGGCTGAAGGCCAAGGAGATCATGGCGAGCGGTGGGCTGGTGCCCGACGACGTCGTGGTCGGAATCATCTCTGACCGGATCGACCAGCCCGACGCGAAGAAGGGTTTTATCCTGGACGGTTTTCCGCGCACCGTGCCGCAGGCCGAGGCGCTGGACGAACTGCTCAAGCACAAGCACCTCAAGCTCGATGGCGTCATCGAGCTGCGGGTCAACGAGAGCGCGCTGCTCAATCGTGTCGAGACCCGCGTCGCCCAGATGCGCGAGCGCGGCGAGGAGGTGCGGCTGGACGACACCCCGGAGGTGCTGACCAAGCGCCTCGCCAGCTACCGCAGCCAGACGGAACCGCTGATTCACTACTATTCCGAGCGGCGCAAGCTCTCGACCGTCGACGGCATGATGGCCATCGACGAGGTCACCCGGGCCATCCACCGGCTTCTCCTGGCGCTCGGGGCGGTCGAGCCCAAGACGCACACCAAGGGGCCTACCAAGAGCGCGGCCAAGAGCGTGGTTAAGGCCGCTCCGGCCAAGCCGGGGGCTAAAAAGGCCTCCAAGAAGGCCAAAACGGCCAAAAAAGCCGGGAAGGGCGCCAAGAAGCCGACCAAGAGCGCCAAAAAGGCCGCCAAAAAGATGAGCAAGAAGGCGGTCAAGAAAGCCGCCAAAAAGGCCGTCAAGGCGGCCGCAAAAAAGGGTGCCAAAAAGGCCCCAAAAAAGGTCACGAAAAAGCGAGCTAAGCGCTAGCAGCGGTTGACGAAACCCCCGGGAATCCCTTAATAAGCCCCGCATCCAAGTCGGATAGTTTCAGACGATGCCGGGCCCCAGGAAGACCGGGGGGTGGGCGTCGTGTTCGCGTTTGTGAACACCTGCCCGAGAACACAAGCACTTAAAGCCCGATCCTGACGAGGATCGGCAACAGGAGAGAAGGCCGTGGCCCGTATTGCCGGCGTAAATATTCCGACCAACAAGCGCGTCCTGATCGCGCTCCAGTACATCCATGGCATCGGCCCGAAGATCGCCGCCGATATCATCGAGAAGGTGAAGATCCCCGAGGATCGCCGCGTCAGCCAGTTGAGCGACGCTGAAGTGCTCCAGATCCGCGAAGTGATCGACCGCGACTTCCTCGTCGAGGGCGACCTGCGTCGTGAGGTCGGCATCAACATCAAGCGTCTGATGGACCTCGGCTGCTATCGCGGCCTGCGTCATCGTCGCGGTCTGCCGGTGCGCGGCCAGCGTACCCACACCAATGCGCGCACGCGCAAGGGGCCGGCCAAGGCGATCGCCGGCAAGAAGAAGTAAGTTCTGCAATTCAAGTATGGCGTGTGGCGATAGAGGGATCCTCGGTTCGCCACGCGCCTTTCGTTCCACAGGTGTAGCCGCTGGCATTACGGCGGCGCTTGAGATCACAGGAAAGGTCATCAATGGGCAAGGAAGCCACCCGCGTTCGCCGTCGTGAGCGCAAGAACATCGCCTCCGGCGTCGCGCACGTGAACTCGTCGTTCAACAACACGACCATCACCATCACGGACGCGCAGGGCAACACGATCGCCTGGTCGTCGGCGGGCACCATGGGTTTCAAGGGATCGCGCAAGTCGACCCCGTATGCAGCGCAGGTCGCTGCGGAGGACGTTTCCAAGAAGGCGCAAGAGCATGGCATGCGCACGCTGGAAGTCGAAGTCGCCGGTCCCGGTTCGGGCCGCGAGTCGGCGCTCCGCGCGTTGCAGGCTGCGGGCTTCACCGTCACCTCGATCCGCGACGTGACCACGATCCCGCACAATGGTTGCCGGCCGCGCAAGCGCCGCCGCGTTTGATACGAGGTTGCGGGCGCATCGTCGCCCGCAATGACTTTTTTAGAAGCCGCGGGAATGATCTGCGGCCTTTCTCCAACGCCAGTGTTTGATGCCTCAAACTGACTGGCCTGTATGGGTGAAACAGTGACGATCCAGAAAAATTGGCAAGAACTGATTCGGCCGAACAAGCTCCAGGTGTCCCCCGGCAGCGATCCGGCCCGTTTTGCGACCATCGTCGCCGAGCCGCTCGAGCGTGGTTTCGGCCAGACCCTCGGCAATGCGCTGCGCCGCATCCTGCTGTCCTCGCTCCAGGGCGCGGCCGTGCAGTCGGTGCACATCGACGGCGTGCTGCACGAGTTCTCCTCGATCGCTGGCGTCCGTGAGGACGTCACCGACATCGTGCTCAACATCAAGGACATCTCGATCAAGATGCAGGGCGAAGGCCCCAAGCGCATGGTCGTGAAGAAGCAGGGCCCGGGCGTGGTCACCGCCGGCGACATCCAGACAGTCGGCGACGTCACCGTGCTCAATCCGGACCTCCAGATCTGCACGCTCGACGAGGGCGCGGAGATCCGCATGGAGTTCACGGTCTCGACCGGCAAGGGGTACGTGCCCGCCGAGCGCAACCGTCCCGAGGATGCGCCGATCGGCCTGATCCCGGTCGACAGCCTGTACTCGCCGGTCCGCAAGGTCTCCTACAAGGTCGAGAACACCCGCGAGGGCCAGATCCTTGACTACGACAAGCTGACCATGACGATCGAGACCAACGGCGCGATCACGCCGGATGACTCGGTGGCCTATGCCGCCCGCATCCTGCAGGATCAGCTCAACGTGTTCGTCAATTTCGAAGAGCCGCGCAAGGAAGTCGCGCAGGAGATCATTCCGGATCTCGCCTTCAACCCGGCCTTCCTCAAGAAGGTCGACGAGCTCGAGCTGTCGGTGCGTTCGGCCAACTGCCTGAAGAACGACAACATCGTCTACATCGGCGACCTCGTGCAGAAGTCGGAAGCGGAAATGCTCCGCACTCCGAACTTCGGCCGCAAGTCGCTGAACGAGATCAAGGAAGTGCTGGCCCAGATGGGTCTGCACCTCGGCATGGAAGTGCCGGGCTGGCCGCCGGAGAACATCGACGAGCTCGCCAAGCGCTTCGAGGATCACTACTGAGCGCAGCATGATCCCGGAAAAGTGCGAAGCGGTTTTCCGATAAGGATCATGCTCAAACAAGAAAGCGAAAGCGCCTCGCGCTTTCGCGGGCGAACGCAGGCAGCCCACCTGAGCAACATGTCCGACGAACCGTCGTGGCAGTCAAAGTAAGGAATACGAAAAATGCGTCACGGCAAGGTTCATCGGAAGCTCAACCGCACCGCCGAGCACCGCAAGGCGATGTTCGCCAACATGGCGGCCGCGCTGATCAAGCACGAGCAGATCGTCACCACGCTGCCGAAGGCGAAGGAGCTGCGGCCGATCGTCGAGAAGCTCGTCACGCTCGGCAAGAAGGGCGGCCTCTCGCTGCGCCGCCAGGCGATCTCGGAGCTGCGCGACGTCGACATGGTCAAGAAGCTGTTCGACACGCTGGCGACCCGCTACAAGGACCGCCAGGGCGGCTACACCCGCATCATCAAGGCCGGCTTCCGCTACGGCGATAACGCCGCGATGGCCGTGATCGAGTTCGTCGATCGCGACGTCGACGCCAAGGGCCAGGACTCCGGTCCGTCCCAGGCCAAGGAAGCCGAGGCGGCGTAAGCCGGCGACGGATAGAGTTTCGAAAGCGGCGCCTCCGGGCGCCGCTTTTTTGTGTGTGCCGAGCATGATCGACAGCTTGGAGGTGGAAGTCTTCTATCCAGCCTGATGGCGGCGAAGGATTAGCAAAGCGC
>NZ_JAFCJM010000018.1 GCF_018130955.1 Bradyrhizobium liaoningense
CAACAGACCTGAACGAAACAAGAATTGTGTTACCCATGTCGTCGGTTTGAACTGTTACCCATCTCGCCGGTTGCTCAGCGTAGGCGGCCTCCGGCCGCCGTCACCTGAGAACGCCGATGCTTCGCATCGGCTACGGCGCCGGATGAGGGGTTCTGCCCGCGGCGAACAGAAGCAAATTTGAGAGGTCTGTCTTCGCGGATACAAACCCCTCACCCGTCTCGCCGCTACGCGGCGATCCACCCTCTCCCACAAGGGGAGAGGGTAAGAGCGAGAGAAGAACCATGTGGCCCAACCGTCGACTGATAGATCTCTTCAAGACCGAGTTCCCGATCGTGCTCGCGCCGATGGCGGGCATCATGGATGCGGATCTCGTGATTGGGGCTGCGCAAGGCGGGGCACTGGGTTCGCTGCCTTGCGCGATGATCTCGGCCGAGAAGGCGCGCGAGCAGGTCAATGTCATCCGCCAGCGCGTTTCGGCGCCGGTCAACATGAATTTCTTCTGCCACAAGCCGCAGGAACTGACGGCGGCGTCGGAAGCGCGCTGGAAGCAGCGCCTGACGTCCTATTACACCGAGTACGGCCTCGATCCAGCCGCGCCGATCGCCGCCGCCAACCGCGCGCCGTTCGACGCGGCCTTCTGCGAGGTTGTGGAGGAGTTGAAGCCGGAGGTCGTCAGCTTCCATTTCGGCCTGCCGGATCAGGCGCTCGTGAAGCGCGTCAAGGCGGCAGGCTGCATCGTCATCTCCTCGGCGACGACAGTGAAGGAAGCGGTCTGGCTCGAGCAGAACGGCGCCGATGCCGTGATCGCGCAAGGCGCGGAAGCCGGCGGGCATCGCGGCATGTTCCTGACCGACAACATTGCCGAGCAGCCCGGCACCTTTGCACTGGTGCCGCAGGTGGTCGATGCGGTGAAGGTGCCTGTCATCGCGGCCGGCGGCATCGCCGACGGGCGTGGCATTGCGGCGGCCTTTGCGCTGGGCGCATCGGGCGTGCAGATCGGCAGCGCCTATCTACGTTGTCCGGAGTCTAAGGTCAGCGCGCTTGCGCGAAAGGTGCTGGCGGAGGCGGGCGACGTCTCGACGGTCATCACCAACGTCATGACCGGTCGCCCGGCGCGCGGCGTCTATAACCGCGTGATGCGCGAGGTCGGACCGGTCTCGCCGGACGCGCCGGTCTTCCCCCATGCGGCGACCGCGCTCGGGCCCCTGAAGGCGGCTGCCGAAAAGCAGGGCAGGGTGGAGTTCACCAATCTCTGGGCAGGCCAGGCCATCGGCCTCGGCCGCGAGGTCCCGGCCGCCGAATTGACCCGGGATTTGGCCAAAACGGCGCTTGCCCGCCTGAAAACGCTGGCCGGCTAGGGTGATAGTGCCGGTTGCGGCGCAAAAGCGGCCTCTGCTATACGGCAGGCTTATCCCTGCCGTCCGAGGCCCTATATAATGTCAGTCGACGCCGTGACCGTCCGCCGCATCGCGCATCTGGCGCGTATTGCGGTCAGGGACGACGAAGTTTCCCATCTGCAGGGCGAGCTCAACGCCATGCTGGCCTTCGTCGAGCAGCTCTCCGAGGTGAACGTCGAGGGCGTCGAGCCGATGACGTCAGTCACGCCGATGGAGATGAAGAAGCGGCAAGACGTGGTCAATGACGGCGAGATCGCCGACGATATCGTTGCCAACGCGCCGGCTACCGAAGGGCACTTCTTCCAGGTGCCGAAGGTCGTCGAGTAAGCAACTTAAGAGTCAGGACAGGTCCGATGTGCCTGCTATGCGACGATGAGAAGGCCTATCAGGCCTACATGAACTATCTCGACGCGATGGAGCGGCAGGGCAAGGCTGCCGATCCCAACGTCGCCGTCAATGCCGTGCTCGACCAGCTCGAAGCGGCCGCGAATGCCGCCGTCAAGAAAGACGACCCGGCCAACGACAAGACCCTGTCTCCATTCTTCTGCAGCCCGATCAATAAATGACCGATTTGACATCGCTGACGCTCGCCGAGGCCCGCAAGGGTCTAGCGGCCAAGACTTTCACGTCGCTGGAGCTGACCGACGCGCATCTTTCCGCGATGGAAGCCGCGCGCGTGCTCAATGCCTTCGTGCTGGAGACGCCCGATCAGGCGCGCGCCATGGCGCGCGAGGCGGACGGCAAGATCGCCAAGGGCGATGCGGGCCCGCTCGCCGGCATTCCGCTTGGCATCAAGGACCTGTTCGCGACCAAGGGCGTGCGCACCACGGCCTGCTCGAAGATCCTCGGCAATTTCGTGCCGACCTATGAGTCGACCATTACCTCGCAGCTCTGGCGCGATGGTGCCGTGATGCTCGGCAAGCTCAACAATGACGAGTTCGCCATGGGCTCGTCGAACGAGACCTCGTGCTTCGGTCCGGTGGGCAATCCCTGGCGGCGCGAAGGCTCGAACACCACGCTCGTGCCGGGCGGCTCCTCCGGTGGCTCGGCGTCGGCGGTGGCCGCGCTCTTGTGCATGGGCGCGACGGCGACCGATACCGGCGGCTCGATCCGCCAGCCAGCGGCGTTCACCGCGACTGTCGGCATCAAGCCGACCTATGGCCGCTGCTCGCGCTGGGGCATCGTCGCCTTTGCGTCCTCGCTCGATCAGGCCGGTCCGATCGCGCGCAGCGTGCGCGATAGCGCGATGCTGCTCCGCTCGATGGCCGGCCACGATCCGAAGGACACGACCTCAGTCGACATTGCCGTGCCGGACTACGAGGCCGCGATCGGCAAGTCGGTGAAGGGTATGAAGATCGGCATTCCCAAGGAGTATCGCCTCGACGGCATGCCGGCCGAGATCGAGAAGCTCTGGAGTGAGGGCGCAGCCTGGCTCAAGGCGGCCGGTGCCGAGCTCGTCGAAGTGTCGCTGCCGCACACCAAATACGCGCTGCCGGCCTACTACATCGTGGCGCCGGCGGAGGCCTCCTCCAACCTCGCGCGCTATGACGGCGTGCGCTACGGCCTGCGCGAGCAGGGCAAGAACATCATCGAGCTGTACGAGAACACCCGCGCGGAAGGTTTTGGCGCCGAGGTGCGCCGCCGCGTCATGATCGGCACCTACGTGCTCTCCGCCGGCTATTACGACGCCTATTACCTGCGCGCCCAGAAGGTGCGTACGCTGATCAAGAAGGATTTTGAGGACTGCTTTGCCAAGGGCGTGAGCGCGATCCTCACGCCGGCAACGCCGTCGGCCGCCTTCGGCATCGGCGAGAAGGGTGGCGCCGACCCGGTCGAGATGTACCTCAACGACATCTTCACGGTGACGGTGAACATGGCGGGCCTGCCGGGCATCGGCGTGCCCGCGGGTAAGGATGCGCAGGGCCTGCCGCTCGGCCTGCAACTGATCGGCCGTCCCTTCGACGAGGAGACGCTGTTCTCGCTCGGTGAAGTCATCGAGCAGGCCGCCGGCCGCTTCACGCCCGCGAGGTGGTGGTGAGCATGGCGGCGTACATCGCCAGCCTCGAAGGCGCCGCGCCGGCGCCTGAACTCAGCGCGCCGCTTGCGGGTCTCTGGTGGGCCGCGAAGGGCGACTGGGACAAGGCCCATCAGATCGTCCAGGACGACAATGGCCGCGAGGCCGCCTGGGTGCACGCGTATCTGCACCGCGTCGAAGGCGATCTCGGCAATGCGGGCTACTGGTACCGCCAGGCCGGCCAGCCGACCGCGAAGGATTCATTGCAGGCGGAGTGGGAGCGCATCGCTGCCGCGCTGCTCGGGAGCAAAGCATGAGCACGGCCACCCACAAGCTTCTCAAAGGCGCCACCGGTGACTGGGAGATGGTCATCGGCATGGAGATCCACGCCCAGGTGACGTCGAACTCAAAACTGTTCTCGGGCGCCTCCACCGCGTTCGGCGGCGATCCGAACACGCATGTCTCGCTGGTCGACGCCGCGATGCCGGGCATGCTGCCCGTCATCAACGAGGAATGCGTCAGGCAGGCTGTCCGGACTGGGCTTGGGCTGAACGCAAAAATCAACCTGCGCTCGGTGTTCGACCGCAAAAACTATTTCTATCCCGACCTGCCGCAGGGCTACCAGATCAGCCAGTACAAGTCGCCGGTCGTCGGCGAGGGCGAGGTGCAGCTCGAGCTCGACGGCGGCCGCAGCGTCACCGTCGGCATCGAGCGGCTGCATCTGGAGCAGGACGCCGGCAAGTTGCTGCACGACCAGTCGCCGACCATGTCCTATGTCGATCTTAACCGCTCCGGCGTTGCGCTGATGGAGATCGTCTCAAAACCGGACATCCGCGACGCCGAGCAGGCCAAGGCCTATGTGACAAAGCTGCGCTCGATCCTGCGCTATCTCGGCACCTGCGACGGCGACATGGAGAAGGGGTCCTTGCGCGCCGACGTCAACGTCTCCGTGCGCAAGCCGGGCGGGCCGCTCGGCACGCGCTGCGAGATCAAGAACATGAACTCGATCACCTTCATCGGCCAGGCGATCGAGTACGAGGCGCGCCGCCAGATCGAGATCCTCGAGGATGGCGGATCGATCGACCAGGAGACGCGGCTCTATGACCCCAACAAGGGCGAGACGCGCTCGATGCGCTCCAAGGAAGAGGCGCACGACTATCGCTACTTCCCCGATCCCGATCTCCTGCCGCTGGAGTTCAGCCAAGCCTTCGTCGACGAGCTGAAGGCGAAGCTGCCCGAGCTTCCGGACCAGAAGAAGGCGCGCTTCGTCGCCGACTTTTCGCTGTCGCCCTATGACGCGAGCGTGCTGGTCGCCGAGCGCGAAAGCGCGGAATTCTACGAGACGGTGCTGTCTGGGCTCGCCAATCGCGCACGCGACGGCAAGATGGCGGCGAACTGGGTGATCAACGAGTTGTTCGGCCGTCTCAACAAGGAAGGCCAGGATATTGCGGGGTCTCCGGTCAATGCTGGCCAGCTTGCCGCCATCGTCGACCTGATCGGCGAGGGTACGATCTCCGGAAAGATCGCAAAGGATCTGTTCGAGATCGTCTGGCAGGAGGGCGGCGATCCCCGCGCGCTGGTCGAGAGCCGCGGCATGAAGCAGGTGACCGACCTCTCGGCGATCGAGAAGGTGGTCGACGACATCATCGCGGCCAATCCCGACAAGGCCGCGCAGGTCAAGGACAAGCCGCAGTCGCTCGGCTGGTTCGTCGGTCAGGTCATGAAGTCGTCCGGCGGCAAGGCCAACCCGCAAGCGGTCAACGACCTCCTCAAGTCCAAGCTTGGCATCTGAGATCGAACCTCGCGCGCGGCGACGGCGTGCTCGCCGTCACCTCGCTCGAGGCCGACACGCGTCGCTCGCGCGCGTTGCCGACAGCCGACGTCGCCTCACTCACCCGCGAGGCTCCTGCGAATCGCCATGCCGCGATTCGCAAAAAGGGGCGGCTTGAACACGCGTCGGCGAGCGATTGCGCCGTTAAGCATGAAAATATTTTCGTTGCCAAAAAACGCGACTCAGAGTCCGCGAAACGCTTCTACGACACGGTCAAGCTTGACGTGACGCGCATCATCGCGTCGATCCTGCGCAATGCGCGAGTGCAGAAAAACACTTGCTGCATAGAGTTTTCTTGCAGTCGCTGCTCTCGTCGATGCCGATGCTGCGCGATGCTTTTGCAATCGGAGACGCGTGCCTCTGTTTGCACGCAAATCAAACGCGCTAGGCGCAGGCGCTTCGCTGCGTCAACACTTCCTTAAGCGAGAAGCTGTTTTTTTCTTCGCGTTGGTGTATTCGGGATGAAGTGCATCTCGATCCCCGAGTGCACGCAGCGATTAAAGCCATCTCACACATCGGAGGGCAACATGGCCAAGAAAGCGAAGAAGGCGAAGAAGGCGAAGAGCGCAGTGAAGAAGACTGCGAAGAAGACCCGCAAGGTCGCCAAGAAGAAGAAGTAACTTCGCCTAGTCGAAGTTGCCGGCTGCTAGACGGCCGGCGCGTCATTAGAGCCATCAGCGAAAGCAAAGGGCTCTGACGGCGAAAGAGGGTGTCGGCGAGACATCAGGTCGACGGTCGGATCGTCAATCTCTTGCGAGCTTGCTCGTTCGGGTTTCCGGTCCGGCAGAAGAAACCAGGTTTTCTTCGTTCGGTGCGGTCAGCCTTTCGGCTCCGCAATTTCACGAGTGGCCTCGCGGCCAAGGTGAGATCCGGTCCTGACGTGTTCGCCGACGCCCTCGCTCCTCCGCCGGGATCCTGGCCGGCGTTTTCATGTCCCAAAATTTCAGATCTGCTTCGTGTTGTGGCCTCACCGCCGTTTGGCCGTGATCTCTGTCCGCGAACGTTGCGACATGCGGCCGAACGAAACGCCGCGACGTCATCGCCGAACGTTTCCCCGGTAATCCACCCAAGCGCGATCTCATGCGAGCAAGTCCCGGGCATGACGGCTGGCCGTGGCGTGGTCTCGCGACGATGGCAGCTCGAGCGGATCAATCCGTTGACCCGAAAATCCCGCCACAGACGCATTGCACCGCGCGCCATGGTTATCGTTGTCCGAAAATCGGGACGGTAAACCGAATCTGACGAATCGCAGAAGTGCCCGTTAAATAGGGACTTTTTGCAATTTCGCGCGCGAGGCGAGGCCGTTCGCGTTTACGTCCCCTTCATCGCGATACTTAAACTGCCATTCAAATTTGCTCGCCATGATCCTCTCAAACAAGCCGGCAAACGGCATGGGGAAGAGTTGAACAATTTTGGACGGGAGCCGCGCTCGGGGAACGAGGCGGCACAAGAACAAGAGGGGATGCGACATGTTTCAGGGGACTTTCGATCTGGAGACGGCGACGCCGATCGACGCGACCGCGTTGTCGGACGTGCTGTTCGAGCGCGGGCTTTACTGGGCGAGCGGCCGCTCCGGCCTCGTCGACCTCGTTGCCGCGCATAAATGGTTCAATCTTGCGGCGCTGAAGGGCCGGAAGGATGCGATTGCCCATCGCCAGGAACTCGCGGCGCAGATGTCGGAGGCCGAAATCGCGGCCGCGCAGCGTGAGGCGCGGGCCTGGGTCACCATGCACTGACCGGTTCACTCCGCCGTCGGGAACCGAACTTTGGCCGATCAGTGCGATCGCGCCAAGGCGACCTCAGGACGAGATTTAGACGGCGAACGAGGCCGGCGCTTCGCCAGCGCTATGCCGGCGCCACATTTCATTGAAGGCCCTTTCGATGTGTCGCGTCATGCCGACAGTATCGAACAGAGGCCAAGTGGACCGATGCGTCGCCAGCTTGGTCTTGAGGGCGGATCGAAGCTCGGGATCGTGCGCGATCCGAAGCGCCAAACCCTCATATTCGTCCAGTGATCGCGTCACCAGCTCAGGAAGGCCGACAGCATTCAGGAGACTGGCTGCGACACGTCCCGCAAAGGCGGTGCCGCGGCAGGTTAGGACCGGCAAGCCAGCCCAAAGGGCGTCGCTGGCCGTGGTATGGGCGTTGTAGGGCAATGTGTCCAGGAACAGATCGGCGAGCTGGTGGCGCGCCAGGTGCTCGTCGGCAGGAACGTGTGGGGCGAACACGATCCTCTCCGCAGCGATGCCGCGCGCAACGGCTTCACGCCTCAGGTTCTCCTTGGCGATCGGGTCCCCATCAAGCAGCCAAAGGACGCTGCCGGCGGTCTTGCTAAGCAGCCTCATCCAGACGTCGAACAGCGGGGGCGTGATCTTGGACGTCCTGTTGAACGCACAGTAGACGAATGCATCGTCCGCCAGTCCGACCTCGCTCCGGGCCGGTGCATTTGACAGGAGCGGCCGCTTTGCGTCGGTCGCCTGGTAGCTGTCGGGGAGATAAATCACCTTCTCGGCGTAATGCTTCTGCTCTTCTTCGGGGATGACGATCCGGTCGGCGATGACGTAGTCCATATATGGCGCACCCATCGTGCCGGGAAAGCCGAGATAGTTGACCTGGATGGGAGCCGCCCGGCGCGCAAGGATTTTCGGCCGCGCAAAGGCGGTGAATCCTCCCAGATCGACGAGGACCTCAATGTCGAGCTGGCGGATCAGCTTGACCACGTCCTCGTCGGCAAGATGGCTGACGTCTTCAAAGCGTTCGAATGCTGCCTTCAAGCGGTCGCGCATCTTGCTGCGGTCATCCGGTCCGTAGGAGATGGCGCTGATGTCGAAGCGCTCGCGGTCGTGCGCCTCGAAAAGTCCGGCCGTCAGATGCGCAGTGGCGTGACGGCGAAAATCGGCAGACAGGTACGCGACCCGCAGCCGGGAAACCGGTGGCGGCGTTCTGGGAATCGCGGCACCTCGTTCCGGGGCGACCTCGGCGACATATGTCTTCGCGCAGGTCAATTGGTGCGCGGGAGACGACGAGGCATGAAAGAAGGTCAAGGGGTCGATCGCCACGCCGGCTTCGACGGCCTCCTCCAGGGCGGCCTGTTCACGTTCGAAACTGCGCCAGTCGGCACGCTGCCGCCTGGCACCAACCAGCTTGCTCAACGCGAACGGGAAGGCCTTGTCCAGCGCGACTGTTCTTTCGAGCGCTCCGATCGCTTCGTCGTGTCGGCCCATTTGGGTCAGGATCTCAGACGAGACGAAATGGTTCTGTGGATTCGACGGTGCAAGTTCGACGGCACGTTGGTAGCTGTCATGCGCTTCGTCGAGTTGACCGAGCTGCTGGAACGCACTGCCCCGGTTTGCGAACGCTGCGCTCGATGGCGCGATCGCAATGGCGCGATCAAATTCCGCGATGGCGCCGTGAAGCTCCTGCCGTGCCATCAGGATCGCTCCGCGATTGAGATGCGCATCGGCGAAGTTCGGCGACAGGGCAATCGCTTTCGCAAGCCAAGCGAGCGCATCGTCTGTCTTGTCCAACGCACGCAGCACGTTGGCGTAGTTGAAAAGAACGTCGGGATTGCCGGGGTCGATGCGGGCAGCCTTCTTGAGCAACGGCTCGGCGTCCGCGAAATTGCCGCGCTGGGCGTGCAACAGCCCCAACATATGGAGCGCGATCGGATGCGTTTTGCTGCCCTTGAGGATGGTCGTATAGGCCCGTTCCGCATCCGACAGATTGCCCGAACGGTGCGCCGAAATTGCCTGATCCAGAATAGCCGACGGATGGAGTGAGGAGGGGGCCGAAGCTCCCTTGTTGCGGCTCTGCTGCGACATGTGATTGGGTTTCTGGACCCCGATGACGGGTCTTTGCTTTGGCGAACTGGTGCAAAAACCCTAGTCGCCTTTGCTCGAGAGAACAACTGCCGCGCCGCTCGCGCTTCAAAGCGCGAATCTAGCGCGCTTGTGCCGAGACTTCGCGCGCGACGGGTACAGATTCCGGCCAAGTGGCGCGGTGGCTATCGGCTATGCGGGTGTGACGATGGCCGGCCGGCGCTCCGGAGGGCAGCCAGTCCCGACCTGTCCTTGGCTTCCGTCGCTGTCAAAGCTTTCATGTGCAAAGAAACCCGCTAGCCCCAATTCTGCCGCTTGCGGGCCGCCGCGGTGTCGGGCATACCCGGCGCAACGGAGACGTGGCCGAGTGGCTGAAGGCGGCGGTTTGCTAAACCGTTATAGGCTTGTAAAGGCCTATCGAGGGTTCGAATCCCTCCGTCTCCGCCAGCCACATTCCTCTCTTCAGTTATAGAGTGTGCGTAACGCCGCCATGTCAGCCGCGCGGATCCGCGCGCGTGCATTTCATCCGTTTCCGCCTGCGAATCTGCTTCGACGCATCTCTCTTTGCGTCTCTCGGCCCGAACCAATGCCGGGCGCGCCGAGTCGTGCCGCGATTCCTCGATTCGAGCGCGTGAAGCGCGTGAGGAAGGGGTGGGGCGACGCAGCGTCCTCCATGTCGGGAAAATCCGGGGTAAACGGAACCGGTCAAAAAACAGCATGGAAAACAAATGGTTACAGCGGCGCTATGATCACAACTGCGTGTTATTTGTGCAACACCCGCCGGAAAACACGTTCAACCGGGTCGTTTCGGAGCGTTCTTTTGTTGTGTGTGCAAGGACGTTCGGTAATTGTGACTGAGCGACGGAGGGGGGCATCCCAAGGTCGTCCCGTTTTAGGTGGTTCGCTTAAGTCCCTCGCGTTCAGCGGGTGTGTCCGAAGGCGCGAAGCGGCTAAGCGGTTAAGTTAAGGGACAAGGGAACCAACCTTAGGGTGTCGTCACCCAGCGGATCCGGAACCTTCCCTATAGAGCAAACTTGGAGGTTTAACATGAAGTTGGTAAAGAGCCTTTTGCTCGGTTCAGCGGCAGGTCTGATTGCCGTTGGCGGAGCACAGGCAGCCGATCTCCCCGTGAAGGCCAAAGCGGTCGAATACGTGAAGATCTGCTCCCTGTACGGTGCCGGATTCTACTACATGCCGGGCACTGACACCTGCATCAAGTTCGGCGGCTATCTGCGTGCCGATAACTGGTACCAAGGCGGCGACTACGGTTTCCGGCAAGGCGCGAACCAGGGTTCGAATAACCGTCTGACGAACTACTGGGGCGCCCGCGCTCGTATGGACTTCACCGTCGATACGCGCACGGCAACTGAGTATGGCGTGCTCCGCACCTACGCCGATATGGTCTTCACCTGGGATACGACCACGGTCAGCGGCAGCAGCCCGTCGATCTTCTCGACCGGTTCGGCCTCGCTCGGCCTCTACCATGCGTTCATCCAGTTCGCTGGCTTCACGTTCGGCCGTACGGTTTCGATCTTCGACGCTCCGTGGCAGAGCTATCCGGCTGGCGGTCCCGATACCCTTCCGGGCGGTTCCAACCACGTCACCGGTGTGAACCAGGTGACCTACACGGCTGACTTCGGTCAGGGCGTCACCGCTTCGGTGGCGTTGCAAGATGAAACGACGTCGGCAGGCGGCGAGACGAACCTCTGGAACCTGTCGGGTGCGACTGCAGCCAACATGGTTCAGGGCATCTATGGCAACAACAACTGGGGTGGAACGCGTGCTCCCGACGTCGTCGGCCAAGTCCGCGTCGACCAGGCCTGGGGTCTGGCCCAGTTCTCGGTTGTTGGGCATAACCTCCATCCCGCCTACTACGGTGCGACTGAGTTGACCGGTCACCCCGGCGACAAGTGGGGCTGGGCGGTGCAGGGCGCTTTGTCGATCAAGAACATCCCGACCGGTGCGGGCGACTCGATCAACTTGCAGGCCGTCTACACGGATGGCGCGTCTCGCTACAACTTCCAGAGCCTGTTCCCGCAGTCCTTCTTTATGTACAGCGGTAGCGGCATTGGCGCCTACCAGAGCCTCGGGATCGCCGGCATTGCTGATGGTGTCTTCACCGGCACCTCGGCTGCTAACGGCAGCTCGATTGAGACCGTCAAGACCTGGGGCTTCCGTGGTGGCTACACCCACAACTGGAACCCGAACTGGGCGAGCTCCATCTACGGTGGCTACGGCGCTGTGCAGTACGGCTCCAACGGCAAGGCCACGATCTGCGCCAACATGGTTGGATTGCTTGGTCTGACCGGCAACTGCAACCCGGACTTCAACTTCGGAGTGATCGGCGTCAACACCGTGTGGACTCCGGTCAAGGGCCTGGCTTTCACGGCGGACCTCAGCTACTCCCGTCTGGACCAGAAGTACTCGGGCACCATCGCGAGCCCGGGATTTGCTAACGGTGCCAAGCCGGCAGCTGTGTATGAGATGAAGGACCAGGACTCGCTCGCCCTGCTCCTCCGCGCTCAGCGCAACTTCTAAGATCGATCTCACGACCGATCAGAGAACCCCGGCGGGAAACCGCCGGGGTTCTTCTTTGCGGGCGTCGCGGCGTCCATCGCCGCGAAAGAGCAGGTGGCGCCCAGCCAGAGATGCTGCGACCGGCCGATGAGCGAATTCGCGCGTGCCTGGAGCACTGATCCGGACCCGAAGGGCCGCGCTAGCGCAAAGTGCAAAGCGGTCTTCTCTCGCGACGAGCGCGGAACACGTTTGCGCGGAGATCATGCTCGAACGATAATCTGTCGTCCGTGGAGAAGCGGGACTTCAGCTCGGGACGGGGTGAAGTCGGAGGATGAGCCGAATTAGGATCTGGCAAGAGGTCCAGCCAACGGACGGGCGCCGGAAGTCGTAGCCGGTCGCGAGGACGGCATTGGTGGCGTCGCCTCCGCGGTGCCGGAGATATGCCACAGATGAGCGATTGGATGCGTCGGCGGCAAAAATGATATTTACTTACATGATCTACTCATGTAATTTACAAAGTAGCCTGCCAAACGCATTGGCGGCGCCTGGTCTCAAAACGAGACGATCTACAACTTTATGAACTAACCTCCGAAACCTCCGGCAATGCCCTGCCGGAGGTTTTTGATTCGCAGGGATATCTTTCCTGCCGGTGATCCCGCAAGCACATTCCTCCTCAGCGAATCAGGCGCGCCCGGGAGTTCGGCCGGTAGGCGAGGCGCGCGTGGCCCGTGCAATAGGACTGGCCGTCGGGCGAGGCGTTGCCGCAGAAGCAAAAGTCATCCGCGCCCGGTGTCGAGATCGGCCAGCGGCAGCGGTTCTCTGACAATTCGAGCAGCGAGCAGCGGTTGGTCTCGTCGATCGGCGCATGCGCGAGCGGCGTTTCGGCCTCGTCATAGATCGCGCCTAGCATTTCACATTGCAGCCTGCGAAGGGTCCTCAGGGCCCGCGCAGTGCTCTTCTCCACGCTCCGCTCTTCCCGCTTCGGGCCGCGGGTCAGATTGAGGCGGCTGAGCTTGCCGATGACGGCGTTGCGGCTGACGCCGATATCGGCGGCGATCTCGCGGCAGGACAGGCCGGCGTGAAAATGGTTTTTCAGAAGTTCGATGCGCTCGTCGGTCCAGGTCGCAACGGAAGTCGGTGGCGAAGTCGGTGAAGCAGCGGGCATTTTGTGACGGTCCCAGGTTCTAAAATCGACCACGCCGTCCGAAACCGTCCGCTTTGCGCGTCCTTGAGCCTCACGTCCTGCCGTTGTCGCGAATGGACAGCAGACCATCCTTGATCGCGAGGCGGATACCTTCCTCGATCAAGGTTCGTGCAACGCCTGGAACGCTGGTGCCGTGGGTGCCCTGTCTCACCAGTTTTTCGAGATAGGTGATGGTCGAGAGCGCCAAGGTTACGGGAATGCGGTCAGTCTCGGCTTTTTCGGTGGCCATGGCCCGAACGCTAGCCTCTTACTCGTGTACATAAAAGTAACGATTAAGACTCTATTTAGGTTTGGGGCTGGAAGTCAATTCGGCCGCGAAAAGTGCGATGAGATCATTGGAATCGCTTGGAAAAATGCGTACGACCGCCCGCGCGGCGGCGAGGCCGGGCGCGGGCGTTATGAAGAACCGAGGCTGAGAAGGGGCCGTTACGGCCTAGAGCCTTTTCCGTTCCGATGAGATCGGAACGGGGCTCTAGATTCTTTTGACGCGTTTTCTGGACGCGAACCGGTACCCACTTGGCTCGAAAACGCTTTAGCCGTGCACGACCGACTTCGCGATCATGCAGTGGATACCCTTGGAGCCGTTGACGGTCTGCGTGACCCGCAAATCGGCAGCCAGGCTGCAAAGCGTGTAGGCATCCTCGCGCGACAAATTTCGCTTCTCGCCCAAGAGCACGATCATGTCGCGCAGCGCGCGGACCACGCATTGATCGAGGTCCGGATCCATCGCCATGGTCATGTAGTGCGACGGCGTTTCCGCGCGGGGATAGCTGAGGCGGAGGTCCTTGCGCAGCGTGAAGCGGAAGCGGCCCTGGAGCGCGGTCTCGATCGCGGTGACGCAGACCTCCCCGTCGCCCTGCACGCCATGGCCGTCGCCGCAGGAGAATAGCGCGCCTGGCACGAACACCGGCAGGTAGAGCGTTGCGCCTGCGTCGAGCTCCTTGTTGTCGAGATTGCCGCCCATCGCGCGCGGGATCAGCGAGGAGATGCGGCCCCAGGCCGGCGGCGGCGCCGTGCCCATCACGCCGAAGAACGGTTTCAGCGGCAGATCGAGCCCCCAGGGCAGGCGGCCGACCATGCGCGTCGTATCGAGTGGGATGTTGAGGATGCGCAACTCGTGAAAGTCATCGGGCAGGGTGCCGGACAGCGGCTTGATCAGGTTGTAGCCCCAGTCCTGCCGCAGCGAGACATCGAGGATATCAACCTCGAGGACGTCGCCGGGCTCCGCGCCATGAATTGCGATCGGGCCGGTGAGGATGTGGCCGGGCAGCATCCGCTCGTTCGTCGCGTGCACCTCGAACAGTTCGGGCGGAACGTGAAACTGCTTACGATCCGGCACCACGTCCGGGCCGCCGCTGATCGTGTCGATCGTCACCTCGTCGCCGCTGTCGATCGCGAGCACTGGCGCGAGTTTGGCTTCGAAAAAGCCCCAATGGCAGGTCTTTGGGCTGGATTGCAGGTGATGATGGGCCATTTCGACGACCTCGCAATGCGTTCTTGAAGGGACTTTGTGAACGGGCTTGGGCTCGCGGCGGAGACAGCGTATGAGGCAGTAGCAAATATCCCACGAGGCTTCCCCTGTTTTTCGTGCTCTCCAAAACCCTCGGCATCGTGTTCCTGCCGACGAACCTTTTGATCCTGCTCGGTATCGTCGGCGTGATCCTGCTGGCGACGCGCTTCGCTGCGCTCGGGCGAAAGTTGATGGTTGCCGCGATCGTGCTGCTGGTGCTGTGTGCTTTCTCGCCGCTCGGCGCTCTCCTGACCTATCCGCTGGAATCGCGCTTTCCGCCGTGGGACCCCTCGCGCGGCGCGCCTGACGGCATCATCGTGCTGGGTGGGCCGGTCGAGGCGGAGCTCTCGGCCGAGCATGGCACGCCGGTGACGCACAACGGCGCCGATCGCATGTTTGCCGCGGGCGAGCTTGCAGTCCGCTATCCCAACGCCCGCATCGTCTTCACCGGCGGCAGTTCCAATCTCATGTCCAGTGACGCGCGGGAAGCCGACTATGCCGGCATGCTGCTGCAAAACCTCGGCATCCCGAAGGAGCGCATGATCATGGAGCGGCGCTCGCGCAATACCTACGAGAATGCGCTGTTCACAAAGGCCCTGGTGAATCCGAAGCCCGGCGAACGCTGGCTGCTCGTGACCTCGGCTTACCATATGCCGCGCTCGGTCGGCATCTTCCGCAAGGCGGAGTTTGCCGTCGAGCCGTATCCCGTCGATTGGCGGATCGGGGAGCACCTCTTCAAAGTCGAGACCATCGCGGCCGATGGGCTGAGCCGAACCGATCTCGCGATCCGGGAATGGCTGGGCTTGATCACCTATCGTCTCCGTGGCCGGACCGCCGAGTTGCTTCCCGGGCCCGCCAAGGACTAGAAAAGGATCAGAACAGAACAACGGGCCCCTCGCCGGGAGGACAGCATGCAACACGCGATCACTGAGGCGGTCGACCTCTCTGCCATCGTTGCTGACCTCAATACATTGTTGCGGCTGAAGACGAGCGTGATCGGCATGAAGCTGTTTGCTCGCGTCGAGGACATGGAGGCGATCCCGAAGATACGCCGGCCGAATGCGGTCCACACCACCGACCAGATCGTCAGCATGGCCTCGCGCCTCGGCTGGACCGTCGGCATCACCGGCGACGATCTCGTAGGCAGCCAATGCCGCGCCGTCATCGGCCTCGCGCCGCAGGACGAGAAGTGGCTGTCCGGCGAGAATTATGTCGGCGTGTGGCACGGCACGGCGGAGGACGCGCGCAAGCGCCAGGAGGCGCTCGACGTGGTGCCGTTCGGCCGGTACAAGGCGCTCGCAGTGAGCCCGCTTGCCAGCGGCCGTCTCAACCCGCCGGACATTTGTCTGGTCTATGCGACGCCGGGACAGATGATCATCCTGATCAACGGTCTGCAATATACCGGCTACAAGAAGTTCGAATGGGGCGTGGTCGGCGAGACCGCCTGCGCGGATTCCTGGGGGCGGGCGCTCAAGACCGGCGAGCCCAGTCTGTCCTTGCCATGCTATGCCGAGCGGCGCTATGGCGGCGTGCCGGACGAGGAGATGCTGATGGCTCTGAAGCCCGAGCATCTTGCCAAGGCGATCGTGGGCATGAAGGCGCTCGCCAAGAACGGTCTTCGCTATCCGATCCCGCCTTACGGGATCCAGAGCGATGTGCGCGCGGGCATGGGCGTGAGTTACGGAAAGAAATAGAGGTTCTGGACCATGAGCTCCAAGCAATTCGACATCGTCGTCTACGGCGCGACCGGTTTCACCGGTCAGCTCGTCGCCGAATATCTCGCCGCGCACTACAAGGGCGACAAGGAGCTGAAATGGGCGATGGCGGGACGCAGCCTCGACAAGCTCAAATCGGTGCGCGACGCGATCGGCGCGCCGGCCGATACGCCGCTGATCGTCGCTGATGCCTCCGATCCGGCGTCGTTGAAGAAAATGGTCGATCAGACGAAGTCTGTGATCACGACGGTCGGTCCGTATCAATGGTACGGTGAGGACCTGCTGGCCGCCTGCGTCGCCGGCGGCGTCGATTATTTCGATCTCTGCGGCGAGCCGGTCTGGATGCGGCAGATGATCGACAAGCACGAGGCGGCCGCCAAGGCGAGCGGCGCGCGCATCGTGTTCTCCTGCGGCTTCGACTCAGTGCCGTTCGAGCTCGGTGCGTTCTTCGTGCAGGAGGAGGCCAAGCGCGCGTTCGGCGCGACGGCGCAGCGCGTGAAGGGCCGCGTGCGCGACATGCGCGGCACGCTCTCCGGCGGCACCGCGGCGAGCGCGAAGGCAACGTTTGACGCGGTCGCCAAGGACATCAGCCTCGTCGCAATCCTGAATGATGCCTTTGCGCTGACGCCGGGCTTCGCCGGTCCAAAGCAGCCGCGCGGCAACAGGGCGGCGTATGAAGAGGATCTGGGATCGTGGGCGGCGCCGTTCATGATGGCGCTGATCAACACGCGCAACGTCCACCGCTCCAACATGCTGATGGGCTTTCCCTACGGCAAGGAATTCATCTACGACGAGATGGTGCTGACGGGCGCGGGCGAGAAGGGCGAGGCCAACGCCAAGAAGGTGATGGCGGCGAATTCCGAGAAGACCGGCCCGAACGCGCCGAAGCCGGGCGAGGGGCCCTCGAAGGAAGAGCGCGAAAACGGTCGCTACGATCTGTTGTATGTCGCGATTGCGCCCGACGGCCGAGAAGTCCGCGCCGCCGTGAAGGGCGATCGCGATCCCGGCTACGGCTCGACCTCGAAGATGATCTCCGAATGCGCGATCTGCATGCTGCGCGACACGAAGGATGTGCCGGGCGGTTTCTGGACGCCGGGCGCGGCGATGCAGGGTAGCTTGATCAAGCGGCTCGAGGAAAACGCGGGGCTGACGTTCCGGGTCGAAGCGTAGTCGCGCGCCACAATCACGGTGTCATCGCCCGGCTCCGACCGGGCGATCCAGTATTCCAGAGACGGTCGTGGGATACGGGGAAGCCGCGGCGTACTGGATGCCCCGCCTTCGCGGGGCATGACAGCTACACCGCTCGCGCATCATAGGCGTACATGAAATCCATGCTCCTGGCGCCGAGCGGCAACAGCCATTTCATCATCTGATTGCGCATCCACGCGCCCGTCGCGCTGAACTCGCGCTTGCTGCTGCCGTTGCGGCGGGCGATGGCGACGATCTTTTCCGCGCGCGGGCGGCGTTCGAGCTCGAAATTCTGGAAGGTGAGGCCGAGCTCCTGTCCGTGCGCCAGCAGCCGGCCGAGCCGCATCGCATCTTCGAGCGCCAGCGAGGCGCCCTGGCCGGCATGCGGGCTGGTCGCATGCGCGGCATCGCCGATCAGCAGACAGCGCTTGCGCGACCAGGTCGGCAAGGTCGCAACGTCGAGCGTGTCGGTCACCGCGATGTTTTCGGCCGCCTCGATGATGGCGGGGATCGGGTCGTGCCATCCCCTGTGGAAGTCGCGCAGATGCTGCTTCAGCGTCAACTGCTCCTGTGCGCGGAAGGCCGCCGCATCCATGCCGTTCGCCGGCTGCGTGCTCCACCACATCGCGCCGTCCTTCGGATCGGTGCTGCAAAAGCCGTAGCCGAAGAAGCCGCTGCGGCCGAAGGTGGTCTCCACCCGCTGGCCGAGCGAGACGCCGTCGAGCACGGCGCGCGGCACGAAGCCGCCAAAGCCGATCAGACCGGTGTCGAAGGGCGTCGGGCCGTCGGGCACGACGTGGCGGCGAACCGCGGAATGCACGCCGTCGGCGCCGATCAGGAAATCGCCTTCGGCGCTGGTGCCGTCGGCGAAATGGGCGACGATGGGCTGGTCGCCGCGGTCCTCGATCCCGACCAGGCGCTTCTCGAAATAGAGCTCGGCATGCGAGCACCAGGCCTCGTCGATGAGGATCTCGTTCAGCGTCGCGCGGCACATGTTCACCGCGGGCTGGCCGAACCGCCTTTCCATGTCGCGATTGATCGAGCCGAGCCGTTGGCCGTCCTGGGCGTAGAAGTCGAAGGACTCGGCCACCGAGCCGCGATTGATCAGCTCGCGGGCAAGGCCGAGCTCCTCCATCACATGCATGCCGTTCGGTGCGATCTGGAGGCCGCCGCCGATGCCGGTGGAGTAGGGCCAGGCCTCGAAGATCTGCGCCTCGATGCCGGCGCGGCGGAGCAGGATCGCTGTGACGGGCCCGGCGATGCCGGCGCCGATGATCAGGGCCTTGCGCGGACGGCTTTGCATGTCTTGCTCCCGACGGTGGCGAGGTGCTAGGAAAACTACGGTCGCTAATTATCTTAGTGGCTAAGATATATACTTGCTAAGGTAAGAGGCCGGTTTTTGTCAAGAGGGAAAGCGCGCGCGGCGCTGCTCGTGGAACTCGAAGAGGCGATGCGCCGGTCGTCGGCGCAGGGCGTGCTGTACGGCCAGGCGGTCGCCAACATCGCCGGCATCTCCAACTCCGATCTCGAATGCCTCGACTTCCTCAATCTGGAAGGACGGGTCACCGCCGGCCGGCTCGCCGAGGTCACGGGGCTGACGACCGGCGCCATCACCGGCGTCGTGGATCGGCTGGAGAAGGCCGGCTATGTCCGCCGCGAGCGCGACGAGGCCGACCGCCGCAAGGTCTTCATCGTCGTGGTGCCGGAGGTGACCGCGAAGATCGGCCAGTTCTACGTGCCGATGCAGCAGGCGATGCAGAAGGTCTGGAGCGGCTACAGCGAGGAAGAGTTGCGCCTGCTGCTGCGGTTTGCGCTCGACGGCTACAAGGGCGTGCTGGAAGCGACGGAGGCGTTGAAGGCCGTCATCGATACGCCGCCGGAGAAGCGCGCCAATCCTAAGATGCCGAAGGCTCGGCGCTGACGGGGATCTGAGCCGGCACGACGGGCGTCTCCGCCGGCACCTTGTAGGCCTGGGCTGCGGCGATCATGCCCCACATCGCCCCCAGCATCATCCAGAAGTGCCGCCAGTGATCGGTGTCGATCACAAAGCTTTCGCCGACGGTACCGACGAAGGCCGAGAACACCGCGAGGTATGTGCGCTGCCAGGGCACGCGGACGAAGACGTGGCGGAAGCCGATGACGACGGTCGTGAACACCAGCGCCGGATAGAGCACGCCCGACAGCCAGCCGCCGGACATGAAGGCGTTGAGGTACGAATTGTGGGTGTCCTCGGGGAAGTAGCGGTGGAATTGCAAGGGGCCGATGCCGAACGGCAGGTCGAGCGCCATATCGGCACCGAGGATATGCCGGCCGAAGCGACCGAAGCGGCCTTCGTCATAGCTCTGGTCGAAGCTTGCGCGCTGCTTGAACATCTCTGCTGTGGCGTCGAAGGACAGCAGCACTGCGATCAGCGCCAGCCCCAGGGTTGCGGCGACGACGGTCATAATGATGATGCGCGAGCGTTGCGTGTTGCTCCGGCTGGTCAGCACCATCAGCGCCAGCATGAAGGCCGCGGTCAGGACCAGCCCGCCCCAGGCCGCGCGGGAGAAGGCGAGCAGGATGGCGAGCGCCATGATGGCAAAGGCGATCGCGTTGCGGATCGCCATGCCGGGCCGCTCCAGCACCACGCTCTGCAGCACGAACAGCGACGGCAGGATCAGGAAGGCGCCGAGCACGTTCGGGTCCTTGAAGGTGCCGCGCGCGCGTCCATAGAGCGTCAGCAGGTCGTTGCCGTCGGGGACCAGATGGAAGTAGCCGGCGACCGCGGAGATTGCAGCGACCATGGCGCCGACCACGAGCCCGCGCCTGAGCATCTCGAGCCGCGCCGCCGTATCCTCGGAGAGCACCATGGCGAAGAACACGACGGTCACCGCCATGTACCAGGAGGTCGCAATCCAGCTTGCCACCTCGGTCTGACCGAGCAGCGGAATGGCGCAGATGGTGTAGCCGATATTGAGCAGGAACAGCGCCAGCACCAGCGGCATGAACACCAGTTGCAGCCGCAGGCCGGTCGCAAAGAAGGCGACGGTGGCAAGCAGGGTGGCAATTTCGTAGGGGCTCGGCTCGATGAAGACGACCGCGCCGCATGCGCCGACCAGCCAGACCAGCGTGCGCTGCAGCGCCAATACGCCTGATACAGCGGAAGCCGCTGCATTCATTCCCCCGGCTGCCGCCGCATACGCCATCACACGCTCATACGCTTACGCAACTCACACAAACTCTAGCTCCGCTGTCATCGCCCGGGTTGACCGGGCGATCCAGTACTCCGCGGCGGATGTCGGAGAATTCGATTGGGGCCGCGGGTTACTGGATGCTCCGCCCCAGTGCGCAAGTGCGCACAAGGCGGGGCATGACCAACTCAAATCAATACGCGTTTTCGTTCTTGGTCAGCAGCGACAACGGCGTCTTGAGGAAGATGTAGAGGTCGAACAGCACCGACCAGTTCTCGATGTAATAGAGGTCGAACTCGACGCGCTTCTGGATCTTCTCTTCGTTGTCGATCTCGCCGCGCCAGCCGTTGATCTGGGCCCAGCCGGTGATGCCCGGCTTGACGCGATGGCGCGCGAAATAGCCGTCGACGGCCTCGTCGAACAGCCGGTGCTGGAATTTGCCCTGCACGGCGTGCGGACGCGGACCGACCAGCGACAGATTGCCCTTGACCACGACGTTGAAGAGCTGCGGCAGCTCGTCGAGGCTGGTCTTGCGGATGAAGCGGCCGACGCGGGTGACGCGCGGATCGTTCTTGGTTACGACCTTTGATGCCGTCGGATCGGCCTGGTGGTGATACATCGAGCGGAACTTGTAGACATCGATGCGCTCGTTGTTGAAGCCAAAACGCTTCTGGCGGAACAGGACCGGTCCCGGGCTGTCGAGCCTGACCGCAAGCGCGACCAGCGCCATGACAGGCAATGCGGCGAGCAGCGCAATGCCGCCGACGATGCGGTCGAACAGCCATTTCATCACCAGATCCCAGTCGGTGATCGGCGCCTCGAACACGTCGAGCGTCGGCACTTCGCCGAGATAGGAATAGGAGCGGGGGCGGAAGCGCAGCTTGTTGGTGTGCGCGGAGAGGCGGATGTCGACCGGCAGCACCCAGAGCTTCTTCAGCATCTCCAGGATGCGCGTCTCGGCCGAGATCGGCAGCGCGAACAGCACGAGGTCGACGCGGGTGCGGCGGGCGAATTCGACGATATCGTCGACCTTGCCGAGCTTTGGCGCGCCGGCGCAGGTGTCGAGCGCGCGGCTGTCGCTGCGGTCGTCGAACACGCCGAGCACGTGGATGTCGGTGTCATCCTGCGCGTTCAGCGCCTCGACCAGCTCCTCGCCGTTGCGGTCGGAGCCGACGATGATGGTGCGGCGGTCGAGCCGGCCGTCACGTGCCCAGTTGCGCACCAGATTGCGCAGGACCAGGCGTTCGCCGAGCAGCGCGACGAGACCCAGGACGAAATAGGCCGCAAGCCAGACGCGCGAGACCTCGCCGCCGACCTTGGCGAAGAAGGATACGCCGATGAACAGCAGGAAGACGAAGGACCAGGACGAGACCATCCGCGTCATCTGCCGCAATTGCCCGCGAAAGAGCTCGACCTGATAGATGTCGGCGGCCTGGAAGCACACGATCGCGGTCGCGGTGATGCCGAAGATCGCGACGAGATATTCCCAATAGAAGCCCGACAAGGGCAGCACATAGATGAGATGAAGCGCGATGCCGACAATGCTGAGCAGCACGAAATCGGCCAGCCGCACGAAGCCGGTGATCAGGATCGGCGAATAGGCCCTGAGTACCTTCTGGTTGACGACGTCGAGTGCGGCCGGTGACAGCCGGCGGCGCCGTTCGACGAAGGGTTTTTCGGTCGGCGTGCTTGTCGCAGCGTTGGCTGCGTCCTCAAGCATCGAGCGCGCGTTGATCGGTTCCACGGCCTTCCCAGTCCATTTTCTGCGATCCCCCTGGCCATTTTTCTGGCTTGCCATGCACATGGGCACGCAGGCGCCAGGGCGGAACTCCCCGGCTCTTCGCTTATCGGACAAATCGGAAGAAACTCTTAGCGTAGTAAAGGACGGTTAATGATTGGCAAACGCGTCGCGGTAGCCGGCCAGCACGCCTTCGACCATGGCCTGTTGGGAGAAATGCGCCGATATGCGCTCGCGCAGCGCCGTGGCACGTTGCGCGGTGACTTGCGGATTCTCCAGTGCGGCGCCGATGGCGTCGGCCATGGCGTCGGGATTGCTCGGCGCAAACAGCGCGGCGCTGTCGGCGCCAAAGATCTCGGGGATGCCGCCGACCCGTGCGGCGATCATCGGAATCCCGGCGGCACCGGCCTCGATCACGACATAGGGCATCGAGTCGCCGCGGGAGGGGACGACGAGCAGCCGGCCCTTGGAGAAGCCGTAGCGCGCCTTGACGTGGCCGATGAAGCGGATCGAACTGCCGAGGCCGAGCTTCTCGACCTGTGCCTTCAGCGCGGCGGTTTCCTCGCCGTCACCGCCGAGGGTCAGTGTGACCTTCTTGCCGTCGGCATGCAGGCGCGCGACGGCGTCGACCAGGAGATCGGCGCCCTTGATGTGCCGGAACTCTCCGACATAGGCGAGATCGGTCGCATCGTCCGCCATGATCAGCGGCTCGAATTCCTCCGGCGTCACGCCGTTGAACACGCAATGCACCACCCCCTTGGGCGTGCCGACGATGCGTTGATAGGTGTCCCGCGCAAACGCGCTTTCGAACAGGAACAGATCGGTGCTGTCCATCAGCGTGCGCTCCAGCCGCGCGTAGAACTCGCCCTTGAAGGTATTGAGCGGGTAGTGGAGCGAGCCGCCGTGCGGAGTGTAGATGCGGATGGTCTTGTCTGTGCGCCGGCGCAGGCGGGCGAACGCGCCGGCCTTGGCGCCATGGCCGTGCAGGACGTCAGGCCTGAGCTTGCGGATCAGCGACATCATGCGCATCCAGACCAGCACGTCGTCGGGCGAGGGTTCGCGGCGGATCGCCATCCGATGCACGCCGAGCTTCAGGCGCGGCGCGAGATCGGCGAGCGCCTTCTCCGCGCGCTCGCCGCCGGTCAGGCTGTCGGCGAGAATGCCGACATGATGTCCGCGATCGACCTGGCCGTTGGCGAGATCCAGGATGTGGCGAATGATGCCGCCGACGGGCGCGCGCACGGCGTGCAGGATGCGCAGCGGCTGGTCGGGAGACGGAGGCATGATCAAACCAGCGCTCGGGAGGCGATTTCAGATCCAAATATCGATCTGGATTAAGGGCCTTCATGGTTAACAAACGGTGTTCTCGACGGCGGCGTAGGCGACGCACGGGTCTTGCGGCGCGCAATTAACCCAGCAGCAACCTTAATGGAGTGTAATCGCGGCGGTTGAGGTGGGCGAGTGGCGTCCGCGGGAGTGTACGATGCGTCTGGCGTTCTGGCGTGGCTGGAAAGAGAGAGCGGCGATCAAGCGGGCCGTTCTCAAGCCGCCCAAAGTGACAAAGCAGAAGGCACAGGTCGAGAAATCGGCGGCCGAGGCCCCCTTGGCCGAGAGACCCTTCGCGGAGACGAGCGATCTCGATCTGCGTCTGCTTGGCCGTGCGCTGGCGCGTCGGCGCAGCTGGATCATCGTGCCGACGGTGCTGGCGCTGGCGCTCTCTGTGGTTGCTGTCAACCTCGTTACGCCGCGCTTCAAGTCGGAGGCGCGCATCCTGGTTGACGGGCGCGAGAACGTTTTCCTGCGACCGAACGGCGAGCGGACCGAGGAGCGGCAGGCGCTCGACCCCGAGGCCGTCACCAGTCAGGTCCAGCTCGTGCTGTCGCGCGATCTCGCGCGCGAGATCATCAAGAAGAACAAGCTCGCGGAGCGTCCCGAATTCGATCCGGTGCTCCAGGGCGTTACCCCGCTCAGATCGCTGCTGGCGCTGGTCGGCATCGGCCGCGATCCCTTCTCCATGACGCCTGACGAGCGCGTCATGGAAGCCTATTACGATCGCCTGACGGCCTATGCCGTCGACAAGTCGCGCGTGATCGTCATCGAATTTCAGTCCTGGGACCCGGATCTGGCGGCGCGCATCGCCAACTCGATCGCCGACGGCTATCTCGTGCTGCAGCAGAGCGCGCGGCAGGATCAGGCAAAATCGGCAAGCCAGTGGCTTTCGGGCGAGATCGAGACCCTGCGCAAGAAGGTCTCCGACGCCGAGTCGCGGGTGGAGGATTTCCGCTCCAAGTCGAGCCTGTTCGTCGGCACCAACAACACCACGCTGTCCAATCAGCAGATGGGCGAGGTGAACACCCAGCTCAACAATGCGCGCGCGATGAAGGCCGATACCGAATCCAAGTCGCGGCTGATCCGCGAGATGCTTCAGAGCGGCAAGCCGATCGAGGCGTCCGAGGTGCTCAATTCGGAGCTGATGCGCCGGCTTTCGGAGCAGCGTGTCACGCTGCGGGCGCAACTCGCCGAGCAATCGTCGACGCTGCTCGGCAACCATCCCCGCATCAAGGAATTGAAGGCGCAGCTCGCCGATCTCGACAATCAGATCCGTGACGAGGCCAGCAAGAAATCACGTGCGCTCGAAAGCGATGCCCGCATCGCCGACGGCCGGGTCCAGAGCCTGACCGCGAGCCTCGAGCAGCTCAAGAAGCAGGCCTCTTCCACCAACGGTCAGGACGTCCAGCTCCGCGCACTGGAGCGCGAGGCCAAGGCGCAGCGCGACCTGCTGGAATCGTATCTGGCCAAGTTTCGCGAGGCCAATACGCGCGAGACGATCGATGTGACGCCGGAGGGCCGCATCATCTCGCGCGCCACCGTGTCCAATACGCCGGCCTATCCGAAGAAGCTGCCGATCGTCTTGATCGCCACGCTAGCGACGTTGCTGCTGAGCTCGGGCATCGTGGTCACCGGCGAACTGCTGCGGATGACGGCGCCGCGTCCGGCGGCGCCCGTTGCCCCGGCGGCGGTCGCGCCAGCGCCCGCTGCTGCGGCCCCCGTTCCTGCGGTGGAATCGCCGCCCATGGCCGCCCCGATGCCGGCAGCGCCCGCGCGCATCGAGCCGGTCATGGCGCCGGTCATCGCCGCGCCGCCGATTGCACCGGCGCAGGCGCCAGCGCCCGCACCACTACGGCGCGAGCAGGCGATCGCACCGGATCCGGTTCCGAACGAGCTGACTGAGGTCGAGCGTCTCGCCACGCGGTTGCGGGCCGCCGGTCCTGCGGGGCGCAAAGTCACCGTGCTCGGCACCGCGTCCGGCGAGAGCATCACGCTGACGGCTCTGACGCTGGCCCGCTTCCTTGCCCGCGACGCGCGTGTCGTCGTCGTTGATCTCGTAGCCTCGACGCCGACGATGTCGGCAGTATCGGCCGATCCGTCCGCCCCCGGCCTTGCCGAATTGATGCAGGGACAGGCCTCGTTCACCGAGATCATCACCAAGGACCGGCTGTCGCGCGTGCAGATCGTCAATGCGGGCCGGCCCGGCTTCGACCGCAACCTGCTGCAGTCGCCGCGCATTGCGCTCGCGGTCGACGCGCTGTTGCGGGTCTATGACCATGTCCTGCTCGATGCCGGCACGGCATCGGACCTCCCGGCCGAACTCTTGACGGCGCATGCCCGCGCCGTCGTGGTGCCGGACGCTTCGATGGCCGCGGATGCCCGCGCGACGATGAGCACGCAGCTCGGCGCGGTCGGTTTCAGCGAGGTCGTGATGCTGACGAAGCCGGTGCAGCCGTCGGATGCGCCGACGCCCGGCCCGCGCGTCGCGGCTTAGCTCCTCTCAACCTCTCAGAGTTTGTGGGCCGCGCTCGATGCGCGGGAGCAGGGCAAAGAACGGTGGTCACTTCACGAAGAGAGCAGCCAGCACGACTGCGACCGGGAGAAACCCGAGGCAGACAACAGCAATCCTGAAGACTGTTTCATTTTCAAGAGTCCGTGCGAGACGCCGATACATCGCGAATCTTCCCAGCTCGCCTTTGCAACCAGAGCATGCGCCCGTTAAGAACGCGATCGCAAGCAAAAACAAGGGTGGCGAAATTGGCCGCGGAAATATCAAGTAAAACAGATGCACTCGCGAAACGTCACAAGCAATCGGCGATCATCAGCCGTTTGACGGTGACGTGCTTCATGGCGATGCGCAGCGGTTACGCGCGCAAGCACCTCGGCGCGGTGTTTGAAGAGATTCTGGTGGCGCTGGCGACCCGGATCAACGACGATTTCGGTGCGCCGCCCATATCGGCGTCCGACATTTCCAGACATCTCGGCCTGCCGCGCTCGAATGTACGCCGCTGCCTTGAGGTTCTGATCGACGAAGGCGTCATCCGCAAGGAAGGCGAACACGGCTATCGGGGCGAACTGGACTGGCTCGCTGCACGAATTGACGCGGAGTATTTCCTGAAGATCCGGGACGCAATTGTCGCCGCTGCTGACGAGTTGAAGGCGCTGGACGCGCCCGGCCCGCGCGTGGCGGAGTGACTTCTTCACCCTCTCCCCCTTGTGGGAGAGGGTGGCTCGCCGCTTAGCGGCGAGACGGGTGAGGGGTTTCTATCCGCGCATCTCACATGGCGGCTGTGGATAGAGACCCCTCAGCCGGCGCTTCGCGCCACCTTCTCCCACAGGGGAGAAGGGAGGGCAGTTGAGTGCTTGGCAAGGCTACCCGAACGCCCGGCGCAGCTTTTGCGCGAGCTCGAACAGCATCTGGTTCTGCTTGACCAGGCGCTTGCCGTGATTGAGCGAGGACATCGCCATTGCAGCTAACCTGCCGCGCGAAGTGAGCGGCACAAAACTGTCGAAAATCGGTTCGTCGCTCTTGCAGAACATCCGCTTGTAGTCGTCCGTTCCGATACCGAGATCGAGTGTGCGGTAGCCGCGCTCGGCGTAGCGGTCGATGATGTTGCGCATCAGGATCAGGCCGGGGCTGTAGCGTGAATGTTCCGACATCGTGTAGGTGTTGAACATCATCGAGAAGCGGTGGCCGTCGGCGACGCCGGCGAAGATCGCGATCACCTCCTCGTCGCATTCGAGCGCGTGGATGTCGATGACACGGCCGTCGCCGTGCGTTGCGAGGCAGGCGCTGCGGACGAACACCTCAACGCCTGCTTCGGCAAACACGTTCGGCAGCTTCTGCTCGGCCATCCTGACAGGCTTGACGCGGAAGAACCAGTCGAGCAGGCGGGTGATGTCGTCGTCCGTGGCGGCGAGGTGGTAGCGGTAGCCGGCGAGTGCCTGGAGCTTCTTCTCCTTGCTCTTCAACCGCCTGCGGAACGAGTTGCTGATCCGCGTCGCCGGCGCGGCGCCCGGCGTCATCGTCAGCAGCGGACAGCCGTTGATCGAATTCTGCCGCGGCAGAGCCGCAAGCGGGTTCGGCCGGTCATGCCAGTTGAGCGGCTGCTGCGTCAGTGCGAGCACATCGACGTCGCCGCGCGCGCGCAGGGCGGCGAGCAGGGCATCGATATCGGCGGGACCGGCCTGCGCGGCGAATTCGCCGTCCCACAGCCCCATGTTGAAGGTCGCGTGCTTGCCGCCCATGAAGCAGGCAGTGCGGACGCCGTGATTCTGGTGCAGGGCCAGCGGCAGGAGGAGCAACGGCCGGCGGTCGGCGTCGCGGGCGATCACGACGAACGGATGCGCGCCTTCATGCGCGCCGACCATCCGCTGCCAGGGGCCGAGGAGGTCGAAGCGCTGATAGGGCGTGGAGAAATGCCCGGCCTCCTCGAGGAAGCGCCAATCCGGTTCGGCTGCGGAGAGATCGGCAACGATGTCGATATCAGCGATAGGGCTCGCTTCCGACCGCGCTGGGGCGTCTGCCGTCCGGCTTTGCATCGCCGCAGCCATGGTCATTCGCAAAACCTGTCGGACAAGGAAAATTTTCGGTTTTCGGCCTCGGGCGACCTTTGCAAAGAAAGGTCAACAAAGAGTAAGGACAATCGGGAGGGGACGCGGGCCGCCGGCGCTCGCTTGAGGGTGGATCTTGGAATCCGACAGCAGATGGCTGGAACGGCTGCGCCTCGAGGTCGCCTGGTTCACCGGCCAGGCCCGGCTGCATGGGCGCAGGGCCGGCGGCGCGGGCGCGATCTTGCGCTTCCAGCGCGTGCGACCGCGGCGGAACGGGCGGTTCCAGCCGCTGATTGCCAACGAGGTCACGCCAAACTTCCTCGATCGCACGCTGCGGGCGTTGAAGCGCTGGAAGTTCGACATCGTCGGCCTGGACGAGGTTTGCCGGCGTGCGGTGACGCTGCCCGAGCGGCGGCGGTTCGTGGCGCTGACCTTCGACGGCGCCACCAAGGATCTGATCGACTTTGCCTATCCGGTGCTGTCGCGGCACGGCGTGCCGTTCACCGTCTACGTTCCGACCGCATTCCCGGACGGCGTCGGCGAGGCCTGGTGGCTGGGGCTCGAGAAGGTGATCGACAGCGAAAGCCGCATCAGCCTGATGATGGACGACAGGGAGCAGCGCTTCGTGGTGACCGGCCACGCCGAGAAGCAGCAGCTCTTCGACTTCATCGAGAACTGGCTGAGGACGCTGCCGCCGCAGGCGCTGTCGGCCGCGATCAACGATCTCTGCAAGCGCTACCGCGTCGATCTCGCCAGCCTGTCACGCGAGGCGTCGATGAACTGGAACGATCTGGCGCGGCTCGCTGCGGATCCGCTCGTCACGATCGGGAGCGCGACCGTGAACTATGCAGCGCTCGCCAATATGAAGGACGGCATCGCCTCGCGCGAAATGGCGATGGGCAAGGCGGTGGCCGAATCCGCCTTCCACCGCGAGATCAGGCATCTGGCATTTCCGTTCGGCGACCGCGACTCCTTTCGCAGGACGCATGTCGTGATGGCCGAGGAGGCGGGCTTTGCCAGCGCCGTGTCGACGATCCCGGGGATCGTGGATGTCGAGGGACGCACCAATCTGCGCGCGCTGCCGCGGATCTCCTGGGACGGAAGGCGGCGTTCGCTGCGGATGATGCGGGTGCTGTTGTCAGGCGCGGCCTTCGCGCCGGTGAGGCCGACGCCCGGCGCGCCCAGCTGATCAGGCCCGATTGGGCCGTTGCATCCAGCTCACGATCGGCATCGCCGGCAGCACCCAGCCCATGCCGACCACGACGTAGTAGATCGCCTGCCGCCAGCCGGAGCTTGCGATCCAGGCATTTTGGGCCAGGACCATGCCGACCAGCGCCCATACGGTGGCCAACACCAGGAGTGCAATAGCACCGAGGAACTTGCGGGTGCGGATTGTCATGACGAATGTGTTGTGGCTGGCGCAACTTGCGCTGGGGGAGTTGCGGACTATAAGGAGCGCGCAGTCTGGTTCAAGCCTTGTCGGCTCAAGCCCGATTGGTTCAAGTCTTGGTATTTGGCCCGAAATGACGACGATTCCGCTCCAAAAGGACCGGCACCGCGCGGTGCGGTGGTGGCTCGTGTCGGTGGCCGCGCTGATCGCCCTGATGGTGCTGGTCGGCGGCGCGACGCGCCTCACCGAGTCCGGGCTGTCGATCGTGGAATGGAAGCCGGTCACGGGCAGCGTGCCGCCGCTGAGCGAAGCGCAGTGGAGCGAGGCGTTGGAGGCCTACAAGAAGATCCCGCAATATCGCGAGCTCAATGCCGGCATGAGCCTGCATGAGTTCAAGACCATCTTCTGGTGGGAGTGGAGCCATCGGCTGCTCGGGCGCTTCATCGGCGTCGCCTACCTGCTGCCGTTCCTGTTCTTCCTGTGGCGCGGCGGCCTGTCGGGCGATCTGAAGCGGCGGCTGTGGCTGCTGTTCGGCCTCGGCGCGCTCCAGGGTGCTGTCGGCTGGTGGATGGTGGCCTCGGGCCTCGCCGAGCGCGTGGAAGTGTCGCAGTATCGGCTGGCGACGCATCTGTCGCTCGCGCTCCTGATCTACGCTGGCATAGTCTGGACGGTGCGGCGTCTTGGCGCGCAGCCGCAAGTCGTTGCATCAGCGCGGCTGAAGGCGACGAGCGCGGTCATTCTGGTCGTGACTTTCGTTCAGCTCTATCTCGGCGCGCTGGTCGCGGGCCTGAGGGCAGGGCGCGTCTACAACACCTGGCCCGACATCGACGGCGCCTTCATCCCCTCCGCGGAGCGGCTGTGGTTCGAGACGCCGTGGTGGCGCAATCTGTTCGACAATGTGCTCACGGTGCAGTTCGAGCACCGCATGACGGCCTATCTGCTGTTCGCGCTCGCCGTATTCCACGCGTTCGATGCCATCGGCGCGCGCGCCGGTCGGGCCGCGAGCGGGGCGATCTGGCTGGTTGCGGCAGTCAGCCTACAGGCGGTGCTCGGCATTCTCACGCTGCTCAACGAGGTGCCGATCGGACTTGCGCTCGCGCATCAGGCGGTCGCGATCGTCGTGCTGACGCTGGCGGTGGTGCAGGTCGAGCGCATGGCATCGCGCAAGCCTGCGGAAAACGCTCTGGCTTCAGCAATAGCCGTAGACGCCGCAGGCGTAAGGTAACCGCCAGAAGTAGTCGACCTGCGGGCCGCCATAATAGGCGCCCTGGTAGTCGTAGCTCCAGGCGCGGCCATAATAGCCCGGCAGGGCCGCGGAGCCCGGCAGCAGCGGCGTGCCCGGCAGATTGCGGATGTAGCTGCCGACGCCATAGGCCGGCGAGATCAGGGAATCCGCCTCGACCTCGGTGACGATCTCGCGCGGCGGAGGCGGCGCGGCATAGCGCTTCTTCGGCACCGCCGGCATGTCGGCCGCGAGCGCGCCCGAGACCGTCAACATCGCCGCAAGGGCAGGCGTCATCCAGCGCAGCATTGTTGGCTCCGAATCAGAGGTCGTGATCCGGAGCCAATCTATGCCTGGGGCGGTTAATGACTGTTAACCGCTCTGTCATTCCGGGGCGGTGCGAAGCACCGAACCCGGAATCTCGAGATTCCGGGTTCGCGCTTGCGCGCGCCCCGGAATGACGAAGCAGACTTACGCGCTCAGCGCCTGCTCGAGATCCGCGATCAGGTCTTCCTTGTCCTCGATGCCGATCGAGAGCCGGACCACGTCCGGACCGGCGCCCGACTTGACCTTGGCGGCATCGTCGAGCTGGCTGTGCGTGGTCGAGGCCGGGTGGATCACCAACGAGCGGGTATCGCCGACATTGGCGAGGTGCGAGAACAGTTTCAGGTTCGATACTAGGCTGACGCCGGCGTCATAGCCGCCCTTCAGGCTGAAGGTGAAAACGGCGCCCGCGCCCTTCGGCGAATATTTGCGCGCGAGCTGATTGTACTTGTCGCTCGAAAGGCCCGCATAGCTCACCGATGAGACCGCCGGATGGCCGGAGAGGAATTCCGCGATGGCCTTGGCGTTGTCGCAATGCCTCTGCATGCGCAGCGGCAGCGTCTCGATGCCGGTGAGGATGAGGAAGGCGTTGAAGGGCGACAACGCCGGCCCGAGGTCGCGCAGGCCGAGCACGCGGCAGGCGATCGCGAAGGCGAAATTGCCGAAGGTCTCGTGCAGCTTGATGCCGTGATATTCCGGGCGCGGCTCGGACAGCATCGGATATCTATTGTCCTTCGACCAGTCGAAGGTGCCGGCATCGACGATGACGCCGCCGATCGAATTGCCGTGGCCGCCGAGAAATTTCGTCAGCGAGTGCACGACGATGTCGGCACCGTGATCGATCGGGCGGATCAGATAGGGCGAGGCCAGCGTGTTGTCGACGATCAGCGGTACGCCGGCCTTGCGGGCGACCGTCGAGACCGCCTCGATGTCGGTGATGCTGCCGCCGGGATTGGCGATGGATTCGATGAAGATCGCCTTGGTGCGCGGCGTGACCGCGCGCTCGAAGCTGGCGATGTCATCTGGATCGGCCCACACCACGTTCCAGCCAAAGCTCTTGAAGGAGTGCGAAAACTGGTTGATCGAGCCGCCATAGAGCTTTCGCGCCGCGATGAATTCGTCGCCGGGCTGCAGGAGTTGCTGCATCACCACGACCTGCGCGGCGTGACCCGAGGCGACCGCGAGCGCGGCGGTGCCGCCCTCGAGCGCCGCGACGCGCTCTTCCAGCACGGCATTCGTGGGGTTGCCGATGCGGGTATAGATGTTGCCGAAGGACTGCAAGCCGAACAGCGAGGCCGCATGGTCGGCATCGTTGAAGACGAAAGAGGTTGTTTGATAAATCGGGGTCGCGCGCGCACCGGTAGTCGGATCGGGCTGTGCACCGGCATGCACGGCGAGGGTCGAAAATCCCGGAAGGCGATCGCTCATAATCTCTCGTCCTGTTCTTGTGTCTTTCGAAAATCGCGCGGCATGCTGATCGCGGCGGCGTCCGCCGTCAAGGCATCGCGGCCGGCAAGACTTTGTTCGAAACGGCCGTGCTTCGCTATGTCGCGTTCGGGAAATGAATCTCTCGCGATTGCGTCAGCTCTGTTCGGTCTTGTTCTTATCGGTCGTAATCTTGGCGGCGCGGTCGGACGCTGCGGTCTCGCCGCCGCCCATGCTCATGCGATTGAGAGACAGTCGCATGCCCTGCGTCGGCGCCGGCGGACGCTTGGCGGAGATCGTGCGCGAATTGACGCCCATCCAGGATATTTCCGACGACAGCCGGCCATATTCGATTTTTGGGCACCGGTTCATCACGACCTTGATGCCGGCGGCCTCGGCCTTCTCGGCAGCGGCGTCGTCGCGCGCCCCCAATTGCATCCAGATCACCTTCGGCAGCGGATAGAGCGTCAGCGCTTCCTCAACCACGGGTATGATGTGGCTGGAGTTGCGGAAGATGTCGATCATGTCGACGGGGCGGCCGAGATCGCGCAGCGAAGCGACGAAGGGTTTTCCGAGCAGTTCCTTGCCGACATGGCCGGGATTGACCGGGATCATGTCGTAGCCGCGCTGCGCCAGATATTTGAACGCGAAGTAGCTCGGGCGCACATTCACTGGCGAGGCGCCGACCATCGCGATCGACTTCACGCTGTTGAGGATGCCGCGGATGTAATTGTCGGGATAGGCGTCGTGGTTCATTCGCTGTCGTTTCCTTGTCATTGCGAGGAGCGAAGCGACGAAGCAATCCAGTCTATTTCCTCGGTGGGATTTCTGGATTGCTTCGCTTCGCTCGCAATGACGGTCTTATTTATCTTCCCATTTCGGCTCGCGCTTCTCGATGAAGGCGCCGATGCCTTCCTCGGCGTCGCGCGCCATCATGTTCTCGGTCATCACCTCTGCCGCATAGCGATAGGCATCGGCAAGGCTCATCTCGACCTGGCGGTAGAAGGCCTCCTTGCCGAGCTTGACGGTGTAGGCGGACTTCAGCGCGACCTGTTGCGCGAGCTCCAATGCTGCGGCGAGTTCGGTGCCGGCCGGCACCACGCGGTTGATGAGGCCGATCTCGCGGGCCCGCTCGGCCGGGATCGGCTCGCCGGTGAGCAGCATCTCCATCGCCTGCTTGCGCGGCACGTTGCGCGACAGCGCCACCATCGGGGTCGAGCAGAACAGGCCGATATCGACGCCCGGCGTTGCGAAGCTCGCGGCCTCGGAGGCCACCGCAAGATCGCAGCTTGCGACGAGCTGGCAGCCGGCCGCCGTGGCAATCCCCTGAACGGCCGCGACCACCGGCTTCGGCAAACGCACCACCGCCTGCATCATTGCGCTACAGGCGTTCATGATCTCGGCAAAATAGGCGCGGCCGCGATCGGGATCGGTGCGGTGCGCGGTGAGCTCCTTCATGTCGTGGCCGGCGGAGAAGGCCGGCCCATTGGCCGCGATGACGGCCGCGCGGATGCGCTTGTCCTCCGCGATCGCGTTGATGCTCGCGTGCAGTTGTCCAATCATCGCCTCAGAGAGGCTGTTCCTTGCACCGGGTCGGTTCAGCGTAAGCACGGCAACGCTGCCGACGATCTCGCGGAGCAGGATTTGCGATTGCGGGGAGGGGGAGCGGGCGGCCTGGACGGACATCGGCGGATTCCAGTCAGGAGATTCCAGTTGGATGACGCACATAACTTAATGTACCAGGCGAAGTGAAGCGAGGGTGAGGGATGGCATGGCAGCAGCGAAAATGAGCGTGGCGGAGGTCGAGCAGTTCTTGCGCGACGAGTTTCCGCAGGCCTTCAGCGGCGACGACATCACCATCGAGAGCGCCGACGGCCAGACCTGCCTTTTGCGTCAGCGCTTCAGCGAAAGGATGCTGCGGCCGGGCGGAACCGTCTCGGGCCCGACGCTGATGGCGCTCGCCGATTTCGCGATGTACGTCGTGCTGCTCTCGGCGATCGGGCCGGTCGGCCTCGCCGTCACCACCAATCTCAACATCAATTTCCTGCGCAAGGGCCTGCCCGGCCAGGACGTGCTGGCGGAGGCGCGGCTCTTGAAGCTCGGCAAGCGCCTTGCGGTCGGCGAGGTGAACCTCCTGTCCGGCACGTCTCCCGATCCGATTGCCCACGTCACATCGACCTATTCCATTCCAAATGTTTGAGCTTTTCTGAGGTATTATAACACCATATTTTTAAGCTATTGATTCTACTTCTCTAATTTGCGCATCGTGGCATTGACCCGCGCGCGTCACTTCTTTAGAAAGCCGCGCAGTTCGGCGCGACGTCCGCGCCGCCATCTCCCTCACGGAAATTCTGACATGAAAACCTTTTCGGCAAAGCCGGCCGAAGTGACGAAGAAGTGGGTGCTGATCGACGCCAAGGGTCTGGTCGTCGGCCGTCTCGCCACCATCGTCGCCATGCGGCTGCGCGGCAAGCACCTCCCGACCTACACGCCCCACGTCGACTGCGGCGACAACGTCATCATCGTCAACGCTGCGCACGCGGTTCTGACCGGTCGCAAGCGCGAGCAGAAGACCTACTACAAGCACACCGGCTATGTCGGTCATGTGAAAGAGCGCACGGCGAAGCAGATCCTCGAGGGTCGCTATCCCGAGCGCGTGGTCGAGAAGGCCATCGAGCGCATGATCCCGCGCGGCCCGCTCGGTCGCGTCCAGATGGGCAACCTCCGCGTCTATGGCGGGGCCGATCATCCGCATGAGGCGCAGTCGCCCGAGAAGATCGACATCGCCAAGTTGAACCGCAAGAACACGAGGGCCGCATAATATGGCCGAATCCATCCAGTCGCTCGACCAGCTCTCCCAGCTCAAGACGGCCGCCGCTCCGGACGCGCCCAAGCACGAGAAGAAGGTCGACAAGTTCAACCGCGCCTACGCCACCGGCAAGCGCAAGGACGCGGTCGCCCGCGTCTGGATCAAGCCGGGTGCCGGCAAGGTCACGGTCAACGCGCGCGAGGTTGAGGTCTACTTCGCCCGTCCGGTGCTGCGCATGATGATCCAGCAGCCGCTGGTCGCAGCCCAGCGCGCCGGCCAGTATGACGTGATCTGCACCGTCGCCGGCGGCGGCCTCTCGGGCCAGGCCGGTGCCGTGCGTCACGGCATCTCCAAGGCGCTCACCTATTTCGAGCCGGAGCTGCGCGGCGTCCTCAAGAAGGGTGGCTTCCTCACCCGCGACTCCCGCACCGTCGAGCGCAAGAAGTACGGCAAGGCCAAGGCCCGCCGCTCCTTCCAGTTCTCCAAGCGCTAATCGCTTCGGTAAAATTCGTCGCGAAAGCGGCTTCAATGAGATGCAAAAGGGCGCCGATTCGGCGCCCTTTTTGTTGGTCGTTTGTGAACAAATTAATCCTGTCTTTCCCGAAAACTTGCACCTGCATGAAAACCTGAATGGAACCCGCGAGACCTAGCGTCGCAAATCGGAAGGGCGCGTCATCAATGGGCTGAGCGCGTCAAGACTGCTTTCAAAGGGGGCTGACAGATGTCGCTCGATAGCATCACGCTCTATTTGGTTGCCACCATGATCGCCGCACTTCTCGGCGCCATGCTGGTGTTCTTCGGCAAGCAGGAGAATAGTCCCGCACTGAAATGGTGGGGGGCTGCCTATCTGCTGGGTGCGACCTCCGTCGCAGTATGGACCGCGGCCGGCGACAAGCTCGGCGCGCATCTTTACCTTGCGATGAACGCCGTCGGCTTCGTCGCCTGCGGCATGGTGTGGAACGCCGCGCGCGTCTTCCACGGACGCACGCCGAACTGGCCGGGTCTCGTGCTCGGTGCGCTCGCCTGGGCCGCGACCGTGACGCTGCTCGATCCGGCCGCGTCCACGCTGCGCATGATGGTCGGCGCCGGCATCGTCTCGGTCTATGCGGCGCTGACCGCAAGCGAGCTCTGGGTCGAGCGGCGCAAGAGCCTGCAGCGGCGCTGGCCGGCCTTCGTGGTGCCCGTCATGCACGGCTGCGTGCTGATGCTGCCGATCCTCATCGGCGGCTTCCTGCGGCCGAACGATCCGACCTTCTCCGCCAGCATCTGGGTGACGGTGTTCGCGGTCGAGCTCGTGCTCTATGCCGTTGGTACCGTGTTCGTGATCTTCATGCTGGTGTCGGAGCGCACGGTGACTGCGCACCGGACGGCGGCGTCGACTGATCCGTTGACCGGCATGCTGAACCGGCGCGGCTTCTCTGAAGCCTGCTCGCGCGTGATCGATCGCGAGGCGCGTGGCGGCCGTCCGGTCACGGTGATGATCTTCGACATCGATCACTTCAAGTCGATCAACGATCGCTTCGGCCACCCCGCCGGCGACGAGATGCTGAAGCTGTTCTCGACCGTGGTGGTGACGAACCTGCGCATCTCCGACCTCTCGGGCCGCATCGGCGGCGAAGAGTTTGCGGCGCTGTTGCCGTGCTCGCTGGAGGAGGGCGTCTTGGTCGCCGAGCGCGTGCGCGAGGCCTTCGAGATGTCCGGCGTCGTGGTCGACGACGCACCGGTTGACACGACAGTCAGCATCGGCGTTGCGGGCGGCCCCGCCGGCACCGAGCTCGAAGTGCTGCTGGCCTCCGCCGACACTGCGCTCTACCAGGCCAAGCGCGGCGGCCGCAATCGCGTCGAGGCCGCCGAGGAACTGCCGCTGTCGCTGGAAAACTGGCGGCGACAGAGCGCGGCCAAGATCGGCGCGCAGCGTCCGCAGGCGGTGACGGCCTGAGAACAAGAATCCGGGGCCGCTTCCGTTTCGATTTCATCGGAACGGCAGAGGCTCCGGTAGCTTCCGATAACCGGCTGTTTACCATTCGCTCCCTACCATTCCGGTCATGGAGTCGATCCGTCAGCAGAACTCGCAAGCCGCCCTGATGTCGCTGGAAGCGGCGGAAGCGTCGACGCGCGGCGGCTTTGCCTGCCTCTTCTCGACATCAGACGAATACGAGACGGCGCTGATCACCGAGCGCCGCGCCCAGGGGCGTTACACGAAGGGACAGGATCGCCGGCCGATTGCGCTGTTTGCAGCCTGTGCGCTGGCGGTCGCCGGAGCCGTGTTGCTGTTTGGCTGACGAGCCACGTCCATCCATCGCATCAGGGCGCCGTTCCGGCGCCTTTTTCTTTTGGGCCGGCTGCGCTAGACACACCCATCAAACAAAAAGGGTGGAAGCCGATGATTACCGAGATTGCGCAAATCGACGTCAAGCCGGGCTCCGAGAAGGATTTTGAGGCCGCCGTGGCCAAGGCCAAGGCAGCCTTCGGCCGCTCCAAGGGCTTTCACGGCTTCGAGCTGCACAAGTCGATCGAGAAGCCGCAGCGTTACCGGCTGATGGTGAAGTGGGAGACGCTGGAAAATCACACCGTCGATTTCCGCGGCTCGGAGAATTTTACCGAATGGCGCGGCCTGGTCGGGCAGTACTTTGCTTCACCGCCCGAGGTCGAGCACACCAACACGGTGCTGACGACCTGAGCGCTCAGACCGCCTTACTCAGAGCGATTTGAACTGCTGCGGCGCCTCATCGCTCTTGAAATGGTCGATCATGACCTTGGCGATGGCGATCAGCGGGAGCGCCAGCGCCAGGCCCCAGATGCCGAAGACCACGCCGAGCAGGATCTGGAACGCGAACAGCGTGGCAGGCGGAATGTCCAGCGCCTGCCGCTGCAGGATGGGCGTCAGCACATAGCTCTCCATCGCGTGCACGCCGAGAAACAGGATGAACGCGGACAGCGTTGCGACCCAGCCCGAGGCGAGGCTCGCCAGCACCACGACGACGCCGGCGATGATCGCACCCACGGTCGGAATGAAGGCGAGCAGGCCGGCCTGAATGCCCAGAATGAACGAGCCGGGGATACCGATGACGGCCAAACCGATCCAGGTCACGGCGCCGACCGCAAGCATGACGATGATCTGCGCGATCAGCCAGCGCTCCAGCGTCTCGCCGATGCGGTCGATGATGATGGTGGTCCGGACGCGCATCTTGGCCGGCGCGATGAACAACAGCCCGTCGTGATAGAGGCTGGGCTGCGCCGCGAAGGCCAGCCCCAAAAACAGCACGATGAAGAAGTTGCCGACGGCGCTGATCGTGCCGAGCAGCAGCTTGAAGGTCTGACTGACGATCGCCCCGCCGCTGGACGCCAGCGCGCCGGCGCTCGGCAGCGAGGGGTGCGACGGCGTCGTGCCTGGTGTCTCGGAGGCGGCCGGCGCAGCGTTGCCGATGTCGAAGAAGCTGGTGTCGATGCCGTGGCTGTCGAGGAAGGCTTTGACGTTGCCGAGCTGCGACTTGATGGTCTTGCTGAGCGCGGAGGCCTGGTCGGCGATGGTTGCGCCGCCGAGATAGACGACGCCCGCAAGCAGCAGGGCAAGCACCACACAGACGATCGCGAGCCGGATGGGATGGGCCAGGCCGACGAAACGGCCGAGCGTGTTGGTCAGCGCATTCAAGGCCACGCCGAGCAGCATGCCCGTGAAGATCAGGAGCAGGGTCGCGGCAAAATACCAGGTGAAGAGCAGGAGCGTCGCGAACAGCACCACGCCGATGCCGCCGACGGCGATCGCCCACGCCAGATCGCCGCGGGTCCGGGATGGTTCGTCGGCGGAGGATGTCACGTGATGTCCTTTTCAAGCTCCAGGAGTCTTCAAACTTCAAGAATCACTCTTTCGTCAAACGCGCTCCGGATCAAGCCGCCTCGAGCGCGCCGGTTTGACGGTGCCGCGCCGGTGGTGCAAAGCGATGGCGGGAGATACAGGGTGGGCGCGGCTTGAGTTTCATCGGCAAATGGATTGGCGTGCTTGGCCTGCTGGCGGTGCTGGTCGCCGGCGACCAGATCCGCATTCACCGGCCCGGCCACAAATACCGGCTCACCGTCGAGGTCGAGACGCCGGCTGGCATCAAGAGCGCCTCCAGCGTCCTCGCCGTGGTGCCTGACCGCGGCTACAGCCGCGGCGGCAAGACCGTGACCCGTGGCGAGGCGGTGTTCGTCGACCTCGGCGAAGATCACGGCCAGCGCAAGAACCTGGTGGCGCTGCTCGCGCATCTCGACAAGGCCCTCGATCTCGATGACGTCAACTACGTCGCGCTGCGCGCCTATGGCGCCGGGCGCGGCAGCCGGGTCTCCTTCAACGAGCTGAGCCGCCTGAGCGGCGCCGTGCCGGTGCAGGGCCCGCTGATCCCCGCGCTCGTGACCTTCGGCGATCCCAATGACCCCGCCACGGCGCGCATCGTGGCGGCGGACCAGGCCGAGGCGGTGCTGGGGGCTGGCTACAAGCTCCACGGGCTGACCGCCGAGGTGGTGCCCAACGGATTTTGGCCGATCGACTTCGGCGGGGGGCTGGGCGAGCCGGTCACGCGCGGAATCGTGGCCAAATTGCCTTGGCTGGCCGGGACCGGCGAATCTGCTGCCGCCGCGCTGAAGGCCGCCGGCCTGACCGCCGGTGCCCCGATCGAGCCCAAGGAGGCATTTACGCGAAAATAGCAGGGCGGTCCCGCGGGCCGGCCAGTTGATATTTTCTCTCCCATGGGCATCTTTGCAGAATCTTTTCGGCGGGAGGTCTGACGAGGGAGATGAAGAAGCCGGTCGTCGGCGTGATCGGGAACAGCCATCGCGTCGAAAATCGATTCCAGGTCCAGATGGTCGGCGAGCGCAATTTGCGCGCGGTTGCCGAGGTGTCCGGCGCCGTGCCGCTGATGTTTGCGGGCTCGCCCGACATCACCGACATCGGTGCGCTGCTCGATGTCGTCGACGGCATCGTGCTCACCGGCGCCCGCGCCAATGTTCATCCGACCCGCTTCAACGTCGATCCCTGCGAGAAGCACGAGCCCTACGACATCCATCGCGACGAGGTGGCTCTGGCGCTCTCGGTCGCCTGCGTCGCCCGCGGCATTCCGCTGTTCGGCATCTGCCGCGGCCTCCAGGAGATGAACGTCGCCTTCGGCGGCTCGCTGCATCCGGAGATCCGCGAAATCCCCGGCCGCATGAACCATCGCATGCCGCGTCTGGAGAACGGCGAGATCCATCCTGATCCCACCGTCGTGTTCGCCGATCGTCACGACGTCGACCTCATTCCCGGCGGCGCATTCGCAAAAATCCTCGGCTGCGAGAGGATCAAGGTCAATTCGCTGCACGGCCAGGGGATTTTGGAGCCCGGCCAGCGCGTGATCGTCGAGGGCGTCGCCGAGGACGGCACGATCGAGGCGATCCGTATCGCGGAAGCGCCGACCTTTGCGCTCGGCGTGCAATGGCACGCCGAATACGATCCGCAGCGCAATCCGATCAACCGCGCGCTGTTCGAGGCGTTTGGCGACGCGCTGGTGGCGCGGCGGCAGGCGGCGGCGTAGGGTACGACAAGCTCGACATTCTCGCCGCGCTCGTCGAGAGATACGAGAACGATCGGATCGACCCTGGAGGTGTCGGTCGGCCAAACGTTTTCCGAGATATTGAATCGGAGGCGAGCGCTGACGGTGGAAATGATCTTCACAGCGAAGCCTGGAAGGTGCCGGCGGAGCTTTTTGATCAGGCCGTATCGATTGGGAGCCGCCTGACGAACCACGCCGGTCGTTACTTCGGTTGCTCCGCCTCCTGCGGACCTTGCGCGACCTTCACATGGTCGGGTTGAGCGGGCAGTATCGGCTCGACGATGTTGAACAGTACGAAATTGGCGACGCGCCCGAGTGCGGTTTGCGGCAGAACGCGTTGAAAGCGTCCGGTCGGCGGTGCGAGGCAGATCGGCGTCATCGAGATGCCGTATTTCAGCGCTGCCCCGGCGAACAATCGGCCCTGCCTGTCGACGACGGCCTGGTCCGCCTGTGCCTCCACTGCAAGCTTGACGATGTCCTTGATGTTTTCGTTCGTGGTCTTCGCCGCCAGCTTGCTCTCGGCGTCCTGATCCAGCTTGTACTCGGCTGTGGCCTGCAGAATTTTCTGCCCCTGGCATACGTAACCGCCGGCATGGATGTACTGCATGGCGACTTCATTGCATTCGGGCTTCTTCATCAGCTTGGCGAAGATAGCCCAATTGGGGCCGAGCGGAATTTCCTCCAGAACAACGTCGGTCAGGGAGGAGCGCACCTTCGCCACATAGCTCTTGTTGGCCGTGTCGTGAAACAGCCAGCCGAGGTCAACTTCAACGCCTGTGGCGAACCGCCCTTTGCGTTCGAGACTTTCCTGCATCTCCCAACTCCGTGAGGAGACCACCGCATCCTCGAGATCGGCCTTGTCGGCGTGACAGATCGCCTTGAAGTCCTTCACCTTGGCGTCGACGTAATAGAGCGATCCGACGCTCATCAGGTTGGACGGCGGATTGATCGGTTGGAATCCGTATTGGCGCAGCGTGTCGCCGAGGGGGTCATCGCTGGGGCTCGTTTCATAATACGCCGCCAGCGGAGCGGCCACCGTCATACCGATCGCGGCGAGTGCAAAAATGGTCAACTTTCGCATGACTGCCTCCTCTCGTCGGGCCCACGCGTCTGGCTATGATGTTCATCGGCCGGGGCAGCAGGCGCCGCCGCAGCTGAAATAGCCCGCCGGACAAGCGGATGCCGGAGTGACGGCGTAGATCGTCGTCAGGATCGATACGAGCATTCCGAGAATCTTGATTGTACGCATGACTCTCTCCCGGTGTGTAACAGAGCACGCAATTGCGTCCTCAATCACCGCGGACTATACGAGGGATTGCCATTTGAAGTTGTGAAGAGGTTCACACGGCCGGATCGCATCTTGAGCACGGAACCCATCATTCTCAGGAGTGGCAGGTCGGACGCTGGTGCCGCGCCTGCAGGCGGACCCAAAACGAAAAGGCGCCCCTTTCGGAGCGCCTTTTGCTTTGCCGTCTGACGGGACCCGATCAGCCCGAATAGTACATGTCGAACTCGACCGGATGCGGGGTCATTTCGAAGCGCTCGACTTCGGTCATCTTCAGCTCGATGTAGCTGTCGATGAAGTCGTCGTCGAACACGCCGCCGGCTTTGAGGAAGGCGCGGTCCTTGTCGAGGTTTTCCAGCGCCTCGCGGAGCGAACCGCAGACGGTCGGGATCTGCTTCAGCTCTTCCTTCGGCAGGTCGTAGAGATCCTTATCCATCGCCGAGCCCGGATCGATCTTGTTCTTGATGCCGTCCAGACCCGCCATCAGCATCGCGGCGAAGCCGAGATAGGGATTGGCGAGCGGATCGGGGAAGCGCACCTCGACGCGTTTGGCCTTCGGGTTCGACGTGTAGGGGATGCGGCAGGAGGCCGAGCGGTTGCGCGCGGAGTAGGCGAGCAGCACGGGGGCCTCATAGCCCGGGACCAGACGCTTGTAGGAGTTGGTCGTCGGGTTGGTGAAGGCGTTGATGGCCTTGGCGTGCTTGATGATGCCGCCGATATAGTGGAGGCAGGTCTCCGACAGGTCGGCGTATTTGTTGCCGGCGAACACCGGCTTGCCGTCCTTCCAGATCGACTGGTGGACATGCATGCCCGAGCCGTTATCGCCATAGACCGGCTTCGGCATGAAGGTGGCGGTCTTGCCGTAGATGTGCGCGACCTGGTGGATGCAGTATTTGTAGATCTGCAGATGGTCGGCCATCAGTGTCAGCGTGTCGAACTTCATGCCGAGCTCGTGCTGGGCGGAGGCGACTTCGTGGTGATGCTTCTCGACCTTGACGCCCATCTTGGCCATGGCGCCGAGCATTTCGGAGCGCATGTCCTGCACGGAGTCCTGCGGCGGTACCGGGAAGTAGCCGCCTTTGGTGCGGACGCGGTGGCCGAGGTTGCCGCCCTCATATTCGGTGGCGGAATTGGTCGGCAGTTCCGAGGAATCGAGCCGGAAACCGGTGTTGTAGGGGTCGGCCGAGAAACGCACGTCGTCGAACACGAAGAATTCTGCCTCGGGGCCGACAAAGACGGTGTCGCCGACGCCCATCGACTTCACCATGGCTTCCGCCTTCTTCGCCATGCCGCGGGGGTCGCGGTTATAGGGCTCGCCGGTGGTCGGCTCGAGCACGTCGCAGATGATGACCATGGTGGTCTCTGCGAAGAACGGATCGATCGTCGCGGTGACGGGATCCGGCATCAGGCACATGTCGGATTCGTTGATCGCCTTCCAGCCGGCGATCGAGGAACCGTCGAACATCTGGCCCTCGGCAAAGGTGTCCTCTTCGATCATGCTGACGTCGAAGGTCACGTGCTGCCACTTGCCGCGCGGATCGGTGAAACGGAGGTCGACGTATTTGACGTCGTTATCCTTGATCGCTTTCAGGACGTCTTTGGCGGTCTTCATGCATACCCCTTTTGGCTCTGCGGGTCGGTTTCCAGACTACGAGCGACGTTGTTCTCGCTTCGTGAGGCGCGCGAGTGCACAAACGAAATCAGGCCGCCGAAGCAGCCTTATTTCCTTGCGTGGAGTGTCGCAAAATTCGGGATAGCACCCGGCTCAGATAGCGTCCAGCCCGGATTCGCCGGTTCGGATGCGGATCGCTTCCTCGATGTTGGAGACGAAGATTTTGCCGTCGCCAATGCGACCGGTTTGCGCCGCGCGGCGGATGGCGTCGATCGCGCGCTCGACCAGGTCGTCCCCGATCACGATCTCGATCTTCACCTTGGGCAGGAAGTCGACGATGTATTCGGCACCACGGTACAGTTCGGCATGGCCCTTCTGGCGTCCAAAACCCTTGGCTTCGGTGACGGTGATGCCCTGAAGTCCGACCTCCTGAAGCGCTTCCTTCACCTCGTCGAGCTTGAACGGCTTGATGATGGCTTCGATTTTCTTCACTGAGCGCCTCCCGGCCTTTCAATCAATAGCGACGTCTTCGTCAGGGTGCGCTTGTCATGCGCGGCTTTGTCTTCGCTGTCCCGGAATGCCTGACCAGCCCGGGCGGCGGCCGGTCACACCCTCATGAATGCCTGTGAGCACGACGAACCGAAGCGGCTTCCTCGAAAGCAGGGTCTATGCCAAGTTGTATTTGCCCTGTTTTTTGGAGCGTTATCAGCCTTTTAACGGGCATTTCGGATAGATGGGACCAACAGGCTCAAAATACCGAAGACTACGAAATAGGCAAATGGTTCAATCTGTGTGCAGATTTCGGTGTTGAAGCGGGAGTCGGCATGGAAAGTGCCTGTTGAAAAGGCGTTTGTACCAGGGAAGTGGCATGGAAGTTCTGACCAACGCCGAAATGCAGCGGGCCGACCAGCTCACCATCGCCGCCGGCACGCCCGGCTTCGAGCTGATGCTGAGCGCGGGTCAGGCGGTCGCTGAAGCCGCGCAGGCGCTGGTGGAGGATGGGCCGATCCTGGTGGTGGCCGGGCCCGGCAACAATGGCGGCGACGGTTTCGTCGCGGCCGCCGAGCTTGCGGCGCAGGGCCGCGAGGTCTCGATCATCCTGATGTGCGAGCGCGATCAGCTCCAGGGCGAGGCGGCCTCCGCCGCGCGCGGCTGGAAGCATCCGGTGCTGCCGTTCAATCCGCAGGCGATCGGCCGGCCGGCGCTGATCGTCGACGCGCTGTTCGGCGCAGGCCTCAGCCGTGCGCTCGAAGGCGAGGCGCGCGAGATGATCGAGGCGATCAACGCCAACGGCGCGCCGGTGCTCGCCGTCGACCTGCCGAGCGGCATCAACGGCACCAGCGCCAGCGTGATGGGCGTTGCGGTGAACGCAACCGAGACCGTCACCTTCTTCCGCAAGAAGCCCGCGCATCTTCTTCTTCCCGGCCGGATCCATTGCGGTCGCGTGCGAGTCGCCGACATCGGCATCGGCAGCGAGGTGCTCGAAGAGATCAGGCCGCAGCTCTTCGAAAACGATCCATACTTTTGGGGACGCGCTTTCCCGGTGCCGAGGATCGACGGTCACAAATACGCGCGCGGTCACGTGCTCGCGGTCTCCGGCGATGCCGCCGCGACCGGCGCGGCGCGGCTTGCCGCACGCGGTGCGCTGCGTGCCGGCGCGGGACTCGTGACGCTGGCGACGCCGCGCGACGCGCTGGCGATCAATGCGGCTGCGCTGACCGCCGTGATGGTGCGGCCCGTCGACACCGCGATCGAGTTCGGCGGGCTGCTCGAGGACAAGCGCTACAACACCTGCATCATCGGACCTGGCACCGGCACGGGCGAGCGTACCTGCGATTTCGTCCACACCGCGCTGTCGGCGCAGCGCCATCTCGTGCTCGATGCGGACGCGCTGACGAGCTTTGCCGCGAACCCCGAGCGCCTGTTCGAGTCGATCAAATCGTCGCACGACACCGGGGTCGTGCTGACGCCGCATGAGGGCGAGTTTCCGCGGCTGTTCTCCGATCTCAGCAACAAGCATCCCGGCCGCTCGAAACTCGAGCGCGTGCGCGCGGCCGCCGAACGATCCGGCGCGGTCGTGCTCTTGAAGGGCCCGGACACCACGATCGCCGCGCCCGACGACCGCGCGACGATCGCCGCGAACGCGCCGCCCTGGCTTGCCACAGCGGGCGCCGGCGACGTGCTCGCCGGCATCATCGCCGGTCTCCTCGCGCAGGGCGTGCCGGCGTTCGAGGCCGCCAGCATCGGCGTCTGGATGCATGGCGAGGCGGCGCTCGAGGCGGGCCCCGGCCTGATCGCCGAAGACCTCACCGAGACGCTGCCGGCCGTGCACCGTCGGATCTATGACGCGCTGGGGGTGGAGTACTAGTGCTCAGGCAGCTCGTGCTGACCGACATGGGCGCGGCTGCGCAGGTCCATCGGATTGCCTTTGATCAGGCGATGCCTTGGCTGATCGGGCTGCACACGCCAGAAGAGGACCGCTGGTTCTACCGCGAGCGTGTTTTCGCGAAGTGCTGCATGTGGGGACATTTCGACGACGATGTCCTGAGCGGAATTATCGCTTTCCGTGACGGTTGGGTCGAGCAGCTCTACGTGCTGCCCGGTGCCCAGGGCCGCGGAGTCGGCACAAGACTCCTCGAAATTGCCAAGCGCGATTGTGATCAGCTCGAGCTTTGGACCTTCCAGCGCAACGAGCGGGCGCGGCGCTTCTATGAAGCGAGCGGCTTCACGCTGATCGAGCAGACCGATGGAGCGCGGAACGAGGAGAAAGAGCCCGACGCTCGCTACCTCTGGACGCGTGTGGGTCGGTAGTCACTCCACCGCGTACCAGCGCACCAGCCGCGGTGCGGTCCAGTCGGCTGCGAACGATTGGATGAGGTAGCGGCCGGGATAGGTCGCCGCGAATGCGATGCGCTGGGTCTGGCCGGGCTCGACCGCGAGCGTGTCGAGCCAGTAGGGCTTCCAGCCGTCGTCGAGCCGGTCGAGCAAGCGGAAATGGTGGCCGTGCAGGTGGAAGACGCTCGGGACGGTGCCGGTATTCTTGAGGGCCAGCACGACGGTGCGGCCGGCCTTGGCACGGAAGACGGGAGGCGCTGAGGCGGAGAAGGATTGCGGACGCGCCCAACCGCCGTCAGCCGTCCCCAGAGCGACATCGAACCGCAGGGCACTTTTGAGGCCGAGCTCAACGGGCAGACCATTGGACGGTAGCGGCGGTGCTGCCTGCAGCCGGTTTGGCCGCACGGGCGGCTCGATCGAGGTCACCAGGCGGGCGAGGGGGCGGGCGTCCTTGCCGTCATGCAGCAGGACCGGGGAGCTGGAGCCGGGCGCGCCCGTCCCATCCAGAAAGACGTCGGCCCGTCCGCCCGGGGCCAGCACCACCGCACCATTGCGGGCGACGAACGGCTCGGCGGGCTGGCCATCGAGCGCCATGACCATCACGTCGATGCCGTCGATTTTCACCGCAACGACAGCCCGTTGGCAGCCGTTGATCAAGCGGAGCCTCAGCCGCTCGTTCACGCGGAGGGTGAAGTCGGGCACAACCTTGCCGTTGACGGTGTAGATGGGCGCGATATCGCCACCGACGGCGCCGGGCATCATCGCCCTGCCGTCGGGCGCAAGGCGCCAGTCCTCGATCAGGAAGTGCTCATCGCGATCGACCGCAACCGGCTCCGCTTCCTCCACGATCATGGGCAGCGGCCGGGCTGGCTGCTTCAGGCCGTCTTCGAGCAGGCGAAGATCGACCATCAGGGTCCCGGCGTGAGGTGTTGAAATAGTTGAGGTTTCCTTGGCCGCGGCGGCGACCGGCGGGCGGCCCAGCAGGGGTTCGGCTGCGGCGGCGGCATCGAGCCCGCGCCAGGTGAGGATCGCCCGGGACGGCAGGCCATTCTCGAAAACGATCTCCTCGCTCTGGCCGCGCCTCAGCCGGAGGTCCGGTCCGGCGAATGACCAGACCGGTGTCGCCGGCCCATTGGGGCGAAGCGGGAGGGTGCCGGCCCCGGCCGTCAGCATGCGGGCCTGCCGGGCCCGGGCCGGTCCCACGGGCAGCGACGGAGCGATGGCGGCGGCGGCAATTCCGGCCAGCAGCGCGCGTCGGTTCGGTCGGGATTCGTCGCTTGTCATCGGGCCAATGCGCACCATTTCTGAAGGCAGAAGTCCAGCCGCCCGAGGGGCGGCAGGACCTGCCCGTATCAGGCCATTTTTTTGCTGCGAACAGGCAGGCACATGCTATAAGCCCGGCCGCCCGCGGCATCGCGGCCGGTCTGGATGCAAATTCACGCGGGCGTGGCGGAACTGGTAGACGCGCTGGATTTAGGTTCCAGTGACGAAAGTTGTGGGGGTTCGAGTCCCTCCGCCCGCACCAAGCGCTCTATCCAAGCGTTTGCACGAGGATTACCGAAGGACCTGTTCCTCATGGGCGACGCGCCCCTGGGGAGCCGGGTCTGACAAACCACCGGCGCAGGGCAACACGCCTCTCGCGCCAAAACGATTGATGACAAGCGTCGCGGCGCCGAAGTGCTGCGACCGAACGAGAAGAAGATTGGACGCCATGCAGGTCACAGAGACCCTCTCGGAAGGATTGAAGCACGAGTTCAAGATCAGCGTTCCCGCGTCTGATCTCGACGCCAAGGCTGATGCCAAGCTCGTCGACCTCAAGGACAAGGTGAAGCTCAATGGCTTCCGTCCCGGCAAGGTGCCGGTCGCCCACCTGAAGAAGGTGTATGGCCGTTCGGTGATGGCCGAGACCATCGACCAGACCATTCGCGACACCAATACGCAGATCTTCTCTGAGCGCGGCTTCAAGCTCGCGAGCGAGCCGAAGATCACGATGCCCACCGAGCAGAAAGAGGTCGAAGAACTGCTGTCCGGCAAGTCGGACCTGACCTACACGGTGGCGATCGAAGTGGTGCCGCCGATTGCGCTCGCCGACTTCAAGAGTTTCCAGGTCGAGAAGCCCGTCGCCGACGTTTCCGACGCCGATGTCGACGAGGCGATCAAGCGCATTGCCGACAGCAACCGCAACTACGCCGCCAAGGCCGACGGCGCGAAGGCGGAATCGGGCGACCGCGTCACCGTCAGCTTCAAGGGCACCATCAACGGCGAAGCCTTCGAGGGCGGCACCGGCGAGGGCATCCAGGTCGTGATCGGCTCCAACACCTTCATCCCCGGCTTCGAGGATCAGCTCATCGGCATTGGTGCGGGCGAGACCCGCACGGTGAAGGCCGGCTTCCCCAAGAACTACGGCAACACCAAGCTCGCCGGCCAGGCAGCCGAGTTCGAGACCACGGCGACGCTGATCGAAGCGCCGCAGGACGTTGCGATCGATGACGAGTTCGCCAAGACCCTCGGCCTTGAATCGCTGGACAAGCTCAAGCAGGCCGCGCGCGATCGGCTGGTCGCTGAGTTCGCCGGTGCGACGCGCCAGCGCGTCAAGCGCGCGCTGCTCGACCGCCTCGACGAGGCGCATCGCTTCGACGCGCCGCAGTCGCTCGTCGACGAGGAGTTCAATCTGATGTGGAACTCGGTGAAGGCCGAGATGGACTCGGCCGGCAGGACCTTTGCCGACGAGGACACCACCGAGGACAAGGCGCGCGACGAGTATCGCAAGATCGCCGACCGCCGCGTGCGCCTCGGCCTTGTGCTCTCGGAGATCGGCGAGAAGAACAAGATCACCGTCACCGACGACGAGGTGGGTCGCGCGGTGATTGAACGGGCGCGCTCGATGCCGGGTCGCGAGAAGGAAGTCTGGGACTTTTATCGCAACAATGCCAACGCGCTGGCCCAGCTTCGTGCACCGATCTATGAAGACAAGGTGGTCGATTTCATCCTGGAGCTCGCCAACGTGACCGAGAAGAAGGTCTCGCGCGAGGATCTCTACAAGGACGACGAGGCCGACAAGACCGCCGCCTGATGAAGGCGTCGAAGCCAACTATTAAGGATGATGCGCGGAAGGGCCCAGCTAGCCAGGTGGCCGGCTGGGCCTGTTCGCGCGAATCAGCTTCAACTGATTTTCACGGATTAAGCCTTAATTCGTTCCGGTCTTGTCTCCGGTGAATTGGCCTATATCTGTCAAACCGTCTTTCAAGTCCTGCATCACGGGACGTGCATCAGCGTCCGGCAATTCCAGCTCGAAACTGTTTCGAAACTGTCTTGCCGAAAAGCGATGTCCGCTCCGCCAACCCTAGGTGACTCATGCGCGATCCGGTCGAAACTTACATGAACCTCGTGCCCATGGTGGTCGAGCAGACCAACCGTGGCGAGCGCGCCTACGACATCTTCTCGCGCCTGTTGAAAGAGCGCATCATCTTCGTGACCGGGCCGGTCGAGGACGGCATGTCGACGCTGATCGTCGCGCAGCTCCTGTTCCTTGAGGCGGAAAATCCGAAGAAGGAAATCTCGATGTACATCAACTCGCCGGGTGGCGTGGTGACGTCGGGCCTCGCGATCTACGACACCATGCAGTTCATCCGTCCGCCGGTCTCGACGCTGTGCACGGGCCAGGCTGCCTCGATGGGTTCGCTGCTGCTCTGCGCCGGTGAGAAGGACATGCGTTTCACACTGCCGAACTCGCGCATCATGGTGCACCAGCCCTCCGGCGGCTTCCAGGGCCAGGCAACCGACATCATGCTGCACGCCCAGGAGATCCTGAACCTGAAGAAGCGGCTCAACGAGATCTACGTGAAGCACACCGGCCAGACCTACAAGGCGATCGAGGACGCGCTGGAGCGCGATAAGTTCCTCACCGCCACCGATGCCAAGGAGTTTGGTCTCGTCGACAAGGTGATCGACAAGCGCGCCGAGGAGCCGGCGCCGGTAAAAGCCCCGTAAGGACACGGGGGAGATCGCAAGAGCGACCCCGGGATCGCAATGGCGACCCCGGGATCGTCAGGGCGCCGTTCACGTTAACAGCGCGTTGGTAGCGACGCGAAAAGCGTGGTTTGCGCCCCGCGACGGGCGGAAAGTTCCGCTTTCGTGCTTATTTTTCGTGGCAATCCAGCAACGCCGGGGTGATTTCGGTCACTTCTCTCGTGCCAAGACGTGAAATCACGGTATTGTCACGGGTAGCCGGGAGCCGCCCGATTAGCGAATTCTTGATAGTCGGGTGACAGCATGGTTGGCTACGATTGATCGGCTAAGATCGCGGGAGAATCGAGTGACCGTGATTCGCACGGGATGTAACGCGTAGGGTCTTTTTTGGTACGGAATTTGCTCTATTTCAGCTTCAAGACGGCCGAAGTGCCAGAATGGAGCGATCGGGCGGACGGATCGAACCGCGGACGGAGACAGGAATGAGTAAGGTCGGCACGAGCGACTCCAAGAACACGCTGTATTGCTCGTTCTGCGGCAAGAGCCAGCACGAAGTCCGCAAACTGATTGCGGGTCCGACGGTCTTTATCTGCGACGAATGCGTCGAACTCTGCATGGACATCATCCGCGAGGAGAACAAGTCCTCGCTGGTGAAGTCGCGCGACGGCATCCCGACGCCGAAGGAAATCTGCAAGGTGCTGGACGACTACGTGATCGGCCAGAGCCACGCCAAGAAGGTTCTGTCGGTCGCGGTCCACAACCACTACAAGCGCCTCAATCACCAGACCAAGCACAACGACGTCGAGCTCGCGAAGTCGAACATCCTGCTGATCGGTCCGACCGGCTCGGGCAAGACGCTGCTCGCGCAGACGCTCGCCCGCATCCTGGACGTGCCCTTCACGATGGCTGACGCGACGACGCTGACCGAAGCCGGCTACGTCGGCGAGGACGTCGAGAACATCATCCTGAAGCTGCTGCAGGCCGCCGACTACAACGTCGAGCGTGCGCAGCGCGGCATCGTCTACATCGACGAAATCGACAAGATCAGTCGCAAGTCCGACAATCCCTCGATCACCCGCGACGTGTCGGGCGAGGGCGTGCAGCAGGCGCTCTTGAAGATCATGGAAGGCACGGTGGCCTCGGTCCCGCCGCAGGGCGGCCGCAAGCATCCGCAGCAGGAGTTCCTGCAGGTGGATACCACCAACATCCTGTTCATCTGCGGCGGCGCCTTCTCGGGCCTCGAGAAGATCATCTCCGCTCGCGGACGTTCGACCTCGATCGGCTTCGGTGCATCTGTGCTCGCGCCGGAAGACCGCCGTACCGGCGAAATCTTCCGTCACGTCGAGCCTGAGGACCTCCTGAAGTACGGTCTCATCCCCGAGTTCGTGGGACGTCTGCCCGTCGTGGCGACGCTTGAGGACCTCGACGAGACCTCGCTGAAGAAGATCCTGACCGACCCGAAGAACGCGCTCGTGAAGCAGTACCAGCGCCTGTTCGAGATGGAGAACATCGAGCTGACCTTCGCCGACGAGGCGCTCGGTGCGGTCGCCCGCAAGGCGATCGAGCGCAAGACCGGTGCGCGTGGCCTGCGTTCGATCCTCGAGGCGATCCTGCTCGAGACCATGTTCGACCTGCCGGGCCTGGAAGGCGTGGAAGAGGTCGTGATCTCCCGCGAGGTCGTGGAAGGCACGGCGCGTCCGCTCTACATCTACGCGGATCGCTCCGACCGTGCGGTCGAAAACGCCAGCGCGTAACATCGCGCTGGTGCAGCAAATTTTCCCGTCTGACTGGACGGCTGCGGAGAGTGGTTCCGCAGCCGATGTTGCGTGGCTGTTCAGCTTGCGTAAAGCGCTGAATGGCGTGCGTTTTTCAATGACTTGACACCCCCCGGGTCGATAGCCACCTAATGTCAGCGGCGAGCAAGAATTCTCTTCAAGATTCGCCTAGGTTTCGATTCGGCAGAGCCGGTCCGAGCGTTTGGACCGCTCGAAAAAACCGGATCATTTCGGCACCTTGTGGCGGTTGCGCTGGGCTCAGCGGGCTGCGTGCAAGGGGGCACAGCAAAAGGAACAGGCCATGACTACTCCCAAACCCCGGCCAACCATCGTCCACGGCGAAACCCACGCCTATCCGGTGCTGCCGCTGCGCGACATCGTCGTCTTCCCGCACATGATCGTGCCGCTCTTCGTCGGCCGCGAGAAGTCGATCCGCGCGCTCGAAGAGGTGATGAAGAACGATGCGCTGATCATGCTCGCGACGCAGAAGAACGCGTCCGACGATGATCCGGCGCCCGATGCGATTTACGAGACGGGTACGCTTGCCAGCGTGCTGCAGCTCTTGAAGCTTCCCGACGGCACCGTGAAGGTGCTGGTCGAAGGGCTCGAGCGCGCGCGCGTCGAGAAGTACACGGAACGTGCCGACTACTATGAAGCGACTGCGGTCGCGCTCGCCGACACCGATGCGAAGTCGGTCGAGGCGGAAGCGCTGGCGCGGTCGGTCGTGTCCGACTTCGAGAGCTACGTGAAGCTCAACAAGAAGATCTCTGCCGAAGTGGTCGGCGTCGTGCAGGCGATCACCGATTTCGCCAAGCTCGCGGACACCGTCGCCTCGCATCTCGCGGTCAAGATCGCGGATCGGCAGGGTATCCTGGAGACGCTGTCGGTCACCCAGCGCCTGGAGAAGGTGCTCGGGCTGATGGAGAGCGAGATCTCGGTGCTGCAGGTCGAGAAGCGCATCCGCTCGCGCGTCAAGCGCCAGATGGAGAAGACCCAGCGCGAGTACTATCTCAACGAGCAGATGAAGGCGATCCAGAAGGAGCTCGGCGACGACGACGGTCGCGACGAGCTCGCTGATCTCGAAGAGAAGATTGCCAAGACCAAGCTCTCCAAGGAAGCGCGCGAGAAGGCGCAGCACGAATTGAAGAAGCTGCGCCAGATGTCGCCGATGTCCGCGGAAGCGACCGTCGTGCGCAACTACCTGGATTGGCTGCTGTCGATCCCGTGGAACAAGAAGTCCAAGGTGAAGAAGGATCTGGAAGCCGCGCAGGCGGTTCTGGATGCGGATCACTACGGGCTGGAGAAGGTCAAGGACCGCATCGTCGAGTATCTCGCCGTGCAGTCGCGCGCCAACAAGCTGACCGGGCCGATCCTGTGCCTCGTCGGGCCTCCCGGCGTCGGCAAGACCTCGCTCGGCAAGTCGATCGCGAAGGCCACGGGGCGCGAATTCGTGCGCGTGTCGCTCGGCGGCGTGCGCGACGAGGCCGAGATCCGCGGTCACCGCCGCACCTATATCGGCTCGATGCCCGGCAAGATCATCCAGTCGATGCGGAAGGCGAAGTCGTCCAATCCGCTGTTCCTGCTGGACGAGATCGACAAGATGGGCGCCGATTTCCGCGGCGATCCGTCATCGGCGCTGCTCGAGGTGCTCGACCCCGAGCAGAACTCGACCTTCAACGATCACTATCTCGAGGTCGACTACGATCTCTCCAACGTCATGTTCATCACGACCGCGAATACGCTCAATATTCCGGGCCCGCTGATGGACCGCATGGAGATCATCCGGATCGCCGGCTACACCGAGAACGAGAAGGTCGAGATCGCGCGCAAGCACCTGATCCCGAACGCGGTCTCCAAGCATGGCCTCGATTCCAAGGAATGGTCGATCGACGACGATGCGCTCTTGCTTCTGATTCGCCGCTACACCCGCGAAGCGGGCGTGCGTAACCTGGAGCGTGAGCTCTCGACACTCGCCCGCAAGGCGGTGAAGGAGCTGATGATCTCCAAGAAGAAGTCGGTCAAGGTCACCGAGAAGACTCTGGAAGAGTTCCTCGGCGTGCCGAAGTATCGCTTCGGCGAGATCGAGAGCGAGCCGCAGGTCGGCATCGTCACCGGCCTGGCCTGGACCGATGTCGGCGGCGAGCTGCTGACGATCGAAGGCGTCATGATGCCCGGCAAGGGCAAGATGACGGTCACCGGAAACTTGCGCGACGTGATGAAGGAGTCGATCTCGGCGGCGGCGTCCTACGTCCGCTCGCGCGCGATCACCTACGGCATCGAGCCACCGATGTTCGACCGGCGCGACATCCACGTGCACGTGCCGGAAGGCGCGACGCCGAAGGACGGTCCGTCTGCGGGCGTCGCGATGGCCACCGCGATCATCTCGGTCATGACCGGCATTCCGGTCCGCCACGATGTCGCGATGACCGGCGAGATCACGCTGCGCGGCCGCGTGCTGCCGATCGGCGGTCTGAAGGAGAAGCTGCTCGCCGCTGCCCGCGGCGGCATCAAGACGGTGCTGATCCCCGAGGACAACGCCAAGGATCTCACGGAGATTTCCGATGCGATCAAGGGCGGCATGGAGATCGTCCCGGTCTCGCGTCTCGACGACGTCGTGGCCCGCGCGCTGGTGAAGAAGCCGGTGCCGATCGTCTGGGAAGAGGACACCAAGGTGACGGTGAAGCCGGACGGCGACGAAGCCGCCGGCGGCCTGACCGCGCACTGATCCGGCCAAAGAAAAGACCCAGCCAAGCATTAGAACGGCGTCTTCGGGCGCCGTTCGTGTTTGGAGGATGCGGCATGCAGATCGACGGGCAATGCCATTGCGGCCGCGTGACCTATGAGGCGGAGATCGACCCGGAGGCCGTCTCCGTCTGCCATTGCACCGATTGCCAGACGCTGACGGGCTCGCCCTTTCGGGTGACCGTGCTGTGTTCCGGCCAAGCCATCCGGCTGTCGGGTGAGCCGCCAAAGGTCTATGGCAAGCGCGGCGATAATGGCCGCATGCGCTTCCAGCATTTTTGCGGCGACTGTGGTTCCCCGCTGTTTTCGAGCGGCGAGGGCGACGCGACCGATGATTGGGGCATTCGTTGGGGTAGCATCAGCGAGCGCGATCGTTTGCGGCCGATGCGCCAGATATGGTGCCAGTCGGCCGCCGTCTGGATCGATGCCATTCCGGGGCTGCCGGGAAGGCCGAAAGACTGATGTTTGGCTTGCCCGGCCGGGGGCGGCGAGGCTAAAGAGGCGGCGAGGGCGGTTAGCTCAGCTGGTTAGAGCATCTCGTTTACACCGAGAGGGTCCGCGGTTCGAATCCGTGACCGCCCACCAGCCTGCGCTCGCGAAGCGAAGCAGGCTGCCACGCCGAAGCCCAACGGGCGAAGGCGGGCTTTCCGTTGCGAGCTCCGGCTCGGCAAGTCGGCCTTTGCTCGCGAAGCGAGGCAAGATTCCCCTCCTCAATTTGCCTCGCTGCGGCCGTCTCGGTCGCCTGCATCTGGGCCAAAGTTAGGCAATTCTGGCTCTGACGGCCACTGCTGCGCCGCAGTATCTTCACACTTCGAGCGCTCAATCCCGGCGCGCTGGGGGTCAGAGCATGGGGGGACTTCACCATGACTGATAGCGAGCGCAAAGAGCGCAGGAGTCAACTTGAGCGCTATCGGGTGCTCGAGGAGGAGACCACCGACCCACTTGCGGCGGGCTTGCTTCGCGACATTGTCCTGGAATTGGAAACTCAATTGAACGAATTGCCGCAACAGCGGCATTGATGCCTGCTCTGAGCGAACGGCGCCTCGGTCGTTTCGCAAGCGGGAGGCTGCGCGGTGACGCTCCGGCGACCCCGCGAGGTGTCTTCGCAACTCTGTTTCGGCCGCTGCTCAGTTGCACACTTCGCGGTCGACCCGATTCCGCTCAGCATCCCGCTTCTTTGCATCATCACGCGTTTGGCTCTTCCGGAAAATTGCGCTAGGCCCGGCCGGCGGACTGCTGTCGTCCAGGACGTCGCACGATTGCGTAGAGAAGCCGCCAGGGAAGCTGAGAGAGGGTCTGATGGAATTGCCAAGCGGACACGAGCAAAACGCCGACCAGATCGCTTATTGGAACGGACCCGGCGGCCAGAAATGGGCCGATCGCCAGGCGGCGCAGGAAGTTCTGCTGGGACCGATCGCCGATCTCCTGATCGAGCGCGCGCGGCCGAAACCGGGTGAGCGTGTGCTGGATGTCGGGTGCGGCTCCGGTGCGACGACGATTGCATTTGCGAAGGCGATCGCGCCTGATGGTTTTGCGCTCGGCCTCGACGTCTCCGGCCCGATGCTGGCACAGGCGCGTGCGATTGCGCCCAAAGGCCTGCCGCTCGATTTCGTGCTGGCGGATGCGACCGTCTATCCCTTCGATCCCGCAAGCTACGATCTCCTGGTATCGCGCTTCGGCGTCATGTTCTTCGCCGACCCGGTCGCGTCCTTCAGCAATTTGCGCCGCGCGCTAAAACCGTCGGGGCGGCTTGCCTTCATCTGCTGGCGCGAGCCGCGCGAAAATCCCTGGATGATGGCGCCGCTGATGGCGGTCTACAAGCACGTGCCAAAGATGCCGCCGGTCGGTCCGGAAGATCCCGGCCCGTTCGCCTTCGCTTCCGAGGAGCGCGTGACACGCATTTTGAAGGGCGCCGGCTTCACCGACATCGCGATGCAACCGCACAATCTGGCGATGGACATCGCGATCGGCGGCGGCCTCGATGCGGCCGTCGATGGTGCCCTGCAGATCGGCCCCGCCACCCGCGCGCTGGAGGGGCACCCGCCCGAGGTGCGCGAGGCCGCCAAGGCCTCGATCCGCGAGATGCTGACGCCTTATGTGAAGGGGCGGTCAGTGGCGCTGCCGGGTTCGGTGTGGGTTGTGACGGCGAAGGTGTCGTAGGCGCCTCTCACACCACATCATCAGGTGCCAGCGCGCAGCCATTGTCCGGGTGCGTCTCCACCTGCAGCGTGGTGTGACCGATGCGGAAGGTTGCCTTCAGCTTGTCCGCGGTCTCCATCAGAAAATCGTCTCCGGCACCTGCGGGCATCACGAGGTGACAGGTCAGCGCCGTCTCGGTGGTCGAGATCGGCCAGACGTGGAGGTCGTGGATCCCTGAGACGCCGGGCCGCTCCATCAGGAAGCTCTTGATGGCGGCGAGGTCTGTGCCCTTTGGCGCGGCGGCCATCGACATGTCGACGGAGCTGCGCAAGAGGCTGGTCGTGCTCCACAGGATGGTGGCGCAGATGATCAAACTTGTCACCGGATCGAGCCAGAGCCAGCCGGTCCATATGATCAGCGCTGCCGAGACCACGACGCCGAGCGAGACGGCGGCATCGGCTGCCATGTGCAGATAGGCGCCTTCGATGTTGATGTCGTCCTTGCGTCCGCGCGCGAACAGCAGGGCGGTGAAGCCATTGATGAGGATGCCGATGCCGGCGACCACCATCACGGTGAAGCCCGCAACCGGCTCCGGCTCGCGCAGGCGCAAAATCGCCTCCCAGCCGATCGCGCCAATTGCGACCAGCAGGAACACGGCGTTGGCGAGTGCGGCCAAAATGGTCGACGCGCGGAAACCGTAGGTGAAGCGGCCGCTCCGGGCGCGTTTTGATGCGACCGAGGCGCCCCACGCCATGACCAGGCCGAGCACGTCGCTGAGATTATGGCCGGCATCGGCGAGAAGCGCCGTGGAGTTGCTGATGTAGCCGTAGATGCCTTGTGCGATGACGAGCGTGGTATTGAGCGAGATGCCGATCGCAAACGCCTTGCCGAAGCTGGCGGGCGCATGGACGTGCCCGTGACCATGGCTGTGGTCGTGACCATGCGCATGGGCGTGGCCGGCATGGTCATCGTGATCGTGGTGATGGCCGGCGTGATGGTGGTGGCTGACCACGTCTACCGCTCCTGCAAATCAGCTCTCATTGTAGGCGCTCTGCCGGCGCCGTCACCGCCTTATCTCTCCGGAACAATACGTACAGCGCGGGCAGCACCAGCAGCGTCAGCATGGTCGAGGAGATGATGCCGCCGATGACGACGGTTGCGAGCGGCCGCTGCACCTCTGCGCCGGCGCCGGTGGCGATCGCCATCGGCACGAAGCCGAGGGAGGCGACCAGCGCGGTCATCAGCACCGGGCGCAGCCGCGTCAGCGCGCCTTCGCGGACGGCGTCCGCGACCGAGCGTCCCTCGCCGCGAAGACGTTCGATGAAGGCGATGATGACGAGGCCGTTGAGCACGGCGACGCCCGACAGCGCGATGAAGCCGACGCCGGCGCTGATCGACAAGGGAATGCCGCGCAACAGCAGTGCCGCGACGCCGCCGGTCAGCGCCAGCGGCACGCCCGAGAACACCAGCAGCGCATCCGCCGCCGATCCCATGCTCATGAAGAGCAGGAGGAAGACCAGTAGCAGCGCCACCGGCACCACGATGGTGAGCCGCTTGGTGGCGGAGACGAGTTGCTCGAACTGTCCGCCCCAGCCGATCCAGTAGCCCGGCGGCAGCTTGACCTTCTGCGCGACGGCGTCCTGCGCTTCGGTGACGAAGGAGCGCAAGTCGCGGCCGCGGACATTTGCCGTCACGACGACGCGCCGCTTGCCGTTCTCGCGGCTGATCTGGTTGGGACCGGGCGCGACCTCGACGGTGGCGACCGAGGACAGCGGCACATAGCGCAAGGCGGCGCCCGGTGAGCCCGGGAAGGCCGTTTTGGTCACCGCGGCAGGCTCCTCGCCCGGCGGCAGCGGGATCGGCAGCGATTTGACCGCATCGGGGTCGGCACGCAGGTTTTCCGGCAGGCGCACCACGATGTCGAAACGGCGATCGCCTTCGAACAGCTTTCCGACCGGCTTACCGCCGATCGCGATCTCGACGAGGTTTTGCACCTCGCTGAGGCTGAGGCCGTAGCGCGACAGCGCCTGGCGGTCGAGCTTGACAGTGAGGATCGGCAGGCCCGCGATCTGCTCGGTCTTGACGTCGGCGGCGCCGGCGATGCCGCGCATGACACCGTTGACCTGCTGGGCTACGCCCGCAAGCACGTCGAGATCGTCGCCAAAGATCTTGACGCCGACGTCACTGCGGATGCCCGCGATCAGCTCGTTGAAGCGCATCTGGATCGGCTGGGTCATGCCGTAGGCGGTCCCGGGCAGCGTGTTGGCCGCGCGTTCGATCTCCGCGACGATCTCGTCCTTGGGCCTGGCCGGATCCGGCCATTCGTCGCGCGGCTTGAGCGTGACGTAGGTGTCGGCGACGTTCGGCGGCATCGGGTCGTTGGCGATCTCCGCCGTGCCGACCTTGGAGAAGATGGTCGCCACTTCCGGCACCTGCTTGACGGCGTTCTCCAGCCGGATCTGCATGTCGACGCTTTGCGTCAGGCTGGTTCCGGGAATCCGGATGGTCTCGATGGTGACATCGCCCTCGTCGAGGCTCGGGATGAACTCGCCGCCCATGCGCGTTGCCGCGACCACGCTGCACGCGACGACCAGTACGGCGCCGAGCACGACGGCTCCACGATAGTGAATGGCACGGTCGAGCAGCGGGACGTAGAGCCGCTTGGCCGTGCGCATGAAGATGTTCTCCTGCTCGGAAACCTTTCCGCTGACGAGGATCGCGATCGCGGCCGGCACGAAGGTGACGGAGAGAAGGGCGGCTCCGCTCAGGGCCATCACCACGGTCAGCGCCATCGGAGTGAACATCTTGCCCTCGGTCCCGGTCAGGGTCAGGACCGGCAGATAGACCACGGCGATGATGAGCGTGCCGAACAGGCTTGGCTGAATGACCTCGCGCGCGCCAGCGTGCACCGTCTGCATCCGCTCCTCCTGCGAGAGCAGGCGTCCGCGCTTGTGCTGCTCTTCGGCCAACAGCCGCAGGCAGTTCTCCACGATGATCACGGCACCATCGACGATGATGCCGAAGTCGATCGCGCCGAGACTCATCAGGTTAGCGCTGACCTTGCTGCCGACCATGCCGCTGATCGTCAGCAGCATCGAGAGCGGGATGACGCAAGCAGTGATGAGGGCGGCGCGGATATTGCCGAGGATCAGGAACAGGACGGCAATCACCAGCGCCGCGCCCTCGAGCAGATTCTTCTCCACCGTTTCAATCGTGGCTTCGACCAGGTGGGTCCGGTCGTAGACCGCCTTCGCCACCACGCCCTCGGGCAGCGACTTGGCGACGTCTTTGAGGCGGGCGGCCACGCGCTGCGCCACCGAGCGGCTGTTCTCGCCGATCAACAACATGGCGGTGCCGAGCACGGTTTCCCTGCCATCGGCCGAGGCCGCGCCGGTGCGCAGCTCCTGGCCCTCCCGGACGTCGGCAACGTCGCGGACCCGCACCGGCACGCCGCCGCGCGATCCGATGACGATGTCCCTGATCTCGTCGATATTGGCGACCTGGCCGGGCGCGCGTACCAGATATTGCTCGCCGTTGCGCTCGATATAGCCCGCGCCGACATTGGTGTTGTTGGCTGCGAGCGCCGTCATGATGTCGCGGAAGCCGAGCCGGTAGGCCATCAGGCGGCCGGGGATCGGCAGCACGTGGAATTGCCGCTCATAACCGCCGATCGAGTTGACCTCGATGACGCCGGGGACGGTGCGCAGTTGCGGCTTGATGATCCAATCCTGAATGGTTCGCAGCTCGGTCGGCGTGTACTCGTTGCCGGACGGAGATTTGGCGCCGGCCTTGGCCTCGACCGAATAGACATAGATCTCGCCGAGCCCGGTCGAGATCGGTCCCATCGCCACTTCGACCCCCGCCGGCAACTGGTCGCGCGCCTGCTGGACGCGCTCGTTGACGAGCTGGCGTGCGAAATAGATGTCGGTGCCGTCCTGGAACACGACCGTGACCTGGCTCAGGCCGTAGCGCGAGATCGAGCGGGTGTAGTCGAGCTTCGGCAGGCCGCCCATCGCGGTCTCGATCGGGAAGGTGATGCGCTGCTCGGCTTCGAGCGGCGACAGGCCGGGTGCCCGCGTGTTGATCTGGACCTGAACGTTGGTGACGTCAGGCACCGCGTCGATCGGAAGTCGCGTGAAATTCCAGGCGCCGTACACTGCGGTCGCGAGCACGACGATCATGACCAGCCAGCGCTGGCGGATCGAGAAGGCGAGGAGGGCGTTAATCATGGTCGCCATCTCCCTTGCCCATCTCCGCTTTCACCACAAAACTGTTCTCGGCAACGTAGCGCTCGCCGGCTGACAACCCGGCCCTGATCTCGACGTGGTGGGAATCGGACTCGCCTGTTTCGACCGGGCGGGCCTCGATCTTGTCGCCGTCCTCGCGGACGAAGACGATGGTCTTGCCCTCCAGCGTCTGGATCGCGCTCTTGCGGACGGCCACGGGCACGTTGCGCGCAGCGAGGACGAGCCGCGCCGTGACGAACAGGCCGGGCCGCAGCCGGCCGTCCGGATTGGGCAGCACGACGCGCGCCAGCGCGGTCTGGGTCTCGCTGCTGCCGATCGGCGCGACATAGGAGATCGTACCCTTGATTTCGCCGCGCCCGTCGTCGGGATCGATCAGCACCTCGTCGCCGAGCCGCACGCGGCGCAGATCCTGGCGGTAGATCGACAGGTCGACCCAGATAGTGGAGAGGTCGGCAACCACGAAGGCCGGCTTCTGTTCGGAGGCGTATTCGCCGAGCGAGATCTGGCGCTCGATGATGGTGCCGCCGATCGGCGCCTTCAAATCGTAGACCGTCAGGCTCTGGTTGCTCTCGATCGATGCGAGCAAATCGTCCTTGGCGACCTTGTCGCCGATCCGCTTCAGGATCGATTTTGCGACGCCGGGGAAGCGCGGGGTCACCTGGACCACGGCCTCCTGATTGGCGCGCAGCATGCCGTTGAAGGACAGCGTGTCCGTCAGCGTCGCGCTGGCCGCCTCCGCAAGAATGACGCCGGCGGCCGCGAGCTTGACGTCGCTGATCCGGATGCGATCGGCGCCGTGCTCGTCCTGCTCGACGTGCTCCTTTGCGGGCTTCTCCGGCTTTTTCTCCGCCTGTTCGGTGCTCTCGACCTTGGCCGGCGCGAGCATCGCGTAGCCATAGGCGCCGAGCCCGGCCGCGACCAGCGCGGCGATGATGGTGGAGGAGGTCTTCATCGCGCGCTCTCCCGCGCCAGCGTAAAGGGATTTCCGACCAGGCCCTCGATGGTGGCGATGGCGGCGTGGAAGTTTTGCAGGGCTTCCTGCTCGCGCAGCCGTGCCTGGGCGACGCTCGCCTGCGCGTCCAGCACCTCCAGCAGGGTGAAACGACCCTGGCCGTAGCCCTGGGAAATTGCTTCCGATGCTTCCTGCGCCTTCGGGATCGCGACCTCGCGCAGCACGGCGAGCTCACGCAGCGAACCCTGGAGCGAGTCATAGGCGCGCCCGGCGATCACGATCAGCGTGTTGCGGTTGGCCTCGCGCTCGGCCTTGGTCTTGGCGAGGCTCTCCTGCGCGGAGAGGATGTTGCCCTGGTTCCGGTCGAACACGGGGATCGGCACCGACAGGGTCAGGCGGACAGCATCGTCATTGGTCTCGTTGAAATGGCGCCAGCCGGCCGCGATCCGCACGTCCGGATAGGGTTTGAGGCGTGCCAGCAACAGCTCAGCATTGCGCTGCGCGAAGACGGCGGTCCAGCGCACCAGTTGCGGATTGGCGTCGATGGCGGCGACGACCGATTGGAACGAGGGCGGGCGGCCAATGGTGTCGAGCCGTCCGGAGACCTCGCCGAATTTTGCCGTGGTGTCGCCCATCAGCACGGCGAGCTCCCGCCGGGCGCTCGCCAGCGTCGCCTTGAGGCGCACGCGGTCGGCCTTGACCAGCGCGGAGGCGACTTCGGCGCGACCGGTCTCGGCCGGCGAGGAGGCGCCGGCCTCGACGCGCCGGCGGAGGAGCGGCGTCAGGCGATCGATCGCCGTGACCTGCTCGTCGAGGATCTGGATGCGGCGCTGGGCGCCGAGCACGCTGAGGAACGCAATCGCGGTCTCCGACAGCACCTCGAGCCTGATCGCCTTGCGCTGGATCGCGGCGACGTCGATGCCGGCTTCGCCTGCGGCAATGCGCGCCTCGCGCTTGCCGAACAGCTCAAAACCCTGGCTGATCTGGAGCGTGGTCTCGGCCGACCTGGTGCCGCGGTAGATGCCGGTGCCGAAGGAATTGTCCTGCTCGTAAGACAGCTCGGGATTGAGCAGCGCGCCGGCCTGGATGCGCTGGCCCGTGGCGATGCCGACGTCCCGTTCGGCCGCGGTCAGACGCGGGCTCGCGGCCAGCGCGCGCGTGAGCGCCGCGCGCATCGTCAGGGTCTGGGCGCACGCGGGCTCGCCATAAAGCCCACCGATCAGAATAGCCGTCGCGCACGCCAAGCGCGCGGCAGTTCGCCTGCAAAACATGGAAACGACCTGTGAAGGACAAAGCCTTATCAAGGACAACGTCATGGACGCGCGAAGCGCCCGGCTGATCGGTTCAGGTCAGATGTTTGGGGGGCGGGGAGTCCGTATCGGGCACGATGCCCGCAAGAGCCGGCAAACGCGGCGAGGCCGGTTGGGTTACGGGTTCAGCCGGCGTTACCGGAAGCACGGCTTGTGCAACGGCGACCGAGAAGCAGCCATGGCAGTGATGGCCGGCGATCGCCTTGTGATCGGCGTGCCCGGACGCCGCACCGAGCACGGTGACGATGTCCGATTGGCCAGACGAAGCTGATACGTCGACGTCGTAGATGCCGTGCAGCGTTCCACTCAGCAGATACAGGGTCGCAACGAGCACGGCGAGGAGCCCGCGCCAATTGCGCAGGTGGACGACTCCCTTGGGCCGGCGAATGGAGAACACGTCGTCACTCTCGTTGCGTTGCACCCGCGTAGCACGCCGACGGGAACGGTGTCGACGTGCAATAATATTACGTGCGGGGAACTTGTTGTCGCGGGTGTCGAACGCTTGGCGCCACGTATTCATTCGTCATGCCCCGGCTTGTCCCGGGCATCCACGTTCTTCGGTGCCGCGGGAAAGGTCGTGGATGGCCGGGACAAGCCCGGCCATGACGCTGAGGCGCCTTAGGTAGGCCTAAGCCCGTTCCTCCCAGATCATCGCGAGATGCACGATGGTCTGCACGGCCTTCTCCATGTCCTGACGGCTCACCCATTCCAGCCGCGAATGAAAGGCATGTTCGCCGGCAAAGATGTTGGGGCAGGGCAGGCCCATGAAGGAGAGGCGCGAGCCGTCCGTGCCGCCGCGGATCGCGGTGCGCATCGGGCGTAGCCCGGCGCGGCGGATCGCCTCGATGGCATATTCGAGGACGTGCGGGTGACGGTCGATCACCTGCTTCATGTTGCGGTACTGCTCCCTGACCTCGAACTTGTAGGTCGAGCGCGGAAACTCCTTCATCACGTCCTTGACGATGCCCTCGAGCAGCGCCTCCTTCTCCTTCAGGCCCTCCTCGGTGAAGTCGCGCACAATGAACGACAGCGTGGCCTGCTCCAGTGCGCCGGAGATGCCGATCGGATGCAGGAAACCTTGCTTGCCTGAGGTTGTCTCCGGCGAGCAGCCTTCCTTCGGCAGACGTTCGACGATGGCGGCCGCGATCTTGATCGCGTGCTCCATCTTGCCCTTGGCATAGCCGGGATGGGCGCTGACGCCGTGGATGGTGACCGTGGCACCGTCGGCGGAGAAGGTCTCGTCCTCGACGCAGCCGGCGCTCTCGCCGTCCATGGTGTAGCCGAAATCGGCCCCGAGCTTCTTGATGTCGACATTGTCGACGCCGCGGCCGATCTCCTCATCCGGTGTGAACAGGATCTTGATGGTGCCGTGCTTCACATCGGGGTTGTTGATGAAGAAGTGCGCGGCATCCATGATCTCGGCGACGCCGGCCTTGTTGTCGGCACCCAGCAGGGTGGTGCCGTCGGTGGTGATGATGTCGTTGCCGATCTGGTTCTTCAATGCAGGATGCTCGGCGAAGCGGATCACCTGGGTGGGGTCGGCTGTGAGGACGATGTCGCCGCCGCGGTAGTTCTTCACGACCTGCGGCTTGACGTCCTTGCCCGAACAGTCGGGCGAGGTGTCCATGTGCGAGCAGAAGCAGATCACCGGCACCTTCTTGTCGGTGTTGGCGGGGATCGTCGCATAGACGTAGCCATGGTCGTCGAGATGGGCGTCTGCGACACCGATCGCCTTTAGCTCGGTGACGAGCACGCGGCCGAGATCCTTTTGCTTCTCGGTCGAGGGCGAGGTCGGAGACTCGGGATCGGATTGGGTGTCGATGGTGACGTAGCGCAGGAAGCGTTCGGTCACGGTATGCAAGAAGGTGAGGGAGGACATTTCAGTTCAAACCGCCGGATCAGGTGAGCTTGCGATATAGCAGAAAAGCGTCATTCCAGGGGCCGCCGGAATGACGCTCTCAGTGAGGCCCGCACGAATGTCAGATCGCTTCTGCGAGTTCCTTGGCCGGACGGAAGGTGACCTTCTTCCTGGCCTTGATGTGGATCGGCTCGCCGGTCGAGGGAATCCGGCCCATGCGGGCGGCGCGCTTGCGCACCTGGAGGATGCCGAGGCCGACGATCCGGACGCGGTCGCCCTTTTTCAGGTGTTTTGCAATCAGGTCGATCGTATCGGTGAGGATGGCCTCGGCCTGTTTCTTGGAGAGGTCCTGGCCCTCCGCGATGTCGGCGGCGAGGTGCCTGAGGGTAATGGTGGCCGGAGCCGCTGCCTTTTTCGCCATGTCGGGCCTCCTGGTGGCGCGAATGCCGGCAATCCCGCGGATCCGGCGGACAGTTCCGGAAATCCGGCCAAGCATCGGGCAGGCCTAGACGATTCGGGGCCGGGCTGCCTATGCGGCCCAATTGAACGCGCCAATGCCCCCGCAAAAACGGTGGGGTGGCTCGATTTTAGGCTAAGGCTATGAAGGGATTGCCAAAATGGCGCGAGAGACGGGGCTCGAACCCGCGACCTCCGGCGTGACAGGCCGGCGCTCTAACCAACTGAGCTACTCCCGCGTGGCTCGCTGTACGCGCGCGGAACGAGGGGGGACTTAAAGGGGGGACATGGTGAAGTCAAGGACGTTGCGCTTCGCCGCGGGGGGCTTGCCAAGCATTGCTCTGGAAAACGAAAAAGCCGCCCGAAGGCGGCCACCTGTCAGCCCTGAAATGAGGCTTGTCAGCGGATTTCCGAGGTCGCCGAGCTGGTCACGACAACCGGCTTTCCGGCCTTGATGACGTGGGTGCTCTGCGCAGTCTGGCTGTAGTCGACATTGGTCCGTGCCGCGATCCCGAAGCCCGCCACCAAAATACCGGCCACCAGCGCCACCACCACGACCTTCAGGTGCGTCGCACGATCAGCAGAGTGAATGGAGTGGTTCATTTGAGCCTCCGGGCGGGCTTTGCCGCCGTCTGTTGGCTCTTCTTCTAGGGTCGGTCTGTTTCCGGATGGTTTCGCGGGTTCCGCAAAATGGTTTCATTTGGCGGATTCCCTGGTTTCGTCCCCCGGCTGCCGGAAGCCGTCCCGGCCGGGGACGATTCCCGGTTCAGGCTGCTGCCCGATTAATATTGTCCCGGATGGTGCGGGCGGCCCAGACGAACAGCAGTGCGCCGAGGGTGGACGTGACGGCGGCCGACAGCAGGGAATAGCGCACCGCCTCGACCCCGTAAGTTCCCTTCAGCGCGTCATTGATCATGCCGACCACGAGCGGACCGACGCCCTGGCCGAAGCAGGTCGCGGTGAGCGCGATGAGGGCGGAGGCGAGCGCCCGCATGCTGGGCTTTGCCACCGTCTGGGCGATCGCAAAGATCGGCCCGAGATGGCAGCCGACCAGGAACGAGGTCAGCGCCAGCATCGCCACCATGGTCGCAAAATCCTGCGTCAGCATGCAGAGCGCAAACACAGGACCGGCGAGGCCCGACGTGATCGCGGGCGCCCACAGCTTCCAGCGGTCGTCGCGGCGACTGATATGCGCCACCATGAAGCCGCCGAGCAATGTCCCGGCCATGCCGGCCAGCCCCTTGAAGGTGCCGGCATAGGTGCCGATCTCGGCGCTGGAGAGATGATGCACGCGCGCCAGGAACGGCGGAATCCAGGCCGCGGTCGAATAGTTGGTGTAGGTGGTGAGACAAAAGCCGATCAGCACGATGATGAAGCTTTGCTGCGAGGCCAGGAAGCGCAGCGTCGGCCCGAGCGGCTCGGGCGTAAACGTCTCCTGCATCGCGCCGCGCTTCGGCTCTGATATCGTCAGCCACAGCACGAGGGCGAGCAGGATCCCGGGGAGGCCCGCAACGTAGAAGGCCATCCGCCAGCCATAGTGCTGGTTGATGTAGCCGCCGATGAAATAGCCGAGGAAGACGCCGAGATAGGTGCCGATGGCGTAGATGCCGAGCGCGCGCGGTCGCTCGTTCTTGCTGAAGAGGTCGGCGACGATTGACTGCGAGGCGGGTGAGCCAGCGGATTCGCCGATGCCGACGCCGATGCGCGCCAGCGCCAGCGAGGTGACGCTGGTCGCCATGCCGCACAGCGCCGTCATCGCGCTCCAAAAGGCGAACGCGATCGCGACGATGTTGCGCCGGTTCAGCCGGTCGGCGATGCGGGCGATAGGAATGCCGAGCAGTGAGTAGAACAGCGCGAAGCCAAAACCCGCGAGCAGGCCCATCATGGTGTCGCTGAGCGCGAACTCCTTCTTGATGGGCTCGATCAGCACGTTGAAGATGGTGCGATCGAGAAAGTTCAGGGCATAAACGATGGTGAGCAGCCCGAGCACATAGTATCGCCGCGCCGACCGCTTTGCGGCCGCATCCGTCTGCACGGAAAGCTGTGACGTCACGTCGACCATGACTTCCCCCCAATATGTTTTATGGTTTTGGTCGTTCAGGCTTCGCGGATGTAGTTCCCCGCTTCAAATTCCACTGGCGGTGCGTTGGGCTCAAAGGAGACGCCGATCGGATCCTTACCCGCGGCGAGGGCCTCCAACTGCTCGCCCAGCATGCGCCGCATCATCAGGATGCCGCGGTCGCTCTGGCCGAAATGCTCCTCGGAGTGAACAGTTACGGGGCCCTGGCCGACCTGGGCCTCATAGTCGCCGGGGAATTTCTGGTGCTCTTCCTCGCTCATGTCCCACCAGAGTTTTCCGTTGAATTTCGAGCGCATGCGGCTGATGTCGCCAGTGTTCTTGACGCGGCCGGCGACGTAGATGCGGAACGAGGTGTCGTCGATCGGCAGCGTCCAGCCGATCGACTCGACGCGGGCAAATTGCGCCACGCGCGGATTGGGTACGACGCGCAGGGTGGGGAGTGCGGCCTCGCTCACGCGATAAAACACCTTGCCGTCATCCTGCTTGCGCACCGAGCGCACAAGGATGCCGCGCGGCGATTTCTCGAACCTCACCTCGGGAATCGAGGCCATCATGGTGGTGAATTGCGGACCGCTGAATGAGCCATGAAGCACCGGCACGTGGAACGGATCGACCACGTTCTCGAAATGCTGGAGCCAGTTGCAGGGGATGATGGCCGGCCCGCCGCCGCCGATCGAGGAGTCGTCGGCCTCGACGATTTCGCCATCGTCCATGTTTTCCAGGCATTCATAAGCCGGCAGGACCGGGCGTTTCTCGGCCGGGCCCATATAGGCGAAGATCAAGCCGTAGCGCTCTTCGACCGGGTACCAGGGCTGGCGCACCTTGTCCTTGAATTGTCCGCCATCGGGCTCGCAGGGTTGCTCCAGGCAATGGCCTTCCGTGTCGAACTTCCAGCCGTGGTAGCAGCAGCGGATGCCGTCTTCCTCCACCTTGCCGTAGTAGAGGGTCGTGCCGCGATGACAGCAGCGGGCGTGGAGAAGGCCGACGCGACCGTGCTTGTCGCGAAACAGGATCAGATCCTCGCCGAGTGCGCGCACCTTCTTCGGCGTGTCCGTGGCGTCGCTGACGAGACCGACCGGATGCCAGTAGCGGCGCAGGAACTCACCCATGGGCGTGCCGCGCGCGACTGAGGTCAGCTCGGTGCGCGTGGTGGTCGGCTTCATCGCGTAGGCCGTCCCGAGATCGCGATCCCGCTGGGTGATGGTCATGACCGTATCCTCCTGCCGCAGCCTTGATGGCCGCGGTCGTTTTCATCCGTTGACCAAGTCAAGGGTAGATCGATGACATTGTCAACGATTTTAAGAAGGCTTCTTAGTCGCATTTGGAAGTGCTGCGCCGCACCCCACCGGACTTGGCAGGCCGCAGCTTTCTTGGCAGAGGTGACGCATGAGCCAGAAACCGAGCAAGGCGAGGCGGGAGCTGCCCGCAGTCGACGCGAGCCAGCCGCCGGCGCCGATCACCGTGATGCTGTCGTCGCGGCTGATGGTGCTCGCGAACCTGCTCAAGCGCGGCGCGATGCTGCGCTACAAGCGGCTTGTGGGACTGAACTCGGTCGAATTCGGTCTCGTCGCTTCGCTCGGCCGCCGTCCGCCGATGAGCGTGGCGCGGCTCGCCGAAGCGGTCGGCCAGGACAAGGGGCAGATCAGCCGCGCGCTCGCGGAACTCGTGGCGCGCAAGCTGATCGCGAAGGCGGTCAATCCCAACGATAATCGCGAGGTACTGGTTTCCCTGACCAAGGCAGGTCTCGCCGCGCATGACGCGATCGTCGCAGGCGCGCAGGAGCGCAACCGGCTGCTGCTGGAGCAACTCAGCAACGACGAGCTCGCGTTGTTGATGGAACAGATCGATCGCCTGACTACGACCGCCGCCGACATGCTCGATCGCGAAAGAGAGCTCGGCTGATCGTTCAGCAGTTTTGAACCCTTCTTGGAGACTCTCAATCCTTCTTGGAGACTCTCTAAGAGTTCTTCTAAGAGGTCTTCTATTAGGCCGCGTACGCGCACTCGCATAAGCACCACCGCAACGCATGTCGTCACGGGACTGACGGCATGACGGAACGAACAAGCAGGTTGGGGTGGCGCGTTGAACTGTCTGGGAATGCTGCGGTTGGCCGCGATGGCAACCGCATCCGCTTTGGCTTTGTTGCCGCAGGTTTCTCTCGCTCAGTCGTCGTCACAGGGTGGCGCGCAGAATTTGCCGCCGGTGACGGTCGCGCCGCCCGAAACGCGCCGACCGGCCGCGAGCACCGCGCCGCGCCGCGTCGCGCGACCGGTTCTCACGCCGAGCGGCCGGAAGCCGCAGCCGCCGCGCGAAACGAGATTCGTCGAGACGCCGCGCGGGCCGATCCAGGGTTACGTCGCAACCCGCAGTTCCTCGGGCACCAAGACCAACACGCCGATCATGCAGACGCCGCAATCGGTCTCCGTGGTCGGCGCCGAGCAGATCCGCGACCAGAAGCCGAACAAGTTCGACGAGATCGTGCGCTATTCGCCGGGTATCCACGGCGAAACTTTCGGGGCGGATACCCGCAACGACTGGTTCCTGATCCGCGGCTTCAAGTCCGACGACAACGGGCTGTTCCTCGACGGGCTCCAGCTCTTCTACACATCCTATGCAAGCTGGAAGCTGCAGCCGTTCAACCTGGAGCGCGTGGAGATCCTGCGCGGACCGTCGGCGGTACTCTACGGCGGATCGAGCCCGGGCGGCATCGTCAACGCGATCTCGAAGATGCCGCCGGCCGAGCCGATCCGCTACATCGAGGCGGGCGTCAACAACTTTGGCAACGCCTATATCCAGTTCGATGTCGGCGGCCCGGTTGCAACTGCAACGGAGCAAGGCAAGCTGTTCTATCGCGTGGTCGGGCAGGTGAAGAACGGCAACACCCAGGTCGACTTCACGCCTGACAACAACTACTTCATTGCGCCGTCCTTCACCTGGAAGCCCGACGAGGACACCTCGTTCACGGTGCTGGCCTCGGCCTCGAAGCAGGACACCCGCGGCATCGCCTTCCTGCCTTACGTCGGCACGGTCGTTGATGCGCCCTGGGGCAAGATTCCGACCAGCCGCTTCGTCGGCGATCCCAGTGTCGACAGCTTCAAGCGCGAGCAGGAGATGATCGGCTATCAGTTCGAGCGCAACCTCTCCGACAGCGTCACCTTTCGCCAGAACGCGCGCTTCGCCCATGTCGACGTGAGCTATGCGACGCTGTTCGGTCTCGGCTACGCGACGACCGCGGCTGCCGCCAATCTCGCGCGCGGCAACTTCTTCACAAGCGGTATCGCCAACCAGGCCAATCTCGACAACCAGCTCGAGTACCGCTTTGCAACCGGTCCGCTGCAGCACACGACGCTGTTCGGCGTCGACCTCAAGCACTACACGATCGACGACTACCAGGGATTTGGCGGTGCGAACCCGATCAACCTGCTCAATCCCGTCTATACGCCGACCGCGCCGTTCAGCGGTGCGCCGTACCAGAACGCGACGCTGACGCAGAAGCAGGTCGGCGTCTACGCCCAGGACCAGATCAAGCTCGACCGCCTGACGCTGGTGCTCTCGGGCCGCAACGACTGGGTCGACACCTACAACGACAACCACATCGGCGCGAGCCTCGGTCGCAACGACGGCGCATTCTCGGGCCGGGCCGGCTTGATCTACAATTTCGATCTCGGGTTCGCGCCTTACGTTTCCTATGCGACGAGCTTCAACCCGATCATCGGAACCAACTTCACGCTGACCCCGAACCAGCTCTATCTGCCGGAGACCGGCAAGCAGGTGGAGGTCGGCCTGAAGTACCAGCCGCTCGGTTTCAACGGCTATTTCGGCGTCGCGCTGTTCGACCTCAAGCGCAAGAACGTGCTGACGACGGACCCGAACAACGCGCTGCTGTCGGTGCAGACCGGCGAGGTGACCTCACGCGGCTTCGAGCTCGAAGCGGTGGCGAACGTCATGCCGGGCCTGAAGGTGATGGCGTCGCACACGAGGTACGACATCTTCGTCAGCCAGGACCTCAACCAGGCTCTGATCGGCAAGGCGCCGACCAACACGCCGACCCAGCTCACCAAGGGCTGGGCCGACTACACCATCCAGTCCGGCCCGCTGACCGGGTTGGGCTTCGGCGGTGGTCTCCGCTACACCGGGCCATCCTTCGCCGACAACATGAACACGCTGGTGGTGCCGTCACGCCTGCTCGGCGACGCCGCCGTGCACTACGAATGGCAGAACTGGCGCTGGGCGCTCAACGTGTCCAACATCACCGACAAGATCTACGTCGGAAGCTGCTCGTCGGCGTCGGCCTGCTTCTACGGCGACCGCCGGCGGGTCACCGCGAGCGTGGCCTACAAGTGGTAACGGGAGGCGAGGGGATGACCTCGTGAAGGCGCGCACCGTCAGGATCTGGTCCGCGGTCCACACCTGGACCAGCCTGATCTCGAGCCTGTTCCTGTTTCTGCTCTGCCTGACCGGGCTGCCGTTGATCTTCCACCATGAGATCGACGAGCTCCTGGGCTATGCGCCCCAGCCCGAGGTGCATGCGGGCGAAAAAGCGACGACGCAGCGGATCGCCAATTCCGCGCTCGCGGCCGATCCGGGCCGGGTGCTGCAATATATCTCCTGGGACAAGGACGAGCCGGGCATCGTCTTCGCCTTCACGAACAGCGCGCCGAACGGCGAGCCCGACAAGGCGACGGTGCGGGCTTTTGACGCCGTCACGACCAAGGTGCTCGGGCCGGTCGGCGTCGGGCCCATGCTGATCGTGCTCAAGCTGCATGTGGACATGTTTGCTGGCCAGCCAGGAAAACTGTTCCTCGGCGGCATGGGACTGCTGTTTGCGCTCGCGATCGTCTCGGGCGTGGTGCTGTACTGGCCGTTCACCCGCCGCCTGCGCTTTGCAACCATCCGCGACAGCGCCTCGCGCCGCGTCGGCTGGCTCGACTGGCACAATCTGATCGGCGTCGTCACGATCGCCTGGGCGCTGGTGGTCGGACTGACCGGTGTGGTCAACACCTGGGCCGAGCTGATGCTCAACCAGTGGAAGGCGAACGAACTCGCCGTCATGGTCGCGCCCTTTGCCGGCAAGCCGCCGCCGACGCACCTTGCCTCCCTCGACGTCATCGTCGACCGCGCGAAGGAGACCGCGCCCGGCATGGACATGGCCTTCATTGCCTTCCCGGGAACACCCTTTACGTCGTCGCACCATTTTGCGGTGTTCATGCGCGGCGACACGCCGCTGACCGCGCGGCTGTTGAAGCCGGTGTTGCTGGACGGCGAGACGGGAGAGGTTGCCGACAGCCGCGCCTTGCCAGTCTACCTGCAGGCGCTGTTGATCTCGCAGCCGCTGCATTTTGGCGATTATGGCGGCATGCCCCTCAAGATCATCTGGGCGGCGCTCGACGTGCTGACCATGATTGTGATCGGCAGCGGGCTCTATCTCTGGGTGGCGGGGCGCCGCAAACGCGCGCCGGCGGGCCCATATGGCGCACGCGCCGCGGTTCCGTCCTGATGCATGGCCCGCCCGATCGATCGCGCCCGTGGCTCCGTGTCTTTGGCGTTCCCCTTCTGCAGGGCGTGCTGACCACGATCGGCCTGCTGGCCGCGCTGATCTGGGCTGACATCGGCAAATATATTGCCTGGGTGACGGTGGGCGCGCCCGTGGCGATCGTCTGCTGGGTCTGGCTGCGCCGCCGGCTCGAAAAGCGCCGTCAAAAGGGGCGGGCGAGCCCACAGTGGATAAGTCGCCACACCGGCTTGGAATTGTGACTTGGCAGTCTTGCGGCCGACCGCGCTCACCCTTGCTGGGGTAGCCGATCTGCTCCATACCAGCGGCGGGACGATTCCCGGTTTGGCTAGCCGGGTTTCCACTGTTCTGGGGGCGGCAAAGGGCCTAAAAGCAGCGTGTCTTGCGCCCCTTGGTGCACTGCGCTAAGGCTCAGAATAATTCCAAATCGGACGAATCCGTGGCTCCCGAGGCTGCGGGAAAAAGGGCTCGCCAATGAGCGGCATTCTTGAGAACTATCTGCCACTTGTCGTCTTCATAGGGGTCGCAGGCCTGATCGGCCTGGTGCTGCTGATCGCCCCGTTCATCGTGGCGTTCCAGCAGCCGGACCCGGAAAAACTGTCGGCGTATGAGTGCGGTTTCAACGCCTTCGACGACGCCCGGATGAAGTTCGACGTCCGCTTCTACCTCGTCGCCATCCTCTTCATCATCTTCGACCTCGAAGTGGCGTTCCTGTTCCCCTGGGCGGTGGCGTTCGGCAAGCTCGGTGCGACCGGCTTCTGGTCCATGGTGGTGTTCCTCGCCGTGCTGACGGTGGGGTTTGCCTATGAATGGAAGAAAGGCGCGCTCGAATGGGATTGAACCCTGCCACGCAGTCCACCGGTCCGCTGGTGACACCGGCCCCGAAAGGCATCCTCGACCCCGCGACCGGCAAGCCCGTCGGCGCCAATGACCCGTTCTTCCTCGAGGTCAATTCCGAGCTCTCCGACAAGGGCTTCTTCGTCGCCGCGGCCGACGACCTCATCACCTGGGCGCGTACCGGCTCGCTGATGTGGATGACCTTCGGTCTCGCCTGCTGTGCGGTCGAGATGATGCAGGTCTCGATGCCGCGCTACGACGTCGAGCGCTTCGGCTTCGCCCCGCGCGCCTCGCCCCGGCAGTCCGACGTGATGATCGTCGCGGGTACCCTGACCAACAAGATGGCGCCGGCTTTGCGCAAGGTCTACGACCAGATGCCTGAGCCGCGCTACGTCATCTCGATGGGCTCCTGTGCCAATGGCGGCGGCTACTACCACTATTCCTACTCGGTCGTGCGCGGCTGCGACCGCATCGTGCCGATCGACATTTACGTGCCGGGCTGCCCGCCCACGGCGGAAGCGCTGCTCTACGGCGTGCTGCTGCTGCAGAAGAAGATCCGGCGCACCGGCACCATCGAACGCTAAGGTTTTACGTCATGGACGACGGCAAGCTCGACGCCTTGGGGCAGACGATCGTGAGCGCGCTTCCGGGCGCGGCGACCGGTCACACTGTGGCATTCAACCAGCTCACGGTCGACATTGAGGCCGGTAAGGTCGTCGAGGTGGTAAAATACCTGCGCGACGATCCGAACTGCCGCTTCGTCAACTTCACCGACGTGACCGCGGTGGACTACCCGTCGCGCGAGAAGCGCTTCGACGTCATCTATCATCTGATGTCGCCGACCCTGAACACGCGGATCCGGCTGAAGGCTCAGGCCGACGAGACCACGCAGGTGCCGTCGCTGATCGAGGTGTTTCCGGGCGCGGACTGGTTCGAGCGCGAGACCTACGACCTCTATGGCGTGATCTTCGTCGGCCATCCCGACATGCGCCGCATCCTCACCGATTACGGCTTTGAGGGGCATCCGCTGCGCAAGGACTTTCCGACCACCGGTTTCGTCGAGGTGCGCTACGACGACCAGGAGAAGCGGGTGGTGTACGAGCCCGTCCGGCTCAACCAGGAATTCCGCAAGTTCGACTTTTTGTCTCCTTGGGAGGGGGCCGACTATCCGGTGCTCCCGGGCGATGAAAAAGCGGGGCCGAAGGTCTGATCATGAACGAGCAACCCGAGAATCTCCGCAACTTTACGATCAATTTCGGGCCGCAGCATCCGGCGGCGCACGGCGTGCTGCGCCTGGTGCTGGAGCTGGACGGCGAGGTGGTCGCGCGTGTCGATCCCCATATCGGCCTGCTTCACCGCGGCACCGAAAAACTGATCGAGCAGAAGACCTATCTGCAGGCGATTCCCTATTTCGACCGGCTCGACTACGTCGCGCCGATGAACCAGGAGCACGCCTTCTGCCTCGCGGCCGAAAAGCTGCTCGGCATCGAGGTGCCGCGGCGCGGCCAGTTGATCCGCGTGCTCTATTGCGAGATCGGCCGCATCCTGTCGCACCTTCTCAACGTCACCACGCAGGCGATGGACGTCGGCGCGCTGACCCCGCCGCTGTGGGGCTTTGAAGAGCGCGAAAAGCTGATGGTGTTCTACGAGCGTGCCTCGGGCAGCCGCATGCACGCAGCCTATTTCCGCATCGGCGGCGTGCACCAGGACCTGCCGCAGAAGCTGATCGACGACATCGAAACCTGGTGCGATCCGTTCCTCAAGGTCGTCGACGACCTCGACCGGCTGCTGACCGCGAACCGCATCTTCAAGCAGCGTAACGTCGATATCGGCGTGGTGCCGTTGAAGGAAGCCTGGGAGTGGGGGTTCTCCGGCGTGATGGTGCGCGGCTCGGGCGCGGCCTGGGACCTGCGCAAGTCGCAGCCCTATGAATGCTACGCCGAGATGGAGTTCGACATTCCGATCGGCAAGAACGGCGACTGCTACGACCGCTACCTGATCCGCATGGAAGAGATGCGCCAGTCGGTACGCATCATGAAGCAGTGCATCCAGAAGCTGAACGCAGCTGACGGGAAGGGACCCATCGTCGTTGACGACAACAAGATCGCGCCGCCGCGCCGCGGCGAGATGAAGCGGTCGATGGAAGCGCTGATCCATCACTTCAAGCTCTACACCGAAGGCGTCCGTGTGCCGGCCGGCGAGGTCTATGCCGCGGTCGAGGCGCCGAAGGGCGAGTTCGGCGTCTATCTCGTCGCTGACGGCACCAACAAGCCCTACAAGTGCAAGATCCGCGCGCCGGGCTTTGCCCATCTCCAGGCGATGGACCACATCTGCAGGGGCCATCTGCTCGCCGACGTCTCGGCCATTCTTGGTTCGCTCGACATCGTGTTCGGAGAGGTCGATCGGTGATGGCGCAGGCGCCAATCCAGTTTGACCGTGCCTCGGGGGCTCTGGAAGGAGCCAACCTGTGGGAACGGACGGCTGCCTTGGCGCTGGTGACGGGATCGAAGATCTCGTCGCACTTCTCGCATATGGGCTACATCGCCTGCGCGAACCTACTGCGGAAAACGCTTCCCGAGCGCAACATCGCGATCAAGCTCAATCCGGACGCCGTGTTCGAATTCCCCTATGGTGACGGCTACTGGAGCAAGCTGCTCAACCGCTCCTACAACTACGAAGACGAGCTGGAGCTACTGTTCGCCGATTCCGCCGACGTCGACTACACGCTGATCGATTGCGGCGCCAATTACGGCTACTGGTCGGTGCTGGTCTCCAGCAAACCCTTTGGCGCGCACAGGGCGATCGCGATCGAGCCGTCGGGACTGAATTATCCAAAGCTTGCGAACAACGCCAAAATCAACGGCAATCGCTTCGAGAGCATGAAATGCGCGATCGGCGCTTCGCGCGGCACGGCGCGGCTGTCGGGCACCAAGCACGAGGCCTTCAGCATCGCGGGCGACCCGTCGGCCGGCGGCGAAGAAGTGCCCGTGATCGCGCTCGATAACCTCATCGATGACGGCAAGGTCGCAGGCACCGGCAAATATTTGATCAAGCTCGACGTCGAAGGCGTCGAGATCGAGGCCATCAAGGGCGGCAAGCGGCTGCTTGAGGGCGACAGCGTCATCATGTGCGAAGAGCACGGCAGCGACCGCACGCATGCGGTGTCGCGCTACATCCTCGAACAAACCCCGCTGAAGCTGATCGTGTACGATCCGCTCAGCAATCGGCTGGAGACGGTGACCGAGCTGTCGATCCTCGATCGCATCAAGGTCTCCACCCACGTCGGCTACAACGTTTTCGGTACCGCGAGCGCATTCTGGCAGAGCAGGATCGATGCCCTGAATGCGAAAGCCGCGCGCCGCATGCAGTGAGAGAACGAAGCGATGTCCGTCCGCCGATTAGCACCGAAGGAAGTCCAGCCCGCGAGCTTTGCGTTCACGGAGGAGAATCTTGCCTTCGCAAAACAGCAGATCGCAAAGTATCCGGCGGGACGTCAGGCCTCGGCCGTGATCGCGATCCTCTGGCGCGCGCAGGAGCAGAACGAGGGCTGGGTCTCGGAAGCCGCGATTCGCGTCATCGCTGACATGCTCGACATGCCCTACATCCGCGTGCTCGAGGTCGCGACCTTCTACACGATGTTCCAGCTTGCCCCCGTCGGCAAGAAGGCCCACGTCCAGGTCTGCGGCACCACGCCATGCCGGCTGCGCGGCGCCGAGGAGCTGATCCACGTCTGCGAGCATCGCATCCATCACGAGCCCTTCCATCTCTCCAAGGACGGCAATTTTAGCTGGGAAGAGGTGGAATGCCTGGGCGCCTGCGTGAACGCGCCGATGGTGCTGATCGGCAAGGACACCTATGAGGACCTGACCAAGGAAAGCTTCGGCAAGGTGCTCGACGGCTTCGCGGCCGGCAACCCGCCAAAGCCCGGTCCGCAGAACGGCCGCCAGTTCTCGGCGCCGATCACCGGACCGACCACGCTGAAGGAGACCACCTGATGCGCGGGCCTTTGGCATCAACACGGGGGATGGAGGGGATCGGCGCCATGAAGAAATGGGGCCTCATCGCCACGCATGCCGTGGTGGCCGCCACGTTCATCTTCCTGCTCCAGCGCTACACGCTGAGTGCGTCGCTGGAATCCAGTCTGCTCTGGGCGCTGACCTTCGCCGGCTGCGCCGCCGGGCTTGCCTACATGCAGGCCAATCGTTGATCGGAAAGCACTGAAATGCTCGAGGACAAGGACCGCATCTTCAAGAACCTCTACGGCCTCCATGATTGGGGCCTGGAGGGCGCGCGGCGCCGCGGCGCCTGGGATGGCACCAAGGCCATCATCGACAAGGGCCGCGACTGGATCATCAACGAGATGAAGGCCTCCGGCCTGCGCGGCCGCGGAGGGGCGGGCTTCCCGACCGGCCTGAAATGGTCGTTCATGCCGAAGGAATCGACCGACGGCCGGCCGAGCTATCTCGTCGTCAACGCCGACGAGTCCGAGCCCGGCACCTGCAAGGATCGCGAGATCATGCGGCATGATCCGCATCTTCTGGTCGAGGGCTGCCTGATCGCGAGCTTCGCGATGAATGCGCATGCCTGCTACATCTATGTCCGCGGCGAGTTCATCCGCGAGCGCGAGCGCCTGCAGGCCGCGATCGACCAGGCCTATGAGGCCAAGCTGGTCGGCAAGGACAACGTCACCGGGTGGCCGTTCGACATTTATGTCGCGCACGGTGCCGGCGCCTATATCTGCGGCGAGGAGACGGCGCTGCTCGAAAGCCTCGAAGGCAAGAAGGGCCAGCCGCGGCTGAAGCCGCCGTTCCCTGCGAACGTCGGCCTGTTCGGCTGCCCGACCACCGTCAACAATGTCGAGTCGATCGCGGTGGCGCCCGACATTTTGCGGCGCGGAGCGGCGTGGTTCGCCGGCATCGGCCGTCCGAACAATGTCGGCACAAAGCTGTTCTGCATCTCCGGCCATGTCGAACGTCCCTGCAACGTCGAAGAGGCCATGGGCATTCCGTTCCGTGAGTTGATCGAGAAGCATTGCGGCGGCATCCGCGGCGGCTGGGACAACCTCAAGGCCGTGATCCCCGGCGGCTCGTCGGTGCGCATGGTGCCGGCCGAGCAGATCATCGACACGCCGATGGACTTCGACTCCTTGAGCAAGCTCCGCTCGGGCCTCGGCACCGCGGCCGTGATCGTGATGGACAAGTCGACCGACCTGATCCGCGCCATCGCCCGCATCTCCTATTTCTACAAGCATGAGAGCTGCGGCCAGTGCACGCCGTGCCGCGAGGGCACCGGCTGGATGTGGCGCGTGCTCACCCGCATGGCCGAGGGCCGTGCGCACAAGCGCGAAATCGACATGCTGCTGGAAGTGACGAAGCAGGTCGAAGGCCACACCATCTGCGCGCTCGGCGACGCTGCCGCCTGGCCGATCCAGGGCCTGATCGCGCATTTCCGTCACGAGATCGAAGCGCGCATCGACCAGTATTCGCGCAAGGCTGACATCGATGACGCCGGGGTCCTCGATCCCGCTCACATGGTGGCGGCGGAGTAGGGATAATGACGAAGCTTATCATCGACGGCAAAGAGATCGATGTCCCGCCGGAGTACACGCTGCTGCAGGCGTGCGAGGCGGCCGGCGCCGAGATTCCGCGCTTCTGCTACCACGAGCGGCTGTCGATCGCCGGCAATTGCCGGATGTGCCTGGTCGAGGTGAAGGGCGGGCCGAAGCCTGTCGCAAGCTGCGCCTGGGGCGTGCGTGACTGCCGTCCGGGCCCCAAGGGCGAGCCGCCGGAGATCTCCACGCGTTCGCCGATGGTGAAGAAGGCGCGCGAAGGCGTGATGGAGTTTTTGCTCATCAACCATCCGCTGGACTGCCCGATCTGTGATCAGGGCGGCGAGTGCGACCTGCAGGACCAGGCGATGGGCTACGGCGTCGACACCTCGCGCTTCGCCGAGAACAAGCGCGCCGTCGAAGACAAGTATCTCGGCGCGCTGGTCAAGACCTCGATGAACCGCTGCATCCAGTGCACGCGCTGCGTCCGCTTCTCGGCGGAAGTTGCCGGCGCTCCGGAGATGGGCGCGACGGGCCGCGGCGAGGACATGGAGATCACGACCTATCTCCAGCACGCGCTGACCTCCGAATTGCAGGGCAACCTCGTCGACATCTGCCCGGTGGGTGCGTTGACCTCGAAGCCTTATGCTTTCGCCGCGCGTCCCTGGGAGCTCGGCAAGACCCAGTCGATCGACGTCATGGACGGTCTCGGCTCGGCGATCCGCGTCGACACGCGTGGCCGCGAGGTGATGCGCATCCTGCCGCGCATCAACGAGGCCGTGAACGAGGAGTGGATTTCGGACAAGACCCGCCACGTCGTCGACGGCCTGCGCACGCAGCGGCTCGACCGGCCCTATATCCGTGAGGCCGGCAAGCTGCGCCCGGCGAGCTGGACCGAAGCCTTCGCGGCGATCGCCTCGAAGGCCGGTCGCTCGGACGGCAAGCGGATCGGCGCCATTGCCGGCGATCTCGCCGGTGTCGAGGAGATGTTCGCGCTCAAGGATCTGCTCGCCAAGTACGGTTCGACCAATATGGCCGTGCAGGGCGGCGACGCCTTCGATGCAAAACTCGGCCGCGCCTCCTACATCTTCAACCCGACCATCGTCGGCCTCGAGCAGGCCGATGCATTGCTGATCATCGGCGCCAATCCGCGCAAGGAAGCCGCCGTGTTCAACGCGCGCATCCGCAAGCGCTGGCGTGCGGGCGGCTTTAAGGTCGGCGTGATCGGCGCCAAGGCCGACCTGACCTACGATTACGATCACATCGGCGCGGGCACCGAGACGCTCGGCGAACTCGCGGCCGGCAAGCACTCCTTCATGGACGTGTTGAAGAACGCCAAGCATCCGATCGTGCTGGTGGGTGCGGGCGCGACCTCGCGCCATGACGGTGCGGCCATTCTTGCTGCCGCCGCCAAGCTGGCGCTCGATGTCGGTGCGGTGAAGGACGGCTGGAACGGCTTTGGCGTGCTTCAGGATACGGCTTCGCGCGTCGGCGCGCTCGACATCGGCTTTGCCGCGGGAAGCGGTGGGCTGAATGCGGCGCAGATGACGACGTTCGGGACGCTGGATCTGCTGTTCCTGCTCGGCGCCGACGAGATCAAGGCGCCGGACGGCACCTTCGTGGTCTATATCGGCACCCATGGCGACCGCGGCGCGCATCGCGCCGACGTCATCCTGCCGGCAGCCGCCTACACCGAGAAGTCGGCAATTTACGTCAACACGGAAGGGCGGGTGCAGATGACCGGCCGCGCGGCGTTCCCGCCGGGCGAGGCCCGTGAGGACTGGGCGATCATCCGCGCGCTGTCGGAAGCGCTGGCTAAGAAGCTGCCCTACGACTCGCTGGCCGCGCTGCGCCAGGCGGTCTTCAAGGCGGTGCCGCACCTGATCCGTCTCGATCAGATCGAGGCCGGCTCCGCCGACCAGGTCAATGCGCTCGCAGGCAAGGGCGGCACGCCGGAAAAGGCGCCGTTCAAGCCGCTGATCGAGGACTTTTACCTGACCAACCCAATCGCGCGTGCGTCCGCCGTGATGGCGGAATGTTCGCGGCTTGCCTCCGGGCAGATGCTGACCGCAGCGGAGTGAGCGTGATCTGATGGCATTCTTCGAAAGCGCATTCTGGACCGGGTTCCTCTGGCCGCTGATCATCATGGTCGCGGAGAGCGTCCTGCTGCTCGTCGTGCTCCTGGTCGCGATCGCCTACATCCTGCTCGCCGACCGCAAGATCTGGGCCGCGGTGCAGATCCGGCGCGGCCCGAACGTCGTCGGTCCCTGGGGCCTGTTCCAGTCCTTCGCCGACCTCCTGAAGTTCGTGCTGAAGGAGCCGATCATTCCGGCCGGTGCCAACAAGGGCGTGTTCCTGCTCGCGCCACTGGTGTCGTGCGTGCTGGCCCTTGCGGCCTGGGCGGTGATCCCGACCAATCTCGGCTGGGTGATCTCCGACATCAATGTCGGCATCCTCTACATCTTCGCGATCTCGTCGCTGTCGATCTACGGCATCATCATGGCCGGCTGGTCGTCGAACTCGAAATATCCGTTCTTGGCCGCGCTTCGCTCGGCCGCGCAGATGGTGTCCTACGAGGTCTCGATCGGCTTCGTCATCATCACGGTGCTGCTCTGCGCCGGCACGCTGAACCTGTCCGCGGTGGTCGAAGCGCAGAACACGCGCGGGCTTGCCAGCCTGATCGGCCTGCCGCAGCTCACCATCTTGAACTGGTACGTCTGGCCGCTGTTCCCGATGTTCGTGGTGTTCTACGTCTCGGCGCTCGCGGAAACCAACCGTCCGCCCTTCGACCTCGTCGAGGCCGAGTCCGAGCTGGTCGCCGGCTTCATGGTCGAATACGGCTCGACGCCGTATCTCCTGTTCATGCTCGGCGAGTATGTCGCGATCTGCACGATGTGCGCGATGGCAACGATCCTGTTCTTAGGCGGCTGGCTGCCGCCGGTGAACCTGCCGCCCTTCACCTGGGTGCCGGGGATCATCTGGTTCTCGCTCAAGCTGTTCTTCATGTTCTTCCTGTTCGCGATGGCGAAGGCGATCGTGCCGCGCTACCGCTACGATCAACTGATGCGGCTCGGCTGGAAAGTGTTCCTGCCGATTTCGCTCGCGATGGTGATCGTGGTAGCCGGCGTGCTGCATTTCGCCGGCATCGCGCCGAAGTGAGGCTTGCCATGGGTATCAACATCAACGCCACTGCGCGCTCGCTGCTGCTGTCGGAATTCGTATCGGCGTTCTTCCTCGCCATGCGCTACTTCTTCCAGCCGAAGCCGACGCTCAACTATCCCTTCGAGAAGGGCCCGATCTCGCCGCGCTTCCGTGGCGAGCATGCGCTGCGCCGCTATCCGAACGGCGAAGAGCGCTGCATTGCCTGCAAGCTGTGCGAGGCGGTCTGCCCCGCGCAGGCCATCACCATCGAGGCCGGTCCGCGCCGCAACGACGGCACCCGCCGCACCGTGCGCTACGACATCGACATGGTGAAGTGCATCTATTGCGGCCTCTGCCAGGAGGCCTGCCCGGTCGACGCCATCGTCGAGGGCCCGAACTTCGAATTTGCGGCCGAGACCCGCGAGGAGCTCTACTATGACAAGGCCAAGCTGCTCGCCAACGGCGACCGCTGGGAACGCGAGATCGCCAAGGCGATCGAGCTCGACGCGCCGTACCGGTGAGGTGAGGGCATGATCCTTCCCGCCACCACCACGTCATTCCGGGGCGCGCGAAGCGCGAACCCGGAATCTCGCGCCACAACCTCCAGATTCCGGGTTCGCGGGCTTTGCCCGCGCCCCGGAATGACGGGGAATTCCAGATGATCCTTCCCGCGCTGTTCTTCTATCTGTTCGCCGGCATCTGCGTCGCCTCGGCGGTGATGGTGATTGTCTCGCGCAATCCCGTGCACTCCGTGCTGTATCTGATCCTGGCCTTCGTCAACGCCTCGGGCCTGTTCGTGCTGCTCGGCGCCGAGTTCCTGGCGATGATCCTGATCGTCGTCTATGTCGGAGCGGTCGCGGTGCTGTTCCTGTTCGTCATCATGATGCTCGATGTCGATTTCGTCGAGCTGCGCGAAGGCTTCATCGAATATCTGCCGGTTGGTCTGGTGATCGGCGGCATCTTTCTGTTCGAGCTGCTGCTGACCGTCGGCTTCTGGGTCATCAACCCCGGTGTCGCCAAGACGATCACGGCGGCGATCCCGGCCAACGTCTCCAATACCGAGGCGCTCGGCCTGGTGCTCTATACGAAGTATATCCATTACTTCCAGCTCGCCGGCATGGTGCTCCTGGTCGCGATGATCGGCGCCATCGTGCTGACGCTGCGGCACAAGGCTTCCGTCAAGCGGCAGGACATCAACGTGCAGAATGCGCGCACGCCCGAGATGGCGATGGCGCTGCGCAAGGTGGCGTCGGGGCAGGGGCTCTCGGATACTGACGCGGCGGAGTGGGTGAAATGACGATCGGGCTCGGACATTATCTGGCGGTCGGCGCGATCCTGTTCACGCTCGGGATCCTCGGCATCTTCCTCAACCGCAAGAACATCATCGTCATCCTGATGTCGATCGAGCTGATCCTGCTCTCGGTCAACATCAACCTGGTGGCGTTCTCGACCTTCCTCGGCGACATCGTCGGCCAGGTTTTCGCGTTGCTGGTCCTCACGGTTGCAGCCGCCGAAGCCGCGATCGGTCTCGCCATCCTGGTGGTCTATTTCCGCAACCGCGGCTCGATCGCGGTTGAGGACGTCAATCTGATGAAGGGCTGAGCTCAGTCATGGTTCAGGCAATTGTCTTTCTGCCTCTGCTGGGCGCCATTCTGGCCGGCCTGATCGCCATTTTCGGCGCGCATGCCCGTAACCCCAGCGGCGACACGGTCGAGCATCACGGACACGGGCATGACGATGCCCATGGTCACGGCGACGCCCACGCGGCGGCTCATGATGACCATGCGCATGACGATCACGGTCATGGTCCGGCCGAGCCGGCGGCTGCCGGCTCGCGCCTGGCCGAATTGATCACGACGGGGCTGCTGTTCGTGTCGGCGGCGCTGTCCTGGTTCACGCTGGTCGATGTCGGCTTCATGCATCATGATGCGCGGATTCCGCTGCTGCCCTGGATTCTGTCCGGCGACCTCCAAGTCTACTGGGCGTTGCGGGTGGACACCCTGACGGCCGTGATGCTTGTCGTGGTCACGACCGTGTCCTCGCTCGTGCACATGTACTCCATCGGCTACATGGACGAGGATCCGTATCGGCCGCGCTTCTTCGGCTATCTCAGCCTGTTCACCTTCGCGATGCTGATGCTGGTGACCGCTGATAACCTCGTGCAGCTCTTCTTCGGCTGGGAAGGCGTTGGTCTCGCAAGCTATCTGCTGATCGGCTTCTGGTATCAAAAGCCGTCGGCGAACGCGGCCGCGATCAAGGCCTTCATCGTCAACCGCGTCGGCGATTTCGGCTTCGCACTCGGCATCTTCGCGATCTTCGCGCTGGTGGGCTCGACCGATTTCGAGACCATCTTCCATGCCGCCCCCAGCCTCACCGGCAAGACCATCAACTTCCTCGGCTGGCAGGCGGATGCGCTGACGCTGACCTGTCTCTTGCTGTTCATGGGCGCGATGGGCAAGTCGGCGCAGTTCCTGCTGCACACCTGGTTGCCGGACGCCATGGAAGGCCCGACCCCGGTTTCGGCGCTGATCCACGCCGCGACCATGGTCACCGCTGGTGTCTTCATGGTGGCGCGCCTGTCGCCGCTGTTCGAGCTCGCGCCGAACGCGCAGGCCGTCGTGATGTTCTTCGGTGCGACCACGGCGTTCTTCGCGGCGACCGTCGGCCTCGTTCAGAACGACATCAAGCGCATCGTCGCTTACTCGACCTGTTCGCAGCTCGGCTACATGTTTGTGGCGATGGGGGCGGGGGCCTATTCGGTCGGCATGTTCCACCTGTTCACGCATGCCTTCTTCAAGGCGCTGCTGTTCTTGGGCTCCGGCTCGGTGATCTACGCGATGCATCACGAGCAGGACATCCGCAATATGGGCGGTCTCTGGAAGAAGATCCCCTACACCTATGCGGTGATGGTGGTCGGCACGCTGGCCTTGACCGGCTTCCCGCTGACGGCCGGCTACTTCTCCAAGGACGCGATCATCGAGTCCGCCTACGCCTCGCACAATCCGCTGGCGTTCTACGGCTTCCTGATGACCGTGATCGCGGCGTGCCTGACCTCGTTCTACTCCTGGCGCCTGATCTTCAAGACCTTCCACGGCGAGCCGCACGATGAGCATCACTACGAGGCGGCGCATGAGAGCCCGATCTGGATGCTGATCCCGATCGGCGTGCTGGCAGTCGGCTCCATCGTCGCCGGCTTCCCGTTCAAGGAACTGTTCGCCGGTCACGGCATCGAGGAGTTCTTCCGCGAGTCCGTGAAGATGAACCCGCACATCATCGAGGAGATGCACCACATCTCGCCGGCCATCGCCTTCCTGCCGACGGTGATGATGGTGGTGGGCTTCCTGATCTCGTACCTGTTCTACATCCGCCGGCCGTATCTGCCGGTCGAACTCGCGACCACCCAGCCGGGGCTGTACCAGTTCCTGCTCAACAAGTGGTATTTCGACGAGCTCTACGAGGTCATCTTCGTCCGTCCGGCGAAGTGGATCGGCTACCAGCTCTGGAAGAAGGGCGACGGCTTCATCATCGACGGGTTCGGCCCGGATGGCGTCTCGGCGCGCGTTCTGGACGTCACCCGCAACGTCGTGAAGATCCAGACCGGCTATCTCTATCACTACGCATTTGCCATGCTGATCGGTGTCGCCGGCCTGATCACCTGGTTCATGTTCGGCTTCGGAGGCCAGTAAATGACAACCTGGCCCATCCTTTCCGTCACCACCTTCCTGCCGCTGGTCGGCGCGCTGATCGTCTATGTCAGCCGCGGCGACGATGAGGCGGCCAAGGGTAATTCGCGCTGGATCGCGCTCTGGACCACGCTGATCACCTTCGCGGTGTCGCTGCTCCTGGTCTGGCGCTTCGATCCGACGGTCGCCGACTTCCAGTTCGTCGAGAAGACCAATTGGCTGGCGGCCGGCATCACCTATCACATGGGCGTGGACGGCATTTCGCTGCCCTTCGTGATCCTGACCACCGCCTTGATGCCGTTCTGCATCATCGCGAGCTGGAAATCGATCCAGACCCGCGTCCGCGAATACATGATGGCGTTCCTGATCCTGGAAACGCTGATGGTCGGCACCTTCTCGGCGCTCGACCTCGTGCTGTTCTATCTGTACTTCGAAGGCGGCCTGATCCCGATGTTCCTGATCATCGGCGTCTGGGGTGGCCCGCGCCGGGTCTATGCGTCGTTCAAGTTCTTCCTCTACACGCTGCTCGGCTCGGTGCTGATGCTGCTCGCCATCATGGCGCTCTACTGGAACGGCGGCACCACCGACATCCCGACCCTGATGCACACCGCCGTGCCGCGGTCGTTGCAGACCTGGGCCTGGCTGGCGTTCTTCGCCTCGTTCGCGGTGAAGATGCCGATGTGGCCGGTGCACACCTGGCTGCCCGACGCGCATGTCGAGGCGCCGACGGCGGGCTCGGTCATCCTGGCCGCAATCCTGCTGAAGATGGGCGGCTATGGCTTCCTGCGGTTCTCGCTGCCGATGTTCCCGCTGGCCTCGCATGACTTCGCGCCGCTGATCTTCACGCTCTCGACCATCGCCATCATCTACACTTCGCTGGTGGCCTTGATGCAGGAGGACATGAAGAAGCTGATCGCGTACTCCTCAGTCGCGCATATGGGCTTCGTCACCATGGGCATTTTCGCCGGCACCATGCAGGGCGTGGCCGGCGGCGTGTTCCAGATGATCTCGCACGGCATCGTCTCCGGCGCGCTGTTCCTCTGCGTCGGCATCGTTTACGACCGCATGCATACCCGCGAGATCGCGGCCTATGGCGGCCTCGTGAACCGGATGCCGCTCTACGCGCTGACGTTCATGGTTTTCACTATGGCCAATGTCGGTCTGCCCGGCACGAGCGGCTTCGTCGGTGAATTCATGACGCTGCTCGGCACCTTCAAGGTCTCGATCCCGACTGCGTTCGCTGCGACGTTCGGCGTGATCCTGTCTGCCGGCTACGCGCTGTGGCTCTACCGCAAGGTCGTGTTCGGGACGCTGGTCAAGCCGTCGCTGGCGAGCATCAAGGACCTCACCTTCCGGGAGTGCCTGACCCTGTTCCCGCTGATCGCGCTGACCATTCTGTTCGGCGTCTATCCGAAGCCAGTGCTCGACATGTCGGCCGCCTCGGTCCAGCAACTCGTCAACAACTACAACACCGCGGTCTCGGCTGTAAAAGCTGCCGCACTGCTGCAATGACAGCGGCAGGGTGAGGATATCGCCATGAGCTTTGAGACTGCAGGATATCAACTGGGGCCGGTGCTGCCCGAGCTCGTGCTCGCGATCGGCAGCATGGCGCTCTTGATGCTGGGTGCCTATCGCGGGCAGGAGACGACCAAGGCGGTGACCACGCTCGCGGTGCTGCTGCTGGTCCTCACCGGCGTGCTGGAGCTGGCGTTGCCGGCTGGCAAGCTCGTGACCTTCGGCGGCAGCTTCATTGTCGACGATTTTGCGCGCTTCCTGAAAATCCTGGCGCTGATCGGCTCGGCCGTGACTCTGATCCTCTCCGCGGAGTTCCTGTCGGACGCCTCGCGCCGCATTTTCGAGTACTCGATCCTGGTGCTGCTCTCGACGCTCGGCATGATGGTGCTGATCTCGGCCGGCGACTTGATCTCGCTGTATCTCGGACTGGAGCTGATGTCGCTCTCGCTCTACGTCGTGGCGACCAGCCATCGTGACAACGTCAAGTCCAACGAGGCCGGCCTGAAATATTTCGTGCTTGGTGCGCTGTCGTCCGGCATGCTGCTCTACGGTGCCTCGCTGATCTATGGCTTTACGGGCACCGTCAGCTTCGCTGGCATCGCGGCGGTCGCCAAGACCGCTAATGTCGGCCTGGTGTTCGGCCTCGTCTTCCTGCTCGCCGGCCTCTGCTTCAAGGTTTCGGCGGTGCCGTTCCATATGTGGACGCCGGACGTCTACGAGGGCGCGCCGACGCCCGTGACCGCGTTCTTCGCCTCCGCGCCCAAGGTCGCGGCGCTCGCGGTCTTCACCCGTGCGACGCTGACCGCGTTCCCCGGCATTCTCGGCCAGTGGCAGCAGATCATCGTCTTTGTGGCGATCGCCTCGATGGCGCTCGGCTCCTTTGCGGCGATCGGGCAGACCAACATCAAGCGCCTGATGGCCTATTCCTCGATCGGTCATATGGGCTTTGCGCTGGTCGGCCTTGCCGCCGGCACCACCGAGGGCGCGCAGGGCGTGCTGGTCTACATCGCGATCTATGTGGCGATGACGCTCGGCTCCTTCGCCATCATCCTCGCCATGAAGCGCGACGGCAAGAACGTCGAGAACATCAGCGATTTCGCCGGTTTGTCGCGCACCAATCCGCTGATCGCCTTCTTCTTCGCGATGCTGCTGTTCTCGCTGGCCGGCGTCCCGCCGCTCGCCGGCTTCTTCGCAAAGTGGTACGTCTTCGTCGCGGCCATCAAGGCGAACCTGTTCACGCTGTCCGTGATCGGCGTGCTGACCAGCGTGGTGGGCGCCTACTACTATCTCACCATCGTCAAGACGATGTATTTTGACGAGCCGCTGACCAAGCTCGACCCGGTCAGGGTCGAGCTGCGCACGGTGCTTGCGGTCGCCGGCCTCTTCAACATCCTGTTCTTCGTCTATCCGGCGCCGCTCGTGAGCATGGCGAGCGCGGCGGCAAAATCGCTGTTCTAGGGATGAGTTTCGCGCTCGGTCATCGAGCTCTCCAGGCGGGCTACCGGCTCGCAGCCTTCGACAAGATCGGCTCGACCAACGCTGAGGCGCTGGAGCGTGCCCGTGCCGGCGAGCAGGGCCCGATCTGGTTCGTGACCGCGCAGCAGACCGCCGGACGTGGCCGCCGCCAGCGCGCCTGGATCGCGCCGCGCGGCAATCTCGCCGCCACCATTTTGGAAGTGCTGGATATTGCCCCGGCTGTTGCCGCAACGATCGGCTTTGCCGCGGGGCTGGCCGAGGCGACGGCGCTGGACCAGGTCAGCATCGAGGCTGCGCTGCGCCTTGGTCCGGCACGCCCGACCTACGCCCTGAAATGGCCGAACGACGTGCTGTCCGGCGGCAAAAAGCTCGTCGGGATCGGCCTTGAAGCCGAGGCTATCGGCGGCCGTCTTGCCGTCGTGGTCGGCATCGGCACCAACGTGGTCGCCGCGCCCGAGGGCCTGCCGACCCCGGCCGTATCGCTTGCTGCGCTCGGGGTGCAGATCAGCGCGGAGGAGCTGTTCACCGCGCTGTCCGACGCCTGGGTGGAGTTCCGTGGCATCTGGGACAACGGCCGCGGCTTTGCCGAGATCCGTCGCCTCTGGCTGGAGCGCGCCGCGGGCCTCGGCGAGAAGGTGGCGATCAATACCGGTAACGCGACGCTTGAAGGCATTTTCGACACGATCGACGACAGCGGCTGCCTGATCGTCCGCACCGCGGATGGCCGGCGCGCGCCCGTGGCCGCGGGCGAGGTGTTCTTTGGAGCGGCGGCATCGGTAGGAGCGGCGTGATGGCGAGGCCCGACGAACTGGTCTTTGCGCCGCTCGGCGGTGTGGGCGAGATCGGCATGAACCTGTCGATCTACGGCCTCGGCAACCGCCATCAGCGCGCCTGGCTCGCGATCGATCTCGGCGTCTCCTTCGGAGACGAGGAGCACCTGCCGGGCATTGACCTGATCATGCCCGACATCAGCTTCCTGGAGAAGGAACGCAAGAATCTCATGGGTCTCGTGCTGACGCATGCCCATGAGGATCATTTCGGCGCCATCATCGATCTCTGGCCAAAGCTGAAATGCCCGATCTACGCGACCAAGTTCAGCGCCGCGCTGTTCGAGGCCAAATGCGCCGCCGAGCGCAACGCACCTGATATCCCGGTGACGGTGATCCCGTCCGGCGGCCGCGTCGACGTCGGGCCGTTCAACGTCGAGTTCATCCCGGTCGCGCACTCCATCCCGGAGTCGCATGCGCTCGCGATCCACACTGAAGTCGGCACGGTGCTCCACACCGGCGACTGGAAGATCGATCCGACGCCGATCATCGGCCAGCCGACCGACGAGCGGCGGCTGCGCGAATTGGGCGAGGAGGGGCTGCTCGCCCTGATCGGCGATTCCACCAACGCCGTGCGCGAGGGCCGCTCGCCCTCGGAAGCCGAGGTCGCCAAGACCATTATCGAGCTCGTCAAAGGGGCCAAGGGCCGCGTCGCGGTGACGACCTTTGCCTCCAACGTCGCCCGCATCAAGGCGGTTGCGGACGCGGCCAGGGCGGCGGATCGCGAGGTCGTGGTGGTTGGCCGCGCCATGGATCGGGTTGTGCAGGTGGCGCGCGAGACCGGCTTTCTCGACAGTGTGCAGAACTTCCGCAGCCCCGAGGTCTACGGCCATCTCCCCCAGGAAAAGGTGCTGGCGCTGTGCACCGGCAGCCAGGGCGAGCCGCGCGCGGCGCTGGCGCGCATCGCCAATGACGACCACCCGGAAATCACGCTGAACAAGGGCGACAGCGTGATCTTCTCCTCGCGCACCATTCCCGGCAACGAGAAGGCGGTCGGCTCCATCATCAACAATCTGGTCTTGCAGGGCGTCGAGGTCATCACCGACCGCACCCATCTCGTCCACGTCTCCGGCCACCCCCGCCGCGACGAGCTGCGCGACCTGATTGCCTGGACCAAGCCGCAGCTCCTGATCCCCGTGCACGGCGAGCCGCTGCATCTGCACGAGCATGCCAAGCTTGCGCGGGCCGCCGGCGTGCCAAAAGTGCTGGTCTGCCGCAATGGCGACCTGGTGAAGCTTGGACCCGGCGATCCCGGCATCGTCGGCGCGGTGCCCTCGGGCCGGCTCTACAAGGACGGCACGATTTTGGAGGATTCCAAGTCGCGCGCGGTAGTCGAGCGGCGCCGGATGGCGTTCTCCGGCTGCGCCTTCGTGGCCATCGCCATAACCGAGCAGGGCGAGCTGGCCGACGATCCCGAGGTTGATCTCGTCGGCATCCCCGACAAGAATAGGGCCGGCGAGACTTTTGACGATCTCGTGTTCGACGCCGTGGTCTCGACGGTGGAGGGCCTGCCGCGGGCGCGGCGCCGCGACGCCGACGCGCTGGCGGAATCGGTGCGGCGCGCCGTTCGCGCGGTCATCAACGAGCATTGGGGCAAAAAGCCCCCCTGTCTGGTACATGTGCTGACAGTCTAACTATTTGAGCATGATCTTTTCGGAAGACCGCGGATCATGCTCTGAGGGAGAAGGAACATGCTGGGCCGGCTCAATCACGTCGCGATCGCGACCAGGGACGCCGCCAAGGCGGCGAAGATCTATGGCGCCGCATTCGGCGCGCAGATTTCGGATGCGGTAGCGTTGCCCGAGCACGGCGTCACCACCGTGTTCGTGACGCTGCCCAACACCAAGATCGAGTTCATCGAGCCGCTGGGCGAAGCCTCGCCGATCGCCAAATTTTTGGAGCGCAACGCCGACGGCGGCATCCACCATGTCTGCTACGAGGTCGTCGACATCACCACCTCGCGCGATGCGCTGGTGAAGGAAGGCGCCCGCGTGCTCGGCGACGGCGTGCCGAAGATCGGCGCCCACGGCAAGCCGGTGCTGTTCCTGCATCCGAAGGATTTTTCCGGCGCGCTGGTCGAGATCGAACAGGCGTAAGGCGGGCCATGGCCTATCAGATCTCAACCGCGCTCGCGATCTACTTCGTGCTGTGGTGGGTCACGCTGTTCGTGACCCTGCCGTTTGGCGTGCGCAGCCAGCATGAGGACGGCGTTGGCGAGCCGGGGACTGATCCCGGCGCTCCGATCCTGACCAGGATGGGGCCCAAACTGATCTGGACCACCATCATTTCTGCCATCGTTTTCGGGCTTGGCATGACCGCTTATCATGCCGGATATTTGTCGATCGAACGATTGTCGAAATTGATGGGAATGCCGTTCTAGGTTCGGGACGGCGGCGTTTGGGGGGAAGAATGACTTTTCAGCGGATCGTCATTGCGCTCTTGGTGCTGATCGTCGCGGGCCTTGGCGCCATCGGCTATTTCGAATGGAAAATGGCGGTCCAGGTCCGGACCATGAAGGCTTTCGTCGAAGGCTACGTCTTCAACGAGGCGGTCGCGGCTTGCGAACGGACCCAGAGCTCGACGCCGTTCAAGTGGAACGGCGGCAAGAGCACCTCGGTCATCGGCCTTAACTCGGTCAAAACAGACAAATACACGGTCTTCGCCAGCTACACGCTGGTGGCGGACGGCGTCTATTGCGACTACGATCCGATCAAAAGAAAGGCCGACATCGGTTCGAGCTTCCTGGAGCGCGAGTGACGATCCGGCCATGACAAGCATGGGGTGGGAGCGTCATGAAGGCCGAAGGGGCGGAGCAATACCGAATCCTGCATGAAGCCGATCTGCGGGACTATCTGGCCGGAGTGCCGGCGCTCGCATCGGTACTGGGCGGCGCGCCCAACGCCTGGTCGATCACAGAAGTCGGCGACGGCAACCTCAATCTGGTGTTTATCGTCAAGGGCGCGGCCGGCGGGATCGCCGTCAAGCAGGCACTGCCCTATGTGAGGCTGGTCGGTGAAAGCTGGCCGCTGCCGCTGTCGCGAGCGCATTACGAATTTTTGGCGCTGTCGCGGCAGGCCGAGCTCGCGCCCGGCCTCGTGCCCGCGCTGCTGCACCACAACGACACGCTCGCGCTGACGGCGATGGAGCTGCTCGAGCCTCACATCATCATGCGCAAGGGGCTGGTCGCCGGCATCCAATATCCGCGCTTCGTCGAGGATATCTCGACGTTCATGGCGCGGACGCTGTTCTTCACCTCCGACCTTGCGCTGTCAGCCGCGGAAAAGAAGGAGGGCATCGCGGCCTTTGCCGGTAATCATGCGCTGTGCAAGATCACTGAAGACCTGATCTTCACCGACCCTTATCGGGTCGCCGAGCAGAACCGCTGGACTGCGCCACACCTCGACGCCACGGCAGCCAGCCTCCGTGAGGACCTTGACCTGCATGTTGCGATTTCGCGGCTCAAGCTCAAATTCATGGCGAGCCCGGAGGCGCTGATCCATGGCGACCTCCATACCGGCTCGATCATGGTGACGGAGACCGAGACGCGGGTGATCGACCCCGAGTTTGCCTTCTATGGCCCGATGGGTTTTGACGTCGGCGCCGTCATCGCCAATCTGCTGATGGCCTATTTTGCTTCCGCCGGTCATGAGCGCACGCCGGGCGAACGGCGGGCGTTCGAGGGCTGGGTGCTCGACACCGTCGAGAAGGTGTGGAGCGAGTTTTCGCGAAAATTCCTCGATCTCTGGCGCGCGGGTGCAGCAGGCGACGGCTATCCGGCCCCGCTCTTTGCCGGCGACAAGGGCTGCGCACGGCTCGAGACGGAGCGGCAGGCCTATATGCAGCGGCTGTTCGCCGACACGGTCGGCTTTGCCGCGGCAAAAATCATCCGCCGCATTTTTGGCCTCGCGCACAATATCGATTTCGAGCTGATCGAGGATCCGCAGAGGCGCGCGGTCTGTGAAGCGCGCGCCGTACGGCTGGCGCGCATGATGATGGTGAACACGGCGGCTTTCCCCGACATCACCAGCACAACCGCAGCAGCTCGAGAATCAGCTATGCTCTCCGAACGAGAATATTTCTCGTAGGTGCTCCTGAGTTCAGGCGTGAAGCGATTCCTAAATCCAGGAGCATCTCGCTCCGGTAGGAGGTTCACATGAAATTGGGTGTGAAGGTCCAGAAGACTTTGCCGAAGAACGTTCGTGATCGGGACAATGTGAATATCGGTGGCATGGCACCGGTATTCGCTGCCGAAAAGTAGCCGCGTGGCGATCGAATGGGGCTGGCTTCGCCGCCCCATTCACCACAACAGGCATTGTCGCGCGTGACCAGCAGATCAGTGTTGTCGTCAGCTTGTTGGCCTTCTGCGGCCACCGTTGTGCTTGGAATATCCGGTTTTTGAATTCGCTGACGTGCGGCTGAAATGTTGGACGAGCGAACCAGGAGGTCGGTTCGGTGTCGCTGATCACATTTCATGAGCTTGTCTATAATCACCGCCCGCCGATCCGGGCATCCAAGAGCGCCGGCGATCAACTTCCGGCTGGTCACCATCGCTGTGAACCCGTGCGAGCTGCCTCGGGCTTGGGCTGGTACGTCTTCTTGCCGGTGCCTTTCAAGCTGCTCTGGTCCGGCCGCAAGACCCTGATCAGCCTCGACGACGGGACAACCTGGAACAAACTGGACGCTATCCAGTATCCAGATTTCGAGAAGACATTTCAGAGCCGCGCTCCCGAAGCGGCGAAGTTCTCTTCCCCCTGGATGTGCGGCATGACGCAGTTTCACGGCATCATGCAGATTTGGCCTGGATATTTGATCAAGACTGCGCCGGGCTACAGTCTGTTGGTGCGGTCTCCCGCCAATGTCGTGCCGGACGATGCCTACCATGTGATGGAAGGGATCGTTGAGACCGATCGCTGGTTTGGTCCGCTCTTCACCAATATCAAGCTGATCGACACGGGCATTCCGATCGACTTTCGCTCTGACCAGCCGTTCCTGCAACTGATCCCCATTCATCGGTCGGAGTATGACGACGAGAAGCTGAACAACTTCGCGGTCCACGAAGGCTTCGATGGTTTGACTGCTGAGGACTGGAAGGCGTTCGAGCGGACGATCGTGCAGCCCGGCATGAACCCCATCGGAAGACGACAGGGCGCCTACGCTGTGGCGGCTCGAAAGCGGCGGGCCGAGGAGAGGCGACAATGACTCGAGAGCAACTCGTCGCTTATATGCCTTGGGGCATGTCGCTGATGACCATGTATGGATACTGGGTCATTGGCAACAAAACGTGGTGGTCCTGGTACGTGCCACTCGTGACCCAGACGCTCTGGTTCATCTGGATTGCAACGTCCGGAAATTTCGGTTTCCTGCCCTCTGCCGTTTTTCTGACGGCCATCGCTACTCGGAATCTGTTCAAGTGGCGTCGGGAGACGCTTCAAACCGCCTGAAGAACTCTGACACGCTCCCGGGACCACGGCGCGCGCGGTGCGGCTCACGCGCATGATGATGGTGGGGACGACGAAGTTTCCCGATATCGGCGCCGTGACGGTAGCCGCCTTCTCGGCCGCCGGCGAAGCTCAAGCCATTCTGCGCGAATTTCTTCAACGATTTGTACTTTGCATGGGGTTGTTCTCGCGTTTTTTGGGGCCAAGCGGCCTCTCTTCACCTCGCGCCGCTTGCGGGGAGAGGTCGGATCGCGCAGCGATCCGGGTGAGGGGGAGCCTCCCCGAGCCTGACTGTCCGAGTTGATTGCGGCGCGCTCAATCGGGCAGACCGGCCATGCGGAGGCCATCCAGATAGTGCGCGAAGCTTGCCGTGTCGCCGAACAGGTGGGTTTCTCGCACAAATGCTATCGACGTGCTTGGTCGCTTGGCCTGCAGTTCTTGGATGCAATTCCTGGCCTCGTCGAGCCTGCCAAGCTGGGCCAGAGCCGCGATCAACACGGTATACCGCGACCATTGGAAATTCGGCTGCTGCAGCGCGCGCCTCGCCCATTCGGCGGCTTCCTCGTAGCGTTTCAGAAAATACGCAGCATCCGCAAGCCGCACCAGAAATGATCCCATGTTTGGATCATGCGGACTTAGCCGTATCGCCGCTGTCAGATGGGGGATGCTCTCCTCTGCGCGTCCCGAGAATACGAGCGTCGCGCCCAGGCCGTAATGTGCGAGTGCCAGTGAAGGGTTCAGCTCCAAGGCTGTCTTCAGCTCGCGGAATGCAGCGTCATATGCGCGGCGCATGTAGTAGGCCCGCCCCAACGTACAGTGCGCGCCAGCATCTTCGGCGTCGAGCGCCACTGCCCGCAGCGCCGGTGCGAGTGCCTTCTCGCGATTGTCCGAAATGGAATCTGCGAAACCGTAGACGCCCTCGTAGTAATAGGTCTCGGCGAGCCCGGAATGTGCGGGCCCGAGCTGCGGGTCCATCGCGATTGCCTGTGCAAAATATTGCCGCGCGCGCTGCAGGTCGTCCTTGGTGTACTCATAAAGGTGCGACATGCCGCGCTGGTAGAGATCCCATGCGTCGAGATTGTCCGGACGCTTGCCGGCCGAGCGCCGGCGCTCGACCTTTCCGAGCTCCGGCTCGACAGCGCCGATGATTGTCTCCGTGATCTCGTCCTGCATGGCGAATATGTCGGACAGTTCGCGATCGTAGCGCTTTGCCCAAAGCTGTCTTCCGGAGGTTCCCTCCGCTAGCTGGGCGCTGATCCGGACGCGCTCCCCAACCTTGCGGACGCTGCCCTCGAGCACGTAGCGCACGCCGAGTTCGTGCGCGACCTGCTTAACGTCGGTCGAGCGCCCCTTGTAAGCAAAGGATGAATTCCGCGCTATGACGAAGAGCCAGCGCGCGCGTGACAGCCCTGTGATGATGTCCTCGGTCATGCCGTCGGCGAAATAGTCTTGCTCGGGATCGCCGCTCATGTTTGTGAACGGCAAGACGGCGATCGAGGGCTTGTCGGGAAGCGCCAAGGGACGTGCGAAGGCTGGTCGTATCTGCGCTGCCTCGCCGCTGAGCCGCACCCGGTAGACCCGCACCGGCCAGGCGATGTTCTTGAGTTGCTGTTCGCCGGCATCCTCAAAGGCGATGTCGAGCCTGCCTCGCGCATCTTCCTGCACGCGGCCCGAAACGCAGATCCCACCCGGTTCAGCGAGGCCCTCCAGACGGGCTGCCACGTTCACGCCATCGCCGTAGATGTCGCCTCCGTCGATGATGATATCGCCGACATTGATGCCAACGCGAAACTCGATCCGTCTCTCCGGGGGGACGTCGGCATTTCTCTCGAGCATGCCGCGCTGGATATCGACGGCGCAACGCAGTGCGTCGACCACGCTGGCGAACTCGGCCAGCATGCCGTCGCCTGTCGTCTTGACGATCCGTCCCAGGTGTTCCTCGATCCTGGGATCGATATGCGCATGGCGATGAGCCTTCAATTGGGCAAGCGTGCCCTCTTCGTCGGCGCTCATCAGCCGGCTATAGCCAGCGACGTCGGCCGCCAGGATTGCCGCTAGCCGTCGCTGCACGCGCTCGCCAGCCATGGCACGCCTCTCATCCGTCGGAGGATATTACACGGTTCCGGTTGCGCGGGACATGAGGCGAAATAGTTGCAATCCATCACCGCTGGCCGACGTCCAAAACGGCGCCCTCGAACGACCAGAAGACCCATTCGTTCGCCGTTGTTATCCGACTTGTAAGCGCTATCGTGCACAAGCGGCGAAGCCGCGACATTCACCCATGAATTGCAAATATGGGAGACTCGCATGAAATTCATAATTGCTTGGTCTGTACCTCAAGGCACTTTCAATGCAGCAGTCGCGCGCTTCCTGGAAACCGGCGGCGCACCACCCGATGGCGTCAAGATGTTGGGGCATTGGCATGGCATGAATGGCCAGGGATTTGCGATCTCCGAATCGGGTGATCCAAAGGCCATGTATCGTTGGGTCGCCCAATGGTCTGACCTGCTTCCGTTGACCGTCACGCCTTGCCTGGAAGACGCGGACGCGGGCGAGGTCATGGCGTCGCTTCCCAAACGCTGACGTTCATCCCGATCACAGCCACCGCCGCCGGGTTCGGCGGCGGTGCGAGCCGAAGCAGGCGCGAGTTCGTCCCGGGCGCCCAGGCTGGGCGAGGGGGCGAAGCAGTGGATCAATCGGCCGTCTTCTCGCGCAACCGCTGCGCATAGACATTGATCACGAGCGCGGCGAGCAGGATCAGGCCGCGGATCAGGATCTTCAGGAAGCTATCGATATTGACGTGGTCGAGCCCGTTGTTGAGCACGCCGAGGACGAAGAGGCCGACGATGGTGTTGCCGATGCCGCCGCGGCCGCCGAACAGGCTGGTGCCGCCGACCACCACGGCGGCGATGGAATCCAGAAGATAGGTGTCGAACTCATTCTGCTGCGCGCTACCGAAATGGGCGACGCCGAGCATGCCGCCGATGCCGGAGCAGACCGCCGAGATCACCATCACGGTGCCCAGGATCAGCTTGACGTTGAGGCCGGAATATTCGGCCGCCTCGCGGTTCCCGCCGACCATGTAGACGTAGCGGCCGAACCGCGTGTAGGTGAGGACGAGGTGGCCTGCGAGCAGCATGATGGCCGCGACGATCACGATCCAGGGGATGCCGCCGATCGAGCCCGAGCCGAGCGTCGAGATTAGGCTCGGTACCTTGTAGGCGATCTGTCCGCGCACCAGCAGCGCCGAGATGCCGGCCGCGATCTGCATCATCGCCAGCGTCATGATGAAGGAGGGGATGCCGATCACCGTCAGCCCCAGCGCGTTGACGAGACCGAGCAACGCGCAGAGCAGGATCGACAGCAGGATCGCGACTGCGCCGGGTAGGGGCACGTTGGCGATGTTGACGTAGGATTCCTGGAGCGTGAAGTAGGCCACGGCGATGCCGGTGACGTTGGCGATGCTGGCGATCGAGAGATCGATCTCCGCACACAGGATCACGAAGGTGAGGCCGACCGCGATGATCCCGGTCACCGACACCTGCGTCAGGATGTTGCCGAGATTGTCTAGCGTTGCAAAGGACGGGCTCGCGAAGGCGAAGAAGAGGCTCAGGAAGATCAGGGTCAGGAACGGCGCGATGTTGCGCATCTGCGAGCGCAGGAACGGACCGATGCCGCGCGCCTTGCGATCCGCAGCCAAAGCCGTCTCACTGCTCGCCATTGTGCTTCTCCGTCACGCCGCCTCCAGCAGGCGGTCTTTGCTGACCGGTTCGTTCGTGAATTCACGCACCAGCGCGCCGCGCTTGAGCACGAGGATGCGGTCGGCCAGCGACAGCACCGTCTCCGGCTCGGTGGACAGGACGATGATCGCCAGCCCCCTGGCGCGGAGATCCCGCACGATATTGATAACGTCGTTCTTGGCCCCGACATCCATGCCGCGCGTCGGCTCGCAGAGAACCAGCAGTTTTGGCGGATAGGTCAGCCATTTCGCCAGTGCGACCTTCTGCTGATTGCCGCCGGAGAGCATGCCGAGGTCGAGGGCAACGACCGGCGGCCTGATCTGTAATTGCTCGACCTGGTGCTTGGCGATCTCCCGCTCGCGCGCCGGCTTGAGCAGGAGAGCGGAGATGCGGTCCAGAATGCTGATCGAGACGTTCTTGTAGACCGGCTCCTGGTGGAACAGCATCGCGCGCCGGCTCTCGGGTACCAGCGCCACGCCGGCGCGCCGCGCCGCCGCCGTGCTGGCAAAACTCTTGGCCGCGCCGTCGACGATGAGCGCGCCGCTGTCCGGCTTCAGCTTGCCGAACAGGATGCGGGACAATTCCTGCTGGCCGCAGCCCATGAAGCCGTAGATGCCGAGCACCTCGCCGGCGCGCGCCTCGAACGAGACGTCCTGCAGGCTGCGGGCGAGGGAGAGCTGGTCGACCTTCAAGACCACCGGACCGTCGCTTGGCTTCGGCAGGCTGAGGTCGTCGGTGTAGCTGTGCTCCAGCACCTCGCCGCCGCGGCCGATCATGGCCTCGATCAGCGCGCCCTTGGTGGTGGCAGCCGAGGCCGTCTCGGCGACCTTGCGGCCGTTACGGAACACGGTGACGGTGTCGGAGACGCGAAGGATGTCCTCGATGAAATGCGAGATGAAGACGATGCCGGTGCCTTCGTCGCGCAGGCGCCGCAGCGTCGTGAACAGGCGCTCGACCTCGGGCGGGGAGAGGGCGGAGGTCGGCTCGTCCAGGATGACGATGCGGGCGCCCGAAAACAGCACGCGGGCGATCTCGATGAGCTGCTGGAGCCCGATCGGCAGGTCGCCGAGCCGCGACATCGGGTCGACGTTGATGCCGAAGCGCGCGAGCTGCTCGCCGGCCTCCCGCGCCATGCGCCGCCACTGCACGATGCCGAGCCGGTTGGTCGGCTGGTTGCCCAGGAAGACGTTCTCGGCGACCGTCAGGTCGGGCGCGACGCTGAGCTCCTGATGCACCATGGCGATCCCGGCTGCATGGGCGTCACGGGCCGAGCGAAAGCGGGTTTCCTGGCCATTGACCAGGAAACGGCCGGAGAATTCGGGGTGCACGCCGGCGATGATCTTCATCAGCGTGCTTTTTCCGGCGCCGTTCTCGCCGACGAGACCGTGGATCTCGCCGGCGTAGAGCGCGAAGTCGACACCACGAAGCGCTTCGACACCGCCGAAGCTCTTCGTGATGCCCTGCAGTTCGAGGATCGGCGAGCGTGCCTGCTGCATCGAGCGAACTAGATCAGGAAGTGATCTTCCATCCACTGCATGCCTGGGGCGTTCGCCTTGGTCACGACCGGGCCGTCCGTCACCACGCTCTTCGGAATGCCCTGTCCGCTCTTCTCGCCACCGACGACAGCGGCCACGCCGGCGATGATGGCGCCACCATGGATGCGGCAGGACGGATTGCGCACGGTCGCAAACATGCGGCCTTCGCTCACCGCCTGGATCGCCGGCGGCATGGCGTCGACACCGCCGATCAGGATGTTGGTGCGGTTGCGCGCCTTCATGATGTTGGCGGCGGCGAGCGCCATGTCGTCATTGTGGAAGAAGGCGGCGTCGATCTGCGGGTATTTTGTCAGATAGGTCTCCCACAGACGCGCGGCCTTGGAGACGTCCCAATCGGCCGGCTGGGTGTCGAGCACCTCGATGTTCGGAAATTGCTTGACGACCGAGTTGAAACCCTTGGCGCGGCCCTGTGCACCGGTATGGCCGAGCGCGCCTTGCGTCATGATGATCTTGCCCTTGCCACCCATGGCGTTGCACAGCGCCTGCGTCACGGAGGCGCCCATGAACTCGTTGTCGGGCGCGAGGAAGGAGTGGACGTTGATCTGATCGAGCGGAGCAATCAGCGTGTCCATGTCGATCACGGGCGTGCCGGCGTCGATCATCTTCTGCACGGGCTGGGTGAGGGTGCCGATGCCGAAAGCCTGGATCGCGACAAAGTCCCACTTCTGCGAGGCCATGTTGTCGATCGCGGCGCGCTGCTTCACCGCATCGAGCTGGCCGTCGAACCAGGTGACCTCGACGTTGAACAGCTTGCCCCAGAATTCCGCGGCCTGTTTGCCCTGGGCGCACCAGGTGGCCTGCAGGCCTGCATTGGAGAACGCCGCCTTCAACGGCTTCTCGGATCGTCCGACTTCGGCGGCCAGCGCTGGGTTTATGCCCATGCTGCCGAGGATGGCAGTCGCGGCGCCGGCGGTCGCTGCCGCCTGTAGAAGATCGCGCCTGGTCTTCGAGAAATCTTTCGTCCCGGACATCGCTCGCTCCCATGATCTTTTGCGTTGGCAGCGTCTTTGCTTGCGCTACCAAGGAGGGCAGTGTCTCACAATCGAAGGGTCCACGCTACCCGTCACGCAATTGCGCGGAAATCTGACGCAGCCGCGTTGGTGCAATGCGAAGCTTCAGGCAGGACTCTCGACGAAGGCCGCGATGTCGATGAGTAATTTTTGCCAGGCATCATCGATGGCGGGCGACCATTCGTCGGCAAGTACGTCATGTAGCGTGTCCCGAATGATGCGGAAGAAGTCGATGAAGAGATCGCGCTGTGTCCCATAAGCGTCATGCGAGGACACTTCGCATGCGATCATGCGGAAATGCCCGCTGCGCGCGCCTGCGAAATCAAGAAGCGCCTCGATCGTCAGCGCCAGCATCGATCCCCTGACGAGATCGCCGCCTTCGGTGCGAAACATCGCCTCGGCTTCCGGGCGGTCGCGAAACAGACGCCGATAGACAAGCGGTGTCAGATCCTCGCAGCGATCGGCCGCAAGTTCGAAGCTTCGTTCGATCGGATTGGGGGAGACATTCATTTGTGTGGCGCCAGCGCGGCACAAACACGCGCTACAAAAAGGCAAAAAAAGAGCGGGGCCCTAGCCCCGCTCAAAAATTGTGTCGACCCTATTATCCCCGATATCTGAAGATTTGCTCTTGATTGACGGGGCGACGCTGCGTTTTGCGCGCCAGGGGCTCCTCCCGAGACTTGGACCACCAGACTTCGACCTCGCGGCCAGCCTGAGCAGATGAATGCTAGATGAACTTTTCTCACTTGTCATCAATTTCAGCAACGATTGTTCAAAATAAGAGCAGTGGACGAAATGTTCGTAATACTAATCCAATAAACTATTGAAAAGTATGAGAAATTGATCGATCTGGTGGGTTGGTAGGGCATTCCCAGCGTGCTCGTTCAAGCCCCAGCGCGGGGTGCGCAACACAATCTCCCACAAATTTGTCGTGGCCCAAGCTGGCGTGCGAAGTGGTCTCGACTTGGGAAGAGCGCGGTGTTTAGTTGGTAGGCGAACGAATGGTTCGGCGAATGCGCGCGCGGCTGCAGAAATTCTTGCCCATTGTCCTGATCGCCTTGGCGATGCAGGTGCTGGCGCCGATTGCCGCCTGCTGGGCGGCGGGCGCGGCCGTTGCCGATCCCCTCCAGAACGCCGTCATCTGCCACACCAGCGATTCCTCGGGCTCCGGTCCGGCCGACCAGACTGGCGCGCATGCTGGGGCCTGCGCGATGTGCTGCGTGGCGCAGGCGAGCGCATCGCTTGATTCGCCGCAGCCGACGTTCTTTGGCCCCGTCCGCCACGCCGTGCGCGTGGCGTGGCACGATGTTACCGGCAGCATCGTCACGTCGCATGGCGGCTCCAACGCGCAGGCGCGCGCACCGCCGCAATTTTCCTGACGACCCTCGTGGTCGCCGCGGTGCATCCGCAGGCGACTGATGCAGTCGAAAGACCGGCCCCCGTGCCGGCGTCAGGAAATTTACGATGTTACGTGTTCATGCCCTCTGCGGCGTGAGTGCCGTCGCTATCCAGGCGGCGTTGCTCGCGCCGACGAGCGGGGCCTTTGCCCAAGGTAGCGAGAAGGAGCTGCCCGCGGTGACCGTCGATGCGCCCGGGGAGGCGCGCAAGCTCGCGCAACGCCCGATTGTTGCCAGGCCGCGGGTGTCGAGATCGACGCCGGCCAACCGGCCCAATACGGTCGTCGTCGTCAATCCGGTCGGCGGGGCAACGCGCGCCTCGCTCGCCACGCCCTCGGCCGTGGCGCGTTACCAGCTTCCGCAGCAGTCCTTCAGCATCACCGCGAAGGAGGTCGACGAGACCATCAACCTCAAGGACGCCGAGGATGGCGTCAAATACATGCCGAGCCTGTTCGTGCGGAAGCGCAATGACGGCGACAACCAGGCGGTTCTGGCGACGCGAAGCTGGGGCCTGAACTCCAGCGCGCGCACGCTGGTCTATTACGACGATCTCCTGATCTCGGCCCTAATCGGCAACAACAACACCAACGCTTCGCCGCGGTGGAACCTGATCTCGCCCGAAGCGATCGGACGCATCGACTTCCTCAACGGCCCGTTTGCCGCGGCCTATCCCGGCAACTCGATCGGGGGCGTCCTGCTGATCTCCTCGAAAATGCCGGACAAGCCATTTGCCGTCGCCAAGGAAACGGTCTCCGTGATGCCGTGGAGTCAGTACGGCACCAAGGACACCTACGTGACGAGCCAGACCGCCGCTGCGGCCGGTAACCGCAACGGCAATCTGTCGTGGCTGGTGAGCGCAAATTATCTCGACAGTTTTCAGCAGCCACTGTCCTACGTAACCTTTGGCGCGACGCCCGCAAATCCCACGGGTACTCCGCCCGGCACGACCGGGATGTTTCCGACGCAGAACAAGCAGGGTGTGATTGCAAATGTGGTGGGCGCTGGAACGCTCGCGCATTCGCAACAGGCATCCGGCAATCTGCGGCTGGCTTGGGATTTGTCGCCGCTCGTGCAGGCGACGTATTCGTTTGGGATCTGGAATAATCACCAAACCTCCGATCCGCAGACCTATTTGAAATCGACAGCGACGGGTTTGCCTACCTTCGCCGGCATCTCCGGGTTTGCGAGCAGCAAATACATCTGGGACCAGACCCATGTCAGCAACGCGGTCTCGCTCCGGAGCGACACAAAGGGTGTCTTCGACTTCGACCTGTCGGCTTCGAGCTACAATTATCTCCAGGACATCCAGCTCAACCCGTACACCGTCGTCCCGTCGCCGGGCCTCGGCTATTCGCTCAACGGCAAGGTAACGCGGATGGACGGCACGAACTGGCAGAATGCCGACGCCAAAGGCATTTGGCGACCGTTTGGCATCGACGGTGCGCACGAGCTTAGCTTCGGCATTCACGGCGATCGCTACAGACTCGAGAATCCCGTCTATCTCTCGACGGTTTGGTTCACTGCTCCGTCGACTGGCAACGGCCAGCTCTTTACGACGGGCGTCGGAGAGACGCGAACGGGAGCGTTGTCGTTTCAGGACGCTTGGAAGATCACGCCAAATTGGAAACTCACGCTGGGTGGGCGGGTGGAGAACTGGCAGGCTCTGGACGGACTCAACGTGAATTCCAAAGTGGCCGCCGGCACCGGTACCGTAAACGTGCCGGTCCCTGTGGTGACCCTGGCGCCGAAGAACCAGCCAGGGCTCAATTCGACCAACTTTTCGCCGAAGGCCTCGCTTTCGTTTGACCCCAATAAGGAGTGGAACGTCACGGCGAGTTTCGGCGAGGCATATCGCTATCCGACCGTCACCGAGCTCTATCAAAACATAACGGTCAACGGCGTTGCGACCTTCGCCAATCCATTTCTTGCGCCGGAGCACGATTACACGGGCGAGCTGAACATCCAGCGAAGATGGAGCGATGGGCGTGCCAGGCTCAGCCTGTTCTGGGAACGCACGAACAACGCCATCATCTCCCAGACCAATTTGGTGAGTGCCGGCGGTCAGCAGACACCGACGACGGTTGTCAGTAACGTCGACGCGATCCGCATGCGCGGCGTCGAATTGTCGGCCGAGAAGGACAATGTGCTGATCAACGGCCTTCAACTGTTCGGCAGCGTCACTTATGTCGATTCCCGCATCCTGGCGGATGCAAGTTGGGCCGGGGTCAACCCGCTCACGCTTCTGCCGACCACCGTCGTCGGCAAGCGAGTGCCCTACGTCCCCGACTGGCGCGCAAAATTCGGGGTGACCTATCGTCCCAACGACAGTTGGGCCTATACCGTTGCCGCGCGCTACAGCGGCAAGCAGTATTCGACGCTCGACAACACCGATATCATCCCGCACGTCTACGGGGCCTTCGATAACTTTTTCGTTGTGGACTTGAAGATCCACTACAACGCGACGAAGAATTTCTCGTTCGATTTCGGCATCGATAATCTCTTCAACGAGCAGTACTTCCTGTTCCATCCCTTCCCGGGCAGGACGTTCGTGCTGGCGGCGAAATACACGTTCTGAACCACGCATCGACAAGAAGGAGCTACCCATGAAGACTCTGTTGGCCGGATTTGCAGGCCTCGCCCTGTTCGCCGCCGCAATCGCAGCGCCCGCCACCGCGCAGGAGATCAAGGCCGGTGATCTCGTGATCACGCAGGCCTGGAGCCGCGCCACACCGGGCGGCGCCAAGATCGGCGGCGCCTATCTCACGATCGAGAACAAGGGCACCACGCCGGACACGCTCGTCGGTGGCTCCGCCGATATTGCCGGCAAGGTCGAGGTCCATGAGATGGCGGTCACAAACGGCGTGATGAAGATGCGCCAGCTCGACAAGGGGCTCGCCATCGACCCCGGCAAGACCGTGAAGTTTGCGCCCGGCGGCTATCATCTGATGCTGGTCGACCTGAAGAGTCCGCTGAAGCAGGGCGACAAGGTCCCGATGATGCTGCAATTCGAGAAGGCCGGCAAGGTGCAGGTCTCGCTCGACGTCCAGGGCGTGGGCGCGCAGGCGCCGGGCGGGACCGCCGACAAGGGCGGGCAGATGAAGAAGATGCCCGATCATTCCGGGATGAAGATGTGAGGGTGACGATGCGGATGAGATTAACTTGCGGCGTGATCGCCGCTGCGCTTCTCGCAACGTCACCGGCCGGGGCGCACGTCTTCCTCGAGGGCAAGCAGGCCAGTGTGGGAGCCTCCTACAAGGCCGTATTCGCCGTGCCCCATGGCTGCTCGGGTTCGCCGACCGTCAAGATCCGCGTGCAGGTGCCGGAAGGCGTGATCTCCGTAAAGCCGATGCCGAAAGCCGGCTGGACCGTCGATGTCATCGAAGGGAAGTACACCGGCGAGTACGAGTATCACGGCAACAAGATCTCGTCGGGCGCGAAGGAGGTCGTTTGGTCGGGCGGCAAGCTGCCGGACCACAATTATGATGAGTTCATCATGAACACTTATCTCACCGACAGCCTGAAGCCGAACAGCACGCTGTATTTCCCGGTGGTGCAGGAATGCGAGAAGGGCGTCAGCCGCTGGATTGACATCCCTGCGACGGGAGCCGGTCATTCGCACGAGAGCAAAACGCCGGCGCCGGGCGTGAAGCTGGTGCCAAAACCGTAATGCGCCTGCTTGCCTCGCTCGCGACGCTGATCCTGTGCGTCGGCTTTGCGACCGGCGCATGGGCGCATTCGGCGCTGGTCTCGGTCGAGCCCCCAAATGCGAGCGTCATGTCGGCGCCGCCGAAAAGCGTCGAGCTGCGCTTCAACGAAAGCGTGACGCCCGGCGCGATCAGGCTGATCGATGCCGAGGGCAGGGAGCGCACCGAGGCGCGCGTCAGCGCGTCCGGCGAGACGGTCTCCATCGCCGTGCCGCCGGACCTGCCGCAGGGCACAACTGTCGTCAGCTACCGCGTGATCTCGCAGGACGGCCATCCCGTCGCGGGATCGGTCACCTTCTCGATCGGCGTGCCAAGTGCGACGCAAGCGCCTGCGGTCGCGGATGGTGGCGTGAACGGTCTGATCTGGCTGGCGCGGATCGGTCTCTATCTCGGACTATTCGTCGGTGTCGGCGGCGCCTTTTTCGGGAACTGGGTTGGACGGTCCGCAGACGGCATGGCTGTGCCGCGTGTCGCGCTCGGTGTCGGTCTCGTCGGCGCCATCGCTTCGCTTGGCCTGCTCGGGCTCGATCTGCTCGGCCTGCCGCTCACAGCCTTGCTGAAGCCGACGCCGTGGAAGGTCGCACTTCTCACCAGTGCAGGGCCGGCTCTGCTGATTGCCATCGCGGCCATGCTGTTGGCCGCACGGGCGTTGCGAGGGGCAGGGGCTGCCCGCGCGGTGTCGGCGATTGCATTGGTCGGCGCAGGCTTGTCACTGGCCGCGACGGGGCACGCCGCAAGCGCACCACCGATGATTTTGACGCGGCCAGCGATCTTCGTGCACGGCGTTGCCGTCGCATTCTGGATCGGTGCGCTCGTGCCTTTGGCCGCGCTGGTGTCAAGGCGCGCCGGCGCGGCGCTGCCTGTCGTCGAGCGATTCTCGCGCGTGGCCGTGGCAGTCGTTGCCACCCTCGCGCTGACCGGGCTCGTGCTTGCGGTCATCCAGCTCGAAAGTTTTGCGGCGCTGATCGAGACCAAGTACGGCCTCATCCTTCTCATCAAGCTCGCGCTGGTCCTCGCGCTGCTCGTGCTCGCCGCGCTCAATCGCTTTCGGCTGACGCCGGCGCTGGCGAACGACAAGGCCGGGGCGAGGGCGCTCAAGCGCGCGATCCTCGCGGAATGGGGGCTCGCACTCGGCATCTTCGCGCTCGTCGCCGGCTGGCGTTTCACCCCGCCGCCACGCACGATCATTCCGGAGACGCCGCTCGCGCTCCACATCCACACCGACAAGGCGATGTTCCAGGTCCTGGTCTCGCCCGGAAAGGCCGGCACCGACGATTTCGTGCTCCAGCTCATGACCGGGGAGGCGACGCCGCTCGCGGCCAAGGAGGTTACGCTGACGCTCTCGCTGCCCGAGCGCGGGATCGAGCCGATGGAACGCGACGCCGAGCTGGGCGCCGACGGCTACTGGTACGTGCGCAAGGTCGAGCTTCCCTTCGCCGGCCGCTGGCACGTCCGCATCGATGCCCTGGTGAGCGATTTCGAGAAGGTCACGCTCGAGGACGAACTCGAGGTGGCGCCGCGCTAGACTGTGCATCAAGGAGGGGCCGTAACGGCCTCAACCCGTCTCTGAAGTCGACGGAAAAATGACAAGGAATTTCGTTACCTTAGCGGCATTTCCTCAGTCCCTCTCTTGTGCTATCGCCGCTAATCCGGTTTCACTGCATCCCCCCACTGATTCTTGTCGAGCAAGCCCATGCGATTGTCGCGGTTTTTTCTCCCGATCCTGAAGGAAAATCCGAAAGAGGCGGAGATCGTCTCGCATCGCCTGATGCTGCGCGCCGGCATGATGCGGCAGGAGGCGGCCGGCATCTATGCCTGGCTGCCGCTCGGCTACCGCGTGCTGAAGAAGATCGAGCAGATCGTGCGCGAGGAGCAGGACCGCTCCGGCGCGCTGGAGCTGTTGATGCCGACGCTGCAGCTCGCCGACCTCTGGCGCGAGAGCGGTCGCTATGACGCCTACGGCCCGGAGATGCTGCGCATCGCCGACCGCCACAAGCGCGAGCTCCTGTACGGGCCGACCAACGAGGAAATGATCACCGAGATCTTCCGCGCCTACGTGAAGTCCTACAAGAACCTGCCGCTGAATCTCTATCATATCCAATGGAAATTCCGCGACGAACAGCGTCCGCGTTTCGGCGTGATGCGCGGCCGTGAATTCTTGATGAAGGACGCTTACTCGTTCGACCTCAACGAGGCCGCGGCGCGCGTTGCCTACAACAAGATGTTCGTGGCCTACTTGCGCACCTTTGCCCGGATGGGGCTGAAGGCGATCCCGATGCGTGCCGAAACCGGCCCGATTGGCGGCGATCTCAGCCATGAATTCATCGTGCTCGCCGAGACCGGCGAGTCCGGTGTCTTCATCAATCGCGACGTGCTCGATCTGCCGGTGCCGGGCGAGGATGTCGACTATGAGAGCGACCTGACGCCGATCATCAAGCAATGGACGTCGGTCTATGCCGCCACCGAGGACGTGCACGATGCGGCGCGCTTCGAGGCGGAAGTGCCCGCGGACAAACGGCTCAACACCCGCGGCATCGAGGTCGGCCAGATCTTCTATTTCGGTACCAAATATTCCGAACCGATGAAGGCGATGGTCGCCGGGCCCGACGGCGTCGACGTGCCGATCCATGGCGGTTCCTACGGCGTCGGTGTCTCGCGCCTCGCAGGCGCCATCATCGAGGCCTGCCATGACGATGCCGGCATCAAATGGCCGGAGGCGGTGGCGCCGTTCCGCGTCGTGATCCTCAACCTGAAGCAGGGCGATGCCGCGGTCGATGGCGCCTGCGAAAAACTCTATGCCGAGCTGTCCGCCAAGGGCATCGACGTCCTCTATGACGACACCGACCAGCGCGCCGGCGCCAAGTTCGCCGCCGCCGACCTGATCGGCATTCCCTGGCAGATCATGATCGGCCCGAAGGGCCTCGCCGACGGCAAGGTCGAGCTCAAGCGCCGCGCCGACGGGTCGCGCGAGACCATGTCGCCGGCGGATGCTGTCGCGCGGCTGGTGGGCTGAATATTATCCACCGCGCGGCAAAGGGGCAGGCAATCCGGCCACAATTGCCCCCGAATCATGGGATTATCGAGCGATGGATGAGACCATGACCGAAGCCAAGCCCACTGCGCCCTTCGCGCCTTTCGAATGGATGTTGTCGGCGCGCTATTTGCGGGCGCGCCGCAAGGAGGGATTCATCTCGGTCATCGCCGGGTTCTCCTTTCTCGGCATCATGCTCGGCGTTGCCACGCTGATCATCGTGATGGCCGTCATGAACGGCTTCCGGAAAGAGCTGCTCGACAAGATCCTCGGCCTCAACGGTCATATCCTGGTGCAGCCACTGGAATCGCCCCTGACCGACTGGAAAGACGTCGCCGAGCGCATCAGCCAGGTGCAGGGCGTCCGTCTTGCGGCACCCGTCGTCGACGGCCAGGCGCTGGCCTCGTCCTATTTCAACGCCTCGGGCGTGCTGGTACGCGGCATGCGCGCAGACGACCTGAACAACCTCACCTCGGTTGCCAAGAACATCAAGCAGGGTTCGCTCGAAGGGTTCGACGACGGGCAGGGGGTCGCAATCGGCCGCCGCCTTGCCGACCAGCTCTCGGTCCATGCCGGCGACAGCATCACGCTGGTGGCGCCGAAGGGCGCGGTGACGCCGATGGGCATCACGCCGCGCATCAAGCCGTACAAGGTCGTGGCCGTCTTCGAGATCGGCATGTCCGAATATGACGCCGGCTTCGTCTTCATGCCGATCGCCGAGGCGCAGGCCTATTTCAACCGCAACAACGACGTCACCGCGATCGAGGTCTTCACTACCAATCCCGACCGCATCGTCGCATTCAACAAGGCGGTGACTGAAGCCGCGGCACGGCCGGTCTTCCTGGTCGACTGGCGCCAGCGCAACTCGACATTCTTCAACGCGCTGCAGGTGGAGCGGAACGTGATGTTCCTGATCCTCACGCTGATCGTGCTGGTCGCCGCGCTCAACATCGTCTCCGGCCTGATCATGCTGGTGAAGGACAAGGGCAGCGACATCGCGATCCTGCGCACCATGGGAGCGACGCAGGGCTCGATCATGCGCATCTTCCTGATCACGGGCGCCTCCATCGGCGTCGTCGGCACCCTGGTCGGCTTCTTCGTCGGGCTGATGATCTGCCTGAACATCGAATCCATCCGCCAGTTCCTGTCCTGGCTCACCTCCACCGAATTGTTCGATCCGACGCTCTACTTCCTCTCAAAACTGCCCGCCGAGATTGACGTCGGCGAGACCACCGCGGTCGTCATCATGGCGCTGACGCTGTCGTTCCTGGCGACGCTCTACCCGTCGTGGCGCGCGGCGCGCCTCGATCCGGTCGAAGCGCTGCGGTACGAGTGAGGGGCTGATGGAGCAGGGGGCAGAAGATGTACCGGTCATTTATCTCCACGAGATAAAGCGGCAGTACATGCAGGGCGAGGTGCCCTTGACCATTCTGGATGGCGCAAAACTCGCGCTGTGGCCGGGCCAGTCGGTGGCGCTGGTGGCCCCGTCAGGCTCGGGCAAGTCGACGCTACTGCACATCGCAGGGCTCCTGGAGACGCCTGACGCCGGCGAGGTCTACGTCTCGGGCTCGCCGACCTCGCAACTGCCCGACATCGAGCGTACCCAGATCAGGCGCACCGAGATCGGCTTTGTCTACCAGTCGCACCGGCTGCTGCCGGAGTTCACCGCGCTCGAGAACGTCATGATGCCGCAGATGATCCGCGGCCTGAAGCGCTCCGAGAGCGTCAAGCGGGCCAAGGAGATACTCGGCTATCTCGGCCTCGGCGACCGCATCACCCACCGCCCGGCCGAGCTGTCCGGTGGCGAGCAGCAGCGCGTGGCGATCGCGCGCGCGGTCGCAAACGCGCCGCGGGTGCTGTTTGCGGACGAGCCCACCGGCAACCTCGATCCCGGCACCGCGGAGCACGTATTCCAGGCCCTGATGCAGCTCGTGCAGGCGACCCAGGTCTCGATGCTGATCGCGACCCACAACATGGAGCTCGCCGGCCGCATGGACCGCCGAGTCTCCCTGACGAACGGCCAGGTCGTCGAGCTCGAATAGGCCTCCGACCACAAAACCTCGAAAACAACCCCATGCACAGTAGTCGGGCGGGGTTGTTGGCGTTTGCTGATTTTACGAAATTCGGTTGACTTGTCGGGCAAATCAGGTGTATGTTGTCATCATCGCGCAATCCGACGGAGGGTCGCCTCGCCCGGCAATTACCCCGCGGCGGCGAAGCATGGTGTCCGTAGATTTGCGGAGGATGCCGAATCGTTGGGCAGCTTGAGCGGCGTGACGCCCGCATCCGGATTGCGCCACTCGCCAACGGTAACCCAATGTTCAGTCCCATGGGCTGTAATGCCCGGAAGCTGCCAAGAGCAGGGGACGGATTCGACTGTGACCCTCGACCCCGGCGGTTACTCGAACATCCCATCAATGCTGTCGGCGAGTGGGCAAGGATACGTCGATCATGCTGTTCGCTAATTTCTCCATTCGTTCGATTCTCGGGCTGATCGTGGGGCTGCTTGGCCTCCTGTTGATCGGCGAATCGGTCGTCGGTGTGCTCGGGGCAGTCGAGCGCAATCAGGCGGCACAGCGGGTCGAGAACCTGGCCGGCACCAGCCAGCAATTATTCGCGAGCCTGCTCGGCTTTCGCCTCGAGCGCGGCACGACCAACCCGGCGTTGATTGCCGAAGCGCCTGCCGACGCGAACGCGCAGACCAGGATCAGCACCAACCGCGATGTCTCGGAAAAGGCGTACAAGCTCGTCAAGGAGCGTCTGGCGGGGGCAGCCGATCCCAAGTCCGCGGCCCTGGTCACCAGGCTGACGACCGCGCACGATGCCTTGATGCCGCTGCGGGCCAAAGCCGACGCCGCCATCCAGCAGCCAAAGGCTGCCCGCGACGCAAGCGTCGCTCCCGATTATGGGAAGGCCGCGCAGGCCTATCTCGATGCGATCATTGGCGTCACCGCGGAGCTCGAGAACTCGTTGAAGCTGGTGGACCCGGTGGTCGATCATCTGCTCTTCGCGAAGCAATCGGCCTGGGCGGCGCGCAACTACGGTGGGCTCGTTGCGGTGCGAGTCGAAGCTGCCATCGCCGCAGGCAAGCCGTGGGGGCCGACTGAAATCGTCGGTGCAGCCGAGGATACCGGCCGTGCCGCTCAGGCCTGGAGCCAGGTCCTGGACGTCGCGGCCCGCGCGGATGCGCCGCCGGCGATCGTGGATGCCGTCGCGCGCTCCAAGCAGGCGGATGCCGCGAGCTTGATCGGACAGCAGAAGGATTACGTCAAGACGCTGAGCAGCGGGCAGGCTCTCGACGTCAAGGTTGGCGATGCGCAGAAGGTCAATACCGCGGCGCTCTCCTACAGCGTCGACGTTGCCAACGCCGCGCTTTCCGAGATGGTGGCGCGGTCGGAGCGGCAGATGACGGCGGCGACGCGCAGCGTCCTGGTCAACGCGGCGATGATGCTGATCGCTCTCGTCGTCACGGGCCTGGGTTTTCTGATCGTGCACCGTCGCGTCAGCGCGCCGATCCGCAGTCTCACGTTGTCGATGCGGCGGCTTGCCGATCACGATCTTTCGACCGAGCTCGATGGCGCCGACCGGCGTGACGAGATCGGAGAGATGTCGCGCGCGGTGGCCGTGTTCAAGGAGAGCATGATCGAGGGCGATCGTCTCGGTCGTGAGAAGGAGGCCGAGCAGTCGCGCAAGGAGCATCGCCAGCTTGCGGTCGAGCGGCTGATCAAGGACTTCGAGAAGACGGTGACGGAATCCCTGCAGACCCTGGGGGCGGCGTCGACCGAGTTGAACGCAACGGCGCAATCGATGTCGTCGACGGCCGAGCACGGGCGGAGCAAATCCGAAGCCGTGGCCAGCGTGTCCCAGGAATCGTCGACCAACGTACAGACGGTCGCGGCTGCAACCGAGGAGCTGTCCGCCTCGATCAACGAAATCAGCCGGCAGGTTGCCGAATCCAGCGGCATCGCCTCCGAGGCTGCCGCACAGGCAGAGCGGACGAACGGCGAGGTGCGTGCGCTCTCCGACGCTGCCCAACAGATCGGCGACGTGGTCCAGTTGATCAGCGGTATTGCCCAGCAGACCAACCTGCTCGCGCTCAATGCGACTATCGAAGCGGCACGGGCGGGCGATGCCGGCAAGGGGTTTGCCGTGGTCGCGTCGGAGGTGAAGAGCCTCGCCACCCAAACCGCCAAGGCGACCGAGGAGATCACCGGGCAGGTGGCCGCGATCCAGGGAGCGACGCGTTCGTCGGTCGAGGCGATCCAGGCGATTGCCGGCACCATCGATCGCGTCAATCAGATCGCTTCCGCGATTGCGGCAGCGGTCGAGGAGCAGGGGGCGGCGACCCGCGAGATCGCGCGCAATGTGCAGCAGACCTCGGAAGCCAGCGCCCAGGTGTCCCGGCATATCGCTGGTGTCAGCGAGGCCGCGGCTCAAACGGGCACCGCTGCCGGCGAGGTGCTGGATTCGGCCAAGGTGCTTGCGCGCCTGTCCGACGATCTGCGGAACGACGTCGATCGGTTCGTCGGCAGCCTGCGAACTGCGTAGGAGATCAAACCGATCGCATTGTCTCTCGATCGCTGAGATTACGGCCGGATCACCGTCATCTTGAACGGCCCGGCATTGGCTGCCGCGTGCGCCACGGCCTCGTTGGCGTGGTCGAGGTCGAAGGCTTTCGTCTCGTAGTGATCGAGGCGCAGGAGCCCGGCGCGCACCAGCGCGATCAGGCGGATGGCGGCATCCGGCGGGTACATCCAGACACCGTGGATGGTGATGCAATTGCGCATGATCCAGGGGTAGGGCAGCTCAAGTCCGGGCCCGCCGGCCATGCCGACGCCACCCATCAACACCACGCGTCCGTTCGGCCGAACCGTCATGATCGCGGCGCGCACCACTGTGGGGCTGACGGACGGAGGCATGATGTCGAGCACGCAATCGATCGGACCGGAGGCGGCGCGCTTCATCGCCTCGCGGTCGTCGCTCTCGTTGCCAGAGAGCTTGACCGGCCGCACGCGCTCGCCGAAGCGGCGCACGATGTCGGCCAGAATCTTTTCGTTGCGGCCCGGCGCGACGACGCAGGCCGCGCCCATCGCCAGCGCCACGGATACGGCGGCGCTGCCAAAGTTGCCGGTGGCGCCACTGACCAGCACGGTTTCGCCGGGGCGAAGGTTCGCCGCGAGGAGGCCGCCATAGGGAACGAGCAGCGTCCCCAGCGCGCACCATCGGCTGGCTTCCTCAGAGGTGATCGCACCGAGGCGTTTGACGTTCTCGGTCGGCACGCGCATCTGCTCGGCGAACGAGCCGTGATGAAAATGCTGTTGCAGCTTCATCCCGCCGGCGTCGCGCGCGCTCAGCGCCTGCAGCGTGATATCGGGCGCGACGGCATCGTCGCGCGAGCGTACCGTCGGGTCGCAGAACACCCAGTCGCCGATGCCGAGCTTGGTGGCATCAGGACTGATCGCACGCACCCGGCCGATGCCCCCCGGTCCGGGGATCACGGGGAGGTCCAGCGCGTAGTTGCGCTCGCCGCTGAAGACTTCGTTCATGTAGGACAGCACGCGCGTGGCGATGACGTCGACGATTACCTCGCCGGTGCCGATGACAGGCTCGGGAGCGTCTTCGATGACGAGCGGCGATCCAAACGATTTCAGTACGGCAGCTTTCATGATCTCACCTCATCTTGGGTGAGAAGGTATGAGCCCGCCTTGAAAGCCCATGAAGGCCTGGTATTATCCTAGTATTAAATGGACCCTCTCTCGCGAGGTGACGTCATGTCCGACCCGCGCCGCGTCGAATTCGGCGATTTTTTGCGTTCGCGCCGCGAGAAGTTGACCCCGAAGCTCGTCGGCCTTCCCGTTGGCCGCAGGCGGCGCACCGCAGGGCTCCGCCGCGAGGAGGTCGCGCAGCTCGCGGGCATCGGCGTCGACTGGTACATCCGCCTGGAGCAGGGCCGCACCGTCAGTCCCTCCGTCACCACGATCGACGCGCTGGCGCGGGCGCTGCGGCTGAGCAAGACCGAGCATGCGCATCTGAGAGCGCTGGCGCGCGACGGCGACAAGCGTGCCTTCACGCGCGAAGTGGTGCCGCCTCCGATCCTGCGACTGGTCGAGAGCCTGAAGCAGCCGGCCTACATCACCGGGCGGCGCTGGGACGTGCTGGCCTGGAATGATGCCGCCGAGGAGGTCTTTGCGTTCGGGCGCCTGCCTGAGGAGGATCGCAATACGCTGCTCCTCATGATGACCAACAAACAGACGCGAAAATCCTACGGCGCAGGCTGGACGGACGTGGCCAAGGCCATGGTGGCGATGTTTCGCGCGACCCACGACGTCTGGGCCGGCGATCCCGCTTTCGCGGAATTGCTGGCGCGGCTGCGGCAGGGCAGTCCGGAATTCGTCAAATGGTGGGGAGCACACGAGATCCGCAGCACCGTCGCGGGCCGCAAGACCATGAACCATCCGACCAAGGGCGTCCTGCACTTCGAGCACACCAGCTTTCAGGCCAATGACGACCCGGCGTTGAAGCTCGTGATGTACACGCCGGTGTAGAGGCGGGGACGCATGAGGGACGTCGGGTTCTGGCGGCCAAGCGGAATCCTGCGAACAGTCAGAGCACTGCCGCTTGTGGACCCCAAACAGACATTGGCGACGGATCATTCTTCCAAGGTTGAATTGTCGCCATAGCGATGTATAACGGCGCTCGGGTGCTCGCTGCATTGAGCAGCGACAGGTCAAGCGATGGTCGGGCCGCCACGCGGAAAGCGTGCGCCCCATGAACGATAGCCCTTCATTTGACGATCTGCCGAAAGCCCGACGGCTGGCGGAACAGGCCCTCAGTACCCTTCATCGGTTCCTGCATGTCGAGGCACTCAGCGGTGCCGCGCTTCTCGTTGCCGCCGCCGCTGCACTGATCTGGGCCAACTCTCCGTTCGCTCATAGCTATCACGTCTTTTGGAACCTTCCGCTGACAATCGGTGTCGGGGAACACATCTTTTCCCAGTCGCTGCATTTCTGGGTCAACGACGCGCTGATGACGGTCTTCTTCCTCGTCGTTGGTATGGAGATTCGGCGCGAGGTTCATGAAGGCGCACTGAGCAGACTCGACCAAGCCATTCTGCCGCTGGTTGCGGCGACTGGTGGCGTCATCGTCCCGGCGCTCATCTATCTGAGCCTCAACAGCGATCCGGGTAGAGGGCAGGGCTGGGCTGTGCCAACCGCGACAGACATCGCCTTTGCCGTCGGGGTGCTCGCGCTGCTTGGACGAACTATCCCGGTCAATGTGCGGGTCTTCCTGCTTGCGCTGGCGATCATCGACGACATCATTGCGGTACTGATCATTGCCCTCTTCTACACAGCCAGTCTTCAACTTGGCGGTTTCGTCATGGCGTCAATTGGCGTTCTCGCGGCTTTAGGATTTCAGCGGATTGGGATCGGTTCTGCGCCCTATTACGTACTGCCCGGTTCTTTGGTTTGGATTGGGTTCATGGCAGCCGGAATCCATCCAACCCTTGCAGGTGTTGTGCTCGGGCTGATAACTCCGGCACGCGCCATACCGATGCGGGAGCCGCCGCTGGAAGTAGTATCGCGAGTGCTGAAACAGTTGCGAAGTAGCGATGCGGTGAAGGCAAGGGATCCGCACCTGTTGGAGCAACCGCTGCGGGACCTTCGCGTAGCTCACCGCGAGATATTGCCGCCGGTGTCGCGGGTGCAGATGGCAATGCATCCGTGGGTGGCTTACGGCGTCATGCCGATCTTCGCGCTGGCGAATGCCGGCGTCAGCCTAACGGGCGCTGATCTCTCCGCTGGGGGCCATCTGGTGATGATGGGCACTGCGCTTGCCTTGGTCGCTGGGAAACCGCTTGGCGTCGTCGGCGCGACTTGGGTCGCGGTACGATTCGGCTGGTGCCGCCTTGCTCCTGGAGTTTCGTGGGGTGGCGTCTGTCTGGTCGGCCTGCTGGCTGGCATCGGTTTTACCATGTCGATCTTCATCTCGATGCTCGCCTTCTCCGATCAAGGATTATTGAGGGCGGCGAAACTGGGCGTACTCATCGGTTCGCTTGTCGCCGCCACACTCGGCCTTGCCTGGGGCGCCACCTTCGTTCGACGCCAGTGAAAGCGGTTCCGATGTCTTTCAAAGCTCCGCACGTATCGTTCGTATCATTTGCCGTTGAGGTTCTACCCTCCGGGATTACCCATGTGATGATCGTCGAAACTGGTTTGCACCTAAATCCGAAGCATCCCTCGTACAAAAAATCCGCCGTGGAAACTCTCATTTCGGCCGCTCAAAAGTATGTTAGCGAAAACATAGAAGGTCCTGCTTCTGTTCGGCTTGTTTCGACCCAAAGCGGGGAGATCTGACTGAAGGTCCATGCGTCATACTGCTTGGCGAACTGAATAATTTCGTCCTTGGAGACAAAAGGGGCCGGACTTGCGGCTATCGCCAACTTCGGTGTCTTCAAAATACCCGCTGGTCATCGGTCAATCCTTTACAGCCCGCCGATCTAGGTCATGCTACCGGGCATAAAGCACCGGATCGATATGTCCGAATTGAGTTCGTTGTAGACCGGCCAGACCATGGTGCGTCCGGCTCTGTTCGGTACAGTGATTATGGCATCGTCAGGCACATCGACCCAGATCATCAGCTTGGAGTCGGCGGCTTCCGGCAGTCGCACGCGGTAGTGGCCGTCTCTGGATTCCCAGTCCACGTCTTCGACGGCATGACCGTCGGCGTACGAACAGCAGAGGCCTTTGCCACTCGCCAAACTCTCAAACCATTCGTGAAGCGGTGAATTCCTGTAGCGACCGTCCAGATCGCGCCCCGGCGCCGGCGACATCACCATCGCGATAACCGCGCTCATAGCGATTGGCGAAATTCCGCGTTTGATCAACTCTGCGCAGAGCCGCCCCATGGTACCTCCGGGCGAAGCGTAACCGCTTGTGAGTAGGTATCATTCGGCTAAGGTAGGTTCACAAATCGGGGTGAGGCGGAACGTCGCGAAGACAAATTTCTAACGCGCGCGTGTGTTCTAGTTCACCTGTTGCACGCCAAGAGATCGTGGAAGTGAGACATCCATAGCGAAGATCAAACAAGGGAGTTTGATCATGCCCGCGATATTCGATTTTCTTTACCGCGAATTTTGTCGTGTGCGTCTCTCTGAAATGCGGAGGCAACTCCTGCTTCGGCCCGCCAGGTGCGAGATCGAGCCGGACGACAAGGATGGCAGGGGCTTGGACGACCGCCCAGGGGATGGTCGCGTGACCGGGAAGGCACCGCCTGACGCGAAAACAGCTAACGACTGAACTCGCCGCGTTTGCCGAATGGCTGACGCGGTTGCGGCATAGACTTACATTGAACCTCCACCACCCCAGTTCTGATAACGATTGTCATACGGGCTTGGCTGGTTACCAAGTGGTGCGGGTTGGTGATGGACCGGCGGTCGGGGCGGTGCGTAGGCAAAACCTGGTATGGTCCCTGCGAGCGGGTTTTGCTTGGCGCGAACAGCGGCATGCTGCCGGTGTGAGCGCGACACCGTGTCGGCGTTGGCGGATGCATACAGGGTGATGAAGAGGCTCAAGGCCAGAATAGAGCGCATCGTATCTCCCTCCGATCGACCTGCTTGCAGCAAAATAGCATTTGGGTCACGCCGCCTCGATCTGTCGCGCCAGGACGACCAATCACAACCGCGGCACCCGAGTGCTTGCATCGCCTCGCGGATCTGGATGACGAGCGAAGCAAGCATCGAAGGTCGTCAGGGGAAAGTCAGCTTGTGGCCCTAGCGCAGCGACTTGAATGCGGCGCGGACTTCCGTGCCAAACAACGCGGGCTGCTCCCACGCCGCGAAATGGCCGCCTTTGTCGACCTCGTTGAAATAAATCAGTTTGTGATAAGCCTTCTCCGCCCAGCTCCGCGGCGCCTGGTAATTCTCGCCAGGAAAGACGGTGACGGCGGCCGGAATCGGAACGTTGGCGGCGAGGTAGAGGTTGGCCTTGTTTTCCCAATAGATGCGGCCAGCGGAAACTCCGGTGTTCGTCAACCAATAGAGCGTGATGTCGTCGAGCACGTCGTCGAGTGTGAGGTCGCCAGCGGAGTGTCCGTCGACCGTGCGACCGAGGATAGCCGAGGTGAGGGAGGCCGCCGGCTGGGCATAGCCGTCGCCGTGATCGATGAGCCACGACGCGAGTGCAACAGGAGAATCGGCCAGACCATAGAGCGTCTGCGGACGCGTCCCCATTTCGAGCGCGTAGGCGCGGCGCTTGGTGAACGCAAGCTTGATCTGGTCGAACGCACGTCGCTCGTCACCCGACAGATCGGGCGGCGGTGGATCGCCGGCCGCGATCAATTTGAAGATCTCGGGCGGAACGGTGCCCGGCAGGTTGACATGAATGCCGAGCAGCTCGGGCGCCCCAAGCTTGGCCATCTCATGGCAGATGGGCGATCCCCAATCGCCGCCTTGCGCAACGAAGCGTTTGTAGCCGAGCCGCTTCATCAGAACGATCCACGCCTGCGCGATGCGAGGTGGCCCCCAGCCGGTCGCTGTCGGCTTGCCGGAAAAGCCGTAGCCCGGCAGCGACGGGATCACGAGATGGAATGCATCCGAAGCGTTGGCTCCATGCGCGGTCGGATTGCTTAGGGGATCGATGATTTTCAGCTGCTCGACAACCGAGCCGGGCCATCCGTGAGTGACAATCAGCGGCAGCGCATTTTCATGCTTTGAACGTATGTGAATGAAATGAATGTCGAGCCCGTCAATCTCGGTGATGAACTGGGGCAAGGCGTTGAGGCGCGCCTCGACCTTCCGCCAGTTGTAGCTGGTCTGCCAATGGCGTACGAGCTCGCGCATGGTCGCGAGCGGCACGCCCTGAGTATCATCAGCGACGGTCTCCTTCTCGGGCCATCTTATTGCCGTCAGGCGTCGGCGGAGATCATCGAGGTCCTTCTGTGAGATATTGATGCGGAATGGGCGGACCGCTTCGCCCGTGGCGGCCGGCGCTGACAGTGGAAAAAGACTGGCGGTACCGGCTGCGGCAATTCCCATCGCAGCTGCGGACAAAAGCTGGCGACGGTCCAGATCGATAGTTCCGGAACTTGAGCGCATGTTGAACCTCCATCATCAAACGAAGGACTAGGCTTTCAAGAGACTTGGCTTTTCGGTGCGCGCGCGGACAAAGGACCTGAGTGCTCAATGTCGCAAGTCTTGAATCCAGCTTTGCTGGATACCGTCTGGGGCTGCGGTCCAAGTCGATCATATCCCGGAAACAGGACGGTGACACGGTCGGCGGTATCGGTCAGCATGATCCGAGCGGAAGTGGAGGCTCGCTAACGTCCGCTTCTGGCCGTGGCCGACTTCGGCCGTCGCGACAGGATATCGGCTGGTGGTCCCAGGCGACATCGCAGGCGCCACCTTGCGACTGCCGGTGCCACGCTGTAGAGGCAGTCGTCCACGGTTCGACTGTCGCCCACCTGAGGCATCACGATGGCGTCCGCTGCCAAGACGCTCCGGGTCAGCTTTGTGCAATGTCGCGGCACGCCTTACGAGGTCGGCCGCGCGCAGGCTGATGCTTTTGCCGCGACACGCAGGGGGCAGGCATTTCTCCGCAAGAGGCTGAGGTTGCCGTGGTGGTTCAACATTCGCACCGAGGAACGCGCGTTCAGGACTTATGCCCCAGCACTGTGGGCAGAGATCGGCGGGATCGCCGAGGGGCTCAACATCTCGATGGAGCACGCTGTCACTTATTTCGGCAACGACAGTTTGCGGATGCCGACCGGCGGCTGCTCGGCTGTCATGAGTGGCGGGGTCTATGGCCGCAACTATGACTTCTGGCCGCGAAAGTACGAAGCACGCTTCGCGCTTCTGCAGGCGCACGGCAGCTACGCCAGCATCGGCGGTAGCCACCAGTTGACCGGACGGTTGGACGGCATGAACGAGCATGGGCTCGCCATCGGTCTGCACCTGGTGCGGGCACGGCCGCGATCGCCCGGCCTCACCAGTACGCTGCTGGTCAGGCGGGTCCTCGATAGCTGCGCAACGACGGCGGAGGCAATCGACCTCCTGCGTCGTACGCCTCACGCCATGCAATACAACTACTCGCTGCTCGATGCCGGCGGCGGGGCTGCGGTGGTCGAAGCGGGGGCCGGTGCGGTCGCGGTGCGCGCTGGCGACTGGCTCGCCTGCACCAATCATTTTCAGTCGTCGCAACTGAGGCGTTTGAACCGCCGCGTTGCGCACTCGATTGACCGGTTGCCGCCGCTGGAGGGCTGGGCCGCGCGAGAGCTGAGTGCCGAACAGACGTTCCACGCATTGAACTTCTCTGCCTCACCGGCCTTCCACAACTACGGCAACGCCCAAACGCTGCACACCATTGTCGCCGAGCCGGCCAGGCGACGGCTTCTGATCGGCATCGGCGGCGACGCCGCCGCGCTCGAGGAGGACATGCTGGATATCGATTTCAAGCTGTGGGTCACCGGTGAAGATCTGTCGGTCAAACAGCTCATGGGGCAACTCAACCTGGGTCTGCGACGACGCCAGCGAACGAGCACGAGATTGCAACGGCGTTGAGTGCTCAGGCGTGCCCCATCCCGGACGTCGCTTGCCGATGGCAGGTTGCCTGCCGTTGGGGTTAAAGTCCTCGCGTTCGGACGTGTCGCGCCGAAGCGCCGGGCGGAGGGAAACGGCATGGCAGTGCGTGGTCCAGGTGGACTGCTCCTTTGCATGGGCTTGCTGCTTGCGATGCCTGCGCCCGCCGCCACGCCGGCCGACCGGGACGAGTGCGCCGCCAGCGCCGACAGGCCCCAGGCTGCGAGCACGGCCTGCAGCCGCATCATCGATGATGCGAGCGAGGCGGTCGCGGAACGCATCCAGGCCTTCAAGAATCGCGGCCGCGGTGCCTTTGGCAGGAAGGATTTTGACCGCGCGATTGCCGACTATGGCGAGGCCATCAAGCTCAGCCCGAAGGACACCTGGGCCCTGGCGCATCGGTGTGAGGCTTACCAGGGCAAGGACGAGCACGCCGCGGCGATTGCGGATTGCACCGCAGCGATCAGGATCGATCCGAAATATGGGTTTGCCTACAACAACCGCGGCGTCGCCTATTACGGCCTGCATGACTACGACGCCGCGCTGGCCGACCACGCCGAGGCGATCAGGCTCAATCCGAAGGACGCGTGGGCCCATGCCCGCCGCGGCATGGCGTATACGGAAAAGGGTGAATTCGACCGGGCCGTCGCCGATCTCACCGAGGCGGTCACGATCGATCCGAAATACGCCTTTGGTTTCGGCCAACGGGGGCAGGCGCACTTCAGGAAAAGATTGATCACGAAAAAAGGCGGATGGGAGCCCGCGGTCGCAGACTACAGCGAGGCCATCAAGCTCGATCCAAATCTGCTCTGGCTGTACAGCTCGCGTGGCGTTGCCTACAGCAACAACAGCCAATACAAGCTCGCCGTTCCCGACTGCAGCGAGGTCATCAAGCGCGAGCCGAAAAATGCCGGCGGCTACAATTGCCGCGGCGTCGCGTACGAAGGCTTGATGGAATTTGGTCGCGCAATTGCCGACTATGATCAGTCGATCAGCATCAATCCAAGGAACGGCGTGGCATATTGGAATCGCGGCAATGCCTACAGGTCGCAGCGCAGGTACGATGAAGCGATTGCCGACTATGACGAGGCGATCGCGATCAACCCCAAGGACTTCAACGCCTTCAACTCCCGCGGCAAGGCCTTCGTCGCAAAGGGCGACCGCGACCACGCGATCGCGGATTTCACACAAGCGATCCAGCTCGCGCCGTCCTATGTGGAGTCCTACAACAACCGCGGCCTCATCTATGAGGCGCTGGGCCGCCGCACTGATGCGGTCGCTGATTTCCGCACGGCGCAATCGATCGACGCGGACGACCCGGTCAGCAGGCAACGACTCCGGATGCTCGGCTTCTGACCGCATGAAGCTGAGCGCAAGCTCAATTGTGGCGAGAATGCGGGAAAGAAATGTATCGATACATCAGCAGCTCTGTGCGCAGCGCGTGCGTGGGCTGCGCAGTCCACACCGAGAGTGCGCACACACAAAGTTTTGAACGGTTTTGGCGCCGAAACGCGGCCCTCGATAATGCCGCAGGTCCTTTCAACCTCGGTGTTGCGTCGAGGTTACAGCAATTCCGTCGATCGCTGTTATGAGGTGCGCACTGGCCAGGGCAGGGGGCCTTACGAAGAAACTGGAACGGGAATCAAATGAAGAAGACTTTGTTGCTGGTCACTGCAAGCCTCGTCGCGCTCGGCGCGGCTGCGCCGGCGGTGGCTGCCGATCTCGCTGCGCGTCCTTACACGAAGGCGCCGGCGATGGTCGCTGCGATCTACGACTGGAGCGGCTTCTACATCGGCATCAACGGTGGTGGCGGTTCGGCGCACACGACCTGGGACTTCGTCGGTACGGGCTCGGAAGGTTCCCACAATGCAACCGGCGGCACCGTCGGCGGCCAGGTCGGTTATCGCTGGCAGTCGGGTCAGTTCGTGTTCGGCGTTGAAGGCCAGGGCAACTGGGCCGACTTCTCCGGCGACAATGCGAGCGCGCTGTTCGCAACCCGCAACCGTACCAAGATCGACTCGTTCGGCTTGATCACCGGCCAGGTCGGTTATGCCTGGAACAACGTGCTCGCCTACGTGAAGGGCGGCGCCGCTGTGGTCGGCGACAAGTACGAAATCTCGAGCGCTGCCGGTGTGCTGCTCGCCTCGACCAGCCAGACCCGCTGGGGTGGCACGATCGGTGCCGGCCTCGAGGTCGGCTTTGCGCCGAACTGGTCGGTTGGCGTCGAGTACAACCACATCTTCCTGGCTGACAAGGACGTCACCTTTGCCGGGTTCGCCGGCACCGAGCGTATCCGTCAGGACGTCGACATGGGCCTCGTCCGCCTGAACTACAAGTTCGGCGGCCCGATCATCGCGAAGTACTGATCCAGGAAATCGACTGCTCAAAGCGAGTGGTCATCAAGCCCCGGCCTCGGCCGGGGCTTTTTTTATGTGTGCCGAGCATGATCGACAGCTTGGAGGTGGAAGTCTTCTATCCAGCCTGATGGCGGCGAAGGATTAGCAAAGCGC
>NZ_JAFCJM010000019.1 GCF_018130955.1 Bradyrhizobium liaoningense
AGGATCGACGCTCTCAGCCGGGGCAGAGATCTGAAAATTTGGGCTCGCGATCTCTCGGCCGCCTGCCCGGCATGGGCTGCGGAGACGCCCGGGCACTGACGCCTGACGCAACCAACGCGACGGACGCACTTACGCAACGCATAGTGCGGCCGTGTTGGGTGGATGGAGCGCCAGCTTGGCAAAGCGACGTAGGTTCTGAGCGATTGCTGCAAGCGTAAATTCGAACCGCGCGCCGGCCGGTCCACGCAGTCTCAGGCGGTCGAGCCGCAGGATCCGCTTGAGGTGCGCAAACAGCATCTCAACCTTCTTGCGATCTCGTCGGGTCTGATCGTAGGCAGGCGTCTTGGCGATCGCGCGGGCGACATCGCGCGCTGCCTCGTGCACGTGGCGTGTGATCTTCCGGCTCGGCGAGTTTGGACAGCATTTGGACTTGAGCGGGCAGTCGCGGCAATCGGCGACGCGCGAGAAATACGAGATAGCGTCATCTCCGCGTGGTCCGCGTGCTCCACTTGAGCGCGGCAGGATCTTGCCGCTGGGGCAGATATATTGATCGCGCGCCTCGTCATAGATGAAATCGTCGCGGCTGAACGTGCCGTCGTCACGCTGTGACTTGTCGATCACCGGGATGTGGGGCGCGATCCCCTTCACATCGACCAGGAAGTGGAGATTTTGGGCCGCGCCGTAGGCCGTATCCGCGACGAGCCAGTCGGGTTTGATGCCGAACGTCTTCTCAGTCCTTTCGATCATCGTCTGGGATGCGCCAACCTCGGATTGGCGGATCGCCCGGGACGCTTCGACATCCATGATAATGCCGAACTTGATGTCGATGAGGTAATTGTCGGCGTAGGCGAAGAACGCGGCGTTGCGCAGTGCGCCAGTCCACTGCGCGGCTGGGTCGGACGGCGCGACAAACTTCGGCACGACGTCGGTCGCACGACCCCATGCTGGATCGTCGAGATTGGCGAGGTAGTCCTGAACGGCGCGCCTAGCCCTCATCGGGTCGATGTCGTGGCTCCATTTATCGCCCGGCGTCGAGCGGCACTTATTGGCGTCCGCCGCGATCAAGCTGGCATCGACGGCGAAACCATTGCCGCCGACAAGGCCAGCTTTGATGCACGAAGCGACGACGTGTTCGAAGACATGACGAAAGACATCATGATCGCGAAAGCGCTCGTTGCGGGCGCGCGTGAATGCCGAGTGATCCGGGATCCTGTCTTCTATGCCAAGGCCGCAGAACCAGCGATAGGCGAGATTGAGCTGAACCTCGCGGCATAGTGCGCGCTCCGAGCGGATCGCGAATACGTAGCCAAGGATGAGCATCCGGATCATCAGCTCTGGATCGACCGAGGGCCGACCTGTGTTGGAGTAATGCGGCGCAAGCTCGACGCGCACCCACGAGAGATCGAGAACTGCTGCAATTTGCCGAACCTGATGGTCGTCCGGCACTACGGCCTCGAGGTCGAACGCATAGAACAGTTGACCCTGCTCACCCTTGCACCGCCCCATCATCGAAACTCTCCGTCGATGGCCGCTTCACCTCGACGGAATCACGGTTCGCTCGGCTCCTCAAGACAGTTCTGCAACAAAATCGGGGCCCTTAGCCGACTTGGCCAGTGGAGCTGTTGACGTCCGCCTTCAGGGGGGAGCGGACGTGGGGCGGGGCAGGTCCAGAAGCGCGCTTCTGACCCCGAACAGTCATCAACGTGATCGGAGCGTAGACCCCGAGGTTGTGTCCGGTTATCGTCGGAGCCGACGTTCGTGAGACGCGCGAATGCGCAGCGAGGTGCCCCAATGTCCGTGCCGACGATCAAGTTCGATGACGGCGCCGTCTATGAACGGATGATGGGCAAGTGGAGTGGACTGGCCGGACGCGCTTTTATTGATTGGCTCTTGCCCCCGCCCAATTTGCGATGGGTCGACATCGGTTGTGGCAATGGCGCGTTTACACAGTTGCTGGTCGAGCAATGCGTCCCAATGACCGTCGAAGGCGTGGATCCCTCGGAAGGTCAGCTGGCCTTTGCACGAGAGCGGCTGGCGACACCTGTCGCGAAGTTTCGACAGGGCGATGCAATGACATTGCCATTTGCCGATGGCACCTTCGATGCGGCCGTGATGGCGCTCGTTGTGTTTTTCATTCCGGACCCTGCCAGGGGCGTCGCTGAAATGGCTCGCGTCGTGCGGCCGGGCGGTCTCGCGGCCGCCTATGTCTGGGACGTCGTCAGCGGCGGCGGCCCGTCGGAGGCCATCATAATCCAGATGAAAGGCATGGGGTTCACGCCACCGCGGGCCCCGAAAGCGGAAGCCTCGACGCCCGAAGGACTACATGCGCTGTGGACACGGGCGGGTTTCGCCGATATCGAAGCGCGCGTTCTTCGCGCGCGACGAACGTTCGACGATTTCGAGGACTATTGGTCCACTACGATCGCGGCGCCCAATCTCGCTCCGATGCTCACAACGATGGCGACAGCCGACGTGACGCAACTCAAGTCTCGGGTTCGTGAGCAGGTGCCTATCGAGGCGAGTGGGCGTGTCTCGATCGAGGCGCGCGCCAATGCGATCGTCGGCCGTCGGCCCGGATAGGGCTGTCGATCGCTCTTCCGCTCCTCCCCCCAGAAGCTGCCAACCTCTATGCTTGCCACGAGGTTATCGGCGCGACCGCTTGTGGCCCTTGCGAGACCTGGTCGTTGGGGCCTCAGATGTTCGCTCACTCAGGTAAAGCAGAAGCCACGGCCCCAAGGGCGAACCGACGAGATCGACCCAAACCCGACCACAGGTGCGCGGGAAGCGCTGCAAAAGAACAACTGGGTCAGGGATTAGACTACCGCGAACGTGTCAGCCACCCGGCCATATCCGCCCCTGGCGCAACCGTGTTATCTTTCTCTCTAGCGGGGCCGTTAAGTCCGCGCAAATCACATCGGCCCGACATTCGGCCCCCGAAAGCTACCGCAACGGTGATTTCGAGGAGGTCCCGATGCATACGAACCGTCGCGACTTGCTATTGGCTGGAGCCTCCGTCGCCTCCACTGCTCTGTTTTGGAATGTCGCGGCTCGGCTCAGGGCCGAAGAGCTCAATGCACCGCCAGAAACTACGACAATCCGCCTCGGGAAGAGACCGTCCATCTGCATTGCCCCGCAATACGTGGTCAGCGATCTGCTGAATGCTGAGGGCTTCACAAACGTCGTTTATGTTGAAGCTGAAGCTGGCGAAACACAAGCGAAAGCACTCGCGAACGGCGACCTCGACTTCACCTTGCATTTCTCCGGTCCGCTTCTTCTTGAGATCGATCGCGGCTTGAGCATCACGGTCCTGGCCGGAATCCATGTCGGCTGCTACGAGCTGTTCGCCAAAAATGACATACGCAGCATCTCCGATCTGAAGGGGCGAACAGTCGGCATTCCGGGGCTTGGGACCAGCCCGCACGTTTTCCTCAGCGCGATGGCGACGTTTGTTGGACTTAGTCCCGCCAAGGATATCGAATGGGTGACGAGTGCGTCGGTCAAACCGATCGAGCTATTTGCGGAGGGCAAGATCGACGCCTTCCTCGGATTTCCGCCAGAACCACAGCGCCTGCGTGCGCAAAATATCAGCCATGTCATCGTCAACAGCGCGCAGGATCGCCCGTGGTCGCAATATTTTTGTTGCATGTTGGCCGGTACTCGCGAATTCGTCCGAAAGAATCCCATCGCCACCAAGCGCGTGGTGCGCGCCATGCTTCGGGCGACGGATTTGTGCGTAAGCGAGCCGGCCGTTGTTGCGCAGCGCATGGTAGATAGGGGCTTTGCGCCTCGCCATGACGATGCGGTTCAGACCCTTGCTGACGTGCCGTACAACCACTGGCGTGACTATGATCCCGAGGACACAATCCGCTTTTACGCGCTTCGCCTGCGCGAAGCGGGGATGCTGAAATCAAGCCCCGCGAAAATTATCGCGGATGCGGTCGACTGGCGGTTCCTCAACGAGGTCCGACGTGAGCTTGGAAACTGATTCGACGTCGTTTCTGGCTCAGCGCCCTTAACGAACATTCCCTCATGCATTTTGGATGGCCGCTGTTGTGGCCATGCGGACCTTGCCATCCCGCCCGCGCGTACCGGATTTATGAGTGCGTGCCCAGGCTGCCTGTCCCCATCGCTGGGGACAGACGCCGACTGCTGAGTTCGCTAGTCTCTGCCCTGAGGAAACGACAATACCTGGGAGCCTGCCTTGAGCACCGCGCCGCGCATCGACATCGACCCGGCTTCGTTCTGGAGCGATCCCTATCCGATGCTCGCCAAAATGCGGAAGGAGGCGCCGATCGCCTTCGTGCCGCAGCTCGGCTCGACGCTCTTGACGAGCCGCGACGACATCTCGATCTCCGAGAAGCAGATCGACGTGTTTTCCTCGCACCAGCCCGAAGGCCTCATGAACAAGCTCATGGGCCACAACATGATGCGCAAGGACGGCGAGGCGCATCAGGTCGAGCGCCGCGCGTTCTTTCCCTCGGTGTCGCCGAAGACGGTGAAGGCGCATTGGACCGCGCAGTTTCAGGCGCATGCCGACCGCATCATCGCATCTATCGAACCCGGCAGCCGCATCGACTTCATGCGCGACTTTGCGCTGCCGTTCTCCGGCGAATGCCTGAAGTCGATCACCGGCCTCACCAATATCGGCTTCGGCGACATGGACGCGTGGTCGCAAGGCATGATCGAGGGCATCGCGAACTATGCCGGCGATCCCGCCGTCGAAGCGCGCTGCCATGCGGCGACATCCGGCATCGACGCCGCGATCGACGACATTTTGCCGGTCATGCGCAAGAATCCCGACCAGAGTCTGCTCGGCGTCCTCATCGCATCCGGCATGCCGATGGAGAGCGTGCGCGCCAATGTCAAACTCGCGATCTCCGGCGGCCAGAACGAGCCGCGCAAGGCGATCGCCGGCACGGTGTGGGCGCTGCTGACCCATCCCGATCAGCTCGACCTCGTGCGCAAGGGCGAGGTGTCCTGGCTGCAGGCGTTCGAAGAGTATTCGCGCTGGATCTCGCCGATTGGCATGTCGCCGCGGCGGATCGCAAAGCCGTGGACGATCCGCGACGTCTCCTTCGAGGCCAATGAGCGCGTGTTCCTGATGTTCGGCTCGGCCAACCGCGACGAGAAGCATTTTGAACGCGCCGATCAATTCGACATACGGCGCGATGTCGCAAAGAGCGTCGCCTTCGGGGCCGGCCCGCATTTCTGCGCCGGCGCCTCGGCCTCGCGCGCCATGATCGCCGACGTCGCGCTGCCGACGGTGTTTGCGAGGGCGAGCCGTCTGGAGCTTGCCGACGACCAGCCGGTGCGGATCGGCGGCTGGGCCTTCCGCGGGCTGCTGAATCTGCCTGTGACGTGGCAGCACTGACGATTGAACCACGTCGTTCTTCGGCGACACACATGGCGTCATGTCCATCCAATCCTGGATCAAACGGCGGCGCGAATCGCCTCTGGCTGCCGCCTCGGCGTTGATCGCGTTGCTGGCCGCCGTACCGGCGCATGCCGCCGGGCCGTCCATTTCCGGCTGCTGGACCCAGACCTCGCCTTTCCCCTACGCGCAAACGCCGCCCGGAAAGGAGTGGGGCTCGCGAACCTGGTGCTTCCTGTCACATGGGAAAATGACGAGGGTCCACGTCGCATGCGACCGCGCCGGTTGCGATGGCTGGGATCTGGATGGTCGCTACCGCTGGCGACGGCCGATCGTGTGGATTTCCGACGTCGATATGTCAGACGACGGCAAGCGCCAGACAAAGGTGTGGCGTCGTTGTCGCGTAAACTTCCCCGCCGGGGATCGCATGGTGCTTGAGAATTGCTACTTCTCGTCCGATCCCTGGGTGCGCGAGCACTGAGTGCGCAACGAGCATTGCAATAGAGCCCGCCGTCCCAAACGCAGCCATGATGGCATATTGCCACCGATTTGCCCGACGTGTCAAGTGATTTTCGGAAAATGCGCACAGTCGCCGCCGGCTACTTTGCATGGGGTTGTTTTCGACATTTTTTGTCGGACGGGAATGAAACCGCGGTCGCGCCTGCGTGATCTCACATTCGCGTGCAGAAAAATTCTCCCTGCATTCGCTGCGCCGCTTGAAAGATTAGTCATGCGGCTGCACGCGCCGCAGTGCGCGCATCGCTATTTTTCCGGACGTCTCGACAGCTTTCCTGACCCGCACCATCATTCCCGCAAGGCAATGAAGACGGCCGTGCGGCCGGGAGTTGGGAATGCGACGTCGGGACTTTCTAAAGCTATCCGCTGGAACGGCCGCGCTCGCGGTGCTGTCGGCGCCTGCGATCGCGCAAGGCGCGGTGAAGGAAATTCGTATCGGCTACCAGAAGAACGGCGTGCTGGTCATCACGCGCCAGCAGGCCGCGCTGGAAAAGCATTTTTCATCGCAAGGCATCGAGGTGAAGTGGGTCGAGTTCTCCTCGGGGCCGCCGATGATGGAGGCGATGAATGTCGGCAGCGTGGATTACGGCGCGGTCGGCGATTCTCCGCCGGTGTTCGCCCAGGCCGCCGGCGCGGCGATCGTCTACGCGGCCGGCCAGCCCATCACCAATGGACAAGGCATCCTGGTGCCGAAGGATTCGCCGATCCGCTCGATCAATGAGCTGAAGGGCAAGCGCATCGGTTTCACCAAGGGATCCAGCGCCCACAACATCGTGGTGCAGACGCTGGAGAAGGCGGGCCTCACCTATGCTGACATCACGCCGGTCTATCTGACGCCGCCGGACGCCGGTCCCGCCTTTGCCAATGGCAGCATCGAGGCCTGGGCGATCTGGGACCCGTATTTCGCGATCGGCGAGACCAGGCAGAGCGGTCGTATCCTGATCAATGCCCACGAGGTCACCAAGACCAACTCGTTCTACATCGCCAACCGTGACTTTGCGAAGAACCACGGCGAGGTGCTGCAGCAGATCATCGATGTCACGACCTCGACGGCTGCCTGGGCGGAGACGCATCGCGGCGAGGTCGCGAAATCGCTGAGCGCCGTGACCGGCATCCCGCTTGATATCCAGACCATCGCCGCCAATCGCTCCTCGTTCCGGGTCGGCCCGATCACCGACGACATCATCGCAACCCAGCAGGGCGTCGCCGATCGCTTCCACAAGCTCGGCCTGATCCCACGACCGATCGCGATCCGCGACATCGTCTGGCGCAGCACGGCGACCTGATCGTGCCGACCAGCCGTCCCAATTCGAGAGGTCCAGACATGAGACGTATCGTTCAGCGTCTGATCGCGGCCGTCGTCGCGTCGATCGGCATCGTCGCCGGTGCGGTCGGCACGTCCTACTAATCATCCGGGCATGAGACATCCATGAGCCAATCCAGAAAGCAATCCAACAGCAACATCCTCTGGTTCCTGCCGACCCATGGCGACGGCCGCTATCTCGGCACGTCCGAAGGCGGCCGCGAGGTCAACTTCAACTATCTGCGCCAGATCGCGCAGGCCGCCGACCAGCTCGGCTATTACGGCGTGCTGATCCCGACCGGGCGGAGCTGCGAGGATTCCTGGGTCGTCGCCTCCTCGGTCGCGCCCTTCACGGAGCGGCTGCGCTATCTCGTGGCGGTCAGGCCCGGCCTGCAATCGCCGAGCGTGGCCGCGCGCATGACCGCGACGCTCGACCGCATTTCCAACGGCCGGCTGCTCGTCAACGTCGTCACCGGCGGCGATCCCGTCGAGAACAAGGGCGACGGCATCTTCCTCGCCCATGACGAACGCTACGAGGTCACGCGCGAGTTTCTCAACGTCTACAGCGATCTGCTCGCCGGCAAGACCGTGAACGTCGAAGGCAAGCACATCCGCATCGAAGATGGCCGCCTCCTGTTCCACCCCGTGCAGTCGCCGCGGCCAGCGCTCTATTTCGGCGGCTCGTCCGATGCCGGCATCGACGTCGCCGTCGACACCGTCGACAAATACCTGACCTGGGGCGAGCCGCCGGCTTTGGTCGCCGAGAAGATCGCGAGGGTGAGGGACGTTGCCGCCCGACGCGGCCGAAAGCTCTCCTTCGGCATCCGTCTGCATGTCATCGTGCGCGAGACCAATGAGCAGGCCTGGCAGGCCGCGGGCGAGCTGATCCGGCATGTCAGCGACGACACCATCGCGGCGGCACAGAAGAACTTTGCGCGCATGGACTCGGTCGGCCAGCAGCGCATGGCGCAGCTTCATGGCGGCAAGCGCGATAAGCTCGAGATCAGCCCGAATCTCTGGGCCGGCGTCGGCTTGGTGCGCGGCGGCGCGGGTACCGCGCTGGTCGGCGACGCCGACACGGTCGCGGCGCGCATCAAGGAGTATGAGGATATCGGCATCGATACCTTCATCATGTCGGGCTACCCGCATCTCGAGGAAGCCTATCGCTTCGCCGAGCTCGTGTTCCCGAAACTCTCATTGGGGCAGGGCAGCAACGTCACGCCGCTCCGCTTCAGCAGCGGCCCGTTCGGCGAGACCATCGGCAATGACTATCGTCCCTCCAGGCAGGCCTCGCAATCATGAGTCTCATCGACAGCGCTTCCCTTCCGCGCAGTTTTCGTCTGCCGCGTGTCGACGGCCTGATCCAGTGGATCGTGCCGCTGCTCATTATCGCCGTCTGGCAATTGGCCTGCGCCACCGGTTTCGTGCCGACGCGCGTGCTGCCGGCGCCGAGCGACGTCGTGCTGGCCGGCTGGAAGCTGCTACTGTCAGGCGAGCTCGTCCGCAATATCTGGGTCTCGTTCTGGCGGGCTTCGATCGGCTTCCTGATCGGCGGCAGCATCGGATTTGTCTTCGGCCTCGCCAATGGCTTGTCGCAGCTTTCGAGCAGGCTGACCGACACGACGTTGCAGATGGTGCGCAACGTGCCGCATCTGGCGCTGATCCCGCTCGTCATCCTCTGGTTCGGTATCGACGAGAGCGCAAAGCTGTTCTTGGTGGCGCTCGGCGTCTTCTTCCCGATCTATCTCAACACGCTGCACGGCATCCGCTCCGTCGATCCCCAGCTCATCGAGATGGGCCGCATCTACGGCATGACCGACGGCGAATTGTTCCGCCGGGTGATTTTTCCCGGCGCGCTGCCCTCGATCTTCGTCGGCATCCGCTTTGCGCTCGGCATCATGTGGCTGACCCTGATCGTCGCGGAGACGATCGCGGCGTCCTCCGGCCTTGGCTACATGGCGATGCAGGCGCGCGAGTTCATGCTGATCGACGTCGTCGTGCTCTCGATCCTGATCTACGCGCTGCTCGGCAAGCTCGCCGACAGTGCGTCCCGCGTGCTGGAGCGGCTGACGCTGTCCTGGCACCCCGCCTTCCAGAAACGTTGAGAAGAAAATGCAGACAGCCGTTCGTACCATGTTGCCCCAAGCCGAGCTTGCCAGCCGCGCCCACTTCGCCCCGCAGGCCCGAATCGTGCGCGAGATCCAGCCGGCGATCTCCCGCGGCCTGCCGCTGAACATCCGCGGCTTGCGAAAGTCCTTCGGCGACAACGAGGTGCTGCGCGGGATCGACCTGCACATTCCGGCCGGCCAGTTCGTCGCCATCGTCGGCAAGAGTGGCTGCGGCAAGAGCACGCTCTTGCGCCTGATCGCGGGACTGGAGCAGATCACGGCCGGCAACATCAGCCTCAGTGAAGAGGCGCGGCCCGAGGATGTCAGAGTGATGTTCCAGGAGCCGCGACTGTTGCCTTGGGCGCGGGTGCTCGAAAACGTCGAGGTCGGTCTCGGTCGCGAGCGCGCGTCTGCTGACGCGCACGGCCGCGCCGAGAAGGCGCTGGGCGAGGTGGGTCTCGCCGACAAGCGCAACCAGTGGCCTTCGGTGCTGTCGGGCGGCCAGAAGCAGCGCGTGGCGCTGGCGCGTGCGCTCGTCTCCAGCCCGCGCGTGCTCGCCTTCGACGAGCCGCTCGGGGCGCTCGATGCGCTGACCCGCATCTCGATGCAGCGGCTTCTGGAGCGCGTCTGGCGCGACCAGGGCTTTACCGCGATTTTGGTGACGCATGACGTCTCCGAGGCCGTCGCGCTGGCCGATCGTGTGCTCGTGATCGAGGACGGCCGCATCGCGCAGGATGTCACGATCAGCGTGCCGCGGCCGCGCGAGCGCGGCTCGGTCGAGCTTGCCAGTCTCGAAGGCTCGATCCTGCGGCACCTGTTGTCGGGCGACGAGCGTAGCTAGAGCATGACCCGGAAAAGTGTGCAGCGTTTTTCCGCAAAGATCATGCGCAAAAAAGGCCTATCACCAGCGAGCGTGCCATGAACGCCATCCCTCCCTTCGTCACCGATCCCGCCGTATCGTCGGCCGACTTCCGCGGCGCCATGCGGCACCTCACCGGCGGCGTCAGCGTCATCACGGCGGGGCGGGGCAGGGACATCACCGGCATGACGGTGACGTCGGTGACATCGCTGTCGGTCGATCCGCCGACGCTGATCGTCAGCATCAATCGCGATGCGTCGTCCTTGCCGCTGATCAGGCGCTGCGGCGCCTTCGGCGTGAACATCCTCCATGCGGACCAGATCGACATTGCCGAGCGCTTTGCCGGCAAGAGTGACCTGACGGGGGCCGACCGCTTTGCCGGCGCGGAGTGGATCACCAGCGTCTCCGGCGTTCCGCTGCTGGTCGGCGCGCTCGCCGCGCTCGACTGCGAGGTCGAGGAGATCGTCGAGCGTTATTCGCACGGCATCGTCATCGGCCGCGTGCGCGACGTGAAGAGCACGACCCGCAGCGCCGCGCTGGCCTATTGGCACGGCCAGTATGTCGCGGTCGATCAGGACGAGGACGCGGCGCGGCTGGTCGAGGTCAGTGTTCCCGCGCGGGGCCGCCGCGTCGTCTGATCGCAGCACGACGGTCCAGACTGGCGTTTTCGTCCCCGTCGCTCTAGAAGCGCTATCAGGGCCTCCCCGTCGGGAAGCCGTGGAGCCGGAAAATGAAGCGCGTCGCGACCTGGGCCTTCTACGCCATCGGCGCGCTTGCGATCGCCTATCTCGCGGCCTACGCCTACACAATGTTCACCGGAAACCCGATCGTGCCCGGCGATCCCATCCACATCTTCCGCAAGCCCGACGCGCCGAGCTATTCGTGAGGTCACTACGTCTCTCACAACTCGTCATGGCCGGGCTTGACCCGGCCATCCACGTGTCGCCGCGACTTTTGAAAGACGTGGATGCCCGGGTCAAGCCCGGGCATGACGACGGAGTGTGTGGCAGCTAGCTCCGCAAAATTGCCAGCGCGAGCGCCTGGGCGCGCGGCACGATGCTGTCGATCTCGAGATATTCCTCGGGTGTATGCGCAAGTCCACCGACCGGGCCGACACCGCAGATGGTGGGCGTGCCGACCGCGGCGGTGAAACCGGAGTCGGCGCAGCCGCCGGAGAACTCGCCTTGCAACGTCGTGAGTCCGGCCTGCCTGGCGGCGCCCTGGTAGGTCTCGAACAGCGCCTTTGACGCCGCGCTCTGGACGGCGGGCAGGAACTCGCCCCTGATGGTCAGCGTCGCCGACGTGCCGGGGACATAAGACGTGGCGACGATCTTTTCGATCGCCGACATCACCGCCCCGCGTTGCGCGGGCTCGACATAGCGGAAGTCGATCTGGCCTTCGGCCGAGGGCGCCGTGGTATTGACCGACTGGCCGCCCGAGATCAGGCCGACATTGAGGGTGATGCCTTTCGCAACATCGGTCAGCGCGTGGATCTGGACGATCTTGTGCGCGAGTTCGCCGATGGCGCTGATGCCCGCGGCAAAGTTGGCGCCGGAATGCGCGGCCTTGCCGGTCACCGTGCAATGCATGAAGACGCCGCCCTTGCGGCCCGTCACCACGTTGCCGGTCGGCCGTCCCGGCTCCGAATTGAACACGCAGCGCGCAGCGCGTCCCTCGCGCTCGATCACGGGGCGTGACGACGGCGAGGCGATCTCCTCGTCCGAGGTGATCAGCACCTTGATCGGATGCGGGCTGCCGCCAAACCGCTTGAAGGCTGCGGCCACGAACACGTTCATCACCAGGCCTGCCTTCATATCGGCGACGCCGGGACCGTAGGCGCGACCGTCCTTGATGGTGAAGGGCCGGCGCTCGGCCTCGCCCTTGGAGAACACCGTGTCGCGATGGCCCATCAGCAGGATCGGCTCCTCGTTGCTGCCGGGCTTTGCCACCACCGCGTGGAGGGCGTCGCCGAAACTGTCGTGGCTTTCCCGCCAGCTCAAGATGCCGTGCTCGGCAAAATGTTTCTCGAAGCGCGCTCCGACGGCGTCCACGCCCGCCTTGTCATACGATCCGGAGTCGATGTTCACGACGTCGCGCAAGAGATCGATCATCGCCTGCTTCTGCGACGCCAGCCATTCCGTGATTGGGGTTTCGGACATTGTCACCTCGAGTGTCTGTATTGCTGTCCTTATAGGGCCTGTCCGCTCGCCGACCTAGTCGGCGAATGCAGCCCTGACCTCTGCACGCCGGAACGCAATACCCGCGCCGCAAGTCCCTTCAATTCAGGCATGATTGGCCTGATTTGCCGCTCGCGGATGTCCGCATTGTGGAGCCGACGAAAGCCGCTATAGTCGGCACAAGCTGCCAGTTGGACGTGCCGAAGTCCGTAAGCCTGAGATTTCAAAGGCAGCTCGCGTGCCGTCGGCAGGCCATGCCTTGCTCTCAATGAGAGCGCTTTTTTCAAAATGTTATTGGCGTCGCTGTAACCTCAACGGAGAGAAACATGCCGTTGTTCATCTCGTACGTCTCATACTCAAATGCCGGCATCAAGGGAATGGTCGACAAGCCGACTGATCGCACGGCGGTCATCGGCGCGATGGTCGAGAAGGCGGGCGGAAAGCTTCAGGGAGCCTTCATGACCACCGGCCCGCATGATGCGCTGATCGTCACGGAGTTTCCCGACGGCGCCGATGCCGTCGCCATCGGAATGGCCGCTGCCGCAAGCGGCGCCATTTCCAAGATCGAGACCGTACGTGCCTGGAAGATGGGTGAATTCAAGGCCATCGCAGAGAAGGCCGCGAAGCTTGCAAGCTCCTACGTTCCGCCGGGCAAGTAGGTCGGACAGACGGGGCAAGTGATCAAGCGAAATGGCCCGGAGCGCGTGCTCCGGGCCATTTCCATGAGCCGTGCTTGCCGCGTCTCGTTCACCCCATCGCGGGCATGCGCGGGTATTCGCCGGGGACACCGGCGGGCGGGATCGGGATGCCGCCGTCGGCATATTCGTTGAGCTTGTTGCGCAGCGTGCGGATCGAGATGCCCAAGATGTTGGCCGCATGCGTCCGGTTGCCGAGGCAATGCTTCAGCGTCTCCAGGATCAAATCGCGCTCGACATCGGCGACGGTGCGGCCGACCAGCGCCCGCGTCACCTGCTCGGCGGCGAAGGTCGCATGCGCCACGGCTGGTGCGGTCTTGGCGAGGTCGAGGCGGTCGCCGTCCGGGGTGATGATGGCATCAGGCCCGATCTCGTCGCCCTGCGCCATCAGCACCGCGCGGTGCATGGTGTTTTCGAGTTCGCGGACGTTGCCCTGCCAGCGGTTGGTGGTGAGCACCTGCCGCGCCTCGGCCGAGATCGGGCGCAGCGGCACGCCGTTGGCGTCGGCGTATTTCTTCACGAAGTGCTGGGCGAGCTCCAAAATGTCGGCGGGACGGTCGCGCAGCGGCGGGATCTTCAGGTTCACGACATTGAGGCGGAACAGCAGGTCCTCGCGGAACGTGCCCTCGCGCACGGCGTCCGCCAGGTTGCGGTTCGAGGTCGCGATGATGCGGATATCGACGGGTACGGGTTTTGTGCCGCCGACGCGGTCGATGACGCGCTCCTGGATGGCGCGCAGCAGCTTTGACTGCAGGCGGACATCCATCTCGGAGATTTCGTCGAGCAGCAGGGTGCCGCCGGTCGCCTCCTCGAACTTGCCGATGCGGCGGGCTATCGCGCCGGTGAAGGCGCCCTTCTCATGGCCGAACAGCTCGGACTCGAGCAGATGCTCGGGGATCGCCGCGCAGTTGATCGAGATGAACGGGCGCTTGGCGCGCGCCGAGCGGGTGTGGACGTAGCGCGCTAGCACCTCCTTGCCGGTGCCGGATTCGCCAGTGATCATGACCGAGGCGTCGGAGCCCGCGATCTGCTGCGCGAGCTTGATGACGCGGCCCATCGCCTCGTCGCGCCAGACCAACTCGCGGGAGTCGTTGGCGACCGCGGCGAGCACGGCGGCGATCAACTCCGGCTCCGGCGGCAGCGGGATGTATTCCTTGGCGCCGGCATGGATCGCCGCGACCGCCGCGCGGGCGTCGTTGGTAATGCCGCAGGCGACGATCGGGGCGTGGATGTGCTCGGCTTCGAGCCGCATCACGAGGTCGCGGATGTCGAGCGCGACATCGACCAGCAGGAGGTCGGCGCCCTTGCCGCTGCGCAGCACCCGCATGGCCTGCTCGTTGTCCTCCGCGTGGGTCACGGTAGCGCCGTTCTCCATCGCGATCTTGGTGGCGGTGGTGAGCTGGCCCTTCAGTGTGCCAACGATGAGAAGCCGCATGTCAGTCTCCTGTCCGTCTGTTCGCGCTGCCGCGCCTCATTGTCCAAAGCGTGCGCTAGCTGCGTTCCGTCTTGATGATTTCCGTCATGGTCACGCCGAGCTTGTCCTCGACCAGAACAACCTCGCCGCGGGCGACGAGACGGTTGTTGACGTAGATGTCGATGGCTTCGCCGACGCGCCGGTCGAGCTCGAGCACGGTGCCGGGCCCGAGCTTCAACAGCTCGCCGACATCCATCTTGGAGCGACCGAGCACGGCCGAGACCTGCACCGGCACGTCGAACACGGCCTCGAGGTCGGCGGCGACGCGGGCCGCATATTCGTCCTCGTTGTAGCCGATGTCGCCGGGGTTGGTCGGCGGCGAAGGGCCGTTGAGATCGGGAAGCGGGACCTGCCCGTCAGTGTCGCTCATGTCTTACCCCTCAAATCCCCGTCTCAGATCCTCTGTGCCGCGCCATCGCCTGACGCCGTGATGTAGCGCCCGACCAGCTCGCCGATCTTGGCCTCGATCGCTCCGCGTTCCAGCGCGACGCCGCCGTCGGCCCATTCGATCCGGCAGTCGCCGGTCGCGATCTCGGGCTCGGCCAGGATCACCAGCCGTCCCTCGAACCCGCTCTGCTTGGCCAGCCGCTCGATCGTCTCGCGCGCGCTGTCGTAGAGCGCGTCGTTGATGCGCACGACCAGATGCGGCGTCGCGACGAGGTGCGAGAAGCAGTCGCGTACCAGCGCGACGATCTCGCCGAGCGGCTCGCGGGCGATCAGTTCGGCGCACAATTTGCGCGCCACCGCCACCGCGACGTCGACGGCCTCGGTCTCCATCCTCAGCTCGACGCTGGCAAAGCGCGACGCGATGCCTTGTACGGAAATCCTGATCTCTTCCATCGCCAGCGCGACGCGCCGGTCGCTCTCGGCCTTGGCCTCGCGCTGGCCGGCATCGAAGCCGGCCTGGTAGGCGGCGGCTTCCGCGGCTGCGACCTTCTGCGTGATCTCGGCCGCGCTTGCAGCCTTCTCGCGCGTCCGGTCGGGCGCGGCGAAGTCGTTGTCGAACAGGAATTTTGCGGGCGCGGCCATCAATACACCAGCTCGTCGTCAGCGCGGTTCTTGGTCAGCATGATCTCGCCCTTGGCGGCGAGGTCTTTTGCGAGGTTGACCAGCAGTGCCTGGGCCTCATCGACGTCGCGCAGGCGGACCGGGCCCATCGCCGCCATGTCGTCCTGGAGCATCTTGGCCGCGCGCGAGGACATGTTGCCGAAGAAGAAGTTGCGGACGTCCTCGTTGGCGCTCTTGAGCGCGACGCCGAGCTTGTCCTTGTCGACGTTGCGCATCAACGTCTGCGCCGAGCCGGAGTCGAGCTTCACGAGGTCGTCGAAGGTGAACATCAATGCCTTGATGCGCTCGGCCGATTCGCGGTTGTCCTCTTCCAGCGAGGTGATGAAGCGGGTTTCGGTCTGGCGGTCGAAATTGTTGAAGATCTCGGCCATCACCTCGTGGGCGTCGCGGCGGCGGGTCTGCGAAAGGTTGGACATGAATTCGGTGCGCAGCGTCTTCTCCACGCTCTCGATCACCTCCTTCTGCACCGCCTCCATCTTCAGCATGCGGTTGACGACATCGAGCGCGAGCTCCTCGGGGAGGATGCCGAGCACGCGCGCGGCGTGCTCCGGCTTCAGCTTTGAGAGCACCACCGCGATGGTCTGCGGATATTCGTTCTTCAGATAGTTGGCGAGAACCTCTTCCTGCACGTTGGAGAGCTTTTCCCACATGTTGCGGCCGGCAGGGCCGCGTATCTCGTCCATGATGCCGTTGACGCGCTCCGGCGACAAATATTGCTGCAAGAGCCGCTCGGTGGCGTCGAAATTGCCCATCAGCGCGCCGGAGGCCGACATGCGCGAGACGAATTCGAGCAGCATGTCCTCGACGGTGTCGACCTCGACCGTGCCGAGCGTGGACATTTCCAGCGAGAGCTGGCGCACCTCGTCGTCGTCGAGTAGTTGCCAGATCTTGCCGCCATATTGCTCGCCGAGCGCCAGCATCAGGATCGCCGCGCGGCGCGGGCCGGAGATCTGCTCGACCTGCTTGCCTTCCTTTGCACGCGTGCCGGCGCGCTGACCGAGCGTCGAGATGACGCTGGTGATGTCCTGGGAGTTGGCGTTCTGTAAGGAGCCGGCCATTTCACATCATTTCGCGGGTTCGGTCAGCCACTGACGGATAATGGCGACGGTTTCGTTGGGATTGCGCTCGGCGAGTTCGCCGACGCGATGCACGGATTGGGCGTGGACCTGGCCCTGAATGGTGGCGACGTCGATCGCGCTTGCGGCCGCGCTCGGCAGCAGCGCCTGGCCGCCGCTGGCCGGCGAGGATTCTTCGGTCGCGGGGCCGGCGATTGCGGCGGTGATGGCGGCCGTGACCTCGTCGGAGGCGAGGATGCGCTTCACCAGCGGCCGGATCACCATGAACATGACGACCAGGCCCAGCAGCATCATCACGCCGAGCTCGATGACGTACATGACGTCATCCTTGGTGAACTGGAGCATGCCGAGGAAGCCGGTGGGCTCGCTGATCGGAGACGTCGACGGCGCGTCGGCGAAGCGCAGGTTCACTACCTCGACCTGGTCGCCGCGCTTCTGGTCGAAGCCGATCGCCGAGCGCACCACGGCGGCGATGCGGTCGAGCTGCTCCTTCGGGCGATCGGTGTAGGCGAGCTCGCCCTTCTCGTTCTTCGAATAGATGCCGTCGACCAGCACTGCGACGGAGATGCGGTTGACCCGGCCGACCTCGGTCACTTCGGTCTTGGTGGTGCGGGAGATCTCGTAATTGTTGGTCTCTTCGGTCTTCTTGCTCTGGTCCTTGGCGACCGCGCCGCTGCCGCCCGCGCCGTTGCCCGGCAGCTCGTTGTTGACCGTGACCTGGCCGTTGTTCTCGGCGGTCATGCTGCTCTCTTCCCGGGTCTGGCTGGAGCGCAGCACGCGTCCCTCGGGATCGAACTTGTCCGAGGTCTGGGTGATCTTGTTGAAGTCGAAATCGGCGGAGAGCTGGACGCGGGCGCGGCCCGAGCCGACCACCGAGGACACGATGTCCTCAACCTGCTTGCGCATCCGCTTCTCGAAGGCGGCGCGGCGCTCGTCGCCGACGGCCTGCTCGGGATCGGTCGCGGCACCGTCGGCGAGCAGCTGGCCGGCTTCGTCCACGATCGAGACGCGCTGCGGCTTCAATCCGTTGACGGCGGAGGCGACGAGGTGGCGGATGGCACGGATCTGCTGCGCCTCCAGCGAGCCGCGTACGCGCAGCACGATCGAGGCCGACGGCTCCGGAGCCTCGCGCGCGAACAGCGGACGCTCGGGCAGCACCAGATGGACGCGGGCGGCCTGGATCCGGTCGATGGCGCGGATGGTGCGGGCGAGCTCGCCTTCCAGCGCCCGCAAGTGATTGATGTTCTGGACGAAACTGGTGGTACCCAGCGCGTCCGATTTGTCAAAGACCTCGTAGCCGACGCCACCGCCCTTGGGCAGCCCGCCCTCGGCGAGCTTCATGCGGAGACGGGTGACCTTGTCCTTGGGCACCATGATGATGCTGCCCTCGTTCCGGATCTCGAAGGGAATGCCCTGGCGTTCCAGGTCCTTGATGATTCCGGAGGAGTCCTCGACCGAAAGGTCGGTGAACAGGGTGGTCATCTGGGGGGTGGTGACGCGCAGGATGACAAACGCGAAAAAGCCGATGAGCGCGGCGGTGACCGCGATCATCGCCGCGAACCGCGCAGCGCCGATACCCTTCAGGAAGTCCAACAGACCTTGCAAGCAACCGCCCCAGATATTCGGCCCAACTTCCGGCAGCCGACTGGGCAATTATTGCCTAGGTGATGGTTTCGATATGGTTAACGAAGATTAAGAGCTTGGACAAAAGAGCGGACATGAAAAAAATCGGCCTCGCGGGGCGAGGCCGATTTTCATCAAATCGATCAGTTTCCGGGTCGCTTACTGGCGATATTGCTGAATGCGGGTGGTGCGCAGGCCCGCAAGACCGTGCTGGTCGATGGAAAACTGCCAGGAGAGGAATTCGTCGACGGTGAGGGTATAGCGGCTGCAGGCTTCCTCGAGCGAGAGAAGGCCGCCGCGAACCGCGGCTACGACCTCGGCCTTGCGGCGGATGACCCACCGTTTGGTCCCGGGCGCGGGAAGATCGGCAATCGTTAGCGGGCTGCCGTCCGGCCCGATGACGTATTTTACCCTCGGGCGATGGGGTTCTGTCATGGCGTACTCACAAACTCTCAACCACTGAACTCACGCCATGACCCTACGCTTGGCGGCTTAAAAATCCGCTAAGCCTAAGGCTTCAATACAATTCTCGTTGAAAATGGCTGGAACACAGGCGCCCCGGCCGGCTGAGTGCGGTTATCCGCGCCGGTCGAGGGGGGTCTTCGTAAATACTTTACTAACGAAACCAGCGAGCGAGGCTTTGGATGTTCTGTTTTGACGCGCCTTCTTGACGCGAACCGGTATCCATTTCGCTCGAAAACGCTCCAACGTGAGGCGCGAACCTCAGTTCACGACGCTCTTGATCTGGCTCACCGTGTAGGTATCGCCGCCGATCGTCAAAAGCGGGGGCGACTGGGTCAGGTCGACCGACGAAACGGTGCCCTGGACCTGGCTCGTGATCGCCACCGCATTGCCCGAGGCGTCCTTGGCGGTCGCCGTCAGCTTGTACTTGCCGTCGGGCCATTGCGTGCCGTCATTGCCTTGGCCGTTCCAGGTGAAGGGAATGTCGCTGCCGGCGCTGGCCGTATATTTCCCGGTGAAGACGGTCTGGCCGCTCGAATTCTCCAGCGTGATGCTGACATCAGTGCTGGTCGGCACGTTCAGGTGCCACGTCGCTGACGAATTGGTCATGGTCGCGGTCGAGCCGTCGACCACCGCAGTCTTGCCGACGAAATTGAGGGCCTGGGTCGCCTGTGCGGTCTGCTGCAGCGAGACCAGCGTGGACAGCGTGTCGTTGGTCTTGAGCTGCTGCTCGACGCCGGCGAACTGCACGAGCTGCTGGGTGAATTGGTTGGTGTCGAGCGGATCCAGTGGGTTCTGGTTCTGGAGCTGCGTGGTCAGCAGCGTCAAAAAGGTCTGGAAATTGCCGGCCAATGTTGAGCCGGTCTTGGAGCTCAGGCTCGTGGAGCTCGACGACGACGAGGTCTGGGTCGTGCCCGAGACAACCGAAGGCGCCGCAGTGGCATTGGTCGTTGTCATGTCGAAACTCCCTACACTCTGATGTCGACGCCGCCGCTCGCGCCGAGCATGCGGCCGTAGCTGCGACCGAGCGCGGCCGCCGGCATCGCCTCGTCGTCGCTGACGATCAGGCGGCGGGCGTTGCCGCCATTGTCGTTGGCGTTGCCGTTGTTCTGCCCGGACGACGACTGGTCGCGCAGGCTGAAGGACAATCCGTTGCTGCCGGTCTTGAGGCCGGCATCGTCGAGCGCGCGCTGCAATTGCGGCGCGTCCTGGCGCAGCATCGACAGCGTTTCCGGCTTCTCGACCGTGAGATGCGAAGTGACCTGGCCGTTGCGGTCGACCGCGATGCGGACGTCGATGCGGCCGAGCTCGGCGGGATCGAGGCGGACGTCGAACTGGGTTTTGCCGGCGCGCGCGGCGGCGGCGATTTCGACCGGCAGCCCGCTGAGCGGCACGGCGGTCGATGTCGCGGCGGTCGCGGTCAGCGTCGCGGTCGAGGCTGATGCGCTGGATGTCGTGGTCGTGATCGGCGCCTGGATGGCGGCTGCGGCCTGGGCGCTGGTATCCGGCACGCTCACTTGCGCCTGCGCATTGGTGGCATGGCCATGCGGTGTCGGAGCGGCGGGCGCGGCCGAGGCCGCGCGATCGGCGACGTCCGTCTTGGCCTCGGTCGTGGTGCCGTTGCCTTCCGGTTTTGCGCTCTGCGGATGCGCCGTCCCATTCGTGGCGGCGGACGTGGCGGAATTTTGTGTCGTCGCGGTGAGGCCGCCCGGCTTGGTCGAGTCCTGGCTGCCGATATCAGACACGTCCTTGTTGGCTTGCGCGGTGACGGCTTCCTTGAACGCGGTCTTTGGCGTCGCCTTGTCCACCGCGGCCGCCACTGCGCCACTGGTCTGCTGCGGATCCGACGGCGCAGCGTCGGTTGTCCCGGCTGCAGTCGCATCCGCGAGCGCGGCCTTTGCCGCGGCGGCATCGGTATCAGCGGTCTTGGCCGCGGCGTCGGTGGTCGCGGTCGCGGCGTCGGTCTTGGTCGCCGTCGGTGCTGCGATCTGCGCGGCCGTCGAGGCGCTCGCCGCGATCCCCGCGGCCGCGATCGTCAGCGGCGAATCGGAGTTGGCGCCGGTCTGCGCTCCGGCCGCAGCAGTATCGGCCGCAACGACAGGGACGGGAACGATGAGGGCAGTCGGATCAGGCGCGGTCTGGGCGGCTGCCTGCTGCTGTGCGGCGTCGGCTCCTTGCGCGGCGGTGGCGTCGGTCTCGTCGGCCTGCGTGGACTCATCCGACTTCGAGGCCGATTTGGTCTCCGACGTATCAGGCTTGTCCTTGGTCTTGGCCGGGCCCTTTGTGGAATCGACGGCGGCGTCCTTGTCGGCCGGCGCCGCATCGTCGGTCGCATCGTTCGACTTCGCCTGCGAGGCCTGGTCGGAGGCGGCAGTGTCGCGGGCGTTCTTGTCGGACGCGGTCTTGTCGGACGCGCGATTGGTGACGTCGGAGCGGCGCGGCGCGGGGTCCGCGGCTGGCGTGCTGGCGGCGGCGTCCGTGTTGCTGTCCACCAGCGCGCCGAACTGATCGCCGGCCGTCTTGGCCTGCGATTTTGCAGATTTCGACGATGCGCTCGGCACCGGTACGCTGGATGCTACGTCGGACGTCACGCTGACCACGGGAGACCTCTTGCAATAATCTTGGTTCGTGAGGCCAGCAAGGAGCGGGCCAGTCCGCCGCAGTCGATATTTTGTGAGCTATTTCAACGTCTTGCTGGCTCGGCACCGGAGGGAGGGGCCCTTCAAAAGGGGGCCCATTTCTGCCTCCCGGCAAGAATTGCCCTAAGCCTTCCGCAAATGGCACCCGTGCGATTGCTTCACCGGAATGCGGCCTATATTAAAGGGTAGCTCTCAGCCGCTTTCGACCCGGGCAAGGCGACCTCATGGAACCTGGTTCCGGGAGGGATTTGTCTCCCGGCTCAGCAAGCGGAAATCGCGGGACTTCACCGCAGCACGCGCATCGACCGGAACTCATGCTCAACAGTCTGGATCTTGAAGGCCGTCCGCAGGACACCAGGGTCGTCGTCGCCATGTCCGGCGGCGTCGATTCCTCGACGACGGCTGCGCTGTTGAAGGCGGAGGGCTACGACGTCGTCGGCATCACGCTGCAGCTCTACGACCATGGCGCGGCGACCCATCGCAAGGGCGCCTGCTGCGCCGGCCAGGACATCCACGACGCCCGCGACGTCGCCGCCAAGCTCGGCATTCCCCATTACGTGCTCGACTACGAGGATCGCTTCCGCGAGTCCGTCATCGACAATTTTGCCGACTCTTATGCCCATGGTGAAACGCCGGTGCCGTGCATCGAGTGCAACCGCTCGGTCAAGTTCCGCGATCTGCTGAAGACCGCGCGCGAGCTGGGCGCGACCGCGCTCGCCACCGGCCATTATGTCGCCTCGCGCCGCCTCGATGACGGCTCGCGCGCGCTGGTCTGCGCGGCCGACGCCGAGCGCGACCAGAGCTATTTCCTGTTCGCGACCACGCGTGAGCAGCTCGACTTCTTGCGCTTCCCGCTCGGCGACATGACCAAGCCCGAGACGCGCGAGCTCGCGCGCCGCTTCGGCCTTGCGGTGGCTGACAAGCACGACAGCCAAGACATCTGCTTCGTGCCGACGGGCCGCTACACCGACATCATCACCCGCCTGCGCCCCAACGCGATGGAGCCCGGCGACATCGTCGATCTCGACGGCCGCATCATCGGCCAGCATCACGGCATCGCCAATTTCACGGTCGGCCAGCGCCGGGGCCTCGGCATCGCCTCCGGCTCGCCGCTCTATGTGGTGCGGCTGGAAGCCGCCACCCGTCGCGTCGTGGTCGGCCCGCGCGATGCGCTGAAGATGCACCGCATCGTGCTGCGCGACGTCAACTGGATCGGCGATGGCGACATCGACCGCGCCATCGGCGGCGGGCTCGAGATGTATGTGCGCGTTCGCTCGACGCGCGCGCCGCAGCCGGCCTGGCTGCGCGGCGGCAACGGTCATTACGAGGTCGAGCTCGTCGCGGGCGAGGAGGGCGTTTCGCCCGGACAAGCCTGCGTGTTCTACGACGCGCCTTCGGGGCAGGCGCGCGTGCTCGGCGGCGGCTTCATCCAGAGCGCGGCGTCGAAAGTCGCAAGCGGCGCGGAGCGTCCGCTCGCTGAAGCCGTACGCGGCTAATTTTTTCCGGGGCAGGGGGCATGGCAGCAGATATCTCGCGCGCCGGGGTCGAGAAGGCCTATGGCCGCTGGGCGCCGGTCTACGATCTCGTGTTCGGCAAGGTCTTTGACCAGGGCCGGCAATCGACTATCGAGGTCGCCGACAAGATCGGCGGCCGCATCCTCGACGTCGGCGTCGGCACCGGCCTGTCGCTGTCGGACTATTCGCGCACCACAAAACTCTGCGGCGTCGATATTTCCGAGCCGATGCTGCGCAGGGCGTTGAAGCGCGTGCGCGAGATGAAGCTCGACAATGTCGAGGTGCTCTCGGTGATGGACGCGAAAAACCTCGCATTCCCCGACGGCTGCTTCGACGCCGTCGTCGCGCAATATGTGATCACCGCAGTGCCGGATCCCGAAGGCACGCTCGACGAGTTCGTGCGCGTGCTGAAGCCCGGCGGCGAGCTCATCCTGGTCAACCACATCGGCGCCGAGACCGGTCCGCGCCGCGCCTTCGAGCTCGCCTTCGCGCCGATCGCGCGCCGGCTCGGCTGGCGGCCGGAATTTCCGTGGGCGAGGCTCGCCAACTGGCAGAAGCGCCACGGCGGCATCACGCTCGCCGAACGCCGCCCCATGCCGCCGATGGGGCACTTTTCGCTGATCCGTTACCGGAAAGCGTGATCGCGAGCATGATCCGGACCCGGAGGGCCGCGTTAGCGCAAAGTGTGCCGCGGTTTTCCCTCGCGACAAACGCGGAACGCGTTTGCGCGGAGATCATGCTCAAAAAGAAGAAGTCCATTTGAAGCCGCCGCGCTTCGGAGGGAACGCGGGCGGGGGCGCGCGCGTTCCCCTTCCATGCGCACGAAACCGAAATTGCTGCTCGCAGCCGTGCTGATGGCCGCCACAGGCAGCGCGATCGCGCAGGCCCCGCCTGCGCCGGCGACGCCGCCGCAGGCGACCGCGCCGCCCGCGCCGCAGCGGTCCGCCGACTGCATGCCGACGCGCCCCGACCACTCCCGCAACACCGTGGTTCCCGATGGCGGCACCACCGGCCTGTCCCGCGAGTCGCTCGGCGACCGCCTGGCGAAATCCGACGGCGTGCTCTGCCCGCCCGCCGGCGTCGATCCCGAGATGCGCGCTCCCGCGCCCGAAATCGGCAAGACCCCGATCATCCCGCCCCCCGGCAGCCCCGGCGGCGACCCCAATGTGAGGCCGAAATAGGGCCCATCCCACAAAGGTTTACGGGAGCGGCGCGGCTTGCTTGACAGCCCCCGATACCCTTCCTTATATGCCGCGCGTTCGCGAGATGAGCCGCTTGGCCTCGCGAACCCTCGTGGCGGGGTAGCTCAGCTGGTTAGAGCACGGGAATCATAATCCTGGGGTCGGGGGTTCGAGTCCCTCCCCCGCTACCAGATCCAACGTAACCCCTTGATTTCCCAGACTTGGCCGATTGACGTTTCGACGCGAGGGATGTCTCATTGATACATCCGGGCTAGTCGCTGATCAATTCTCATTACCGCACTGTGCGGCTCGTTGCGGCGCCGGGGAGGCTCGACGAGCCCGCCGGCTTCCTGCTTAGGTCGGATTGCTTGGGCAAAATCTGGAGCGCGACGCAGTCGATCTCTCTCAAGGCTGAAACAGGGGTTCGATTCCCTCCACATGGGGCTGTTGTGACTTCCTTTCCGTACCTCGTAACGACAAAGACCGGGCAATACAGATACCGCAGGCGCGTCCCTGACGTGCTCAGGGCAGAGCTAGGCAAGACGGAAATTGTCCGCAGCCTACGCACTGCAGATCGGCTGATAGTCGCTCGCAGATACGCTCAGGTGCATGCCGCTGTTGAGCAATTGTTTGCCGAGGCAAGACAGAAGGCGGGCATTAGCGCGGACACTGCTTTTGATCTCGCGGTAGCGTCGTTGAAGTCTCGGGGACTGTACGGGCTGACGGATAATGAAGATAGGTCCGACGCTCAGGACATCGTTCTCCGGGACGCGGGATTCACCGACGCAGAGGAACTGAGCGAGGCCCTGGAAGCGTACGCTGACGGCAAGGCACCGGCGAAGCTGCGGGCCGTGTCTGCCGCGCTTGGCATCATCGGCGGGGACAAGCCGCGGCCGACGTTGTCGTACTGCTTAAGCCAATTCCTTGAGGAGAAGGCGCGGGGCAGGGACCTGGCCAAAAAGGATTGGGTGAACTATGAGCGAGAGCGCAAGCGCATCGTCGGTGAGTTCACTAAGCTGATAGGTATCAACAAAGAGATCAACGACCTCAGCAGACAGGACGCCAGAGGGTTTGTGAAGAAGTTGGAGGATGAAGGTTACGCCCCCGCCTCGGTGAGGAAGCAGACAAAGTTTATGACACGCTGACCGAGTGGGCTCTGAGGGAATTGGAGCTGGAACGTCGAAACCCATTCACCGGGCTGAAGGTTGTCGCGCCCGTTGACGAGGACGATAACGGTGTCTCGTTCGAATACGGGGAAGTTAGGACGCTATTGGGCAAGACGGGCAGCATCAACGACGAGCTGCAAGATATCGTGAGGATACTTGCCTGCACAGGGGCGAGGCTCGCTGAGATCAGCGGACTACAGGTCAAGGATTTCGACACTAAGGCGCAATCCATCAGCATTGAGTTCAACGATATTCGCAGGCTCAAGAATAAGGCGTCTATCCGCGTTGTGCCTGTGGTCGACGCGAAGGCGCTGGAGGCGCTTCGAAAGAGAGCTGAGGGCAGGCCTCCGGCTGAATCGATCTTTCCGAAGTACGGATGGGACAAGGGGGCCAATAGCGCTTCAGCAGCGTTGAGCCAAAGGCTAACAACGATTGGACTGCGCGACCCTAGGTCGGCGAAGCCAAAGACGACTCACAGCTTACGACACACATTCAAGGACGCGCTCCGAGATGTGGGTGTTCTTGATGATATTCGGAACATGATCCACGGGCACACGGCGGGAGACGAAGCAAGCAAGTATGGCTCGAATGAGTTGCTGGAGAGAAAGAGAGAAGCGGCTGAGAAGGTGTGGAAGCTATATTTCAAAAAGCCTCAGGTGAGCCGAGCGATATTGAAGACACCGCTGCTTGCAAGGCGTTGAACTAAGTTTAAAAGATCAGCAAACTTTCGATAAGACGATGACACCTGATATTCTGAAGGCCCTCTCAACAGATCAACTCTTCATCGAATGCGCCGATGCCAGTGAATACATTGCGAGCGATCGAGAGGGAAACCTCGCTCTCCTAGATGAGGCCGAGCGCAGGATGAAACAAGGCGAGTTAGAGGTGTCCAGATTTGAGCTGATCCATGCGGCCCTAGCCATCAGTCGCGACGACCGCGACCATATATCAATCTTTATTGCTATGCAGCCGACCCACGCTTGGCACGGCTATCAACGAGCGCTGCGAGCAGCAGCGGGCAAACAGGAATTGAAATACCTCTACCACGGGACCCTACGAAGCCGACTGATCGGCATAGCCCGTGATGGGTTAAGGCCCGCCAAAAGACCAAAGAAGTGGGGACAATCGGGCATCACCGCGCACGCTGCCAGCGGCGTCTTCTTTGAACGAAACTGGCGGCGAGCATCTAATTGGGTCGGCGCGGCAGCGGTGGACCACACCATGCGTCCGGTGAAGGGAGCTATTATCCGTATTCCAGTTGGAGACATGCTAGTTGAAAATGACCAGCGGTCCGCGGGATCGCTTGTAGTTCGGCAAGATCAAATTTCGGTCAAAGATGCACACGTGCGCCTATACCCCTTCACGGCAGTGGTGGAATGGATGCCGTTGTCGGAAGGTATTGAGACGGTACGACGTATCCGAAAGGACCAAAAGCAAAAACGAGCGTAACTGCCGAAGTTGCCATCGGAACGACGATGCTAGAACCTCAGGTGTCCAAAAGATCGCCTGCTCTTTGGAGGACCTTTGCGGATCATGGGCGAAAGCAGATGCCCCACCACCTCCTGAAATCCTCGGTCACTTCGCCATCGGGGGCTGCTCGCAATCATCGCTTCGTAATCGTTGTAGTCCACGTTCATACGAAGGCCTTCGCAGGCGATGTGAGTGATCTCAGCATTCTCCAGGCTCTTGAACGAATCCGGCGATCGCCAGTCGAATTCAGGCATTGCTTCCGCCCCATTGCATGCAGCTAACAAGGATTGCGGCGCAATAGTTATGATCGAGGCGGTTGTAGGAAGCCCCTAGTTTGGCACCACGTGGTGCTTGAGAATGACCACTGGTTAGCAGGAGAAAATTGCTTTGGCTGCAGGCCTCCGGTCGGCGATTTTCTTCTATGTTGAGCCAGCGCCGCGCAAGAGGCGCCCCTGCTCGGTTACCCATTTGGCGCGCGCAAGATGGCTCTGATATGCGGTCCGCGCACGGTCAGGCTCTCGCTCCGGATCCATATGCAAGACCACTCGAGCCACTTCGCGCCAGTCCGCTCTCTCACTCTCCGCCTGCAGAAGCCGAATGTACGTAACGACATGCTGTTCGTCATAGGCCGTCAGCGCCGGCTCGTTCGGCGCGACATATGCGACGTCAGGATCTAGCTGCGGTTTTGTCATGACCGTCCCAAGAAACAGCGAATGATTCTAATCTCCCTGGAAGGCCGGGATCATCCCGACGTCTCATTTTAGCCTCATTGCGACCTAGCCGACCAGCGAGCAGCTCGAAATACATACTATAGGAGATAAACCTCATAGTATGTAAAGACGCAACTTGCGCCGATGGACATGCGCAAGTTGGTCGGGCGGAATTTCGCAAGACTGCGGAAGCAGAAGCGCTTCACGCAGGAGAAATTCGCCGAAGTGTCCGGCTTCACGCAGCAATATATTAGTGACCTGGAGCGCGGCCGCCGTAATCCAACTGTCGTAACCTTGTTTGAACTCGCCAGCACGTTGGGCGTCAGCCACGTCGATCTCGTTCTCCCAGATGAAGAGGTGCGAGCCGAACGATCAAAACCTGCTAAGCGGAAGTGATCGGCTCGTTACGAATCCATTTTCAACAATTGTAGAGCCTGACTTTCGCTCGCCGGGCCGGAGGCCCGGCGTCCGGTTACGCGGCCCATGTCTTCAGATAGCCCGCTCCATCAAGCGCTTTGCCTTGCCCTCCAGATCAAGGCGCGTGTCCTGATGAGCTTTGCCGCGAGCAAATGCGCTAATGCCCTGCACGAAATCAAAGATGCTTTCCGGCTTCCGATCTTCTTCGCCCAGAGCCGACGATTGAAGACGCGATGACACTGGTGCTCGCGGCGCTCTCATTGTAGGGCCTTGGTATCTTCGCACCCGGAATCGCAAACGGCCTGGTCTCCGGCGGACCGCAACTTGGTGCGGGCGCTGCGATCGGAACCGGTCGAGCGGCGTGGTTGACATACGCGGCGACATCCCGGGCGCTGACAAGATCAACGTCCTCGGGTGGTGCGTCGGAGGAACGATCCTGTCATCCGCGCTGGCGATCCTGCGGACGCGGGGAGACGTGTCGGTCGCCAGTGTGACCTTGCCGACGACGATGCTGGACTTCCGCGAGCCGGGGACCTCAGCGTGTTCATTGACGAGGAGGGCGTGCGGCAGCGGGAGCAGACGATCGGCAATGGCGGCATCTACCGCGGCGCGGAGCTCGGGTTCGTTTTCCAGACCCTGCGGTCCAAGGAGCTAATTTGGCCGAATGTGATCAACAACTATCTGAAGGGAAATTCGCCGGAGCGTTTCGATCTTCTGTTCTGGAACGCCAACGTCACCAACCTGCCGGGGCCGATGTATTGCTGGTACATCCGGAACATGTACCTGGAGAACAATCTTCGGGAGCCGAATCGGTTGACGATGTGCTGCACGTCAGTCGATCTGGGACGGGTCGACTTGCCTGCCTATGTTCTGGCGACCGTTGAAGATCATATCGTGCCGTGGCGCTCGGCCTATCGCACCACGGGCTTGTTCCGCGGCGACACCCGCCTTGTGCTCGGCGCGAGGGGGCATATTGCCGGTGTGATCAACCCCGCGTCGAAGGACAAGAGAAGCTATTGGGTGTCGGACAATCGGTGCGATGACCCGGCAACATGGCTGGCGAGCGCGGCCGAAAAGCCCGGTAGCTGGTGGAACGACTGGATCACTTGGCTCAGACCTTGGACGGAAGACAAGCTGGGCGCGCGTACCCAACTCGGGAGCAACCTCTACCCTCCGGGCGAGCCTGCGCCAGGCCGGGATGTGAAGGAGAAGGCGAGTTGATGACAGGGCTGCTCCTGGGAACCCCATCATTAGCAACCTCTCGGGTGTCCGCAGACATCAACTGCCCGCGCTTGATTGGAAATTCCCCCTTCAACTCCGATACCAGCTGGCCAGATTCCAGACCGTGACGTCCCAGCCCGAGATATCGGCCATGATGCTATTGACGCCGCCGCCGACGATGTTGCGCGAGAGGAGCGGCACGAACACATTGGCCTCGCAAAAAATCTCGTTGACCTTGATCAGCAGCGCGGCGCGCTTGACCGGATCGAGCTCCTTCTGCGCGGCCTTGTAGGCCTTGTCGGCCTCGGGATCGGACCAGCGCGAGACGTTTCGACCCAACCATTTGTTGTCCTTGGTTGCAATCTCCCAGGAGACGCACTGGTTCAAGAAACGCTCCGGATCGGGCTGCGGCTGCGTCGTGTTGTACATCTCCATGTCGCAATAGAGTTTTGAGTAGGTGTCGGGGTTGCCGACGTCAGACGAGAAGAACACGGAACCAACCACCGACTTGAGCTCGATGTCGATGCCGGCCTTCTGGCAGGCCTGCTTGATGATGGCCTGCGTCTTCTGGCGTGGCGAGTTGATCGATGTCTGGAAGACGTATTTGAGCTTCTTGCCGTCCTTCTCGCGGACGCCGTCGGTGCCCATCTTCCAGCCGGCCTCGTCGAGGATCTTGTTCGCCTTGTCGACATTGAATTCGTATTTCAGCTTGCTCGACTTGAACTGAGCGGGCTGGTTGACGAAGCTCGCCGTCGCAACGCCGCCGCGGCCGTAGATGAATTTCTGGATCGAGTCGCGATCGATCAGAAGGTTGAACGCCTTGCGAACGGCGGGGTCGGACAGCGTCGGATGTTTGGTCTCGGCGTTGGACCGCTCGCCGTCGACCTCGGTCCAGGGGTCCGTCGTGTTGAGGATGATGAACTCGACATTGCCTGACACCGTGACGTCGATCTTGCCCTTGCCGCTGGTCTCCATACGCTTGAGGACCTCGTCCTCCACCTGCAGGTTCCAGGCATAGTCGTATTCGCCGGTCTGCAGCACCGCGCGCGCCGCGGAAACCGCGTCGCCGCCGCCCTTGAGTTCGAGCGTATCGAAATGCGGCTGGTTCTTGACGTGATAGTCCGGGTTGCGTTCGGCCAGGATCAAATCGCCCGGCTTGAACTCGACGAACCGGTATGGGCCGGTGCCGACCGGCTTCAGATTGCCCGGCGCATCGCGCGACTTCGCGCCGGCATAGTCGGCGAAATGATGCTTTGGCAGGATCTGGCCGACCGAGCCGACGAAAGGATCGGCCCAGAACGGGGTCGGGGCCTTGAAGATCACCTTGACGGTGTGGTCGTCGATCTTCTCGACCTTGATGTCCTTGTACGATCCCGTGGTGTACGCCGCGGTCGCAAGATCCGCGGCGTAGGCCCAGGTAAAGACGACGTCGTCGGCGGTGAAGGGCTTGCCGTCATGCCACCTCACGCCCTGCTTCAGCTTCCAGATCACGCTCGTGCCGTCGGCCGCGAGGCCGCCGTTCGCCTTGGTCGGCACCTCGGCGGCGAGGCAGGGGATGAGGTTGCCGTCCTTGTCCCAGCCGGCGAGCGGCTCGAAGAAGATGCGCGAGGCGTTCTGGTCCTTGGTGCCGATCGCGAAATGCGGATTGAGCAGGGTGGGGGCCTGCCAGAACAGAAGTTTCAGCTGGCCGCCGCCGCCGGCCTTGGTCGGCTTGTACGGCAGCGTGGCGTCGGCCATCGCCACGTCGTTCCAGAGCAGGATCTGGCTCGCGATTGGCGCTGTGATCCCGACCGCAGCCATTGTCTGGATGAACGAGCGTCGCGACAGCGTGCCTTGCTTGACTTCCGCGATTGCCTTGCGGATTTCGTTCTCGTTCATCAGCTGACCTCCACCTCAAAGAAAAATCGTCACCGGCCGTGACCCATCATGTGTGATCATGGACGAGGCGGCAATGCCGACAAGGCCGGAATACCTGCGGCGAAATGGCGAATGTGCGTACGGCCAAGCCGCATAGTCCAGGCCGTCGCTGTTACAGTCGAGCCTTTGGCGGTGGGGCAACTTCTGTCGCAAGACGACCAGGCTGGAACTCCGCGCATCCGCGAGCCCTGTTCAACGCGATCGCGAGCGCGTAAGAGGTCGTTGGACACTGCGGGCGGAATTGCGCTACCAGCGTCAATCAATTCCTTTTACGAAACACGATGGATTCGACGTGGGGCATCCCAAAAAGGCCCGCGCCACGATTGGCGCGACGAAGAAAAAGAAGAGTCTTTCGCGTTCCGCGATCTCCTCGACCTCGCCGCTTGGCATGGTGGCCCTCCATCTTCTCGAACAGTACGGAAAGTCCGGCCGCGACGGCATCGTCTTCCTTTGCGAAGACGAGAACAGGGCCGAGCGGCTGGGAGGCATCATCCACGCGCTCGACCCTTCGGTCGAAGTGCTGGTGTTTCCGCGATTGAATACGCTGCCATTCGATGGCCTGGAGCCGTCGCGCGAGATTGCCGGCCGGCGCAGCGCGGTCTTGCGGCGCCTCGCCAGGACAAAGAAGCCTGTCTTCCTGGTGTCGACGGCAGAGGCCATCATGGAGCGCCTTCCGCCGCCTGCGAACTGGTCGCGGTCGAGCCTGAGCCTGAAGGTGGAGGCGCCTTTTTCCGAGCAGGAGCTGGAAGACCGCCTGGCCGCCCTAGGCTACGATCTCGATGAAGAGGCGGAATATCCCGGGGGCGTTCTGTTCCATGGAAAAACGTTCGAGGTGTTTCCCGCGGGCGCGCTTGGCCCGTTCAGGATCGAGCACGCCGATGGCGTGGTTCGGCGGATCGTTGCCGTTGACCCCATCGAACACGAAGTCGTCTTCGAGACCAATGAGCTGATCGTCGATCCCATGTCCGAACGGCTCGCGTTCGGCGGCAAGCGCGCACAGCGGGCGACGCTATCGGACTATTGCGGTCGCGCCCGGTGGATCGTGGATGCCGGGGTGTTGGCCCACGCCGAGAGCTGGCTCGGCACGATCAAGGAGGCCGGCCGAAGGGAAGCGGAACGCGAGTATCTGGGGGACGGGGAGTGGAAGCGGCTGAAGAAGCGGATGAGCGTGCTGCCACGGAAGGCGGCCTTCCACCCGACGCCGGAGTTTTCGAAGGTCCCCACGCCGCGAAAGGCCTTTCGCGCCTTTGTCGCCGACACGCAGCGCGCCGGATCGCGGCTGCTGTTCGTCGCTGCCGTCGAGGATGATTTGCGCGCGATGGAGCGCATGAGCGGGATCAAGGCCGAGCGGTTCGCCGATTGGAATGCCGTAACGAGGGGACGCAGCGACGAAGGCGCGCTCCTAGCTGACTTCGATGTCGGCTTCGTCGGCACCGGCCGCAAGCCGCTTGTCATTGTCACTGCATCCGACGTGCTCGGCAGCCGGGCTCATCATCCGCAGCCCATGGCGAGAGCCTGGAATGCCGCGTTCGATCACCCCGATGTGCCGGAGCAGGGCGCTGTCGTCGTCCATCTGCAGCGAGGGCTGGCGTTGCTCGATGGCCTGCAGACCGTCGACATGGGCGGCGGGACGCGGCGCGAGATGATCAGGCTGGCGTCCGCCGGCGACAACGCGATCCTCGTGCCGCCGGCCGACCTCGCGCTGATCTGGCCATATGCGACAGAGCGCGGCAAGCTCGTGCTGGACAGGGCGGATGGAAGTAGCTGGTGGGCGCGACGCACCGAGGCGGAGCAGGAGATCCAGGCCGCCGCAAAACAGCTCGCCAAGCACATCAGCCAGCGCCGCCGCCGGCGCGCGCCCAAACTGGTCCCTCCCGGCCCGGGCTACGAGCGGTTCGTCGCGCGCTTTCCCTATTTCACGACCGTCGACCAGGCAAAAGCCATTCAGGACGTTCTCGATGATCTGGCGTCAGGTCATCCCATGGACCGCGTGATCTGCGGCGACGTCGGCTTTGGCAAGACCGAGGTGGCATTGCGGGCGGCAGCCGCCGTGGCGCTTGCGGGAAAGCAGGTGGCGATCGGGGTGCCGACGACGGTCCTGGCAAGGCAGCATGTCGAAACCTTTCGCAAGCGGTTTGGTCCTTTCGGCATCGAGGTGGCAAGCCTGTCGCGCGCCAGTTCGGCTCTGGAGACGAGGCAGGCGAAAGAGGGGCTGCGCAGCGGAAAATTGAAAGTCGTGGTCGGCACGCAGGCGCTCGCCGCGAAGGATGTTAGGTTTGCCGATCTTGGCCTCGTCATCATCGACGAAGAGCAGCATTTTGGCGCGGCCGAGAAGGCGATGCTCTCGAGCCTGGCGAAAAATGCCCATACGCTCTGGATGAGCGCCACGCCGATCCCGCGGACTCTTGCGGCGGGTCTTGCAGGCTTTCGCGACCTCAGTGTCATTGCGTCTCCGCCGGTCCATCGTCTCCCGATCGTCACCAGGATCGCACCGCTGTCGGATCCCGCCATTGCCGCGGCCTTGCTGCGGGAGCAAAGGCGGCATGGGCAGAGCTTCCTGATCTGTCCGCGCATCCAGGACCTCGAACCGATGCTGGCGCGCGTGCAATCGGTGGCGCCTGATCTGCGCATCGTCTGTCTCCATGGCAGGTTGCCCGTCGATGAGATCGACGACCGGATGATGCGCTTCGTCGAAGGCGATGCGGACGTCTTGCTCGCAACCAATATCGTGGAGAGTGGCCTCGATATTCCCCGCGCGAACACCATTGTCGTATGCTGGCCCGAAAAGTTCGGCCTGGCTCAACTTCACCAGCTCAGAGGGCGGGTCGGACGCGGTGGAACGCGGGCCTTTGCACATCTGTTGACCGACTCGACGTCCGAGCAGTCCGAAAAGCGTCTGGCGGTGCTGGAAGAGTTCAGCAGGCCTGGCGCGGGCTTTGCGATCAGCGAGCGCGACCTCGACCTCAGAGGAGCGGGGGATCTGTTTTCGGAGCGGCAGTCCGGCCATGTGCAGGTTTTTGGACCGGTGCTCTACAGTCATCTCCTGAAGCTCGCCTCCGAGAAGACCAAGGATGGCGGCGGCGATCTCTGGGTGCCCGATCTCAACCTCCCACTCGCGGACATGTTGCCTGCAAGCTATGTGCAGTCGGAATCGGTCCGGCTCGAAATCTATGGCCGTGCCGCCAGGTGCCGCAGCGAAGACGATCTGGAAGATCTGGAGGAGGAGACGTCCCGCCGCTTCGGCAGGCTGCCGCCGCCGGCTCGCGATTTCTTCGCCGCAGCCAGGCTCAGGATCGAGTGCAAGCGACGCGGCATCGTGAGGCTTGATGTCGGGCCGGAGGCCGTTGCGGCGACATTCCTTCCCGGACGGCTGCGGAAATCCAGGGCGCGTTCGCTGCAGCGCGACGGCGATCGCGTCGTCTACGCCAGCAAGGGGCAGGAGCAGCCGTTCGTCCGTGTGGAGGAGTTCCTGGATCTCCTGGACGAGTGAAAATGGCTCCCGTTGTGCTTTTGCGCATGCGTTTGTTTCGGGCAGGCTGAGGCGGCCATGTGGATTGGTCGACGACAGCGCGGAAGGATCACTATACTGTCCGAATGATGCGCCACGGGAGCGGGCTGGCTGGCGCTTTCCGCGATAAGGACAATGCAATGACCGACACCATTGGCTTCCCGGATCCCGGCCTCGATCTCTCGGACGGTTTCAGGCCGCACACCTCGCATTGGGGTGTGTTCTCGGCGCGCAACGGTGCGGCCGGGCTCGAAGTCAGGGCATATGCGGGGGACCCCGATCCGAGCGGCATCATCGACAATTTTCCCGGCGCGTTGCGTCACCAGGCCCGCATCGCCCAGCCGGCGATCCGCCGCGGCTGGCTCGAGAACGGCCCCGGCCCCGATGCGCGCCGCGGCCGCGACGAATTCGTTTCCGTCAGTTGGGAGAAGGCGCTCGATCTCCTCGGGGACGAGCTGTCGCGCATCCGCGACGCCAGCGGCCCGTCTTCAGTGTTCGGCGGCTCCTATGGCTGGTCGAGCGCTGGCCGCTTCCATCATGCGCAGAGCCAGGTTCATCGCTTCCTCAACATCGCGATGGGCGGTTATGTGCGTTCGGTGAACACCTATTCGTCGGGTGCGTCCTCGGTGCTCCTGCCGCAGATTCTCTGCGGTTACGAAGACATCACCAGGCGCAACGTCACCTGGGAGCAGATCGTCGCCGAGACGGATATCGTGCTGGCGTTCGGCGGCATGGCGCTGAAGAACTCCATGGTGGCCGGCGGCTCCATCAGCAAGCATGTCGAGCGCGGCGCGATGGCGGCGGCGCGCCGCCGCGGTTGCGAGTTCATCCTGGTCAGTCCACTGCGTGACGACCTGCCCGCGGAGGCCGGCGCCGAATGGATGACATGCATTCCCGGCACCGACACCGCGCTGATGCTCGGCATCGTCCACACGCTGGTCACGGAAGACCTGCATGATCAGGCTTTCCTCGATCGCTACACCGAGGGGTGGCCCGTCTTCCTGCGCTATCTCACCGGCGAGAGCGATGGGCAAGCCAAGCACGCCGAATGGGCCGCCGCGATCTCTGGTGTCGATGCGAACAGCATCCGCAAGCTCGCGCGCCGCCTCGCCGGAAAAAGGGCACTCATCACCGTCTCCCATTCGCTGCAGCGCGCCGAGCATGGCGAGCAGCCGGTGTGGATGGGCATGGTGCTGGCGGCAGCGCTCGGCCAGATCGGTCTGCCCGGCGGCGGCTACGCCTATTCGCTCGGCGCGATCGGTTATTACGGTCGCCGCGTCAACGACGTGCCGGGGCCGACGCTCGGGCAGAGCCGCAATGGCGTTGCGGATTTCATTCCGGTGGCGCGCATCGCCGACATGCTGCTCAATCCCGGCAGCACCTATCGCTACAATGGCGAGACACGTACCTATCCGGACATCCGCCTCGTCTACTGGGCGGGCGGCAATCCCTTCCATCACCATCAGGACATCAACCGCCTGCGCAAGGCGTTTGCGAAGGTCGACACGCTGGTCGTGCACGAACTCGCCTGGACCGCCACCGCCCGGCACGCCGACATCGTGCTGCCCGCGACCATGACGCTGGAGCGCGAGGACATCGGCTATTCCACCAATGATCCCCTCATGGTTGCCATGCACCGCATCGCCGAGCCGTTTGGCCTTGCGCGCGACGACTACGATATCTTTGCCGATCTCGCCGACCGTCTCGGCGCGCGCGAACCTTTTACCGAAGGCCGCACGTCGCGGGAGTGGCTCGCACATCTCTATGAGCCGACCCGCGCCTCGCTTGCCAGGCGCGGTCTCGAGGCGCCGAGCTTCGACGAATTCTGGGCCCGCGGCAGCCTGGTGGTGCCGCAGCAGCCCGACGACGGCGGCCGGCTGCGCCGCTTCCGCGAGGATCCGGTCGCGCATGCCCTGCCGACGCCGAGCGGACGCGTCGAAATCTTTTCGCAGAAGATCGCGGCTCATGGCGATGCCGATTGCCCGGGCCATCCAGTCTGGCTCGAGAAGACCGATATGCCAAAGCCCGGCGCGCCCTGCTTCCTCGTTGCCAACCAGCCGGTGACGCGCCTGCACAGCCAGCTCGATTTCGGCGGACACTCGCTTGCGGCAAAACATCGGGGACGCGAGGTCGCGCGCATGAACCCGCGCGACGCGGATGCTCGCGGCATCAAGGACGGCGACATCATCCGCCTGTTCAACGCGCGCGGCGCCTGCCTTGCCGCGGTCCATGTCACCGACGGCATCGCGCCCGGCGTCGTCCAGTTGCCGACCGGCGCCTGGTACGACCCGATGGATCCGGAGGAGGAGGCGCCGCTCTGCGTTCACGGCAATCCGAACGTACTCACCCGCGACATCGGCACCTCATCCTTTGCGCAGGGTTGCACCGGCCAGCTCACGACGGTCGAGGTGGAGAAGTTCACCGGCAATCTGCCGCCGATCCGCGCATTCGATCCGGTGTAGGGGATGAATGCCAGAAAGTCCGGGACTGCGTGGCGGCATGCCAATGTCGGTCGCCTTCTCAACAACGCGGTGCGTCGCTTCGAGGCCCGCGTCCTCGAACTGATGAGCGCGCACGGTCATGCCGAGACGCGCATCGCCCATGTGGGCCTGACCCGAAATCTCGACGTCGAGGGGACGCGGTTGACCGAGCTCGCCCGGCGCGCCTCGATGAGCAAGCAGGCTATGGGGGAACTTGTCGACCAATGTGTCGAGCTCGGCCTGGTCGACCGCATTCCGGATCCGAGCGACGGCCGCGCCCGCATCGTCAAGTTCACGCCGGCCGGCCTGATCTGGCTGAATGCCTTTCGGGATGCGGTCGATGTGGCCGAGCGCGAGATGCGTGCCGAGCTCGGCAAGGCGAGCATGGAGGCGATCCTGAAGGGGCTCGCGGCCTATGGCGCGCGTTTCGATACGCTCGACGATGACGATATAGTCAGGTAGCTTGACGAATTCGTCAGGCACCCTTACCATGCAGGAATGCCTGGTGGGAGACGCGCCTTGGAAACACGCCTGACGACCTCCGTGCTCATCGTGGGCGGCGGCCCTTGCGGGCTCATGCTGGCCAACGAGCTCGGGCGGCGCGGCGTCTCCGCGCTCCTCGTCGACGAAAAGCACGGGACGGCGTTCAATCCGCAAGCCAATGCGACCCAGGCCCGCTCGATGGAGCATTATCGCCGGCTCGGCTTTGCCGACGAGATCAGGCAGGCGGGGCTACCTGCCGACTATCCGACCGACGTTGCCTACTTCACCCGCTACACCGCTTATGAGCTGGCGCGGTTTCAATTGCCGTCCTCGAGCCGCGCGACCGAACTCGTCAAGGGATTGTCGGGCTCGTGGAGCGCCGCGGAGCTACCTCATCGCGTCCCGCAAAAATATGTCGAGGCGGTGCTGCGCCGGCATGCCGAGCGGCTGCCGGGAATCCGGCTTCATTACGGTCACCGTCTGGTGAGCTACGCCGAACACGGCGACGGCATCGTCGGCGAAATCGAATGCCACGATGATAGCAGCCGCTTTCAGGTTCATGCCGATTTTCTGGTTGGCGCAGACGGGCCGCGCTCCATGGTCCGGCAGTCGCTCGGCATTGCCTATGGCGGCGAGACCGGGATCCAGCGCGATTTCATGGGCGGACGAATGCTCGCCGTCTATCTCCGTTCGCCGGATTTTTACGCAAGCATCCCTCACGCCAAGGCGTGGATGTACAACTGTTTTAACGGCGATCGCCGCGCCTTCATGGCGTCCGTGAACGGGCGCGACGAATTCGCGTTCCACACCCAGCTTCGGCCCGGCGAGGACGAGACCGCGATCACCGCCCATGAGGCGAAGGCCGCGTTCCAGCGCGCATGCGGCGCGCCGATCGAATGCGAGGTGCTGTCCCATTTGACCTGGACCGCAGGTCATGCGCTGGTCGCCGATGGCATGCAGCGGGGCAGGGTTTTGCTCGGCGGCGACGCCGCCCATCTGTTCACGCCGACCGGCGGGCTCGGCTACAACACCGCGATCGAGGACGCCGTCAACCTCGGCTGGAAGCTCGCAAGCGTCGTCAAGGGCATCAGTCCGCTTGCGCTCCTCGACAGCTACGAGGTCGAGCGCCGTCCGGTCGCGCTGCGCAACACCTTCTATGCGCGGCGCTTCGCCGACTCGCTCGGCCTGTTTGCGGCCGTGCCGGAACTGGAGGAGGCGACCGAAGCGGGCAACGACGCGAGGCGCACGGCCGGCGCCTATCTCGAACAACACGCCCGCGCCGAATTCAACATCCCCGGCATCACCTTCGGCGGGCGCTATGACACCTCGCCGATCATCCTGTCCGACGGCACCCAGCCGCCGCCCGACGCCGCAAATGTCTACGTGCCGAGCGCCTGTCCAGGAGGCCGCGCGCCGCATGCCTGGCTCGACGACGGCGTATCCCTGTATGACCTGTTCGGATTCGAATGGACGCTGCTGCAGTTCGACGATGTCGTATCTGCTGAAGGTGCGTTGCGCGACGCGGCGCAGGCGCTCGGCGCCGACGTGAAGCTCGTCACGCTGCCCCGGCAATTGCGCGACCTATATGAAGCGGACCTCGCGCTGATCCGTTCCGATCAGATCGTGGCCTGGCGCGGCAGCGCGTCGCAGGCGGGGATGCTCGGCCGCGTGCTTGGCGGCGCGCTCGGGCACGGCTGATAAGCCGTTTGCGTAGCCGCCCGTCGAACCGGCTGGCGCCCGATGCGCGCGGGTGATATCGGCTGACATGCTTTTCGGGATGCGCTTTTAGACATGAAAACCACGCTGCTGAAATCTGAGAACTATGCCCGCTCGCCGTGGAAGAACGGCGGTGGCATTTTCACCGATATCGCGGATGCTCATCGTTCCGATGCGCCGGCGAAAGATTGGGACAGCCTGCTCTGGCGCTTCGCCGGCACGCCGATCGTGACGCCCGGTCCGTTCTCGCATATGCCTGGCATCGATCGCCTGCAGATGGTCGTGCGCGGACGCGGGCTGGTGCTTAGGGCGCCGGGCCAGGATTTTGACGAGCGCGAGGCGTTCACGACCGTGCGCTTTACTGGGGAACTTCCGATCGTGACCGAGCTCGAGGCCGGTCCGGTCGAGGTCGTGAACCTGATGGCGCGGCGCGGTGCGGCGGAGATCGAGCTGTTGGCTCTGCAAGAGCCTGGCGATCGGCATTTGCCAGCCGGCACGCATCTCCTTTACGCGGCATGTGGCGATTGCAGCATCCGGCTCGATGGCGAGGAGTTTGCGATTCTGGGCGGCGACACGTTGAGGGTTGACCTGACCGGGGCGTCGAAGCTCGCGCTCGTTTCGGGATTGGCGGTGCTGGGGTCGATTTACCTCGTCGCGTAAACGGCAATCGACCCGCGTAATGCAGGACCGGATCGCGGGCGGAGCGGTTGACGTCGTCGCATGGCAACACGATATCTCCATGGAACCAGATCCGCCCGGAGTAGACCATGAACGCGCCGCCCAACATCGATCCCGCCGCGGCCGCCGGCGTCCTGCACTGGCTGACCAACGAGACCCGCGACCAGCGCTTCATCGACAACATTTTTGCCGACATGTGCATCCGCCTCCAGCAGGCCGGCATTCCGCTCAAGCGGTCGACGTTGCATGTCCTGATCCAACACCCGCAATGGCTTGGCGCCCGCTTCATGTGGGCCGACGGAATGCGCGAGGCGGAGATTTCGCGGGTCGACTTTGACGTGCGGGGGCGGTCCGAATTCATCGGCAGCCCCGCCAACGAGATCTTTGACGGTGCAACCGAGGTGCGCGAGAATCTCGAACGCGACCCGTCATCGGGGCGCAAGCACGCTCTCTATGACGAGATGCGGGCGATGGGCCTGACCGAATACGTCGCCTGGCCGATCTACCACACGCTCGGCAAGCGGCATCTCGTCACCTTTGCGACCGACCGTCGCGGCGGCTTTGACGAAGCGCATATCGCCGCCCTGAAGAGCTTGCTGCCGGTGCTGGCGCTGGTCAGCGAGATCCGCATCAAGAACCGGCTGGCGCGGACGCTGCTCGAGACCTATGTCGGCTCGCATGCGGGCGAGCTGATCCTGGCCGGCGCCACGCGGCGCGGCACCGGAACGACGGTGCGCGCCGCGATCATGATCTGCGATCTCAGGGATTTCACTAAAATCTCCGACAACTGGCCGCGCGACGACGTCATCGATCTCCTCAACGATTATTTCGACGCGATGAGCGAGCCGATCGCAAAGCACGGTGGAGAGATTTTGAAATTCATCGGCGACGGCCTGCTCGCCATTTTCCCGCTGAACAAGCCTTCGGCCTGCGCCAACCTGCTGCAAGCCGTGTCCGAGGCGCGTCAGGCCATGGCTGCGCTGAATATGAACAACGAGGCAAGCGGCCGCGCGTTGCTGAATTACGGCATCGGCGTTCACGTCGGCGACGTCATGTACGGCAACATTGGCTCGCGCGCGCGGCTCGACTTCACCGTCATCGGTCCCGCCGTCAACATGGCCTCGCGCCTCGAAGCTCTCACCAAGCAGTTGGGACGCACGGTGCTGCTGTCCCGTGCATTCGCGGACCTTGTAAAGAGCGATTTCGATCTCGAGCGCGTCGGCGAACATGCGGTGCGCGGCTTCAGCGAGCCCGTCGAGCTGTTCGCGTACAACGGCTGAAGGCCATCACCTGTCTACTCGCCTCTGAGAAGCATCTCACCGCGCTTCCCTGCATCATAACGTCATCATTGCTGTCTTAGATGCATGCAGTGAGAGATACAACTGCAGGTTAACCTAATTTGTCACAGTGAATTCACTTCTCTGATTTTTGGCGCGGGTGTACAAACACATCGTTAGGTTGAATGCTCTGGGATTATTGCCCCACAGTAGCGCGCCAGCTATCGCCGTTTTTTCAACGAGATGCGATCCGGAGGCTGTCATGCGTTTCATCAAGATTCTGACACTTGCTTTGACATTGGCTGCAACGAGCTCTCTCACGACGCGAGAGGCGCGCGCGCAATGGGGCGGCTGGGAAAGTCTCGGCGGCATCATTCTCGAAGAACCCAACTGCGTCAGCTGGGGACCGAACCGGATCGACTGCTTTGCCCGCGGCACCAACGCGGCGATGTTCCACCGCTGGTGGAACGGCTCGGCCTGGGGCGGCTGGGAGAATCTCGGCGGCATCATCCTGGAAGCGCCGAACTGTGTGAGCTGGGGACCGAACCGGATCGATTGCTTCGCCCGCGGCACCGACCAGGCGATGTTCCATCGCTGGTGGGACGGCAACAGCTGGGGCGGTTGGGAAAATCTCGGCGGCGTCATCCGCGAGCGGCCCGAATGCGTGAGCTGGGGAGCGAACCGGATCGACTGCTTCGCGCGCGGACTCGACAGCGCGATGTGGCATCGCTGGTGGAACGGCTCGGCCTGGGGCGGCTGGGAGAATCTCGGCGGCGTCATCCTGGAAGGGCCGAGCTGTGTGAGCTGGGGCGCGAACCGCATCGACTGCTTCGCGCGCGGCACCGACGCGGCCATGTGGCACCGCTGGTGGGACGGCAACAGTTGGGGCGGCTGGGAGAGCCTCGGCGGCGTCATCCTGGAAGCGCCGAATTGCGTGAGCTGGGGGGCGAACCGCATTGACTGCTTCGCCCGCGGCACCGACCGCGCAATGTGGCATCGCTGGTGGAACGGCTCGGCCTGGGGCGGCTGGGAGAGCCTCGGCGGCATCATCTTGGAAGCGCCGAACTGCGTGAGCTGGGGTCCGAACCGCATCGACTGCTTCGCCCGCGGCACCAACCTCGCGATGTTCCACCGCTGGTGGGACGGCAACAGCTGGGGCGGCTGGGAAAATCTCGGTGGCGTCATCCTGGAGCAGCCGAACTGCGTGAGCTGGGCCGCGAACCGCATCGATTGCTTCGCCCGCGGCACCGACCGCGCGATGTTCCATCGCTGGTGGCCGTGCCCGACCTGCGCCGTCGGCACGCGCAAGTCGGTCAACTCACTCACCGCAGCCGAGCTGATGTCGCTGCGCAAGGGCGTTGCCGCGATGATGGCGCGCAACTCCGCCCCGCGTGACAGCGCCGACTACCGTCGGAGCTGGATCTATTGGGCCAACATGCATGCGCATTTCGGCGCGGATTGCGCCGGACCGATCAGCGGCGCCGGCATGGCCGGCGTGCAGACGTTCACCGCGACGAACGCGGCCGAAACCGCGACGTGGTGCAAATGCCAGCACGGCACGCAGCCGTTCCTGACCTGGCATCGCATGTATCTCTGGTACTTCGAGCGCGTGCTGCAGCAGGCGGCCGGCGATCCCTCGCTTCGCCTGCCATATTGGGACTACGCGACCAATCCTGGCTTGCCGGCCGCGTATCGTGACGCGACCTATGTCAACGAGAACGGGGCGACTGTTCCGAACCCGTTGCGTGTCGACGCACGCCAGGCAAGCCTCAACGCGGGCACGTCGTCCTTGGGCGCGGGCACCACGTCGTCGGCTAGCGCAATGACATCGACGTCCTATGTCCCGTTCAACAATTCGATCCAGGCTACGCCGCACGGCGCCGTGCACTGTGCCGTCGGCGTCTCCCCCGGGTGCCCGAACGGTCTGATGGGCTCGGTGCCGGTCTCGGCGCTTGATCCCATCTTCTATGCGCACCACACCAACATCGACCGGCTGTACGAGTGCTGGCTCAAGGTCAACGAGCCGGCGCGGCTGCCGACCGATTCCGGCCATCTCAACACGCAGTTCTCCTTCATCGACGCCGATGGCAGTACCGCTACGCGCAAGGTCAGTGATATGCTGCGGCTCTCGCAATTGGGCTATGCCTATGCCACGGGCGGCGGCTGTCCGGCCGGAACGCTGGTTGCGGAGGCAGAGGGTGTCACGATGGGGACGACCATGAGCGATGCCGCGGGAGTTTCGGCTTCCACGGCGAGCGAGAAGGCGATCGCGACCGTCGGTGCGACGCGGCTCGAGCGTGGCGTGACCACGGTGCCGATGAACGTCGCGCCGGCAGGGATGCAGAGTCTTTCAGCGACCGCCGAGCCGCTCGCCGGACGCCGTGTGCGCCTGGTCATTGACGGTCTCAAATTCGATTCCGCACCGGGAACACTCTACAACGTCTACATGGTGAAGGGCGGCCAGCGCGAGCAGGTCGGCATCATCAACTTCTTCAACTTCACGGCGCCTCAGGGCGGTGCCCACGCCCACCACACGGGCAACGCCGCGCAGTTCGAGTTCGACGCCACCGACGCCGTGCACCGGCTCGGCATTACCGCGGGTGAACAGCCCTCGCTGGTGTTCGAACCGACTACCGGTCTGTCCGACTCCGCGCCGGAGGCCGCCGCGGCCCTGATCAAGCCGGACGCCAATGTCCGCTTCGACAGCGCCCGCCTCGTCGTCGCACCTCCCGGCTGACGCGACAGGGCCTTGTCGCTGGGGCGACCGTCTGCAACGGCGGTCGCCCTTTTCAGTCGATCAACTCCGCCCCATGATTTCTGGTCTTGCCGTCGTCCTTGGCCGGGCGGCGTTGCGCCTGTGCGGCCGATTTGTCCAACGCCTCAACGTCGTAGCAGACGTTACCCCGGAAATCTGGGGCGATGGGCTTTCTACTTTGCATGGGGTTGTTTTCGACATTTTGTCGAGAGAGGCCCGTTTCGCTCTCGCCTTGCGGCCGGGCCAGCCTGCCGCTACTGACCGAAGGGTGCCATCCAGAAAGAGAACCGCAGGTCGCCATGGCAATTCCGGAAAGTCGCTTCTACGAGTCCCAGGGCCTGCGGCTGCACTATGCCGATTGGGGTAACGAGACGGCGCCGCCGCTGATCCTGATTCACGGCGGCCGCGATCATTGCCGGAGCTGGGATTTCCTCGCCCGCGCGTTGCGTCCGCATTTCCACGTGCTGGCGCCCGACCTTCGCGGGCACGGTGATTCCGACTGGACCAAAGGCGGCAGCTACGCGCTGACTGAATATCTCTACGATCTGACCCGGCTGGTGCAGACGCTTGCGGCGCCGCAGGTGACTCTCGTCGGCCATTCGATGGGCGGCATGGTGAGCCTGATCTATTCGGGGGCATTCCCGGACAGGGTGTCGGCTTTGGTGGTGCTGGACGGCGTGACCGTGTTGCCGGGCGGAAAGAGTCCGCCGCCGCCACATGAGCGCATCGCCAAATGGGTCGATCAACTCGACCGGCTGCACGATCGCACGCCGCATCGCTACGCGACGATCGAGGATGCTGCATCGCGTATGCAGGCCCATAACAAACGCTTGTCGCGCGAGCTGGCGCTCCACCTTGCGACCCATGGCGCGCGGCAAAATGCCGACGGCACCTATAGCTGGAAGTTCGATCCCTACCAGCGCGCGGCGGCGCCGCATCGGCTTTGGTCGGACGATCATGTCGCGCTCTGGTCGCGCATTGTCTGCCCGACGCTGCTGGTGAACGCCTCCGAAAGCTTCCTCGGCGGTGCCCGCGCGGCGGGTCTCGCCGATCATTTCAAACAGGCGCGCATCGAGACGATCACCGGCGCCGGGCACTGGCTTCACCACGACAAGCCCGAGGAGGTCTTGGGCGCGATCCGCGGTTTCCTCGGCGTCCTCTAGCGGCTGGCGGCGGTTCCGGGGCCTCACGCTATTGAAATTAATAACAAATCATCCCTATATTGATCATCAATCGTCGTAGTTCCCTGCGCATACTAATATGAGCGCCACGAGAACAGCGACGTCACGGAGCCAGGCCCGTCCGACAGGCGGGCCGTTGGCTTTTTGGGAGCCCGGTCATGAGCCGCTCGAACCGTACCGACCATATCCGTCTCACCTCCCACCCGGAGCCGGGCGGGAAGGCGGCCTTCCCCATTCACTGGGGTGCCGCGGATGCCCGCGCGCGCGGGCCGATCGTTGGTACGGTGTCGCGCGCGCAGGATCGCAACGTCATCGGCAGCCATGGCGGTTCCTACGCGGTCTATCGCGCGCTCGCCGTCTCCGCCGGCGCGCTCGATCCCATCCGGCGCCCCGATCTCACCAACACGTTTCCCGCCGCGACCATCGGGCCGTTCCCGCAATGGACCGATCCGGCCAAGATCGTCGCGATCGACCCGTGGGGGCATCTGGTCGCCGAGAATTTCCGCCAGGAGATCGCCGAGGGCGCGGACATCCGACCGAGCATCGCGGTGACGCGCGCGCGGCTCGATTTGCCCGAGATCCGCGATGCGATCGCTGCGAAGCGGCTGAAGCCCGACGGCGAGGTCGTGCACGCCAACGGCAGCGTGTCGGTGGTGAAGATCGCAATCGATCCGGTGTGGTATCTGCCCGGCATCGCCACGCGCTTCGGCACCAGCGAGGCCAGCCTGCGCCGCACGTTGTTCGAGCAGACCGCGGGCATGTTCCCCGAACTCGTGACGCGGCCGGACATGAAAGTGTTTCTGCCGCCGATCGGCGGCACCACGGTCTACATGTTCGGCGACGTCACCAAGTTGCCCGATCATCGCACCAGGACCACCTGCCGCGTGCACGACGAATGCAACGGCTCTGACGTGTTCGGCTCCGATATCTGCACCTGCCGACCCTACCTCATCCATGGCATCGAGGAATGTGCGCGCGGCGCGCAGGCGGGCGGCTTGGGAATCGTGGTCTACAACCGCAAGGAAGGGCGCGCGCTCGGCGAGGTCACGAAATTCCTCGTCTACAACGCCCGCAAGCGGCAGGAGGACGGCGACGCGGCTGCGGCCTATTTCGAGCGCACCGAATGTGTCGCCGGCGTTCAGGATGCGCGCTTCCAGCAATTGATGCCGGATACGATCCATTGGCTCGGCCTGACGCGCATCGATCGCTTCCTGTCGATGAGCGACATGAAGTACGACGCGCTCACCGCCCAGGGGATCGACATCGTCGAACGCGTGCCGATCCCGCTGGAGCTGATCCCGGCCGACGCGCATGTCGAGATCGCCGCCAAGAAGGCGGCCGGATATTACTCCGAGGAGATTCCGGCGGCGACGGACTTGACCGACACGGTCGGGCGTTCGCTGGAGAAATATTGATCCCGTGATGCCGGCCTCGGCCACAGAACAACAGGCCCGTTCGCTGCTTGCGGCAGCAGCGGTGCGTGCGCGCGCCGAACAGATGCTCGCGATCGGTCTGCGTGACGGGCTCAATCACTTCACGGTCGATCTCGATCGCATGGATGCCGTGGCCGACGCCGTGCTCGCGGTCACGCGCCGGTCGTATCCGGCGCTGAATGTTCCCTTTCATGCCCGCTGGCGGCATTTCGTTCGTGACGGTGTCGACCGCTGGGCCCTGTATGCGGATGTCGCGGCGTGGCCGGATCGCGCGGCGCAGGCGCGCGCGGAATTCGATCTCGCCATCGTCAGCGTGCTGCTCGATGCCGGTGCCGGGCCTCTCTGGCGATACCGTGACACCGTGACCGGGGCGGATGTCGGCCGCTCCGAGGGGCTCGCGCTTGCAAGCCTCGACATGTTCGCGAACGGCGCGTTCTCCAGCGATGCAAGCGATCCCTTCCGGGTCGATGCGGACGTGCTCGCACAACTCCCGCTCGATCGACTCCAGGCCGGTTTTCAGGTCACCGACCACAATCCACTGCTCGGCCTCGAGGGCCGCGTCGATCTGCTGCGCCGCCTTGGCGCGCTGGTGCTGGATCGTTCGGAGGTGTTTGCGCTTTCCGACCGCTCGCGTCCGGGAGGACTGTTCGATCATCTCACGGCGAAGGTAGTTGGCGGCGCGATTGCTGCACCCGTCATCTTGTCGGAGGTGCTGAGCGAGTTCGGATCGATCTGGCCGTCGCGGCTCACGCTCGCTGGCGTTCCGCTCGGCGATTGCTGGCGCCATCCGGCGATCACGGCCGATGACGCGACCGCAGGCCTCGTGCCCCTGCACAAGCTGTCGCAATGGCTGAGCTACTCGCTGATTGAGCCGTTGCAACGCGCCGGCTTCGATGTGACCGACATCGACGGCCTGACGGGCCTCGCCGAATACCGCAACGGCGGTCTGTTCGTCGATCTCGGCGTCCTGCGGCTGCGCGACGCTGCGGACGCGCAGCGTTCGCATGCGGTGGATTCTCTCCTTGTCGTGGAGTGGCGCGCGCTGACGGTTGCCTTGCTGGATCGCATCGCCGAACGCGTCCGCACGAAGCTTGGCCGCAATTCCCGCGAGCTGCCGTTGGCCAGCATTCTGGAAGGCGGCACCTGGGCGGCAGGGCGCGCCGCCGCGTTCGAGCGGCGCAGCGACGGTGCGCCGCCGCTCAAGATCATCAGCGACGGCACCGTGTTTTAGCGCAGGGGCCGAAAAGCGCACTGCGCGCCACTTCGATTGCAGGGAGCATCAATTCATGGAAGGCGTCACGATCGTCGATCACCCGCTGGTCCAGCACAAGCTGACGCTGCTGCGCGACAAGTCCATCTCGACAAAATCATTCCGCGAGCTCCTCAAGGAGATCGGGATGCTGGTGTGCTACGAGGTGACGCGCGATCTTCCGCTCACCGACGTCGTCGTCGAGACGCCGCTTGCGCGCATGCACTCGGCCAAGATCGCCGGCAAGAAGCTGGCCTTCGTTCCAGTGCTCCGTGCCGGCGTGACCTTCGTCGATGGCATGATGGATCTGGTCCCGACTGCGCGCGTTGCCCATATCGGGCTCTACCGCGAGCCCCACAGTTTTGCCGCGGTCGAATACTTCTTCAAATCACCGTCCGATCTCGGCGAGCGGCTTGCGATCGTGGTGACGCCGGTGCTCGCGACAGCCAACACCGCGGTCGCTGCCGTCGACCGGCTGAAGGAGCGCGGCGCCAAGGACATCCGGCTCGCCTGCCTGATCGCCGCGCCCGAAGGCCTCGAACGTATCAGGGGCCTGCATCCCGACGTCCCGATCTGGACCGCGGCCGTTGACGAAGGCCTCGACGAGCAAGGCTTCATTGTCCCCGGCCTCGGCGATTCGGGCGACCGCGCCTACGGAACCAGATGAAATCGTGGCTCGACGCAGGCAGGCATCATGTATCTCGGCATCGATCTCGGCACGTCGGCGGTCAAGACCGTTCTGGTCGATGATGCGCAGCGCGTGATCGCGACCCAAAGCCGATCGCTTGACACCGCTTCGCCGCATCCGGGCTATTCCGAGCAGGATCCGGCGTCCTGGGTTGATGCCGCCTTTGCAACGCTGGACGCACTGAAGGCGGATCATCCGCGTGAGTTGGCAGCGGTCGAGGGCATCGGCCTGTCCGGCCAGATGCACGGCGCGACGCTGCTCGATGTGAACCTCCGGCCACTGCGTCCCTGCATTCTCTGGAATGACGGGCGATCCGCTCTCGAATGTCGCGCGCTCGAACAGCGTTGGCCCGCATTGCGCGCGACGACCGGCAACAAGGCGATGCCCGGCTTCACCGCGCCGAAATTGCTTTGGGTCGCGAAGCACGAGCCGGATGTCTTTGCAGCGACCAGGCTCGTGCTGTTGCCGAAGGCTTATCTGCGCCTGATCCTCAGCGGTGACGCGGTCGAGGACGTGTCGGACGCATCGGGATCATTGTGGCTCGATGTCGCGCGGCGCGACTGGTCGGATGAGGGACTGGCCGCGACCGGCCTGACGCGTGAGCACATGCCGCGCCTCGCCGAGGGGTGCGCGCCCGCTGCAATGTTGCGAAGCGAGTTGGTGCAGCGCTGGGGAATGTCGCGGCGTCCCGTGATCGCTGGAGGTGCCGGTGACAATCCGGCGGGTGCCGTCGGCATCGGTGCGATACGGCGAGGTGCCGCTTTCATCTCGCTGGGGACCTCGGGGGCTTTGCTGGTGCCGACCGACGCAATTGCCGCCAATCCTGATAGGGCCGTGCATATTTTCTGCCACGCCGTTCCCGCGATGTGGATACAGGCCGGCGCAATTCTCTCGGCGGCGTCGTGCCTTGCCTGGATCGCGCGGCTGTTTGGCGCCTCCGAGACAGATCTGCTGAAGCCACTCGGCGCGCGTCCGAAGGCGCCGTCGTCCGTGAGCTTTTTGCCGTATCTGTCCGGCGAACGAACACCGCACGATGATCCCCTGGCCCGCGGAATGCTCGACGGATTGTCCTTTGGCGCTGATCGAACTGCGATTGTACAAGCCGTGCTCGAGGGCGTGGCCTTCGCACTTGCGGATTGCCGGGACGCGCTCGCCGATACCGGCATCGTGATCGCGCAAGCGGATGCAATCGGCGGCGGATCGCGTTCGCGGTTCTGGCTGTCGGTGCTGGCCAATGTCCTCAATGTCCCGATCCATCGCTTTGCCGATGGCGAGACAGGAGCGGCGTTTGGTGCGGCGCGACTGGGCCGGCTTGCCGTCACCGGCGAGGCGATCGATGCCGTTTGCACGCCGCCGCAACGCGTCGAGACGTTCGAGCCTGAACGCGCGCTCGTTGCGGCCTATGCCGAGCGGCTTCCCGAATGGCGCGCGCTGTACCGCCCGCGGAACTAGCTCAGCCCTCAAATTTGGTTGCGGTCGATCCGGGAGGCCCGATCGGTATTGCCCTCCGTCGCGGCCTTTTGTTTAATGCGCGAACCGCGCTGCCTGCCAAACGAGACGCGGCTGAGAACGCGTTGTGCGCCGGGAGGCACGATGAACGATCCGATCCTCGAGATGCGCGGGGTCTCGAAGTCCTTCTTCGGTATCAAGGCGTTGCGTCAGGTTGACCTGACCGTCTATGCCGGCGAAATCCATGCCTTGATGGGCGAGAACGGCGCCGGCAAATCGACGCTGATGAAGATCCTGTCGGGCGCCTACAAGCCTGATCCCGGCGGCGAGATCCGCATCGAGGGCAGGCCGGCGCACATCCACGGCCCGCTTGGCGGCCGCGCGGCCGGCATCTCGATCATCTATCAGGAACTATCGCTGGCTCCTAACCTTACGGTTGCGGAGAATATCTATCTCGGCCGCGAGGTCTCCCGTTCAGGTTTGCTGGCGAAGAGCGCGATGCGCGCGGGTGTCGGCCCGATCCTGCAGCGCCTCGGCGCGGACTTCACCCCGTCGACGCTGGTGACGCATCTGTCGATGGGCCAGCGCCAGCTCGTCGAGATCGCCCGCGCGCTGCATGTGCGGTCGAAAATCCTGATCATGGACGAGCCGACCACCTCGCTGTCCGCCGCCGAGAGCGAGCGGCTGTTCGCGCTGGTCCGTCAGCTGCGCGCCGAGGGGCTTGCCATCATCTACATCTCGCACCGCATGGACGAGGTTTACGCGCTCGGCGACCGCGTCACGGTGCTGCGCGACGGCCGCCTCGTCGGCTCGCTCGACAAGTCCGGCATCCGCGCCGACACCATCGTCCGCATGATGGTCGGGCGCGACGTCTCGTCATTCTACAAGAAGGATCACGATCCCGAAGCCGGGAGGGGGCATCCTGTGCTCACCGCGGTCGACATGTCCGACGCGCAGCGCGTCAAGGGCTGCTCGCTCACCGTACATGCGGGCGAGGTCGTCGGGCTCGCCGGCCTGATCGGCGCGGGTCGCACCGAGCTTGCGCATCTCATCATCGGTGCCGCGCCGAAGATTTCGGGCCGGCTCGAGCTCGAGGGACGGCCGATCGAGATACGCACGCCCGGCGAGGCGCTGGAGGCCGGCATCGCCTACCTCACCGAGGACCGCAAGGCGCTCGGCCTGTTCCTCGACATGTCGTGCCTGGACAACATCAACCTCGCGGTCTTGGGCAACGACGCCAAGCTTGGCTGGGTCCTCGATCGCGACAAGGCGCGCGAGCGCGCCGACCGGGCTTTCACGGGCTTGAGCATCCGCGCCGCAAATGCCGGTGTGCCGGCGGGTGGGCTCTCGGGTGGAAACCAGCAGAAGGTGCTGTTGTCGCGGCTTCTTGCGATCGCGCCAAAGGTTCTGATCCTGGATGAGCCGACGCGCGGCGTGGACGTCGGCGCCAAGTCCGAGATCTATTCGATCATCGACAATCTCGCGAAAGCCGGCACCGCGATCCTCGTGATCTCGTCCGACCTGCCGGAGATCATCGGCATCTGCGACCGCGTCATCGTCATGCGTTCGGGGCACATCGCCGGCGAGATCAAGCGAACAGAGACATCGCCGCTGAACCAGGAGGATATCATGGCACTCGCCACCGGGATGGAGCACCTCGATGCCTGATGATGGTGCTTCGCAGGCAAAGGCCGCGCCCGTCACGGCGAACGGTATCGCGGCCGCGCAGGAGACGAAGCGGCAGCGCATCAGGTTGCTGGTCCGCGCCGCGGGCATGCTGCCGGTGCTGTTGATCCTGTGCCTCGGCTTCCATTTCCTGTCCGAGGGGCGTTTCTTCACGGGCCAGAATCTCGGCATCGTGCTTCAGCAGGCCGCCGTCAACACGGTGCTGGCGGCCGGCATGACCTTCGTCATCCTCACCGGCGGCATCGATCTCTCGGTCGGCTCCATTCTCGCGGCGTCCGCGATGGCCGGGCTGACGATCTCAAAACTTCCCGATTTCGGGTTGCTCTGGTTGCCGGTCGCCGTCCTCACGGGCCTCGCCTTCGGTGTGATCAATGGTGCGCTGATTGCGCTTCTGCGCCTGCCACCCTTCATCGTGACCCTCGGTTCGCTGACGGCCGTGCGAGGTCTCGCGCGTCTGCTCGGTGCCGACACCACCGTCTTCAATCCGTCCATTCCCTACGCCTTCATCGGCAACGGTTCGTTGACGCTCATTCCCGGCGTCGCCTCGATTCCCTGGCTGTCGGTGATCGCATTGCTTGTGATCCTCGCGTCGTGGCTGGTGCTGCGCCGAACCGTGCTCGGCGTGCACATCTATGCCGTCGGCGGCAACGAGAGCGCGGCACGCCTGGCCGGCATCAAGGTCTGGGCCGTGCTGATCTTCGTCTACGGCGTGTCGGGACTCTTTGCCGGACTTGGCGGCGCCATGCAGGCCGCGCGCCTCTATGCGGCCAACGGGTTGCAACTCGGTCAGTCCTACGAGCTCGACGCCATCACCGCGGTGATCCTGGGCGGTACGTCCTTCGTCGGTGGCATCGGATCGATCTGGGGGACGCTGGTCGGGGCCCTGATCATTGCCGTGCTGTCGAACGGCCTCATTCTCGTCGGTGTGTCCGATATATGGCAATATGTCATCAAGGGCTTGGTGATCATCGGTGCCGTTGCACTCGATCGTTACCGGTTGCAGGGCTCGGCCCGTACTTGAAAGACGGCGGCGCGCAAGGTTCTATACAACGTGATGGGACCCCGTGATGGCAACTGGTCGGCCGTCGCGGGACAAAAACCAGACCAGGGAGGAAGCCATGTTGAAGACGATCTCGCTTGCCGGCGCCGCCATGGCGCTGGTCCTGAGTTCAGCGCCGTCGTTCGCCAAGGAGCTCAAATCGATTGGCGTCTCGCTGGGTTCGCTCGGCAATCCGTTTTTCGTCGCGCTGTCGAAGGGCGCGGAGTTCGAGGCCAAGAAGACCAATCCGAATGTGAAGGTGACGACGGTCGGTTTCGAATACGACCTCGGCAAGCAGGTCACCCAGATCGACAACTTCATCGCCGCCGGCGTTGACCTGATTCTGCTCAATCCCGGCGACCCCAAGGCGATCGGACCGGCGATCAAGAAGGCGCAGGCGGCGGGCATCATCGTCGTTGCCGTGGATACCGCTGCCGAAGGCGCCGACGCCACCGTGACCACGAACAATGTCCAGGCCGGCGAGATCTCTTGCCAGTACATCGTCGACAAGCTGGGCGGCAAGGGCGACGTGGTCATCGAGAACGGGCCGCAGGTCTCCGCCGTGATCGACCGCGTGGTCGGCTGCAAGAACGTGTTCGCCAAGAACCCCGGCATCAAGGTCCTGTCCAGCGATCAGGATGGCAAGGGATCGCGCGAGGGCGGCTTGACCGTGGCGCAGGGCTATCTGACCCGCTTCCCGAAGATCGATGCCATCTTCGCCATCAACGATCCGCAGGCGATCGGCACCGATCTCGCGGCGAAGCAGCAGCAGCGCAGCGGCATCATCATTACCGCGGTCGACGGCGCGCCCGACATCGAGGCGTCGCTGAAGGACCCGGGGTCGCCCCAGATCCAGGCCTCGGCCTCGCAGGATCCCTTCTTCATGGCGCGCCGCGCCGTTCAGGTCGGGGTCAGCATTCTCAACGGGCAGAAGCCGGCCAACCCCGTCGAACTCCTGCCGTCGAAGCTCGTTACCCGGGACAACGTCGCCGAGTACAAGGGCTGGACCTCGGACCGTTCGCAATAGTCGAGCGCGTGCTATGTTTTGCGGAGCGCCGCCTCTCGCAGGCGGCGCTGGAACGCGGGTGACCGCATCGCAAGTTGCGCCGTGTGATCATCATCGTTCCCTTGAGTCTTTCAGAGTGACCCCACCCATGCAGCAGCCGGATCGTCCCACTCAATTTCCGTCGCGCATGGTTGGGCAACATGCGCTGGTGACGGGGGCCTCTCAGGGGATCGGGCGCGCGATCGCCGTCCGGTTCGCACAGGAGGGCGCGACAGTCGCCATCAATTTCCATGACCATCGTGCGCAGGCCGAGGATACGCTCGCGCAGGTGCAAGCGGCATCGCGCGAGCGTGGGCATGGTGATCGGGACCATCTCGTCGTGAAGGCCGATATCGGTGCCGAGCCGGACATCGCGGGAATGTTCGAAACAGTGCTGGCGCGCTGGCCGCGCCTTGACTGCCTTGTCAACAATGCCGGCTTCCAGCGGGAGTCCGCAAGCGAGGCGCTCGATGTCGAAACCTATCGTCGCATTCTCGACGTCAATCTGAATGGCGCGGTACTCTGCGCTCAGCAGGCGCTCGCGCATTTCGTGAAGCGCGGCGGCGGCGGCACGATCGTCAACTGTTCGAGCGTCCACCAGATCGTCCCAAAACCCGGCTATCTCGCCTATTCCATCAGCAAGGGCGGCATGGCGAACCTGACGCGGACCCTGGCGCTGGAATTTGCCGGCCGCGGGATTCGCGTCAATGCGGTTGCGCCCGGCGCCATCGACACCCCCATCAACGCCGCATGGACCGGCGATCCGGCCAAGCGGGCGGCCGTCGAGGCGCACATTCCGCTCGGACGCGTTGGAACGGCGGAGGAGATTGCCGGCGTGTTCGCCTTTCTTGCCTCAGAGGAGGCCGGCTACATCACCGGGCAGACCATCTACGTTTGCGGAGGCCTGACGCTGTTCGGCGAGTTCAGGGAGAACTGGGCGAGCTAATCGGCAATGCTGCGTCTGCGTTCCTCGCAGGTTTCACGCCGTCGTTGTGCAACGTCTCTGAGTCGGTCATCGGTTGCGCCTCTGATGTCTTTCTGCTAGCTTTGAGGTGCGCGCCTCATTTTGAGGCGAAGTTCAAGCTTGTGACGCGAGTGGGCCCGTAGATGGCCGACCGCATTCAGGGAGGGGTTCGATGCAGCGTCTTGTTGTTGCAGGTATTTCCGTTGCCTTTTCAGCTCTGCTGGGGCTCGGCTCCGCGCAGGCCGCCGACAAGAAGGTTCTCGCCTTCGTCGTCAATGGCGCGTCCGACTTCTGGAAGATCGCCGAGGCCGGCGTGAAGAAGGCACAGGGCGAGCTGCCCAATTACGATCTCCAGCTCAAATATCCCGAACAGGCTGCGGCCGCCGTGCAGCAGCGCATGATGGACGACCTGGTCGCGGCCGGTGCTGCCGGCATCATGGTCAGCGCCGTCGATCCGAAGAACCAGACCGAACACCTCAACAAGATCGCTTCCCAGACACTGCTCTTCACCACCGACAGCGACGCGCCAAACTCGAAGCGCATCGCCTATATCGGCTCGTCCAATACCGAACTCGGCAAGGACGCCGGCAAGATGATGCTGAAGGCGCTGCCGAACGGCGGCAAATGCGTCGGCTTCGTCGGCCTGCCCGGCGCCGACAATGCGCGCGAGCGCATCGAAGGCGTGAAGGAGACCATCAAGGGCTCGAAGATTGAACTCGTCGACGTGCGCGGCGACGAAATCGACCAGACCCGCGCCAAGCGCAATGTCGAGGATATCCTCGCCGCCATGCCCGACGTGAGCTGCATGGTCGGCTTCTACTCCTACAACACGCCGCGCATCTATGAGGTGCTGAAGGAAGCCGGCAAGCTCGGCAAGATCCAGATCATCGGCTTCGACGAGGATCCGATCACGCTTGGTGGCGTCAAGGAAGGCAGCATCGCCGGCACCGTCGTGCAACAGCCATACGAGTGGGGCTATCAGGGCATGAAGCTGATGGCGAAGTATATCGGAGGCGACAAGTCGGGCGTTCCGGCCAACGGCATCATCATCGTACCCGGCAAGGTCATCGACAAGTCGAACGTCGACGACTTCATGGCCTCGATGAAAGCGATGCTCAAGAAGTAACGGGAGACCTGACGCCAACCTGGCGCTCGCAGCCTCCAATGCCAGAGCCGTTCCTCGAGCTGGTCGACATCAGCAAGAACTATCCCGGCGTGGTCGCACTCGACCACGTCGATCTTTCTGTGTCGCGCGGCGAGGTGATCGCCCTGATCGGCGAGAACGGCGCCGGCAAGTCGACGCTGATGCGCGTGCTCGGCGGCGTGGTCGAGCCGAGCGGCGGTCTGATCCGGGTCGACGGCGCCGAGCGACGTTCGCTCACCGTGGGGGAGGCGATCACGGCCGGCATCGCCTTCGTCCATCAGGAGCTCAACCTCTTCGACAATCTGGATGTCGCCGGCAACGTCTTCATCGGCCGCGAGCCCGTCTATGGCGGGCCGCTGCGGCTCATCGACCGCAAGCAGTTGCATGCCAAGGTGCAGCCGCTGCTCGAACGTCTCGGGGCTGATTTCGGCCCGGATGCGCCGCTCGCGGAGCTGTCGCTTGCCCAGCACCAGCTCGTCGAGATCATGAAAGCGCTGTCGCTCGATGCGCGTCTTGTCATCATGGACGAGCCGACGTCGAGCCTCACCTTGACCGAGACCGACCGGCTGATGCGGGTCATCGCCGGTCTCAAGGCTGACGGCGTCAGCGTCATCTTCATCACCCACCGCCTCAACGAGGTCGTGCAATGCGCCGATCGCGCGGTGGTGCTACGCGACGGACGCATGGTCGGCGCGCTCCGGCGCGAAGAGCTTGCACCGGCGGCGATGATCCGCCTGATGATCGGGCGCGACCTCAAGTCGCTCTATGTTCCGCCGGCCGCGCCGCCCGGCGACAGCGTGCTCGACATCGAGGGCGCCGTCACGTCGACCTATCCGGATCGCGCCGTCAGCCTCTCGGTGCGCCGCGGCGAGATTCTCGGCCTCGCGGGCCTTGTCGGCTCCGGCCGCACCGAGCTCGCACGCGCCATCTTCGGCGTCGATCCGCTCCAAGCCGGCGCCATCCGGCTCGACGGTGAACCCATCCGCGTCGCGGGCCCGCGCGCGGCGATCGACCACGGCATCTATCTGATCCCGGAGGACCGCAAGGGCTGCGGCCTTCTGCTCGACGTGTCGATCGCCGAAAACATCTCGCTGCCGGACCTTTCATCCTATCTGCGCTTCTTTCTGGTGAACACCGCGCAGGAGACGGAGAATGCGAAGGCCCAGCGCGAGCGGCTCAAGATCCGCGCGCCCGACGTTGAAACATCCGTCGGTTCATTGTCCGGCGGCAATCAGCAGAAGGTCGTGCTCGCCAAATGGCTGTCGATGCGGCCGAAGGTGCTGATCTTCGACGAGCCGACGCGCGGCGTCGATGTCGGCGCCAAGCAGGAGATCTACGACATGCTGCGCCGCCTCACCGATGCCGGCGTCGCGATCCTGATGATTTCGAGCGACATGGAGGAGGTAATCGGGGTCAGCGACCGGATCGCCGTCATGCACGAAGGTGCAATCTCCGGCTTCCTTGATCGCAGCCAGTTCAGCGAGCACAATGTGCTCCAGTTGGCCGTCGGCCACGCGGTGGAGTGAGGGTGCCTTGAACAAGAAAGATCTAAGCCTCCTTGTCCTGATTCTCGTGGTCGGCGCGGTCGTCGCCTTCATCAATCCGCGCTTCCTTTACGTCGGCAATCTCTCCAATACGCTCAACCAGGTCGGGATGTTCGGCATCTTCTCGATCGCGGAGGCCTTCGTCATCATCATCGGCGGGATCGAGCTGTCGGTCGGCTCGGTCATCGCGCTGCTCGGTGTCCTCTTCATCGATCTCATCGTCAATCACGACGTCAACTGGGTGCTGGCCCTCGCGATGATCATTGCCGGCGGCCTGGCAATCGGCGCGGTGCACGGAACGCTGGTCACCAAGATCGGCATCCAGCCCTTCGTGGTCACGCTGTGCGGCCTGCTGATCTATCGCGGCGCCGCGCGCTACTACACCGAGGATGCGACCGCCGGCTTCGGTTTTGGCGCCAGTTTTCCGATGCTGGAATGGCTGACCGCGGGGCGCACCAACGTGCTCGGCTTCCCGCTGCCGCACAGCGTGATCGCGCTGTTCGTCATCGCCGTCATCGCGTGGGTGGTGCTGCACCGCTCCGTGTTCGGCCGCTATCTCTACGCCGTCGGCAAGAACGAGGAGGCGGCGCGCTATTCCGGCATCCGCTCCGGCCGCGTCGTCATCGCCGCCTATGTGATCTGCGGCGGGCTGACCGCGTTCGCGGCGATCCTGATCGCCATGTATACCCGCTCGATCTCGCCGGCGGTGCATGGCTCGTTCTACGAGCTCTATGCGATTGCCGCCGCCGTCCTCGGCGGCTGTTCGCTGCGCGGCGGCGAGGGTTCGATCGTCGGCGTCGTGCTCGGCACCGTGCTGCTCCAGGTGCTGCAAAATCTGGTTAATTTGCTGGGCATTCCGAGCTCGCTCAATTTCGCGGTCATGGGCACCGTGATCCTGATCGGCGTGCTCGCCGATCAATACCTCGTGCAGCGCCGCCGCCGCGCCACGACTGCCAAGGGGCAGCCGCAGGCCAGCGGTGCCGGCGCTTCACTCGGTGGCGCGACCGCGGAATAAGGTGCACGCGCGCAGGGGCGCGCGCTTGCCTCAATACTTCGCGTCCTCAAGCCCGCAAGTGGGATCTACCGGACTGTTCCGGTTCCAGGGATGCCGGCCCATCAACAAATCGACGACGGCGGCCTGCATGTCGTCGATCGTGCAGTAGGCATTGATGTAGACCGGAACGCGCGGCGCATCATAGAGATGGTAGGGGTAGCCGAACGAAATCATGACGGTCGGAATGTCGTGCCAATAGCGTCGCATTGCGCCGACGAAGTCACCGCCAAGCCGCGCCCAGTCGAGGAAGACGCGCCCGCGGGTCAGCAGCGTTTCCTCGCCGAGTAGATACAGGACGAGATCGACATCGGCCGGATCGACGGCAGGCTGCTTCGTGTGAAGGGTGACTTCGAATCCCTCGTCGGCCAGCAGATCCGGCAGCTTGAATTCACTGGGCGTGCCGTGAAGCGGGCTGATGATTCCTCCCGATATCACCAGGACGCGCCGATGCCGGCTCGGATCGATCGGCAGCAGCCCCAAGGTGTCCTTGACCAGGGTCGGCGCCCGCCGCAACGCTGTGTTGGCGATGGACTTGTCGGATGCCCGCGCGATCGCTCCGGTCGGCCGATGCTCTGACGCCTTGTGGAGACCGATTGCTGCCTTCAGTGCCAGGACGCGCAGCACCGCATCCTCGAATCGCTCGGCGGCAAGGTGGCCCGCCTCGGCAGCCGCGCGCACCTCCGCCATGTCCTCTTCCGGTGCGCGGGTGAACAGAATCATGTCGCATCCGCCGGCGATGAGCTGCGACTTGGCCGCGCGCATGCGAGACCATGATGTCAGGCCGGCCATCTCGCTGGCGTCGGAGACGATCAGGCCGTTGAAGCCGAGTTCTTGACGGAGCAAGTCGATATTGAGGAGCTTGCTGACGGACGCCGGCCGGAAGGCCTCGATCCCGGGATCGGGCAGTCGCTCCCTGACGAATGCGGGCAGGGCGATATGCGCCGACATGATGGAGAGCACGCCTGCGTCGATCGCAGCGCGGTAGAGCCGGCCGAAGCTCGCCTCCCATTCTGCCATGGAGAGCGGATTGATCGTGGTCACCAGGTGCTGGTCGCGGTCGTCGTAGCCTTCCCCAGGCCAATGCTTGGCGGTTGCCGCCACGCCGTGCCGTTGCAGGACCTCGATATGCGTCAGCGCGTGGCGGTGAATTGTCTCGACATCCGAACCAAAGCTCCGCGTTCCGACGATCGGGCTGCGAAAGGCATGGTTGACGTCGATCACAGGTGCGAACGACCAGTTGACCCCAATGGTAACGGCTTCATCGGCGATGATGCGCGAAATCTCGGCCGTGACCTCGAGGTCATCGATCGCCGCGAGCGCGAGCGGATTGGGGACCTGCGTCCCGAATGGCAGGCTCATGCGCGAGCCCTCCAGGTCGGCGCTGACCAGCAGGGGCACCGGCGCAGACTTCTGCGCCGCCGCTATTTGCGCGCGCTCCGCTTCGCCGTCCGAGCCGAAGTACCGGGTGATTCCGCCCGGTCGCAATCGCTCAAGGCTCGCAAGTTCGCCGGGATCGGTTCCGCGCGACAGGAGGTTGAACAGTTGCCCCACCCTGTCTTGCAGGCTCAGCGCGCGATAGGTGGCTTCCACCCAGGCGATGGCAGGAGCGTCGAGATTGAAGGGAGCGCGCGCGAGGAAGGACGTATTCATGGTCGCTCAACCCGTCACACCCAGCCGCCGTCCACGATATAGTGCTGCGAGGTGCAGGCCGACGCTTCCTCCGACGCAAGGAACACCGTGAACTTCGCGATCTCGTCCGGCGCCAGCTTGCGCTTCAGGCATTGCCGCCGCATCAACTCGTCCTCGCCTTCCGGCGTCAGCCATTTCTCGGTCTGACGCTTGGTCATGATCCAGCCGGGCGCGATCGCATTGACGCGGATGTTGTAGGGGCCGTAGTCGCGCGCCAGCGAACGGGTGAGGCCGAGCACGCCGGACTTGCTGGCGGTGTAGGCGGCCATGCCGCCTTGTCCGGCCATCCACGAGACCGAGCCGAAATTGATGATGACGCCGGCCTTCGCCGCCTTCATGTCCGGCAGCACGGCCTGCGCCGCGAAGAACTGATGCTTGAGATTCACGCCGATGCGGTCGTCCCAATATTCCGGCGTCATCTCCTCGGTCGGATGCCGTTCGTCATGGGCAGCGTTGTTGATGAGGATGCTGATCGCGCCGTGCGCCCTGCGTGCCTCGACCACTCCGGCGCGCAACGCTGCGGTATCGGTGAGGTCGACGTTCTGGAAATGCACGGCAAGGCCCGCACCCGCGAGTTCTTGCGCAAGCTGGGTGCCTTCCTCGACCTTGATATCGAAGAAGATGACGGTCGACTTTTGCCGCGCGAAGTGCCGCACGATCGCTTCGCCGATGCCCGATGCCCCGCCGGTGACGAGAACGACCCTGCCGGCGAGGTCAGGATAAATGGCGGCCATTGCTTCCTCCCAAGATTGGCTTCCTCCCAAGATGCTTGCTCCGGCGGCGCCGCACGCCGCCGGCAGTAGTTCAACCAACCTTAGCTGCTTCACGGTGAGGTGTATCGATCAGAATTTTAGTTGCGTACCTCAAAAATTGAAGGCAGGATTGCAACAAAAGAATAGACGCTATCGGGAGGAACGCTGATGAGACTGCTGAGCAAGCTGGGACTCGCTGCAACCGCATGGCTGCTCGCGCTGGGCGCGGCATCGGCCGATACCACGGTGAAATGGCTGCATATCGAGGTGAATCCGGCCCAGGTGAAGATCTGGGAGGAGGTCGCCCGCGCCTATGAGGCGTCGCATCCTGGCGTCAAAATCGAGATGCAGTTCCTCGAGAACGAGGCCTACAAGGCCAAGCTGCCCACCATCCTGCAATCAAAGGACCGTCCGAACATCATCTACAGTTGGGCGGGCGGCGTCCTCAAGGCGCAGGTCGAGGCCGGCGTCCTCGACGACATCACCGATCAGATCAAGGGCTACAGCGACACCATTACTCCGGCGGCGCTGGCGGCGTTCGCTCGGGACGGCCGCAATTACGGCCTGCCCATCGCGCTGTCGCAGGTCGGCTTTGTCTACAACAAGGAACTGATGGCGAAGGCCAATGTCGATCCGGCCGCCATCAAGACCTGGGACGATCTGCTCGCCGCGGTGAAGGCCCTGAAGGCGGCCGGCGTGACGCCGATCGTGGTCGGCGGCGCCGACAAATGGCCGCTGCATTTCTACTGGACGCATCTTGCGGTCCGCATCGGCGGCAAACCGGCGTTCGATGCGGCGCTGCGCGGCGAGAACGGCGGCTTTGCCGGCGAGACATTCCAGAAGTCCGGCGAGTTGTTCAAGCAACTCGTCGATCTCCAGCCGTTCCAGAATGGTTTCCTCGGCTTCAAGAACCCGCAGGCCGTCGGCTATTTCGGCGACGGCAAGGCGGCGATGACGCTCGCCATCAGCAGCGTCTATAATCTCCAGCGCGCGCTCGCTGCCGACAAGGTGGGTCTCTCCGAGGACAAGATTGGCTGGTTCGACTTTCCCGTGGTCGCGGGCGGCAAGGGCGCGCCGACGGACACGCTCGGTGGCATCACCGGCTGGCTCGTCACCAAGGGCTCGCCGAAGGAGGCCGTCGACTTCCTCAAATACTTCATCTCGAAGGATGTGCAGACGCGCCTTGCGAGTGGCAACTTCATCGTCCCCGTGGTGAAGGGCGCCGAGGCCGGCCTGAACAATGCTTTCATGAAACGGATCGCCGACAATCTTTCGAAGTCGAACTATCACCAGAATTTTTACGACCAGAGCCTCGGTCCGTCGGTCGGCCGCGTCGTCAATGACGTCTCGGCCGAGATCGCTGGCGGCAGCATGAATCCGCAGGACGCGGCCAAGGCCATCGAAGCTGCGTGGAAGCAGGGCAACTGAGCCGTGGCGCGACGGATCGCAAGCTCTCCATCGCTCGATCTGGTGGAGGCTGCGCCCGCCCCGGTGGTGGTCCGCGGCCCGGCCTGGGACGGCCGTTATACCGTGTTGATCCTGTTCCTGCCGCCGGCGCTGCTGCTCTTCACGGTGTTCGTCGTGGTGCCGATCGGCGAGGCGGCCTGGTACTCCGCCTTCAGTTGGAACGGCTTTGGCAAGCCGACCAACTGGATCGGGCTCGACAACTACCGCTTCGTGCTGGAGACGCGTGCGTTCTGGCTGGCGCTGCGCAATAACGGCCTGATCATCGCGGTATCGCTTCTCGTCCAGTTGCCGCTGGCGCTGACGCTCGCCCTGATGCTCGCCGAACGCTTCCGTGGCGCGGTCGCCCTGCGGATGCTGTTCTTCATGCCTTATATCCTCGCCGAGATCGCGACCGGGCTGATCTTCAGCTTCGTCTATGACGGCGATTACGGTCTTGTCGCGTCGATCTGGCGCTTCTTCGGCGCCGAGGCGCCGCATCTGCTCGCCTCGACCGACACGGCGATGCTGGCCATCCTGATCGTGATCGTCTGGAAGTATTTTGGCTTCCACATGATGCTGTTCATCGCGGCGCTCCAGGGCCTCGACAAGAACCTGGTCGAGGCAGCCCGCATCGATGGCGCGACGCGGGGGCAGGTGCTGCGTCACGTCGTCATCCCCTTGCTCTATCCGACCATCCGCCTTTCGGTGTTCTTCGCCATCATCGGCTCGCTGCAACTCTTCGACCTGGTGATGCCGCTGACGCGCGGCGGACCGGCTGATTCCTCCAACACGCTGGTGAGCTTCCTCTACAACAACGGCATCTCGCGGATGCGGGTCGGCTATGGCAGCGCCGTCGGCGTCATCCTGTTCACGATCTGCGTGACCTTCGCCTTCACCTACAAACGATGGTTCATGCGCGATGAATAGTGTTGAGACCACGCGTCCGCCGCTCGACCCCGTCGTGCTCTACAAGGCGCTGTTCCTGGCTGCGATCGCGGCCTTCGTGCTGGTGCCGCTGCTGGCAACCGTGCTCGGCGGCTTCAAGTCCCTGGGCGAGCTGCGCGTCAATCCGTTCGGGCTGCCGCAGCACTGGGAATGGCAGAACTACGCCGACATCCTGTTCTCAAAGAGGTACTGGCAGCTCCTGCGCAACTCGCTTGTCATCTCGACACTCGCGGTGACGCTGACCCTGATCGTCGCATCGATGGCGGCGTTCGCCTTTGCCCATGTCAGGTTCTTCGGCAGCTCGATGCTGCTGAGCTACCTGACCCTCGGCCTGCTGTTTCCGGCCGCGACCGCGGTGCTGCCGCTGTTCATCAAGGTGCGCGATCTCGGCCTGCTCGATACGTATTTCGGCGTTGCTCTGCCGCAAGTCGCCTTCAGCCTCGCGATGAGCGTCCTGCTCCTGCGCCGCTTCTTCAAGGACATTCCCTATGAACTGCTCGAGGCCGCGCTGGTCGACGGCTGCAGCTACATCAAATTCTTCCGTTACGTGACGCTGCCGCTGTCACGGCCGATCCTGGCGACGGTCGGCACCATTACTTTCGTCAATAGCTGGAACGCCTATCTGCTGCCGCTGGTGATGCTCAATACAGACGAGCTCTATCCCTGGCCGCTCGGCATCATGGTTTATCAAGGCGAGTACTCGTCCGAATGGCACCTGATCCTCGCCTTCATCACGCTGACGATCCTGCCCACCATCATTCTCTTCATCTTCGCGCAGCGGCACATCGTTGCCGGTCTGACCGCAGGTGCGGTCAAGGGATAGGGCGGATCGCGACCTCAGGGAGTATGGAATGAGAAAAGTCGGTATCGGAATCGTCGGTTGCGGCAACATCAGCACCGCTTACCTCAAGGCCGCACAGCGCTTTCCCGTCCTCGATATCAAGGCGGTCGCCGACATGCGCAGCGATGCGGCCGAGCGGCGCGGCGCCGAGTTCGGCCTGCCCGCGATGCGGGTCGATCAGCTCCTGAAGCGCGACGACGTCGAGATCGTCATCAACCTCACGGTGCCGCTGGCCCACACCGACGTCAGCCTCGCCGTGCTCAATGCCGGCAAGCACGTCCATTCCGAAAAGCCGCTCGGCGTCAACGTGACGGAGGCGCGCAAGGTGATGGAGTTGGCTGCACAGAAGAACCTGCGCGTCGGCTGCGCACCGGATACGTTCCTCGGCGGCGGTCATCAGACCGCGCGCAAGCTGATCGACGACGGCGCGATCGGCGCGCCCGTCGGCGGCAGCGTCTTCTTCGGCTGTCCGGGCCATGAGCGCTGGCATCCGGCGCCGGGCTTCTACTATTTGCGCGGCGGCGGACCGATGCTGGACATGGGGCCATACTACATCACCGACCTCGTGCAGCTCCTCGGCCCGGTCGCGAGCGTGATGGGCTCCACCGCGCGGCCGAAGGCCGAGCGTCTCGTCACCAGCCAGCCGATGAACGGAACGTTGATCCCGGTCGAGGTCGCGACCCATGTCGCGGGCATGCTGGAGTTCGAGAGCGGCGCCGTCGTCTCCATCGCGATGAGCTTTGACGTGCCAAAACACCGTCACGTGCCGATCGAGATTTATGGCGACAAGGGCAGCCTGCTGGTGCCGGACCCCAACCGCTTCGGCGGCGAGGTGCAGGTGGCGAAGACCGGCGGCGAATGGGAGGCGATGCCGCTGACCCATGGGCATGTCGAGGGCGAATTCCGCTCCATCGGCGTCGCCGACATGGCAACCGCGCTTCTCACGGGCCGGGCGCACCGCGCTTCCGGCGCGCTCGCCTTCCACGTGCTCGAGGTGATGGAGGCGTTCCAGACCTCCGCCGACGAGGGACGGCGGGTGAAAATCGAAAGCAGCGTCGACCGGCCGGCGATGATGCCGGCGGGACGCGACACCGGGCAGATCGACTGAGGACAAGAACAATGCGCAAGGCACTCATCGTATGGGGCGGCTGGCCGGGACATGATCCCGATCTGTGCGCCTCCATGATCCGCGGCTGGCTGAAGCAGGAAGGCTTTGACGTCCGCATCGAGACCACGACCGCGGCGTTCGCCGATCCCGCGATCCACGACCTCTCGCTAATCATCCCGATCTATACCATGTCGAAGATCGAGAAGCCGGAGGCGCTCAATCTCTGCGCCGCCGTGCGGAGCGGCGTCGGGCTTGCCGGCCACCATGGCGGCATGTGCGATGCCTTCCGCGAATCCGTCGACTACCAGTTTCTCTGCGGCGGGCAGTGGGTCGCGCATCCCGGCAACATCATCGACTACAAGGTCGACTTGACGAAGCCGGACGACCCCATCATGAAGGGCCTGAAGAGTTTTGAGCACCGCTCCGAGCAATACTACATGCATGTCGACCCCGCGAACGAGGTGTTGGCCACGACGACGTTTTCCGGCGAGCATGCACCGTGGATCGAGGGCGTCGTGATGCCCGTGGTCTGGAAGAAGCGCTATGGCGAGGGCAGGGTGTTCTATTCCTCGCTCGGTCATCGCGCCTATGAGCTCGACGTGCCCGAGATCAGGACGCTGATGACCCGCGGCATGCTGTGGGCCGCGCGCGGATGACGGGCGGCGAAATGCAGCCCGCGGCCCGCGCCACGCTGGAAGACGTCGCGCGCGCGGCGGGCGTCTCGCTCGCGACGGTGGATCGCGTGGTGAACCGGCGCGAAGGCGTGCGCGCCAAGACGGTGGCGCGGGTCGAGGCGGCGGTGGCCAAGCTCGGCTATCGCACCGACGCCGCGGCCGCACGACTGGCGCGAGGCCAGACCTTCCGTTTCGCCTTCGTGCTGCCGGCCGGCACCAACAGCTTCATGACCAATCTGACTGAACAGGTCCAGCGCACGGCCGACTTGCTCGCCAGCCAGCGCGCCTTCATCGACGTGATTCACGTCGATGTGTTCGATCCCGACGTTCTGGCCGGTACGCTCGAGGAGCTGTCGCCGACCTTCCAGGGCGTGGCCGTCATCGCACTCGATCATCCGCGCGTGCGGGCTGCGATCGACGATCTGACCGCGCGCGGCGTCGCCGTCGTCACGCTGGTCTCGGACGCGCCGAGCTCGCGCCGCCTGCACTATGTCGGCATCGACAATCCCGCGGCGGGGCGCACCGCCGCGACCCTGATGGGGCGCTTCCTCGGTGGTCGCACCGGGAGCGTCGCCGTCATCGCGGGATCGCTGTCGTTGCGCGACCATACCGAGCGGCAATTCGGCTTTCACCAGATCCTGTCGAGCGAGTATCCGAACGTTGCGGCATTGCCGGTCCTGGAAGGGCGCGACGACAACGAGCGTACGCGCCTGCTCACGGCCGAGCTCTTGACGCGCCAGTCCGACCTGCTTGGGATCTATTCCTGCGGCGCCGGCAATCGCGGCATTGCCAAGGCGCTGGAAGCCTCGGGCAGCGCCCGCGACGTGGTCTGGATCGCCCATGAGCTCACCCAGCACACGCGGCGTTTCCTGGTGCGCGGCACGATCGACGCCATCATCAACCAGGACCCCGGCCACGAGGCGCGCTCTGCCGCGCGCGTCCTGCTCGCGCATTGCCTGGCCGAGCCGACCAGCCCCGACCAGGAGCGCATCCGCATCGACATTTTTCTGCGGGACAATCTGCCCTGAGAGTCAAGCCTGAGAACGGTGCGGCTCCCCACTTGAACTGGACCGGAATTGCCGCGAGAAAGGGGGGAGAGAACTTGGGCTCCCAGCATGGTCCTTGAGAAGAAGGCGCGGCCTTGAAACCACTTCGTCCATCGCCGTCGGCGGAAGACATCATCCAGCTCGTGATCCGGCTCGGGCTGCTCGCGCTCCTGATCACCTGGACCTTCGTCATCATCCGGCCCTTCGTGCCGATCCTGGCCTGGAGCGGGGTGCTCGCGGTCGCGTTCTACCCGGCCTTCAGCTGGCTTGCGAAGCTGCTCGGCGGCCGCCCCAAGACGGCCGCGGCGATCCTCACGCTGGTCACGCTCGGGATCGTCATCGGACCCGCAACGTGGCTCGGCATCAGCGCGGTCGAAGGCATCAAGGATCTTGCCAGCAAGATCGGGGCTGGCGATCTCGTGCTCCAATCCGCGCCGGAATCGATCAAGACCTGGCCCCTGATCGGACCGCAACTCTTCGATCTCTGGAATGAGGTCTACAACAATTTGCGGTCGACATTGCAGGAGGTGGTGCCGTATCTGAAACCGGTGGCCGGCACGATGCTGTCGCTCGCGGGCGATGCGGGGGTCGGGACGCTGCAGTTTCTCGTGTCGGTGTTCGTCGCCGGCTTCCTCTTTCCTTTTGGACCGCAGCTCGTGGCGGCCGGCCGGGGATTTTTGTTCCGCATCATTCCCGAGCAGAGCGAGCACTTTCTGGGGCTCGCAGGCGCGACCATCCGCGCCGTGGCGCAGGGCGTCATCGGCGTCGCCATCATCCAGGCCTTGCTTGCCGGTGTCGGCTTCAAGTTGGCCGCTCTCCCGAGCGCGGGCCTCTTGGCCTTCATCGTTCTGCTGCTCTCGATCGTGCAGATCGGAGCGTTCATCGTCCTTGCGCCGGTGATCATCTGGCTCTGGATGTACAAGGACGTCACCACGGCGCTGCTGCTGACGATCTTCCTCGTCATCGTCGGCTTCATCGACAGCATCCTGAAGCCGATCCTGATGGGGCGCGGCCTGACCACGCCGACCCTGGTCATCCTGATCGGAGTGATCGGCGGCACGCTCGCGCACGGCATCGTCGGCCTCTTCATCGGGCCGATCGTTCTCGCCGTCGCCTGGGAGATGGCGGTGGCCTGGATCCGCGTCGAGCGCGCCACGCCGGCATCGAACGCCGCGACCGACCGCTGACCGGAGCTTGCCGCGTCAGTCCGTGCGCGCGGCCATCGCCGCGCGCAGCACTGCCAGCACGCGTTCGCCGCCGAGCTGCGCGACGTTGAAGCGCATGAAGGTTGCGGCTGACTGCGATACGCTGAACACGTTGCCGGGCGCCAAGATGACGTCCTCCTCCATGCAACGTCGCGCGATCTCGGTCGAATCCTGCCCGTCGGGCAGACGGCACCACAGGTAGAACCCGCCACGGGGCATGATCCATGGCTCGATGCCGAGCGGCGCCAGCTTTGCAGCGGCGGCCTTACGTGCCCGCGACAGGCGCTGGCGGACGTCGTCCATGTGCTTGCGGTAACTGCCGCCCGCCAGCACACCCGCGATCAGTTCGGTCGTGACCCGGCTTGGTCCGCCAAAGCTGGTCGCAACCTGGAGGTCGATCAACCCCTCGATCCAGTCGGCGCGGCCCGCGACATAGCCGCAGCGCACGGACGCAGAGAGCGTCTTGGAGAAGCTGCCGATCCGTATCACGCGGTGAAGCCCGTCGAGAACGGCGAGGCGCGGCGACGGCGAGGGCTCGAAATCGGCAAAGATCTCGTCCTCGACCACGGTCATATCGTGCGCCGCGGCGAGGCTGAGCACGCGATGCGCCGTTTGCGGCGACAGGCTCGCGCCGGTGGGATTGTGCAGCGCCGAGTTCGTGAGATAGAGGCGGGGGTGCTCAGTGAGGATGGTCTGCTCGAATGCCGTGATATCAGGTCCCGTTGGCGTGTAGGGAACGCTGACGATCTTCAATTGATGCGCGCGCAGCAGCGCCCGGAAATTGAAGTAGCAGGGGTCGTCCACCAGCACCGTATCGCCGGGACGGAGCAGAAGGCGGCAGATCAGATCGACCGCCTGCGTTCCCGAACTCGTCAGCATGATCTGGTCCGTCGTCGCCGTGATGCCATCGTCGGCGAAGCGGCCGAGCAGCAGGCGGCGCAAGGCGACCGATCCGGCCGTGCTACCATAGTCCGACAGCACCGCATCATCGCCGCGCGCGATTTGGCGCAGGCCACGCCGCAGCGCGGCGTTCGGCATCCAGTCCGCAGGCAGCCAGCCGCAGCCGGGCTTTGGCAACGACGGGTCGGCGTCGAGCGACTGCCGCGACACCCAGAACGGATCGACGTCGCGGGCGCGCGGTGGCCCGCGCTCGGCCAGCGCGAGCGGCGGCAGGTTGACGCCCGTCACATAGAATCCGGAGCCGCGCCGCGCCCGGATCACGCCTTCGGCGGCAAGGCGGTCATAGGCGTCGACCACCGTGGACGGCGAGACAGCCATGGTCTCGGCGAAACCGCGAACCGACGGCAGCCGGTCGCCCGGCGCCAGCGCGCGGCTCGCGATCCTCAATCGTACCGCCTGCATCAGCGTCTCGGTGCGGGTCGCCTTCCTGTCGGCCACGGCTCTCTCCGGATCAATTGTGTGGCTCGCTTGAGCCATACAGTTGGCTAAAATTGTATGCCATTGTCCCTGTGCGCACCAGCCGTCACCCGCTATCTCTCGCTTCGGAAGGTGAGGTGACATGGAGCGAACGACCGTCGGCTGGGGCAGCGGCCTCCTCGGCGTGGTGATTTTCAGCGGATCGCTGCCGGCGACACGCGTGGCGGTGGCCGATTTCACGCCGATCTTCCTCACCTCCGCGCGCGCCGCGATCGCCGCATTGCTCGGCGCGCTGTGTCTCCTCGCGCTTCGCGAAAAACCGCCCGGACGTGCCGACCTTGTGCCGCTGACGATCGTTGCCGTCGGCGTGGTCGTCGGCTTCCCGCTGCTCACCGCGCTCGCGCTGACGCATATCACCGCGGCGCATTCGATCGTCTTCGTCGGTCTGTTGCCGCTATCGACCGCCATCTTCGGCGTGCAGCGCGGCGGCGAGCGGCCGAAGCCGGCGTTCTGGCTGTTCTCGATTCTGGGCGCGGGGACGGTGGTAGGTTTTGCGCTCGCACGCAGCGGCGGCGGTTCGGTAACCGGCGATGCGCTGATGGTCGCGGCGATCTTGCTTTGTGGGCTCGGCTATGCCGAAGGGGCCGCGCTCTCGCGCCGGCTCGGCGGCTGGCAGGTCATTTCCTGGGCGCTGCTGTTGTCGCTGCCGGTGATGGCGGTGCTCACGCTCCTCACGCTGCCGGACAGTTGGACCGGCGTCGGTGTGCCCGCCTGGATCGGGCTCGCCTATGTCTCCGTCTTCAGCATGCTGGTCGGCTTCATCTTCTGGTATCGCGGCCTGGCGCTGGGCGGAATCGCCGGCGTCGGGCAGTTGCAGCTCCTGCAACCCTTCTTCGGTTTCGTGCTCGCAGCGGCGTTGCTACACGAGCCGGTCGCCTGGACCATGGTCGCATCGACCGCAATCGTCGTCCTCTGCGTCGCCGGGGCGCGACGCTTCGCCTGACGGCTTCTCGCGCGGGAACAGCGCAACGCGCGCAGGCGTTATGTCTTCTGCTGAGAGGAGACAGGACAATGGGACTTGCCCAATACGCGGTTGTTCCGATCAGGGACCAATGGGGCGTGCTGCACGACGGCAACGTCAACGGCGAGTACGCCACCAAGGAATCGGCGTTTGAATCGGCCGCCGCGGCGGCTTCGCTCGCGATCCGTCAGGGACACGAGGTCCATCTCAGTGTTCCCGGACGTGAGCTCGGCGAGTCCGCGCTCGGAACCTGACGTACTGCCTTGGCGTTCTCGCGAATTTAATGGACCCGCCGGCTCGGGCTGGAAGGTTCGTCGTGGGTCTGCTCGACGATCTGCGCGATCGGGCTCGACTGGTGGTGTACGAGACGCCAGGTATCGCCGACGCGGCGAAAGTGGTTGGCGGCAGCAAGCGCGGTACCGTCCACGATCTCGATGCACAGCACCCGCCCGGAATCGCCCTCGACGATTGCTTGCGGCTCGGCACAGGCGACCTGCGGCCGTTCCGGATTTTGCAGGATGTCGCGCCAGCTTCCGATCACGGTGGCGCGCCCGATGATCGCGGGCCAGCCAGGATGGATGCAGGAGATGCTGTCATCATCCGCCCACAGCCGCTCCATCGCCGCGAAATCGCCCGCCGCGAAGGCTGCGTAGAACGCCGCGTTGGCGGCGATGACCCTGCTTTCCTTCGTCATGCTTCCCGGGTGGGCCAAAGACGCGGAAAAATCAAGACCTATTCAGCTCTCCGCCACCGTCTGCCGCGCGCCTTGCGCGTAGAGACGGCCGAGCGCGGCCGTGACCGCATCGCGAAGGCGCGGATCGGAGCCGAGCGGGCCGAACACTTTTTCAACGCCGAGCAGCGCCGGCGCGAGCCGTTCAGCGACCGGGCCCGCCTCGTTCGCGAGTGCGGCAAACTCCCGGGCGAGGGGGTCGCGCACGTCGATCGCGCGGCCCTGTTCGTCCATTGCGGTGACGTAGCGCATCCAGCCGGCGACGGCGAGCGCATGCGTTGCGATCGGCAGGCCAAGGCGCAGCCGATCCTGCATTGCACCGAGCAGCCGCTGCGGAAGCTTTTGCGAGCCGTCCATGGCGATCTGCCAGGTGCGGTGATGCAGCGCCGGATTGGCAAAACGCTGGAGCAGCGAGGCGCGATAGGCGGCAAGGTCGGTGCCATCGGGCATGACAAGCGTCACCGCGGCCTCCTCCATCACCCGCGCGGCGAGCCGCGCGAAGTTCGGATCGGCCATGGTGTCGGCGATGGTCTCGTAGCCTGCGAGATAGCCGAGATAGGCGAGCGCGGAATGGCTGGCATTGAGCAGCCGCAGCTTCATCAGCTCGAACGGCTTGACGTCGGCGACCAGCTCGACGCCCGCGCCGGCCAGATCCGGCCGCCCTGCCGAGAAGCGGTCCTCGACCACCCATTGTGTGAACGGCTCGGTCATGACCGGCCACGCATCGTCCATTCCGAGCGCGCCCGACACGGCGGCGCGGTCGGCATCCGTCGTCTCCGGCACGATGCGGTCGACCATGGTGCAGGGGAAGGCGACGCTATCTGATATCCACTTGCCGAGATCCTTGGATCGCAGGGCCGCGAATTGCGTCACGATCCGCTGCACGGTGTGGCCGTTGGCCGCAAGATTGTCGCAGCAAAGCACGGTGAACGGCGAAAGCCCCTGCGCCCGCCGGCGCGCCAGCGCGGCAACGATGAAGCCGGGCGCCGAGCGCGGCGCGTCCGGATTATTGAGGTCGTGCACGATGTCCGGATGGCGCTCGTCCAGGTCGCCGGTCTGCGGCGTGTGGCAATAGCCCTTTTCGGTGACGGTCAGCGAGACGATGCGCGTCGCGCTATCTGCCATGCGCGCGACCAGTCGCGCGGGATTCTCGCGCGCGACCTCGCTGCCGATGAGCGAACCGATCACGCGATAGGCGGTGCCTTCGGCCGCACGTACCGCGACGGTGTAGAGATGGTCCTGCGGTGCGAGTGCGTCGCGCGTATCAGGGCTGCGCAGGCTGGCGCCGACGATGCCCCAGCCGGGCGCACCGGCGGCAAGGCAATCGTCGATGACGACGGCCTGATGGGCCCGATGGAATGCACCGAGGCCGAGATGCACGATACCCGCCGTCACGCTCGAAAGGTCGTAGGCCGGGCGGCGGATACCTGACGGCAACCGGTCGAGATGGGCGCGGCCAAGTCGCATGGTCGTCTCCCCTGATTTTCGCGAGCCTTGACATGCCGGCTTTCCTCGGTCAATGCTCCGGTCAATTGGTAAGACCAATTTTCCAAAATTGGCGGGCCGCCGGGAATGATCCCGAGACGGCCCTTTCGGGGAGGCCAGCGTGCCGCTGGAAGCTGTGGAGGCGAGACGGCTTTACCGCCAGGTCGCCGATCAATTGCGAGCCTTGATCGACAGCGGCGAGTACGCGGTCGGCTGCCGGCTGCCGACCGAGCGGGAACTCGCCGAGCAGTTGAAGGTGTCGCGGCCGACCGTGCGCGAAGCGCTGATCGCGCTCGAGGTCGAGGGCCGCCTTCGCATCCGCGTCGGCTCCGGCATCTATGTGATCGAGCCCGCCGGCGCCGTTCCGTCATTTCCTGCCGCGGCCGTCATGGAAGGCCCCTTCGAGCTGTTGCGCGCGCGCGAATTCCTCGAAGGCGCCATCGCCGAACAGGCTGCGCGCGTCGCCAGGCGCGACGATATCGCCCGGATCGATGCATCGATCACTGCTATGGAAAACGTCGAGCATCCCGGCGACATGTCGATGGTCCACGACCGCGACTTCCATGTCGCGGTGGCCGGCTGCCTCGGCAATGCCGTGCTGGTGCGCGTCGTCGGCGAGCTGTTCGACCAGCGCCTCAATCCCTATTTCGCGCAGCTCGCGCATTATTTCGAGAATCCGGCGTCATGGCGCGCCGCGCTCGACGAGCACCGCGCCGTGCGCGACGCCATCGCTGCCCGCGATGGCGATCGCGCCCGCGACACCATGCGCGACCATCTGGCGAAATCGCAAAGGCGCTTCGCGCGGAATTTTGGAGCGGAGACGGGTGCGGCTCCGGCGGCGGGCAAGGGCCGCGCCGCTCGGTCGGTCGCAAAGCCCGCAGGTTCGAAACGGGCAGCAGGAAAGCAGGCCGCTGCGGGGAGATCGCGGCGGTCATGAGTTGGGCGGCCCGGGCTCGATAGACCGGGCGAAAAAGAAGCAGACTTGAACGATGGAGGAAAAATCGATGTTGAAGAAGATGACGATTGCGCTCGCCGTGTCGGCGAGCACGCTACTCGCAGCCGCTGGTCCCGGCATGGCGCAGACCAAGCTGAAATGGGCCCATGTCTACGAGACCTCGGAGCCGTTCCACACCGCCTCCATCTGGGCCGCGCAGGAGATCGGCAAGCGCACCAACGGGCGCTACCAGATCGACGTCTATCCGGCCTCCCAACTCGGCAAGGAAACTGACATCAACCAGGGCCTGTCGCTCGGCTCGGTCGACATCATCATCTCCGGCTCGAGCTTTGCGGCCAAGAGCTTCCCGCCGATCGGCGTGACCTATTATCCCTACACCTTCCGCGATGCCGATCATCTGCTCGCCTACACCAAGAGCGACATCTTCAAGGAGCTCGCGCAAGGCTACGAGGACAAGAGTGGTCATCACATCGTGGCGGTGACCTATTACGGCGTGCGCCAGACCTCGTCCAACAAGCCGATCAAGGCTTGCGCCGACATGAAGGGCCTGAAGATGCGCGTGCCCGACGTGCCGGCCTATCTTGCGATGCCGCGCGCCTGCGGCGCCAACACCGCGCCGATCGCCTTCGCCGAAGTCTATCTCGCGCTCCAGAACGGCACGGTCGAGGCCCAGGAGAATCCGCTGACCACGATCGAGGCCAAGAAGTTCTACGAAGTGCAGAAGCACATCGTGTTGACCGGCCACATTGTCGACCATCTCAACACCGTTGTTGCCGGCGGCCTTTGGAAGAAGCTCAGCGACGAGGACAAGAAGATCTTCACCGATGTGGCGCAGGAAGCGGCTGCGAAGGCAACCGGCGAGATCAAGCAGAACGAAGCCAAGCTGGTCGCCTTCTTCAAGGACAAGGGCCTGACGGTGACGGAAGTCGACAAGAACGAGTTCCGCGATACCGTTCTGAAGAACGTCACGTTCGAAAGCTTCGGCTATCGCAAGGCCGACTGGGACCGCATCCAGGCGGTGAAATAACCACAACTGTCGTTCCGGGGCGGCTCGAAGAGCCGAACCCGGAACCTCGAGATTCCGGGTTCGATGCTTGCGCATCGCCCCGGAATGACGATCCGCCAGATTGGGGAGCAAGCACATGTCGACCGCCGAATTGCACCGGCAGATCACCGCCGACGAGATCGCCCATACCTTCGAGGAGGAGGCGACGCCGAAGGTGGACCTCGGCCAATACGCCTTCGAGGACTGGGTGGCGCTGGCGATCTTCTGGGTGATGGCGCTCTGCGTTTTCCTCCAGTTCTTCACCCGCTACGTCCTCAACGACAGCTATGCCTGGACCGAGGAGATCGCGACCTATTGCCTGATCGGCGTGGTCTTCATCGGCTCGTCGATGTGCGTGCGGCTGTCGCGGCACATCCAGGTCGACCTGATCTACCGCTATCTGCCGCACCTCGCAGCGCGCGTGCTGTCCACGGCGATCGATGCGATCCGCATCGTGTTCTTCGCCTACGCGGTCAGGCTGGTGTGGATCTACATCAAGGTGATCGGCGATGAGCCGATGACGACGATCAATTTCCCGAAGAACTACGTCTACTACGCCGCGCTGTTCGGCTTTGTGCTGATGCTCGGGCGTTCGATCCAGGTGGCGGTCGAGAACTGGCGGCGGGGCTATTCCATCCTCGAACGCCCCGGTGCCTTCGACGGAACGGAAGGGTGATGTCATGCTGTTGTTGCTAGGGGGCTTTCTCCTTCTGATGCTGCTGGGCCTGCCGGTGGCGCTGGCCATGGCGACCTCGTCGCTGCTCTACATCCTCGTCAGCGGCGTCACGCCCGACGTCACGCTGGCCCAGCGCATGATCGCAGGGGTCGAGAGCTTTCCGCTGCTCGCCGTGCCCTTCTTCATCCTTGCCGGCAACCTCATGAACATCGCCGGCGTCACGGGACGCATCTACAAATTCGCGGTCGCGCTGGTCGGCTGGATGCGCGGCGGCCTCGGCCACGTCAACATCATCGGCTCGGTGATCTTCTCCGGCATGTCCGGCACCGCGATCGCGGACGCCGCCGGGCTCGGCACCATCGAGATCAAGGCGATGAAGGATCACGGCTATACGACCGAATTCTCGGTCGGCGTCACCGCGGCGTCAGCGACGCTCGGGCCCATCATCCCGCCGTCGCTGCCCTTCGTGATCTACGGCATGATGGCCAACGTCTCGATCGGCGCGCTGTTCCTGGGTGGCGTCATTCCCGGCGTGGTCATGACGCTGCTGATGATGGCTACTGTCACCTACTTCGCGCACAAGAACAAATGGGGCAGCGACACGCCGTTCTCCTGGCCGCAACTGGGATCGGCGGGGCTCGAGATCGTCATCGTGCTGAGTTTCCCGATGGCAATCTGGCTGATGGTGCTTGCCGGTCTCTCGACCAACATGGCCGTCCTCATCGGCCTCGCTGTCCTGCTCGCGATCGACTGGTATTTTGACTTCTCCGCGGTGATGGCGCTGATGGCGCCGGTGATCCTGATCGGCGGCATGACGCTCGGCTGGTTCACGCCGACGGAAGCTGCCGTCGCCGCGGTGATCTGGTCGCTGTTCCTCGGCCTCGTGCGCTATCGCACCATGACGCTCAAGACGGTGGCGAAGGCGACTTTCGACACCATCGAGACCACGGCATCGGTGCTGTTCATCGTCACGGCTGCCTCGATCTTCGCCTGGCTGCTCACGGTCTCGCAGGCGGCACAAACGCTCTCCGATGCGATGCTCAGCGTCACCCACAACAAATGGGTGTTCTTGCTGCTCGCGAACATCCTGATCCTGTTCGTCGGCTGCTTCATCGACACCATCGCGGCGATTACCATTCTGGTGCCGATCCTGCTGCCGATCGTGCTCAAGCTCGGCATCGACCCGATCCACTTCGGCCTGATCATGACGCTGAACCTGATGATCGGGCTGTTGCATCCGCCACTCGGCATGGTGCTGTTCGTGCTGGCGCGCGTCGCAAAGCTCTCGGTCGAGCGCACGACGGTTGCGATCCTGCCCTGGCTGGTGCCGCTGCTGCTTGCGCTCGTCGCCATCACCTACATTCCAGACCTCACGCTCTGGCTGCCGAAATATATGGGATTGTCCAAATGACCTCTGTTGCTCTCGCCGCCACGCTGTTCGGCCCCGAAGATCTGCGCATGATCGAGCATCCGCTCGACAAGCTTGCCGATGGCATGGTGCGCATCCGCTTCGGCGCCGGCGGCATCTGCGGCTCCGACATGCACTACTTCCGCCATGCCCGCACCGGCGACTTCGTGGTGAAGTCGCCCTTGGTGCTCGGTCACGAGATCTCCGGCGAGGTAGTCGAAATCGCGGGCGCTGCACCGAACCTCAGGGTCGGCGACCGCGTCGCCGTCAATCCGTCGCGCTGGTGCGGGCATTGCGTCGCCTGCCGCGAGGGCCGGCCGAACCTGTGTGAAAACATCTTCTTCATGGGCTCGGCGTCGAAGACCCCGCACATGCAGGGCGGCTTTGCCAACTATTTTGACGCCATCCCTGCGCAATGCGTGAAGATCCCCGACCATGTCTCCTATCAGGCCGCCGCGCTCGCCGAGCCGCTCGCGGTCTGCCTGCATGCTGTGGCGCGGGCCGGTGACGTCAACGGCAAGCGCGGAATCATTTTTGGAGCGGGGCCGATCGGGCTGCTTACCATGCTCGCGGCACGCCGCGCCGGCATGGCTGACGTCACCGTCGCCGACATCGCGCCCGCGCCGCTCGCCTTCGCGACCCGGCTTGGCGCCTCGCATGTCGAGAACGTCTCCGGCGATGAGGACGGGCTGAAGGCGCAGGCCGCCGCGCGTCCCTACGACGTCGCCTTCGAAGTCTCGGGCACGGCGGCGGGCCTCGCCAGCGCCATCGGCATCGTTCGCAGGGGCGGCACCGTCGTGCAGATCGGCAATCTGCCGGGCGGACAGATCTCCGTGCCGGCGAATGCCGTCATGGCCAAGGAGATCGATCTCAGGGGCTCGTTCCGCTTCGGCTTCGAATTCATGACCGCGGTGGAACTGATCGGCAATGGCAGCGTCGACGTGCTGTCGCTGGTCACCGCCGAACGGCCACTCGCGACCGCACCCGACGCGCTGCGGCTGGCGCTGGACCGTTCGCAAAGCGTCAAGGTCGTGCTGACCGCGCAGTAGATTCTTGTTTTGAGCATGATCTTTCCGGAAAGCCGCTCACACGTTTCCGGATATGCTCCAGGGAGAGAGACATGATGCTCGAGGGATGGCGCTGGTACGGGCCCGATGATCCCGTGTCGCTCGACGATGTCAGGCAGGCCGGCGCGACCGACATCGTGTCGGCGCTGCATCAGGTACCGATCGGCGAAGCCTGGACTCGCAAGGCGGTCGAGGAGCGCAAGAACTTCATCGAACACGGCCAGCCCGGCCGCTCACCGCTGACATGGTCCGTGGTCGAGTCGATCCCGATTCCCGACGACGTCAAGCGTCACGGGGCCAAGGCAACGGGCTCGATCGAAGCGTGGATCGCGAGCATGGAGGCGGTCGCCGCCGCCGGCATCAAGATCATCTGCTACAACTTCATGCCGGTCGTCGACTGGTGCCGTACCGATCTCGAATGGGAGTTGCCGAACGGGGCGCGGGCCATGCGCTTCGACCAGGATCGCTTCGCGGCGTTCGAGCTTCACATTTTGAAGCGCCCCGCGGCGCTTCAGGACTACTCGCCGGAGCAGCAGGCGCGCGCGAAGGCGCTCTTCGACAAGATGAGCCAGGCTGATGTCGACTATCTCGTCATGGTGATCGCCAGCGCGTTGCCGGGCTCGACCACCGAGCCGATGACCATTCCGCAATTTCGCGACCGCCTCGAGCAGTACCGCGACATCACGCCAAAGATCCTGCGCCAGCATCTCGCCGAATTCCTGGGCCGCGTCACGCCGGTTGCCGAACAGCTCGGCGTGTCGCTGACGCTGCATCCCGACGATCCGCCACGTCCGCTGTTCGGCCTGCCGCGTGTTGCCTCCACCGCCGACGACTATCAGGCGCTGTTCGACGCCGTGCCGTCAAAAGCCAACGGCATCTGCCTGTGCACCGGCTCGCTCGGCGTCCGTGCCGACAACGACCTGCCTGCGATGGCCGAACGCTTCGGCCCGCGCATTGCGTTTGCGCATCTGCGCGCGACCAAGCGCGAGGCGGACGGCCTGTCGTTTTACGAGTCGGACCATCTCGACGGTGACGTCGACATGATCGCGGTGCTGAAGGCGCTATTGAAGGAGAACGCGCGCCGCGCGCCCGGCAAACAAATCGTGTTCCGCCCGGATCATGGCCACCGCATGCTGGACGATCTCGCCGCCACCAAGCGCACCAACCCCGGCTACACCGCGATCGGTCGCTTGCGCGGCCTCGCGGAGCTGCGCGGGGCGATCCGCGCGATCGGGCATCGATAAGGGGTCGGCAGATGCGCTGACTGATCTAGTCCGCGAGGACATAGACGCTCACTCGCGGAGATTGTTTTTGGTTCCCCCGTGTGCCAGAGTGGCTGCATTGCATTTCGATCGACGCATTGCAGCCACATGCCATTTGGGAGCTGAACATGAGTCGCTTGGTCGAACTTCCTCTTGGTGAATACGACCGGGACGCGTTTGCGAAATTCAAAGACGATTCGACGGATTTCAATCTCGACACCGCGCGCGCCATGATGTGGATGTCGCAGCTCGCCTACGAGACCCACGTAGCGGGCAAGATCGATGACGTTGCTGCCTTCTGGAATCTGTCGGGCGCCAAGCCGCTGATTCAACCGGTGAACTCCACGCCTGAGTTAACGGATACGAGGGGAGTTATCGCCCGACGGGGCAGGGCGACGATCATCGCCTTCGCAGGCACCGATCCGCTTCACTTGCTGAATTGGTTGAATAACTTCACTCTCGGCAAGCCGGCGTCGCCGGTTCACGAAGGCTTCCGCCAGGCGGCCGCAGCGGTCTGGAAAGATGTCAAGGCGGCGATCGCAACGGCGCTTAAAGACAATTCGCCTATCTTTCTGACCGGGCATAGCCTAGGCGCCGCGATCGCGGTGAACATCGCCGATTTCGCGCGTGATGAGCTCAAGCTGAAGAATGCGCAGATCTATCTCTACGGGTGCCCGCGCACGGGCCGCGCCGATTTCGTTACGCCTTGGAACGATACTTTCGGCCCGACGACCTACCGTCTGGTCAACGGCACCGATGTCGTTCCGACCGTCCCGCCGCCGCAGCTCAATTTCCTCCATGTTGGCCGCTATCTCGAGTGTGGACGGGCCGCGAAATTCGAGGCTGACAGGCTGACAGCGGGTTTTGACTCCAACGATCCACGGGCTGATGCCGGGCTGCTCGATCAGATCGTCAGTCTCTTCCGTGGGCGGTCATTGAACACGCGAGCGGATCTGATCGGCTTCCTCTCCTCAATATTGGTACCCCCGGGGATCGGTGATCATCTGCCAGATCGGTACTGCGCCGCGCTGACGCCGCCTTAATAACACGCGGCCATCGCGCCGAGCTTGGGATAGAGCCGGTCGATCTGTGCGATTTCGTTGCGCATCTGCGCGATGATCCAGTCGCGGATCTCGGCGGCGATGGGGCGCATCGGCCGGTTGCGCGGCGGCAAAAATTCGCAGATCCGCCGCGTGGTCGTCAGTGTGTCGGACGCCGGCACCAGGGCGCCGGTCAACAACCAGTGCGAGGCAACGGTCAGCCATCCTAGCGCGATGCCTTGGCCGAGGAGGCCGGCCTGCACCACCACCGCATAGTCGCTGAAGCTGAGCGACTTGGCCGGGCCGCGCCGCCTGGTCAGGAAACTCGGATAATCCGCCGCCCAGTCGCCGGGCGTTTCGGCAAGCCGGATGATCGTGTTGCCTTCCGCAGGCTCGGCCTCGCTCATATAGGTCGGGCTGCACACCGGCAGCATGACCTCCTTCATGACCAGCGTGCCGCCGGAGTAAGGCTCGTCGCGGTCGCGGAAGCGCATGCCGAGGTCGACATTCTCGACCGGCCCGCGCAGCGCACCCGAGATCAACTGGAAGCGCAGATCGACATTGGGAAAGCTGCGTTGCAGCTTGTCGATGCGCGGCATCAGCCAATGCGTGGTGAAGGCTGACGAGACCGACAGCGTCACCGTCTCCGTGCCCTTGCGCCGGCGCTCGATCTCGATCAGGCCGGTCTCGATGCTGCGAAACCCTTCGAGCACCCGCCGGTAGAGCAGCTCGCCTTCTTCCGTCAGCATGGCGCGCCCGGCCTTGCGGTCGAACAGGCGGACGCCGAGATGCTCCTCGAACTGGCCGAGCATCCGGCTCACCGCAGGCTGCGTGACGTTCAGCTCGGCGGCGGCCGCCGTGAAGCTGCCGTTCCGCGCCGCGGCGGCGAAGACGAACAGGGCGTTCGAGGAAGGCAGCATACGGCGGAGTTCAGGCATAACTTGATGTTATGTGCCCGGTGAGAATTTGGCAATTGCCGAGTTTTGCCAACTCTGGTGTCATCAGCACAATAGCCTAAAGATAGGGCTCGCGAGAGAAGATTAGGTGCGACGCACGCTACAACCGTGAGTGCCCCCAATCCCTGTCTATAAAGCAAGATTATGGCGCGCAGTGAGGCGCGCCGGTGCAGGACGTGGCGAGGTCGATCGTTGGACAAACGAGCGGAAAGCGTCGAGATCAGGTCCGCAAGCAAGGCTTACGGCGCGGTTCGCGCCCTCGACGACGTGTCCCTCAACGTTGGTGCCGGCGAGTTCGTCTCGCTGCTCGGCCCGTCCGGATCCGGCAAGACCACGCTGCTCGGCATCCTCGGCGGCTTCATCCTGCCGACGTCGGGCTCGATCCTCTTCGGCGGCCGCGACGTCACCTGGATGCCGCCGCACAAGCGCGACATCGGCGTCGTCTTCCAGAACTACGCGCTGTTTCCTCATATGAGCGTCGGCGAGAACGTCGCCTTTCCCTTGCGCGCGCGGCGCCTGCCCAAGGCAAAGTGGCCGGAGAAGGTGCGCTCCGCGCTCGCCATGGTCGGGCTCGCCGGCTACGAGGGACGCGGCGTCGCGCAGCTCTCCGGCGGTCAGCGTCAGCGCGTCGCGCTGGCGCGCGCCATGATCTTCGAGCCGCGCCTGATCCTGATGGACGAGCCGCTGTCCGCGCTCGACAAGCAGCTTCGCGAATCCATGCAGATTGAGTTGCGCGCGCTGCACAGGCGCATCGGCGCCACCATCATCTATGTCACCCATGACCAGCGCGAAGCGCTGACCATGAGCGACCGCGTCGCCGTCATGAAGGACGGCCGTCTGATCCAGATCGACGAACCGGAGCGGCTGCACGATCACCCCGCGGATTCCTTCGTCGCAAGCTTTATCGGAGAAGCCACCTTGTTGCCCGTTCGCCGCGTCGATGGCTGCAGCGTCGCGCTCGGTAACGCCGTACTGCGCAGCGCCCGCGCCATTCCGTCCGGCGATGCGCTGATGCTCGCAGTGCATAGCGAAAAGCTCCTGATCGACAATGGCGCGGGCGACGCCGCCTGCAACCGTCTCACCGGAACCGTCACTGACGTGGTCTATCAGGGCGAAAGCCTGCGCATCTTCCTGGCGCTTGCCGACGGCACCGGGCTCAGCCTGCGCCAGCCGAGCCATCACGAGGCCCATCGCCGCATCCCGCCGGTTGGCGGCAGTCTTACCGTCACCCTTCACCCCGAGGACACCATCGTCGTGCCGAAGGCGGGCGCATGAATCCCCTCAAGCAACCCTATCGAAACTGAAGAGAAGAAGCTCCCAATGCCGTCCCCATCCTCATTCAGCAATTTCAAGGTCCTCACCTTCGACGTCGTCGGCACCCTGATCGATTTCGAGAGCGGCGTGCTCAACGCGGTGCGCAAGATCTCGGGCAAGTCGTCGGCCGAGCTCTCCGACGACCAGATCTTCGTCCACTACAAGCGCGGCCGCGACCTGCATCCGGAGCGCTCCAGCGAGGTGATGTTCCACGTCTACCGCCATCTCGCCAAACAGCTCGGGCTGCCGGCCGATGATGCGTCTTGCGATGTGTTCCAGCTCGCCGTGCTGCGCTGGGCTCCGTTCGCCGATTCCATCGAAGCCCTGAAGCGCCTGCGCACAAAGTTCCGCCTGGTGGCGATGACCAATGCCGACCGTGTCGCGCTGTCCTGCTACGCGCATGCGCTTGGCAATCCCTTCGATGATACGGTTTGTGCCGACGACACCGGCGTCGCAAAGCCTGATCCGGAATTCTTTGCCTACAACAAGGGGCGGCAGTCCGCCTTCGGCTACAAGCAGTCCGACATCCTGCACGTCGCACAGAGCCAGTACCACGACATCGGGGTCGCGCGGCGGCTCGGCTACAAGGTGTGCTGGATCGAGCGGCGCCAGGGCATGGCAGGCTTCGGTGGTACACCAGAGGTGCCCGACCTGACCAAGCCCGACTTCCACTTTTCGACCATGAAGGCCTTTGCGGATGCGGCCATCGGCGCAGCGGCATAAGGCATGGATGCGCTCATGACTGGGAAATGGACCGCGCTGCCGTCTGCCAACTCGCTATGGGCGAGCACGGCCGATCCTGCGCGCGAATTCCCGGTCCTCGCCGGCGAGACCCAGGCCGACGTCGTCATCATCGGCGCCGGCTATACCGGCCTGTCGGCGGCGCATCACATCGCCAAAAGCGGGCTCGCGCCGGTCGTGCTCGAGGCTAACCGTCCGGGCTGGGGCGCGAGCGGCCGCAATGGCGGCGTGATCACCGCAAAGTTCCGCCTGTCGTTCCGCGAGATCGATACCGCGCATGGCCGGGCCATGGCGAAGCGGATGTACGAGATCGCGCATGAGTCGACCGACATTGTCGAGGAACTGGTCGCCGAGTTCGCCATCGCCAGCGCCGCATTGACGCGCACCGGCCAGGTCAAGGCCGCACATAACGAGACGACGCTGAAGGCCGCCATCGACGAGGCCGGCTGGATGAAGCGCGAGATGGGTGATGCAGAAGTGCGCATCCTCGACGCCAAGGGCGTGCGCGAAGAGACCGGCTCGGACGCCTTCGTCGGCGGCGTGCTCAATCCGGGCTCCGGCGGCATCCATCCGCTCAACTATGTGCGCGGTCTCGCGGACGGCGTGGCGCGCCGCGGTGTTGCGATCTATCAGGACTCGCCTGTCGTAAAACTGCGGCGGGAGAATCGCGGCATCGTCGCGGAGACGCCGCATGGTGCGGTGCGTGCAAAGCAGGTGATCGTCGCGACCAACAGCTACTCCGATCTGACGGGCGCGACCGCCCACATGCAGCACACGCTGATCCCGTTCCGCAGCGCCATCATCGCGACCGACAGATTGCCGCGCAATCTCACAGGGCACCTGATGCCGACGGGCCGCACCTACACCGAGACCAAGCGCATGATGCGCTGGTTCCGCATGGTCGATAACCGCGTGATCTTCGGCGGCCGCGGCGCCTTCGGCAAGCAGGACTCCGAATCGGCCTTCGACGCGCTGCACAAGGCGATGGTCGGCATCTTCCCCGATCTCGCCGACGTCCCGCTGGCGTTCAAATGGTCGGGCCTCGTCGGCATGACGCTGGACTCGGTGCCGCATATCGGCCGGCTCGACGACCGGACATTTTTTGCGATGGGCTACAACGGCGCCGGCGTTGCGATGTCGAGCCTGATGGGCCGCTATCTCGCCGCTTTCGTCCGCGGCGAGACGCCGGAGGTCGGCCTGCTCGATGCAAGCCGGCTCAAGACAATTCCCTTCTATCCGTTGCGCGAGCCCGCCGTGCGCATGGTCGCCGGCTGGTACCAGTTTTTGGACGCGATCGGACGATGATGTCTCATTTGGTTGGAGAGGAGGAGAGAATGAAAATGATATCGGGCTTGAAGTACGGGTATCTACTGCTCGGTGCGTCGATCGCGGCGATGGGGTCGGGCGTCGGCGCGGCCAATGCCGCCGAGCAGATCACCTTCGTCTCGCAAGGCGGTGCCTACCAGCAGGCACAGACGGTCGCGATCCTCGATCCCTCTGCCAAGAAGCTCGGCATCACCATCAACCAGGATTCGATCCCCGACGCCTGGCCGGCGATCAAGACGCAGGTCGGCAGCGGCAAGCCGATCTGGGACGTCGTCGACACCCCGACCGGCAACTGCCTGCGCGGCGGCGAGCAGGGGCTGATGGAAAAACTCGACTTCTCGAAGATTCCGAATGGCGCCGCGATGCCGGAGGCCTATCGCAGTCCCTATTCGGTATCATACGAGTTCTATTCCAGCGTGCTGTCCTACAGCCAGAAGACATTCCCGAAGGACGCGCCGAACAGCTGGGCCGATTTCTGGGACGTGAAAAAGTTTCCCGGCCGCCGCGCGCTGCGCAACCACCCGTTCGCGACGCTCGAGGCGGCGCTGATGGCCGACGGCGTTGCGCCTGACAAGCTCTATCCGCTCGACGTCGACCGGGCCTTTAGGAAGCTCGAGGAGATCAAGCCGAACATCACGGTGTGGTGGACCTCGGGCGCGCAATCGGCGCAGCTCCTCAACGACGGCGAGGTCGACATGGAGATGGCCTGGAACGGCCGCGTCAGCGCGGTCGCCAAGGAGGGCGCCAAGGTCGCCTTCACCTACAACCAGGGCATCTTGCAGAGCACCTCGCTCTGCATCCTCAAGGGCGCGCCGAACCTCGACACGGCGGTGAAATTCCTCAACGAGGCCGTCGACCCCGTGCATCAGGCCAATCTGCCGCTGCACATCGACTACGGCCCTGGTAACCCGAAGGCGTTCGAGACCAGCGTGATCAAGCCGGAGCGCGCCGCGCAATTGCCGAGCGAGCCGGCGAACGCGGCGAAGCAGGCGCTGATGTCCTATGCCTGGTGGTCGTCACCGCAGGGCGAAGCGGCCGAGAAGCGCTGGGCGGCCTTCATGCAGAAGTAAGAAGCGAGCAGCAACGTTGGCGACATCGGCACCAGATCCCTCCCTGCACCATCAGCGCCGTGAAGACGGCCTGATGCTGGCGCTGGTGTCGCCGGCGCTGCTCGTGATCCTGCTTCTGATCGTCCTGCCGGTCGGCTGGCTCGCCTGGCAGTCGATCTATCACGACGGCTTCACGCTGGAGAACTACCGCCGCATCGTGAGCGAGGACATCTATTGGCGCAGCTTTGCGCTGACGTTTGAGATCAGCCTGCTGGTGACGCTGCTGGCGCTGCTGCTCGGCTATCCCGTGGCCTATGCCGCGAATGCTGTGCCGCGAGGATGGAGTGTCCTCATCCTCGCGCTGGTGGTGCTGCCGTTCTGGACCAGCGTGCTGGTCCGCGCCTATGCCTGGCTGGTGCTGTTGCAGCGGACCGGCGTGATCAACCAACTGTTGCGCTCTCTCGACGTGATCGGCGAGCCCCTTGCGCTCGTGCACAACACCTTCGGCACCGTGGTTGCGACCGTGCATATCCTGCTGCCGTTCATGGTGCTGCCGCTCTATGCGACCATGCAGAAGATCCCGGGCGACCTGATGCAGGCCGGTGCCAGCCTCGGCGCCGGTCCGGCGCATGCCTTCCTCCGCATCTTCCTGCCGCTGTCGCTGCCCGGCGTGCTCGCCGGCTGCACCATGGTCTTCGTGCTCTGCCTCGGCTTCTACATTACGCCGGAGCTGCTCGGCGGCGGCCGCACCGTGATGGTGTCGATGCTGGTGAGCCGCAATGTCGAGCTCTACAGCCAGTTCGGCGCGGCAAGCGCGGTGGCCGTGGTGCTGCTCGTCAGCGTGCTCCTGATCTTCTTCGTGGTCAGCCGCTTCATCTCGCTCGACCGGGTGCTGGGGCAGAAATGAGGACGATCTCGCCCGCCCGGATTGCCCTGACCGCGGCTTGCACGCTGGTGCTGATCTTTCTGATCCTGCCGGTGCTGATCATCATGCCGATCTCGTTCTCCAGCGCACGCTTCCTGACCTTCCCGCCGCCGTCGCTGTCGCTGCGTTGGTATCAGCAATATTTCTCGAACCCCGCCTGGATGCAGGCCACGCGGGTAACGCTGATGGTTGCAATCTTCACCGTGCTGATCGCAACCCCGCTCGGGGTTGCCGCCGCCTACGCCATCAGCCAGTCGAAGCTGCGCATCATGCGTCTCGTCCACATGACGCTGCTGCTGCCGCTGGTGGTGCCCATCATCATCACCGCGGTCGGCATCTTCTTCGTCTATGTCAGGGTCGGTCTCGTCGCCACCATGCCCGGCCTCGTGCTGGCGAACGTGATGCTGGGGCTGCCTTACGTGGTCATCTCGGTGCTCGCCGGCTTGCAGAGTTTTGATCCGACCCAGGAGATGGTCGCCCGTAGCCTCGGCATGAACCGCCTGCGCAGCTTTTTTGCGGTGACGCTGCCGCAGATCAAGTCGAGCGTGGTCGCCGGTGGCATCTTTGCGTTCATCTCCGCGATGGACGAGACCATCGTCGCACTGTTCATCTCCGGCGGGCAGTACCAGCCGCTGACCAAGCGGATGTTCACGGCGCTGCGCGACGAGATCGATCCGACGATCGCGGCGATCTCGACGCTGATGACGGCGGCTTCGTTCATGCTGGTGCTGGTGGCAAGCGCGCGGCAGCGCAAGAGCGCTTGATCCCGACATATCGGAGCGTTGGTCAGATCGCGTCTGGCTCCCCAAGGAGCGCCGTCGGGCAAATCGCCTCGAAAGCCGTGCCGCGAGGTCAATTTGACAGGAATGTTTTGCGAGGCGTTAACCGTCGCGACACGGCTCGCCGATCGGTCATTGTCGCGCCCAAGAGTTGGGCGCACATACCCGCCGTCCAATTGCAGGCACTCCGATGCTCAGAGACGGCAAATACGCTGCTTGGTTCAGGACCCCGCGTGGTCAGGGCACCGGCATCGTGCAACTCACCGGTGGACGGATCACCGGCAGCGACAGTTTCTTCACCTATGGCGGCTCCTACCAGGTTGACCAGGATCGCTTCACCGCTGTCCTGACGACGCGGCGCCATACGCAGGGACCACCGACCGTGTTCGGGCCCGACGAGGTCGAAGTCGATCTTTCGGGGGTGTGCAGCGGCGCGATGGCAACCTGCTCCGGCACGGCCAGACAGGCGCCGGAGGTGCTGTTCGAGGCAACGCTGATCTACAGCCAGGACGAGAAGCCGGCGGCGGATGCCAACGGCGCCGTCGTCAAGCTCAAGGCCGACAAGAAGCTGGACGGCCGCCTGAATGCCGGGTCGCGGCCGCGCGCTCCGTTCAAGCCGGGGCCGTCGAAGAGCCCGGCGTCCTGAGTGCAACCCGGCCTTTACAATTGCGGCCTAGCGTACCGGCCTGCAACGCGGTGAAGAACATGCCCCAGGTCTGGATGACGTACGACGAATTGGCGACCCTGTGCGGCTGCGACGCCGCCGCGGCGAGGCACCTAGCCTCGCATCTGTCGCTGGACCGCCGCAAGAGCCGCGATGGCTGTACGCGCGTCAAGCTGAACCCTGCGCTCGCGGCCAAATTTTTCGCCGCTGTTCGCGACGCGGATTTCGATCTCGACTTCGCCATTGCCACGCTGCGCGATACGCACCGGCAGATGGCCGAGCTCCTGACGCCGGACGCGGCGGGCAGGCGGCGCGGGGCGGCTTAAAGCATAGTCAGCGGGGGCTAGATGCTGCAGGCGGGTCAGACAACGTCCCTCGCGGGCATGCAAGGACGGCAACCTTGGGGAGGACCAAACGGGAAGTGGCCTTGCAACTTCCCGAGGTCGAACGCATTATCCCGGGATTAGCCCATTTGAAGAGGACGATTTTCATGAAGCTTCATGTGCTTGCGCCGATCGTTGCTTTCTGTGCCTGCAGTTCTCTGATGCCCAGCACGGCTTCGAGTGCCGAGCTATCGATCCCCTCGTCGCAGAGATCCGCGTCTGGATATGTTTTTTGGGATGACGTTTATCCACCGGCAGTTTATGGACCGTATCTGAGATCGGTTGAGGAAGTTCGGGCGCTGAAAGCAAACCGTCAGCCGGTAACCGCGCGGTGGAATGGCTATTTCTACATTCGCTGACGTACCAAATAGCGTCGCGATGAGGGCAAAGGTTAGACCCTAACTTTGGGGCGCCCGCTCATGCAACCAGGGTCGCATTAGCGGGTCCAGATGTTCCGGCCGACTGTTGCAGCGCGGAGTCGGCGCAGCACGACCTCGGTCAACTCGTCGAACTGGCGTGCCTGCTGATGGCGGATGAAGAGCCGGCCCGCCCGGACGCGAGTTCGATGCCTGCATGGGCGCGAGGCAGCCGTGAGGGAACGTCTTTAGCTCTTCTTGGTGCTCTTCGGCTTGATCGACAAGCCGAGGCGCAGCGCCATCCGTTTGACCGCGTCGGGCGACCGGCCGAGCTGCCTGGCCGCCTCTTCCAGAGATATCGAAGACTTGGCCAGCTCCATCAGCCGGCGATCTTCCTTGAACGACCAGGGCTTGCGCGCCATAACCGAAACGATCCTCTTAACTCAACAGAACGACAAAGCCGCCAAGCGGACCCATGTTCGCTCGACGGCTTTGCTTGGGTGGGGCCGGGCCTTGGGGAAGCCCGGTGATGAGAGGGATAAGCGATCCAACAAAACGCGCAACAAGGACTGCGGATTAAGCTAACTGCTCAACCTTACTTGGCGTTAGATGCTCCGTAGAAGCACGGGCTTCTTAACCCAATCCGATCCGCGCGCGCTGATATCCGCCGATCGAGAATGTCCTGCCACCATCTTCGGTTCCCGCAGAACCAGCGAACGGTCTTGGCGAGGCCGCTTTCGAAATTCTATTGCGCGCCAGCCGAGCTCGCGCCGAGCCGATGAAGCCCGCGCCGCCCGTGACGCCCTTCGAAGCGCATTCAATCTCTGCTCGATGACCGCAGCCGCTAGCCGATCTGGAAATCAATTTTCGGTTGTCTGCCTATTGACACTCGCGCTCGATCTGCGGGAGCATCCGGCTTTCATTTGGGCGATACGAGGTCACCATTATGGCAAAGATTCATCTGGATTCCTCGGTGAGTCAGTCCGTCACCCGCGCCGTTCCGAAGTCTGCCGTGCTGTCCTGCACCGCGACCAGCGCACCCGACGTCTATGCACACGCGATCTGGGTTGTCGTCGGAGATATCAGGCAATTCACGCTTTATGCCGGCGACAGCATGGTCGTCCCCGACGGCGCAACGCTGACGATCTGGATCTTCCGCAAGCAGGCAGGCCAGAGCACCTGGACCGCGGACTTCGATCTAAAATAGCGCCCAGCGAACATTCCGGTCCCGCGTCAGCGCGACGTCAGCGGATGCGCCGTCTGGTGCCAGGCCCAGGCGGTCCGGATCACCGTTGGCAGGTCGGAGTGACGTGGAACGAAGTTCAGCAGCTTGCGCGACTTGGAGGGATCGGCCACCAGATAGGTGGGGTCTCCGGGCCGGCGTGGCTTGACCACCTGGGGTACCTCGCGCCCTGTCGCTTCCTTGATAGCGGAGAGAATCTCACGCACGGAGAATCCCGAGCCGGTGCCGAGATTGAAGCTGTCGCCGGCATGTCCTTCGAGCAGGAGTTTGAGCGCCGCGATATGGGCCGCGGCAAGATCGGTGACATGAATGTAGTCGCGGATCGCAGTGCCGTCGGGCGTATCATAGTCGTCGCCGAATACGGCGAAGTCCTCGAGATGGCCCTGCAACGCCATCATAGCGCGCGGAATGAGGTGCGTCTCGTTATCGCGCAGTTCGCCGATACCACCATCCGGGTCCGCGCCGGCTGCATTGAAATAGCGCAGGCAGAACGCGCCGAAGCCGTAAGCTCTGCGATAGTCGGCGAGCATGCGCTCGATCATCCATTTCGAGGCGCCGTAGGGATTGATCGGGGCGCACGGAAAATCCTCCGGCAGCGCCTTGGAATCGGCGTTGCCATAGACCGCGCCGGTCGATGAGAACACGATACGGCGACAGTCGGCCTCGCGCATGGCGTTGAGCAGCGCCAGCGTGCCCTGGACGTTGTTGATGTAGTATTTCTGCGGATCGACGACGGACTCGCCGACCAGGCTCGCCGCAGCAAAGTGCATCACGGCCGAGATCTTTTGCTCGGCGAAGGTGCGTGCCAGCGTTGCCGCATCGAGGAGATCGCCGGTAACAAGCCGGCCGGCCACGAAGCTGCGGTGTCCGGTGGAGAGGTTGTCATAGACGATGGGCTCATAGCCGGAAGCGGCGAGCGCTCTGCAGGCGTGCGAGCCGATATAGCCTGCGCCGCCTGTGACGAGAACGATGGGTCTGTCGGTCATGTCGTCCGTGCTTTGTCTCTCGCTGAGGCTGAATGTTCGTGAGGGATAGTGCGTACGGCCAATGAGGTCAAATCGCGTCCGTCCAATCGCTTCCGATTTGACCGCTTAACCTTGATGGAACGGCGTAGAGCGCGCAATGGTTGCCCAGGCGGAACCTTGCGCAAGGCTACTCTTCAAGCAGGCCGTTGCACAAACTTCATCGTCGTCTGACAAAACTTTCAGCGTTCGGTGCCTTGAAGTCGGCGCAGCGAACCGATGAAATGTGAAGGGGGAGGAGCGTTCCGCTCACGTGGAAACATTCCAATGTTGCCGGCCTTGATTCTGTCATCGATATTCGTTGCGGGCTTTGGTTGCGGCTACGGCGTCAGAGCGTGGCGATCCCACAAGCGTCTTGCGAGATATCGCCTCTATGCGCCCTACACGTCGACAGCGCTCGGAGGCGGACAAGGTCGGCATCCCTTAGGATGAAGAGGGCCGATCGGGCTCCATCATCCGTTGCTGCGATCGCAGAGGTGATTTCAAGACCGGAAGTAACCATGTGTGGTTAGGTTAAGGAGCGGCCGTCCTTGTGAGCGTGGATGCGAAAGCCTAGAGGGATCATCATTGCACGATCAATCGGGTCCCGAATTGCGCGGGGTGGGAAGGCGTCGATGGCGAATTGCACTGCGCTGCTCCGCATGATGCCTAACCCGGTCATTCCCATGTGGGGCCGTGGCTCCCGTCTTGAGGTTCTCTCCTGGGTTGAGACTGAGAGCGCCCAACATGATTGAGCAAAACGGCAACGCGCCCCGCCGCTATTTTGTCGATGGCCATGGGCATCGCGTCTTGATCGGCCTCTCGCTGGAGGAGACGACTGAGTTCGAAACTCTGGAGGACGCCTCCGCGTTTGCATCGGGACACGCGACGAGAGACGCCGGAGGAACACATGAAATCCGCTGGCGCGAGCTCTATGCAAAGCATGAGTCGGCATGGAAGGCCTGGATCGCGCAAAGTCGGGCCGCGGACGCGGCAAATTTAGCCTTTGTTAACCATGGCTGACCGATGCTGCACGTTTGAGAGCTTCGGACCGGGATGGCCCACATGTTCCAGCTATTCCTCAGAGCACGTGCCCACAATCTGCTGAGCCGTGGCCGTAGCGAGGAGCGATTCAAGGCGCGGTCCGCCGAGCGCGATGCGGAGACGGATCACACGCGAATTGGGTCCATCATGGCCGCGATCGACGCCGCCATCCAGGAAGCGGAGAAGGAGCAGGCCGGCCTCAACCGACGCGTCGACGATGCGCTCGCGCGCGCGTCCGTCACCTTCGGCAACGGTACCGATGAATATCTCGAGCGGGAAGCGCTGGACAATTACCATCAGGATCTGTTCGCCGCCGATATCTCGAACGGTCAGCGGCGCCTCAAGGAGCTCGCGAGCACGATCTCGCACCTGAAGTTCGTCAAGGCGGCGATGCTGACCCGCTTTCCCGATTTCAGGCCGCCGCAGCTCAGCAGCTGACCGGGCGCCTCAGCGCTCACACTTGGTCGTTTGGCTGGCCGATGATTCTTGCTATGGTTCGCTCGAAAGAACGCGAGAGACTGAAGGGAGAAGCTCAAGTGTCCGTCTGCACCAAGCCAAAGGCGATCGGGTTTGCACTTGTCCTGGTATTGGCTGCGCCTGCGACGGCATCGGCGATCACGGCCGAGGTCGCGCGCGCCTGCGACGCTGCCGTGGCGAAGGCATTTCCGCCGCGTCAGATTGGCAATCCCGCCGCCGGGAGCACCAAGGGGACTGCGAAGGACCAGCGCGCATATTTCAGCAAATGCGTCGCCAATAACGGCAAGGTCGACGACGGTCCAGCAGACGCACCGAAGGACAGCAAACCCAGCAAATGAGAACCAGCGACGCTGCGGCTAACGGGGCGGAGGGCAGGGCGAGTAGAACGCGCCGTTGGTCGCGTTGATCCGTTCGACGCATTGATTGGGGTCGGTGATCGTCCCAGCCACCGTGAAGTCGTAGCCTATGCCCTTGACCACCACGATGTAACGGCCGGGCGCCAGCGTAAAGCCGTCTTGCTCCGGCTGCAGCAACAGCATGCGCGGCTGATCCTCGACCGGACCTACCTTGTAGGCAAAGGACATGCTGCGAATGACCCAGGAATCGCCGGCGTTCACCATCGAGGCCTTGCCCGTCGCGTCGACGCCCATCGCGCGCCAGACCTTCGCCACCACCCGGACTTCGGTGCCGCTTGCATCAACACCACCATCGGGTCGGAACACGATGAACCTGACATCGCCACTCGTCAGCGTGGTTGCGCTCGGCGTGGTGATGGCCGCCGAGATCGCGACGCGGCGGTCCGGAATCTTTCCAGGGACCGACTTCAGTTCCTGGAGCTGGCCCTCGCTCAGGGCGTAGACGCCAAACGTCGTCGGCAAGGGCATCGAGGGCTGTGCTGCGGATGCCGGTTCTTTTGCACTATCCGGCGTCCGTTCGGCGGTCTCGCTCTCCGACGGGGTTGGGGTGGTGGTCGGTTGAGGCCGGGGGTCTCTTGTCGCGGTGAATTGGGAGAGAGCGGAGAACGCGGTCCTGAGCTGCGGCCAATAGGTAGCGGCCGCACTGCCGCCTGCAATGAAAAGGAGAATGACAGCCAGTCGAACCAGAGAGTTGAAGGCGCCGCTCCGTTTGGATTGGTCGAGCGATCTTGGTGGTGCGACAGGGCGGCGCGGCGTTTCCGCAGCCTTCGGACCGGCCGGCGAAGTCAGAGCAGGCGACGCAGGAATGGGTGGTGGAGCAGGCGTATTGACCAGAGGAGAATTCGGCGCGACGACCGCCGCAGGATTGGACGGTAAGGACGGCACGTTCCGCTCAAAGGAACGCTCGACCTCATCAATGGCGCGTTCGAGGACTTGCTGGAGCGCTCGCGCTTTCGGCGCGTCAGCGTGGGTGAATTGTTCCAGGAGCTTGATGCGCGCCAACTCGTAGACGATTTCCCTTATCTGTCGGGGGTCGTCGGAGATCTCGCGGATTCGGCCTGACAAGAGGCGGACAAGCCCCTTGATCTCGTGCGACTTGGCGGCGTTGGCTGCGGTGTTACCGGGGTCGGCCATCAAGGCCCATCACCTAACCCGGATGCGGCGGTTTCGCTAGGCTTTTTCACCGCGAAACCCTTGGCCGCGGGAGATGCGCTCTGATGATCTGGTTTGCAGAGGCCCTTTGCGATGGTCTCGAAATGCTTGCTTTTGGGCAAAAACCTGTGACATTTCGTCGAGCTCCTCTTTCCGGTGTTTGACCATGCGCGGCGTTTTGACAGCAATCACGGTTTTGACCTTCCTGGTTCAGCCTGCTCTTGCGCAAGGGGTCAAGGATCAGGCCAATCTTACAAGTACCAGCATCGTCACGACGTCTACGAAAAAGACGCAGACCACCCAAGCCGCCTCGCGGCCCACGGCCACGCGGAACTTGGCGCCAGGCACCTTGCGACCGGGGACGGCCGCTCAGGGCGTTTGGCGGGATGGCAAGCTGATTGCCGTGCCTCGATAAGGTCGCCCAACGAACCGTGAAGGAACGGTGATCGCCTCCCTGACGTTCTCGCTCGGGAGATATCGCATGAAACGACCAGTCTTGATCGTAATCGCGCTTCTTGTGCCAGCGAGCGCTCTGGCCCAAGGGGTCAATGATCCGTCCACGCCCAATCGCAACGTGATCATCGTCAATCCGTCGCAGCCATCGTCGGCCAGGGCGACCCCTAACATTCCGAGCACGATCCAGGCGCCGCTGACCAGAGGCGGACGTGCCGTGCCCTATTATGGCAACCGGACCCGCACCAGCGGCTCGGCCCGCAGCAGATAGTGCATCGCTACTGATGGGTCGGTGTCATCCCGCCGCCGGCCGGGAAGTTGCTGGACTTCAGCGTCATTCCGCTGACGCGGAAGCGGACATTGCCGGCAAGATACAAATAGTCGGAGGTGGGGCTGCCGACCGTGCGCACCTCGACGTAGGTCAGCGTGATCGATCCGACGCTCGGGGTGACCTGGGTGATGTCGACATACCGCGCCCCCGGGAAGAGCTTCTGGTCGAGGCCATAGAAGATCTTTTCCCGCTCCGACCAGAGCACGAAATGACCTCCGGTCTTCTGATCAACCGCTTCATACTGCGTATGGATGACTTGCGGGTATTCGATCTGGCCCGCTGCCGCAGGCTGCGTTCCGAAGACGATGGCCAAAGCCAACAAAGCGATATTGCGAAACACAGGTCAAATCCCCAAAAGCTAAAGCGCAAAGCTTGCCCGCGAATCCGCGTTCTTGCAATCGCCCACGGTATAAGCTGAAAATGCAAGCGGCCTCTGGCCGCTGTTTGGGCCCCACTTTGGAGTCATCGGAGTGCGATCCACTCGCCGCTATACTGCATCAGACTGCTGGAAATGGGGTGGCGCACTGTTCAGGGCGACAGTGGCCCTCGGCGTTGGACTCGCCGTTCATGTTGCCTGTCCGCCTGCTTGCCTGGCGCAAACAGATCCGGAGCCTAGCATCAACGACTATCTGCCTTCCGCCGAGCCCGAGCCGTCGCGTCAGGATTGGCGACAGCGGATCGATGATGCGAGGCGGCGGGCCAAAGAGGTCTCGCGTGAGCGGCGCGAGCATCCAGAACTCTACAAGCCGATCCCGGAAGACCCAGAGAAGGTCGCGAGCGAGCGCGTGCTCAATGATGAGAGCCTGCAGCGGGGCGACATCGTCGCAACCAAGAAGGGCATGTTCGTCTATCAGGGCCGATCGGACCAGCCGCGCCGCGACCAGGACTTTTTGCCGGTTGACCCGAAGCCGTCTCGTTAAGCGAGAAACCCGCTCTCAATAGCGGCGCAGCGTCGCGTTGAACGCCGGATCGGTGGCCTGGGTCGCTTCCAGCAGCAGGGACTTCCCTTCCGGCGTCGCCTGCACATAGGCCGCAACGAGCGGTGCCTCGAACCGCGTGCGCTTGGCAAGTGCGGCGCGGATGTCGGACGTCGCAAACAGCCTGATCTCCTCATCGGTCGCGGCCGACGTGGATGTGACGGTCTGGACCCGTGAGAAGGCAACCTCCGCCGGGATCGATCCCGTCAGATAGGACATTTTGAGTGCGGACGTTGCAGGTTCGCCCGATCGCGCCTTCAGTGCGCCGAGCGCCAACCAGAGCGCGGGCCGGATCGGCGATATCTTGAGTGTGGTGATCAGCGCGTCCTGGGCCGCCTTGTTGTCCTCGGTGCGGCCCTTCGCATCCGGCCGGCGCAGGACCTCCGCGGCCTTGGTGGCGGCATCGCTGGCGAGCGAATCCCCGTCAAGCGATAGCAGCGCCAAGGGAGCAGACTGCGCGAGATGGCCGAAGAGACCGAGGCCGGCATAGACCAGCAGCACCGCTGCAAGGACGGCGCCGAGTGCGCGAAGCCAGTCCAGTCGGATCATGCGCGAAGCCTTAAACCACAGCTTAAGAGACATTTACCGGAAGATCAGCCGCGCCTGCCTCTTGCGGCGAAGCCCTAGATTGCGAGCAGACTATCGCCCTGGATCGTGAGCAGGGTCAAGTTGCCGGTGGCATAGGCGCCGGTATCGATATTGATGCGATTGGGACGAATGTCGGGTGCGCTGACTGGCGTATGGCCGTGGACGACATATTTGCCGAAGCGTTCCTCGGAGTTGAGGAATTCGTCACGGATCCAGAGCAGGTCCTCGTCGCGTTGCCGCTCGAGCGGGATGCCGGGTTTGACGCCGGCATGGACGAAGAAGAAGTCGCCGCAGCTGAACGAGGATGGCAGTTGCTGGAGGAAGGAGAGGTGCTCGGCCGGAATGGCGCGCTTGAGCGCCTCGATCAATTCGACCTGCTCCTCTGCGGTCGGATTCATGGTCGGGGTCACGCCGTAGGAGACGAGCGTCAGCAGACCGCCATAATGACGCCATTCCTGGAGCCGGCTCGGGTCCTTCAGCACCTCGAGCAGGAAGACCTCGTGATTGCCCTTCAAGCATACGGTCTCGTGCGACTTCGATCGTTCGATCAGGATGTCCAGCACGGCGCGGGAGTTCGGGCCGCGATCGACGTAGTCGCCGAGGAAGACCTGGATCGCCCGCCCGGGCGCAGAGCGCCTCAGATCGGCGTCGATCACCGTTAACAGGGATTGAAGAAGATCGGCCCGGCCGTGCACGTCGCCGATCGCGTAGACGCGGACTCCGTCGGGCAGCCGCGGCTTGGTCTTCTTACGAAAGCGTCGGGTAAGGCCCATTAGGTCGATCGAATCGCATCTGTCGCTATGAGCAGGGATCGTGATCGCTCTTAGCAGAACAAGTCACATACCGGTATTCTTAATTGGTTCTGAAAGACGTCCAGGCGTTTTGATTAAAGGATCGCGTCTCCCTTGAGCCGTATCTCAAGAGGTGTTCTGTAGCTTGCCCCCAACAAGAAACGGGGGAGCGCGACATGCGCAACGTTGTGAAGTACCTGGCGGCCGTTGCCGCCATTGTGTTTGCTGCCGGGGTTCAGCAAAGCGCGAAGGCTGCCTTCGTCGGTGCTCCAATGGGGCTGCGCGGTGCCATTCAATACATCAAGTTCGATCAGCCGACGTTGCCGCCGATGGCGTTCACGATCTTTTGCCTGAAATATAAGGACGAGTGCAAGCCTCGGCCGCAGCAGATCGTGTTCAGGGGCGGCCGTCTGAAGCTCACGGCGGAGCGTATGGCGCAGCTCCAGGAGGTCAACCAGCGGATCAACAGCGCGATCCGTCCCGAGGCCAATTTGGAAGGGCTGCGCGGCGAGAAATGGCTGTTGCATCCCGCGAGCGGCGATTGCAACGACTACGCTGTGACAAAACGCCACGATTTGATCGCCAAGGGTTTTCCGGGCCGGTCGGTGCTGCTCAGCGAAGTCGTGACCAACTGGGGCGAGCACCATCTCGTCGTGGTGGTGCGCACCTTCTCCGGCGATCTCGTGCTGGACAACCTGACCGGTCAAATCCTGCCCTGGTCGAAGAAGTCCTATCGCTGGGTGCGGATCCAGACGCCGAAGAATCCGAACTATTGGGCGTCGCTGGCCGATCGGAACGTCTGACGACTCGCCCATTCCTTGCCTGTTGGCCAATCGCATGATGTCCACGGCGGGGCAGCCTTCGGCGAACCGGGGAACGAATACAGCCAAAGATTGTTGAAGTTGTTGTTTGACTGGTTTGCCACTCCATCGGGTGAGGCATACTTGAGAGGTATTTTGTGAATTCCCCTTCGACAAGAACGGGGAGCGCAAAATGCGCAAAGCTGCAAGATTCTTGGCGATCGCCTCGATCGTATCGATTGGGGCACCGCGCGCGGCGGACGCGGACCTGGTAAGCGCTCCAATGGGACTGGGGAGCGCAATTCAATTCATCAAATTCGACACGCCGACACTGCCGCCGATGGCGTTCACACAATTCTGCCTCCGATACGAGAATGAGTGCAAGCCGCGCCTGATGGTGTTCAGGCGTGGCCGGCTTAAGCTGACGCCCCAGCGCTGGGCCGAGCTCAACCAAGTCAACCGTCAGGTGAATCTTGCGATCCGACCGGAGCCTAATCTGGAGGGCCTGGCAGGTGAGAAGTGGCTGCTGCATCCCTTAAGCGGCGACTGCAACGACTACGCCGTGACAAAACGCCACGATCTGATCGCGAAGGGCTTTCCGGCGCGATCGGTGCTGCTCAGCGAAGTCGTGACTTCCTGGGGGCTGCATCATCTCGTGGTCGTGGTGCGCACCTTCTCCGGCGATCTCGTGCTGGACAACCTGACCGGTCACATCCTGCCCTGGTCGAAGAAGTCCTATCGCTGGGTCCGGATCCAGACGCCGAACAATCCGAACTATTGGGCCTCCCTCGGCGATCGCAGCGTCTGATCGCCGGCTTGAGCCGGACGTCAGGATCGCGAGGATTGGCCGATGCTTTGCGACAGGCCGAGTCCCGCGATCACCGACAGGCAAAAGATGGCGGCCGGACGCAGCAGGCCGGGACCTGAGAAGGCCTCAACCAGCGCAAAGCTAAGGCAGGCGGCCGCGGCGGCCGGGAAGAAGGAGTCGCGGCCGCGCGCCAGGGCGCCGAAGAACAGCCGCAGCAGAAGCGCGGCGAGAACGGCACACGCCGCCACAAGACCGACCCAGCCCATATCGACGAAGATCACAGCGGCGGCCGAGGGCGTGGGCAAGAGCTGCCCCGGGTCGCTCTGATAGATCCGCGAGACGGCGGCGAAGGCGCCCGCGCCCGCGCCGAACCATCGGGTGTCGGCAAGCATCCGCTCGAACGTCGGCTTCAGCTCGCCGGCCATATCAGGCGCGAGCCGCAGCAGCGCCGATCCTGAGCCCTTCTCGAACGCAAAGGCGAGTACGATCGCCGCCCCGACCAGCGCTGCGACCGACAAGGCTGTGGCGGCGAGACCTGACAAATCGAGACGCCGGATCACCAGGATCAAGAGCACCAGCACGATGCCGAACGTCGCGCCGATCGCGCTGCCGGTGCTGGACAAGCCGAAGACCGCCAGCGCGCAAATCAGCGCGCCGACAAGGCCGCAAAGGCCGATTGCAATCGAGCGGGACAGAGCGTGATGGGTCTCGGCCCGTTCGGCGGCTAGCTGCATGACGGCGAGATTGACGAGGAGGCCGAGGCCACCGAGCGACGTTGCAAGCCCCGTCGAGGATGCGTTCGCCAATGTCGGCGACAGGATTAGTACGAGGGCCGAAACCGCGGTCACGCCGCTGAGCACGAACAGGATGAGCTCGGCGCGGCCGCGGTCGCGCGAGACCACAATGGTCACGCCGGTCAGGGAGAGCGCCGACAGCGCCAGGGCCAGCGCGTTCAGCGTCAATCCGACATCGGCCGTGATGAACCCAAACGGCAAGCTGCCCACGGCCTCGCGCGCACTCGCCCAGATCGGATGCGCGAGCGAGAGCCAGACCGGAAGCAGCTGGAGCGCAATACCGATGGGAATAACGACGAGAACCCAACGGGTCCAGGCGACAGCTCGCAGATAATGCTCGTAGTCGGCCTTTCGCGCGCTCAAGCAGGCCGCGAGCACGCCCAACGCGGCCGCGGCCATCCCCATCGGCGCGCTGAATTGGGCGCCGGCGATTTCAAGGATGGAAGCGGAAACGATCGCGAGGATGAGGGCGAAATAGGCGAGGGACAAACGGCGCGCTCGAAACGAAGGCCTGAACGATCAGACCACCATACAAGCCATCCTCCGCAATTCAAGCGGCGGTCCGATCACGACACACCGATGACGCGGATTGTAGACGATGCTTACGAGAGCGCTTTAGCGCGCAGTCTTCAGCGGACGTGCGAAGATGCGTGCCGCGCGGGCCGCCGCGAGCCAGAAGCGGGCGAGCGAGCCGAACACATAGCCAGCCTGCGCGGCGAGCGCACAGAGGATGAAGGCCTTCAGCCCGTCAAGGAAGGAGAGGTGTACGACCAAGCCGATCGCGAGCGCAATGAGCGCCATCGCAAGTGTCACAGGCAAAAGCACGAAGACCCGAAAGCGCTGCCCGAGTACCGCACCGATGAGAAAACAAAAAATCGAAAGCTCAGCCATCCGAAACACCCCGTGCTTCGGACCTTAGGTTCCAGACCCTAAAACACCTTTAAGTGGAGGGCTAAAGCTCGATCTATTGGCCGCAATTTGCCAGCAGCGAATGGTAGGCCTCGCGCAACCCGTTCAATGCAACCATGCCTTTGATTTCGCTGTCGCTTTCCCTCACCATCACGGAGAGCGCGGGCGTCGTCTGCCACTTGCCGGCGGCAAAGGCCGAGACCTCGTCGGGCAACAGCACGGCGGCGCCCGCGGCCGCCATGCTGGCCTCGAACGTCAGGGTGCCGCCTGTCGAGGGCGCGATCGTCACCTTGGGGTGGCTGCGGGGCGGGAAGGGGCGGATCAGCGCCACCAGCACGTCAATCTTGCCCTTCGGCGCGCAGCGGATGATCAGGCCGGCAAAATCGGCGTCGGATTGGGCCGTATCGGCCGTTTTCGTGATGGCGGCGAAGCTCTCGCCCTCCTTGGCCCCTTGGGTGCGGCTGAACTTCCATGCCGAGGGGGTTGCGACGCGCACCACGCAGGCCGACGCCGCTGTCCCGCCTGAGCAGGGGTCATCGGCCGGAACCGGGCCCGTGAGGGGGGCGGCCGCGAGGAGACCGAGCAGGGCGGCAACAGAAAGAGGCACTCAGGTACTCCACACCGTGGGGAGGCGGAACCTGTAGCAGACAACCGGCCCTCTTGGGAGCGGCGCTTGGGAAGGCAGGCTGCACTCACAAGCGGCACACGAATTACAACAAATGGTCACAATGGCTTAACCTTGGTTCCGGTAAGTTGCAGAGGGGCAACACTTACCAACATACGGCGCCGTTAACCCTGCCAAATCGGCTCGGCAGCTTGCCGCACCATCCGCCAGGCCGTACCAATTTGAGTAATTGGGGACCACCGGGCTCGATTCATGCAATCCATTGCCAAGACTCATGTTTTGAAACCAGCATTCTTGTTGGTTGCCTTGGCGCTGGGCGCCTGCTCGACCAATCCAGGGTCCGGGCCTCTGACCGACGACGTTAACAACAAGATTCAGACCGAGAGCGCGCCGGCTTACGAGCTGGTTCCGATCAACCCGGCGACGGTCAAGATCCTGCACACCCATGAGCCCAAGGGGCTCGCGGGGGCCTTCACCGACAAGCGTCCGCCGGCCAGCATCGTCTTTGGCATCGGCGACGTCGTCAGCGTCACCATCTTCGAGGCCGCCGCCGGCGGTCTGTTCATCCCGGCCGAAGCCGGCGTCCGCCCGGGCAACTTTGTGACGATTCCGGATCAGGCGGTCGACAATGACGGCTTCATCACGGTGCCCTATGCCGGCCAGGTCAAAGCAGCCGGCCTCACGGCGGTGCAAATCCAGCGCTCGATCGTTGAAAAGATCAGCAACCGCGCCATCGAGCCGCAGGCCGTGGTGGCAATGGCTTCGCAGCGGACGCAGCTCATCAGCGTGCTCGGCGAGGTTAATGCGCCGGCGCGTTACCCGGCCAGCGCCGCGGGCGCGAAGGACAAGGTGCTCGACGCCATTACCCGTGCCGGCGGCATCAAGGGCCAGGGCTTCGAGACCTGGGTCATGCTGGAGCGCGCCGGCCGGCGCGCCACCGTGCCGTTCGAGAATCTCGTGATGGCGCCCGAGAACAACATCTATGTGCGGCCCGACGACAGCATCTATGTCTATCGCGAGCAGCAGAAGTTCATGGCGTTCGGGGCGAGCGGTCAGAGCGGCGAGTTCAACTTCGACGCCTGGCGCATCAACCTTGGCGAAGCCGTCGGCAAGGCTGGTGGTCTTTTGGATGGCCAGGCCGATCCGGCCTCGGTGTATCTCTATCGCCGCGAGCCGCGTGAAGTTGCTGCCCAGCTCGGCATCGACATCAGCAAGTACACCTCCGACACGATCCCGGTCATCTTCAACGTGAACTTCCGCGATCCGGGCGGGTTCTTCCTGGCCACCAAGGTCATGATGAAGAACCAGGACATCATCTACGTCTCGAACTCGCGCAACGTCGAAGTCACGAAGTTCCTGGTCTACCTGCGGGTGATCATGGCGACCGGCAGCGATGCCATCAATCTCGCCAACGACGCGCTGATCTTCCGCAACAACATCAAGTTGGCGCCGTAAGGCGGGGCCCTGATCCACCAGAAACGATGGCACCGGGGCTTTGTCCCGGTGCCATTTTCGTTTAGCAATCGAGGCGGCCCTGTTTCGGGCCAATGGATCAAGGCACCACTGAGCAAGGCGCGCCGGTCATCGGTCACCCCGCAGTGTTGCGAGGGCTTCATGCGCTTTGGACGGCAAGCATTCTGGTGTTTTCTGGCTCTAGTGCTCGCGGGGTCCACGCTCCCCGAGAAGGCTGCCGGCCAAATTCAGCAACTCGGCGTCCGCCATCGGATCGACGTGGTGGTTTCCGCCGAGCCCGATGCGCCGATCTTTCAACGCTTCAAGGGAGCCAAGGGCGAACTCGCCTTCACGGTTCGATTATCGGCAAACTCGACGGAGAGCCGGTTCTTCGGCATGCTTCGGCCATCCTTCCCGGATATCGTTGTGCCCAGCACGTCAGGCAAGCCGCTGGTCCAACAGACCAAGCTCTGGGAGGAGGAGGTTTGCCATCAGCGGCGAGGCCTGCCCAAGGTCACGGTCACACAGCTTGGCGGCAGATTTGGCGAGGGCGAGGGGCGGGTCGAGATCAGCGGCATCAACCGGCACATTGGCCTATTGGTCCCGCCCGACGAATTGACCCCTGGAATAAAACTCGAACCGGGAAGTGACAGTCTTGGGCTATTCTACGCCTTCAGGGCGCAGACCCGGAACAGCCGCCTGAACGTTGATCTGAAGATCTATCCGATCGATTGCTTCCTCTAAGAGCTCAAGCAAGTAACGCTAAAGCAAAGCCCACCAGAACGACGATGCGCCTTCGGCTTCCCCATTTCCGCTGGTCGTGGAGCCTGCCCGCCACGTTCATCCTGTTCTTCGTGGTGGCCGGGGCGCCGTTCCCGTTCGGCTCGACCAACGACCTCTCAATCGCGTTCTGGTGCCTGTGTCTTGGGATCGCCGTGATCTTTGCGCCGACGCGCGACCTGCGCTCGCAGCACGTCTGGCTGCTCGCAGGCATTGGCGTCATCGTCGCGGGGTATGCCTTCGTGCTGCATGAGCAACTGTCTGACCATCCTTGGATCGCGCCATTCAACCCGATCTGGAAGCGGGCTTCAGAGCTTTTGGAAGTGCCGATCGCCCCCTCTGCATCCATCGTCAAGAACGAGGCATTTTTTGCGCTCGGCGCGCCGCTCGCCAACATCCTCGCCATCGTTTTAGGCATCACCGTCGGCGCCGACCGCGAGCGAGCGCGAAGACTGCTTTGGGTGATTGCGATCTCAGGGGCGCTGTACGCGCTCTACGGCGTGCTCTCGTTCCTGATTGAGCCCACCATGATCCTTTGGCGGGACAAGACCGCCTATCTCGGCAGCGTCACCGGCACCTTCATCAACCGCAACACGGCGGCGGCCTATTTCGGCTCCTGCGCGGTGATCTGGATCCTGTTGATCCTCGAAGACATCCGCCGACGCATCCCGGAGCGGCACATCGAATGGAAGCGCCTCTCGCGCGACCTCTCCGACATCCCGCCGCGCGAAATCCTGCCGCAGCTCGCAAGCCTGCTGATCTGCTTGATGGCGATGTTCATGACGACCTCGCGCGCCGGCGTGGCGCTGTCGCTGCTCGCGATGATCGTTTCGTTTACCGTCTTCCTGCGCAAGGATTTGCCGCCGAGGACGGGCATCTGGATATCGCTCGGCTCAGGCGTCGTGGTTGCGCTCGGGCTGATGCAGCTGCTGGGCGGGCGCGTCTCCAGCCGCTTCGACAGTCAGGGCCTGGTCGATGAAGGGCGGGTGGAAGCCTGGAAATCCACCGTCAAGATCATCGCCGACAATCCCTGGTTCGGCACCGGGATGGGCACCTTCCAATGGGCCTTTCCGCCCTTCCGCAGCCCCAACATCTCGATTCGCGGCATCTGGGATGCGGCTCATTCGACCCCCCTCGAGCTGGTATCCGAGGTCGGCATCCCCTTAGGGCTTTTGGTCGCGTTCGCTTGGATCGCCATGTTCATCGTATTGGCGAAGGGCGTCTTTGGAAGACGGCGCGACGCCATTATCCCGCTTGCGGGGGCGGCGACTGCCAGCCTCTCGCTTCTGCATTCGTGTCTCGATTTCACACTCCAGGTCCCCGGCTACTCCATTCCTTTCTTTGCGCTTTTTGGCGCCGGGCTGGTGCAGTCCTTCCGTACAACCGAGCAGTCTGGTCGACAGCTCGCCGTACCCGCGGGATGGGAAAATACGCGCTCCGAGATTGCCGCCAAGGCGGGCCATCGCAGTCCAGAAATTCATAAAACTGTCTATTTCTGAAGCAGTTGCTGGTTAACGAAGTCTTTAGATTAAGTGGACAGCTCTCGGTTGTTTCGTTACTGTTCCGCATCGCACATTAATTGCCCGCGGATCGGGCCAATTGATTTCAGGAGGTATGTATGAGCGTCATGCGATTTGCGCTGCGGATGGCTTCCGCGGCGGCGGTTGCCCTAACGATTGTCTCGGCCGCCAGTGCGGCCATTTACCCGCCGAACCGCCAGCTTTCCTCCCAGGTGATATCTGACTTCAAGTCATCGCCCGCGAGCTTGCTGCAGCAATTTCCAGACGGGGGCGCGCAGATGATCTCGCGCGTGCGGGATCTCGGAGCTTCCGATCCAACGACACTGGATGGGTTGATTGGGCTGCTCAAAAACTCCGGAACCACCAAGGACCAGATGCGGGCGATTGTTGCCGGGCTTGCTCTGGTGGCGCGCATGGCCGCGCAGCAGGACCAAGCCTACGGAAACGAGATCCAGACCGCTATTGCTGCGAGCGGCAACGCTGACGTGATAGCCGCTTATCAGGCCGCAACGGGCGATGTGGCTATCGCCGCAGCCGGCGGTGGTGGCACCGGGGCAGGTGGTCCCACGGGGACCGGCGGATTTGCCACTGGCGGCAACGCTAGCGGAGCGACGACTTTCGGCAACTCCGCGAGGCCAAACTCCGCTACCAGCACGCCTAGCGGTTCGGTTGCAAGCGCCACGAATAGCGTGAGTCCTCGCTGAGGCAAGCATCTGAGTTGCCTCACTCGGTCCCGAGAGCGGCGCCATTGGGCGCCGCTCTGCTTTCGTGCCGTTAAGGTTCACGCAAAATGGTGCGTGGGTGCTGCGCTTGCGCCCCGCGCCGGCGTTCAATTCCAGCGAGTGCTGTGCTATCGCTATTTGGGCGCTGGCAAGGGCGCGCGTGGAGCGCTAGGGCTCTGTTGCAAATTTACAATCCTTGAAAGCATTCGCGGACTGATTTTCAGGAATCGATAGATGTTGCAGGTGAACAAGCCGGCCTCGGAGATCAACAGCGAATTCGTTGAGATGCAAAGCTCTCAGTCGCAGTCGCCGGCCTCCTACCTTGCCATTATTCGCCGACAGTTCCCGACGATGATCGCCATCCTGGCGGCCTGCCTGATCGTTGCGCTGCTATATCTCTTTACCGCCGCCCCACAATACACCTCGACAGCGTCGATGGTGATCGACACGCGCAAGGTGCAGTTGTTCCAGCAACAGTCGGTGCTCGGGGACGTCGCGATCGATTCCTCCACCGTGGAAACACAGGTTGAAATCCTTAAATCTGAAAACATCAGCCTTACCGTCATCCGCGACCTTCACCTGATCGATGACCCCGAGTTCACCGGCACCGGTGCCGCCCTGCTTGGTGCTATTGCCGGGCTGTTTTCCTCAAGCAGCCCACTTTCCGAATTCGAATTGACGCGAAAGGCGCTCGAGCAGTTCGCCAGCAATCGCGTTATCAAGCGCCTTGGCACGACCTATGTGATGGAGATCGGCTTCACCTCGCGCGATCCGGCGAAAGCGGCGAAGATCGCCAATGCCATCGCGGACGCCTATATCGTCGACCAGCTTGAGGCGAAGTACCAGGCGACCCGCCGCGCCAGCGTCTGGCTGCAGGACCGCATCAAGGAGCTGCGCACCCAAGCCTCGACAGCGCAGAGGGCGGTGGTTGATTTCAAGAGCGCGAACAACATCGTCAATACTGGCGGGCGGCTGATGAATGAACAGCAGCTTGCTGAAGTGAACAGCCAGCTGGTGCTGGCGCATGCAGCGACCGCCGAAGCCAAGGCGCGGCTCGATCGCATGAATAGCATCCTCAGGCAGGAGATACCGGATGCCTCTGTTGCCGACGCGCTGAAGAACGAGACCATCGTCAAGTTGCGCGCCCAATATGTCGATATGGCGTCGAAGGAGTCCATTTGGTCGACGAAATATGGGCACGATCATCTCGCCGCTGTTAACCTTCGCCGGCAAATGGACGAGATCAGAAAGAACATTACGGACGAGCTCAAGCGCATCCAGGAATCCTACAAGAGCGACTATGATATCGCACTCACCCGCGAGGAGAGCATCAAAACCAGCCTGAACGCGGCCGTCTCGGAAGCACAGCTCACCAATCAGGCGCAGATCCAGTTGCGCGAGCTCGAGAGTACCGCCCAGTCATACCAAGCGATGTACGACAATTTTCTGCAGCGCTACATGGAATCGGTGCAGCAGCAGTCCTTCCCGATCACTGAGGCGCGCATTATCAGCGCAGCGACGATGCCGCTGAAAAAGAGCTACCCGAAGTCGCTGGTCGTTCTGGCGGCGGGGCTATTGGGAGGACTGCTGCTGAGCTTCGGCGTGGCGATGGCTCGCGAGCTCACGGACAACGTGTTCCGGACTACCGAGCAGGTGGAGGAAATCCTCGGTACGAATTGCCTCGCGATCCTCCCCGCTGTGGGTGGCCCCGCCGCACGGTCGCGATCGCTTCTTCCCGGCTCGCTTGCGGACAGGTTTGCCAACAACCCGGGCAACTCCAATCCGGACCTCCTGCGCTACGTGGTCGAAAATCCGCTGTCCCGCTATTCCGAGGCTATACGCACTCTTAAGGTGGCGATGGATCTCAACTCCGTCGTGCGGGAGAACCGTGTGCTGGCGGTCACCTCGACCCTTCCCAATGAAGGAAAGAGCACGCTTTCCGTCAATCTCGCCCAGCTTATGGCCCATGGTGGTGCCCGGGTAATCTTGGTCGATACTGACCTGCGCAACCCGTCGTTGTCGCGCGCGCTGGTGCCGGACGCGCAGGTCGGCTTGGTCGATGTGATCGCGCTCAGGGCAGGGCTGGAAGACACGTTAGTCGTCGACCCTGAGACCAAGCTCTCCGTATTGCCGATAGCGGCGACCTCGAAGCTCCTGCACACCAACGAGATCCTCGCATCTAAAGCGATGCACAATCTTGTCGCGTTGTTGCGCTCGAAATTCGACTACGTGGTGCTAGACATGCCGCCGATGGCGCCAGTGGTGGACGTGCGTGTCACCTCGTCCTTCGTCGATTCGTTTCTGTTTGTGGTCGAGTGGGGCAAGACAAAGACTGATGTGGCACGACACAATCTGCGCGGAGCGCCGGAGATCCACAGCAAGCTGCTTGGAGCCGTGCTGAACAAGGCCGAGACGAGGCTGCTTTCGCGCTATGAAGCCTATCATGGCCGCCATTATTACCAGAAATACTACGCAAAGTATGGGTACGTGGAATAACGGTCGCCCGGTGCGGAAGGCGTTCGTGCGCGCGATACTGCTGTTCGTGGCGCTCTTCGGTACGCTTTGGGCGTTGGTTGTCCTGCCATCCTTCTGGTTGATGGCACCCGTCCGTAAAGTGTCACTACACATCATGGCCGATGGCCGGTTCAGGCCTGGTATTTTGGCAGACATGCTGGTCCGCATGAAAGCCCAGCAGCAACCGGCTATCCTGCAACCTGAGTTACGATACGCACTGGCGCTGGTAACGCTGCAAGCTGCCGAGAATGCGATGCAGCGAAAGAGCCCGGATGAGGCTGATCGCGAAATGCAAGCGGCCGAGGGCGCGTTGCGGTCGGCCCTCGAGGTAAAACCAACCGACTCGTATCTTTGGCTGATGCTCTATTCGGTAGTGACGAGGCGCAACGGATTCGACCCAGAGAATATACGCTATCTAGATCGGTCCTATGCGTCTGGACCGAACGAGGGCTGGGTCGGGCTTCGACGCAATCAGTTGTCGCTTGCGATCTTCTCGATGCTAAGCAAATCTGTTCAACAAGAAGTGGTCTCTGAATTTGCGGCTCTCATCAATAGCGGCTTCGTCGAGGAAGCCGCGATCAATTTGACTGGTGTAGGCTGGGTTGAGCGCGAGCGCTTGTTAGAGAACCTGAAGCAAGTGGATATCGTATCGCGCGAAATCTTTGCCAAGAGATTGGCGCGCGACGGGGCGAAGGTGCGTATACCTGGGGTTGAGCTGGACGAGAGATTTTGGCGGTGAGAAGGGGCAAGCGGTCGGACACGAAACTCGGAGCCGAGCTTCAATCCGTTCGTGTGGTCGTGCACTCGCCGAGTAGCATCTCCAGTGCGCCAGCATTAATAATTAAATGGATGCACCTTGATCGACGTATGGACAACCACCGGCGGGGCGGGATAGGCAACGCGGAGCGAGTAGCTGAAAGCTCTATTGATGTCGAATATACTCCCTGACGGGCCCCGGCATTCTCGCCTTCACACTGTGCGCGCGCTCAACGATCGGGTGGCGCTTGTACGATCACAACTGGAACAGCAGATGATTTGCCTAGCGGTTCCTCAGCCCCACAGCTAACGATTTTCACGAGATCATATGAATACGCTCCATCCTGAACTCGTTCGGCAAGACCGAAGAAACATACCCGACAATAAGAGTGAAATCCGTGTCTTCGCGGTGCTGCGCGATGAAATGTTACGCCTACCCTACTTTCTCAACTATTATCGCCAACTCGGCGTATCCCGTTTCTTTATAATCGATAATGGCTCCAAGGATGGCTCAGGGCAGTTCGTCCTCGATCAACCAGATTGTCACGTGTTTTACACGGAAGGATCATACGGGAAGAGCCGCGCCGGTGTCTATTGGCTGAACTCCCTTCTGGATACTTATGGCGTATCGCATTGGATTATTCTGGCGGACACCGACGAGCTGTTTGTCTATCCCGGTTGCGAAAATACGGAGCTGCAGCAATTCTGCAATTGGCTGGATCAGTCCGGTCATGAGGCCGTGTACGCTCTGCTCCTCGACATGTACAGCTCGCTTCCAATTCGCGAGGTCAACTATCGGCAAGGAGAAGACTTTAGAGCGACATGCTCTTACCACGACAGCAGCTATGTTGTGGTGCGCCGATACGGTTTCCCGTCTGCCTTCCCACCCTTTGAGCACATCGGTGGGCCGCGTCTGCGCCTTTGTTTCGGAGATCAGAATACACGGGCACTATGGCCGCGTCTCAAGCCAAAATTGGCCAGGCGGGCCTTATCCGTCGCTCACAAGGCCGGATTTTTGCACAAGCAGATAGCTCCGGTCGTGGCAACGCAGGCATATAAGGTGCCGCTCGTCAAATGGCGGAAGGGAAACGGATATGTAAACAGTCACAGGCTTAACGCGGTTAGACTGTCGCCGGTCACGGGCGCTCTGTTACACTTCAAGTACTTCCAAGATTTCGGTAAGCGCATAGAGGACTCCCTTGCGCACGGAGAACACTACGGCGGCTCAATTGAGTACCGCCGCTACGGTGAACTCCTGGCAGCAAATCCAAACCTGTCGCTCATAGACGCCGAAAGCGTCCGTTACAGCTCGAGTCGCGAGTTGGTTGACCGCGGCTTGATGCGCACAGACAGTGGTTGGATGTCGATCGTTTGAAGTTGTCAGCATTCGTCGCTAGCCGAGCGTCAGACGATGGTCGAAACTCCTTACAAAAGCCGATTCACCCCACGCAGGAAGCCGTTGCGTAGAGGCAGACGGCTGCTGGCACAGCTTCTTCTGCTGCTCGTTGAGTTGGCGGCACCGAATCGGGGTGCGATGGCCGAAGGCCTCCCCTCCGGCTTGGGTGTTCACGTGCAGGTATGGCAGATTGACGCTGCTGACCTGGAACATATCCGGAATTTTGGCTTCAGCTTTGTACGATGGGGTATGTCGTGGGAAGCGATCGAGAAAAATCCAGGAGAATTCGACTGGGCAGCGACGGACGCGTTTTTTGAGAAGGTCAGACATTCGGGTCTTTCCTCCGTCGTGATTCTAGCTACCGGAAACCATCTTTATAGCCGCTGGCTGGAATTGCCGGCAGATCCGGGCGTGCGAGAAAGGAAAGTTGCGGCACCACCAGAGAGTGAGGCTGCCATCGCGGCCTTCAGCCGCTTCGCTGCCGCAGCCGCGAAGCGGTACGCTGACGAGTCAGTTACGTGGGAGGTCTGGAATGAACCGGACTTGCCAATATTCTGGCCGCCCAAACCAAAGCCAGATGCTTATGCGCAACTCGCCGCAATGACTTGCAGCGCAATCAAGATGGCTGCTCCCAAGGCAATGGTGCTTGCGCCGGCGACTGCCAGCCTGCCGGTCCGGGCGCCCGCACTCTATGGGGCCCTGGCGAAGACCGAGGCGGCAGGGTGTCTTGATGGCTTGAGTATGCATAGTTATCGCATAAGCCGCGGACAGCGGCCGGATCCGGAGAGCGTGGAAACTGAGAACCTGGCCAGTCGCGCACTGCTTGAGCGCCTGTCCGATCGATGGCGTGACGTGCCCATGCTGTGCACTGAATGGGGATATCCCACGTCGGCGGTCGGCCGTGCAACCCAGCGAGCATATTTGGCTCGCGCGTATCTTGCGAACGTCGCCAGCGGCGTTCGGGCAACGGTCTGGTACGAATGGAAGGACTCGAGGGACGAGCCCGCCAATCCAGAGTCTCATTTCGGACTTCAGACGGCGCAGGGTATTTTCAAGGTTGAGCCGGATGACGGATTGGTTCGGCGATTGACGAGCATGAGGTTCGTTCGCCGATTGGAGTCTGTGGACCCTCAGGTACAAGTTCTGTTGTTCGAGGAAGAGGGGGCGAATCGGATCGTTGCTTGGCTTAGGTCAGACGACCCCACTCGAAACACCGTCGTCACGATAGCCGGAAAGGCCGTCGTTCTCAGCAACTACCCTGCAATCGTCGTTGGTGACCAGATCGAAGCCGGCGGACTTCGTCATGCGCGTTAGACTGATTGCCCCGGTATTCGCGATGGCCGTGATTGCGATTCCCTTCGACGCGATCGCGGGTTTCAAAGCTTTCGGAGAGCTCGGGGACGAGAGTTCTTTCTATTTCTTTGCGTTGGCCATGGGGCTGTATGGAATCAACGCTGCTGGCGCTACCGTAGCTGGTGATCTTGGCGCGCCGCCAGGCGCGAGCCTTATCTGGCGAACCGGCGCGGCCATCGTAGCCGTTATAGCGATTTCGGCCCTCTGGAATGCGACTGACATCAGCGCCGCGAGGTTTCATGATCGCGATGGGGTTGTGAAATTGGCCACTTCCGCGACCGTGGTAATCTACGGCTTGGCACTCGCATTGTTGACCTGTGCAGTCGTTCCGGGGCGATGGTATACCTGCCTCATACTGCCCATTTGTATTAGCGCGGCACTGTGTGTCGGCTTCGGCTCGCTCGAGGCTCTCGATCGAGCCGGAGTCAGTTTTCCATTCTATCAAACTCTGAATTCGTTTCTCCACGCGGGTTCGGACCATAGTGTTCAAGCGTGGGATGGCGCCTTGAATCTGAGATTTGTCGAAGGATGGGATAAGCGCCTTCGAACCGTTTCGTTCGAGCCTCCATCGTTCGGGAATTTTGCCGGACTTGCATGGCCATGGCTTTTCGCTGCTGTCTTCATGACCCGGGGCATCAGGAAGGCACTCCATATTGCTTTGCTCTTGGCTTTTACAGTCTTGATCATTGGTGCTCAGGCCCGGACGGGATGGCTGCTCTTGGCAACCAACGTAGTTGCTTTCGGTCTACTGAGATTTCTGTTCCTGCCCCCTGATGGACGTGTACCAAAGTCGACGGCGTTGATTGCCGGAGTACTGCTGTTTGCAATGATTGCGGAGATCGTCTTCTACGCGGCGAGCTTCGACGAGATCATTCGCGATACCATCGTCGGGACTTCTGTTTCCGATCTCTCACGTTTGGCCTATCAAGTTACGTCTATCAGAATTTTCTCGGCGAACCCGATACTGGGAGTTGGGCTGGGTCAGTTTGCCTTCAATGCCGCCTCATATATGCCCGACTGGGGCTACATCAGTTCGGAGGTCAAATCTTCCCTCGCGTTTACTGACGCGCCCTGGCCTAACACTTACTCGCTTTACACCAGGCTCGCTGCCGAGCTTGGCTTGATCGGCCTTTTCGGATGGCTGGCAATCTGGATCGCACTTATGGTTTCGGTGCGCCGTGCGGGGCTGAACTACGCGAGTTCGGGTCGGCATGTGCCGGTGGTCGCATACCCGATTATCATGAGCTGTGCCGACGTTCTCGTAACCGCGCTTACCACGGATACATTTCGAACCCCCATGATCTGGATCGTCCTGGGCGCCGGCGCCTCTTTCAGCGCGCGAGTGAGACAAATTGCTGGTGGTGTCCTCCAACCATCCGCGCGACGAATTCCAAGCCAGACCTATCTCGCGCCCTCGCGCGGCTGATCGGCATATCGACGGGGAATGGCGTGGCACCAGCGTATCACAGCAACCGACTTCGTAGGGGATTCGAGACAAAGTGGCCGACGCGCGGTGGGAACACGATGCGGATGAGCGGGCTGGGAACCGTGATCGTATTATGGCCTTGCATTCGGTTGCAGCTCCCGTGAACCGGCCCGTGGAGGTCTGGAGCAATTTGCGGTCGCGCCCATTGTTTGGTGCCGCGACTGCTTTGGCGGCTCGGCTCATTCAGATGGGATCGACGCTGGCTCTGGTGCCGATTTTGCTCAGTCACCTGGGCTCCGAGCAATTCGCAGTGTGGCTCGCCGCGAGTTCCTTGATGGGAGCCTTTGCTTTCATCGATTTGGGAATAGGATCGAATCTGGTCAATCACATCGCGGTCTCGAAGGGAGTTTCCGCTAGCGCGCGAACATATGTTTCGAATGCGTTCGTGGTCCTTTCATTGTTCTCGCTCGCGAGTGCGACGGTGGTATGTCTGACGTTCTTCTCAAGTGGGACGGAGAATGGCTTCATTCATTTTCGAGGAGCTGGAACCTGGAGCGCGTTCTTTGTGACGTGTCTGACACTTTGCATCGTGGCGCCGCTGAGCCTGATTTGGAAAATCCGACTTGGCCTCGGTGAAACCGCGATTCAAAGCCTTTGGGATGCCTTCGCCTCTCTAGGTATATTTTGCGCGATCATTGTCAGTCTCTGGTTCAATGCAGGCATCGTCGCTGTGGTAGCCTCGTTTTGCGCCGTGCCGCTACTCGTGCATTGTCTAAATGGCGCTCAATTGTTTCGGCGGTACCCTGATCTGAAACCAAGTCATTCGCTGGCAAGTGCCGGGAAGCTTGCAGCTGTACTGAAATCAGGCTCTCCGTTCCTGCTCGTAAACGCGATCAGTGCTATCAGCTTTTCCTTCGATTCTGTCTTGGCGCTTCACCTTCTTGATGCGGAGCAGGCGGCTCGATTTGGGGTTGCGCAGAAGATGGCGATTGCGGTCCAGACGTTACTTTCGATTGGCCTCACTCCATTCTGGCCTCAGTTCCGAGCCGCAACGGCGGAACAAAACGCCCGTAGCGCAGGCGGAATTCTGATCTCCGCCTTTGCACTAGCCTTGCTCATAGCGGGTTCTGTCTCGATGATGATTGTCCTCTTTGGAGACGATGTCACGCGTCTTTGGACGCGTGGCGCGATATCGCTTCCAAATGACCTGATCGTCGGCGTTGCGATCTGGATTCCGGTTTTCGCCGTAAACGCGGTGCTCACGTCACTAATGAGCGTACCGTCCCTACTGCCTGTGCAGGTGAAACTGGCGAGCTTATCGGGAGTATGCTGTTTTTTGGCTAAAGTCATTTTGGCAGGGGCGTGGGGTGGATCTGGGTTGTTCTGGGGAAATAGCTTCGGCCTGTTTGCCTTTCTGATACTCCCTGCATTTTTTGTTATTGCGCGAGACCTTCTCAGGATGAAACAGGCGAAAGGGCGATCAAGGTGACGTCGAAAACAGACAATCTCAACCTAAGGGTCGCGCACTTCACCGAGGCGCCGATGGGAGGGGTGCTTGCGCATTTGCAGGAATTAATCGCCGAGCAGATCAAGGATCCTGCAATTTCTCAAATCGTGGTCTTCGGTCCCGACGTAAATGACGCGGGTCTATCAAAGCTGGCTCATCCAAAGCTCGTGATCAAGTCGTATCCATACGTTGGACGATCGATGCGGTCTATGATCAGATTCCTCTTTGCCGCGAGCGCGTTGATTCAACGCTTCGAGCCCGATATCGTTCATATCCATTCCACCTTTGCTGGACTTCTCGTGCGTCCGGTTGCGTTCTTGCGGAAGCGCCGTCCAACCGTCGTTTATTGTCCCCATGGTTGGGCGTTCTTGCGGGATTCAAAGGCAAACCGGTTATATGCGTGGCTCGAGGCGGCGTTGTCACGCCTATGCGATGGTGTTGTTTGCGTATCGTCCTCCGAACGCGACGCGGCTGTTTCGGCCGGCATTGCTGTTTCGAAATGTACTGTGATTCTAAATGGAATCGCGGATGAGACGACACCGCCAGCGAACTCAGCGCTGGGCCTTCGGAGGCCAATGAAAATTCTCTTCGTAGGTCGTTTCGATCGACAGAAGGGATTTGACGTATTTCTCGGTGTCATGTCCGAGCTTGGCAACTTGGCTCAGGGCTTTGCGGTGGGTGACTTCGTTACCGATGTCACGACCGCTCTAGAAGTCCCAGAGAATGTCGAGCTCCTCGGTTGGAGAACTCGGTCGCAGGTCGAAGAGAGTCTGGCGACGGCTGATCTGCTCCTGATGCCTTCTCGCTGGGAGGGGTTGCCCATGATCGCGATCGAAGCGATGCGAGCGGGCCTTCCGATCTTCTCCTCGTCAGTAGGAGGGCTTCCGGAGCTTGTCGAGGATGGAGCGACCGGACGGCTGCTGAGGAGCTTGCGACCGTTGGATATCGCGAATGCGATACGTGCCACCAGCACTGAAGAATTGCGAAGCTTCGCTCAAAACGCCCATCGACGGTTTAGGACGCACTACACGGCCAAATCAATGGCTGAGCGGACAAAGCAACTCTATTTGGATCTCTTGGGAGCTCATGGTTCTTTCTCGCAAGAAGCCGTCGCCGCGGCTCGAAGCAATGCAGAAGACCAAAAACGAATCCTCCAGTGCTCCATCGATAGCGCGGACGGCCGCCCGTAAACATCTCGAGCCCGCGGTTGGCTGCTCTGCGCTGCTCACTGCATTAAGACTGGGGCAAGGTTACCGACAGCTCCTACTGCCTTTCGATTTCATTAAGGAGCGGTGCGCCCGGGCAGGGCAAATCGAGCAGTCGTGGGCGAATGGTTGTTAAACGTCAAATTAAGCACATCGATTAAAGAGCGCTCGGTTTCCTTAAACCGAAATCCGCTTCTGCCACCTACAGTGCGCGCGTCCAGTTTGAGGAGCGCCAAAGGTGTCCAGTTCAACTTCCACTGCGGGTTATGCGATCAATTCCGCAACGAGCACGGCGAGCTTTATCAATTCGATTGGTGTTGCCGCCCACCTTGCGACGTACGATCCGACTCACGTCCTGAGCGAGTTATCCTATCTTGGCATTTCGAGTGTCCGTGACGGCATCCCGCCCGCCAATGCGCTTTCGACTTATATCGCGCTGGCCGAGACCGGAGTCCGTTTTGTTCTTCTCGAGTCAAATTCCTTTTACGCGGATCAGGCGAGCCAGGTGAATGCGGTCGCCGACGTTTTGCGCGCAGATGCTCTCGCAATGGCCGTGCCCGGCAGCATCATTGCGCTGGAAGGGTCGAATGAATACACGACCAACACCTACTATCTCAACGGAATTTCCTCCAAGGGAAATCTGAGCTGGGGCCTGGCGGACACCGCCGCGTTGCTGGCGGCCGTGCGAGCCGACCCGCTGATGGCCGGCGTCAGCGTGATCGCTGCCTCCGAGTGCAGCACAATGGCGATCCCGTCCCTTGGGACATCTGGGGACGCTTCGAACGTCCATGTCTATGGAGGCATCGGCCAGCAATTGCAGGATGGTATCAATGCCTGGGTCGCAGCCGCTCGGGCGTCCGCCCCCGACAAACCTGTCTACATCACCGAAACCGGCGTCTCCAGTTCGGGTTTTAACACGTCGACCTGGGGCGGAGGCGTGGCTGATGCCTACACCCAGGGCATCATCGACACCAACGCGCTGTTGGATGGATACAAGGCGGGCGCCGCCATCACGTTCCTGTATGAGCTGATGGACGAGCCTAACGCGTCGAGTGCCCAAGAACAGCACTTCGGCCTATTCAACGCCGACGGGACCCCGAAGCCGGCCGCGGTAGACATTAGCAACCTGACGCATATCCTCCAAGACAAGGGTACGCCACTCACATCACCCGGAACTCTTGCCTACAACATAACCGGTTTGCCGAGCACCGCGTCGTCGATGCTGCTGGAAAAGTCGAGCGGTGCCTTCGATATCGTTCTCTGGAATGGCAATGCCACACTTTACAACGGCACCAGCGTCGTGACGCCGCCAACATCGGAAGTGACGATCAGTTTGCCCAGTGCGGCTTCAAGCATCAAGATTTTCGACCCCATTAAAGGGACTACCGCCATTCAGACCGTTTCGAACGCTAGCAGCGTCACGGTTGGCTTGTCGGCCGATCCGATCATCATCGAGATCGAGCAATCTAGCACGATACAGCCCACTCCGCCGGCGGCGCCCCAGGCGCTGACTGATCCCAGCATCGTGAACGGATACGTCAACGCGGCGCACAACACGGCGCAACACGCGATCACCGGGACTGCCGAGGCTGGCGTCGTGGTGACAGTTTATGACAATTCACTCGCCTTGGGTTCGATCGCTGCGGATGCCAACGGAGGCTGGAGCTTTGTCCTGGGCGCATTGGCGGACGGTTCTCACCACGTGACGGCCGTCGCCTCGAATGGATCCGGCCCCGGCCAAACGAGCACGGCCAGCGCCCCTCTCGACTTCACGGTCGATACCGTTGCGCCGGTCCCGGGTGTCGTTAACGTGGTGCAGACCGGTTCGAACTCAGTCACGATCAGCGGCATCAGCACAACCGATTCGAGCGTTTCAGTGTACGACAATGGCAAGCTGATAGGGACGACGTTCTCCTCGGCCGGCTCGTGGAGCTTGACAAGCCAGCTGTCGAAGTCGGCCGTACACAGCCTGACACAGACCGCGACCGACGCAGCCGGCAATACAGCGAGCGCTCCTGGCGTTACCCTCTACTCTAACCAGGTCAGCCAGGCTCTGAATGGCGGAGCGGGCGCCGACGTGCTCATCGGCCGTAGCGGGGACAAACTGACCGGCGGTGCCGGCTCAGACACTTTCGTCTTCAATGCGGGCTTCGGTAAGGAGGTGATCTACGACTTCACTCCAGGCACCGCCATAACGCAGGGTGACCACATCGCCTTCAGCCACGAGATGGTGCCGGACTTCGCCCACCTGTTAGCCGACGCCCGTCAGGTGGGAGCCAACGTGGTCATTACCGTCGACAAGGCGGACGTTCTGACCTTGAACAACGTCGCGTTGTCGAACCTTCATGCGGCCGACTTCAGCTTCATCTGACACTTGTTCGGCGATCGGCCGTGCGCCCCCAAGCCAGACAGGGCGAACGGAGGATCGTGGCGTCAGGAAGTTGCTGGCTCGGCCTCCCGAGCTTCGGTCGCGAACTGCTCGCCTTGGCCTCGCGTCCAAACTATCGAGTCGCGCTTTGGAACTGATGTGCGCTCACCATTGGCCGAGTTTAGTCGGGGAATTCGTCGAATTGCGCGACCTGCGCAAAAGTGCGGCCGCCCGGCTTACGAGGAAAACGGGGTACCCTGACGTGTCTGATCGCAGCTCTTCCGGTATGCGAAGCATCTCATACAAAAGCATCACCGGATCGCTCATCCAGAATTTTGCGTCGGCCGCGGCTCCGCGTGGAATGCGTCCGGAGGTCAACACGGCAGAGACAATCGCATCGGGCGTGTAGGCTACAGTCCTTGCCGGCGTCCCCGGCAGATGCTGCGCTGACACGGCAAACTCCGGCAGATTCAGCCCAGCCAGTAAAGTCAGACACATTTTATTGTAGAATCTCGGGTTGCATTCCAGCAAGAAAGTCCTGCCGTCTTCCTCAAGTCTTGCATCGAAATTGTAGATTCCACTACAGTTCAATTTTTTCAATATTCGGCTTACCGCGTTTTCCAATTCTGGAATCGGCAAGACCCTGTAAATTCCTGCTTCCAGGCGATGACAAACCGACGCTTTGATTTCGCCCGCTTCGCAGTACACGCTAATTCCGACATCTGTGCCCGGGACAAATTCCTCAACCAGTACGGTCCCGTAGGCCAGGGATTCCAGCGCGCTGTCGATCTTGCCTTTCTCGACCCTAACCACGCCGCGGCCTCCCTCCATCGCAAGAGGCTTCAGCATCACAGGCCATTCCATCTGACAATTTTCGATTTCCGGGACGATCGATCCGGCGTCTTCGACGACGAACCCGCGGGGGATCCGAACGCCTTCAGCTTGGCACAAGGCCCGGAAGGCGCCCTTGTTGTCCAAGATCCCATGCTGGGATGCTTCGGGACAAGGAAAACACCTGGCCTCCAAGGCGGCCTTGTTGGCAATCAGTGCCTTAAGAGCGGGCGTATCCGCAGCCGCGACCATATCCACGCCGAGACGTGCGACAGTGTCATTGATTTCGCCAACAAGCAGTTCGGAAGTTGTTGCTACAAATTCATTTTTCGCCAGAACGAAGGCTTCGATGAAACGGGACCTTGACAGCGGTTTCGACCGTTTCGTCCCCATGACGCTCACCCGAAAGCCTGCTGCGTGAAAGCATCGTAGGCCTCTGTAAGCAAGCGCATACTGCGATGCGAGTAGCAACACGTGCCTAACCGGCCGCATTTTCAGATCGCGCTCTTCGAGACTCAAGCTGTGACGACTTTCATTCATCGTCAGGAAATCAAGTCGGTGGCCGTCAATATCGAGCATGGGCCTATCGCCACGTTTTTCATCCAACGATGGTTGGATTTCAGGAATTCTCTTCTGCGGGCAAAATACCAAAACGAGAGGCAATCAACGTCACAGAACTGGTGTCTTATATATTATGGTATTTCGGTTTTTCATTACCAAAGGCAAGCGGCAGTCTTTGGTCGGGGTCAGAGGCGCAATTCAGCTAGTAATAGGTATGAGCGTTACGTGAAGCATCCGGATGAATCGTTCCGCCAACGCAGTAAGGCCGATTGCAGCTGCCCGAGTGGCGCTTGATCTTTGGACAGCAGCCAACCAGGGACGACGTTGGTAGACTTGACGAGCTTCATGACGCGATCAGGATGAATACCAAGGCCGACCGCTGAGAACGGCCTGAGAACAGCTGCTGTAGCTTTCACCGCAGATTGAGGAAGCAAAAGCTCTTTCGCATTGGGGAAGTAAGTCGTCCGAAACGCCGTAACAATGTCCTCAATCGTATAGCGATCCGGGTAACACGCGTTGAACAAGACGAAACGTTCCGGACACGATCGGGCAAATTCGATGGCTTTGATCAGATCCTCGACATAGAAGCAGCCCTTGATCGTGTCGCGTCGGCCCGGATAAACAAAGAAGCCCTTCTGCAGTAAAGTTGCTAGCCGGGTAAAGTTCCCGTTTTCTCCTGCCCCGAAAACGACCGCTGGTCGGCTGATGACTAACTTTCGATCCTCGTTCTCTGTCATCCATCCTCGAAACACCTGTTCGGCCAGGAACTTCGATCTGCCGTAACTAGAGCTCGGCGCAGGAGGGGTATCTTCCAGCTTGATATCTTCACCAGGGCCATAAACGGAAATCGAGCTCGTGAAGACGATTTGCGGCACATGCTTGCGTCTGGCCAGTGCCGCGATCTCAATGGCTCCTCCGACGTTGGTCTCATAGTACTCGTGGTCGGGATGCCCAGGTGTGCGGTGTACCGCGGCAAGATTGTAGATGGTTGCGATCTCGTCTTGCGCATCAAAGTTGCTGAGGTCGCGCACATCACCGATCTTGTATTCCACGCCAGAAACAGGTGCGGTAGGCGTCCGTAAATCGACGCTCACAATTCTGGCTGTGGCGGTCTGTTGTAACCTACGTAGCAGATGCGTTCCGACGAAACCGGAGCCACCAAAGACTAGAATGCTTTTTTCCATTGGCCCCTCAGCCGCAGCCTCTATTGCTTTTCAGTATGCGTTTGGATCGCGTAAGCTTGTAACTGCCGTCAGAAGTAGGATCTTAAGATCAAGTCTGACGGCCCAGTTATTGATATACCAGATGTCGAGCTCGACTCTCTTTTGCATCAGCTCGAGCGCGCTTATTTCTCCGCGGTAACCATTAACTTGGGCCCAGCCGGTGATGCCGGGCTTCATATGGTGGCGGAAAGCGTAGTTGCCGATGATCTGCTCATATTCGGTGTTGTGGGCGGCCGCATGCGGGCGGGGGCCGACCAGCGACATGTCGCCCTTCAGCACGTTAAACAGCTGCGGCAGTTCGTCGATTGAAGTCTTGCGCAGCCATTTGCCGGTGCGAGTGACGCGCGGGTCGTTTTTCTCGGCCTGCCGGATCGTCGGGCCGTCCTCGAGCACGCGCATGGTGCGGAACTTGAAGATTTTGAAAGCGGCCCCGTTGAAGCCATTGCGGGTCTGGCGGAAGAACACGGGGCCCTTCGAGGTCAGTTTGATCAGGACTGCGGTCGCCAGCATCACGGGCGCGAACACGATCAGTGCAAGGCTCGCGCCTGCCAGATCGAAGATGCGCTTGAGCGCGCGCTCCTTCCAGGACAGCGGAGCGCGCCGCAGCTCCACCGTCCAGGTGTTGCCGGTGCTTTGCAGCGGATAGCGCAGGAAACGCGCGGCATGCACATCGGGCACCAGATGCACCGGAATGGGCAGGATTTTCAGCGCGTCCAGAATGCTGTCGATCGCGTGCTGCCGGCTCCAGCTCATCAGCAGGAAGACGTGCTCGATCCGGTTCTCCCTAGCGTAGGCGATCAGCTCGTCCAAGCGCGGCGCCATGGTCGAGAGTAACAGCGGTGAAGCGAGCTCCTTCGAGCGGATCTCCATGATTCGCATCAGCCGGTAGCCGTGCTGCGCGATATCGATCATCGCGTGGGAGGACGCCGGCAGGCCAAATTCGGCGATCATGATCGCGCGGCTGTTGGCAAAGGCACCGGTGCGCAGCGCATGCGACGTCCAGCGCGCGACGACCGCCTTCCAGATCAGCAGCACAGAAAGGCCGACGAGGTAGAACGAAATCGTCCAGGCGCGAGAAAATTCGTTGCTGACCTTCATGGTGAAGGCGATCGCCAGCAGAGCGCAGAAGACGCCTGTCCAGGTCGCGAGCGTCATGCGGAAGGTGCGTGGCAGGTTGGTAATGGTCTTCAGGCGATAGCCATCCTGGACCGTTATCAGCAACGCGAAATTAATCGCGACCAGCGTGCTCGCCGCGGCATAGATGACCACCTTTCCGACTGCGCTGGCGGTCGCAAGGTGGTAGCCGACAGCGCAGCCGATGGCGCTGATGATGACAAGCGCAATATCGACATAGATGATGATGCGTTCTACGACTATAGGTCGCATCCATCTAGGCGCTAAACTTTGAGATGTAGCAGAATCCGCCCCCAGGGCGCGAATTTCCGCTGCAGGATCAGTAGCTACCGCCGGTCGAGCCGACAAAATCGTCATCGTACCCAAGCCCACAAATATCAATTCAGTATTCCAATGGGCCGAGCTATCAGCCCAAATCGCAATCAACACAAGGCAAAGGAAAAGGTAACCTTACCCCAGCAGGTGGATACTAGCGCATCTTTTACCTTCGCCGATATATTAGTTCCACGATTCATTTGGGAGGTTCTCTCCGTGCGTCAGGCGCGGCGCCGGGTCCGACGAAAGTCCAGTCTTTTCATGGCGATGGGCCTTGCCGCGGTTGCCATGCTGGGCGCGGCCATCATTGTGCTGCGCCCCGATTCGGCGCCGCATCGGCAGGCGGCGGCAGTCCCCGTCCAAGCGAGCGTCCTATTAGATGGACCACACGGCTCGCGCTTTGCCGGCGAGTTGGCCGCGTCCAAGCAGGGGTTTTTCGCGACCCCGATCACGTTCCATCCCCATCCGAATGACCCCACCTTCGTCGAGACGGTCGCGCGGGAACATGCCATCGGCGTAACAAGTGGCCAGAAGTTTTTGCTGGCGACTTGGCGTGGCGTACCCGTGACCGCTTTCGGGGCAAGCTTCCTGGATACCTCTATCGGCATATTTACCCTGGAAAGCTCCGGGCTGCGCCGACCGGCCGATCTGATCGGCAGGCGTGTCGGCTACCAAAAGGGTGCCGAGGGGGATGTGGTCTTCGATGCGATGATGGCCCAGCTCGGGTTGCCGCGCAGCCAGATTACAAAGCTGGCCGATCGCGACAGCTTCGATGCGCTTCGTGCCGGCGAAGTGGATGCAATCATTGCGGCCATTAATGACCAGCCGAATCCTTCTGGCCCTGGCTACGTCCGGCTCAACGTCATCAAGCCGCAGGAATACGGCATTCACGTCCCAGGGCTGGTGTATTTCGCCAGCAACGATCTCATCCGTGATCGACCGTCTATTATAGCCGACGTTCTCCAGGGCCTCATCCGAGGCTGGCAGTTCGTCTATACGGACTATGCACGCAGCGTGCCTGTTCTCGTAGGTCTTGACCCCGGCAAGCTGAAATCCGAGCGCTTGAGATTCGAGCTGGAGCAACAGCGGAGCCTCGTCCTGCCGATTGGCGGTCGGATCGCGGATTACGACGAAAGCCGGTGGCGGACCCTTCGTGATATCCTAATCTTCGCGAATCTGGGCGAAGAGGAGGTGCCCCTCGCCCAAACGGTCAACTACCAATTCCTTCGCGACGCTTACCGTCGTTCTCCCGATCTTACCGCACCAGGGGCGTGGAACGGGGAGAACTAGGGGCCCGGAAGCCACACTTGCGTGCCATATCGCCCCAATTCCAAAATCCGGGCTCCGGATCGGTTGCGTTCGTGCCTCCGGAGTTGGTAGTCTGGCCAAGCTGTTTTAGGCCGTTTCTAGGGCGATTCACGGAATCTCCTTCTGCCAGGGACGCACCAAGCTTGGAACTTGCGCGGCTCGACGAGGATGGTTCCCGGTCTGGGGCAAGGGAGCTTTACGAATGTTCAAGACGGTTGCACGGCTCGGCGTTTTGGTGATGGCCGCTTCCTTCTGCGCGGTGGGTGGTGCAAACGCCGGCATGCAGATGCCCGGGACGGCGGCACTTCTTGCCAGCGAGAGCGGGGCGACGCCGGTCACTTTCTGGGCCCAGCCCTACCCCTACCGTTATGTGCCGTGGCGCCGATGCCCGGTCGTTCGGGTTGAGACGCCCTATGGCTGGTACCTGGACCGCGTCTGCGCGCCGATGGGGCCAGTGCTTCGTCGCGCTTACTGAGGGCTCAGTTTAAGGCAGCTTGATTCGTGCAAGCGCTTAGCTGCACATACAGCCGGTAGCGTGTGTTGACTTGACGCCATCCCGATCTAAGCGAGTATCTCCGCGAGCACGAGCTGACCTAGTTGGTTCGCCATAGTTCAGATGGTTGGATTGTGGTTGATGTTGCGATCAGCTGGGCTCAGCATTGGGTCTTGGTTGCGCTTAGGTTCGGTCTGAACTGATCAGCTTTTGAGTCCAATGTGGAAAGTGGCTTGTGGTGCATCCCAGCACGTTGCCCCAACGTGCGGCGACATAATCCGAAATTGGTACGCAACCGTTGAACCGAGGCGCCGTTGGCACAGCTTTCCGTCTAGTGGCGAGAGTAAGCCGCGGCGGGGGCAACCGATCGAGGCACCTTCACATTGCCTGTCTCTGGGAATGGAGACGAAAGGCACCGCCGCCAGTCGTGGGGAGCAGCCCAAGCCGCAAGTTATTCCTTGTTGCATAGCTTTCGGCTCCAATTGGGGCCTCCATGGCATAAGCTGGGAGGCTTGAAGAGGCGAGAACCTTTTCGAATGGTCAGGCGATTCTGCATTCAAAGCGTTTGCCAAGGGCGCGTGTGTGTGTCGGTTCGTTGGCCCTCACGCGTGAGACCGGTTCGCGAGGCAGGCGAATGATGGCTAGACTCACCGTAAGCACCCGGTGAGGGCCGCCTTCCTAGATCATGTTCGAACGTGAGATGCTTTGCTGATTAATTTGCCAGCAAAT